>NZ_JBQUYX010000020.1:0-589 GCF_056314145.1 Aquabacter sp. DMC10 | reverse complement strand
ATCACTCGATGATGGAGGCGACGACGCCGGCGCCCACCGTGCGGCCACCTTCGCGGATGGCGAAGCGCAGCTTCTCTTCCATGGCGATCGGCACGATCAGCGCCACGTCCATGGAGACATTGTCGCCGGGCATCACCATTTCGGTGCCTTCCGGCAGGGTGCACACGCCGGTCACGTCCGTGGTGCGGAAGTAGAACTGCGGGCGGTAGTTGGTGAAGAAGGGGGTGTGACGACCGCCTTCTTCCTTGGTCAGGATGTAGGCTTCCGCCTTGAACTTGGTATGGGGCTTCACCGAGCCGGGCTTGCACACCACCTGGCCGCGCTCCACGTCCTCGCGCTTGGTGCCGCGCAGCAGGATGCCGACGTTGTCGCCAGCCTGGCCCTGGTCCAGCAGCTTGCGGAACATTTCGACGCCGGTCACCGTGGTCTTCACGGTCGGACGGATGCCGACGATTTCCACTTCCTCGCCCACCTTGATGATGCCGCGCTCCACGCGACCGGTCACCACGGTGCCGCGGCCCGAGATCGAGAACACGTCTTCGATCGGCATCAGGAAGGGCAGGTCAACCGGGCGCTCCGGCTGGGGAAT
>NZ_JBQUYX010000019.1:0-611 GCF_056314145.1 Aquabacter sp. DMC10 | reverse complement strand
GAGAGTCCCATGGCCAAAGAGAAATTCAACCGCTCGAAGCCGCACTGCAACATCGGCACGATCGGTCACGTTGACCACGGCAAGACGTCGCTGACGGCTGCGATCACGAAGATCCTGGCCGAGACGGGCGGCGCGACGTTCACGGCGTACGACCAGATCGACAAGGCGCCGGAAGAAAAGGCGCGTGGCATCACGATCTCGACGGCGCACGTGGAATACGAGACCACGAACCGCCACTATGCGCACGTGGACTGCCCCGGCCACGCCGACTATGTGAAGAACATGATCACCGGCGCGGCGCAGATGGACGGCGCGATCCTGGTGGTGTCCGCGGCCGACGGCCCGATGCCGCAGACCCGCGAGCACATCCTGCTGGCCCGCCAGGTGGGCGTGCCCGCCCTGGTGGTGTTCCTGAACAAGTGCGACATGGTCGACGATCCCGAGCTGCTGGAGCTCGTGGAGATGGAAGTGCGCGAGCTTCTGTCCAAGTACGACTTCCCCGGCGACGACATCCCGATCGTGCGCGGTTCGGCCCTGGTGGCGCTCGAGAACGGCAACCCCGAGCTCGGCAAGAACGCCATCCTGAAGCTGATGGAAGAAGTCGACGCCTA
>NZ_JBQUYX010000018.1:0-846 GCF_056314145.1 Aquabacter sp. DMC10 | reverse complement strand
CTAGGGCTAAAACCCAATCAAGCCCTTGATCTGGAATTCCTGTCGTGATTCAACCTTCTAACCGAAGGAGTTTGGGTGATGGCAGGCGAATTCTGGCTGAGTGATCTCCAGTGGGCTGCGATCGAACCGCACCTTCCCCGTAATCGCCCTGGCGCCCGCCGAGTTGATGACCGTCGCGTGCTAAGCGGTATCATTCACGTCCTTAAGTCGGGATGCCGCTGGCAAGATTGCCCGGCGATCTACGGCCCACCGACGACCATCTACAATCGGTTTCATCGCTGGTCCGCCCGGGGATTATGGCAGCGCCTATTTCAGGCGCTCGTCGTCGTCACGCCGGATGACGTGCAGATGATCGACAGCACGACGGCCAAAGCTCACCGCTCTGCAGGTGGGGGAAAAGGGGGGAGGCGGCACAAGCGGTTGGTCGTTCGCGTGGCGGACGCACCACCAAAATCCATGCCGTCGTCGACGGCTGCGGGCGCCCCATCGCCTTCGAAATAACGGCAGGCCAATTGGGTGATGTGAGGGCGGCCGCCGTTCTGCTGGCACCGCTGCCTCCGGGACGTATGTGTGCCGCCGACACCGCCTACGACAGCAATGGGCTTCGCCAGTTTCTGGTGAATCGCGGCACCATGCCTGTGATTCCGAACAATAAAACCCGGAAACACCGGCACCCCTTCGACCCGGTCGCCTACAAGCAGCGCAACCTCATCGAGCGCATGTTCTGTCGCCTCAAGGATTTTCGACGCATCGCCACCCGCTACGACAAGCTCGCCGTGAACTTCGCTGCCGCCGTCTCGCTCGCCGCTATCGTCACCTGGTGGGCCTGATTGAGTCTGGAGCCTA
>NZ_JBQUYX010000017.1:0-1003 GCF_056314145.1 Aquabacter sp. DMC10 | reverse complement strand
GTGGCCTGCTGCCGGTTTCGTGGACACCGAGATAAGGTGATCAACGGGACTGGAGAGCGGGAATGCAACGACGGAGGTTCAGCCGCGAGTTCAAACTTGAGGCTGTGAGGTTGGTGAAGGATCGGGGCGTTGCCGTTGCGCAGGCTGCCCGCGACCTTGATGTCCACGAGAACGTGCTGCGTAAATGGGTCCGGGAGGCAAAGGCGGATCCTGAGCATGCTTTTCCCGGGCAGGGTCAGATGAAGCCCGAGCAGCTCGAGATTGACCGGCTGCGCAGGGAAGTGGCCAAGCTGAAGGCGGAGCGCGATATCCTAAAAAAGGCCGCAGCCTTCTTCGCGAGGGAAGCGACATGAGGTTCGCCTTCATCGCGAAGCACCGGAGCATCTGGCCGGTGGCATGGCTATGCGACGCTCTGGATGTCTCACGGTCGGGCTTTCATGCCTGGCTCAACCGCAGCCCCAGTGAGCATGCCCGGCAGGATGACGTGCTCGCGACGGCGATCGACAGGAGCTTCAAGAGCAGCGATCGAACCTATGGCGCACGACGCGTCTGGCACGATGTGCTGGCGGAAGGGCTCTCCTGCGGGCTGCATCGGGTCGAACGGATCATGCGGGAGCATGGATTGCGAGCCCGGCCGCGCCGTCGTGGGTTGCCGAAGGATGTCGGCGTGCGGGCCGCCGCGTCGGACAATCTGCTGGATCGCGCCTTCGAGGCCTCGGCCCCAAATCAGAAATGGGTGGCGGACTTCACCTACATTTGGACCGCGGAGGGCTGGCTCTACGTTGCGGCCGTCATCGACCTGTTCTCACGACGCGTCGTCGGCTGGGCAATGAAGGCGGAGATGACGGCACAACTCGTTACCGATGCCCTCATCATGGCGATCTGGCGCCGCGGCAAGCCGGACAGCCTGCTGCATCACAGCGACCAGGGCAGTCAATATACGAGCGAGCAGTTCCAGCGACTGATGGCCGACCATGGCATCACCTGTTCGATGAGCCGGTCG
>NZ_JBQUYX010000016.1:0-2964 GCF_056314145.1 Aquabacter sp. DMC10 | reverse complement strand
ACCGTATCCGTCCGGGGGCTGCACTGATGTCAGCTCTTGACGGGATTTCCCGCTTTCCACGCCCATGGCAGCAATTCATCGAGCCGGTTGACGGGATGACCGCCCACCATGCGCTGAAGAACGTCGGCGATGTAGGCATAGGGTTCGACGTCGTTCAGCTTGGCGGTCTCAATCAGCGAGCAGATGACAGCCCAGCGGTGCCCGCCGCCGTCGCTGCCTGCGAACAGATGGTTCTTGCGCCCGAGGGCGACGGGACGGATCGCGCGTTCGACCGGATTGGTGTCGAGTTCGATGCGGCCGTCGTGCAGGAACCGGGTCAGGGGCTCCCACCGGGTGAGTGCATAGCGGATCGCCTCGGCGAGCGAGCTACGTCCGGGGATCTGCGCGAGCTGGGCTTGCAGCCAAGCGCGCAATTCGGCCACGAGCGGGCGGGAGTGCTGCCGGCGCGCGGCAAGCCGATAGGCCGGCGACTGCCCGCGGATCTGCGCCTCGACGGCATAGAGTTCGCCGATCCGGCGCAGCGTCTCGGCGGCAACCGGCGATCCGGTGGCCTGCGCAACGTCATAGAACTTGCGCCGGGCGTGCGCCCAGCAGGCGGCGAGAACGACATCGCCTTTGCGCGCCAGCTGCTCGAAGCCGGCATAGCCATCGACGTGCAGCACGCCGGAGAAGTGCTGAAGATGCGCCGCCGGGCGCTCGGCGCGGCGGTCCGGTGCGAACAGATAGACCGCTGCCGGCGGCTCGGGTCCAGACCAGCCGCGCTGCTCGCGGGCATAGACCCAGAGCCTTCCTGTTTTGGTGCGTCCACGGCCGGGATCGAGCACCGGAACCGGCGTATCATCGGCGAACAGATGGTCGGAAGCGAACACGTTCCGGCACAGTCGCTCGTGCACGGCTTCAAGCCACCAGCAGGCGCCGCCGACCCAGCCGGCGAGCGTGGAACGCGCCAGATCGACGCCGTGCCGGGCGAAGATCTGCGACTGCCGATACAGCGGCGTGTGATCGCAATATTTGCTGACGAGGACCTGCGCGATCAGCGCCGGCGTTGCCGGACCGCCCGCGATCAGACGCTCGGGCGCCGACGCCTGCACCACTTTCTCGCAGAGGCGACAGGCGTATTTCGGGCGGGTGATGCGGATCACCCGAAGCTGCGCCGGAATCCAGTCGAGCATTTCGGACTGGCTCTCGCCGATGGCATGGAGCGCACCGCCACAGCACGCGCAAACCGCATCATCTATGTCGAGACGGACGTCCTCGCGTGGCAGGTGATCGGGCAGCGGCTTGCGATGAGGTGTGCGTTCCGACGGCAGCTTCGCAGCAGCCGGACGGCTCTCGCGGATGCGCGCAATATCCGCGTCGAGATCCTCCAAAGCGAGCGCCAGCTGGTCCGGATCGAGACGCTCGGAGCGCCGACCGAACTGTGCCCGCTGCAGCTTCTTGATGATAGACTGGAGGCGCTCGATCTCACCGTCACGGCTCTCGACGACGCCGGCCATCTCGCGCACCAACTGGTGCAGGAGGCTGATGTCGGAAGGCAGGTTTTCCAGATCGAGCCGCATGCCCGATTCTACCGCAAAACCCCTTGTCTCCCAAGCATCAAAGCGTTGCAGCGGCTGCGGTTCGGAGGCTTTTCATCCCGCCAGAGCGGGCTTCCAGACCCGCTCGGGCGCGCGCCAGTCGATGCCCTCGATCAGCATGGCGAGCTGCGCCGGCGTGAGCGTGATCGAGCCATCATAACCCGTCATTACCGGCCACGCGAAGGCGCCCTGGTCGATCCGCTTGGTGAACAGGCACAGCCCATTGCCGTCCCAGAACAGGATCTTGAGCATCGTCGCCTTGCGACCGCGGAAGGCGAACAGATGGCCGGAGAACGGATCCTGCTTCAGCGTCTGCTGCACCAGCATGGCGAGCCCATCCAGGCCCTTGCGCATGTCGGTGTAGCCCAGCGCCAGATGCACCTTTACGCCGGCGGGAACGATCATCATGGCGCGATCTCTCCGCAGCCTGCCTGCGCCCGGACCGCAAGCGGATCGCTGCCGATCGGCGCGAAGACCCGCCGCCCGTCAGTGAGATCGACCGCCATCATGCCGTCGGGTGGCTGCAAAAGATCCTGCAGCAAACGTGAGATCGGGGCGCCGTCGGTCAGCGCGACCGGCGCAATAGTCGCGCGCTTCTTCTGCGCCACGCCGAACTGCACCCGCCAGCGGAACAGCAGCCCGGTGACGATGCCGTGCTTGCGCGCCACGCTCGACACGCTGACGCCGGGCTGGTCGCTCTCGAGCGCGATGGCGCGCTTCTGCTCGTCGCTGAAGAAGCGCCGAACCGGCTGCGGAACGGGTTCCGGATCGCTATTCGTCGGCGCCGTCAACGGGCTTTCGGTGAGCATTTTGCTGGCACTAGTGCCAGCCACCGGCCGGGCGGAGGGATGAAGATGCGCCCGCCAGTCGATCGCTTCCTCGACATCGTCCAGCCGGTCGCGCCATTTGCGCAGCGATGTGGGCGACAGCTGCAGCGCGGCGGCGTACTCGCGCACGCCCATGCCGCTCCAGTTCATGGCCTCGACATGCATCGCCCAGAACGCCTGGAGCGCACGATTACGCTCGTCCGTGCTCACGGCAAATCGCAGCCGCGCGCGTCTCTTCTGGCGCTTTTCCTGGGCTTCGTGGCGCCGCTGACGGCGCAGTTCCGCTTGATATTCCGCATGCTTACGTGCCGCGTCCTGGCCCGCCAGATAGTTCAGCCAGCGATCGAACGTGCACTTCCAGAGTCCGTGCTGGCGGCAATAGTTCGTGCGGTCGAGACCGCTCTCCCGCCACGCCTCAACGTGAACCCGCCACCAGGACTGACGCGCCGTGTTCTCAAAATGTCTCAAATTCATCGGAGATCCTCCATGCTTCGAAGGAAACCGACATGCCCCGATTTTGCATCCCACCAATACTGTGCAGGGACCGGACGGATACCCAC
>NZ_JBQUYX010000015.1:1818-5250 GCF_056314145.1 Aquabacter sp. DMC10 | reverse complement strand
TGGACATCGAGGATGGGAACGATCAAGCCGATCGAGGGATTAGTACCGGTAAGCTGAACGCATTGCTGCGCTTACACACCCGGCCTATCAACGTGGTGGTCTTCCACGCCTCTCAAGGGAATACTCGTTTTGAGGTGGGTTTCCCGCTTAGATGCTTTCAGCGGTTATCCCGTCCGTACATAGCTACGCTGCACTGCGGCTGGCGCCACAACAGCTCCACCAGAGGTACGTCCATCCCGGTCCTCTCGTACTAGGGACAGATCCTCTCAATATTCCGACACCCACGGCAGATAGGGACCGAACTGTCTCACGACGTTCTGAACCCAGCTCACGTACCACTTTAATCGGCGAACAGCCGAACCCTTGGGACCTGCTCCAGCCCCAGGATGTGATGAGCCGACATCGAGGTGCCAAACGATTCCGTCGATATGGACTCTTGGGAATCATCAGCCTGTTATCCCCGGCGTACCTTTTATCCGTTGAGCGATGGCCCGTCCACGAGGGACCACCGGATCACTATGGCCGACTTTCGTCTCTGCTCGACTTGTCAGTCTCGCAGTCAGGCAGGCTTATGCCATTGCACTCAACGAGCGATTTCCGACCGCTCTGAGCCCACCATCGCGCGCCTCCGTTACTCTTTGGGAGGCGACCGCCCCAGTCAAACTGCCCACCATGCACTGTCCCGGACCCGGATGACGGGCCGCGGTTAGACATCCATATTTCCAAGGGTGGTATTTCAAGGGTGACTCCACCAAGGCTGGCGCCTCGGCTTCGACGTCTACCACCTATCCTACACATGCAAACACGAATGCCAGTGCAAAGCTACAGTAAAGGTGCACGGGGTCTTTCCGTCTGACCGCAGGAACCCCGCATCTTCACGGGGAATTCAATTTCACTGAGTCTATGCTGGAGACAGCGGGGAAGTCGTTACGCCATTCGTGCAGGTCGGAACTTACCCGACAAGGAATTTCGCTACCTTAGGACCGTTATAGTTACGGCCGCCGTTTACCGGGGCTTCGATTCAAAGCTTGCACCTCTCCTCTTAACCTTCCGGCACCGGGCAGGCGTCAGACCCTATACGTCATCTTGCGATTTCGCAGAGCCCTGTGTTTTTGCTAAACAGTCGCCACCCCCTGGTCTGTGCCCCTCCGACCTGGTTGCCCAAGCCAGAGGCCTCCTTATCCCGAAGTTACGGAGGTAAATTGCCGAGTTCCTTCAGCATAGTTCTCTCAAGCGCCTTGGTATACTCTACCAGTCCACCTGTGTCGGTTTCGGGTACGGTCTATGTGGGGGCTATTTCCTGGTACCCTTCACCTGCAAGATCAATCCAATAAGACCTCACAAGCTGCCGGATACGTCACACACCCACTGGCCCACGATTGTTAACGTGGTTCCCATCGACTACGCCTTTCGGCCTCGCCTTAGGGGCCGGCTAACCCTGCGCAGATTAGCTTTACGCAGGAACCCTTGGACTTTCGGCGACAGTGTCTTTCACACTGTTTGTCGTTACTCATGTCAGCATTCGCACTTCCGATACCTCCAGAGGCCCTCACGGGTCCTCCTTCGCAGGCTTACGGAACGCTCCGCTACCGCTTGCCCGAAGGCAAACCTAAAGCTTCGGCGCGTGGCTTGAGCCCCGTTACATTTTCGGCGCAAGAATCCTAGACCAGTGAGCTGTTACGCTTTCTTTAAAGGATGGCTGCTTCTAAGCCAACCTCCTGGTTGTTTTCGGACTCTCACATCCTTTCCCACTTAGCCACGACTTGGGGGCCTTAGCTGTTAGTCAGGGTTGTTTCCCTCTCCACGACGGACGTTAGCACCCGCCGTGTGTCTCCCGTGTACTACTTCCTGGTATTCGGAGTTTGGTTAGGTTTGGTAGATCGGTAAGACCCCCTAGCCCATCCAGTGCTCTACCCCCAGGAGTATTCGCACGAGGCGCTACCTAAATAGCTTTCGCGGAGAACCAGCTATTTCCGGGTTTGGTTGGCCTTTCACCCCTAGCCACAAGTCATCCGAGACTTTTTCAACAGGCACCGGTTCGGTCCTCCAGTGCGTGTTACCGCACCTTCAACCTGCTCATGGCTAGATCACCCGGCTTCGGGTCTAATCCGACGAACTGAACGCCCTGTTCAGACTCGCTTTCGCTGCGCCTACGCCTATCGGCTTAAGCTTGCTCGCCAGACTAAGTCGCTGACCCATTATACAAAAGGTACGCGGTCACCCTTGCGGGCTCCCACTGTTTGTAGGCATCCGGTTTCAGGAACTGTTTCACTCCCCTCGTCGGGGTGCTTTTCACCTTTCCCTCACGGTACTGGTTCGCTATCGGTCGCTAAGGAGTACTTAGGCTTGGAGGGTGGTCCCCCCATGTTCAGACAGGATTTCACGTGTCCCGCCTTACTCGAGGATGAAGGTTTGCTTTACTCGTACGGGGCTGTCACCCACTAAGGCGCCGCTTTCCTGACGGCTTCCGATTGTCTCACCTTCACCACTGGCCTGATCCGCGTTCGCTCGCCACTACTAGCGGAGTCTCTGTTGATGTCCTTTCCTCCGGGTACTTAGATGTTTCAGTTCCCCGGGTTCGCCTCTAACCCCTATGAATTCAGGATCAGATACCTTCATGTGAAAACTGGAAATCCGAAGTCTAAACTTCGGTCAGATCGAAACCCCACCGAGGTCGAAACCTCGGAGTTCCAGTTTTCGAAGGTGGGTTTCCCCATTCGGAAATCTCCGGATCAAAGCTTGTTCGCAGCTCCCCGAAGCTTATCGCAGCGTACCACGTCCTTCTTCGCCTCTTAGCGCCAAGGCATCCACCGAATGCCCTTAAGACACTTGATCGTTCTCATCGTCGATGCCCACCCCTCGGCAGAGGTCCCGGACCGTTAGATCCGGACGGGTCGACGCACTCATTTAAAAGACCAGCTTCAACATTGTTCCAATGACGGTGCGGTCAGCACCCGCCGGCGACGTCTCTGCGAAACACCAGGCCAAGGCCAGGTCTTTCTTGATCGCCGCCCGCCCCTCTCAGGGCAGATCGAACAATGCTCTATTCACGATGTCAGACAGCAGCATGCCTTCCGCCGACAGGTCGGCCTCATGGAAGACATGAAACAGGGATTTCGCGGATAATATGAAGAGACACCATCTTGTATCCTCTCGTCCCCTTCCTCGACGAAGCCTCTTTTTCAAAAGACCTTCGGAGAAATGGTGGAGCCAGACGGGATCGAACCGACGACCTCATGCTTGCAAAGCACGCGCTCTCCCAACTGAGCTATGGCCCCAGAACTGAGAACGAAGAGGTACGGTACCGATGACAACCTTCTGGAAAGATGGTGGGCCTGGGACGACTCGAACGTCCGACCTCACCCTTATCAGGGGTGCGCTCTAACCACCTGAGCTACAGGCCCGTGAACCGGGCAGCGATCACCCTCGTTC
>NZ_JBQUYX010000014.1:0-5919 GCF_056314145.1 Aquabacter sp. DMC10 | reverse complement strand
CCCGCCCCCGACACCACCCGTCAGGCCGCTCCGGACGCGCCCCTCCTTGGTGCCAGGTGGGACTACCCTAGCAGAGGTGACCACAAATAGGAATATGGTCTAGGATATTTTTCTTAATATGAGTGACGCCATCGAACTTGCGCTGGGCGGTGTCGCACGATGCGACCGGACGCCCGCCCCGCGTCTGGCCGTGGGTGCGCGGGACGAGCCCGTGACGATTGAGAGGCCAGGGCGCGCCAGCGGTGTGCCCGGCCCCTACCCTTTCGCGATCACCACCTCGCCATCCTCCTTCGTGAACTGGTCCGGTCCGCGCTCCAGCAGCGTGAGCACCACCTCGGAGGGCCGGCACAGCTTCACGCCCAGAGGCGTTGCCACGATGGGCCGGTTCACCAGGATGGGATGGGCCACCATGGCGGCGATGAGCGCGTCATCGGTCACGCCCGGCTCCAGCAGGCCCAGCTCGGCGGCGGGCGTGCCCTTCTCCCGCAGGATGTCCCGGGGGGCAGCGCCCATGCGGGCGAGCAGGTCGCGCAGCAGGTCCGCCGTCCAGCCGGCTTTCACATAGAGCACCACATCGGGCGCATAGCCGGCCGCCTCCACCATGGCGAGGGCGTTGCGGGACGTGCCGCAGGCGGGATTGTGATAGATGGTAATGGGGAACGCCGCCCCGGTCTCCTGGTTCATGATGCCCTCACCTTGTCAAACAGCCAGCCGCCGCACAGCGCCGCCACCGCGGCGCCCAGGAGCTGGGCCAGGATGAAGGCCGGCACCGACTGAGGGGCGATGCCGGCAAAGCTGTCGCTCAAGGCCCGCGCCACCGTCACCGCCGGATTGGCGAAGGAGGTGGAGGCCGTGAACCAATAAGCGGACGCGATATAAAGCCCCACCAGGGCCGGCACGGCAGAGGGCCGCAGGCGCACCCCGCCCAGAATGGTGAGGATGAGGCCGAAGGTGGCCACCCCTTCGGACAGGGCCTGCCCCGGCGCCGCGCGCACCTTGGTGGACAGCTGGAACAGGTCGGCCCCGAACATGAGATGGGCCAGCCAGACCCCCGCCACGGCACCGGCCAACTGGGCGGCGAGATAGGCAAGGGCCCGCGCTGGCGGCATCTCGCGCCGCGCCGCCGCCACCAAGGTCACCGCAGGATTGAAATGGGCGCCGCTCACCGGGCCGAACAGGGTGATAAGCACCACAAGCCCGGCGCCCGTGGAGAGCGTATTGGCCAGCAGCGCCAGGCCCACGCTGCCCCCCGACAGGCGCTCGCCCATGAGGCCCGACCCCACCACCATGGCGAGCAGCAGGGCGGTGCCGAGGCCCTCCCCCACCAGGGCACGGGAGACAGAGGCGGCGTCCGGCGCACGGGCGCGGTCGCTGCCGGCCTCTTGGAGCGGAGGCGCGGCGGAGGTCATGGCTGCGCCCCCTCATGTGCCGCTGCCCCGCAGCAGGCGGCACGGGCCAGAAGATCGGCCACCGGGGCGCACACCTCCGGCCGGCCGCCGCAGCACTCCTGCGCCAGATGCACCAGCAGCGCGCCCATGGTCTCCAGCTGGACGCCATAATGCACGAACCGCCCCTCCCGCCGGGACCAGACCAGCCCGGCCTGGGCGAGAATGGACAGGTTGGTGGACAGGCTGTTGGCGGGCATGTCGAGCCCCCGGGCGATCTCGCCGGCGGGCAGCCCCTCCGGCCCGGCTTGCACCAGCAGGCGAAAGGCCGCGAGCCGCCCCTCATGGGCCAGCGCGGACAAGGCGAGGACGGCAGCTTTTGATTCCATACTTCCAGAATAATGGAATTAAAAGAGAACGCAAGCCTTGCCTTTCCCCAGCTGACCTCGCGCCCGCCCGCCGTGTGCCCCAGGCCCCTGGCCTTCGTCGGCCGAGCCTCAGTCCCCCGCGCCGGCCCGCACGCCGAACGTGGCCGCGAAGCCGGCCTCTCCGGCCCGGCTGACGCGCAGCGCGCGACTGCCCGGCACCCGCGCCACCCACCCCAGGGCCAACAGGCGGTCCAGCAAGGCGGCGCCCAGCCGCCCCGCCAGATGGGGCCGGCGCTCCGACCAGTCGAGGCAGGTGCGGCACAGGGGACGGCGCGCGGCCGCGGGCACATCGGGATCAAGGCCGAAGGCGCAGAAGAAGTCCCGCCCGGCCGGGGTCAGCAGCGCCGCCTCCTCTCCCATCTGAATGAAACCCCGCGCCGCCAGGGCGTCCGCCAGCGCCACCGCCACCCGGCCGGCCATATGGTCGTAGCAGGTGCGGGCGTGCCGCACCGCCGCATCGCGCGGACCCGGCGGGCGGTGGCGCCGCGGGCCGGCGGCCGCCAGTGCCATCAGCGCCTGCACCGCCTCCGCCACGTCGGGGCCGGCGAGACGGAAATAGCGATGGCGGCCCTGCCGCTCCACCACCAGGAGCCGCGCCTCCACCATGCGGGCCAGATGCCCGCTGGCCGTCTGGGCGGTGATGCCGCCCTCCCCCGCCAGCTCGCCCGCCGTCAGGGCCATGCCGCCCATGAGCGCGCACAGCATATGGGCGCGGGCGGGATCGCCCATGAGATGGGCCACCTCCGCCACCGCCCCGCCGGCGGCGAAATTGGGCGGCCCGTCCTCGCCAGCGACGGAACGCAAGGGGGTCTCCGCCCGCCCGCCGGTGTCCGGCGGGAGAGGCACCTCCGCCATTCCCCTCCGCTTGGCCTGACCACGATCCTGCCGCATGGCTGTTCCCTTCGGCTGAACGGACCTGCCGCCTGGCCGGCTCCCGCGCCGGGCCTGTCGCGGCCCCCGAGGCGGGCAAGGCACGTCTGGACACTCCAACGCGCCCGCCCCGACCGCACGCCACCCGAGCCGGGCGGCGCATGGTCGGGGGCATTCTAGCGGCCGTCCCTTTGCCGGTCAGCCGGCCATGCTTCGGGGGAGGCCGAAGCGTTTGCGCGTCGATGCGGCTAGGCTTCCGGTGGCGGGCGCCGTCTCCCTCCGCTCCGCTTCCCTGCCCCCACCCCCGGATTGCCATGCGCCGCCCGTCCCTCTGCGATCTCGCTCTTCTGCTGCTCCTTTCCACCCTGTGGGGCGCCTCCTACAGCTTCATCCGCGTGGGCGTGGAGACCATCCCACCGGTGACGCTGATTGCAGCGCGCACGCTCATCGCCGGCGGCCTGCTGGCGCTGGTGGTGACGGCGCGGGGCCTGTCCTGGCCGCGCGGGATGGGCTTCTGGCGGGATTGCGCGGTGCAGGCGCTGCTCAACAGCGTGGTGCCCTTCACCCTCATCGCCTGGGCGGAGCGGTCCCTCGATGCGGGGCTCGCCACCATCCTGAATGCCACCTCGCCGGTCTTTGCCTTCCTCATCACCGCCGGCCTCACCCGGCATGAAACGGTCGGCGGGCGGAAACTGCTGGGCGTCGTCGGGGGATTGGCGGGCACCTTGCTCATCGTGGGGGTGGATGCCCTGTCCGGCCTCGGGCGGGAGGTGGGGGCGCAGCTCGCCGTGGTGGCGGCCAGCGCCTGTTATGGCGGCGCGGCGGTGTGGGGGCGGCGCTTTGCGGGGGTGGACCCGCTTTTACCGGCGACGGGCTCGCTCATGATCGGCGCGGCGGTGCTGGTGCCTTTGAGCCTTGTCCTTGACCGGCCCTGGATGCTGACGCCCTCGCCCGCCTCGCTGGGCGCCTTGCTGGCCCTGGCGTTGGCCTCCACGGCGCTGGCCTTCGTGCTCTATTTCCACCTGGTGCAGCGGCTGGGAGCGGTGGGAACGACGGCGCAGGCCTATCTGCGGGTGCCCATCGGGGTCGCCATCGGCGTCCTCGCCTTGGGCGAGCACCTCTCCGGGACCGCGTTCGCGGGGCTGGGGCTGATCCTGGCGGGGGTGGTGGCCATGACGACGCCCGCAGGGCGGCGTCAAACGTAAAGACACCACGGCGCCCGCAGGGCGACGTCAAAAATAGAAACCCGACGCGCCCGCAGGGCGACGTCAGAATTAGAGACCCGACGGCACCCACAGGGCAGCGTCAGAAATAGAGACTCGGCGGCGCCCCCCGCCACCGGCGCCGCCAAAGAAAAAGGCCGGGCGCCTCGCGGCGACCCGGCCTTGTTCGTGAACGCAAAAGGTCCTCAGACCTTCTCCACCTGGCCGAATTCCAGCTCCACCGGGGTGGCGCGGCCGAAGATGGAGACGGCCACCTTGAGGCGGGACCGGGTCTCGTCCACTTCCTCGACAATGCCGTTGAAGGACGCGAACGGGCCGTCGGAAACCTTGACCGTCTCGCCCACCTCGAAGCTGATGGACGGCTTGGGCCGGTCGATGCCTTCCTGCACCTGCTGCAGGATTCGCATGGCCTCATTCTCGGAAATGGGCATGGGCTTGTTGTCGGCGCCCAGGAAGCCGGTGACCTTGGGGGTGTTCTTGATGAGGTGGAAGGCCTCGTCGGTGAGGTCCATCTTCACCAGCACATAACCGGGGAAGAACTTCCGCTCGGTGTCCACCTTCCGGCCGCGCCGCACCTCCACCACCTTCTCGGTGGGGACGAGGATCTGCTCGAAGAGATCGGCGACGCCGCGCTGCTCCGCCTGCTCGCGGATGGCGTCGGCCACCTTCTTCTCGAAGTTGGAATAGGCGTGAACGATATACCAGCGCTTGGCCATGACGCTCACCACCGACCGATTTTCAGGAGCTGGCTGACGCCGAACGACATCACCTGATCCGCCACGAGGAAGAAGATCGAGGCCACCAGCACCATCACGAACACCATGGCGGTGGTGATGAGGGTTTCACGGCGGGACGGCCAGGTGACCTTCGCCGTCTCGGCGCGGACCTGCTGGAAGAACTCGGTGGGACTGTTCTTGGCCATGTCATACACCTTTGTGCCGGAAGGCTCCCGGCACCTGTCCGGACGCCGCGCTACGGCCGGCCCTCTGGCCGCCCCGGCGCCCTTCCTTGCCCGACCTGCCGCCGCGCGTCCGCGATGGAAGGTCTTCACCGATCCCCCCCACGCGACGCGCCGGGCGGCTCTCAATTGCGATGGACCAGACGGCGCTCCGCCGGTCCGTCTCCCGCCGACCCGAATCGCGTCGAAAGCTCTCCTCGAGCCTGCCGCATCCCGGTCGCGGGACCTTATGTGTGGTTCGAAGGGGTCCGCCGCAACGGCCCGCTGGCCGTCTCGCCCCTGTCTGCTTTCGGAGGCGCCTGGCAGGAGTGGAGGGACTCGAACCCCCAACCCCCGGTTTTGGAGACCGGTGCTCTAACCAGTTGAGCTACACTCCTACGGCCGGCGCCCCGAAGGCGGCCCAGGCGGGCTTCCCCCTTCGAGGGTAAAGTCCGCCGCGCCGGGAAAGCGACCCAGCGCATCGGACGCGTGTGTGTAGTGGCATGCGCGGCGTCTGTAAAGAGGCGCGCATGCGTCCCGCCCGCACTGTCCCCAGCCGGCGAAGAAGCCGCCCGCCCTCACCTTCCGTCCCGCGCCCCATCGGCCGGGGAAGGCGGCGCGGTCGAAGGGCGGGGACCGGCCGGCGCGCCGAGCGCGCAGTCGCGATTGGCCCCGGTGCCCGGCGCATTCTCGAAGACACATCGGGTTTCAGGCGGCGTGCCGCACACGCTGGCGAGGTCCTTGAAGCCGACGCAGCGCCCGTCCGGTGCCCGATAGCCCGGCCCGCCCTTGCAGCCGCAGCCCGAGCAGGCGGGCCGCTCCGGGCAGCGCGCCGCCGCAAAGGCGCCGGGCGCGCCCGCAAGGCCGGCGGCGAGCAGGAAGACGGCGCGGCAGAGAATCAGGGACGCACGAGCCAAGGCAGACAGAACCCAAAGAAAAGGGGCGGCACCTTGCGGTGCCGCCCCGATTGTCTCTCAAGCGGACCGAGGGTCCGCTTCGATCACTCGATGATGGAGGCGACGACGCCGGCGCCCACCGTGCGGCCACCTTCGCGGATGGCGAAGCGCAGCTTCTCT
>NZ_JBQUYX010000013.1:0-39909 GCF_056314145.1 Aquabacter sp. DMC10 | reverse complement strand
GCTCGCCGTGAACTTCGCTGCCGCCGTCTCGCTCGCCGCTATCGTCACCTGGTGGGCCTGATTGAGTCTGGAGCCTAAAGCATTTCCGAGCGAAGCAGGAACCGGTTCGCGTGAAGGAAATGCGTGAAAACAAAGAGATAGAGCGTCTCAGTGTTTCCATGAAACTCTGAGACGCTCTAGAAAGCGAAATATCCGGCCAGGGCGCCCGCGCCGATGAGCAGGATGGGATTGATCTTGGAACGCACCAGCACCAGGAACACCACCGCCGTGATGCCGGCGCTGGCCCAGCCGGTGATGGCGCCCTTCGAGATGGAAATGGCGCCCGCCAGCAACAGCCCGATGGACACCGGCGCCAGCCCGCGCTGGATGGAATTGCGCCAGGGCCAGGTGGCGAGCCGCGTCCACATGCGCCCCACCCACAAGGTGAAGAGCCCGGTGGGGAGGAAGAAGGCGATGACCACCACCAGCGCCCCGAGGGGGCCGGCCACCCATTGCCCGATGCCCGCGATCATCATCATGTTGGGGCCGGGCGCCATCTGGCCGATGGAATACAGATGGATGAGCTCCGGGAAGGTCATCCAATGCTCCTGGTCCACCACCAGGGACTTCATCTCGGGAAAGGCGGCCATGCCGCCGCCCACCGTCAGCAGGGACAGATAGGCGAACACGCCAATCAGCATGGGGATCTGGTTCATGGACGCCCCTCCCCCTGCGGCTGACGGGCGGGCCGATACCACACGATGGCCAACGCCCCCACCACGAACAGCACCAGCAGCACAGACTGGTGCAGCACGTTCACGCCGATGACCGTCAGCCCCACGAAAATGAAGTCGGCGAAGCGCCCCAGCGTCTTGCGCCCGAGTTGGAAGGTCACGGACAGGACAAGGCCCACCGCCGCCGCCGAAGCGCCGTGGAGGATGGCTCCCACCGTACTGCCGCTTTCCCCCTTGGAGGCCGCATAGGCGGCGGCGGCTGCCACCATCATCAGGCCTCCCGGCAGGCAGATGCCGGCCAGCGCCACCGCGGCGCCGGCGGTGCCGCGCAGCCGGTCCCCCACCAGGATGGCCATGTTGGAGGCGTTCAGCCCCGGCAAGGTCTGGCAGATGGACAGCAGCTCGACGAAGGTGGTGTCGTCGATCCATTTGCGCTGGTTCACGAGGCCGGTGCGCAGATAGGCCACCACGCCGCCGCCAAAGCTGGTGGCGCCGATGATGAGAAAGCCCACGAAGATCTGAAACAGCGACACCGACCCCGGCGCCACGATTTCCGTCTCCAGGGGGGCCGCCGGAGCGGCGGGAGGGGGGACAGGCGCCTCACTCATGGCTTTGGGGCGGATTGCCCTTCAGCCGGTAGACGGCGCCGGTCTTGGTGGTGCCCAGCGACACCCAGTCCTGCGCTTCCATCTGGAGGGCACAGAAGAATTCATGGCTGCGCTCAAGCGCCTTGGCACTGATCTCGTCCCGGCGCAGAAAGCGCACCTGGTAGGAGAATTCACCCACCAGCTGGTGCTGGTCACCGCGCGTACGCCAGACCGAGACGTTGCACGGTGCGACCAGGCCCTTGCCGAAGTCCAGCGTGCCGAGCTGCTGCAGAACCTCTTCCACCGCCGTGCGATTGACCAGCGAGACATGCTTGCGGCCGCTGGTCAGAACGCTGCCCAGCGCCGGGAACACTTTCACCAGCGTGGAGGCGGAGGACGGGTCCGCCACGCCGCGCGGGCGGAAGGGAAATTCCACATTGTGGGAGAAAAGCGAACGCACCCCGCCGATGCGGCCCTTCAGGGGGAGCAGCTCCTCCT
The DNA here is from genome assembly GCF_056314145.1 of Aquabacter sp. DMC10. Classification (NCBI taxonomy): domain Bacteria; kingdom Pseudomonadati; phylum Pseudomonadota; class Alphaproteobacteria; order Hyphomicrobiales; family Xanthobacteraceae; genus Aquabacter; species Aquabacter sp. DMC10. Next base: position 38,111 of record NZ_JBQUYX010000013.1, on the reverse strand, counting down.
TGAACTTGATGCGGTAGCTGCCCGGGATCTGCGGCCGCACATCCAGGGCTGCGGCCGTGTCGCGGTCGGGGTGGCGAAACTTGAAGACGATTTCCGGTTCGCCCACCGGGAAGCCGTCCTCATAGACGATGCGCCGGCGCAGGATGAAGGAATTGTTGTAGAGCTTGAAGTCCTGGGTATCCAGGAAGAGGACTTCGCGGATCTGGGGCCGGATGCCCCGTCCGGCCAGCGGATCAAAGTCGACGCCGTAGCGCTTGGCCACCTTGCTGACGATCTTCGCGAAATCGAAGAAGCTCTGAACGGACGTGAAGCGCAGGCCCTGGAGAATGATCTTGGCTTCGATGTAGTGCACATCGTCCAGCGGATGACCGTCGGAATAAAAGGCGGTCGCCTCTTCCTGCAACTCAGACGCCTCCAGCGGGCCCTCGTTCTGCTCGGGCGCAAGCGCCGCCCCGGCATGCTTTTTCTTCTTGTGGTCCTTGCCGTGTTTTTGGTCCTTCACCGCAACCTCCCCACTGCCCGGTGCCCGGGTTACGCCAAGGTCAGGCCCGTCCGGCCATGCCGCTCCCCCCGCCTGCGACAGGCAGAGGGAATGGCGACGTGACACGCAGATGACAGACGAGCATATCCGCGAGAGCCTTGCAAAGGGGGCCTTGCGTCAGGCTGTCCTCGGCGCAACCGCCCCCCCCCCCAACCGGCGGTCAGCCGCGCCCGACCAGCGGCATCTTGGTGGCCATCACGGTCATGAACTGCACGTTGGCCTCCAGCGGCAGACTGGCCATGTAGACCACGGCATCGGCCACATGCACGGCGTCGATCACCGGCTCCACGCGGATGGAGCCGTCCGCCTGGGGAACGCCGGCTTTCATCTTCTGCGCCATGTCGGTGTCGGCATTGCCGATGTCGATCTGGCCGCAGGCAATGTCATAGGCGCGCCCGTCCAGCGAGGTGGACTTGGTCAGGCCGGTCATGGCGTGTTTGGTGGACGTATAGGGGGCGGAGAAGGGACGCGGGGCGGTGGCGGAAACCGAGCCGTTATTGATGATCCGCCCGCCGCGGGGGGTCTGGTCCTTCATGATGCGAAAGGCTTCCTGCGTGCACAGGAAGGGGCCCGTGAGGTTGGTGTCCACCACGGTGCGCCACTGCTCATAGGTCAGTTCATGCATGGGCACGGGCGGGGCGCCGGTGCCGGCATTGTTGAACACCAGATCCAGTCGGCCGAAGGCCTCCTGCGTGGCGGCGAAGAGCGCCTTGACCGACTGCGGATCGGTCACGTCCGTCGGCACCACCAGCGACCGGGCGTCGCCGAGGCTGGCCGCGGTCGCCTCCAGCGCCTCGCGCCGCCGGCCCGCCAAGGCGACCGTCCAACCGGCCTTGGCAAGCCCCTGCGCCACGGCGCGGCCCACACCCGAGCCGGCTCCGGTGACGATGGCGATCCTGGACTGGGACATGGCGCATCTCCTCGCAGCGCCGCACCTTGTCCGCAGGGCGGAGGGCGGCTTGATTGAACCTCGCCGCGGCCTTGAAGCGCGCGGTGTCACGCGCCCGGCGCAAGCGGCGCGGGCGCGTCCTAGGCTCTAGCGGAGATCGGATCGAGGGCGAAGATCTAATCGCGGCTGCGGCGGTCTTTATCCACCAAGGCTCTAATCGTTTCGATCAAAACCGCCGCATCCGGTGCGGGAGGGCACGCTGCGGTGGATCAATCCACCGCCCGCGCCGCCAGCGCCTCGAAGTCGATATAGTGACCGGCCCGGTCCCGCTTGGAGGCGAGGTAACGGGTGTTCTCGCGGGTCTTGCGGCCGAGGATGCGCTCCTCCGACACCACGTCGAGACCGGCGGACTTCAAAGCGGCGATCTTCACCGGATTATTGGTGATAACCTCCACCGCGCTCACCCCCAATTGCCGCAGCATCTCGGCGGCGAAATCGAAGCGGCGCTGGTCAAGCCCGAAGCCCAGCACGGCATCGGCGTCATACGTGTCGAAGCCGTCAGCCTGAAGCTTGTAGGCGCGCATCTTGTTGGCGATGCCGTTGCCGCGTCCTTCCTGGTCGAGATAGAGCAGGATTCCGCCCTCCCCTTCCGCCATCCGCCGCACGGTGTCGCGCAGCTGGTCGCCGCAGTCGCACTTCAGGCTGCCGAACAGGTCGCCGGTCAGGCAGGCCGAATGCAGGCGGACCGGCACGGGGCGGGACAGATCGGGCCGGCCGACCACGATGGCCACCTGGTCACGCAGGCCCTCGCCGCCGCGGAAGACCACGAATTCCGTCTCCGGCGCGCCCTCCAGCGGCACCGGCGCGCGGCCGACAATGCTCAGCGAACGGGCCTGCCGCTCGCGATAGGTCCTGATGTCGGCGTCGGTGACGCGCAGCACGGAGGGGAACGCCGCCGCATCGCAGGGGGCGATGACCGCCGCCGGCAGGAGGAGCGCCACGCCAAGGAGGTCGAGCGCTGCGAGGTCCACGGGGCCAGCCTCAGACACGGCCTCGGTCACGCGGGCTTCAAGCGACAAGGCCAATTCCTCCACGCGCGCCGCGGCCATACCCTGCACCGCCACAGCGCCGGCGGTGTCGCGGGGCGCACCGAGGCGGCCGAGGCGCGGCGCGGGCAGAGCCAGGCGCAGCGCACCGGGCGCGATGGCGGCGAAGGCATTGGCGACCGGCGCCTCGAAAGCTTCCGCGCCGATGGCCAGGGCCGATTGGCCGCCTGCACATACGAGGACCGGCCGTCCGGCGCGCACTTCGGCAATGGCCCGTTCGGCGGCAACCGCCGCGCCAGCAGAACCCTGGCCGAGCAGATCGAGAACGGGGGGCCAATCTGGGAACATGGTAGCCTCGCGGGACTGAACCTTGGGCTCGGCTGCCGTGACCACGCGGTCCGGCTCCGACATTGACCCATTACGGCGCCGGAGCGTCGTCGGATCAGCCCCCGCCCGAACGAGATCGTCCTCCCGCCCGGTGGCGCGAACCTGCGATTGGTTTAAGTTCGGGCTCTTCACAGGGGGGCTCTCGACAGGGGACATGGGCGCCTCACGCAACACTTTACTTGTGGAGCGGGGCGAAATGTTCAAGCCCCCGCCTGATCCGACCCCCGGATCGAGGCCGTAGCCGGTCTTGCGCGCGAGCGGAACCCCGCCTGCGCTCACAGCTTTCATCGGAGGGGGATGTCTCCAGGCCAGACCGGCCCGGGCCACCCTCCCCCGCTCAACAACCGTGCGGCGGCAGGGATGTTCCCGCCGTCGCGGATCGCAAGGCCAGGGCCAAGCTGATGCAGGACTATGATCCGTTTTCGGATCCTTTTGCCAGTTCTTCCCTTACGGATCGCCCGGTCGTGATCGGCCAGCTCGGCCAGTCCCTGGACGGACGCATCGCCACCCCCTCCGGCGATTCCAAATATATCAGCGGCGGCCACGCCCTCGACCATCTCCATCGCCTGCGCGCCGCCGCCGATGCGGTGCTGGTGGGGGTGGGAACCGTCATGGCGGATGACCCACTCCTGAACGTGCGGCGGGTGCCGGGCCGTCATCCCGCGCGGGTGATCCTCGACCCCTCGGGCCGGGTCAATCCGGCAGCGCGCTGCCTCAAGGACGATGGCGCACGCCGCCTGCTGATCCGTCGCGCTGGCTGCATCGCTCCGGCGCCCTCGGGCGTGGAGACACTGGACCTGCCGGCCAGCCGCGACGGCGTGCTGTCCCCCACGGAGGTGCTGGCGGCGCTGGCGGCGGCGGGGCTGCAGCGCATCCTGCTGGAAGGTGGGCCGCGCACGCTGGCCGCCTTCATCGATGCCGGCTGCGTCGACCGCTTGCACGTGGTGGTCTCCCCGGTCATCCTCGGGTCCGGTCGCACGGGCCTCGACCTGCGCCCGATCGCCTCCTTGCGCGCGGCCATGCGTCCGGCGACCCGGCTCACCGTGTTCCCGGACGGCGATGTGCTCTTCGTCTGCGACCTGCGCCAGTCCGGACGGAGCGACGGTACGGACGACAGCCCATCGCAGGGGCGGGAAAGCCCGTTTTCGTGAGCGCAATGCGTTGAAACAAGGAGCAGAGCGCGCTTCAGTGGTGGGGTGACGATCTGAGGGGTTCAACACTGGACGCAGTGCGCGGCCCGACCGGCGGCGACCGGCCCGAGCCGGCCGGGATCAGGTCACACCGGGGTCATGTGCAGGTACGAGAGGAATGGGTGCCGCAGTCCGCCCGTGAAGGACTGATGCGAGGGGAGACATCGGACATGCCCACAGCAGTGACCCCATATTCCGCGCCCGCGCGGTGGATCCACTGGCTCACCGCCCTGGCCATTCTCACCGTCATTCCAGCCGGGCTTGTCATGATGCGCCTGCCCTCCGGCCCGGCGCAGGACCAGCTGTTCGACTTGCACAAGTCGGTGGGCTTCACCGTGCTGTGCCTGGCAGTTCTGCGTGTGATCGTGCGCCTGTCCTATGGCGCCCCGCCGCCAGCGCCGGGCCTGCCCCGCTGGCAATTGGTCACCTCCAACGCGGTGCACCACGCGCTCTATCTCTTGATCTTCGTGATGCCGATCTTGGGCTGGGCGGGCTCCAACGCCTATGGCGCGCCGGTCTCGGTCTTCGGCCTCTTCACCCTGCCGGACCTCGTGGCCAAGAATGACGCCCTCTCCGACCGGCTGAACGATGCCCACCAGGCCCTCGGCTATGTGACCGCCGGGCTGGTGAGCCTGCACATTCTCGGCGGCCTCTGGCACGGTCTCGTGCGGCAGGACGGCGTTCTGTCGCGGATGATCCCGGCGCTCAGCCGCCGGGGATCGTGACGCCCGGCGGGACCGCCAGGAGATCCAGATGCCCGATGACGCAGGCCCCGTCCCGGCGGGCCTGCACCCAAGCCGCTGCCTCCTCCGGCGCCACCGCGCCGGTCTCGACCGCGGCGCCAGCGGTGCCCTCTGCGAGAGCTGGAATGAGGGGATCGCCGGGCGCCAGCCGCCAGGGGCTCGCCGCCGTTTCCACCTCATAGCCGGCCCCGCGGAACGCCGTTTCCAGCGCCAGGCTGGCGCCATTGCCCGCCGCCGGCCCGAACCCCTTGTCCCGGCCCTGATGGACGCGGAAGGCGGCAGCGATCGCCCCGTCCAGCGGATGACCGGGTGACCAGCCATCCGCGCCATCGCAGGTCAGCACGGTGTAGAAGCTCGCCCCGGCCTGCGCGACCTCCTTGGCAAAGCGCGCGATCCAGGCTGCGGAGGCCAGATCGAAAAAGGCCGAGGCGGTGACGAGATGGGGGGAAGCGGCCCGCACCAGGTCCGGCTGGGCCGCCAGATCTCCCACGCGGCAGGCGACGCGGATGCGCCGGCCGGCCTTGTGGAGAACCAGCCATTCGCCATCATCCTCCGCGCGTTCCGCCCAGGCGGACAGTTCCGCGCAGGCGGCGCGCAGCAGGTCTGGATCGTGGTCCAGCAAGGTCCAGTCCTGACGCGGGCCGAACAGCTCGGCGCTGGCGCGCAGGTTCGAGCCCGTGCCCGCGCCGAGATCGGTGACGCGGACAGGGTCGTAGGCCGCCATCCGTTCGGCCACGCGCGCGGCCAAGAGGCTGTTGCGGGCGGCCCGGTCCGCCGGCTCGCGCAGGGCAAGCCATTGCGCTGAAAACCCGCTCATGCCGGCTCCTTGAATGTGGCTTCAGCCTTGGACAAGGCGCCGGCAATGGCGCGGGCGGTGTCGTCCCAGTCGGGCAGCGCGGCCCCCGCGCGGAAGGCCGCATCCGCCAGTCGGCGACGGGCGGCCTGTTCTGCAATGAGGGGCCGGAGCGCCCCGGCCAACGCTGCCGCGTCGGCGGGCGGCACCTTCACCCCCGCGCCGTCCGGCACCGTCTCTGCCGCCGCGCCTCCGGTGGTGCACACCAGGGGCAGGCCCCGACGCAGCGCCTCGGCCAGCACCATGCCATAGCCTTCATAGTGCGAAGGGTGCACGAACAGGTCCGCACCCCCATAGGCCTGCTCCAGAGCCTCCGGCGGCAACGCCCCGAGCAGGCGGACGCGATCGGCGAGCCGGGCCTCCCCAAGTGCGCCACGGACCCGCGCCACATGATCGGGATCGAAGTCGAGGCCGCCGATCACGTCCAGCGTCCAGTCCAGGTCGGTGAGGGTGGCGAGGGCCTCCACCAGGGTCTCATATCCCTTGCGGGGAATGAGGGAGCCCACCGCCAGAAGGCGGGGCGGGTGTCCGGCCGCCGCCACCCGGGGGGCAGGCGAGGTGCCGGGCAAGGCGATGGTCAGGCGCGCCGGATCCACCCCGTAGTCCGCCACCAGGGTCCGTCCCGTCCCCGGACTGGTACACACCACCTGCCCGCAGCTGGCGAGCACCGCCCGTTCGTTGATGGCCAGGTGGGCGCGCTGGTGCGCGTCGAGCCCGGCCTCAAGGGCCAGGGGATGATGCACCAACGCCACCTTGGCATGGGGCAGGCCGGCCACGTTCGCCGGCGGCAAAGCGCCGATTGCAAGGCCGTCCATCAACAGCACCCGGTCCGTGGGCACGTCACACAGCAGATCCAGCGCGCGGCGCACCTGCCGCGGGCCGGGGAACGGAAATCCCGCGGGCAAGGACAGCGGCGTTACCTCCACCCCCTGCCGCGGCAGCGCGGCAAGCACGGCCCGGTCATAGGCATAGCCCCCGGTGGGGGTGGACAGATCGCCAGGAAAGGCCAGCGCGGCGCGCAGGCTCATGGAACCTCGCCCTCATACCAGGCCCGGGCCACATGAGACTCATGCAGCGTGACCTTCAGGCGGGTAATGGCGGTCTCGCCCAGGGTGCCGGAGCGCACCGCATCGGCCATGCCATCGAAGATGTGGCGGCACAGCACCTCGGTGGTGCTGTTGCGGCCGGCAAAGGCGGGCAGGTCGTCCAGGTTGCGATAGGCGAGCGGTGCCAGCACCGCCTTCAGCGCCTCATGGGCCAAGCCGATGTCCACAACGATGCCGTCCGCCGTCAGATCGGGGGCCAGAAAGGCCACATCCACCACAAAGGTGGCACCGTGCAGCCCCTGGGCCGGTCCAAACACAGCCCCCTTGAAACTGTGTGCCACCATGATGTGGTCGCGCACTTCCACCGCAAACATGCTGTCCTCCGCTTCGACGCCTCAGTACCGGACCACGGTGGCCACCGCGTCGGGCGCGCCATTGAGAATGGCATCCATACGCTCGGGCAGGTGGGTAAAGTTCACTTCATGGGTGATGAGCGCGTCGAGGCGGTCATCGGCAAGCAGCTCCAGAGCCTTGGCAAGGCGGCGGCGGCGGCTCCAGCGCGGCCGCCGCTCCATGGGCACGGCCCCCACCTGGGACGAGACAAGACGCAGCCGCTTGGCATGGAAGGGGCCGCCGAGGCCCACGGTCACGGTGGCGTCGCCATACCAGGACGCCTCAACCAGCGTCGCCTCGGTGGCGCAGCAGGCGAGCGCGGCCTCCAGCCCTTCGGCGGTGGCGCTGGCATGGATCACCACATCCGCCTCCGCCACCTGGCGCGGGCTGTCGCGATAGTGTGCGCCGAAGCGCTCCACCAGGGCGCGGCGCCCGGAATTGGGATCGATGGCGGTCACCTCCGCGCCGGGAAGGCGGGCGGCCAGATAGGTCACCAGAAGGCCCACAAGCCCCGCACCGACGATCACGATCCTGTCACCCGCGCCCGCGCCGCTGTCCCACAGCGTATTGAGGGCGGTCTCCATGTTGGCGGCCAATGTGGCCCGTCGGGGCGGGAGGTGTTCGGGAATGAGCGTGACCGCATCGAGACCCGCCAGAAAGCGATCCTGATGGGGATGGAACGCGAACACATGGCGCCCCACCAGACGCGCGGGGCCGGCCACCACAGCGCCGACCGAGCAATAGCCATATTTGACGGGGAAGGGGAATTCGCCGACCTGCATGGGGGAGCGCATGCGCTCCCGGTGACAGGGATCGGTGAGACCGGAAAACACGAGCCGTTCCGTGCCGCGGCTGATGGCACTGAAGGCGGCGGCCACCATCACCTCGTCGCCTTCGGGGGCGGGGAGCATCTCCCGCTGGAGGCGCACGGTGCGGGGAGCCGCATACCACAGGGCGGTGGCCTCAGCTTGGGCGTGGCATTTTGCCACAGATTTCATCTCCATCGATCCGACCCCGTATTAGCCACCCACCTGCGCCAACCCGAGACGAAGCCACGCACCATGCTCCTGCGCTCCCTTCCCGACCCGGCGCCCAAGCCGGCCGCCCCCCTGTCGCTGGCGGCCACGTTGCGGCGCCGGCGGCGTCTGGTGCTCGGCGCCAACCTTGCCACGCTGGTCGCCGTGGCACTGGCGGGCGGCTGGGCCGCGTCGGTCGCCGGATGGCGCGCGGTGGACATGGTGCTGCTCCTCTGCGTCCTGGCAGCAACGCCGTGGAACGCCATCGGTTTCTGGAATTCGGCGATCGGCTTCTGGCTGCTCCACGTCAAGCGGCATGGCCTGTCCTCGGCAGCCCCGTTTCTGGCTGCGTCGAAAGACAAGCCGGTGACCATGCGTACTGCCATTCTAATGACGCTTCGCAATGAAGATCCCGAACGGGCCATTTCACGTCTGCGTGCGGTCAAGGCCGAGCTGGACCAGACCCCTTACGGCGCCCTCTTTGAATATTTCGTCCTCTCCGACACCTCGCGCCCCGACATTGCCCACGCGGAGGAGGCCGCCATGGCGGCCTGGCGCGCGGCGGAGGGCGGCCATGGCCTGCATTATCGGCGCCGCAGCGACAATGAGGGCTTCAAGGCCGGCAACGTGCGGGACTTCTGCCGCACGCACGGGGCCCAGTTCGAGGTGATGCTGCCGCTGGACGCCGACAGCCTTATGGGCGCATCCGCCATCCTCGCCATGGTGCGGATCATGCAGGCCCATCCCCGCCTCGGCATTCTCCAGAGCCTGGTGGTGGGCCTGCCCTCCCAGAGCGCCTTCGCCCGCCTGTTCCAGTTCGGCATGCGCCATGGCATGCGCTGCTACACCTTGGGCTCCGCCTGGTGGGGCGGGGATTGCGGGCCCTACTGGGGCCATAACGCACTGGTGCGCATTGCCCCCTTCGTCGAGCACTGCCACCTGCCGGTCCTGCCCGGCGCGCCGCCGCTGGGAGGCCCCATCCTTTCCCATGACCAGGTAGAAGCGGTGCTGATGCGTGCCGCGGGCTATGAGGTGCGGGTGCTGCCGGTGGAAAGCGAAAGCTATGAGGAAAATCCGCCCACCCTGCCCGAATTCGTTCGCCGCGACCTACGCTGGTGCATGGGCAACCTTCAGTACATCCGCCTCATGGGCACGCGGGGCCTCCTGCCGTCGGCCTTACCCGCCACCAGCCGCTTCCAGCTGATCTGGGCGGTCCTGATGTTCGCCACCCAGCCGGCCGTGCCCCTGGCCCTGCTTCTGCTGCCGGTGGCGGCCTGGAACGCGCCGCCGCTCGCCGCCGCCATCGCCGCGTGCCTTTATGCGGCGATCTTCTTCTTCTCCCTCACCCCCAAGCTGGCAGGCCTGGCGGACGTGGCACTCTCGCCGGGGCGGATCGCCGGCTATGGCGGCGGGCTGCGCTTTGCCGCCTCGGCGGTGGGCGAAATCCTCTTCTCCCTGCTCCTCGGGGCCATCACCAGCCTGTCGGTCACCGGCCTGCTCGTGCGCATGGTGCTGGGGCGGGCGCAGGCGGGATGGAACGGGCAGGCCCGCGACCCCCATCGCGTCGCCTGGAGCGAGGCGGCGGCGGCGCTTTGGCCGGTGACGCTGTACGGCTTCGTCGCCGGCGCGGGCGCGGCGCTGGTCTCACCCGTGCTGCTCGCCTGGGTGACGCCCCTGCTCGCCGGCTGCTGGCTGACCATTCCCTTCGCGGTGCTCACCTCCGATCCGCGGATCGGCCGGCTCATGGTCTCCGCCGGCCTGTGCGCCCTGCCGGAGGAAACTGCCCCGCCTGCCATTCTGACGCGTCTGATGGCCGGCGAACCGGAACGGCCCGCCCGCGCCGCGTAATGGGGGCGGTCGTGCCTCAAGGCACCGGGTGATGCTCGCGCTGGTAGAACAGCAAGTCGAGCGCGGGCGCGCCGTCGCGCCCGCCGATGCTGGTCAGGAGGCAATGCATCTGGCCGCGATGATGGGTCTGGTGATTGAAGAAGTGATCGAGCGCGGCCGCCACTGTCTGCGTCATCTCTTCGCCCGTGACCATGATGTAGGAGATCTCGGTCAGGAGGTCGTCCAGGGAGAGCGCCTTCACGAAGGCCCGGATGCGGGTGTCCTCCGCCGCCCGTGCCATGCGCAGCGCAGCCAGATCATCGAACAGGATGGTGTCCAGCGACGGCGGCCGGCAGCCTAGCCCCATGAACCGGTCCATCCAGATGCGGTCGGTCACCAGCAGATGGTTGAGGGTCCGATGGATGGAGCCGAAGAAGGCCCCCTTGTCCGCGCGGTAGTCGGCGTCGGACAGGCGGGCCGCCGCGGCATAAAGCCGGGCATTGGCCCACTCATTATAGGCGGCGAGCACGTCGTAGGAGCGATGCAGCATGGTCAACCGATGGCGATGGGCGTGAGCCGTGATTCCGCACAGGACCATCCGCCGATCCGGTTGGTCAACCCGCACCATGGGGAACCGGCGAGAAGTCTCACCCGCCGGGCCCGGATGGCGCCCCCCTGCCCTCAGCGGATCACATAGACGGTCGCGCCCACCTTCACGCGGTTATAAAGGTCCACCACGTCGTCATTGGTCATGCGGATGCAGCCGGACGACACCGCCTGGCCGATGGTCTCGGGCTCGTTGGAGCCATGGATGCGATAAAGGCTCGACCCCAGATACATGGCGCGGGCACCGAGCGGATTGTCGATGCCCCCCGGCATGTAGCGCGGCAGGTCCGGGCGCCGCTTCAGCATCTGGGCCGGCGGGACCCAAGAGGGCCATTCCTTCTTGGCGCTCACCACCTTGACGCCGGACCATTGAAACCCTTCGCGGCCGACGCCGACCCCATACTGGATCGCCTGGCCTGGCTGGGTGATGAAATAAAGCCGGCGCGTGGCGGTGTTCACCACGATGGAGCCCGGCTTGTACTTGGGATCAAAGGCGACCACCTGGCGCGGAATGGGCGAGGTGCCGGCGGTGACGCCGGAAAAGCCGCCGCCGAACAGGGCCGCAAATCCGAAAATGTCGGCGCCATCGTTGGCGGCCGCCGGCGCAGCCAAGAGGATGGACAATAGGGCGGCGTAAGCAACCGATCTGACGCTCATGATGTCACCCGTGCATCTGACGAAACGCCTTCTGCCGGCCCGGTGTGCGCCCGGTGCCAGCCCCCCACGGGAATGGGGCAGCAAAACGCCCGGCTCCGCAACCAAATTGTGCGCGCGCCGCCCCTAGGCACGGGGCCGTGACGCCCCTTGCGTCTCGTCATCCGCTCGCCCCTCGGCGCCGCGACCGCGGGCCTCGGCGGCGGGGATCGCTTCCACCCGATTGCGGCCGCTGGACTTGGCCTTGTAGAGGGCGGCATCGGCGAGGATGAAGAGATCGTCCTTCTCCATCTTGCCGGTGGGGACGACACAGGCCACGCCCACGCTGACCGTGATGCGCACGCTCCGGCCTTCGTCCAGCGCCAGTTCCGCCTTCTCCACCTTGCCCCGGATGGCCTGCGCAATGGCCGCCGCCCCCTCCACGCGGGTTTCCGGCAGGACGATGGCAAATTCCTCCCCGCCATAGCGGGCACTCACATCGGCCGGCCGGCGCACGATGCGCTCGATCTTCTGGGCGATCATGCGCAGCACCTGGTCGCCCACTTTGTGACCGTGCGTGTCATTGACCGTCTTGAAGCGGTCGCCATCCACCAGGAGCAGGCTGATGGGCGTGCCGTTCCGGGCGCAGCGGCGCCACTCCAGATCGAACCTCCTATCGAACTCCCGGCGATTGAAGAGGCCGGTGAGCGGATCGGTGGCGGCGGCGGCGGTCAGCATGTCCTCCAGCTCGAAGCTGCGCCGCAGCACCGCCTGGAACTTCAGGAACAGCACGAGGATGGACAGGCACATGACGCTCATGACCGCCCCGGTCACCGCCGCCCGCACCCGCCAGGCGGCGAACACATCCTCCGGCGCAAAGGCCACCGACAGGTAAAGCGGGTAGCTGCCGATCCGGCGCGACAGATAATGGCGCTCCACCCCGTCCACCGCGGCGGTGCCCGTGAAGGAGACATCGCCGTCCCGGATGCGCCGGAAACTCGGGCTGCGGGACATGTCCAGCCCCACATTCCCGTGCCGATCGGTGGCCGGGGTGCGCTGAATCATGATGCCATCTGCCGAGAAGATGGCCACGATGCCATGCTCGCCCACGCTGACGCCGGAAAACAGGCTGCGGAAGAAAGCCAGGCGAAGGGTGGCCGCGGCGATCCCGTCGAAATTGCCCTCGGCATCGGAAATCCTGCGGGACAGGACCACAATGTCCTCCACTGGCCGCAGGCGGGATGTCATCGGCCGGCTGACGAACAGCCCCACATCGCGGGCGCGCTGGGCCTGGAAGTAGTCCCGGTCCGACACGTTGATATAACGCGGCTCGATGGCACGGGAGTCGAAGCGCACCGTGCCATCCGGGTTGAGGACGAGGATGGAGCCCACATATTCCGCCGTATCGGCGCTGTTGAACAGAAGCAATTGGCGCACCGGCGCGGGCAGGTTGTCCATGTCGGGCAAGGCCAGGGCCTGCTGGATGGAGCGCAGGGAGGCATCGAGGACGTTGAGGTTCCGCTCGACCGCCACGGTCAGCGAGTTCAGCACGCTTTCCGACGAACGCAACGCGCTGTCCCAGGCCTGTGTTCTCCCTTGCCACAGAGAGGCCGCTTCCAAGAACAGGATCGTGGCCAGCATCACGATGAGGGCAAAGGTTGCCCATCCGCTCGCCGCGGCACGGCGCGTCAGACGGAACCTCTCGCCGCTCATGCCCGGTCTCATGCCCTGAATACGCCACCTTTATACCAGCTGACGGTATGGACTGAAGCCGGAAGCTGGAGTGGATACCTGCAATAGTCCAGATGCCACAGGTATATCCCGCGGCTTTTCCGCACCGCACACGCCACCGTGGCGCTGCCGACCATCCCGCGCTCTGCACGCAGCATCGCCTTGAGGACCACGGACCGGCGCTGCTAAGGAACGGGCTCGGGCGGGCGACAACACGGGGATCATGGCCATGAGCCTGGTCAGAGGCCTCATCGATATTGCCCAGCAGGCGTTCGGACTGGACGCCGACACGGTCACGGTCGTGCTTCCCGTCGCGGTGTTGCTGGTGGCGTGTGCCGTTCTGCTCGTGTCCTTCTATCTGCTGCGGTCGCTCCGCAAGATGCCACCCTTCGACGGGTCGCCACCGGGATAAAGGGCGGCGAACAAAAGCCTGCGCGGGCGGCCTAGAACCCCCATCGCCACCAGCCGCGCTCGGGGTCGATGCAGGTGTAGCCGATGAAGCACTGGGGATTGTCCTTCGCGGGCACCCATTGGGGCCGCAGCGCCTGCTGCGGCATGCAGAAGCGTACATCGCTGACATAGCGGTCAAAGGTGGTGGGCGAGGTGTCGAGCACCACGCCGCCCTGCCGCATGACGAGGCCTTGGGCGCTGGCACAGCTCATGCGGTAGGTGGCCGGCCGCGCCGCCGCCGGCAGGGTGTGGAGCGCCAGGATCAAGGCGACGCCGACCATCACGCGCAGATGCCTCATGCCACGCCCCTTCCTGTCCACATGACCCATGCCCTTCATGTCTTCTCATGTCTTCGCCCCCGTGCGGGGGCAAGGCGGGAACGCCGGAAGCGACAAATTGTATCCCTGCGGCGCCCGTTCCCGTCGCGCGGTCCTCATCGCGCCTCGCTCCAGGCCGGCACCGAGGCGCCACAAAGGACGCTGCACGTCACCGCGCGCTGGTCTAGATTCCCGCCATGACCGAACCCTCCCCACCCCCCGATTTTTCCGCCCCCGGTTTTTCCGCCCCGCGCATGATCCGCTCCGCGGACGGCCTCGCCCTTGCGGTGCGCCAGCATGGCCATCCCTACGGGCGGCCGGTGATCTTCATCCACGGCTATTCCCAGGCCGGGCTGTGCTGGGCACGGCAAGTGGAAGACCCCGCCCTCTCCCATCTGCGCCTCGTCACCTACGACTTGCGGGGCCATGGCGGCTCGGACAAGCCGCTGGATCCGGCCTGTTACCAGGAGGACGTGCGCTGGGCCGGGGATGTGAAAGCCATCATGGAGGCCCTCGGCCTCGAGCGGCCGATTCTGGTGGGCTGGTCCTATGGCGGGCGAATCATCGGCGATTACCTGCGCGCCTATGGATCGGGAGATCTGGCCGGCCTCGTCTTCGTGGATGCCATCACCGGCAACGAGCGGGGCTTCTACGGCTCGTGCAACCGCCTGATGAAGCAGATGACCGATCTGGACCCGGCGTCAGCCATCGCCGCCACCCGCGCCTTCCTGCGCCGCTGCGTCCACCTGCCGCTGGATGCGGAGACGTTCGAGATCCTGCTCGCCGCCAACATGATGGTCCCGCCTCAGGTGCGCGCCGCCATGGCGCGACCGGCGGAGTATGACGCGGTGCTTCAGCGCCTCGACCGGCCGACGCTGGTGATCCACGGGCGGGAGGACCAGGTGATCGCCCAGGCCATGGCCGAGCATATCGCCGCCCAGGTGCCGGGCGCGCACCTTGCGCTCCTGGATGAGACGGGCCACGCCCCGTTCCTGGAACGCCCGGACGCGTTCAATGCGTTGCTGGCGGAGTTCATCGCCCGCACGTGAGCGACCGGATCAATCCGGTCGTTTCTCGTCTGGGGATTTTCTGGGGGGAAATGGTGGGCGATGCAGGGATTGAACCTGCGACCCCTCCCGTGTGAAGGGAGTGCTCTCCCGCTGAGCTAATCGCCCGCCGTCGTCACCAATCGGCGAGGAGGGCCGTTTAAGGCCGCAGCCCTCCCGGTGTCAAGGGCAGGTGAAGAAATTCCCGCCCCATCCACAGGCCCAGCGGCGGCCCTAGGCCCGCACGGGCGCCACCAACTGGCCGAGAACCGGCGCCAGCTCGTCATAATGGCCGATCAGGCGATCAGCCCCCAGTTCCGCCGCTGGCACTTCCGTGTAGCCAAACGAGACCGCCACGGATGGCACGCCGGCGGCCTTGGCGGTGGCGATGTCGGTCGCGCTGTCGCCCACCATCAC
This sequence comes from Aquabacter sp. DMC10, assembly GCF_056314145.1. Taxonomy (NCBI): domain Bacteria; kingdom Pseudomonadati; phylum Pseudomonadota; class Alphaproteobacteria; order Hyphomicrobiales; family Xanthobacteraceae; genus Aquabacter; species Aquabacter sp. DMC10. The sequence continues at coordinate 22,980 of NZ_JBQUYX010000013.1, read as the reverse complement.
CGCCGCGTTCACCCTGCCGCCGCAGGCGGTGATGGTGGACAGGAGCGGCAGGGGATCGGGCTTGCTGCGGGCATAGGTGTCGGCGCCGGTGATGACCGTGAAGTGCCGCGTGAGGTCCAGCCGATCCAGAAGGATGCGCGCCAGGCGCTCCAGCTTGTTGGTGCAGACCGCCAGCGTGGCGCCCTCGGCGGCGAGGCGCTCCAGCGCCTCCACCATGCCGGGGAACGGGCGGGAGCCGTCGGCAATGTGATCGGTGTAATAGGCCAGGAACTGACGCACCATCTCGTCCAACTCCTCGGTGGACGGCGCAACCCCCACCTGCTCCAGCGCGCGGATGATGAGATGGCGCCCGCCGCGCCCGATCATGTTGCGCGAGCGGTCGCGGTCCACGGGCGCCACTCCGTGGCGGTCGAGCACGTGGTCCAGTGCGTCCAGGAGGTCGGGCGCGGTGTCCACCAGCGTTCCGTCCAGATCGAAGGCGACGACGAGGGGCGCATGGGCCATGGGGCATCCTTTGGGGGCTATGGCCGGGACGGACCGTCCCGGTGCGGCCGCGGCATCCACACAAAGCGGCAGCGGCGCGCGGTTTGTCTCGCCCCCTGCCTACAATCCTGCCGCTTTTCATGTCCAGCCTCCGGCGCGATCCAGGCAGATGCTCCGCGCATGGCCGTTGGCGGCTCGACGAAGGAGGACAATGATGACAGGCACGAGGTTGACGGCTGCGGGACCGGCCCGTGGCGGCCTGCTGGCAACAGCCCTTCTGCTTGCGGGCGTGGCCGGCGCGGCGGCGCAGGAGGCAAAGCCCGGCTATGACTTTGCCGCGCCGCCCTCCAACCAGGCCAATCGCGTCTTCTCGGTGAACCGGACCACGGGGGAAATGTCCGCCTGCCAGTTCGAGCGGCCCGACAGTGCCCTGGTGGGGGTCACCCGCTGCTTCAAGCGCGGCGAGGGCGCCGGGGTCCAGAAGCCGGGCAATTATCGTCTGGTCTCCACCAACTTTTCCGGTGAGACCGGCATTTTCCGAGCCAATTCGGACACGGGCGAACTGAGCATCTGTTATGTGCGCGACGTACCCAAGTCAGGCGGCGGCACCGAGCCTGCCATCCTGTGCACGCCGGCGGCAAAATAGCCCGTGGCTTGTCCGCGGGCGCGATCGGGGTTAGCAACGAGGCCCGAGGCTGGAGCATTTCCAGACATTCCCCTCCCCGCGCTGTGCCGGAGTTCCAATGTCCGACGCCGAAGACTTGAAGCGCCAGGCAGCCGCCCGTGCCCTGGAATTTGTCACCGACGGCATGAAGCTCGGGCTCGGCACCGGCTCCACCGCCAAGCATTTCGTAGATCTCCTGGCGGAGAAGGTGAAGGGCGGACTGACAGTCGTGGGTGTGCCCACGTCGGAGCGGACGCGGGCCCAGGCGGAAAGCCTCGGCGTGCCGCTCGCCACCCTCGACACCGTTCCGGCGCTTGACCTGTGCGTGGACGGCGCCGACGAGGTGGGGCCGGGCCTTGCCCTCATCAAGGGCGGCGGCGGCGCGCTGCTGCGGGAGAAGATCGTGGCCAGCGCCGCACGCGAAATGCTGGTGATCGCGGATGCCTCCAAGCGGGTGGAGATGCTGGGTCGCTTCCCGCTGCCCATCGAGGTGGTGGATTTCGGCGTCCCGGCCATCTCACGCCGCCTGGCGGAAGCCATTGCCGCGGCGGGATGCGAGGGACCGCTGGTGCTGCGCAAGGCGGCCTCCGGCGAGACCTTCATCACCGACCAGGGCAATGTCATCCTCGACGCCCATCTGGAACGCATCCCCGACCCGGCCCGGCTCGACGCCGCCATCCGCTCCGTGGTGGGCGTGGTGGAGCACGGACTGTTCCTGGGCCTTGCCCGCCGCGTCATCCTGGCCGGCGCCAACGGCATTGAAATTCTTGAGGCCTGATCCCGCGGCCCGGAAGCCCCCGGCGGGCACCGACCGCCCCATGCAAACACCGAACGAGACCTTCCCCATGGAGATCATCATGCGTTGCTCGACCGCGGCCCGGCATATCGGCATGGGCCTGCTCGCCCTGACGCTCGTGACCGCGCCGGCACTGGCCCAGCAGCCCGCAGCGCCCAGCCCCACCGCCCTGCAGACGGCCCGCGACCTCGTGCAGGCCAATGGCGAGGCCCACGCCTTTGACGGCGTGATCCAGAACCTGGTGGACGGCGCCGCCATCGGCTTCCTGCAGACCAATCCCGACCTTGCCCCGCAGCTGCGGGACCTGGCGGCCACCTTGCGGCCGGAATACGATAAGCGCCAGGGCGAGATCATCGACATGCTCGCCAGCGCCTACGCCACCCGCTTCAGCGAGGCGGAGCTGAAGGAGGCCCTTGCCTTCTACAAGTCTCCCGTCGGCCAGAAGCTGGTGACCGATCGCCCCGCTATCGTCCAGCAGGCTGTCCAGAACATCCAGGCCTGGGCCGCCAAGCTGAACAATGAAGTCATGGACCGCATCCGCGCCGAGATGAAGAAGAAGGGCTACGATCTCTGATCGTGTCCTCTGGCGAAGGGGCGCTACCCGCCCCTTCGCCAACGGCCGTCACGCCTTGTGGATCGGGTCGATCCATTTGACCGTGCTTGGCGTCTCCACCGGCTCGATGTCCAGGTTCACCACCACCGGCTCTTGGCCGGAGCGCACCAGGACGCATTCCAGCACCTCGTCGGGCGAGGCATTGATCTCCTGGTGGGGCACGTAGGGCGGCACGTAGATGAAGTCGCCCGGCCCCGCCTCGGCGGTATATTCCAGCTTCTCGCCCCAGCGCATGCGCGCCTTGCCCTTCACCACGAAGATCACGCTTTCCAGATCGCCATGATGGTGCGCCCCCGTCTTGGCGTCGGGGTGGATGTGCACGGTCCCCGCCCACAGCTTCTCCGCCCCCGCCCGCGCCCGGTTGATGGCGGTGGCCCGGTTCATGCCAGGGGTCTGGGCCGTGTTGGGATCGAGCTGATCCCCGCGGATGACCTTCACGCCGGTGTCGCGCCAGTCGATGGGGGCGTGATCGTGGGGATGGTCGTGGCTGTGGCTCATCTTGGGCTCCCGATACGGCACGCGGCATCCTGCGCCTCGCCGCTTAAGCTCGCAGGCTAGATCGGCGGACCCTGCCGCGAAAGGGGCGACCGCCACCGGTCCTCCGGCGCATTCGCGCTTCCCTCCGGCCGCGCGCCGCTCTAGAACGAGGCCCAAATGCCATAGTCCGGGAGTGCCGCGCCGCCATGGCCGCCTATCAGTATGCCTATCACATGCATGGTCTCACCAAGACCTATCCCGGCGGAAAGAAGGTCCTGGATAACGTCCACCTGTCCTTCTACCCGGACGCCAAGATCGGCGTTCTCGGCGTCAACGGTGCGGGTAAATCCACCCTGCTGCGCATCATGGCCGGCATCGACAAGGACTTTTCCGGCGAAGCCAAGCCCGCGGACGGGGTGCGCGTCGGCTATCTCTCCCAGGAGCCCCAGCTCGACCCCACCAAGAATGTCCGCGACAATGTGATGGACGGCGTGGCGAAGCAGAAGGCGATCCTCGATCGCTACAACGAGCTCGCCATGAACTATTCGGACGAGACGGCGGACGAGATGACCCGCCTCCAGGACGAGATCGAGGCCCAAGGCCTGTGGGACCTGGACAGCAAGGTCGACCAGGCCATGGACGCCCTGCGCTGTCCGCCGGATGACTGGGACGTGTCCAAGCTCTCAGGCGGCGAGCGCCGCCGCGTCGCCCTGTGCCGGCTCCTTCTGGAGCAGCCCGAGTTGCTGCTGCTCGACGAGCCCACCAACCACCTGGACGCCGAGACCACCGCATGGCTGGAAGGCCACTTGCGCAGCTATCCGGGCGCCATCCTGATCGTCACCCACGATCGCTACTTCCTGGACAATGTCACCGGCTGGATCCTGGAGCTCGATCGCGGCCGCGGCATCCCCTATGAGGGCAACTACACCTCCTGGCTGGCCCAGAAGCAGAAGCGCCTCCAGCAGGAAGGCCGCGAGGACGAGGCCCGTCAGCGCGCGCTGGCTGCCGAGCAGGAATGGATCGCCGCCTCTCCCAAGGCGCGCCAGGCCAAGAACAAGGCCCGCATCCAGCGCTATGAGGACCTGGTCAAGAAGGCCTCCGAAAAGGCGCCCCAGACCGCGCAGATCATCATCCCCGTGGCTGAGCGTCTCGGCCAGAACGTCATCGACTTCAACGGCCTCAGCAAGGGCTTCGGCGACAAGCTCCTGATCGACGATCTGTCCTTCAAGCTGCCGCCGGGCGGCATCGTGGGCGTGATCGGGCCGAACGGCGCGGGCAAGTCCACCTTGTTCCGCATGATTACGGGCCAGGAAAAGCCGGACGCCGGCACCATCACCATCGGCGATTCCGTCAAGCTTGCTTATGTCGACCAGAGCCGCGACGCCCTCGACGACAAGAAGACTGTCTGGGAGGAGATTTCCGGCGGCAATGACGTGATCTATGTGGGCAAGCGCGAGATCCCGTCGCGCGCCTATTGCGCCGCTTTCAACTTCAAGGGCGGCGACCAGCAGAAGAAGGTGGGCATGCTCTCGGGCGGCGAGCGCAACCGCGTGCACCTGGCCAAGACCCTCCAGCGGGGCGGCAACGTCCTTCTGCTGGACGAGCCCACCAACGACCTGGACGTGGACACCCTGCGTGCGCTCGAAGAGGCGCTGGAAGATTATGCCGGCTGCGCCGTCATCATCTCCCATGACCGCTTCTTCCTGGATCGCATCGCCACCCACATGCTCGCCTTCGAGGGCGACAGCCATGTGGAATGGTTCGAGGGCAACTTCGCGGACTATGAGGAAGACAAGAAGCGTCGCCTCGGCCTCGATTCCACTATCCCCAAGCGCATCCAGTACAAGAAGTTCTCCCGCTGACGGCACGGGCCCGGGGCATAGCCCTGGGCCCGGCCTTTCGGTCCGAGCGCGGGCAAGACCGCTGCACACGGATTCAGGGCGCGCCTCTCACTCGGCGGACGCCCTCCACCGCCCTCCACCGGCGATCACCAAGTCCTCGAACTGCGCTGCCGGGACCGGCGGCGAGAAGAGATAGCCCTGCGCGAGATGGCAGCCGTGGACCCGCAGGAAGTCCGCCTGTTCCTTCAGCTCCACCCCCTCCGCCAGCACCTCAAGACCGAGCGCCGAAGCCAGCGCGATGATGGCGATGGTGATGTGCGCATCCGCCGGGGCGGACAGCAGGTCGCGCACGAAGGACTGATCGATCTTCAGCTTCGCCACCGGAAAGCGGCGGATATAGCTGAGGGAGGAGAAGCCGGTGCCGAAATCATCGAGCGCCACGCGAAGATTCATTTCCCGCAGCCGGAGCAGGATCTGCCGGGTATCGACCCGATCCTCCAGCAGGATGCTCTCGGTGATCTCCAGCTCCAGCTTGTCGGGGGAAAGGCCGGTGCGCTTGAGCACATCAGCCACATGGCCCGGCAGATCGCGGACATAGAATTGGCGCGCCGACAGGTTCACCGCGATGCGCCCGAAGGCCAGGCCGCGCGCCACCCACTCCGCGCCCTGCCGGCAGGCCTGTTCCAGCGCCCAGTCGCCAATGGATAGGATGAGGCCCGTCTCCTCCGCGATCGGGATGAATTCCGAGGGCGGGATGGGGCCGTCGGGCGTGGTCCAGCGCAACAGGGCCTCGGCGCCCAGAATGGTGCCGTCGCGCAAGTCCACCACCGGCTGATAGACCAGCGACAATTCCTTGCGCTCGATGGCCCGGCGCAGGCGCGCCTCCCGTTCCAGCCGCGCATTGGCGGCCTCGGTCATGCCGCCGCGATAGAAGACATACATGCCCCGTCCGCCCGCCTTGGCGCGGGCCAGCGCCGCGTCGGCCCGCTGCACCAGTTGCTGCGGCAGGATGCCGTCTCCCGGATACATGGCGATGCCGATGCTGGCCCCCAGGAAGACCTCGGACGCCCCGGGTAGGGCAAAGGGCTGGGACAGGCAGGAAATGAGCCGCATGGCGGTGAGCGCCGCCTGTTGCGGACTGACCAGATCCTCCACCAGCACCATGAACTCGTCGCCGCCATAGCGGGCGAGCGTATCCCGATCGCCCAGCACGGACCGCAGCCGCTGGGCCACCTCCACGAGGGCCGTGTCGCCCGCTTCGTGCCCCAGGCTGTCATTGACCGCCTTGAAGCGATCGAGGTCCAGGAACAGCACCGCGCACTTGCTGCGGTCGCGGGCCTGGGTGACGGCATGGTCCAGGAGGGTCAGGAAAAGCAGCCGGTTGGGCAGGTCAGTGAGGGCGTCGTGATGGGCGATATGGTCCAGCCGCGACTGGGACTGCTTGATCGTGGACAGATCCGTGAAGGAGGCCACATAGCTGCCCACAGCGCTGCCGGCGCCCAGCACGGCACGAATGCTGAGGGACTCGGGATAGACTTGGCCGGATTTCCGGCGGTTCCAGATTTCGCCCTGCCAGTGGCCCGTCTCCAGCAGGGTGGCCCACATCTGGGCATAGAAAGCCCGGTCCTGCCGGCCGGAACTCAACAGGCTCATATTGCGCCCGAGAACCTCCGCCTCGCTATAGCCGGTAATGGCGGAGAAGGACGGATTGACCGCAGAAATGGTGCCGTCGGGCTCGGTCACCACCAGCGCTTCCTGCGCCGTGGAGAAGACGGTGGCCGCCAGTTGGAGGCGCCGCTCGTTGGCCTTCAGTTCGGTAATGTTGGACTGGGTTCCCACCACCCGGCGCGGATGGCCGGCATCGTCGAGGACCACCTGCCCCCGCAGCAGCGTATCGATCACCGTGCCATCGGCGCAGCGCGCGCGAAGCTCCAGGCTGAATCCCGGCAGGCGCCCGGCCTTCACCTCCGCCAGCGTCGCGTCAAGGCGCGCCGCATCCGCCGCGTCGAGGCCGGTGGTGAGCAGGCTGGCGGGATGCAGAATCGGCAATTCCGGAAGCCGCATCATGCGGTTCCAGCTCGGCGAGACGGTGAGCATCCCCTCTTGGAGATCCACGTCCCAAACGCTTTCATTGGCGCCGCGCAAGGCCAGGTGGAACCGTTCGTCGCTGATGCGCAGCCGCTCTTCGGCGGCGTGCCGCGCGGACACGTCGATGGCAACGACAATGAGGTATTCCGCCACGCCTTCGCTTGTGCGGGCCACCGTGGTGGTGGTGCTCAGCCAGATGGGCGTGCCGTCCTTGCGGATGTAGCGGCGCTCACTGACCGCCTGCTCCATCTGGCCGCACAGCAGACGATCGAGCAGCTCCTGGTCTCGGGCCGCTGAGTCGTTATGGAAGAGCTGGCTGACATTCATGGCCAGGATCTCGTCCAGCCCGTATCCCAGCATCTCGCAGGCCTTGCGATTGACGCGCAGGAAGGTGCCGTCGGGGCGCAGGTGCACAATCCCCACCGCCGCCTGCTCGAAGGTCTCGCGGAACCGCATCTCCGCGCGCCGCAAGGCGACGGCCTGATGCAGGTCGCGCCGGGCCGCCACCAGCTTGTCCCGCTGCCGGAAGGCTGCGGCCGCGGCCATGGCGCCGGCAACCGCGAGCACCATGACGAGGCCGGACATGGCCGCCACGTCCCGCGCCGCGGCAACGGCCTCCTCTTCCTCGATTTCCGCCACCAGCAGGACGGACGTCTCGCCGAGGGGCTCGGCGACCGCCAGTACGGTGGTGCCATCCGGCCCCTTGCCGCGCGGAATGGTGTCGCTGCGATCGGCCCCCCGGGCAAAGGCGAACGCGCCCTTGGGAAAGATGCGCGTGAACGGCGCCACCTCTCCCACCCGCATGGGTGAGAGCAGGAGATAGGTGCCATCCGCCTGCGCCCGCACCAGATAGGACTGGCCCGTGCGGGTCGGCAGCGGCCAATGGGCCAGGTAGGGATAAATGAAATCGGCGGCGCTCATCTCCGCCAAGAGGAACAGGGGCGGCCCGGACACCCCTTCCCCGCCCGGCGGGGAGGGAAGCAGCAGCACATAGCCATAATCAAATCTCCCCTCGGTCCACTCGGGGTGGAGAGGCACAAAGGCCGCGTGGCCGCTGGCGCGCGCCTCCTCCATACGGGCAGGGTCGATGCGGGTGGAATGGTCGCCGTGAAGACGGAGCACGGCGGCGCCGCTGGCATCCAGAAGCTGGACCTGGCTGAAACCGTAGGGCGCGGCCAGGTCGGCCAGTTCCGCCCGCAGCCGGCTGCGCTCGCCCTCATCGGTGGAGGCCTGCCACCGGGCGGCGGTCTCGAAGAAGATTTTCCGACCCGCGAGGAAGCGGGCATTGGCCTCGCCCTTGAGACGGTTCTGCTCCAGCGCCAGGATCTGAAAGGAGGCGATGGTGTGCAGTTCGTCCACTTGGTGGGCAATGAGGGGGCCGGACGCCCGCCACATCACAAGGCCCGCTGCCGCCATCCCCAGGATAAGGCTGAGGCCGGCGACGCAAAGCGCGCCAAGCATCGCCGGGCGCGTGCCGGGACGCCGCGCCAAGCTCCCGGAGGCGGCGGCATCCAGCATGAAATAAAGGCCGGCTGCCGTGACGACGACAAAGAGCAGGCCCTTGGGCGTGGATACCATGACCAGCAGATCAACGCCGCCGAACCATTCCACCAGAAGATCGGAGAACAGAACCCAAGCGGATGCGAGCGCTGCATAAAGCAGCGTCAGCCCGAGAATGATCCGCCGGTTCGACATGGTCTTACGCCCCTACGCCAACTCGGACGGTCCGTCACGTCCAACTCTGTCCCGCGGGTGGGACGGGTGGCTGGTTTCGCGCTCTGGGATCGTTGTGCGGCGGGACTTTACACCCCGTTCATCATATTGGGCGATTCTGCTGACGGACCCGACATGCCGTTAGGTAACGGGCGACCGCCATCCGGCGGGCGCTCCATGAGCCATGCCCGCGCAAGCCATGCATCCGACACCCTTGCCCGAACCGGCCAGAACCCCCATTCTTAAGGCTGTGTCGATCCGCCGGCCTTGAACCGGCGTGGTTCGGAGTGTTCAGATGTCCCGACTTCGCTCCCGTCCCCCGGTGATCCAGATCACCGATGCTGCGGCCAGCCGCCTTCAGCAGATCATGGCCCGCACCGATCCCCCGGCCCTCGCCGTCCGCATCGGCGTGAAGAATGGCGGGTGCGCCGGCATGTCCTACACCATGGACTATGCCAGCGAGATCACCCCGCTGGATGAGGTGGTCGAGGACAAGGGCGTGAAGGTCATCGTGGACCCCAAGGCAGTGCTGTTCCTGCTGGGCACGCAGATGGACTTCAAGACGGACAAGCTGTCCGCCCAGTTCGTCTTCAACAACCCCAACCAGACCTCGGCCTGCGGCTGCGGCGAGTCGGTGGCGATCACGCCCGTGGCGCCGGAGGCAGCGGAGAACCGCCTCTGAGAGGCCTCGCACGGGGCCGTGGCGGTATCATCGGAACCCAGCTTTCACAAGGCTTTGCAGGGCTCTTGACGGGGGCGGAGAGGGGCTTCACCTTGCCGCGGCCGAGGGGGTCCCCGCATGACGCCACGCCTTGTTGCCGGGATCCTGGAGTCCCGGATCTTCTTCATTCTGAGCCGCATCGTCCTGGTGTCCATGTTCCTGGGCGCAGGATTGGACAAGCTCATGAATTTCCAAGGCACCGTTGCCGAAATGGCCCTGCACGGCCTGGTGCCGGCGGCGGTGTTCGGCGGAGTGACGGTGGCCGTCCTTCTCATCGCCTCCGTCCTCGTCATCCTGAATGTGGCGGCCTGGCTGGGGTTCGGCGCCCTGGGGGTGTTCGTCGCCCTCACCATCCCCATTGCCCATCCCTTCTGGGCCTATCAGGGCGAGGAAGGGCTGCTCCATTTCCGCGTCGTGACCGAACATATCAGCCTGATCGGCGGCCTCATGGCCGGCGCGATCCTGTGTCACCGCCAGAGCCGGATGGTCACTGGCCGCTGACCCTAGAGGCACGGCAAGGTTTTACTCGGACACTTCAAGCAAAACCGCATCGACCCTTTGCCGGGCGCCACAGCCCATAGTAATATCCGGTATTGCCTGCGACGGGCGGCGGAAGTCCACCAAGACCTCAGCTTGCGCGCGTTCATGGGCCGCATTATAGGTCGCGGCGTGCGGGCGTGGCGGAATTGGTAGACGCAACGGACTTAAAAAGCCCTTTCTCTACCATCTCGAAAAAAGTAAGCGTGACTGAAAGTGTTTTATTTTCAACGCCCTAGCGATGGGCTTGATCGGAAGACAGAAATAGCCGATTCGGCGCTAGGTGCAGTATAGGTGCAGAGAGCGCGGGCTAGAATCGGCGCCAAAGGGCGGACGTGGCGAAATCGGTAGACGCAGCAGACTTTTAAAAATTGGAGTGCCCGCGGGGAAATCTGCGGAGTAGAACCGCTCAAAGTCGGGGAACGCTAACGGGCAGATGCCCCAAGCCAATCCCGAGCCAAGCCCCTTTCGAGGGGAAGGTGTAGAGACTGGACGGGTGGCGCCTAAAGCCTTCGGGCCATGGCGAAGGGACAGTCCAGACCACGAACGTCGAACGGCGGCGGCGAAAGCCGAAGTGGGATGAAAATCTGCTTCTCTGTGAGAGTACGGGTTCGAGTCCCGTCGTCCGCACCAGTTGCAAAGAGAACACGACAAGGCACTGACGAGATGGGCCGGAAAGGGGAACGTGGCGTTCGAGTCGGAAACCGATGCAAACGCGCGAACGATCACCCTGAACACGTCGCAGGATCGGGCATGACCGATGGCGGGCGGCGCGGAGACCACGCCTATCGCCGCGTCCCCATCGCGCGGAAGCGCCGCCTCGAACATCAGTGACCTCACGATATTCGCTTTTTCAAGCTCGCCTTCGCCGGCGGCATCGACCAGCACCTGCCCCCGCACCGGCGCGGCCTCCCACATCGTCTCGCGGAACGGACCGCTGAAGACCTGCGACAGCGCCCCGGAGGTCGCCTTCAGCGTTTCAAGGTCGGCCACCGTGAACGGCCCGCCCGGGCGGCGCGGAACAGGAGCACGATGGCGCGCGGCCGCCCGGCGTGATCGACCCTGAGGTCGAGTGCGTGCTGGTGCCCGCTGGGGCGCACCAGCACGTTGAAGGTGTTGGAGCGGAAACACTCCGGGGGCGGGGCCAGCAGGTGCCCGGCGCGCTGGCCCCGCAGGCGGGCCAGCATGGCGACGTTCAGCTCGACCGGGCCCAGGAACAGTTCTTCAAAGGCATTGACGAACAGGCCGCGCATCGGCGCAGGCGAATCCTCGTGAAAGAAGCCTTCCGGCAGGCCGTCCCGATCGAGCCAGAACAGCGCCGCAGCGTCGGCGCGCACCAGCTCGCGCAGGATGCGGCAGGCCATGGGCGCGATGGCCGAGATTCCGGCGCCGGTCCGGCGCAGCAGATCGAGTTCCAGCCCCTTGCGCTTGAGCGGTCTCGCCATGGCACCCCATCACCGATGTTCCCCGCACGGGAAATAAGCGGTGGCGCGGCCCCCAGGCAAAGGTTCGCCCTCCCGCGCCGGGTCGGCCGGGTGCGCCGGCCAGGTCCGAGCTGGAGACACAGCATGACATCGCTTCCCCGCCCACGCGCGCTCATCGCGGTCCTTGCGCTGCAGCTCGGCGGTGCGGTGGCGATGGCGGCGGAGCGATTTCAGCCGGGCAGCTGGGAAAGCGTGACCCGCGTCGACGGCAAGGCCGCCGGTAAGCAGCCACCGCGCTGCGTCCCCGTGGCCGACACCACGACGATGAATTGAACCGCCTACGAGATCCGCCAGGCCCTGGCCGCCAGCCCGGAATGGCAGGGCTGCTCCCTGAGCGACGTGCGCGCCGATGGGGGGAGGTGACATTCACCGCCCCTTGCGGCGGGGGCATCGTCACCACCTCCCGCACCACCTATCGCGGCACGTCCTACAGCTCCGTCATCACCGTTTCCAGCGCTCGCAAGACCAGGCTGGAAATGGCGATCGAGGGCACGCGCGTGGGAATTGCCCGTGACACGCAGCGCCCCGTCGCGGTGCTGAGGTCCGGCCGGTCGCCTGTCGCCGGCCGTGGCCCGGACGCCCGCTTGTTTCGATGGACACGATCCCCAGCACGTGTCCATTTCCGCCGCCCCCGGCCCAGGCCGGGGGCGGCGGCGCTCACCAACGCACCCGGAACACCCCCGTGGCGCCCAGGTTGGACGTCTGCGCGCCAATCTGGGCGTCGAACGCCGCCGAGAAGGTGATGCCGGCCGCGCCCGCGATCTGGATGCCGGCGTGAAGGTCCGCCGCATCGCTCACGGTCGGCAGCGGATTGCCCGAGAACACCAGCGACGGCAGTTCGGCGAAGCTGCGCGACACATCCCGTCCCGGGCTGAAGTCATGCATCCAGGCGGCGCGAAGGAAGGGCGCGAAGGAGAGCCCACCCGCGCTCTGCCAGGTGCCGTCGATCTGCAGGCCGAGATAGGCCGGCAGCGCGCTGACGGTCCCCGCCTCGTAGCTCAGGCCGGGGCCCAGCGCCCCGAAGGTCTCCGCGCCCGAGCCCTGCCACAGCACCATGGGTTCGATCGCCACGAACGGCGTCAGCCGCGCACCGATATTCTCAAGCGGCAGCGTGTAGCCGGCCTCGAAGCGCCCGCCCAGGGTGAAGCTGTCGAAACCGGTGCTGGTCGCAAGGTTCACGCCCAGGCCGTAGAGGTTGCGATCGAAGCTGCTGTGCCCATAGCCCGCCGTAACGATGGCGGACAGGTAGGCCGGCCCGGCCTGATAGAGGCCATACAGGCTCGCCCCGCCATAGGTGGTGGTGGTGCTGGCGCCATAGTCGTTGGCCGCGAGGTTGGTGGCCGAGAAGGTCCCCGCCAGCCCCAGAAGAAGCGGCAGGCTGTCAAGCCGGCCGTCGATGCCCACGGACGAACCGATGGTGGAGCCGGACAGCCCGCCGCCGGTGAAGAAGCTGCCGGCGGGCGCCGCCCACACGCCGCGCGCGGTTACCGGATCGGCAGTGAGCCCTTCCGCCACCGGCGCCCGCAGCCCGAGCCGCCACAGGTCGAGCTGGGTGGTGATGGTGGAGAGCGTTCCCGCGGTGGCGCCGATCATGGCCTGAGGCACCACCGACACGCCGCCGCCGCCCACCGTCTGGTAGGCCGTCTCCAGCCCGCCCACGGTGGAGATGTTCAGCAGCGCCGGAACGATCACCTCGAACAGAGGCGAGCTGCCGCCCGCCTGGATCTGCCCCACCGCGGCGCCGAGCGCCTGCCCTTGCGCGGACAGTCCCGTCGGCGTGAAGTCGATGGCGGTGCCCAGCGCCAGCCCGGTGCCGCTTTCCGCCAGGAAGAAGTCGACGATGGCGGTGTCGCCCGCGACAGTGAGGCCCGTGGTGGTCAGGCCACCCGCTGCCGTCAGGACGGCGGTTTCGAAACGCCCCTCGACGATGCCGCCGGCGTTCACCAGTACACCTCGAAGGGTGCCGCCGAGGGTGGCCGCGCCGGTCACGGCGAAGCTGTCCCCCGCGCCCGCGACCGGATCCGCCCGCACCACCAGTGTGCCGGTGGCGCCCTGTGTCAGGTTGCCGTTGATCGTGGTGTTGCCGAGCGCCGCCGCGCCCCGGCGCAGCACCCCGTCATTGTTCAGTACGCCGGTGGCGCCGCCGAGGTCGAGGCTCGCCCCTGCCAGCAGCAGGCCGGTGGCGCCGTTGTCCACCCGGTTGGCCGCGCCGCCGGTGAGGGCAAGATCGCCGACGATGACACCGGAATTGCTGATCTGGGCATAGCCGGTGGTGGTGGTCACCGCCCGCCCGGCGGCCCCGTCCACGGTGGCCAGGATGCCGGCATTGTTGATGATGTTCTGGTCGCCGTCGCTGACGATGGCCGCCCCCCCGGAACCGCCGGTGATCTGCACGCCGGGGGCAATATTGATGACGGGATCGCCATTGCCCTGGGCCAGGATGGCGGTGGCGCCGGAGCCGGTGGCGCTGATGCTGGCATTGGCTGTCACCGTCACCTTCCCCGACACGCCGCCGCTGCCCGAGACCAGTTGCATGGTGGTGCCGTTCATCACCAGACCGCCGCCGTTGCCCACCGACTGGGCGATGACGCCGTCCGCGCCTTCGCCGGTGGTGGAGATGGCGGCGTTGACGGTAACTGTCACCGCGCCGCCGCTGCCGGCGCTGGCCCTCACCGAGTTGCTGATGGCCGCGTCGTTGGCCAGCGCCGCGCCGCCGCCGCCGCCGATGGACTGGGCGATGACGCCGGCCGCGTTGGTGCCGCTGGTGCTGATGCCGCCGCCAACGGTGACCGCCACCGTTCCGCCATTGGCCGAGACGGTGCTGCCCCCGAACGTCGCGTTCGAAGCGACGTGCACGAGGCCGCCGCCGCCGCCGATGGACTGGGCGATGATACCCACGGCCACGGCGCCGCTGGTGTGGATGCTGCCGGCGGTGGACACCGCCACCGCGCCGCCGGCCCCGCCGCCGGTGCCGCCCAGGGTGGCAGTGGTGGGGGCAGTGGAAATGCCGCCGCCACCGCCGATGGACTGCGCGACGAGACCATAGGCGAAGCTGCCGGACGTGGTGATCTGGCCCGAGGCGAGCGTGGCCGACACGCCGCCGCCGGCGCCGCCCGCCGAGCCGCCCAGAGAGAGGCTGCCGGTGAAATTGGTGTTCGCCTGATCGACGCTGGGCAGGCCGACAATGCCGCCGCCGCCGCCGATGGACTGGGCCACCACGGCCATGGCCTGGTTGGCGCTGGTGGTGACGGAACTGGTCTGCACCGTGACCGATCCGCCGGCGCCGCTGCCGGAACCTGTGGCCCCCAGGGTGCCCTGGTGAGAGATGGTCAAGTCGGTGGTGCCATTGCCTAACGCCAGCACCCCCCCGAGGCCGCCGCCGCCGGCGATGGACTGCGCCACGATGCCGTAAGAATCCATGCCGTAGGTGGTGACCGTACCGTAACTGTCGAGGGTGATGGTGCCGCCGGAGCCGGCGAGCCCGCCGCTGCCGCCGAGATTCAGCGTCACCGAGGAGTTGGCGAGGCTGCCGGACACTTTTGTGGTGCCCGCCCCCAGGCCGCCACCGCCGGAAATGGACTGCGCCAGCACCGCCGTTGCGAAGGCGCCGTCGGTGAAAGTGGTCATCGAATTGGTGATGCTGATGGTGCCGCCGTTGCCACCGGCCCCGCCGCTGCCGCCCAGGGCGATGCCGCCGGCATAGGCCGCCGTGCCGTTGGAAGAGGAGGCAGCGGCCGTCACATCGGACGTATTACCCGCGCCGCCGCCGCCGCCCACCGACTGCACCAGCATCGCCACCGCGCCGGTGCCCCAGGCGGAAATGGTGCCGTTGGAGGTGTAGACTGACACGTCGCCACCCGACCCGCCTGAACTGCCCGAGCCGCCGAGGGCGAGGCCCACCGTCACATTGCCGGATCCAGTGACGGAGCTGTTGGCGACGCCGCCGACGCCGCCGCCGCCGCCCACCGATTGGGCCACCAGGGCATGGGAATTGACCCCCTCGCCGGTGATGTAGGTGGGTGCGCCGGAGCTATTGGACTGCACCGACACGGAGCCGCCATTCCCGGCCGCGCCGCCGGTGCCGCCCAGGTTGAGGGAGGTGGTCACATCGCCGCCGCCACCGGCACCGCCGGTGCTGGAGCCGCCGACGCCGCCGCCGCCGCCCACGGACTGCGCCAACACGCCATAGGCATTGGCGCCCCAGGTCTGGGCATAATCGTAGACCTGCACATAGACCTGCCCGCCGTCATTGCCCGTGCCGCCCGAGCCGCCAAGGCCGAGCGCGGTGGAAATGGTGCCGTTGGAGGTGCTGGACTGGCTGGAGCCGCCGGCGCCGCCGCCGCCCCCGATGGACTGGGCCAGCACCGCGGTCGAACCGGCGCCCGCGGTCGTGGTGAGGTTGGCGGCGAGCACGTTCACGCTGCCGCCCTTCTGGCCGCTGCCGCCTGTGCCGCCCAGAGACATGCCGATGCTGGCTTCGCCGCCATTCTGGCTGGTGGTCCCCACGGCGCCCGCAGCGCCGCCGCCTCCGCCCACCGACTGCGCGAAGATGCCGTAGGAGAGGATGGAGCCAGTGCTCGCCCCCCCATATTGATTGACATTCACCGTGCCGCCGCTGCCACCCGTGCCGCCGGAGCCGCCGAGGCCCAGGCTCACCGCATAGGTGCCGGAATTGGCGTTGCTGCTGCTGGCGCCGCCGGCACCGCCGCCGCCGCCCACAGACTGGGCGAAGATGCCGGAAGACTGGAAGGCGTAAGTTCCAATGTAGGTGTAGGAGTTCACGGTGACGGTGCCGCCGGCCCCGCCCGCGCCGCCAGTGCCGCCGAGCCCCAGGGCCAGCGCCACGCCGCTGGAGGCCGAGGCGGACGAGCCACTGGCCGAACCCGAGGCGCTGCCGCCGCCGCCGGAGCCATCCCCGGCGGTCGCCGCCGCCAACACAGCGCCGCCGGAGCCACCTCCGCCGCCCACCGACTGCGCGAAGATCCCGTGGGACTGCGCGCTGTACGTTATGATGCTAGCGGAGGCATAAGTGCTGTCGCCGGTGTTCACCGTCACCGTGACATTCCCGCCCGCGCCCCCCTGCCCAGCCGAGCCGCCGAGGCCGAGGGCGAGAGACAGCGAGCCCCCCGAGCCGGTGGTGGTGGACGAGGAGCCGCCATTGCCGCCGCCGCCGCCGATGGACTGCGCGAAGACGGCGCTCGAGACATGGCCGTAAGTGCGCAGGGTCCCGGTAGTGGTCACGCTCACGCTCTGGCCATTGCCGCCGCCCGAGCCGGTGCCGCCGAGCGCGAGCGAGATGGAATTGTCGCTGGCCGACGCATTGGAGGTGCTCGACCCCCCACTGCCTCCGCCGCCGCCCACCGACTGCGCGAAGATGCCGGGGGAATTGTCGCCGCTGACGCTCGGCTCCACTTTACTGGTCAGATTGTAGCCCGTGATGATGGTGGCATAATTGGTAACGCTGACGGCACCGCCGTTCGAGCCCGCGCCACCGGAGCCCCCAATACTCAGGGCCACCGCCGAGCCGCCATCGCTGCCGGCCTGGCTGCCGGTCTTGCCGGAGCTGTCGGTTCCCGCCGCAGAGGACGTCTGGTCCCCGCTGGCGCTGCCCGAGAGGTCGCCGCTGGAGGCGCTGGAGCCGGAGCTGGAGCTGGAGCTGGACGAACTGGCGCTCGCGGTGCTCGACCCGCCGCTGCCTCCGCCGCCGCCCACCGACTGCGCGAAGATGCCGGCGGCGCCGGCGCCCACGGTGTTCACATAGCTGTCCACGCCGGAGGCGCCCACGGTGACGGCCACCGCGCCGCCGGTGCCGCCGCCGCCGCCGGTGCCGCCGAGACCGAGGGTGACTGCGCCCTGGCCGCCGCTGGTGGTGGTGGAGGACGCCGAGCCGCCCGTGCCGCCACCGCCGCCCACCGATTGCGCGAACACACCATAGGCCTGCAGGCCCAGGGTCTGGATGCTGCCCGTGGCGGTCAGGGTCACGCCGCCGCCGGTGCCGCCGTCGCCCGCGCCGCCACCCAGGCTGATGGAGGCGGCGTAGGAATCCCCGTTCGAATTGCTGGAGGAGGCGCCGCCGCTGCCGCCGCCGCCGCCCACCGACTGCGCGAACACGCCATATGATTGCATGCCGTAGGTGAGGATGGCCGAGCTGGTGTTCACCGTCACGGTGTTGCCGCCGCCGCCCGCGCCGGCATAGCCGCCGATGGAGAGCGAGGCGGCGATGCCGTCGCTCGGCTGGTCCGAGCTGGCCGATGGGCTGCTGGAGGAATCGCCCGAGAGCGCGGAACTGATGGTGCTCGCGTCCTGCGCCGCGCCGGCCCCGGCCACCGAGGTGACGCCGCCCTGAAGCTCGCCGCCCCCGGCACCGGTTGTGGTGGACGACGCCGCCCCGCCATTGCCGCCGCCGCCGCCCACCGACTGGGCGAAGATGCCAGCCGAGCCGGCGCCATAGGTGATGAGCGTGCCGCCGCTGGAGACGCTCACCGTGCCGCCGGCGCCGCCTCCCTCGCCGCTGCCGCCGATGGCGACTCCGGCCGCGTATTCGTTGCTGGAGGCGGTGGCTTGCGACCAGCCGCCATTGCCGCCGCCGCCGCCGATGGATTGGGCGAGGATGGCGGCCGATTGCGCGCCATAGGTCGTGATGCCGTTGGCCGCGCTGCCCGCGTTGCTGGCCACCTGCACGCCGCCGCCATTGCCGCCATTGGCGCCGCCGCCACCGATGGACACCGCCACCGAGACGGTGGAGGCCACCGCATTGGCATCCGCCGAGCCGCCATTGCCGCCCGAGCCGCCAATGGACTGCGCGATGATGCCGGCCGCCTGGTCGCTGCCGCCGGTGCTGGTGCCGGTCTGGATGAAACCGGTCTGTGTCACCTGCACCAGGGCGCCCGCGCCGCCCGACGAGCCGGCGCCGCCAATGGCCACGCTCGCCGCCGCGCCGTCGGTGGTGGAGCCGGTGCCCGACAGGCTGAAGGCGCGGCTCGATCCGCCGTTGCCGCCCGAACCGCCGATGGACTGCGCCAGGATGCCAGCGGACTGATAGCCCTGGGTCGTGATGCCGGCGGCCGTGACGTAGACGGCACCGGCATTCTGCCCGGAGCCGCCGCCGCCGCCGGTGGCGCCTGCCCCGCCTACCGACACCTTCGCGTCGCCGCCGCCGGTGGCGCCCGAGCCGGAGATGGCGAAGCCGCCATTGCCGCCCGAGCCGCCGATGGACTGCGCCAGGATGCCGAAGGACTGATCGTCTCCGGTGGTAATGGTGCCCGTCACCGTCGAGGTGACGGTGTTGGAGCCGCCGCCGGAGCCGCCGCCGCCGCCCACCGTCACCTCGGACGCGAACACCACCGAGCCCGCCGCGCCGGCGCTGAAGCCGCCATTGCCGCCCGAGCCGCCGATGGACTGCTGAATGACGCCCGGCGACAGCAGCCCGTCAGTGATGACATTGCCGCTGATCAGGACCGTATTTCCGTTATGGACGGTGCCACCGGCCCCGCCTGTGCCGCCGAGGCCGACCGACGCCGAAGCGCCGGCACTGAGCGCGCCCGCCACGTCCCAGCCGCCATTGCCGCCCGCACCGCCGATGGTCTGGGAGATGAGCCCGGCGGACTGGTTGCCGGAGGTGGTGATGGAAACCGTGTTGATGACGGCGCCGTAGGAATTGCCCCCTGTGCCGCCTCCGGCGCCGATGCTGGTCGAGGCCGAGGCTCCGGAGCCCAGCCCGCCGGCCACCGCGAAGCCGCCGAGGCCGCCTTCGCCGCCGAGGCTCTGCGCCACCACGCCGGCCGAATGGGCGCCGGACGTCTGCACCGGGGCGTACAAGTAAGTGTAGATCGTGGAGCCCGAGCCGCCGGAGCCGCCGCCGCCGCCCAGCGCCAGCGACATGTTGGCGTCATTGGCGATGCTGCCGCTCACCGCGAATCCGCCGGAGCCGCCCGCTCCCCCCAGCGACTGGGACACCACGCCCGGCGCGAAGCCGGCGCTACCCGCCGACGAGGTCACAGTGCCATAGCTGGTGACCGTGACGTTCTGCGCGCTCGATCCGGCGCCACCGCCGCCGCCGATGGCGAAGCTCGCGGCGCCGGAGGTGGAGATGTCGCCGGCCACGGCGAAGCCGCCGGCCCCGCCGCCGCCGCCGACAGACTGGGCGAGCAGCACGGGCGCGCCGCCGCCGGTGCTGGCGAGGGCGCCCCAGTTCGCCACGGACACCACGCCGCCGGTGTTGCCGGACCCGCCGGCGCCGCCGATGCTCGCCGCGAGCGAAGCCGTCACCGACAGGTCGGACGAAATGGAATAGCCGCCGGCCCCGCCGCCGCCGCCGATGGACTGAGCGAAGATGGCGCTCGAACCATAGCCGGAGGTGGTGATGTTGGCCGAGCCGTAGGCGCTGTTGACCGAGCTGTTCTGGTTGTAGACCCACACCTCCGACGCCGCCCCGCCCGAGCCGCCCGAGCCGCCGACCGAAAGGCTGGCGGCCACCCCGTCGCCGTCGCTGGCGCTGATGGTTGCGCCGCCGGCCCCGCCGCCGCCGCCGATGGACTGGGCCATGATGCCGTGGGAGCGCTCACCCGTGGTGGTGATGACGCCGCCGGGATTGTCGGCGATCACCGAGTCGCCGGCGCCGCCCGAGCCGCCGACGCCGCCCACCCCCAGGGTGATGGCGGAGCCCGCCGCGATGGCGCCCGAGATGGCGGCACCGCCGGTGCCGCCGCCACCGCCGATGGACGAGCCGAGCAGGCCGATGGAATCGTCGCCGGTGGTTGTGATGCTGACGCCGTTGGTGCCCGCATAGACCACGTAGCCGGCGCCGCCCGAGCCGCCCGAGCCGCCGAAGCTGAGGGCGAAGCTGCCGGCGCTGGAGCCGGACAGGCTCACCGCATAGCCGCCCGAGCCGCCGCCGCCGCCGATGGATTGCGCGCCGATGCCGGGCGACCCCTGGCCGGCGGTGGACACCAGCTCGCCCGGGGCGGGCGCCGACATCGGCCCCCAGTCGCTGAAGGTGATGGACGAACAGGCGGTGTTGTCGCCGGAATTGCCGGTGTACTTGTTACAATTGGTAGCCGCCGGGCCGCCGCCACCGCCCGATCCTCCCGACCCGCCGTGGGAGATCGAGGCCGCGACGCCCCCGGACAGCGCGAACGACAGGGCGCCGCCGCCGCTGCCGCCACCCCCGCCCACCGACTGGGCGAGGATGCCCGCCGAATTCAGCTCCACGGTGGAAATGGAGCCGGCATTGCCCGCCAGCACCGAGGAGCCTGCGCCGCCGCCACCGCCAGTGCCGCCCACCGTGAAGGAGGCGCCCGCCACCAGCGACGCCGAGCCCGACAGGCCGAACCCGCCGACGCCGCCGCCGCCGCCCACCGATTGCGCCAGGATGCCGTAAGCACCGCCGGCGGTGGAAGTGGGGGCGGCTGAGCCATTGCACGAGCCGGTGCAGATGTGGCCGTAATTGACCACCACCACCTGACTGCCGTTGCCGCCGTCGCCGCCGGAGCCGCCCAGCGCCACCGCCAGGCCCGGCGCGCCCGAGAAGGCCATGCCGCCGGAGCCGCCCGCCCCGCCCACCGACTGCGCGAAAATGCCGCCCGACGAGGCACCCGTGGCCTGGATGTTGTTGTAATTGACCACCTGCGTGTTCCCGGCATAGCCGGCCGGACCGCCCGATCCTCCGAGCGCGGTCAGGCCGGCGGCGATACCGGCGTTGCCGCCGCCCCCGCCCACCGACTGCGCGTAGATGCCCCAGCTGCCCTGGCCGGCTGACGCAATGGTGCCTGTCTCCGCCCCATAGTCGGGGCCATAGACGTTCACCGCCACCAGGCCGCCATTGCCGCCATAGCCGCCGCCGCCGCTGACCCCGCCGAACCAGCCGCTGGCGGACCCGCCGTCGCCGCCGTTGCCGCCGATGGACTGGGCGAAGACGGCAGTGGACTGCTGCGACGTGACGTTCGAAAAGATGGTGAGGGTCACCTGGCCGCCCGCCCCGCCGGCACCGGCCTGCCCGCCGTTGCCGCTGCTGATGGAGCTGGTTTCGTTGCCGCCATTGCCGCCCTGCCCGCCGATGCTCTGCACCCAGATGCCGTAGGCCGAAGCCCCGGTGGCGGTGATGTCGACAAAATTGTTGATGTTGAGAGCGCCGCCGTTGCCACCGGAGCCACCATTGCCGCCGTTATACTCGGTGGAGCCGGTGGAGCCGCCGTTGCCGCCCCGGCCGCCCTGCGAATACGCAACCATGCCGGAATAGCTGAAGTCGTACGTGCCGGTCAGATTATTGGTTTCCACCTGCACCTCGCCGCCGGCGCCGCCGCTGCCGCCCCCACGCCCGGCATAGCCGCAGCTGCTGCCGCTGCCGCCGGTGCCGCCATTGCCGCCGGTGGAGCTTGCCAGCGTCATGGTCCCGTTATAGCTGGAGGCGCCGTTGTAGTTCGGATAGGCGTAAACGTTGGCGCCGATACCGCCATTGCCGCCATCGCTGGGCGCGTAGAGGCACAGGTCGCTGGACGAGGCGCTACTGCCGTTGCCGCCGTTGGACCCGTAATACTGCATCTCGTAATAGACGGAGGAGCCGATGGAAGGCGCCGTCGATTGGGCGAAGGCCGGGGCGGTGAAGCCGCACACCGCCACGGACGCGAGAAGCACCTCGGCGCGCCGGGACATGATCCGCCCGCGCACCACCTTGCAAACCGCCTGTGTCATTCGCCGCCCCGCCCCACTCCCGAGCCTGCCGTTAAGGATATTCGGGTACCTGCGAATTTCAGTGACGTTTTTTGGCTTCATGGGCGAAGCCGGACCAGGGCTGGCAGCCCACGTTTCGTCACCAACCCAGGATGGCGCCACCGCCGGCAGGCCGCGCGCGCCCTGCCGGCGGCGCGTCGAGGGCCTGCGCGACACGGCGCGCGATCTCACGCGCGCGGCGTGCCGCGGGCGAACACATCCCGCGCCCGCCCCGGACCCAGCGCCTTCACCGACACGCGCCCCTCACGTCCCGAACAGCCGCGCCTTTTCCCCGTCGCGGGTCACGCCCTCGCTGCGTAGATAGTTGAGATGAGCGGAGAGCGGCTCGGCGCGCTGGCTATGGCGGACCACGCGGGTCTTGATGACAACGATGCGCGAGCGGCCGGTCAGCAGCCGGTTCGCCTGGATGCTGGCGGTGCGGCCCCGCCCGAAGCGCGAGCGGTTGCCGGAACTGATCTTGCCGGAGCGCGAGACCGTGCCGCCGGCCTTGCGCGCCGCCGTCAGCTCCTGCGCGACGAAGGGCCGGACGCGCAGCGCGCCCGAGGAGCGAATGCGGCCGGTCCGGATGCGGAACTCGCGCTCATCGGTCATGCCGCGGCCCCGCAATTTGCGAAAGATCGCGCAGATGCAGAGACTTTGGCCGCCGCCGCACCTTGCCGCTGAAGAGCGCAAGGTGCGCGAGACGCCGGAAAGCCGAACAAAATCAACACCCCGACCGTCGCGCAAGGTGCGCCCTTTTATCCTGCCATCGTGCGGTTGTGGGTATCCGTCCGGTCCCTGCACAGTATTGGTGGGATGCAAAATCGGGGCATGTCGGTTTCCTTCGAAGCATGGA
>NZ_JBQUYX010000012.1:0-43813 GCF_056314145.1 Aquabacter sp. DMC10 | reverse complement strand
CCTCCGTCGTTGCATTCCCGCTCTCCAGTCCCGTTGATCACCTTATCTCGGTGTCCACGAAACCGGCAGCAGGCCACATCCGCCATTTCGCGAGGTTCCGAACCAACCGGAAGCGCTGAGGCAAGGTCGATCAGTTTCTCTACCGCTTGAAAGATCGGACTGCTGCGCCGAATACTCTTGCTGATATTGGAATCCCATGGCTGCCCCTGGGGAAATCCAGGGGAATCCAGAATGCTTGCGTTTGTTATCGTTCATATTTTGTTCTATGAAAAGACCTATGACTGACTCAAACGCATCGATGACGTTACCGGCACCCGCACCACCGGAGTTGGCGGGAGGGGCCGGATACTCATTTGAAGACGCAGTTGCGGCATTCTATCTCGTAGCGTTGCTCGGCGAGCAATCCAGCCCTGGATTGCTGCATTTCACCGTTACGCGGGTAGCCGTTCAGCAAACGACTCAGGGTGAGCCGCTCGACGATCTTGTTGTCGATGGCGTTCGCACCGACGGCATGCAGGCTCGCCTGCGCTTGCAGACCAAGCGCTCTCTTACCGTTGGTGCCACCGCAGGGGGTGATTTCCGCGATATTGTTTTGCGCGCTTGGGCGACGGTGGAAAAGCCGGACTTCCGCGAGGATGTCGATCGTGTGGGCGCGGCGACAGGGTCTATCACCGAGAGTACAAGGCGAGCCCTGGTTGAGATCTGCGAGTGGGCGCGGGCAAGTGAGTCGGCAGCAACCTTCTTTGCGCGGTTCGCCGCGAAAGGGGTTGCGGGTGCTGATCGCCAGCGGGTCCTGAAGGTTTTTCGCGACATTCTCGACGGTGGACATGACGTTGCCCCTTCCACCTAATCCAGCTTGAAGTTCGTTCTGGCCCAATGAGAGGACCAGAACATGAGGCGCAGCCGCTTCACCGAGGAGCAGATCATCGGGATCCTGAAGGAGCACGAGGCCGGGGTGCCGGTCTCGGACCTGTGTCGCAAGCACGGGGTCAGCGACGCCAGCATCTACAAGTGGAAGGCCAGCTTCGGCGGCATGGAGGTGTCCGAGGCCAAGCGGCTGCGGGCGCTGGAGGATGAGAATGCCAAGCTGAAGCGCATGCTCGCTGATGCCATGCTGGACAACGTGGCGCTGAAGGATCTCTTGGGAAAGAAGTGGTGACGCCCGCTGCCGAGCGCATCCGCGCAGGTTACAGCCGGCGAACCGCGCGCCAGATGGGAGCCGAGAACCTGTCAAAACCTTACATCGCTCAGGCGATCGCCGAAGCGATGGAACGCCGAGCGGAGGCAGCGGGGGGTGGAAGCGATCCGCGTCTTGCGGGAACTGGCCCGCATCGCGTTTGCGGATATCGGGCAGCTCTTTGACGCAGAAGGGAAATTGAAACCCTTAAACCTGCTCGATCCCGATGACCGTGCAGCTATCCGCTCCCTGCAAATCACGATGCGCGAGGCGGACGACGGAACGCTCGAGCGCAAGATCGCGGTGCAGATCTGGGACAAGCTCTCCGCCCTCGAAAAACTGGCGCGGCACTTGGGATTGTTCTCGACACATGCGCGAGACCAAGAGAAATCAGCCAATCCCGTGCAGGTATTGCTCTCGGAATTTCAGAACCATGACCGATAAGGGGCCCCATATGGGCCTTCGCGGAATTCGGACCTATTGCGCATCACTCTGAGGTTGGCCACCGCTTCGATCCTCTAGGCGGCAAGCGATAGGCCCCAGGGCGTCGGCATCCAGTTCGGAAGAGCCCATTGAACGCATGATTGAGGCATTATGGGCTCTCCGCACCCTCGGGTCGCAGAGGCATGAAATCTAACTCCAATCCAGTTTGCGGGGATCAGATCAATTCTCTACTGTCTTCCGCTAGGAACGATCGGGGCGCAGCGTTGTCGGTGAACTTCGACCATTTACGGGAGATCAGCCCCGAGCTGCATCGCCTCGGAATTCTCGCCGAGCGCTTTTTTGCTGAGGACGCCAACACCTCCCTGATCAAGAGCCGTCAGTTCGGCGAATATATGGTCAAGGAGATCGCGGCGCGCGCAGGCGTCTATGACCCCACCGCGCGGGAGACAACGAACGATCTTCTACGGCACCTGACGACGCAGCAAATTGTGCCGCGCGAGGTCGCGGACGTTTTCCATGCCGTGCGCAAAAGGGGTAACGCGGCCGCCCATAGCCTAGCCGGTTCGCCTGCGGAGGCGCTGTCCGCGCTCAAATTCTGCCGCGCTCTTGGCGTTTGGTATCGGCGCACCTATGGGCGTGATCCGGGTTTCAAGCCAGGTCCTTTTGTCCCGCCACGGGCATCTGCGGAAGTCGATAAGGCCACGCAGGCCGAGCTAGCCGCGTTAAGGGCAGAGGCCCAGGAAGCGGCGGAAAAGCTAGCCGCCGCCCATGCTTCCGCCGATGAACTGGCAAAGGCCCGGGCTGCCGCCGAGGAGCTGGCGAGGCAGGCGGCGGCAGATAGCGCGATCTGGGAAAGGACGGCCGTCGAGGCGGAGGCTAATCAAGCGGCCTTGGCGCGGAAGCTTGCCGAACTGCAGAAGGCGGCCGAGGCCCAGCCTGAACTGGTGCAGATGCAGTTCAGGCAGGCAGGCCAGCACGCCGCAAGCCGGCTGGAGCTTGATGAACGCCAGACGCGCCGCCTGATCGATGTCCAGCTTGGAGAGGCCGGCTGGGAGGCGGACAGTGATGACCTGACCTACCAGAAGGGCGCGCGACCCGAAGAGAACCGCAACCGGGCCATCGCCGAATGGCCCGCCGAGGGCGGCCGTGCGGATTATGCCCTCTTCATCGGTCTGACCTGTGTCGGCGTCATCGAGGCGAAGCGCGAGAGCGCTGACGTACCATCAACGCTCCATCAGGCCGAACGCTATGCCCGCAAGCTTGTGCTGGAGCACGACCATATCCACCGGCACGGCCCGTGGAAGCACGGTTTGGACGATCCGTTCCGCGTGCCTTTCGTCTTCGCCACCAACGGACGGCCTTATGTGCGCCAGTGGCTCACGAAATCCGGGATCTGGTACCGCGACGTCCGGCGAGCGACGAACCACGCCATTGCCATGACCAGTTGGTTTTCACCGAAGGACCTTCTGGCGAAGCTGGCGACGGACGTCGACACCGCGGCGGAAGGGCTCGCCGAGGAAGGCTTCGGCAAGGGCAAGATGCGCCCCTATCAGGAAGATGCGATCGCAGAGATCGAAGATGCCGTGGTTGCAGGGCAGCGGGACATTCTCGTGTCCATGGCCACCGGCACCGGCAAGACGCGCACGGCTATCGCGCTGATGTATCGCCTGCTGAAGCACAAGCGCTTCCGCCGCATCCTCTTCCTCGTCGATCGCAAGGCGCTCGGCAAGCAGACGAGCGATGCCCTGGAAACCACCGAGATCGAGGGCATGCTCAACTTCGCCCAGATCTATAAGGTGGCGGGGCTGGAGCAGAAGCTGCCAGAGGACGAGGATCAGGTGCAGGTCGCGACCGTCCAGTCGCTCATCGCCCGCGTCCTCAACGAGCCGGACCCTGCCAAGCGGCCGACGCCGGGAACCTTCGACTGCATCATCGTGGACGAGGCCCATCGTGGCTACACGCTGGATGCGGAGCTGCGCGAGAGCGACATCGGTTTCCGAAACATCGACGACTACCAGTCCGCCTACCGCCAGATCCTCGACTACTTTGATGCCGTGAAGGTGGCGCTCACGGCGACGCCCGCGCTGCACACCCGCGAGATCTTCGGCCATCCAGTTTTCCATTATGGCTATCGACAGGCGGTGGTCGAAGGCTATCTGAACGATCACCTGCCTCCGAAGCGCATCACCACTGCACTGTCTGAAGCCGGGATCCATTTCGATGGCGGTGAGGAAGTGGAGATCATCGATCGCCGAACGGGCCAGGTGGATCTCTTCGAGCTCCCCGACGATGTCTCGCTGGATTACGACCTCGCCGATTTCAACAAACGCGTCTATTCAGAATCCTTCAACCGCATTGTCTGCCGGGCCATCGCCACCGAGATCCCCCCGTCCAAGCCGGGCAAGACGCTGATCTTCGCGGCGCGCGACACCCATGCAGATGACATCGTGCGCCTGCTCGAGAACGAACTGAAGGAGGAGTACGGCGCGGAAGCTGTGCCCCACGGCATGGTCATGAAGATCACCGGTACCGTCGAAAAGGCCGATGACCTGATCCTCAAGTTCAAGAACGACCCTTATCCGAAATATGTCGTCACCGTGGATCTGCTCACCACCGGGGTGGACATCCCCTCCATCTGCAATCTCGTCTTCGTCCGCCGGGTGAAAAGTCGCATCCTCTATGACCAGATGATCGGCCGAGCCACGCGTCTTTGCCCGGAGATTGGCAAGGAGCATTTCCGCATCTTCGATGCCGTCAATCTCTATGCCGAATTGCAGGAGATGACGGACATGCGCCCCGTCGTCGTCAAGCCGGACATCGCGCTGGGCCAGCTTGTTACCGATCTGCAGAAGGCAGAAACGGAGGAGGACAAGAGCTGGGTCGCCGGCCAGGTGGTCGTGCGCATGCGGGCGATGGTGAAGCGCATGGATGCCGAGACGCGCGAAAGCTTCGAGCGTCACACCGGCGAAAGCCCGGACATGGCCCTGCAGCGGCTCTCCACCCGCTCCGGCGCCGAGCTCCAGGCCTGGCTCGCCGCCCATCCGCGCGCCGTGGACCTGTTGGAGCGCCGCCCGGCGCGCGCCAACAGGAATGATGGCGTCGTCATCTCCAACCATGAGGACGAGCTGCTCCGCATCGAGGAGATCTTCGGCAAGAACACGACGCCGGAGGACTACATCACCGGCTTCGAGCGTTTCGTGCGCGAGAACATGAACCGCGTGCCGGCGTTGATTGCCGTGACCCAACGCCCGCGGGATCTCACCCGCAAGGAATTGTCGGAGCTGGCGGGGCTGCTGGACGAAGAGAATTATTCCGAAGCCATGCTGCGGGCCGCCTATGGCCGCGCGCGCAATGCGGACATCGCCGCCCATATCATCGGCTTCGTCCGACAGGCCGCCCTTGGCGATCCGCTGGTGCCCTATGCCACCCGCGTGGACAAGGCGATCGCCAAGATGGAGGCATCCCGGCCCTGGACGCAGAAGCAGAAGGAATGGCTGCGCCGCATCGGCCGGGCGCTCAAGGACAAGCCCGTGGCCGACCCCACCTTGCTCGACCAGGGCGCGTTTGCCGACAAGGGAGGCTTCCAGCGCATCTCGCAGGAATTTGACGGCGCGCTCGATGAGGTTCTGCACGCCTTCAACGAGGCCATCTGGGCACCGCCGGCCGCCTGAGACGCCCCGCACATTGACCAACACCCTGCGCCCGCTACAAGCGCAGTCACGATCCCTGATCCTCAGAGACTCATGCCATGAACGCCAATGCCATCGTCCAGAAACTCTGGCGCCTCTGCACGGTCTTGCGCAAGGATGGCATCACCTACCAGCAATATGTCACCGAACTGACCTACCTCTTGTTCCTCAAGATGATGGCCGAGCGCAACCGCGAGACGGGCACCTTGCCGAAGGGCATGCGCTGGGCGGATCTGGTGGCGGCGAACGGGCTCTCCAAGCTGGAGCATTATCGCAACGTCCTCGTGACCCTCGGCGCCACCAGCACGCGCATCGGCAAGGAGGATGCGCTGGTGCGACCGCCGGGCGAGACCGCGACGCCGGAGGAGCGCAAGCGCTATGCCGATGCCCGGCCGCTGCCGGACATGGTGCAGAAGATTTTCGACAGCGCCTCAACCATCATCCGCGAGCCGCAGAACCTGACCACGCTGGTCACGGCCATCGACGAGCTGGACTGGTTCTCCGAGGAGCGCGACCAGTTCGGCGATCTCTATGAAGGCCTGCTGCAGAAGAACGCGGAGGAAACCAAGCGCGGCGCGGGGCAATATTTCACCCCCCGCGTGCTCATCGAGCTTCTGGTGCGCCTTATGCAGCCGCAGCCTGGCGAGGTGATCCAGGATCCCGCCGCCGGCACCGGCGGCTTCCTCATCGCCGCCGACCGCTACATGCGCGCCAACACGGGCGATTATTTCGACCTGAGCGAGAAGGAACAGGCCTTCCAGAAGCGCGAGGCCATTCACGGCATGGAGAACGTGGCGGGCACGCTGCGCCTGCTGCTGATGAATCTCTATCTGCACAATATCGACGGGGACCATGTGGACCTCGGCGATACGCTCTCCGACAAGGGCAAGACACTGGGCCGGGCCAACCTCATCCTCACCAATCCGCCCTTCGGCCCGGCGGGCGGGGCGCCCACGCGGGATGACCTGTCCGTCACCGCCACCGTCTCGTCCTATCAGCTTCCCTTCGTTGAACATTGCATCCGCGCGCTGCAGCCCGGTGGCCGCGCCGCCATCGTGGTGCCGGACAATGTGCTGTTCGAGGATGGGCGCGGCCGGGAATTGCGCCGGATGATGATGGACTGGTGCGACCTGCACACCATCCTGCGCCTGCCCACCGGCATCTTCTATGCGCAGGGCGTGAAGACCAACGTCATTTTCCTGACGCGGGCCAAGACCGAGACGGGCAACACCAAGGCCGTCTGGATCTACGACCTGCGCGCCCAGATGCCCAAATTCGGCAAGACCACGCCGCTGACGGCGGCCCATTTCGAAGGCTTTGAACGGGCCTTCGGCACGAGCCCCCATGGCGCGAAGCGCGGCCCAGATGAAGGCGAGGCCGGCCGCTGGCGCAAATTCACCCGCGCCGAGATCGCCGCCCGCAGCGACAATCTCGACCTCTCCTGGCTGCGCGAGGCGGAGGACGAGGCGGAAGAAGGCTTGATCGAACTTGACGATATCGCTGCCGCCATCCTCGGCCATCTGCAGGCCGCGACGCTGGAGATCGAGGCGCTGATGGCGGAACTGGGGGATGAGCTTGTGGAGGCGGCGGAATGAGTGGGCTGCCGAAGGGATGGGTTGAGGCGACGCTTGGGGAAATCACGACAAAAATCGGGAGCGGCGCCACTCCAACAGGAGGTGAACAATCATATAAGCCTTCAGGCATCCCGCTTGTCCGCTCCCTCAACGTTCACTTTGATGGAGTTCGATCGGAAGGTCTGGCTTTCCTGGACGAACGGCAGGCTGCAAAGCTGGATAACGTTATCGTTGAGGCAGAGGATGTTCTGCTCAACATCACGGGCGCCTCCATCGGACGCGTGGCGGTTGCGCCAAATGCATACGCCGGTGCAAGGGTCAATCAACACGTCAGCATTATTCGCCTCGCTCAAGGCGTTCTGCCGCGATACGTCCGTGGTTTCCTGGCATCCCCTGTCGCGCAAGAATTCATAACGCGCGAAAATTACGGTGCTACACGGCAGGCGCTTACCAAGTCGATGATTGAGGATTTTGCGTTTCCCCTCCCCCCCTTGGCCGAGCAAAAGCGCATCGTGGCCAAGCTGGATGCGCTGAACGCGAAATCCGCCCGCGCCCGCACCGAACTCGCCCGCATCGAAACCCTCGTCTCCCGCTACAAACAGGCCATGCTCAGCAAGGCGTTTAGCGGGGAGTTGGGCCGCAAGGAGTTGAGTGAACTTGTGGTTCGCATCAAAGCCGGAAAGAACCTGCGTTGCGAAGAAAGACCGCCACATTCCGATGAAAAAGGCGTTGTGAAGGTGAGCGCGGTAACATGGGGGGAATTTCGCCCAGATCAGTCGAAGACGCTTCCGTCAGATTTTGACCCCGAAGAGGACACCCGCATAAAGTCGGGGGATTTTCTGTTTTCCCGAGCGAACACCATCGATTTGGTAGGCGCTGTGGTCATCGTGGCAGATACACCGGACAACCTGTACCTGAGCGACAAAATCCTCAGACTTGAGTTCCGCGAGCCGGTGGACACGTGGCTACTATGGTATTTTCGATCGCCCATGGGGCGTGAGGCCCTTATGAACATTTCGTCTGGCAATCAGCTTTCCATGCGAAACATCGGTCAGAAAAGTCTCCTGTCCCTTTCCATTCCGTATGCGGACTTTGAATTGCGTGACGAAATCGTCCGCCGCATCGAATCCGCCTTCGCCAAGATTGACCGGTTGGCGAAAGAGGCGAAGCGCGCGCTGGAACTGGTGGGCAAGCTGGAGGAGGCGATCCTCACCAAGGCCTTCCGCGGCGAACTGGTGCCGCAAGATGAGACCGACGAGCCCGCCGACCGCCTGCTCGCTCGGATCCGCGCCGAACGGGAGGCGGCACCGAAGGCCCGGCGCGGGCGGCGCGCAAAGGCATGAGGGTATCTCTGCGCGCCCTGCGGGGTGGACTGCAAACCGCGTTCTCTTTGGGGAAGCCCCCCCCTATCATCGCAGCCTGTTGCTCAAGAAAGGCGCGGGGAGGATGACCACAGCATGAAACCCGTCAGCGAATGGGACAACAAGCAACTGGCCACCCTGATTGAGAATTATCAACGCCAGGGCAAGGTGGGCGACGCCTATTATCTGGACCTCCTCTCCGAGATGGCCCGCCGCAAGGGAAGCGGGCTTAATTTCGACAAGACCTTCCGCGCGGTGCTGAAGGCCGCGAGGGAACGCCGGTTCCTGTCGTATAAGCAGCTTGCGGATGAAAGCGGAGTGGAATGGTCCAAGGTGCGCTATGCGGCCGGCCAGCACCTGGGGGATCTCCTCGAATTCGCGCATCGCAAGGGCTGGCCGCTGCTCAGCGCCATCGTCGTGAACCAGCAGAACCTGGAACACGGCCATATGGAGCCTTCGACCCTCAAGGGCTTCTGCGAGGCGGCCCGCGCGCTGGGCTACGTGGTCACCGACCAGGAAACGTTTCTGAAGGACCAGCAGAACCGGGTCTTCGAATGGGCCGCGACATCTGCGGGGGACCGATGACCATTCCCGACTACCAGACCCTCATGCTTCCCGTCCTGCGCCTCGCCGCCGAGAGCGAGACACGGGTGGCCGACGTTGCGGAGCGCATCGCCGATGATCTGGGCCTGACGCAGGAGGAGCGCGAGGAGCTTCTGCCAAGCGGCCGCCAGCGCGTGCTGCACAATCGCATCCATTGGGCAAAGTTCTACATGGGCAAGGCCGGGCTCATTGGCTCGCCTGCCCGCGGCAGGTTTGTGGCGACCGCCAAGGGCAAGGCCTTGCTGGCAACGGCGCCGGAGCGGATCGACGTGGCGCGCCTGATGCAGGAGCCGGAGTTCCGCGAGTTCTACAGAAATGAGGGCACGCCGGCCCAACAGGACGGCACCATCACCACGCTGCCGGACACAGCCTCCCCCCGCACGACGCCGGAAGAACAGATCGATGCCGCCCACGCGGCCCTGCAAGCCGTCCTGCGCGACGAGCTGCTTCAGCGCATCCTCGCCAACAGTCCGGCCTTTTTCGAGCAACTGATCGTCGATCTCTTGGTGGCCATGGGCTATGGCGGCAGCCACAAGGACGCCGCCGCCCAGCTCGGCCGTTCGGGTGATGGCGGTGTCGACGGCATCGTCAACGAAGACCGCCTTGGGCTCGATCGCATCTATGTCCAGGCCAAGCGCTATGCGCCCGGCAACCCCGTTGGTCGCCCGGATGTGAATGGGTTCGTCGGCAGCCTCGTCGGCCTCGGCGCCACCAAGGGCGTCTTCGTCACCACCTCCACCTTCAGCCAACCGGCGCGCGACTATGTTCGGCACCTAGCCCAGCGGGTGATCCTCATCGATGGCCAGGAACTGGCCGAGCTGATGATCGAGCACGGCGTCGGCGTCCGCAGCTATCGCACGGTCGAATTCAAGCGGCTGGATGAGGATTTCTTCAGCGAGGAATAGCAGGGGCTGGGCTGGACGCCGCTCCGTCTACGGGCGCAGTTCGTCTTCTCACGAGCGTATGGAGGCACGCTCGTGCAGACCGGAATAGCGGCCGCCAGTCTCTTTCCAGCGGTCAAGGAACTCCGATCTGCGAAACGGTCGCTCCGGGACTAAGTCGCTTTCACCAAATATGGTCCACTCCTCGCGAAATCGTCGCGGATCACCATCGTGGCAGGAGAGCCAGGCCCTGTAGATGGAGCGAACCAGCGCCAACCTGGGAAGCACGACATCAAGTTCCCGATGCGATGCGTCTGGCCACCGCCTGACAACGCCGAGCCGGACAAACTCCTGGTCTGGATATTCCAGGTATCCGAGCTCTTTAAGTTGATCACAGGGCTCCACCTGGAACTCTTTCCACAGCTGCTCTTCAGCGAAGGTGATCGTCGGATATCCTCCACGCGCGACCTCCTCCAACCAAGGCACGATGTGAGGCTCGGGACCCCAGAAGTTGCTGATCCAGAAATCTGCCATGATGCCGGGATGGGCGACAGCAACCACTCCTTTGATCCAGCCGGATTCCGGGGGCGCAAAGGACACCGCCAAGGCTTCACAGACTTCTGGACCGGAAGGCTCCCCCAGAAGAGAGGAGGGGCGCTGGTGCCACATCCCAGTACGGAGATTCTTGTGCCAGCCCAGCTCAAGCGCGATCCGCTCAGCAACGCAGGGATTGGCTTTGGCCATGGGCCTACCGAGTTGGCGCGCCTCGATGACAACCTCGCCAGCCAGGGCATGCCAGGGCCTGACGTCGTCGATCTTTCCTCTCAAGGCTCCAATGCGCCAGCCTGGCCTCTTACGGATACGGGCGGCGTAGATGATGAAAGGTCGGTGTGATACGTTCCGAAGTACGGTTGCGAAGGCAGCTTCTCCTGTGTGAGGGCGCGCTCTCTACCACAAGCGCCGCGCCTGCCGGATCGGATTTTTTCACCGACGGGTTCGAATTCCGAAAACAAAACCGGGTGAAAACCCGGGTATGATCCCGGGTATAATATCGCATATATTTTTAATAATCGCGTTTTAATTCAATGCATTGTCTGGCCCAGATCGACCTCCTCTCTCTCCGGCAATTTCTCAGCTTTTCGCTTCGCTGCGATGGGATGCGCTCGAATGCGGTACTTTCCGGAATTCCGCTTGGTCTGACCAAGTCAATTTTCGGGCGATTGTTGCAGCTACATTGCGAGCTTGTCGGCACCAACCAAGAGATCCCGCAACGAAGCCGCCACTGGAAAGCCGTAGCCCTTTTCGTTGTCGTAGGCACGCAATCGCCCTTCTCGATGATAGGCGCTCGAGTAAATCTCGGCACCAATCATCTGAAGCGCCAAGACCAGCGCCTGAAGTGCGTCAAGGCCGACTGCTGAAAACACCCGCGCTCCCTCCGGCCAGCCGATTTCATAGCGACAGGCCCACACCTTCCCTTGCTTTTCAGGCTTGTAAATCTTGATAGCGATCACGACCTCATGATCCCCGGTACGAAGAAATAGTTCATGCGAGATAATGAGCATATGCAACCTCAGTAGTTGAGCGGTGGGATGGGGTGACCGGACAGACAGTTCGAGTAGCGCAACATGGCTTGAGCATGGCAACTGCGCAGGCCAATAATCTTGCAATGAAATGTATCGCGCCGATATTGGTCCTCGCAGAATTGCACATGTGCGAGCGACATGCGGCGGACTGCAAGTTGGCTGCGATTCATTCGCGGCGATGCCGGGGAAGATCCTGCCCCTGCTGAGTCAGAAACGCCCGTCCAGCGACCACCATCTGGCTTTCCGGCCGGCACGCGTGGCTGATCCGGACTGTATTTTCGAATCAATAACGCTCGTTTGAGGAGAAAGACTTCAAGAGTAATGCTCTGCAATATTGCGTTTACTTTATTAACATCGCTGCGTCCTGTCTCCGGGTATTGCATACTTTCCCTCGCCGAATATCGGCTATAGAAATATAATCAGATTACAGGAAATCTATCAAACCATTCTCTGCTGCTCAACTATGCTCAGGACTCATTGATAAGAGCCAGAAGATCACGGTTGCTGCGATGCAGATGGCGGAGAAGAAGGTGTGGGCGCATCGGTTGTAGCGAGTGGCGATGCGCCTCCAGTCCTTGAGTTTGGCGAACAGGTTCTCGACCTTGTGGCGCTGGCGGTAGAGGTTCTTATCGTAGTGATCCTCCCCCGTTTTGGTGGACACCCATGTTAGCTTTTGCGAGCTTCACAGGAGTGTTCGATGGGCCCACAGAGCGGCTTAACCCCGTCCACTTTTTCGGGGGAAGATCGGTCAGGCTGGAGCGATAGCCCACGGTGAGCGCATGCTCGCACCAGATCCAGTCGAAGCCTTCCTTGGCCATGCCCAGCGCGATGATGATGTCCACATGGTCGCGATTGGTCTTCTGCGCCGGGTCCTTCAGCGCGGCGGAAACGCGGTCGCGCTTGGCGCCGTCGTCATCCGCGAGGTCGGCGATGCGCAGCACGCGGCCATCGGGCCGCTTCACGAGCTGGAAGCCGGTGGCCGGGTCGGTGCCCTGCCATTGGCCCAGCGCTTCCACGATGTGCTCCACCTCCTTGATCTTGTCCTTCGTGCTTTCGCGCGAGTTGACCGAGGGGATGTGGACGATCGTCTTCTCGCTGGGGTCGAGAACCTTCAGGATGTCGTCGGCATAGTCGCCGGAATAGAAGAAATAGCCGATATCGAGCGATTTCAGATGCTCGTAGCCGTTGAGCTGCTCATAATAGGTGTAGGTGACCGTATCGAACTTGGCTTCGTCCTGCGGGCTCAGGACGGCTTCCGCGTCGCCCCGGAAATAGGAGCCGGTCATCGCCACCACATGCACCTTGCCGCGCGCCACGAAGGCGCCGAGATGCAGGCCGAGCTTGTTGTCCGGGTTGGCGGAGACGTGGTGGAATTCGTCGATGGCGACGAGCCGGTCGTCGAATGCCTCCACGCCGAAGCCGTCCACGGCGAAGCGGAAGGTGGCGTGGGTGCAGACCAGCACCTTGTCGTCTCTGGCGAGGAAGTCGCCCACCGCATTCACCTTGCCGCCGCCATCGCCGCCCGGCGCGTTGCAGAGGTTCCAGCGGGGCGCCACCACCCAGTCCGCCCAGAAGCCGTGGCGGGTCAGCGCCTCGTCGTGGAAGCTGGAGCCGATGGACTTTTCCGGCACCACGATGATGGCCTGCCGGATGCCCTGATTGTGCAGCTTGTCCAGCGCGATGAACAGGAGCGCGCGGCTCTTGCCGGAGGCCGGCGGCGACTTGATGAGCAGATATTGCTCGCCCCGCCGCTCATAGGCGCGCTCCTGCATGGGCCGCATGCCCAGGGCGTTCGCCTTGGTGGAGCTGCCATTGCTCAGATAGGAGACGGAGACGGAGGGGATGAGCGCTGGCCATATCAACCCGCCTTTCTTTGATTAAACCGCCGAAGGAAAAGGCGGGCGGTTATCAGCGTTATCTGAAGCCGGAAGGTCGCATCTTCCTCTTCGGAGAGCCCCGGATGCCCACCATGCGGGTGCATCCGGCTCATCAACCCTTGCACATATTGGGGTTTTTGATTGTTTACATTCCACTCGTTGTAATCAGCGAGCAAGAATGGTGGCTGCACCTGATTGCCCAGAAAATCTCGTTGCGCCTTGGCGTCATCGGCGCCCCCATAACCAAGCGCGACAGCAATCTCGCTCAGGTAGTTCTCAAAGAACTTACGCAACTCTCCGTTAGCCGGAGACCACTCGCCTCTCTGAAAAGCCGATAATGCTAATTTTAGATGCTCTTTGGCTACGGCAAATCCGCTGCGGTCTAAGAGGGCAACAACTTCGCTCTCAGCTTCGCGGAAATCGACGCCAGGAATATCGCCCGGGAGCATACGCACAAGTCGTGTAATTTTCTCGGCGGCTTTTTTCCGCCAAGTATATTTGGCAGCAACATTGATTTCCGTTTCGACGATCTCGAAGCCATCGAACCGCAGGCCAGCAACCAGTTTCTTCCATGAATTAGAATCCCGGCATGTTTCGGGAGCGGTGATGGCGATTTCGATAATCGCTCGGGGAAGAGAGACCTGGCCGTTCTCAGTCATCACGGTGCGTTCTTCGTCACAGGCCAGCTTCGCCCAACTCGCAATGCGAGCAGATTTGCTGCTGGTAATGCACTGCTCATCAATGCCCCATTGAGTCTCCAATACTTGCATATCGCCGTGCGAATGGAAGGCGCTCACTACCTCCACTCCGGCAACCACCGTCATTCGATTGAATTCGCTCATGGGCGTGTACCAGCTCTACGTTTTTTATCCGCTCTTTCAACAGCCGGGATACCGCGCGAAGACCGATTCCGCCCAGTCCTCCCCACCCGTCTGCGCATCATGAAGATCGCGGGCGAGGTCGGCGATGAGGTCGGCGCATTCCACTTGGCGTGACCAGGGATGCTGGAAGACCTGTTCTGAAAAGAGCAGGCCGAACATATTGCCGGCGATCGCCCCCGTGCTGTCGCTGTCGCCGCCATGCATCACGGCCATCCTCAATCCGCTCTCAAGATCCTCCGCCGCTAGGCTGCAATAAAGCGCGATAGAGAGCGCCTCCTCCGCGACCCATCCGCCACCAAGGCTTTCCACAGTCTCCGGCCTGCCATCGCGGGAGGCATTCAAGGCCGCCTGGATGGCGGCGGCGGTTTCCGTGCCGCCGTCCAGGGCAAGACACCGCTGGGCAAGGTCGCGAGCCGCCGCTTCCAGCGCCGCGCCCGCCATCACGTTGGAAAGCAGCAGCGCCCAGGCGGCGGCGGCGATCTGCCCGGTGGGATGGCCATGGGTGAGCGCCGACGTTTCCATGGCGAGATCAAAGACCGCGTCCGGGCGTGCGATGAAAGCGACCGGCGCGACGCGCATGATCGTGCCGCAGCCCTTGCTCGCGTTCCGGGCTGGCTGCCCAAACGCGCGCGCCTCTCGCAGCGCATGGAGGCACGTGTTGCCGGGCGCTCGGACGGCATGCAGCCGCTCAACGCGAACCAATCCCACATCGTCGGTGTCTACCGCCGGTTGGCCACCCTGGGTGCGATACCAGCGCAGCAGCGCATGGTGCACCACGGATGGCGGATGGCAGATGCCGCGCAGCGTGCCCCTGACCACCGCCCGAATCAGGCCCTCCGCAGTGAACAGGGTCATCTGCGTGTCGTCTGTTACGGCGCCCGTGATCCCGTCATGGGGCGGCAGCACCGTCAGTCCTTCGGGGAAGCGCCGCCGGATCTGCGCGAGGGAGAGAAACTCGATGTCGGCACCGAGGCTGTCGCCCATAGCCCCCGCCAGCAGCGAGGCATGGCTGCGGCGCCAGGAGGCAAGGCCGTCGTTGATAAAGGTTGGCATTGAAGCGCTCCCCTGAGGAGCAGGATGACACATCCTTATGTCACCGGCCCAGGGGGCCAGACAGCGGGGAGGTGCGTCGGCATCGGCGCGCATCTCGCAGCGGCTTTTGAGCGGAGCGTTGGAGCGAGCATCTCCACCCGCCTGCACCTCCCGTCCTCACCTTTCCCCCACCCTGGCAGGACCAATCGATGCCGGCGCTCGCGCGCCTTCACGGCCGACGGTTCGCCATGCCGGGGCACCGGATGGTCGCCCGGCCCCCTGGGGTCTCGGGGGAGCGGGCCGATGGGTCACTCCCTCGCCATCCCTGCGCACCTGGCCAATTTGTAGACGGGTACCCACCCCCACTTGACGTAAGAGTGTCATACCTATGCGGAAATAATCCAGGGAAACGCATTGGTTTTCAATTTGCGTATAGCCTGATTTTCAAAGGTTTCAGCGCGCCTGCGGGATGGTCATGACAGTTTCATGGGTCATTTTTGCGCAAGCCTGATCCAATTGGCGGGACATGATGATGAACAATAGCTTGCGTCTGGAACGGACCATTCTAGCTTCGTTCCGAGCGGCGCTCCTGGCCTCTGTGGCTCTGGGGGCCTTGAGCGTCCAAGCGACCGCGCAGACGCCATCCGTCGCAAGCCCTTATGCCAGCCTCCACTTCACTGCGGACGGCGGCAAGGACGGAAAGGACGCAAGCTCCAGCGACTTGTGCGCCGATAAGCCCTCCGATGGATATGGTGGCGATACGGGAGAGTATATCAGTGGGGCCTGGCCCTATGGCGGCAGTGCCGGCTCGACCTATAACGGCACCTACGGATATTTCAGCTCCGTCGGTGGAGAGGGCGGCAACGGCGGGTCTGCGGGCAGTTGTGCCTATGGGGGCCGGGGCGGCGGCAACGGCGGCATCGGCGGCGACATTAGTCTTGGATTGCAGACGAACGGCTATGTCTTCCCGAACGCACCGTCTGCCGCTTACTATTTCACAACTTCAGGCATCGTCGCCTATTCCCAGGGCGGGAAGGGCGGCAATGGCGGCGATACCGGCTCCACCAGCTATAACGGCGGCAATGGTGGGAACGGGGGACCGGGGGGCAATGTCCTGGTCCAGAATGCCCAACCGATCTCGGCGACCGGCTCCGGCGCCTATGGCATCTGGCTGCAAAGCATCGGCGGCCAGGGCGGCAATGGCGGCAATGAGGACAGTTCCTTAAGTTCCGGCAATGGCGGCAAGGCGGGCACCGGCGGAACGGGCGGAAAAGTCCAGCTCCTGAATTACGCCTCGGTCTCCTCGGCCACGACCACCGCCGTCTTCGTCCAGAGCATCGGCGGCAATGGCGGCAATGGCGGCTCCGCCTCCGGCTGGTTCGGCGGGGTCAGCGGCGGCGGCGGATATGGCGGAAACAGCTCCGGCGTCAGCATCAATACGCTGGGACCCAACCACACATCGCACACGGCGACGATCACCACATGGGCGGCCGGCGCCCATGGCGTC
Organism: Aquabacter sp. DMC10; assembly: GCF_056314145.1. NCBI lineage: Bacteria > Pseudomonadati > Pseudomonadota > Alphaproteobacteria > Hyphomicrobiales > Xanthobacteraceae > Aquabacter > Aquabacter sp. DMC10. The sequence goes on along the minus strand of NZ_JBQUYX010000012.1, from coordinate 27,204 downwards.
TTTGCCCAGTCCGTGGGTGGCGGCGGCGGCGATGCCGGCGTGGCGGCGGGCCTCGTCGCGCTCGGCGGCTCGGGCGGGCCGGCGGGCAATGCCGGGCAAGTGGAAGTCATCAATTACGACGACATCACAGCCACGGGCGCCTCATCCAGCGGCATCGTGGCGCAGTCGGTGGGCGGTGCGGGCGGCGCCGGCGGCATGGCCTTCAGCGGCGCGCCCGGATTGGCCGTCTCCATCGGCGGCACCGGCGGCGGCGGCGGCACCAGCGGCCAGGTGCTGGTGGTCAATGAAGGCAATATCTGCACGGGAAGCTGCAACGGCAGCGCCGCGCCGGCAACGACGGCGGGCGGCGCCTATGCCATCCTCGCCCAATCGCTCGGCGGGGGTGGTGGCAATGGCGGCTTCGGCCTGTCCGGCTCGGCCTCCGCCATCGCGGGGGCGGCGCTGGCGCTGGGCGGCGCCGGCGGCGGTGGCGGCAGCGCCGAGGCGGTGGTGGTGGGCAATGTGGGCTCCCTCTCGACGGCGGAGATCAATTCGGCCGCCATCCTCGCCCAATCCATCGGTGGCGGCGGCGGCAATGCCGGCGGCGCGGTGGCGTTCAACATGACGGTGGCCGGCGCCGCCACATCCATCAGCCAGGGCGGTTCCGGCGGCTCCGGTGGCTCCGGCGGCGCGGTGGGCACCAATTGCAACACCTATACGGGCCATGCCTACACCAACAACGCCTGCTCCTCGCTGACCTTTGCCGATCCCACCATTGGCGGCCCGTTTCCATCGACCACCATCACCACCCTCGGCTCCAGCTCGCCGGGCATTCTCCTGCAATCCATCGGCGGTGGCGGCGGCAATGGCGGCTATGCGGTGAGCCTGTCCGCTTCGGCCTTCGGTGAGTTCAACATGGCGATCGGCGCCTCCAACGGCGGATCGGGGGGCACCGGCGGGCCGGCCGGGCAGGTCTATGCCGGCACCAACGGGGTGCAAATCCTCACCTATGGCGATGATTCGGCCGGCATCATGGGCCAGTCCATCGGTGGCGGTGGTGGCGCGGCGGGCGCGGCGATCAGCGGCAGCTTGTCCAGCGGCGGCACGATCGGGCTGGCCATCGGCGGATCCGGTGGCACGGGGGGATACGGCGGATATGTGGTCGCCGACAATCCCGGTGGCGTCATCACCACCTATGGCCAGCGCGCGCATGGCCTGGTGGCGCAATCCATCGGCGGCGGTGGCGGCTCCGGCGGTCAGTCCATCGCCGCCACGGCCGGCGGAGAAGATTATTCGGTGAGCCTGGCCATCGGCGGCTCCGGCGGGTCGGGCGGCACGGGCGCCCCGGTCCTTGTCTACAACGAGAACAGCGCGGTGAACGCGGCCTATGGCGCAGCGAACATCACCACCTATGGCTATGGGGCCAGCGCGCTGATCGCCCAGTCCATCGGCGGCGGCGGCGGCGTGGGCGGATACTCGGTGGACACCGACGTGTCGCTCACGTCGGGCGCGGCGGTGTCCATTGGCGGCACGGGCGGCGGGGGCGGCGTCGCAGGCACCGTCAACGTCTATAATTATGGTCAGCTTGCCGCCCATGGCGGTGGGGCGCCCGTGCTGCTGGCCCAGTCCGTCGGCGGCGGCGGTGGTGCGGGCGGCTTCGCCATTGCCGGCAACATCTCCGATTCCAATGGCGCGAGCCTCGCCATTGGCGGAGGTGGGGGCGCAGGCTCTGTCGGCAACGAGGTGGGCGTTATCAGTTATGGCGCCATCACCTCGGCGGCGGGCACGGCGGGCAATGCACCGGGTGTGGTGGCGCAGGCGCTCGGCGGCTCGGGTGGCAACGGGGGGTTCGCGATCAGCGGGTCCATGGCGAGCGGCAGCCTTTCGCTGGCGCTCGGCGGCGGCGCCGGGGCGGGCGGAACCAGTGGGTTCGCCTATGCCTATTCTTACGGGTCGATCACCACCGCCGGCGCCCTTTCAGCCGGCATCATCAACCAGAGCATCGGCGGGGCGGGCGGCAATGGCGGCGTCGCCCTGGCCGGCGGCCTGGCCAAAGGGACGGCCGCGTCCGTCAGCATCGGCGCCGGCGGCGGCGCCGGCGGCGATTCCTATGGCATCGGCGTGATCGCGGCCGCGGTCAGCACGGCCGGCGACCAGTCTCCCGGTGTGCTCGCCCAGGCCATCGGCGGGGCGGGCGGCAATGGCGGCTGGGACGTGGCGGCGCAGGTGGGCGATGACGCGGCCCTCTCGCTTGCCGTCGGCGGCAATGGCGGCGCCGGCGGGAGGGTCACCGGTGCCAGCACGGTTGCGGTCTCCGGGCCTGTGACCACCGATGGCCTGCTGTCGCCCGGCGTGGTCGTGCAATCCATTGGCGGCAATGGCGGCACCGGCGGTTTCAGCGCCGGCGCGACGCTGGGCATGCAGACGGCGACCAGCTTTGCCGTCGGCGGGGGCGGCGGGACCGGCGGGGCATCCAACACCGTCTCGGTCACCCTCAACGGGGTGATCACCACCGCGCAGGACCAGTCCATCGGCGTGCTCGCCCAGTCCATTGGCGGCTCCGGCGGTTCAGGCGGCTTTGCGCTCGCCGGGGCTTATGGCGTGGGTGATGGCGGCTCCATGAGCATCGGCGATGCCGCCGCCTTGGGCGGCAATGGCGGCTCCGGGCAGAATGCCGGGAGTGTCAGCGTGACCACAAGCAGCAACATCTTCACGCAAGGCCTGCTCTCCGCCGGCATCGTCGCGCAGTCCGTCGGCGGGGCGGGCGGCAATGGCGGCCAGAGTCGTGCGGAAAGCCTCTCCAGCGTGGGGATTCCAGATTCCGCCTACACGCCCAGCGCCTCCGGCTATTCCATGTCGCTCACCCTGGGCGGCACCGGTGCGTCGGGCGGGAACGCCGGCAACGTGACGGTAACGGTGGCGCCGACCGCCGCCGGCAATGGCTATATCCAGACCGGCACCGCGCCCACCTCGGCCAGCACCACCCTGACCTCTCTTGCGCCCGGCATCCTCGCCCAATCGATCGGCGGCTCGGGCGGCAATGGCGGCTCCGCGGATTCCATGTCCACGGCGAACGAAGTGTCCTTGTCCCTCGCCATTGGCGGCTCGGGCGGCACGGGTGGGAACGGTGGCGCGGTTCTTGTCGCCTTCACCCTGGGAACGACCACGGGCGGCATCACCACCTATGGCGATCAGTCAGCGGCAATCGTCGCCCAGTCGGTGGGCGGCGGCGGCGGCAATGGCGGCGCTTCGGAGGCTTATAGCCAGTACAAGAAATATACGTCGAATTACACGGCACGGATCGCCATCGGCGGGGACGGCGCCGGCGGCGGCAGTGCGGGCACCGTGGAAGTGGACCAGGCCAATCCCGCCATCACCTACGGCGACTATTCCCCCGGTATCATCGCCCAATCCATCGGCGGCGGTGGCGGCAACGGCGGGACCAGCACGACCGATGCCAACAGCCTGCTGACCAGCGCCGCTGCCCAGACCGTTTTCACGGCGGCGGGGTCGGCCGGGACCGAAGCTGCGCAAGACTATGCCTATTGGATCGCCTCCAGCTATATCGGCGCGACGCCCACACAGAGCACCAGCAAGTCCAAGAATGTCACGGCCGCCTCGCTCTCCATCGGCGGCACTGCGGGCGCTGGCGGCGATGGCAATGCGGTCACCATCAATGCCATGGCCATCCAGACGTCGGGCGAAATGTCACCGGCGGTGTTCGCCCAGTCGGTGGGCGGCGGCGGCGGCAATGGCGGCAACGGCGTCGGAAAAGCGGAGGGCAAGACCTATGGGGCGTCGCTGACCATTGGCGGGTCGGGCGGCGATGGCGGCGATGGCGGCTCGGTCTATGTGCATTCTGCCGGCGACATCCAGACGCTGGGCACCCAGTCGGCCGGCATCATCGCTCAATCGGTGGGCGGCGGCGGCGGCAATGGCGGCTCGGCCTTCAGCACCGTGAAGGGCGGCAACTCCAATAGCGAATCCTCGCGCCAGCGGGGCGTCGCGGCCATAGCGATCGGTGGCACCGGGGGAAATGGCGGTGGCGGTGGCGCGGTCACCGTGGTGTCGGGCGGAGACAGCTTCTATTCCTACATCAACACCCTCGGCGCCTCGGCCCCAGGCATCTTCGCGCAGTCAGTGGGCGGCGGTGGCGGCAATGGCGGCTCAAGCAGCGTATCGACCATCACCCCCATCAAGGTGACCCTCTCCACCACCCAGTCCCAAGCCTATACGGCGCTGGCCCTGAACCTTTCCGGTCAGCTCGCAGGCGTTGCGTCCTCATCCGGTGTGACCTTCGACGACAAGAAAGGCAAGGGATCGCAGAGCTACATCGAGTCCACCGGCGATGCGTTGGCGCTCAGTATGGGCGGCTCTGGCGGCGGCGCCGGGTCCGGCGGGGCGGTGAGCGTCACCAATGATGCGGTGATCGTGACCGGGACGCCGCTGACCAGCGGCACGGCCGCGGCGGTGGAAGACCCCGACAATTCCCCGGCCATGGTCGCCCAGTCGGTGGGCGGCGGCGGCGGCAATGGCGGCTCTACGCGATATCATTCGTCCGCCAACGAATTCAGCACCTCCATGTCCCTCGGCGGCGACGGGGGCAGCGCGGCCCCCGGCGGCGCTGTCGACCTGGACACGCAGGGCACGCTGGTGACCTTGGGCAACAATTCAGCGGCCATCCTCGCCCAGTCCATCGGCGGCGGCGGCGGCAATGGCGGCAATGCCGCCTCCTCCCTGGGCGGAGTGACCACCGCATCCCTCGCCCTGGGGCTCGGCGGCTCGGGCACCGGCGGCGGCGACGGCGGCGCCGTGACGGTGAATGTGACGGCAGGGGTGGACGCCTTCGGCGTGACGCCGGGCATCTGGACGTCCGGTGCCCAGTCCTACGGCGTGGTCGCGCAATCCGTGGGCGGGGGCGGCGGCTCTGCGGGCTCCTTCGTCACCTCGACGGCCAATACCTATCAATATGTCACCGGCACGGGCGGCCAAACCTATTCGTCCACCGTCGGGAACAGCGTCATCACCGATGCCGGCATTGGCCTCGCCATTGCTCAGGGCGCGTCGGGCACGGGCGGCTCAGGCGGGCGCGTGACGGTCGTGTCGGCGACGCCCATCACCACATGGGGCGCGCAGGCGGCGGGCATGATCGCCCAGTCCGTAGGGGGCGGCGGCGGCATCAGCGGCTCCGGCACGACCAACACCGCCAATGCCGCCTATCTGGTGAGCTTCACGCTCGGCACCTCATCCGCCACGCAGGGCACGGGCAATGGGGTCACGGTCACCCAGAGCGGCGCCATTTCCACCGCGGGCGCCCTGGCGCATGGCCTGCTGGCGCAGTCCGTCGGCGGCGGCGGCGGCCTGACCGGGGACGTCAGCTCGACCACGGCCACCAGCGGAGATGCCTCCGTTCAGATGGCCCTGGGGGCCTCGGGCGGCAGCCAATTGAACGCGGGTCTCGTCTCCGCCACCGCCTCGGGCAATGTGACCACCACCGGCGCCGGAGCCAACGGCATCCTCGCGCAATCGGTGGGCGGCGGCGGTGGCGTGGCCGGCTCCGCCTTTTCCAGCGGGTCCAACGGAAGCGTGACGACGACGCTGGCCTTGGGGGGCGCCGGCGGAGGAGGCGATGGCGGCAACGCCTCGGCGACCATGCTCGCCAGCCTCGCGACGGTGGGCGCCAATGCCGCAGGCATGGTGGTCCAGTCGGTGGGCGGGGGCGGTGGCATCGCCTCAGTGGCCACCAGCACCAGCGCGGCCCTGGGGCCGGTGGCGGCAACCCTGGCCCTCGGGGCCGGCGGCTTCGTCGGCGGCAATGGCGGCGGGGTCTCCGCGAGTTTCAGCGAAAGCCCGGATGGCGGCCCGAACCTTGTCACCACGGGCGTGAATGCGCACGGCCTTGTGGCGCAATCCGTTGGCGGCGGCGGCGGCATGGCCGGCGTGAGCAATGCCGGCGCCACCGGCGCGGGCACCGTCACCATGGATGTCACGCTCGGCGGGGGCGGCGGGGCGGGCGGGACTGTCAGCGTGTTGACCAATGACGCGGCGGTTGCCACCTCGGGCGCAGGCGCCATCGCGCTGCTGGCGCAGTCCATCGGCGGGGGCGGCGGGGCCGCCGGCAGCAGCGTCACCATGGCGTCGACGGCCAATGGGACCGGCAGCGCCGCCTATGGCGCCGCCCTCCTCTTGGGCGGAGGCCATGGCGGGGCGGGCGGCGCGGTCAGCGTCGAAGACTGGGTCACCACCTCCACCATGGCTGACTTTGCTCCGGCGGTCCTGGCCCAATCCATTGCCGGAGGCGGCGGACTTGCGACCGGCGTGGCCGCGGTGACCGGCACCCTGGCCAGCCGGACCGTGACCCTGACCCTCGGCGGAACAAGCGCTGGCGCGACCGACGGTATGTCCGCCAATGCCGGGCTGGTGAGCGTGGACATCTACAGGTCGGTGACCACCGCAGGCGCGGAATCCCATGGCGTGGTCGCCCAGTCCATCGCTGGCGGCGGCGGCTTCGCGGGCATGCTGGTGATCGGCGACGGCACCACCTCGGTCAGCACCCAAAATACCACCGTGCTGGGCGCCAGCGGCGGCATCAGCGGCGCGAGCGGCGACGGCGGCGCGGTGACGCTGAACGTCAGCACCAACGTTGCCACCAGCGGCAATCTCGCCATGGGCATGGTCGCCCAATCCATCGGCGGCGGCGGCGGCATGGCGGGCCTGCCGACAGCCAATCAGGCCGATCTTTCCTTCGCTGGCGGGGTGACGCTCGGCGGTTCGGCCGGCGGCAACGGCTCCACGGTCTCCGTATCGGCCGCCAATGGCGGGACCATCTCCACCGCCGGCAATGCTGGCTATGGCATCGTCGCGCAGTCCATCGGCGGCGGTGGCGGCATCGCCACCATGAAGGGTGACACTCTGGTGCTCGGCGGGAGCTCCGGCGGCGACGGCGGAAACGTCAGCGTGTCCAGCGCGAGCCAAGTCATCACCGCCGGCCCGTCCGCGATTGGCATCATCGCGCAGTCCATTGGCGGCGGCGGCGGCATTGGTCGCCCCACATCCAGCGTGGTCTTCGCGGGCTCGGGCGCCTCGGGAGATGGCGGGAGCGTCTCCGTGGACGTGGCCGCGCCGGTCAGCACCAGCGGGACCAATGCGGTGGGCATCCTGGCGCAGTCCATCGGCGGCGGCGGCGGCGTGGCGGTGACGAACAACACGCCCCTCACCACGAGCGGTCCCTCCGGCGCCACCGGCATGGGCGGAGCCGTCACTGTCACGGTCAACGCGCCCATTTCCACCACCGGCACCGGGGCCTATGGCATCTTCGCCCAATCGGTGAGCAATGGCGGCGGCCTAGTCATGAACGGCACCACCATGCAGGCGGTGAACGGCAGCGCGGGAACCTCAGGCAAGGTGGTGGTGAACATCCAGACCGGCGGCTCGGTGTCCGCGCTCGGCGCGGGGGCAACGGCCATCTATGCCCAGGGCAATGGCGATCCCATCATCACCGTGGCTGAAGGGGCCGTCCTCATCGGCGGCGCGGGCGGCAGCGCCATCACCAGCGACGGCAGCGAGACCCACATTCAAAATCGCGGCACCCTCTCCACCCTGGACGGGGCGGAGGGGCGCGCCATCCACACGCTCACCGGCTTCGCCGAAATCGACAATTGGGGCACGCTGGTCGGCACTGTCGCCTTGACCCCGGGGGCCGCGAACCGCCTGACCAACCAGATCGGCGGCACGCTCTGGGCCGGCTCCGCGCTCGATCTGGGCGGCACCGGGCAACTCATCAACGCAGGGACGCTGCGCGGCGCCGCCACCGCGCTGGGCACCACCACCGTGAACGGGGCGCTGGTCCAGACGTCGACCGGTGTGCTCGCCGTCCGGGCAGACCAGATCACCGGCCAGGCCGACCACTTCCATGTCACCGGCGATGCCCATCTGTCGGGCGGCGTGCGCGGCATGGTCTATACCCCGTCCCTGGCCAAGCCCGGCCATTTCGACACCCCCATCCTCACGGCGGGCGGCACGCTTGAGACCGACAATCTCGTGGCCTATGGCGACACCGCCATGCTCGACTTCTCCCTCGCGCCGCGCGCGGGCGGGCTCAGCCTCGGCACCACCATCAGTTTCGCGCCAGCCGGCCTGACGGCAGACCACGCGGTGGTCGGCACGCTGGTCGGCGAGATCCAGGCCCGCGGCTCGTCGCCATTGTACCAGGCCATCGTGCCGCGCCTGCTGGAGGTGCCGACGCTCTCCGGGCTCGACGAGGCCTATGAGAGCGTGGGCGGCGGCGCCGTCTCCCTGGTGCCCACCACCCTGATCAATGCCGGCTCCGCGGCGATCTCTGGCATCACCTCCCAGATGGATCTCTGGCGCACCGGCCTGCGGTCGCCCTCCACCGCGCCCGGCGCCTCCACCTCCGATGGTACCGGCGGAACCGAGGCGGCCGGCGGAACCGGACGCTACTTCTGGGCCGCGCCCATGGCCAGCCTCTCCACCGGAGGCGGTTTGTCCGGCACCATGACCGGCGCCATCGTCGGCCTTGACGGGGAACTGACGAGCGCACCGGCCCTGATCGGCGCTGCGGTCAATTTCTCCACCGCCCAGATGCAGGAGAACACCACCTCGGCGCAGGCGGTGAGCAGCTTCGGCAGCTTGAGCCTCTACGGCATCTACCAGGCCGGCCCGGCCTATGTGTCGGCGATTGCCCTTGCGGGCTATGGCAGCTCCAATTTCGACCGCAACCTCTATGGGCTCGGCCTGGCGCTTTCGACGGATACCGGCCTCGACGGGTGGATGCTGGGCGGCCGGCTGGAGGCGGGCTACGGCTTTGCGCTGGGCGCCACGGGCGTCACCCTCACCCCGTTTGCAGCCTTCCAGCCGCTCGGGCTGCGACTGGGCACGGGCGCGGAGAGCTTCGGATCGCTGGGCGCCGGGCTGAGCTATGGCGGCAACACCATCACCGCCTTGCCCACCTATCTCGGCGTGCAGGTGGACGGCATCTGGACGGCAAGCGACGGGCGGACCTATGCGCCCTTCCTGCGCGCCGCCTGGATGCACGATTTCAGCCCCAGCCGAGAGGTCACGCGCAGTTTCGCAGAACTGCCGGGCTTCACCTTTTCCGGCAGCGCAATCCCGACGGTTGCTGATGCGCTGGACCTGCATGCGGGCCTGCGTTTCAAGGCCGGCCCGGGCCTGACGCTGAGCGCCGGCCTCGATGCGCAACTCGGCGATGGCTATTCCACCATCGGTGCCACCGGCGCCCTGCGGATCAGCTGGTGATGACCGATGGGCGCGGAGGGCGAACCTTCCCCCGCGCCTGAATGGCAGGGGGAGGCCGGCGCGTCATCCACTCCCTGCCCGCGACCGGGGCGGGCGGCGGGGGTCAGCGGGCGTTGGGGTTGGGGATGTCCCCGCGCTGTTCCTTCAGCCTGGCGCGTTCGGCCCGGATGGGCGCGAAGGGGCCGTAGCGGTGCTGCTCCGCAGGGAAGCTGTCCGCAAAGGGCGGATAGGCCGCGTCCACCGGCTTCAGCAGCAGGTCGGGGAAGTCGCGCTCAAGGCCCGCCAGCCGGGGCCGGGGTTGGGAAATCACGAACGCGGCCACATCCCAGGCCTCGTCCGGGGCGAGGGTGGGGGCGACCCAGGAGGTGCCGTTCGGCATGTTGTCATGGACGAAATTGGCGAGGGTGATGAGCCGGGCGGCGCCCGCGCCATCATTGAAGCTGTCCGGTCCCCACAGGGGCGGGACGGCATAGCCCATCTCCGGCAAGACCGCGTTGCGCCGGACGCCGAGGCCGTCGCGGCGATGGCATTGCGCGCACTGGCGGGCATAGATTCCCGCGCCCCGCGCCGGGTCCGCCGGCCGATCCAGCTCGACCATGGTGCCCGCAGCGGCGCCGATGATGGTTCCGCCCGCCGGAATATTGGTCGACAGAACGCGCAGATACGTGAGGATCGCCTGCATCGGCCGCGCGCTCCCCGGCATCGGCCGCCCGTTCATGCTCCGCTTCAGGCATTGGTTGACGCGGTCGAAGATGGAGATGGCGGCGTCGGTGCGGGCGCTATAGGCGGGATAGTCGGCGGACGCTGTGACCAAGGGCAGGCCGAACTTCTTCAGGCCACCGCGCAGATGGCAATTGGCGCAGGCCAGATTGTTGCCGGCATAGCGGTCCTCGGGCGCCGGGGCGGCGGGACCGATGTGGGCATAGGTCGCCTCGATGAGGGAACGGCCATAGCGGGCAAGGCGGCCCGTCTCGTCGTCCGGCAAGGCGTCGATGGCCGGCACATCCCACAGCACGATGTCCGTGCGCGGGGGCGAGGCGTCGGTCTGGGCGAGGGCCAACAGGCTCGAGGAGGCCAGCAGCGCGCCGAAACCCGCGATAACCGTGAGACCACGAACGCCGTAACGTGCCATTTTTCCAGCCAAAGCTCTGCCGGCCTTAATCATTTCAGACCCGCAAACCCGAAGCAACCGAAGGGGGCGCCGGCCAAGACGGCCGCCGATGGCTTGGCCTCATTCCGTCCTAGGCGCGCGATGCCAGGGTGCGCCGACCGACCATCAAGGCGGCCATGGCCATGACCAGAGGGACAAGGGAGAGCGCCAGCAGCGTGTTCCAGCCGAAGGCCGACAACAATCCACCCGACAGGAACGAGCCGACCGCCATGGTGCCGAACACGGCGAAATCGTTGAAGGACTGCACGCGGGCCTTCTCCTCGGGTCGATGGCAGTCGAGCACCATGGCCGATGCCCCCACGAAGCCGAAGTTCCAACCGACGCCGAGCAGGATGAGCATGGCCCAGAAATGCCCGACCTCGATGCCGAACAGCCCGGCGACCGCCGCAAGGCCGATGAGCGCGAGCCCCGTCGCAACCACGCGGGACGCGCCGAAGCGGCTGATGAGGCGGCCGGTCCAGAAGCTCGGGCCGTACATGGCGATGACGTGCCATTGCAGGCCGAGGTTCGCCGCTTCCTGCGAATGGCCGCACAGCCGCATGGCCAGGGGCGCGGCGGTCATGAGGAAGTTCATGAGAAGATAGGAGACCACGCCGCAGGTGACGGCCAGGATGAAGCGCGGCTGTTGGATGATGACGCCCAAAGGCCGCCCGCCCTTCCGGTCGGCGATGCCGGGCATGGGGAGCTTGACCCCGATGAGCACCAGAGCGGAAAGGCCCGCCGCCACCGCCTGCCCCAGATAGGTGGCCGCGAACAGATAGGGCGGGGAGAGGTTCATCGTATAGGTGACAAGCTGCGGCCCGAGAATGCCCGCGAACACACCGCCCGCCATGACGGCCGACAGGGCTCGCGGCCGGCGCTCGGGGGCGGCGCAGTCGGTGGCGGCAAACCGGAAGCTCAGAACGACGGCGGCATAGACCCCGGCCAGGAAGGTCGACACGCAGAACAGCCAGAATGCCCCCTGGACCATGGCCAGGGAGGCCAGAAGCCCGGCCACCCCGCCGCAGCCCGTGCCCAGCATGAAGACGGCCCGGCGGCCCCGGCGCTGCGCGATGGCGCCCGCCGGCAAGGTGCAGACCGCCATGCCCACCACGAAGATGGAGATGGGCAAGGTCGCCAGCGCCTTGCTGGGCGCCAGCATGTGGCCGACGATGGCACCGGTGGCAAACACCACGGTGGCATTCATGCCCGCCAGCGCCTGGGCGATGGCGAGGCGCAGAACGTTGGCGCGCTCCAGACGCAGCGCGGCGGACAGGTTCTGCTGGGGAGACAAGGTGGTGCTCACGCCGCAACGGCCCTTCTTGACGCAGGCTGTGCGGCGCGGAACCGGGGCAGCCCTGGCGGACCTTCTCATCTGGGGCCCGCTTCATCCCCACGCATGTGCGCCTGTGGCGGCCGTTTGTCGACCGCCTCCCGCGTGTGGGCCGTCGTAACCTTCCACCCGCGGCCGGCGCCTCAGGCGAGGCCGCCCATGTGGAAGGCCTTCACTTCCAGATATTCCTCCATGCCGAGGTGGGAGCCCTCGCGGCCCAGGCCCGATTGCTTGACCCCGCCGAAGGGCGCGACTTCCATGGAGATGGCACCGGTGTTGAGGCCCACCATGCCGAATTCCAGCGCCTCGCCCACGCGCCATGAGCGGCGCAGGTCCTGCGTGAAAAAATAGGCGGCGAGCCCGAAGGGCGTGCCATTGGCGATACTGAGGGCCTCGTCCTCGCCACCGAAGCGGAACAGAGGCGCGACCGGGCCGAACGTCTCCTCGTTCGCCAGCAGCATGTGGGTGGCGGCATCGCCGAGCACGGTCGGGGTCGCATAGTGCCCGCCGTGCGGCACGCCCGGCGCTTGTGCCAGGCACCGGGCGCCCTTGGAGAGGGCGTCGTCCACGTGGCGCTCGATCTTTTCCAGCGCGGCGGTGTTGATCATCGGGCCGATGTCGGTCTGCGCCTGCGTCCCCGGGCCGACCTTCAGCGCGGCGACGCGCGAGGAGAGCGCCTGCGCGAAGCGGTCGTAGATGCCGTCCTGCACGAGAATGCGGTTGGCGCACACGCAGGTCTGCCCGCCATTGCGGAATTTGGAGGCCATCACCCCCTCCACCGCCAGATCGAGGTCGGCGTCGTCGAAGACGATGAAGGGCGCGTTGCCGCCCAGCTCCAGGCTCAGCCGCTTGATGCTGTCGGCCGCCTGCCGCATGAGCAGGGCACCGACGCGGGTCGACCCCGTGAAGGAGATCTTGCGCACCGTCAGATTGCCGGTGAGCTCGGCGCCGATGTCGGCCGGCAGGCCAGTGACGATGTTGATGACGCCGGCCGGAATCCCCGCCCGCTCGGCCAGCACGCCGAGCGCCAGGGCCGAGAGGGGAGTGAGTTCCGAGGGCTTGATGACCACCGTGCAGCCGGCGGCCAGGGCCGGAGCAACTTTGCGGGTAATCATGGCGTTGGGAAAATTCCAGGGCGTGACGATGCCGCACACGCCGACAGGCTGCTTCAGCACCAGGATGCGCCGGTCTGCCGTCGGTGCGGGGATGGTCGCCCCATAGACGCGTCGCGCTTCTTCCGCGAACCATTTCACGAAGGAGGCGCCATAGCGGATCTCGCCGCGCGCCTCCGACAGGGGCTTGCCCTGCTCATGGGTCAGGATCAGCGCGAGATCCTCCAGATGCTCCAGCATCAGGCCGTGCCAGGCGTCCAGGAGCGCAGCCCGCTCGGCCGCCGTGCGAGCCCGCCACGGTCCGAAGGCATCGGAGGCGGCCTCAATAGCGGCGCGGGTTTCCGCGCGGCCGGCATCGGGCACCGTTCCCAGCACCGCCTGCGTGGCGGGATCGATCACATCCAGCGTGCGACCGCTCGCGGCGGCGCTCCACCGGCCGCCGATGAGGCAGGCCTCCTGCACAAGCGCGGGGTCACGCAGGCCCTTGATGGTCATGGGTGTCATCTCCTTGAACGCAATTCACAAAGCAGGACGGCGAGTGCCGGCCTCGGGACGCGCCCAGGCAAGGGCGGACGCTCCGGCCGGGCGCGCGCGTCACGCCGCAGCCGCGGGGAAGCGGCCGATGCGGAAATCATGGATCGGGGTTTCGGTCCGCCCGGTGGCGATCAGCTCCGCCATGACGTCGCCGACACCGGGGCCGAGCTGGAAGCCATGGCCGGAAAAGCCAAAGGCATGATAGAGGCCCGGCGTCGTCGCCGAGGCCCCCATCACCGGCAGCATGTCGGCCACATAGCCCTCGCAGCCGGACCAGGTGCGGATCACCGACACCTTGGCGAGCGCCGGCAGCAGCCGCTGCAGCGCCTGCAACTGGCGCGGCAGCTTGGTGGGGTCCGGCTTGGCGTGGCCGGGGTCGAGATCCACATGGCCCCGCTCCACCGCGCCGCCGAAGACGATGTTGCCGCGCTCCACCTGGCGCAGATAGGCGTCCGTGCCCGGACGGCGGGTCCAAAGCCCGACCACGGGCAGGATGCGATGCGGGAGGGGCTCGGTCACCCCCATCTGCGGCGCGCGCGGGGTCAGCGGCACCGTCTCGCCAAAGCCGGCCGCGATGCGCGCGCCCCAGGCGCCGGCGGTATTGAGGAGGCGCGGGGCCTGAAAAATGCCCTGGGAGGTCACCACGCGGAAGTCGGCCCCCGCCCGCTCCACGGCGCCGACGCTGCACGCTTCGATGATCTGCGCGCCGAGGCGGCTGGCCGCCGCCGCAAAAGCCGCCGCGATCAGCCGGGGATTGCCGCAGCCATCCTGCGGCGAATAGGAGGCTGCGATGGCGCCAGGCGCGAGGCCGGGAAAGCGCGTCCGGATCTCATTGGCCCCCAGTTCTTCCAGATGGAGCCCCCAGGGCCGCGCCGCCGACACGAAGGTGCGCATGTCCTCCAGGCTCTCCTCCTCGAAGACGAAGCGCACATGGCCGGTGACGCGGAATTCCACGTCCCGCCCCAGCAGCGTTTCGGCCTCGCCCCACAGGGCGCGGGAGCGGTGGGCGAGCGGCAGCTGCGGCAGATAGCGGCCCGTGCGGCGGATATTACCGAAGGAGGCGACGGTGGCGCCGGTGCCCACGCGATTGCGCTCGATCAAGGCCACCCGCAGCCCCCGGCGGGCGAGGAAGAAGGTCGCCGCCGTTCCCATCAGGCCCCCGCCGACCACGATCACGTCCATCACCGCCTCCCTCCGCCGGCCCGGCACCGGCCTTCGCCCCAGGCTGTAAGGCGGGCCGGGCCGGGTCCAAGACGTTCTGGCGCGCAAGCCATAAGTTGGATCTATGGGCGGGCGGTGGCCCCGACGCATAAGCCGGGCTTATATGCTTCCCCCGCTTGTCTCTTGGATCTTTGCTGAAGGGCTGTGCCAGCCTCTGGGCCAGAAGGCGGAGAGACAGCACATGAGCGGCAAGACCGGGCCGGGTACGGGTGAATGCAGCGCGGCCGATTGGAAGATCGGCGTCGACATCGGCGGCACCTTCATCGATTTCTGCGCGCTCGAAACCCGCTCGGGCCGCATGGCCTCCCTCAAGGTCCTGACCACCCCCGGAGACCCCGGCGCGGAACTGCTGACCGGCCTGTCGCTGCTGAAGGAGCGCGAGGGCCTGGAGCCCGAGACCGTGTCGCGCTTCGTGCACGGCACCACGGTGGGCATGAACACCATCATCCAGCGCAAGGGCGCGCCTTTGGCTCTGTTCACCAATGCCGGCTTCGAGGACGTGATCGAACTGGCCCGGCTGCGCATGCCGGAGACCTATTCGCTGTTCTGCGCGCGGCCCGATCAGCTGATTGCCCGGGACATGGTGTTCGGCATTCCCGCCCGCATGCGGGCGGACGGCAGCGAGGCGAAGAAACCCGATCCCGCGGCGGTCGCCGCAGCGGTCGAGGCGGCGACCGCCAAGGGGGCGGCCGGCATCGTCGTCTCCTTCCTCCATGCCTGGCGCAACGAGGCGCATGAAGCCGAGGTCAAGGCGCAGATCGTGCGCCTCGCGCCCGACCTGTTCGTCTTCACCTCCGCCGAGGTGTGGCCGGTCATCCGCGAATATGAGCGCACCATGACCGCCGTCCTCAACGGCTATGTCCATCCCCGCATTGCCGGCTACCTGTCGGCGCTGGAGGCCCGCCTCGCCTCGCGCGGGGTGCCGGCCCGGCCCATGCTGACCAAGTCCAATGGCGGGGTCATGGACGCTGCGGAAGGCAAGCGCGCGTGCGTCAGCATGCTGCTGTCCGGCGCCGCCTCCGGCGTGATCGGCGCCGCCTGGCTGGCGCGGCAGGCCGGCGAACGGCGCATCCTGACCCTGGACATCGGCGGCACGTCCGCCGACTTCGCCCTGATCGTGGACGGCGAGGCGCAGTTCGGCACCGGCGAGATGATCGGGGAGTTCCCGCTCTACATCCCCTCCGTCTCGGTCAGCTCCATCGGCATCGGTGGTGGCTCCATCGCCAGCGTGGACGCGCAGGGCGTGCTGCGGGTGGGACCGGAATCGGCCGGCTCGACGCCCGGCCCCGCCTGCTATGGCCGTGGCGGCGACCGGGCGACGGTCACCGACGCCATGGTGGTGTGCGGCTGGCTGGGCCACAGCCAGATGGCCTATGGCCAGCTTCGCATGGACGCATCGCTGGCGCGGGCGGCGGTAGGCGAACTGGCGGAACGCCTTGGCCGTTCGGTCGAAGCGACGGCGCAGGCCATCCTCGACATCGCCATTTCCGAGATGTTCGTGGAGGTCGAGAAGATGGCGTCCCGCGCCGGCGTCGACCTTCAGGACTATGCGCTGATGCCGTTCGGCGGCGGCGGGCCCATGCTGGGCGCGTTCCTGGCCCGCGAGCTGCGCATGAAGCGCGTGCTGGTGCCCCGGCGGCCGGGCGTGGTCTCGGCGCTCGGCGGGCTGGTGGCGGATCTGCGCGGCGATTTCATCCGCACCCTCTTTGCGGAATTCACCGGGGACCTGATGCCGGAGCTGCGCCGCGCCTTCGCGGACATGGCGGCGGAAGGCCAGGAGTGGCTGAAGGCCCAAGGCCATGCCGGCCCGGTGGACCTGCGCCTGTTCGCCGACATGCGCTATGCCGGGCAGAGCTATGAGATCGAGACGCCGCTTCAGCCGGCCTGGATCGCCAACAGCGATTTTGCGGCCATGGCCCGGGCCTTCCACGACACCCATGCGCGCCTTTATGACTTCGATGATCCCCACGGGCGCATGGAGATCGTCAACCTCCGCCTGTCCGCCATCGGCGCGGGACCAGCCCTTGCCCTTCCGGCGGAAGACGAGGTGGACGCGGCCGTCGCGCCGGAGCGCCAGACCCCGGTCTATCTCGGCTCGGCCCTGGCTCCGGTCGGGCTCTATCGGCGCGAGGACCTGCGCCCGGGTGGCCATTTTGAGGGACCCGCCGTGGTGGCCCAGGAGGACACCACCTTCGCGATCCCGGCCGGCGCGCAGGCGCGCATCGACCGCCATTTCAACCTGCACCTGACCTTCGCGGAGTGAGAAGCATGTTCGATCGAATGAACCTGCGGGTGCTGGCCAACCATGCCCGCGCCGCCGCGGAGAACATGGCCCACACGCTCCAGCGCACCGCCCATTCCGCCTTCGTCAAGGAGACGGAGGACTTCACGGTCATGCTGATGAACCGGAAGGGCGAGACCTTCGGCGTTCCCATGGATCTCGGCGCCACCTGGTATCCCGGCCTGACCTATGGCCGGGCCATCGACATGATCGAGGACTACCGGCCCGGCGACGTGGGCTTCACCAACGATCCCTATGCCTGCTACGTGGCCACCCACGCCCCCGACACGCACCTGTGGAAGCCGGTCTTCTACGAAGGCGAGATCATTGCCTGGACCGGAGGGCACATCCACAACACCGACATGGGCGGCGCGGTGCCGGCCTCGCTCTCGCGCGCCTTGACCGAGATCCACCAGGAAGGCATCCGCTTCTCGCCCATGAAGCTGGTGCGGGAAGGCGTGTTCGACGCCCAGATCCTGAACATCATGACCACCAATGTGCGCAAGCCCGACCTGAACATCGGCGACATCAAGGCGCTGGTCGGGGCCCTGAACACGGGTGAGCGCAAGGTCATCGCCATGGCCGAGAAGTTCGGCAAGCAGGCGTTCCTGGCCGGTGTCGAGGCGCTGCTGGACCACGGCGAGGCACAGGCCCGCGAGATGCTGCGCGCCATGCCCGACGGCACCTGGGAATTCGCGGATTATGCGGACGAGGATTCGGTCGAGGCCAATCCCTGCCGGCTGAAGCTGACGCTCACCATCCGGGGCGACGAGGCGGTGCTGGATTTCACCGGCTCCGACCCGCAGCTTGCCTCCTCGCTCAACGTGCCCTCGGGCGGGGACCCGCGCCACACCATCCTTCTGGTCGGCGTCTATTATGTCCTCTACACCCTGAACCCGAAGATCCTTCTGAACACGGGGCTGACGCGGCCCTTCACCTGCATCACGCCGCAAGGCACCGTGCTCAATCCGGTGTTCCCGGCGGCGGTGGGCATGCGCTCGCTCACCTGCGCGCGGCTGCGCTCCGTCATCTTCGGCGCCTTCTCGCAGGTGGTGCCCGACCGCCTGCCCGCCGCGCCGGCGGGCAACAACTGCATCGTCAACGTCATGACCACGGACGAGCGCACCCACCGCACGGTGATCGCGGCGGTCAATCCGGTGGTGGGCGGCGGCGGCGGCATGCCCCATCGGGACGGCACCAACGGCTCGGGGGCCGACGCCGCCTATCTTAAGAACACGCCCATCGAGATCACCGAGACCGAGACGCCGGTGGAGTTCATCAAATACGGCCTCGCCCGGGACAGCGGCGGCGCCGGACGCTGGCGGGGCGGACTGGCCACCGAGATGGCCTTCCGCGTCTTCGCGCCCGACAGCCGCATCACCGCACGCAACCGAGATCGCAGCTTCTTCCGCCCCTGGGGTGTGCTTGGGGGACGAGCGGCCGGCCTGTCCGACATGGTGGTGAACCCCAAGACGCCGGGAGAGCGCCGCCTCGGCAATATCGACACCGCCGTGCTGCAGCCCGGCGACGTGCTGGAGATCCGCTCGGCGGGCGGCGGCGGGCGGGGAAACCCGCTTGACCGCGAGCCCTGGCGGGTGGCGCAGGATGTGGCGCGCGGCTATGTCTCGCTGGAAGCGGCGGAACGGGACTATGGCGTCATCCTCCGCGACGGGCAGGTGGACGAAGCCGCCACCCGGGCGCTGCGCGCCGCCCGCCCCGCCCCGACCGGCCATTTCCACTTCGGCCCCGAGCGCGACGGCTATGAGGCCCAGTGGACGCCGGAGGCCTACGACCTTTTGACCGACATCCTCGCCGGCCTGCCCATTCACTGGCGCTTCTTCGCCAAGACCGAGATTTTCCGCCGCATGGAAGGCCGGGCCGGGCGGCGCGGCGTGGAAGAGGCGCTGGCGCTGGTGCGTGCCCGCTTTCCGGAAATGCCCGGCACCGGTCTAGAAGCACGGGAGGCTGCGGAATGAGCGCCGCTGCCGCCTCCGGCCGGCTGGTCCGGCTCGCCGACACCGAGCGCGCGCCCGTGCGCTTCACGCTGGACGGGATCGCCCGGACGGGGCTGTCCGGCGACACGGTGCTGAGCGCCATTCTCGCCGTTGCCCCGGCGCTGCGCCGCGCGGAATTCGGGCCGGAGGGCCGGGCGGGCTTCTGCCTCATGGGCGCCTGCCAGGACTGCTGGGTGTGGCAGGCGGAGGGGCCTCGGTTGCGGGCCTGCTCCACGCCCCTGTCCGACGGGATGCACCTCCTTACCGAGGCTCCGGGAGACTGGCTGTGACGCACGCCCAAACGCCCAGGATCGCCGTGGTCGGCGCCGGCCCGGCCGGCATCCGCGCCGCTCAGACGCTGGCGGCCGCCGGCCTCGTCCCGGTGGTGATCGATGAGGGCGCGCGGGCCGGTGGACAGATCTATCGCCGCCCGCCCGAGACCTTCGTGCGCCCGCCGGAAAGCCTTTATGGCTCGGAAGCCGCAAAGGCCGTCGCGCTTCACGCCACGTTCGATGCCATGGTGCGCGACGGGCAGGTGGTCCATCTGCCGCGCAGCTCGGTGCTCGCCATCGGCGACGGGCGGTTGCAGGTGCTCGGAGAGGACGGCTGCCATTGGGTGGCCTATGACCGGCTCATCCTCGCCACCGGCGCCACCGACCGGGTCGCCCCGGTGCCGGGCTGGGAGAGCGCGGGCGTCTACACACTGGGCGCCATGCAGATCGCCCTGAAGGCGCAGGCGGCGGCGCTGGGACGGCGGATCGTGCTGGCCGGTTCGGGGCCGCTGCTCACCTTGCTGGCCACCCAATTGCTGAAGATGGGTGCCGGCGTCGCCGCCGTGCTCGACACCGCCTCCCTGACCCAGCAGGCGGCGGGACTGCCCGGCTTGATGGCCCGCCCCGCCTTCGCCGCGCGGGGTGTCGCCATGCGAGCGCGCCTCGGCCGGCTTTACCGGGCAGGGGCCACCCTGGAGCGGATCGAAACCGATGCAACCGGCCCGGTCGCCGTGCACTGGCGTAACGGGCGCGGTCGCGCGCAGCGGACCCCCTGCGATGCGGTGGGCCTCGGCTGGCACTTGCGGGCCGAGACGCAGCTCGCGGACCTGGCGGGCTGCCCCTTCACCTATGACGCGGCCTGGCAGCAATGGTTGCCGCGCACGGATGACCTGGGACGCGCCGGAAACGGCGTCTATCTCGCCGGCGACGGGCTGCGCCTGCTGGGGGCCGATGGGGCGGAGGTGTCCGGCCGGCTGGCGGCGGCGGCGTGCCTCGCGGACCTCGGCCGTCCCAGCCCCGACACCACGGCGGACCTGCGCCGGCGTGCCACCCTCGGCCGCTTCGCCGCCGGTATCGCACGGGCCTTTCCCTGGCCGGCCGACATGGTGCGCCGCCTGCCCGGCGAGACGGTGGTCTGCCGCTGTGAATCCATCACGGCGGCCCAGTTGCGCGAGGTCGTCACCTATGGCGGGGCGGAGGCAAACCGGGCCAAGTCCCTTGGCCGGGTGGGCATGGGGCGCTGCCAGGGGCGCTATTGCCAGCTTGCCGGCGCCGAGATCGTGGCCGCCGCGGGCGGCTTGGAGGCGGTGGCCG
This sequence comes from Aquabacter sp. DMC10, assembly GCF_056314145.1. Lineage (NCBI taxonomy): Bacteria > Pseudomonadati > Pseudomonadota > Alphaproteobacteria > Hyphomicrobiales > Xanthobacteraceae > Aquabacter > Aquabacter sp. DMC10. The sequence goes on along the minus strand of NZ_JBQUYX010000012.1, from coordinate 6,738 downwards.
CGGCGGGCCGCCTGCGCAGCCAGGCCCCGGTGCGGCCGGCGCCCATCGGCGCCTTCCTGGGCGAGGAGGCCATTGCCAAATGAGGCGGCGTCACGCCCCAGCGGGGCTTCACCCGCCGGGACCTGGGTGGCGCGCACCGCCAGGCGCACGGGCACGCAATGAAATCGAAGGATCCTGAATCCTGACAGCGCTGCGTGCCAAAGTCAGTTCGGATAGAACATCGGCAAAGTGTCGTGCCGATGAAAAATAATCCAAGACACACGGAGAGGGATGACGATGAAAATCAATGCCATTGCAGGCGTTATCGCGCTTGTGTCCGTTGTCTGTGGCCCGTTGCATGCACAGACCCTGACCATCGGGGTTCGCGGTGGGCCGGAATCCATGGACCCCCATTATTCATCGCTCGGCACCCAGGCCGAGGCGGTGAACCACATCTTCGACACGCTGGTGGCGGCCGATGAAAACCTCCAGATCAAGCCGGGCCTTGCCGTCTCTTGGAAGCCCATCGCCGACGATGTGTGGGAGTTCAAGCTGCGGCAGGGCGTGAAATTCCACGACGGGTCGGATTTCGACGCGCAGGACGTGAAATTCTCCCTGGAGCGGGTTCCGGTGGTGACCGGGCCGAGTTCCATGACCATCTTCGTGCGCCGCGTGAAGGATGTGCAGATCATCGATCCCTACACCGTTCACATCCGCACCGATGGCCCGGCCCCCGTGCTGCCCTATGACTTCGTGCGGCTCTATATCGTCAGCTCGCGGGCGGCCAAGGATTATTCGACCCGGGAAACGGCAGCGCAGGGCTTCAACAGCGGCAAGGCGGCCATCGGCACCGGGCCCTTCAAGTTCGTCAGCTGGGAGCCCAAGGGCGACCTGGTGCTCGAACGGTTCGATGGCTATTGGGGCGGCCCCGCCGCCTGGAAGAAGGTGGTGCGCAAGGAAATCCAGAACGATTCCTCGCGGCTCGCCGCCCTCAAGGCCGGCCAGGTGGACCTGATCAACGACGTGTCGTCCATCGACTATCTCAAGCTGGGCAAGGACAGCGCGGTCAAGACGTTCGTCGGCGAGAGCGCCTATGTCATGAACCTCCAGCTCGACCAGCGGCCGGACGTGATGCCCGGCATCCGCGCCAAGGACGGCTCACGCCTGGCCAAGAACCCGCTGACCGACATCCGGGTGCGCGAAGCCATCGATGCCGCCATCGATCGCAAGACCATGGTGGAGATCGTGCTCGAAGGCCTCGGCAAGCCCGCCAAGGAAGTGCTGCCGCCCGGTTTCTTCGGCTATAGCAAGGCGGTCCCCGATCCCGTCTATGATCCGGCCAAAGCCCGCAAGCTGCTCGCCGAAGCCGGCTATCCCAACGGCTTCCAGATGGATCTCTACTGCACCTCGGACCGCCTGCCCGGCGATGCCGCCATCTGCCAGGGGCTGGGCCAGATGCTCAGCGCGGTCGGCATCAAGACCAATGTGAACGCCGTGTCCAAGACCGTCTACTTCCCCGCCCAGGCCCGCGGAGAATACAGCGTCGCGATGAATGGCTGGGGCACGCTGACGGGCGAAGCCTCCAACATGCTCGGCTCGCTCTACCACACCAAGGACGATGCCAAGGGGCTCGGCGCCTACAACCGCATCAGCTATTCCGATCCCAAGCTCGATGCGCTCATCGAGCAGGGCATCATGGAAATGGACGAGGGCAAGCGCCGGGCGATCTTCGAGGAAGCGGTGACCAAGGCGACCGCCTCCAAGGTGCTGATCCCCATCGTTCAGCTGGAATCGGTGTGGGCGGCCAAGGCCGGTCTCCTGAACTTCAAGCCCCGCACCGACCAGAACACCCTGGCGCAGTCCATCACCCCGGCGCGCTGAACCCGCCGCCAGGCAGCCGGGACGGCCGGGCCCGCGCCCGCCGGCCCGCCGTCAAGGAGACCTTACCGGATGCTCGGCTTCGTCATCCAACGCCTGATGCAGGCCCTCGCCGTAATGGCCGTCATGTCGGTGATCGTCTTCATCGGCATCCACGCCGTGGGCAATCCCGTGGACATCGTCCTTCCGCCCGAGGCCTCCCAGGCGATCCGGGCGGAGACGATCCAGCGCCTCGGCCTCGACCGACCGCTGTGGGAGCAGTACGGCATCTTCGTCTGGAACCTGCTGCACGGCGATTTCGGGCGATCCTTCGTCTACAACATCCCGGTCCTCGACCTGATCGGCAGCCGCCTGCCCGCCACCACGGAACTGGTGGTGATCGCCATCACTTTCGCCACCGTGGTCGGGGTGTCGCTGGGGGTCTATGCCGGCGTCAAGCCCGCCAGCTTCGGGGCGCGGGCGGTGATGGGCGTGTCCATTCTGGGCTTTTCCGTCCCCTCATTCTGGGTGGGGCTGATCCTCATCCTGATCTTCGCGGTCTGGCTCGGCTGGCTGCCGCCCGGGGGGCGAGGTGAGACGGTCACCGTGTTCGGCGTGCCGTGGAGCTTCCTGACCCTGGACGGGCTGGATCACCTCGTCCTGCCGGCGCTCAACCTCGCCTTGTTCAAGATGGCCATGATGATCCGCCTCGCCCGCGCCGGCACCCGGGAGACCATGCTGTCGGACACGGTCAAGTTCGCGCGCGCCGCCGGCATCTCGGAGGCGACCATCCTGCGCCGGCACGTGCTGAAGCTGATCTCCATCCCCATCATCACGGTGTTCGGGCTGGAGCTTGGCTCAACCCTCGCCTTCGCGGTGGTGACTGAGACGATCTTCTCCTGGCCGGGGGTGGGCAAGCTGATCATCGATTCCATCGCCGTGCTCGATCGGCCGGTGATCGTCGCCTATCTCGTGCTCACCGCGCTCCTGTTCGTGACCATCAATCTGACCGTGGATCTCGTCTTTGCGGCGATCGATCCCAGAATCCGCAGCGGGAGGCAGCTGGCGTGACCGACCTTCTCGAAGCCACTGCGCCGCCCCGGCCGGCGCGGCCACCCAAGTCGCCGTTCGTGATGTTCTGGCTGGAGTTCCAGCGCAACCGCATCGCCACGGCGGCACTGGCCATCGCCCTCCTGCTGGCGCTGCTCGCCCTGTTCGCCGGGCTCGTCGCACCGCAGGACCCCTATGACATGACCCAGCTTTCGCTGGCGGACGCTCGCCGCCCGCCGGGCTTCGTCGGCAGCGGCGGCTATACCCATATCCTCGGCACGGACCCGCAGGGCCGCGACCTGCTCTCCGCGATCCTGTTCGGCCTGCGCATCTCCATCGAGATCGGGCTGGCGGCGGGGCTGCTGGCCCTGACCATCGGCGCGGTGATCGGCACGCTGGCCGCCTTCGTGGGCGGCTGGACCGAGACGCTCATCATGCGGGCGGTGGACCTCCAGCTGTCCTTTCCCGCCATGCTCTTGGCGCTGGTGCTCTCGGCGCTCCTCGGGCAGGGCAAGCTCCAGCTGATCGCGGCGCTGGTGGCCGCCCAATATGCCTATTTCGCCCGCACCGCCTATGGGGCGGCCACCGCCGAGCGGCGCAAGGACTATATCGAGGCCTCGCTCGCCACGCCGCTTTCGGCGCGGCGGGTCATGTTCCGGCACCTGCTCCCCAATTGCGCGCCGCCGCTGATCGTGGTGGCGACCGTGCAGGTGGCCTCCTCCATCTCGCTGGAAGCGACCTTGTCCTTTCTGGGCCTCGGCCTGCCGGTGACGGAGCCCTCCCTCGGCATGCTCATCGCCAACGGCTTTCCCTACATGATGAGCGGCCGCTACTGGATTTCCCTTTATCCCGGCCTCGTCCTGATCCTGCTCATCATGACCATCAATATCGTCGGCGATCAGATCCGCGATCAGTTGAACCCGAGGCTGCGGCGATGAACCCGGTGCTGGAAGTCCGCGACCTGCAAACCAGCTTCGCCACGCACGCCGGCACGGTGAAGGCGGTGGACGGCGTCTCCTTCTCCCTCGCGGCGGGGGAGATCATCGGCCTTGTGGGCGAATCCGGCTCGGGCAAGAGCGTCACCGGCTTCTCGCTTCTCGGCCTCATCGAGGCACCCGGGCGGATCGTCGGCGGATCGGTGCGCCTGAAGGGGGAAGAGCTGGTCGGGATGCCGGCCCGCGCGCTGCGCCAGCGCCGCGGCCGCGACATGGCGATGATTTTTCAGGATCCGATCGCCACCCTCAATCCGCTGCTGACCATCGGCACGCAGATGGAAATGGCGCTCGCGGCCCATGAGAAGCTCTCCGGGCGCGCCGGGCGCGCGCGCTGTGCGGAGGCCTTGGCGCAGGTGGGCATCCCCTCCCCCCGCGACCGTCTGTCCGCCTATCCCCATCAGTTCTCCGGCGGCATGCGCCAGCGCGTGGCGATTGCCATCGCCTTGTTGCACCGGCCAGCGGTCATCATCGCGGACGAGCCGACCACCGCGCTGGACGTGTCGATCCAGGCCCAGATCGTCTCCCAGATGAAGCAGTTGGCGCGGGAGTTCGGCGTCGGCCTCATCTGGATCAGCCATGACCTTGCCGTGGTGTCGGCCATCGCCTCGCGCATCCTGGTGATGTATGCGGGACGGCTGGTGGAACAGGGGCCGACCGCCTCGGTGCTCCACGATCCCCGCCATCCCTATACGCGGGGCCTGCTGGACTCCCTGCCCTCCTCTACGCGCCCGGGAAGCCGGCTGCGCCAGATCCCCGGCGGCATGCCCTCGCTGCTCGACCTGCCGCCGGGCTGTGCCTTCCTGGCCCGCTGCGACCACGCCAGCCCCGCCTGCCAAGCTCCCGTTCCCATGGAACACACCGGTGACCGCGCCTGGCGCTGCCGCCATCCCCTCGGACCTCTCGCCGAGCGCAGGGCCTCATGACCAGCCATCACGCGCATTATCTCAAGACCGAGGCCGTCTCGAAGATCTTCGGCATGCGCCCGACCCCCGCCGACCGGCTGGCCCGTCTTCTCGGCCGCTCCCCCACGGCGCGGACGCTGCATGCGGTCTGCGACGTGAACCTCACCCTCGCCAAGGGGGAGACGCTCGGCCTGGTCGGTGAATCCGGCTGCGGCAAGAGCACGCTGGGCCGCATCATCTCGGGCATCTATGCGCCCACCAGCGGCACCGTCCTGCTGGACGGGCTGCCGGTCATGGCCAACGGGCGGAAGGTGACCACCGACGTCCAGACCGTGTTCCAGGATCCGTTCGCATCCCTTGATCCGCGCATGCCCGTCGGCGATGCGGTGGGCGAGGGGCCGATCGCCCACGGACTGATCTCCCGCGCCGGCGCGCGCAAATATGTGGCCGACTGGTTCGCCCGGGTGGGCCTTAATCCAGACCTGGCAGGGCGCTATCCGCACCAATTCTCCGGCGGCCAGCGCCAGCGCATCGCCATTGCCCGGGCGCTGGCCATGCAGCCCAAGCTCCTCATCTGCGACGAGCCGGTGGCTTCCCTCGACGTGTCCATCCAGGCGCAGGTCATCAATCTCTTTCTCGACCTGCGCCGTGAACTGAACCTGACCTGCATCTTCATCAGCCACGATCTGTCCGTGGTGCAGCATGTCAGCGACCAGGTGGCGGTGATGTATCTGGGCCGCATCGTCGAGCAGGGCGAGACCGAAGCGGTGTTTCGCCGTCCCGCCCATCCCTACACGGCCGCCTTGCTGGACAGCGTGCCCCGCATCGTGGGCGAGGGCCAGGGGCCGGTGGAACTGCGCCCCATCGAAGGCGAGATCCCCTCGCCCCTCAACCCGCCACCCGGCTGCCATTTCGCGCCCCGCTGCGTCCGCGCGGTGCCGGGCTGCACCGCGGAGGCCCCGCCGCTGCGGCCCGTGGATGGGGGCCGCAGCGCCGCCTGCCATTTGGCAGCCGCCCAGCTTGGCGCGCCCGAGCGGCAGGCGGTGGCGTGAGGCCGAAGGCCGCTTCAGGCAGGACGCCGGGCTTCATCCGGCCAGGCCGGTGGACAGGTCGAGGTCCTGGCAGGCCGTGCGCAGATAGTCCCGCATCAGCTCATGGCTGGGGGACAAGGGCCGGTCCTTGCTGGTGAGAATGGCGATGGGAACCAGCGTCTGCGGGGCGAAGCGTCGCTTCACCACGCCCGGAAACTGCTCCCAGGGCAGCAGGCCATCGACGATGGCAATCCCCAGCCCGTCGCGCACGAAGGGCAAGGCGGTGATGGACAGGTCGATCTCGATCGCCGGCGCATAGGCGGCATCCTCCGCTTCGGCGGCCCCCGCGAGCAGCCGCGCGGGCAAGGTGTCGGCGCGATAGGAGATGAGCGTCTCGTCGCGAATGTCGGAAAAGCCAATCACATCCTTCTGCGCCAGCCGATGCCCCTCCGGCAGGACGCAGACCAGCTCGGCATGGCCGACCGTCTCCACGTTCAGGTCGTGATACGGCAGGTTGTTCATGACCATGCCGAGGGACACCGTGCCATTGCGCAGCATCTCGACGATGTTCAGCATGGGCGCGATCAGGGAACGCACGACAATGTCGGGATGTGCTTCGCGGAAGTGAATGAGCGCTCTTGAGACAATGGACATGGAGGGGGGTGCGGACGCTGCGAGCTGCACGAGGCCTGTGCGTCCGTGTTTCATGTCTGCGGTGCGTCGGCGCATGGCGCCGAGCTGGGAGAAGATGTGCTCCGCCTGGGGATAGAGCTCCTCGGCCTGCTGGGTCGGGACCAATCGTCCCCGCACGCGGTCGAACAGCTTGAAACCGAGTTGGTCCTCGGCGTGGAGGAGGATCTGGCTGAGGGCGGGCTGTGAGATGTTGAGCATGGCGGCCGCCCGGGTGACGGTGCCGCAGCGCAT
>NZ_JBQUYX010000011.1:0-216036 GCF_056314145.1 Aquabacter sp. DMC10 | reverse complement strand
CGTGAGAGACATCTAAAGACGACGAACCAGCCGCTGAACTCGCGGCCGCAGCCCGTCGTTGATGGCCGGGTTATAGGGGCAGACCCTTTGCCGTGTCAACACCCTTCAAAACGGAAATCGCTTTTGGTTCCTTGCGCTGTGGACACTGCGGGGCATCGCACCCGTGGGATGCCGCGTCAGGGAGGGGCAAAGCGTTGAGCCGACAGGGTCCGGCGGGCGGCCCGTGCCCGTCCATTGGCCCATTCAAGCCGGGACCCGCAGCCGGTCGAAACACTCGTCCGTAGCGGTGGAGAGGCGATGCTTCATGATGCGCTGGCTGGGCGTGCGCTCAAAATCGTCCACCACGGCCACATAGCGAGGCAATTGGTAGCTGGCGAGGCGCGGCTCCAGCCACGCCAGAAGCTCGGACGCGCCGATCCGCGCGCCCGCCTTCGGCTTCACGAACAGCTTGATGTCCTGTTCGCCCACCTCCGCCGCGACCCCGATGATTGCACACTCCTCCACCGCGGGGTGACTGCCAGCCACATGCTCCACCTCCCAGGCGGAAACATTCTCGCCCTTGCAACGCACATTGTCCGTCATGCGGCCGTGGAATTGGAGGTTTCCCGCGCCATCCCACGAGCCGAGGTCGCCCGTATGCAGGCGACCATTGCGCAGGGCACGGGCGGTAGCGTCCGCGTTGGCATAATAGCCCGGCGTCAGCGCGCCGGGCAGTCGGGTGGCCACCACGATCTCCCCCCGCTCGCCCCTTGGCACCGTCTGCCCGGCCTCATCCAGCAACAGGACCTCGAACCAGGGCATGGGGCGCCCCACCGAGCCCACGAGGCCGGTATCATTGCAGGTGGTGATGCTGGAGGCTTCGGTCATGCCATAGCATTCCCGGATCTGGATGCCGAACCGGCGCTCGAAAGGCTCCCAGACCTCCTTTGGGCAGCCGCCCCCCCAGGCGATGCGCACATCATGCCGATGGTCGTCCGCGCGGGCGGGCTGCTTGAGCAGGATCTGGAGGATGCCACCGAGATAATGGATGTGGGTGGCTCCCTCCGCACGCACCTGGTCCCAGAAGCGGGAGGCGCTGAAGCGATCGACCATGGCGAGCCGGACGCCGCGGATAAGCGGCAGGACGATGAGCTGGGCGCCGCCGATATGGTAGAGCGGCTCCCAGACGAAGAAGACATCGGAGGGGCCGGCCGCGGAGACCCGCGCCACGCCTTCCCCGGCCAGGCGCAACATAAGGTGCGTGACGATCACGCCCTTCGGGCGGCCGGTGGTTCCCGATGTGTACATCAGGGCAAAGGGCGCCTCCGGCCCAGGGAGGGGAAGATCCGTCTCCGGAGGGGTGGAAAACAGGAGGTCCAGGTGGTCGGCGGGCACCAGGGCCAGGCCGTCCCACACGGCGCCGCTCGCCTCCACGGTCGCGATGAGATCCGCATCGGCAATGAGCACCTTGGGGCCGCTGTGCTCGAGGATATATTTCAGCCCCTCCCCTTTCTGCTGTGCATTCACCGGCACCCACACCGCCCCCGCCCGCGCGATGGCGAACAGCACGGCAAGTGTGGCCGGGTTGTTGCGCATCATCACCGCCACGCGATCGCCCACCGCGATGCCCTTCTGGCGGAGCGCGGCGGCAAGGCCGGCCGATTGCCGGTCAAGTTCGGCAAAGCGGATCGGCACGCCCGCAAAGCTGGCGAAGACGCGCTTCGGCTCGGTGGCGGCCTGGGCGAGGAAAAGGTCGAGGAAACCCTCGCTGGGAAAGGTCATGGGGGGTCCGTGATCTGGGAGCAAGCAGGTTGTCACCGGGCCGACGCGCGGCGGCGCAGCTCCTCGGCGACGAGCAGCAGCGACGTGATGAGCACGAAGATCACCACCGACACCGCCGCCAGGGTGGGGTTCAGTTGCAGGATCATGTCGTCCCACATCTGCTTGGGCAGCGTGGTCTTGATGCCGCCCGAGACGAACAAGGCGATGCTCAATTCATCGAAGGACGTGATGAAGGCAAAAAGGAACGCGGCCCCAAGCCCGCCCTTCACGATCGGCACCGTGACCAGGCGCAGCGCTTGGAAGCGGCTGGCCCCCAGTGTGGCGGCGGCCTGGTCGAGCCGCCAGTCGTAGCTTTTCAGCACGGCGGAGACGGCCACCAGGGCGAAGGGCAAGGCCAGCACCGTGTGGCCGATGACAAGGCCCAGGTCGCTGGCCACCAGTCCCATGCGCGCGAACAGGTAGAATAGGCCGACCGCGAGAATGATGCGCGGCACGATCATCGGCGCCAGAAAGGCGGAGAACACGAGGCCGCGCCAGCGCGAGGTGGACCGCGCCAGCGCCAGGGCGGCGGCGGCACCGAGTGCAGTCGCCAGGACCGCCGTGGCCAGCGCCACCCCGAAGGAGCGCACCGTTGCGGCGATCCAGACCGGGGACGAGAAATAGGCCTCGAACCATTTCAGGCCATAGCCCGGCGGCGGAAACTCCAGGAACGAGGACGAGGTGAAGCCCATGGGCAGCACCAGGAGCGCCGGCACGACGAGGAAGGCGAGGATCAGCCCGCCATAGGCCGGCAGGACCCAGCCCAGGGCCCGGTCTCCCAGCAGGGCGCGCAGACCATCGGACATGCGTCCGCAGAGGCTGGCGGCGGCATGCAGGGCGGCCAGGCCCAGCCGCCGCCCCCGGCCTTGCGCGCCGGCATGGCGCCCGCCCTCGCCGGAAAGACTGGAGAGGCCGAACACCCGGTCATAGAGCCAGCAGGTGACAAGGGCGGCCACCAGCATCAGCATGGCCAAGGCGCCGGCAAAGCCCCAGTTCAGGAGCTCCTGAACCTGGGTGATGATCATCTGCGCCAGCATGGTCTGCTGTCGTCCGCCCAGCAGAGCGGGGACGACGAAGAAGCCGAGCGAAGAGATGAAGGTCAGGAGGCCCGCAGCGGCAAGGCCGGGCATGGAAAGGGGAAAGAAAACCAGCCAGAAGGCCTGCCCCGGTGCCGCGCCCAGCGTGCCCGCGGCCTGGCCGAGGCGCTGGTCGATGCCGGTCATGACCGGCAGCATGGTGAGCACCGCCAGGGGCAGCATCGCATGCACCATGCCGATCATCACCCCCAGCTCGTTGTGCAGCAGGCTGAGGGGCGCGTCGATGATGCCCGCCGAGCCGAGCAGGCCGTTGATGACGCCGGAACGGCCGAGCAGGATCATCCAGGCGAAGGTCTTGACGAGATAGCTGGTCCAAAACGGCACCAGCACCAGCAGCACGAGACGTCCCCTGCGGCTCGCCGGCTGCCGGGCCAGCCAATACGCCAGGGGATAGCCGAGCAGAACCGAGAACAGGGCGGTCTCCCCGCAGATGCGGAACGTGATGCCAAGCACGCGCAGATAGACGCTGGCGCTGGCCATCCGCAGATAATGGGCGGCGGTGAACTGCCCCGTGTCGGCATTCTCGATGCTCAGCACCAGGAGGCTGGCCACCGGCAAGACGAAGAACACCAGCAGGAAGGCGAGCCCGGGCACGGCGAGCCAAAGCGGACCGAAAGCTGTTCGGCGGGTCAGGGAAGGCCGCAGGATGGCGGCGGCAAGGCTCATCTGCGTCTCTCCCCGTGGCGTTCCGACGCTTTCCTCATGGCACGAGCACGGCCGAGTCCGCCGCCCAGGTCAGGCAGATGGGGGCGCCCACCTGCGGCACCGGATGGCCGGGTGGCAGGCGCACGATGGCGCTCGCACCATCCGCTAGCGCCACCTGCAGGCGGGTCTCGGAACCTGCGTAAACCGTCTCGCTGAGATGCCCGCATATGCGATTGTCGCCGCCCTCCCCCACGCAAAGCTGCTCGGGCCTCACCACCAGCCCACCGGGGCCGTTCGGATGCGCCCCACGGGGCAGGCGGAACGTGCCGAGCGGCGAGACCAGAACGCCGCCGTCCGGCGCGGCCCGCACCTCGCCGCGGAAGATGTTGGAGATGCCGATGAAGTCGGCGGCGAACGCCGTCCGCGGCCGGGCATAGATCTCCTCCGGCGTCCCCAGCTGCTCGATCTCCGCATGGTTCATCAGGCAGATGCGGTCGGAGAGCGCGAGGGCTTCCTCCTGGTCGTGGGTGACATAGATGACGGTGGCACCGGTCTCCCGATGCAGGCGCTTGATCTCGAACTGCATGTGCTCGCGCAGCTTCTTGTCGAGGGCACCCAGTGGTTCGTCCATCAGGATCACGGAGGGCTGATAGACGAAGCAGCGGGCCAGCGCGACGCGCTGCTGCTGCCCGCCGGACAGCTCGCGGGGGAAGCGGCCACCGAGGTGGCCGAGCTGCACCATCTCCAGCGCCGCCTCCACCTTCCGCGCGGCCTCCGCCGCGGGCAAGCGGCGCATGCGCAAGGGAAAGGCGATGTTCTCCCGCACGGTCAGGTGGGGAAAGAGCGCATAGTGCTGGAAGACGAGCCCGATGTCCCGGCGATGGACAGGCGTGCGGGTCTCGTCCCGCCCGTCGAGCAGGACGCGCCCCGCGCTCGGCGGCGTCAGGCCGCAGATCATCTGCAGCAAGGTGGTCTTGCCGGAGCCGGACGGCCCCAGAAGGGTCAGGAACTCTCCGGCGGGGACCGACAGGTCGGTGGGTTTCAGCGCGGGGATTGCGCCATAGGTCTTGGCGAGGCCCTCGACCCGCAGCTTGGGCGTGCCGAGGGCGGTGTCCGACCTTGGGGAGGGTGCAAGCATGGGGGCGCCTTCCGCGGCCACGCGCTCAGCCCAGGAGCCAGGTGTTGAAGCGCTCGGTCATGGCGGACCGGTTCACGCTCCACCAGTCCTCGCGGGCGATGGTCATGACCTTCAGGTTTGCCGGCGCGGTGGGCAGCGCGGTGGCGCGGGCCGCGGGAATGTCGGCATAGGCCTGAAGATTGGTCGGCCCATAGGCCAGGGTTTCCGTGAACAGGGCCTGCTGCTTCGCGCCGGCGCAGAACTTCACGAAGTCCTGGGCTTCCTTCAGGCGCGGGCAACCCTTGGGAATGCCCCAGCCCTCAATGGAATAAAGCCCCTGGTTCCAGACCAGATTCACCGGCGCGCCGCCGTCGATGGCAGCCTGTCCGCGTGCGTTCCACAGGGCGATCATGTCCACTTCACCGCTCTGGATGAGCTGGCTCGACTGGGCGCCGGAGGCCCACCACACATCCACGTGCGGCTTGACGCGCTCAAGGCTCTTGAACGCCCGCTCCACGTCGAGGGGATAGAGCTTGTCCAGGGGCACCCCATCGGCGAGGAGGGCCTGTTCCAGGGTGTCGATGGGGTTCTTGCGCAGCGAGCGGCGGCCGGGAAACTCCTTCACGTTCCAAAAGTCGGCCCAGGATTGCGGCGCCTTCTTCAGGCGGTCGGTGCGATAGGCCATGATGGTGGAATAGACGTCCACCCCCATCCAAAGCCCGGTGAGAGCCTCCGGCATCAGGCCGGGCACCTCGGCGGCGGAAAATCCGATAGGGGCGAGCAGGTCCTGCTTGGCAAGGATGTCGCGGGCCGAGAGCGTCAGCGTGCACACGTCCCAGGTATAGGCCTTGGTTTCCACCATGGCCTTGAACTGGGCGGTGGGTTCGGCATCGCGCGCCACGTTCACCACCTTGATGCCGGTCGCCTTCTCGAACGGATCATAGAAGGCCTTGCGATAGCCCGGCGAATAGGGACCGCCGGGATCGGCCACTGTGAGGCTGCCGCCAGCCGCACGGGCCGGACGGAGGAGGGCCGGCGTCGCCAGGCCCAAGGCAAGTCCGCCAGCGCCCAGCAAGGCGGCGCGGCGCGAGAGCTTCGATGGGAGATCGGTCATGGTCTGGTCCCCTCTGGAAAGACGCAGCGCGCCGCTTGTGCGGTCTTGCGCGAGGTTGAAGGTTCAGGCGCGGCGGGCGGCCCGCTGAGCGAGGAAGGCTTCCATCATCCGGGCGGGCTCGCCGGAGGCGTAGGCCTCGCGCTGGATGCGGATGCCGGCGGCCAGGCAGTCCTCAAAGCCGGGCTGGGTCATTTCGCGGAAGCGCTGCCGATCGAGGCGCATGGCCACCGGCGGCTTGGCGGCCAGCTCTTCCGCCAGCTTGACGGCCTCGGCCAGCACCTCGGTGCGGGGCACCAGGCGATTGATGAGGCCGATCCGGTAGCATTCGTCCGCATCCATCAGGCGGCCGGTGAGCGTGAGGTCGATGGTGCGGGCAAGGCCGATCATCTCCCGCATGATCCAAGGCCCGGTGGTGGACGCGATGCCGGAATTGATCTCGGGCTGGCCCATGCGCACGCCGTCATGGCCCACCCGCAGGTCGGTCAGCAGCGCCACCTGGAAGGCAGACCCGGCGGCAATGCCGTTGAGCGCACCGATGAGCGGCTTGGACAGGGACCGCATCCGATCATAGAGGCGCTCCCATTCCGCCACCCATTCCTCCGCCCGGTCGGCATTGAAGGACTTGGTCTCGTTGAGATCCTGGCCCGCCCCGAAAGCCCGGTCGCCGGCGCCGGTCAGCACGATGGCACGGATTTCGGCGGCAGCCTCGAAGGTGTCAAAGGCGGCGATCAGCGCCTCCCGCATCGGTCGGTTCCAGGCATTGAGCACCTCCGGCCGGTTCAGGGTGACGATGCCGACGGGACCGCGCCGTTCGGTGAGAATGAAATCTGCCACGACGTCTCTCCTGCTGGAGCTTCTCAGGCTGGTTGGGGGCTTGCCAAGTTTATCGCAATGCGATAACTTTTATTTCATGTTGCTTACGATGCGGCGATCTGCGCGTCCTGTCAACAGGCGAGGGCGCGCACCTTCAGGTTGGCCGCCGCCACGCGCGGAGGAAAAAATGGCAAAGGAAAAAGCGCAGGAGCGGCGGGACGGGCTGATGGTCCAGTCGGTGGAAAAGGCGTTCCGGGTGCTGACCGCCTTCGATGCCGCGCGGCCCACCTTGAGCCTGACGCAACTGGCGGAGGCCATCGACCTCGACCTGAGCGCGACGCAGCGCTTCGCCCATACGCTGGAAAGGCTCGGCTATCTGCGCAAGGATTCAGCCACAAAGCACTTCGAGCTGACTGCCCGGACCCTGGACCTTGGCTACCATTATACGCGCGCCAATACGCTGGTGGACCGGGCTTTGCCCTATCTCCAGCACCTCAGCAAGACCACCGAGGAGACCATCAATCTCACGGTGCGAGATGACACCGAGATCGTGTTCGTGTCCCGCTTCCTCAGCCGCCACGTGCTCAATACGGATGTCATCATCGGCACGCGCATGCCGGCTTTCTGCACCGCGCCGGGGATGGCCATGCTGTCCATGCTGCCGCGGGAGGAAGCCCTTGCCGTGCTTGAACGGACGGAGCGGCGGGCCTTCACGCCCTCCACCACCGTGGACATGACGGACTTGGAAGCCAAGCTGGAAGAGGCCTCAAAACAGGGATACGCCACGGCCTTCAGCGAATTTTATCCCGGCGACCTGTCGGTCGCCGCGGCCATTCTCGACCGGGTCGGCCGGCCCATCGCGGCGGTAAACGTGGCGGTGTCCAGCGCGCGCTTCACCCCCGAGGAAGCCGAAGCGAAGTTCTCGCCCCTGGTGACGGCGGCCGCCCGCTCCATCTCCCAATACAAGGGCGGCCTTCTTCGATAAACGCAACGGCGCGCCATGGAGCGCGCGCCGTCCCATCTCGTCCCAAGATCGCTTCAGAGTTCATGAAGACCCTGAAGCGATCGAACGTTCAGCCCGCCGGTGCGGAGACGCCCGTCCCTTCCGGCACCTCGGGCACCTCCCGCCGATGGGTCTGGCCCATCAGAACATAGGCGGCCGGCACCACATAGAGCGTAAACAGCGTGCCGATGGCGAGGCCGGTGGCGATGACGAGGCCCAGATTATAGCGGGAGGCCGCGCCGGCACCCGAAGCGAAGATGAGCGGCACCACGCCCAGAACCATGGCCGCCGTGGTCATCAGGATCGGCCGCAGCCGGAGCGTCGCGGCGGCAAGGATCGCCTCACGCTTGGTCTTGCCTTCCAGCTGCAGTTCGTTGGCCACCTCCAGCATCAAGATGCCGTGCTTGCTGATGAGCCCCATGAGGGTGGTAAGGCCCACCTGGGTGTAGATGTTGATGCTCGCGCCCCCGACCCCGAGGCTGATGAAGATCAGCGCTCCGGCCAGCGACATGGGCACGGAGAGCAGGATCACAACCGGGTCGCGGAAGCTGTTGAACAAGGCGGCCAGCGACAAGAAGATCACGATCAGGGCGAAGGCGAAGGTGGTGACGAAGCCGCCGCTCTCCTGCACGTATTGGCGGGAGGCGCCGCCAAAATCCAGCGTGTAGCCTGGCGGCAGGGTGCGCTGGGCCAGATCCTTCAGCGCCGTGATGGCATCGCCCGTGGTGATGCCGGGCGCCACCACGCCGGCAATGGTGGCGGCATTGACCTGCTGGAAGTGGTTCAGCGATTCCGGCACCGTCTTGGTCTCGATCCGCGCCACCGTGGAGAGGGGAACCATGGTGCCGTCCGAGGTGCGGATATAATAATCAAGCACCTGATCCGTATTGAGGCGCGCCTCCTGCTGCACCTGGGGGATGACCTTGTAGGACCGCCCATCCAGGCTGAAATAATTCACATATCCGCCCCCCATGAGGGACGACAGCGCCCCGCCCACGTCACTCATGGACAAGCCGAGCAGCGAGGTCTTCTCGCGGTCGATGACGATGGACGCCTGCGGCTGGTCGATCTTCAGGTCATTGTTGAGGAAGATGAACAGCCCGGTGTCGAGGGCATCCTGGAGGAACTTGGCCGCCACCGCATTCAGTTTGTCGAAGCCATCGGAGGTGCCGATGACGATCTGCATGGGCAGGCCGTTGGAGCCCGGCAGCGGGGAGGTCTGGAAGGCGACGATCTTCTGACCGGCCACCTGGTTCAACTCCTGCTGGATCATAGGCTGGAGCTGCTTGGTGGTGGCCTTGCGCTCGTCCCAGGGCTTCAGCACCCAGCCGGCGATGCTGGTGCTCGGCGCCTCCACCTGGAACACCGTCTCGGTCTCCGGGTGCTTGGCGAAGGTCTCATAGGTCGCCCTGTTGTAAAGCAGCTTCTGCTGAAGCGTCGCATTGGGCGCCGAGATGCTCTGGGCGAGGATGATACCCTGGTCCTCTTCCGGCGCCAGCTCGCTCTGCGCTGTGCCATAGAGCCAATAGATGCTGGACAGCACCAAGCCCGCGAACACCGCGATGACCGGCAGATAATTCAGCGCGGAATCGAGCGAGCGGGAATAGGCGGCGGTCACCGCGCCCATCACCTTGTCCACCGCCAACACCATGCGCGATTCCAGATCGCCGCCGGCATGATCCACCGGCTTCAGCATGTGGGCCGACATCATGGGCGTCAGCGTCAGGGCCACAATGGCCGAGATGGTCACCGCCCCCACCAGCGTGAAGGCAAACTCCGTGAACAACGCGCCGGTAAGCCCGCCCTGGAAGCCGATGGGCACATAGACCGCGATCAGCACCACCGTCATGGCGATGATGGGATTGGCGAGTTGGCGCGCTGCGGCAAACGCCGCTTCGCGCGCGCTCATTCCTTCCTCCATGTGGTGGTTGACGCTCTCCACCACGATGATGGCGTCGTCCACCACCAGCCCGATGGCGAGCACCAGGGCGAGCAGGGTCAAGAGATTGATGCTGAAGCCGAAGGCCAGCATCATCAGGAAGGTGCCGATCAGCGACAGCGGGATGGCGATGACCGGGATCAGCACCGAACGCCAGGACCCCAGGAAGGCGAACACCACCAGGGTGACGATGGCCAGCGCCTCCACCAGCGTGTGCACCACCTCCTCGATGGAAGAGTTCACGAAGGCCGAGGCATCGTAGATGACGCCCATGCTGAGGCCGGTGGGCAACTGCGCCTCAATCTCCGGCAAAGCCGCCCGCACGCCCTTGATAACGTCCAGCAGATTGGCGGAGGGGGCGATCTGGATGCCGATATAGACGGACTCGCGACCACTGAACATGGTGGCGGAATCATAGTCATCGGAGCCCAGCGTGACGTTGGCCACGTCCTTCAGCCGCACCACCGCGCCGTTCGCCTGCTTGACGATGAGGTTCTTGAACTCATCCACATTGTGCAGGCTGGTGGAGGCGGTGAGATTCACCTGCACCATCTGGCCCTTGGTGTTGCCCAGACTGGCAATATAGTCGTTGTTGCTGAGTGCCGTGGAGACTTCCGAGGCGGTCACGCCATAGGCGGCGAGGCGGATGGGATCAAGCCAGGCGCGCATGGCGAAGGTCTTGCTGCCCAGGAGTTCCGCCGTCTGCACGCCGGTCACCGCCTGGAGCTTGGGCTGCACCACCCGGATCAGATAGTCGGTGATCTGGTTGGCCGCGATGGCATCGCTGCGGAAGCCGATATACATGGAATCGATGGTCTGCCCGACCTTCACCGTCAGCACCGGCTGCTGGGTGCCGGTGGGCAATTGGTTGAGCACCGAATTGACCTTGGTGTTGATCTCGGTGAGCGCCTTGCCGGTATCGTAATTGAGCCGCAGGTTGACCGTGATGGTGCTGGTGCCGGTGGTGCTGGTGGACGTCATGTAGTCGATGCCATTGGCCTGAGCGATGGCGTTTTCCAGCGGCGTCGTGATGAAGCCGGCGACCACATCGGGATTGGCGCCGGGATAGCTGGTCGTCACCGTGACGATGGCATTCTGCGTGCGCGGATATTGCAGGATGGGCATGGAGCTCATGGCGCGAAGGCCGAGCACCAGGATCAACAGGCTCACCACGATCGCCAGCACCGGGCGGCGGATGAAAATATCGGTGAAGGACGACATGGCTGCCTCCGCTCACTTGTCGACAATGGAGGGAGAGGGATTGTCGGTGGGCAGGACGGCGTTGTTGATGGTCACCTGCGAACCGTTGTGCAGCTTCATCTGGCCGGCCACCACCACCTCGTCCCCGGCGGTGATGCCGGAGGCGATGGCGATCTGGTCGCCGCGGGTCTCGCCGGTCTTCACGAACACCTGCCGGACGGCAAGGCCCGTGCTCGATCCCTCCTTCTTCTCCACCACGAAGGCAATGTCGCCGTAGGGGTTGGCCATGATGGCGGTCTGCGGCACCGTGATGAGGGGGCTCGGCGAGCCAACGGCTACATCCACCGTCGCGAACATGCCGGGCACCAGGCGATGATCGTCATTGCGGAATTCCGCCCGCACCTGAACGTTGCGCGAGGTGGAATCCACCTTGGGGCTGATGGCGGTCACCGTGCCCTCAAAGGCTTGCCCGGGATAGGTGTCCACGCTCGCCTTCACGGTCTGCCCGGTGCGCACCTCGGCCAGCGCCTGCTGGGGCAAGTAGAAGTCGATGAAGATGGGGTTCAGCGACTGGAGCGTCACCACGGATGTGCCGGCGCTCACATATTGACCGAGATCCACGGACCTTATGCCGAGACGGCCGGAAAAGGGCGCGGTGAGCGTCTTCTTGTCCACCACCGCCTGCTGCTCGGCCACCTGGGCCAGCGCCTTCTTGAGATTGGCGGTGTCGCTGTCGATGGTGGCCTGGCTGACGGCGTGGATCTTCAGCTGCTCCTGGTCACGGTTCAGGATGATGGCGCTGACATTGGCGGTCGCCTTCAGCGCTTCCAGATTGGCCAGCTCCTGCTCATTGCGCAGCTGGAGCAGCACCTGGCCTTCCTTCACTTCGTCGCCGGACTTGAAATTGAGCGTGGCGACAATACCGGAGCTTTCCAGCGACAGGTCGGCACCCGCCTCGGCGCGCACGGAACCCACCGCCTTGATGGAGGACTGCCAGGGCGTCAGCGCCGCGGCCATGGTGGCCACCGTCTGCGGCGGGTCCTTGAGCGAGGCCAGCGCCTGCTTGATCATGGTCGCCTTGAAGGTCTGGAAGCCGTAGAGCCCGCCGAAGATCAGGCCAACGGCGACCAGCATGAGGATCATCCGCTTTTTCATGTGTGGTCTCTTCTCGCAGATGCGGAGCGGGCCGAAGGGCGCCGGTTGGTCAGTGATCCTGGAAATAGCCCGCGTCCGCGCGGGGCGTGGCCTGGGCGGTCTGGTCCACGCGGTTCCACCAGCCGCCGCCAAGCGCCTGGAACAGGGCCGCAGTGTCCGAGAAGCGCGTGGCCTGCGCCTTCACGCGGGCGACAACGGCCTGCTGATAGTTCTGCTCGGAGGTCAGCACCGAGGGGTAGGTGACCGCGCCGGCCAGGTATTGGGTGCGCGAAATCTTCACGCTCTCCTGCGCCGCCCGCTCATAAGCCAATTGGGCCTTCAGGGTCTCGGCATCCGCCTGGATCGCGCGCAGGGCATCGGCCACATCCTTGAAGGCGGTGATGACCGTGCTCTTGTACTGCGCGAAGGCCTGCTCGCGGGTGGCGATGGCGGCTTCCTTGTCGTGGAACAGCGTGCCGCCGTCGAACACCGTCTGGGCCGCGCTCGCCGCGATGCTCCAGGCGGCGGTGCCCGGGTTGAAGAGACTGTCGGGGGTCAGGCCTGAGCGCCCGTAGCTGCCGGAAAGCTGGATCTGGGGCAGCATATTGGCGACATTCACGCCCACCGTGGCGGTGGCCTTGTGCAGGCTTGCTTCTGCAGACGCAATGTCCGGCCGCTGGCGCACCAAGGCGGAGGGCAGGCTCACCGGCAGGTCCCGCGGCAAGGTGAGGCTTGCGAGCGTCACATGCTCGCCCCGATCCTCGCTGGGCAGCCGGCCGAGATAGGCCATGAGCTGGTTGCGCTGCTGTGCCAGCTGCTTCTGCAGCGGCGGCAGGGTGGCCTGCGTCTGGGCGAGGTTGGATTGCTGGGACAGCACGTCGGATTGCGCCACGGCACCCAGCTCGAACTGCCGCTGGACCAGCGTCAGCTGCTCCTGCTCCGACTTGATGATGTCGTTGGTGGCGTCGATCTGGGCCCGCAGCGAGGCATCGGAAATGGCCGCCGTCACCACGTTCGCGGTGAGGCTGAGATAGGTGGCTTCCAGTTGGAAGCGCTGATAATCGGCCTGCGCCTGCAGCGCCTCGACCTGGCGGCGGGTGCCGCCCCAGGCGTCGAGCACATAGGTGACGCTGACCGTGGCGTTATAAAGATTGTACGGGCTGGTATTCCCGCTCTCACCCTGGGTTGCCAGCGAGGTCACCTGGCGGGTCGGCCCGCCGTTGGCGGACACCTGGGGGAACAGCGCCCCTTCCTCCGCCAGCGCATTCTCCCGCGCCGCGCGCAGGGCCGCCTGGGCGGCGGCGATGTCGGGATGATTGCGGATCGCCTCCGCCACGAACGCGTCGATCTGCTTGTTTCGGAACACCTTCCACCATTCGCCTGGCAGGTCGCGGCCGCGCAGGAAGACCTGACTTTGCCCGCCATGCACATCGGCGGAGGTGGTGGCCTGCGGCGGGCCGCCCGGCAGATAGCCATTCACCCGCGGCGCGTCAGGCGACTGGAAATCGGGCCCGACCATGCAGCCATTCAGCACGAGCAGCGCGGAAAGCGCGAGGCCGCCCCTCAGCCAGGCGGCCCCTTTTGGGAACGGGCGATGATGTCGCGGAATCGATGGCACAGGCAGCACCCAATCTGAACCGAACCGTACAGTTCGATCATTGGATAAGCTCGACGGATGAAGGAGTCAAGATGGACCGAACCGTTCAGTTTTGATAAAGTCCAGACATGATTCCGTTCGATCCGCCCGCGCCGGAGGATGTCGATCCCGACACCGGCGATTCCCCTACGTCTGACCAGAGCCGCCCCGAGTTGCTGGACCTGCGGCCGAAGGCGCGCGAAGCGCTGATGGCCGCCCGAACGGTGTTCCTGGAAGACGGCTATGACGGCGCCAAGATGGATGCCATCGCCCGCGTCGCATCCATGTCCAAGGCGACGCTCTATGCCCATTTTGCCAACAAGGGCGATCTCTTCGAGGCCCTGATCCGGCACGAATGCCGGACCATCAACGCCACCCTCCACGCACCCGACACGGGTGCGCCGTCCATCGCCGAGGAACTGCGCAAGGTGGCCGTTCAATACCGGCAAATCTTCACCCAGAAGGCCGGCATAGAGCTGTACCGGATCATCGTGCCGGTGGCCCCTCGCTTCCCGCGCCTCGCCCGCATCTTCTATGCCGAGGGCCCGGCGGCCACGATCCGTCAGCTGGCCGATTATCTGGGCGCGTTGCGCGACAGCGGCCGGCTGCGTCTGACCGACCCCAATCTTGCCGCGCGCCAGTTTCTCGCGCTGGTGACGGAGGACATCAAGCTGGACGGCGCTCTGGGCCTGCCCCTCCCCAATGCGCACAAGACTCAGAAGGAGATCTCAAGCGGCGTCTCCATGTTCCTCAGCTTCTATGCCATCCCGCAGGACCAGGATGGCGCCCCGGCCGATCATTTACCCGGCGATTGAGAGCCGCGCGGGGCCGCTTCGTCACGCCCTCACTCCGCCTCAGGCCCCCGGCACGACGCGAAACGCCTGGCCGTGGCGCTCGATCCGCAGGAAGCCGGGCGGGCCCAGGTGCATGCCGGCAATGAGCAGGCGGTCACTGACGGCTTCATCCAGAATGCGCGCGCGGGTGGCGGCAGCGCACGTGGCATCCTGATCGAAGGGCAGAGCGGCTTGCGGCCAGGGGATCTGGATGTGCGGAAAATGCACGATGTCTCCCCAGACCAGCAGGCTCTCCCGGCCCAGATCGATCCGATAACCGGTATGCCCGATCGTATGTCCCGGGAGCGGCACCGCCGTGATGCCCGGCAGCACATGCGGCCCCTCAAACGGGCGCAGCCGATCCCGGTAGCCCTCGAAGGCCTGACGGGCGATCTGAAAATTCCTCCGGGACCGATCACTGGCCCGTGCCAGATGGGCGTCATCCTGCCAGAAAGCGATCTCCCGTTGCGGGACGATCAGCTCGGCGTTCGGGAACGCCGCGTTCCCGGCAGGGTCCATCAGCCCGCCCACGTGATCCGGGTGAGCGTGGGTCAACACTACCGCGTCAATGTCTGCGGCCTGCACGCCTGCGCGGCGCAAATGACCTTGCATCTCCCCGCCCAGGTTCTGGATGCCGCCACCGCCCGCATCGATCAGGATGGTGCGGGCGCGACTGCGGACCAGATAGCACTGGACATGGAGGACCTCCGGCTCCGTCACGCCGGCGGCACGCTGCAAGGCAAGCGCCTGTGCCGGCTCGATGTTGGCCAGGAGATCGAGGCTGACGGTGAGGCTCCCGTCGGGAATGGGCGTGATGGCGATGTCGCCGATCTGTCGGCTCGGATAGCGGGGATCGGACATGGTGACCTTCTGGATGCCGTTCAATTGCGGGCATGGAGGCTGGAAGGGGACGACCCGAAGCAGCGGATGCGGGGCGTGCAGCCGGTCGCGGTGCGGATGGCCGCGTCCAATCCGGCCATGAAGCGCGCGAACACCTCCGGCGTGCGGAACGCGGTGCACCGATAGCGGATCTCGGCGAACACCGGATGGCCGCGTCCGTGCCGAACGGGAACGTAGATCACATGCACGGTGTCTTCGGCAGCCTGGAGGATGTCCGTGCACAGCGCCACACACTGGTCGGTCAGGCCGGACAGCGCGGCGTCCGACGGCATGGCGGCGGGTGGAAGGAAGATGGTGACATTGGGCATGGCGGACCTACCTCCCCGGTTCGCGCGCCGGAGGCGTCAGGCAAGGTGTCATGGGCGCATAGACCTGGACATCGTCCGGCAGCCCTCGGAAAGGCGGGAGTGCGCGCCGGGGCAACGTGCCCAGCCAGCGCTGTGCCGGGGACCGGTCCAGCCCGACGGCGCGCAAGGCGCAAGGGGCCAGGCCCAAGTCGGCGAGAGAACCGGGGCCGGAACAGCTTGCCAGCATGACCATGTCGCTGGCGACCTCCGGCCCGTGGTCGAGACCATCATAGAGGTTGCGGTGCCACCGCGTGATGTGAGCTTGCCAGCGCGCAAAACTGCCGCCGCCCTTCTCGCGGTAGGCATCGCTGGCCAGGACGTGCGGCCCGTCAACGGTATGCAGGGCAAGATAGGGGGGACACGCGCCGTGCACCGCCCTGAAGCGCTGGGAGGAGCGAAAACCGGGCACGCAGATGAGAGCCGGCAGCTTGTCGTCGCTGTAGAAAGCGTTCCAGGCCGCTTCGCTGCCGGGATCGGCGAAGCCGCATTCCACCGTATAGATCATGGGACCATCCTTGGCCGGCAGCATAAGCCGGGCCTTGCCTTTCCGTGATGTTCGATCACGATAGCCGCCGAAATGGCCACGCAATAACGATGTCGGGTCATCCTTCAGTGAACAAAAGTCATCCTGAGCCGTGAGATCGGCCAGATCCTGGAGCCCCCCCGTGCGCCGCAAGATCCCCAGCCATTCCGCGCTCCTGGCATTCGAGGCTGCCGCCCGCCACGGCAGCTTTGCGCGGGCGGCCGACGAACTGGCGCTGACGGAGGGCGCCATCAGCCGCCAGATCGGCCGCCTGGAAGCCTTCCTGGGCGTGCCCCTGTTCGAGCGGGTCGGCAATCGTGTGCGGTTGCGCCCGAACGGCGCGCATTATGCCGTGCAGGTGCGCGAGACGCTCGACCGGCTGGAACGGGACAGCCAATATCTCATGGGCCAGCCCCAGGACGGCGCGAGCCTCGACATCGCCACCCTCCCGACCTTCGCCGCCCGCTGGCTGATCCCGCGTCTGAAGGGGTTTCAGGCGCGGCACCCCAACATCACCGTGCATCTGGCGGAGCAGATGGAGCCCTTCGTCCTTGCCGACAGCGGCTTCGACGCCGCCATTCACTTCGACCACCCCGCATGGACCGGCATGCGCGTGCAGGCCCTGATGAAGGAAGTGCTGGTCCCGGTGTGCCACCCCAACCTGCTGGACGGCGGGAGCGGCGCGCGCGCCCTCGATACGCTGCCGCGCCTCCATCGCCGCCAAAACCCGGGAGCTTGGCAAGCCTATGCGGAAGAGACCGGCATCCCCTTGAGCCATCCGGCCGTTGGAGCCCGCTATGACCTTCACGCCATGCTGATCGCAGCGGCCCTGGCGGGCCTCGGCGTCGCGCTGGTACCACGGCTGTATGTGGAAGCCGAACTGGCGGCGGGCCGGCTGGTGGCGCCTTGGCCTGAGGGTCGCGCCATCTCCAAGACCTTCTGCCTCATCCTTCCCGAGCCGGTGCGGCTGAGCCGGGGACCCGCCCAAGCCTTCGCGCAATGGATCGCCGAAGAGGCACGCGCGGCATGATGACCTAGGTCGCCACGCACCCCGTTCCAATGATCCCGCCTGCCACGCCTCCCGCCCGCGGCGGGTATGACGTTAAGGCGTGGTGAAACCAGGATTCCAGCTGACCGGTCTGGCCAGAAAACCACCCCTGACCCGCAAGCTAGACCCAAGGTGAACGCCTTTTGTGACGCGCCTCGCGCCCGCGCCCTGGCCCTCTGGCTGAATTCTGAGCAAATTATGCCGAAAAAACGGTCTTGCCTCCGATGCAGGCCGAGGGCGATAGTGTGGTCAGGCCAGTCAGAACTGTTGAGGGTTCGCTGTGCCGGATCGCCTGATCGACCTCCGACAGGTCCCCCTCGCCCGCTGGACGCATGGACCGCCCGCCATGAGCAAGACATTGAGCATTTCTCTCGCCACCAAAACGCTGGGCACCCTCCTGGCTTGTGCGCTCCTGGGCGCCGGCACTGTGGGGGCGAATGCCGCCTGCGTGGCCGAAATCAAGCCGGCGGACCTGGTGACGCCGGGCAGCGTGCAGCTCTCCATCAACCCCACCAATCCGCCCCAGCAATATGTGGATGCCGACGGCACGCTGAAGGGCCTGAATGTGGAACTGGCCGAGGAGATCGCGACCCGCATCTGCACCCCCATCACGCTCGTGCGGATGGACTTTCCCGGCATGATCCCGGCGGTGAAGGCGGGCCGGCTGGACGGCCTCAACACCGGCATGTTCTGGAACGAAGAGCGCTCCAAGATCCTGTTCATGGTGCCCTATGGCGTGCAGAGCCTCTCGGTGGTCGAGGCGTCGGACAAGCCTTCCACCATCAAGGCGCAAGCGGATCTCGCCGGCACTTCGGTGGGAGCCGAGACCAACAGCTACCAGGAGAAATGGCTCATCGCCTATAGCGAGAAGCTGGTGGCCGAGGGCAAGAAGCCCATCACCATCCGCGCCTTCAAGACCGCCACCGATGTCACCGGCGCCCTGCTTGCCGGCCAGGTGGACAGCGCCCTCCTGATCGACAGCGTCGCCCGCACGCTGGTGGAAAAGGGTCGCGTCCGCGTCGCAGTCACGGGCCTCGGCGAGAACCGCATGTCCATGGCCTTCCGCAACAAGGCGGTGGCGGACGCCGTGGTCAAGGCGCTGGATTCCATGCAGATGGACGGCACCTATAAGAAGCTGTTCGACAAATTCGGCCTGCGCGGCCTGCCCGAAGGGCAGATGGTCGCCATCGACGGCCCGGGCCCGCAGTAAAGCCCGGCCCATGCACTATTTCAACGTCGACGCCTTCATCGGCTATCTCGGCAACTGGTTCCTCATCGGCGGCGTCGGCGTCACCGTCGCGCTGACGGTGGCCGGTGTGGTGGGAGGGCTGGTGCTGGGCATGGGCATCGCCCTCCTCAAGATGGCCGACGCCCGTCCGCTCGCCTGGATCGCCGGCTTCTATATCTGGCTGTTCCGCGGCACGCCGCTGCTGGTGCAGCTGGTGGTGATCTATACCGGCCTGCCGCAACTGGGCATCAAGCTCGGCGCGGTGGAATCCGCGCTTCTCGGCCTGGTGCTGCACGAGGCGGCCTACATGGCGGAGATCATCCGCTCGGGCTTCCTCTCGGTGCCCGCCGGGCAGCGGGAAGCGGCGTGGGCGCTGAGTCTTGGCGGCGGCACCGCCTTCTGGCGGGTGATCCTGCCCCAGGCTTTCCGCCTGATGATCCCGCCGCTGGGCAATTCCATCAACGGACTGCTGAAGGCGACTTCGCTGGCCTCCGTCATCTCGGTGGAGGAGTTGATGCGCCGGTCCGAGATGCTGATGCAGGAGCAGTTCCTGACCCTCGAGGTCTATGCGGCGGCCGCCGTCTACTACCTCGTCCTGACCTCCCTGTGGGACCTGGTGCAGCGCCCGCTGGAGAAGCATTTCGGCCGCTTTATCAAGAAGGGAGGCCGCTGAGATGGACGCACCTGCGCAAGCCGCTGCGCCCGCCGGAACATGGGCGGTGCGCATGGAGGCGGTCTATAAGAGCTTCGGGGATTTCACCGCCCTGAAGGAAGTGGACCTGTCCGTTCGCAAGGGCGAGACGGTGGTGGTGTGCGGGCCGTCGGGCTCCGGCAAGTCCACCCTCATCCGCTGCATCAACGGCACCGAGAAGCACGATGACGGCCTCATCTATGTGAACGGCATCGAGCTGACCAAGGCCAATGTGGACAAGGTGCGGCGGCAGACCGGCATGGTCTTTCAGAACTTCAATTTGTTCCCGCACATGACCATTTTGGAAAACTGCGTGCTCGCGCCCATGACCACGCTGAAAATGCCCCGCAGGGATGCCGAGGCCATGGCCATGTCCCTTCTGGAAAAGGTGCGCGTCCAGGACCAGGCGCGCAAGTTTCCCAGCCAATTGTCGGGTGGGCAGCAGCAGCGCGTCGCCATCGCCCGGGCGCTGGCCATGAATCCCAAGGTCATGCTGTTCGACGAGCCCACCTCCGCCCTCGACCCGGAAATGGTCAAGGAAGTGCTGGAGACCATGAAGTCGCTCGCCCAGGAAGGCATGACCATGCTGTGCGTCACCCATGAGATGGGCTTTGCGCGGGAAGTCTGCGACCGGGTCATCTTCATGAATGAAGGACGGATCGTGGAAGTGGAAACCCCGGCCGAATTCTTCAGCAACCCCAAGTCCGAGCGGGCGAAGCTCTTCCTCAGCCAGATCATCCACTAAGGGCGCGCGCCCGTTTCGACCAGCGGTCCGCACGCGGCACCGGAGGGAGTGTCCATGCCTCATCTTGCAGCCGAGGGCGCGGTCCGCACGATCATCCCGCGCGATGTGTTTTTCGAGGATGTGGAGATCGGCGCGCGCTACCGCACGCCGGCGCGCACCCTTTCGGCCGCCGACATCGCCGCCTTCTGCGCCGTGACGGGGGACCATCACCCGCTGCACACCGATGCCGCCTATGCCCGCAGCCAGGGTTTTGCCGATGTGATCGTCCACGGCCTGTTCTGCCTGTCCATCATGGAGGGGCTTAAGACGGCCAGTGGCCTTTACGAGCACACCTCGGTCGCCTCTCTCGGCTGGGACGCCGTGAAGTTTCGTGCGCCCGTGGTGGCGGGCGACACGGTGCATGTGGAATTTGCATTCACCGCCAAACGCCCCGCTTCGCGCGGCGACCGCGGCATCGTCACCGAGGAGGTGCAGCTCCTCGACCAGACCGGGCGCGTGGCGGTGAGCGCCATCCACGCCGCCCTCGTGCTCATGCGTCCCGCATCCCAGGATTAACCGCTAGGAATTGGAGCGTCTCCCATGCGCAAACTCGTCGCCCTCTCCGTCCTGCTCGGCGCGCTCGGCGTCGCCCAGGCGGCGGCCGCCGCCGACTGCACGCCCAAGGTGTCCGCTGAACACCTCGTCACGCCCGGCAAGCTGCAGATGTCCACCAATCCCACCCTGCCGCCCCAGCAGTTCGTGGACGAGAAGGGCGAGCTGCAGGGCCTCAACGTGGAGCTGGGCAAGGCCATCGCCAAGAAGCTGTGCCTCGACATGGAGTTCGTGCGCATGGACATGCCCTCCATGCTGCCGGCCCTCAAGGCCAAGCGCTTCGACGGCATCGACACGGGTATGTTCTGGACCGAGGAACGCTCCAAGCTGATGTTCATGATCCCCTATGCCCAGCAGGCGGTCAGCATCTACACCTCGCCTGACAGCAAGCTGGAAATCACCAAGTTCGAGGATCTGGCCGGCCACACCGTGGGCATCGAGACCGGGACCTACCAGGAGAAGCAGGCCAAGCTCCTGAACGACAAGATGGTGGCCGCCGGCATGAAGCCCATCGAATTCCGCTCGTTCAAGACGGCGTCCGAGACCACCGCCGCCCTCAAGGCCGGGCAGGTGGAAGCCGGCATCAATATCGACGAGACCGCCCGCGTGCTGGAAGAAAAGGGCATCGCCAAGATCAAGGTGCAGGGCCTGAACGGCACCGACATCACCCTCGACTTCGTCGACCGCACCCTGGCGGACGCGGTGGTGCAGGCGCTGAAGGAGCTGAATGCCGACGGCACCTATGACAAGCTGTTCGACACCTTCAAGATGACCCGCCTCACCGACCGCAACTTCGCCATTCGCGGCCCCGGCCCGACCCAGTGAGGCACCGGCGGCCAGTCGTGCGAAAAGCCGCCGGCCGCTCCTTTGCTCAAGCCAGGCGAGGGTGGGCGCTCAGGCTCCCTCCTCGCCCAGGCGCGAAAACAGGTCTTCCAACACGGCGGCCTGCTGCATGCGGATGATGGCCTCGGCCATCTGGAGGTCCTGCCGGCGCAGGGCCTCCAGCAACAGCCGGTGCTCGCGCACGAGGCCCCGCTCGCGGCCCGGCCCATAGCCGAAGCGCAGGCGGAACGCCCCAATGAGCTCCCAGCCCCGCAGGAACATGCGCAGGGCTTCCCGATTGCCGCCGAACTCCACCATGCGGGCGTGCAGGTCCCGGTTAAGGCGCACGCCGCGCTCCCGGTCGCCGGCCTCCACGGCGGCCGCATAGGCCTCGGCGCGCGCCTCCAGCTCGTCCAGCTTGTCCAGTGTCATCACCTTGATGAAGCGACGAATGGCGAGCAGCTGCAACTCGGCGTTCAGCTCGAACAGATCCTCGATGAAGGCCCGGTCCAGCCGGCGCACGGTGGCGCCACGATTGGGCTCGATCTCCACCAGCCCCTCGCCCTCCAGCTTGCGCAAGGCCTCGCGCAAGGGCATGGCCGAGAAACCGAAGCGACCGGACAGGTCTGCCACCTTGATGCGGGCGCCCGGCGCATAATGGCCCGAGAGAATATCCTGCCGGATCAGCAGGCAGGCCTGCTCCACCGAATTGCTGGCCGTGTCCTCGCCGGTCTCCCCGGCGGGGGCCTGTCGGGCAGGGCGGAGGGGATGCGTCATGGGAACCACCGGACGAAGAAGACGGGCGACCACGAGGGCCGCCCTGGCCCTTATAGCCTGGACCTCGGGAACGCAGGAAAGAGCGGAGCAGTGCCCCGCGGCCCTCAGGCGGCGAGGAAGCGGGAAAGGCCCGCGGCATCCACCGCCGTGCCCACGCGCGCCGCCACGTCGCCGGGCACCGGCAGCAGGGGACGGCGGGGCACGGCGGACGAGATGAGGCCCAGATGCTTGAGCGCCACCTTGATGCGCGTGTGCATCTCGATCAGCGGCGGGGCGCCATAGATGGTGCGCACGATGGGATAAAGCTGATCGTTCACCACCCGCAGCGCCCGCAGATCGCCCGCCTCGGCAGCGGCCCACAGGTCGGAAAGGAGATCCGGGATGAGGCTCGCCATGCCGGAGAGGATGCCGTCCGCGCCGATGGCCACTTGCGCCACCAGCCAGTGATAATTGGAGGGCAGCATGTAGCAGTCGGGCGCCACCGCCTTGATGCGCCGCAGATTGTCCTCATAGAGCCCGATGTCGCCGCTGCCTTCCTTCACCGCGATCACCCGCGGGCGGGAAACCAGTTCCCCCAGGATGGCGGAGGAGAAGCCGTAGCCCGAGGCCACTGGCTGCTGGAAGATGGAAAGTGGCAGTGCGGTCGCGGCGAGCACGGTGTCCACATAATCAAGCGCGTAGCGCGGGTCCGTGCCCGCCCCGCCGGAAAACTGCGGCAGGGGGAAGAGCACGGCTGCATCCACGCCGGCCGCCTCGGCCGCCTGCGCCTGTGCCACCGCCTCGGCGGTGGACCAGGCGATGATGCCGGTGAGCAGCGGCACGTCGGGTCCGATGAAGGCCCGGGTGCGGCGGATCACCTCGAGCCGCTCGGCATCGCTCAGCGTCGCGCCTTCACCCGCATGGCCGTTCACGAAGACGGCGCGAATGCCCTTGGGCCGGGTGCAATAGGCCAGCACCCGCTCATAGCTCGCCCAGTCGATGGAGAAATCCTCATGGAAGGGCAGGACCGTGGCGACGGTGACGCCGGACAAATCAGGGGATCGGGTCAAGGCGGGCTCCTGGTGGCGGGGCGCGTGCGGGTCAACCGTGCGCGCGAGAGAGCTGGCGGGCGATAATCAGCCGCTGGATCTGGTTGGTGCCTTCATAGATCTGCGAGAGGCGCACATCCCGGTAGAGCCGCTCCACCCGGTAGGCGCGGGAATAGCCGTTTCCGCCATGGATCTGAAGGGCGTTGGAGATGGCGCGATTGGCCATGTCGGTGGCAAAGAGCTTCGCCTCCGCGGCCTCCCGCGCGATCTCGTGGCCCGCGTCCATCAGCCGGGCGGCGTGCTGGATGAGCAGGCGGGCGGCGGAAATCTCCGTGGACATGTCGGCCAGCATGAATTGCACGGCCTGGAAGCTGGCGATGGGCGCACCGAACTGAATGCGGCTATGGGCATAGTCCAGCGCATCCTCAAGCCCCGCCTGGGCCATGCCCAGCGCCATGGAGGCCATCATCAGGCGGGAGAAATTGAAATTGGCCATGGCCATCTTGAAGGCGCCATTCTCCGGCCCGAGGCGATTGGCCACCGGCACCCGCACGCCATCAAAGCTCAGCCCGCACTCGGCCAGGCCGTGCATGCCGAGAAGTTCCTCGGACTTGCCGCGGCTGATGCCGGGGCGATCGGTCTCCACCATGATGCAGCTGAGGCCGCGCTGGCCGGCCTGCGGATTGGTCTTGGCGAAGACAAGCACCACATGGGCGATCTCGCCAAAGGTGACCCATGCCTTGGTTCCGGTGATGACATAATCGTCGCCGTCCCTCACTGCCTGGGTGCGCAGGCCCGCGACGTCGGAGCCGAAGTCCGGCTCGGTGGCGGCGGTTGCGACGATCACGTCCCCGGACAGCACCCCCGGCACCAAGGCCTGATGCACCGGCCCGCCATGCTCGGCGAGGAAGCGGGCCGACTCCACTGGAATGGCGAAGGCGTTGCCGACCGCGCCGGAGCAGCGGGCAATCTCCTCCATCACCAGGCAGGCGGTGGCGGCATCCATGCCGGCCCCGCCCTTCTCCTCGTCTAGGCCGATGCCGAACAGGCCGAGATCCGCCAGCCCGCGATACAGCTCGCGCGGAAAGCGGTTGTCGCGGTCGATGGCGGCGGCTGCGGGCAGGATTTCCGCCTCGGCGAAGCGGCGGGCGGTGTCGATGACGAGGCGCTGGTCGGCGGACAGAAGGCGGTGCACGATCTTTGATCTCCCATTGCTTGAGACTGGCTAATATTCGATCAAGTCACATGGCCTGTTCCGGCTTCCAGCACTCCGCCATGGGCGATCTCGCTGACGGCGCGCTCGAAGAAATAGATGACTATGGCCTGCTCCGGCACACCATAGGCCTGTGCCGCTGCGCGGGTGACGGCCTCTGCCGCCATGCGCCGCAGGTCCGCCGTGCGGGCGATGGCATGAAGCTTCACGAAGATGCGGCGCGCCTCCTCCGGCGCCGGCATATGGCCCGCATGCGCATAGGCATCGGTGGGATAGAGCTGGAAATAGCAGGAGATGATGGCTGGATCGATGCCCCAGCTCCCCGCCAGCGCGTCGGTCATGCGCCGAGCCGCCTCCGCCCGGCCGGCGGGCGGGGCGCCATCGGTGCCGGGAAAGTCGTTCACTTCAAGAAAGGGCATGGCGGGCTCCTGCGCGAAGGCGGGCACGGGCTCCGGCGGCAGCGGACCGCCTGAAACGCGCACCTTCTGATTGGCCGCGATATGGATCAAATGTCAACTTGATTTGCATATATTAGATCAAATAAAAGCATATGGATCTCGCAACGGAGGCCCCCTCTTTGGGCGCCCTCCGGCTGCGCACGCCCCCCTTTGACCTCTTGCCGGAGCCCGTGCCGTGACGACCTTTCGAGGCAGTTTCACCGTGATGGTCACCCCCTTCACCGACGACGGACGCCTGGACGAGGAGGGCCTCGCCCGCTTCGTGGACTGGCAGGTGCGGGAGGGGGCTCACGGCCTTATTCCGCTCGGTTCCACCGGCGAATTTCTCTCCCTGACCCGCGCCGAGCGCCGCCGGGTCGGCGAAATCGTTGTGCAGGCGGCCGCGGGACGCGTGCCGGTCCTGATCGGCACGGCGGCGGAATGGACGAAGGACGCGGTGGACCTCACCGTGGAGGCGCAAAGCATCGGCGCCGACGGCGTGATGATTATCCCGCCCTTCTACTCCTCGCCCACGGCGGACGAGATCTATGCCCATTACCGGGCGATTGCCGGGGCCATCCGCATCCCCATCATGATCTACAACAACCCCTTCACCTCAAACGTTGATCTTTCCGCCCGGCTGGTGGCGCGCCTGTCCGAGATCGACAACGTCTCCTACATCAAGGAATCTAGTGGCTCCGTGCCGCGCACCGCCGAGATCATCCGGCTGTGCGGAGACCGCATGACGGTGTTTTCCGGCTACCACCCTTGGGAAAGCTACCGGGTGGGCGCGGCGGGTTATGTGTCCGTCTTTTCCAACATCGCCCCGGCCCTCTCGGCGGAGCTTTACACGCGCACGGTGGTGGAGAATGACTTCGCCGGCAGCCGCGCCATCGCCGATCGCGTGGCGCCGCTTCTGGATGCACTGGCGGGTGATCTTTATGTGTCGGCCACCAAGGCGGCACTGGGCATGATGGGCCAGCCGGGCGGCCCGCCCCGCGCCCCGCGCCTCCCGCTGCCTGACGACCGGCGCGCGCCCCTCAAGGCGGTGCTGGAAAGCCTCGGCCTGGTTTGACCCGGCGGGCGCCATAGGCCAGCTTCCAGTCCGGCCGGTGCGGCGCCATGCGCGCCGTCGCCGGCCTCACCCATTTGGACACCGCGCGTTTTACACCGAGAGTTTCGCCCCATGAGTGATGCCGCCAGCGCCGACACGACGGTCACCTTCGGAGCGCGCCTGCGCGGCCACGCCCGCGCCCGTGGCGGCGCCCCGGCCATCACCGTGCTGTCCCCGAACGGCACGGCCCATCCCGTCGGCTGGGCCGCGCTCGACCGCCTGGTGGACCAGGCGGCCGGTGTGCTGGTCGGCCGAGGGCTCGGTCAGGGCGCCGTGGTGGGCATCGGCCTGCCCAATGGGCTCGCCCATATCGTCCTGGTGCTGGGCGTGTGGCGCATGGGCGGCACGGTGCTCTCGTTCGACCATCGCCAGCCCGCCGACATCCTGTCCGGCATGTGGGACCGGGCGAAGGCGGGGCTGGTGGTGATGCCCGACGCTCACGCGGCCGATTCGCGGGCGGTCGCCCTGCCCTCCATTTGGGCGGAGATTACAGCGCACCCCGCAAGCGAGATGCCCGACCAGGTTTCCCGGCCGGGCAAGATCCTGCTGTCGGGCGGCTCCACCGGCGTCTCAAAGCTCATGGCAGACAACTTGCCCTGGCGCTTTGCGCCGGGGCGGCCCTGGGGCGACGTGGCCCCCGCGCTGGGCTTCCGGGCGAACCAGGTGCAATTGGTGGCGGGCGCCATGTCCCATAATGCGCCGCTCACCTGGGCCCATATCGGCCTGTTCGAGGGGCATCATCTGGTGGTGATGGAAGCGTTCAGCGCCGACCTTGCCCTCGACGCCATCGACCGTTTCGAGGTTCAGTTCGCCATGGTCGTGCCCACCATGATGGTGCGCATGCTGGATGCGGACGCCCGCCGGCCGCGCAGCCTTGCCACACTGGAGGCGCTCTATCACACAGGCGCGCCCTGCGCCGACTGGCTGAAAGCCGCCTGGATCGACCGCCTCGGGCCGGCTCGGGTCACCGAGATGTACGGCTCCGGCGAGAATGTGGGTCAGACCCTCATCACGGGCAGCGAATGGCTCGCCCATCGCGGCTCCGTCGGCCGTCCGTTCCAGAGCGCGGCGCGCATCTACGATGCGGAGGGAACACTGCTGCCGGTTGGCGAAGTGGGTGAATTGTTCATGCGCCGCGATGGCGAACCTGTTCCGCAAGCCCGCGTGCGCTACCTCGATCCCGGCGTGACCTCCCGCGAGGATGCGGATGGCTTCGTCAGCGTGGGCGACATGGCGTTCCTGGACGCGGACGGCTATGTGCACCTCGCCGGCCGGCGCGACGACGTCATCAATTCCGGCGGCGTGAAGGTCCACCCGGAAAAGGTTGAGGCCGCCGTCCTGTCCTGCCCCGGCGTGCGCGACGTGGTGGCCGTGGGCCTTGAGGACCGGGACTGGGGCCAACGGGTGCATGTGGTGATCGAGCCAGTGGACGCCAACAAGCCCGTGACCCTCGCCGACGTGCGCCGGCATTGCGCCGGGCGACTGGCATCGGACGAATTGCCCAAGAGCCTCTCCCTGCGGCCCAGTTTGCCACGGGACGGCTTCGGCAAAGTGAAGCGGCGCCTGGTCCGCGCCGCCGAGGAGCAGGCGGGCGGCTGACACCGTCCCATCGCAGGGGGATCGTCGGACGCCAGGCCTCCCTGCGCACCGTCGAGCAGATCGCCAACTGGTCAGGCCTGTCCGCCGATGCGCGCGCACCCGCCGGTGCCCGCGGCGCAGGGCGAACCGCCCGACATGTGGCCGCAGGCCGCGAAAGCGCTCGCCCCATGCAGGACCACCGCCCAAAAAATCGCCTTGCAGGGTTTCGGGGCTTGTGCAAGCGTGGTCTGACCAGTCGGGCCGGTCACTGCATGCCTTTCCACGAGAGAGGCGGAGGCGTCACGGCCCTGCCCCGTCCAAGAGGAAAGTGCCGATGCCCCGCTTTGGTCTGGCCGCCGTTGTCCTGCGCAGCGTGGAGGTGGTTAGCCTTACCCGCACCGCCGGCTTCGACCTGCTGGTGGTGGACATGGAGCACAGCGCCATGGGCATCGCCGACGTAGCCAGCCTGTGTGTCGCGGGCCGCATGGCCGGCCTGCCGGTGGACGTGCGGGTGGGTGGGCCGGACCATCCCGACTTGGCCCGAGTGCTGGATTGCGGCGCACGTGGCGTGATCGTGCCCCATGTGGACACTGCCGCCCAGGCCCGCCGCATTGCCCAGCTGACCCGCTATGCGCCTTACGGCAACCGTTCGGTGCCGAGCCCCCTCGCCCTTTTCGGCTTCCGCCCCGTGGACGTGAAGACGCTCATGGCCGGCTGCGAGGCGGAGGTGCAGGTCACGGTCATGATCGAGAGCGCCGAAGGGGTGGCGGAGGCCGAGGCCATCGCCGCCGTTCCCGGCATTGATGCCCTCATGGTGGGCGCCAATGATCTGGCGGTCAGCCTCGGGCATGCGGGGGAGGTGGGGCACCCGGATGTGCACGCCGCCTTCGCCCGGATTGCCGCCGCCGCCACCGCCGCGGGCAAGGAATTTGCCGTGATCGGCGTCCCGGATGCGCTGCTGGAAAGCCACGCCTTCTCCCTCGGCGCGGCCACCGTCATCGCCACCAATGACATCAACCTGCTGGTGGATGGCGGAACGGCCTTGGTGGCTGCACTCGCCGGCCGCGCATCCTCATGAAGACGGGGTCCGTCGCCCACCCGTCACAGGATCGCCAGCCCCGCACGGGCGGCGGAATTGATGATGTGGCTTTCCATCGCCCGCCGCGCCGCCTCCGGCTGGCGCGCGGCGAAGGCCTCCAGAACCCGGCGGTGCTCGGCCGCCGTTTCCCGCAGGCGCTCGCGCTCGCTCATGGGAATGCGCTGGCTTTCCACGAACACCGTGCGGATGTCCTGGTACAGCTTCTGGAACATGGCATTGCCGCACAGCGAAAAGATCAAGTCGTGGAAACGAGTGTCGGCATCCGCCAGCGCCAGCCCGTCGCGCCGCTCGGCGGCGGCGTCCATGGCGCTGTTGAGCGCCTCGAATTCGGCGATCACGCCGCCATGGATGGTCGCGGCCGTGAGGGCGGAAGCCAGACCTTCAATGGCCAGGCGGGCCTGGTAGACATCGCGCAGGCTGAAGAGCTGATTGTAGCGCCATTGGGCAGGCGCCGCCGGCCGGTTGGCGGGATCGGTGACATAGACGCCGCGCCCCGCCTCGACGCTGATGACGCCCAGGGTCTCCAGGATGGAGAGCGCCTCCCGGAGGGACGGGCGTGAGACGCCCAGATGGTCCGCCAGCTGCCGCTGGGCCGGAAGCGAATCTCCTGCCTTCAGGCCGCGCTCGCGGATCAAGGTCTGGATGGCCTCGGCCGTTCGGATGGGAATGGGTTGGTTGGTTTTCTTCAGCACGCTCATGTCCCGCTTCGCGCGCCGCGCCTGCGCCCGCGCCGAAGGTCTGGCCAGTCTCTTGGTGTGCGCCAGTTAAAGCTGGTCAGACTGGTAAGTCTAGATCGTTTCACGTCGCCATGGGGAAATGGCCGTGCCCGGTCCTTCCCCCTCTCACCAGGAAAGCTGCCTTACGATGAGTTTCCAACAGGGCGGGCCGGTCAGGCCTGCCTCCGCCCGCGTCCTCCGGCAGCTGACGGCGGACGCCTTCCGCCGCTTCGGGCAGGTGCTGGAGCCGGATGCGGCTTATACCGTGAATGGCGGCCTCGCCGACCGGACCGACCTCCTCACGCGTCTCGCCCATGTGGAGGCGGCGCCACAATTGTGCCTGTCCCATTTCGACGTGCGACCCATGGCCCTGCCGGCCACGGTCACGGAGCTGGAGGCCCATCCCTTCAGCGCCCAGGTGTTCCTGCCGGTCAGCCGGTCCCGACCCGTGGTGGTGGTGGCGCTGGCAGGGACGGACGGGGGGCCGGACCTCGACACGCTGGAAGCCTTCCTCGGCATGCCCGGCCAGGCGATCCTTTATGATCCCGGCGTATGGCACGCGGGGCTGACGACGGCGGGCGAGCCGGGCGGCTTCCTCATGGCCATGTGGCGGGGCGACAATCCCGACACCCAGGTGCAGCCTCTGGCACGGCCGGTGGTGGTTGATCTGTCGGACGAGAGCGCCAGATCAGGTGTCGCCAGATCAGGGGCTGGAGAGCCGGGCGAGACGGGCCACAACTTCCGCCTTGAGCGTTGAGAGGAAGTCCCCCGTCAGACGCGAGAGGGCCCGCCCCCGAGGCAGCACCGCCTCCAGCCGCAGCCGGATCTCCGGCTGGAACGGCCGCACCACCAGGCCCGCGAAACGGCTTGCGGAGGCTGTTATCTCGTCGAGGACAGTGGCCCCGCCGCCCTCCTGCACGAGGCGCGCCGCCACGTTCAGGAAGCGGGCATCCACCGCCGGCGCAAAGGGCACCGCTTCCCGGCGGAACGCCTCGGCGATGAGCAAGCCGATGTGATTGTCGGGACGCGGCGCCACCAGGCGCCCCGCCGCAAGATCGCGCGGAGTGACGCACGCCAGTGCGGCGAGCGGATCGCCCTCCCGGCACACAACAACGGCGGCCAGGTCTGCCAAGGGGGACAGGTCGAGCCCATGGCGCCCGTCCGCCTCCATCGCGACGCCGATCTCCGCCAGCCCGGTCTCCACCGCCTCCAGAACGCCGGTCAGCGGGCGGGTATCAAGGGAGACATGCACGCCCGGTCGCCCCTCAAGGAAACGCGGGATCACGGACGGCAGGAGGGATTCGGACAGCTCCGCCGTAGCCACCACCCGGATGCGCCCCGCCCGGCCGGCTTTCAGGTCTGCCGCCCGCTCGGCAACCGCCCGCTGGTGGAGGAAGAGGGGTTCCGCCTCGTCCAGCAGGAGCCGGGCCTCATCGGTGGGCACCAGGCGATTGGAGATGCGCTCGAACAAGGCGAGGCCCAGTTGGTCTTCCATGTGGCGGATCGCATTGGACACCGCCGATTGCGACATGCCCAATTCCTCCGCCGCGCCCACCGTGGTGCGGCAGCGCATCACGGCCCGGAAGATTTCCAACTGGCGCAGGTTCATGAAGCCCATGTGCGGGAAGCGGTCCCTTGCGGCTCAGGATGCCACGACCCAATCGCAGGAGCGACCGGGAATCGGCTTCAGGCGGATGCGGCGGAAATTGGTCACGAACGCCGCAAACGGGCCGAACCCCTTGATGGCCTTGAACTCGGGGGTGTCGTAGACCTCCGGCCCATCAATCTCGTAGAGGGCGGCATATTTCGGCCCGCCCTCGTCCACCAGCCGCCGCGTCGCCGACCGCCAGCCGGGGCAGGCCAGAATCTGCGGGATATGCACGGTCTCGTACCAGTCGTTGAACGCGGCTTCCTGCTCGGGGGCGATGTCCACCATCACCATATGGATCATGGGCGGCCTTGGGGCGGTGTTCTCGGTCATGGCAGATCCTCGCACGCGGTCAGACGGGAAGGCCGGCGGCGGCGAGCGCCTCGCGCAGGCGCGCCACCTCGGCCTCCGGCAGACCGTCCACCGGCGGCCGGCAGCGAGTGGAGGCAAGCCGGCCCAGGAGGGCAAGGCAGGTCTTCAGCCGGATGGTTGCCAGATGGCCGGGCGCCCCATAGACCACGCGGCCGAGCAGATAGAGCCGCTCGTGCAGGTCCCGTCCGGCGGCCATGTCGCCGCGCGCAACCGCCCGGTCGAGGGCGACGATCAGCTCGGGCACAACGGCGGCCAGGCTCACCAGGCTGCCATCGCTGCCCAGTGCAAAGCAGGGGAAGAGGTGTTCGTCACCCGAGGCCATCACCGCCACATCTGGCCGCAGCCGGCGGGTGAGGCGGCGGGTGGCGTCGTAGGCGGCCGTCTCCCAGCTGCCTTCCTTGATGCCGACCACGCTTTCAATGTCCAGCAGCCGCGCCAGCACATGGGGCCGGAAGGCGGTCTTGCCGGACCCCACCGCGCCCTGGAACAGCATCATGGGCACGCCGGCGGCATCCGCGATCCGGCGATGATGGCTGACGATGGCGTCGTCATCCGCCCCCAATGCCCAGGAGAAGGGCGGAAACACCATCACCGCATCGGCTCCCGCAACCGCGGCCTCCTCGGCCATGCGCGCGGCAATGTCGGACCGCTCGCAATTGATGCCGGCGACCACCTTGTGGCGGCGCCCGGCCGCGGCCCGGGCGGTGCGCACCACACCGGCCAGTTCCGGCCGGTCCAGAGCGAAATTCTCGCCCGCATGGCCGTTCACCAACAGGCCGGCCATGCCCTCGGTGGCGAGGACGGCGGCATGGTGGGCGTGAAGGGCGTCCGCATCGACGGTGCCGGCGGCGTCCATGGGGCAGATGGTGGCGGCATAAATGCCGCCGAAGGGGAAGGTCGCGTCGCTCATGGGGGCTCTCTCAGGCGGCCGGGCGGGGGCGGGGAAATTTCAGGGTTGCGCGGGCCTTGAGCACCTCCTGGCCGGCCTCGTTCAAGGCGGAGGCTTCCCAAGTGAGGGTCCGGGTGGCCTCGTCCTTCTCGGCGATCCACACCTCGATGGCGATGGTGTCGCCATAGAAGACCGGGCCGGTGAACCAGAAGCGGTCCTCGATGGAGACACCGAGAATGCCGGCCAGCTCAGCCGTGAGCACGCTGGTGCACAGCCCGGCCACCATGATGCCGGGCGCCAGCCGCCGGCCGAACCGGGTGCCGGAGGCAAAGTCCTCATCGATATGGACCGGCCCGAAATCACCGGTGGCGGCGATGTAGAGGCTGCCGTCGGCCTCCGTGACGGTCTTCGCCACACGCACGCGGTCGCCCACCTTCAGGTCGGCGAAGGCCTTGACCTCATACATGGTTTTCCCCCGCAATCGGCACCAGGCGCGCGGTGCCCTCGATCAGGGGCTCGGCACCGGCCATGGCCTTAAGGGCGCAGCTGAGCGCCCCCGCCGCGTCGACAGCAGTGACGGTGGCGATGGCCACGACGGTGGTGCCCACCGGCACCGCCTTGGTGAAGGAGACCGCGAAATCGGCGATGCGATGGCCCGGCCCGGCGAGGCGGGACAGGCAGGTGGACAGCAGTGCGGATGCGGCGAGCTCGAACACCGCCATGTCGGGAAGCCCGGCCGCGTGCGCCTTGGTGCGGTCCACATAAAGGCCGCCCAGATTGCCGCTGATGCCGGTGAACAGCGCCTGCTCGGCCACCGTCATGGTCTTGGAGAAACGGATGCTTTGGCCGACGGCCGGCGCCGGATGGGGGGTCATGGGCAAATCCTTCGGTGCGGCCGGGCTCACAGGGTGAGGCCGTTGCGGATGATGGAGCGGGCGATCAGCATGCGGTGGATCTCGGAAGTGCCGTCATAGATCCGAGTCACCCGGCTATCCCGGTAGATGCGTTCCAACGGCAGGTCCTTGGAGAAGCCGTATCCGCCGAACATCTGGATGCCCCGGTCGGCTACGCGGCCAAGCATTTCCGAGGCATAGACCTTGACCATGGAAACCTTCTCGCGCGGGTCGCGGCCCTGGTCGATCTCCCAGGCGCAATTCAAGACCATCATGCGCGTGGCATAGATCTCCATGGCGCTGTCGGCGATCATCTGTTGCACCATCTGGAAGTCGCCGATGGGCTGGCCGAACTGCCGCCGGGTGCCCGCGTGGGCCCGCATCATCTCCAGCACGCGCTGGGCCATGCCCACCGCGCGGGCGCCGATGTGACCGAGGCGAATGCCGCTGACGCTGGACATGATGAGCTTGAAGCCGCTGCCCACTTCGCCCAGAACATTGGCCTGCGGGATGCGGCAATTGTCGAACACCAGTTCGGCATGGCCGTAGCCGCGATGGCCCATCATCGCCTGCACGCGCGCCACGGAGAAGCCCGGCGCATCGCGGTCCACCAGGAACAAGGTGATGCCGCCCCGCGCCCGCTTTTCCGGGTCCGTCACGGCCATGACGATCACATAGTCGGCGATGTCGCCGTCGGAGATGAAATGCTTGGTGCCGTTGAGCACCCAGTGGCCGTCTTCCAGGCGGGCGGTGGTGGTGATGGCGGCCGCATCCGAGCCGGCACCTGGCTCGGTAATGGCCATGGCGCAGATCTTCTCGCCACGGACGGTGGGCTCCACATAGGTCTCGCGCTGGGCGGGCGTTGCCGCCATCAGCATGGGATAGACCTGACCGAACACCCGGCGGATGAGGGCGTCGGAGGTCTGGCCGAGCTGTTCTTCCACCAGACACATGTCCTGCACGGACAGGCCACCGCCGCCCACCTCCTCCGGCATGTTGAGGGCATAAAGACCGAGGGCGATGGCCTCGGCCTTCAGGGGCGCGAGCTTTTCGGGCGGCACGCGGCCCAGGTCCTCGGTTTCCTGTTCCAGCGGCTGCACCTTGTCCTGCACGAAGCGGCGGACCGTATCCACCACCATGCGGGTCTCGTCGGAGAGGGAAAAGTCCATGCCTCGGTGTCCTCAAAGGCAAAGGTGAAGGGCTCGCGCCCGGCGGCTGCACCACGCGCGTTCGGAAAAAGGGGGCGGCGGGACGTCAGGCGGCGGGGGCCGCGCGCACCACGTCGTCCGTCAGGAAGGCCTCGATCTCCTCGGCGCCATAGCCGGCCTCGGCCAGGATCTCCCGCGTCTGTGCGCCGAGGGGCTGCGGCACGCGGGTGATGGGCAATGCGGCGCCGTCATAATGAACCGGATGGGAGACGAAGGTGACGTCGGCCCCACCGGAACTTTTGGTTGTCTGGAAGGCGTTCAGATGCGCCAGCTGGGGATTTTCGCGGACGGCATCAAAATCGTCCACCTGCGCATTCC
Source organism: Aquabacter sp. DMC10 (assembly GCF_056314145.1). NCBI lineage: Bacteria > Pseudomonadati > Pseudomonadota > Alphaproteobacteria > Hyphomicrobiales > Xanthobacteraceae > Aquabacter > Aquabacter sp. DMC10. Next base: position 181,520 of record NZ_JBQUYX010000011.1, on the reverse strand, counting down.
AGACCCCGGCGGAATCCAGCGCCGCCTGCCACTGGGCTGTGGTGCGGGTGGCCAGTTGCGCCACGATCAGCCGATTGTAATGAGCGCGCTCCTTCAGCATGGCTTCGGGCGAGACCTCCGCCAGCTCGGGCAAATCCAGGGCACGCGCCAGAATGGCGGGGGCCGCCATGGAGATGGCGATGCAGCCGTCGGCGGTGCGGTGGATGCCGTGGCCCGCCGAGGAGAACCAGCTCGCCACCCCCTGCGGCGCGCGGGGGCCGTCATGTGGCGCGCCGTTCAGCCAGGCCGTCAAGGGCTCGCCCTGCAGATCGATGGCGCTCTGGAGCAGGCTCACATCCACCCGGCGGCCATCCCCGGTCTGCGTGCGGGCAAACAGGGCCGTGACGATGCCAAGCACGCACAGCACGGCGGTGTGATGGTCGATCACCACCGAGCCCAGCGGCACCGGCGGGCCTTCCGATGGACCGGTATGGGCGGCAAGGCCGGACATGGCCTGGAGCAGAAGGTCCTGGCCCGGCCGGTGGGCGAAGGGGCCGGTGGCGCCATATCCGGTGGCGGAGGCATAGATGAGACGGGGATAGCGCGCACGCAGGTCGTCCGGCCCCATGCCGAACTTGGCCATGGTGCCAGGGCGGAAATTCTCCATCACCACATCCGCGCCGGCCACCAGGCGCTCGGCGATGGCGCGGCCCGCCGGGTTCTTCATGTCCAGGGCGATGGACCTTTTGCTGCGGCCGGTGTTGAGATGGTTGACACTCTCCCCCGCCACGAAATGGCCGGCCACCGCCCAATGACGCTGAAAGGCGCCGTCCAAGGGCTCCACGGCGATCACGTCCGCGCCCATGTCCCCCAGCATCTGCGCGGCCACGGGGCCGGCCAGGAAGTGATTGAAACTGATGACGCGAACGCCCTTGAGCAGCGACACGCTTGGTCCTCCGGGAACGCGGCCCCGCGGGCGCCGGGAGGCGGCAGGGCAATCCGAAAGCAAGTCTAGCCGCGCCCCTCCACGGGGGGCACTAGCGATAACTATGATATTTAGGTGATAGAGTATTTTTGTAATGAATAGTATTCCGCTCATGCCGCATGGCGCGCCCGGCAGGAAAGCGGCCGCGCGCCCTGGGGAAAGGCGCAAGCGCGGAGGGATAGAATGTCTCCAAACATGAGCTGATCGGCCAATGGCCCCTGGTTCTGACCCCTGAGCCGCGATAGGTTGGCTCGGGTTGCGGGCCTGTCCTCCAAGCCTTCTCCCATTGGTTTCCGATTCCGCCGAACGCCATGCGAATTGCCCGCGTGCGCCAACGGTCTCTCGCTCATGCCCATGTCGATCGACGCGATTTTTCTCGACAAGCGCACCTTGCTGATCCGCCACATCCATCGCCTTGTCGGCTCCCGGCAGGTGGCGGAGGAACTGGCGCACGAAAGCTATTTGCGGGTGGCCAAGGTCCTGCGCGACCGGCCCATCGACCATGTGCAGGCCTTCCTGTTCCAGACCGCCCGCAACCTGGCGGTGGATCACCTGCGCCGCGAGCGGACCCGGCGCGCGGTGGAGGTGAGCGGCGCCGATGATGACGCCCTGACCGGCGTGCCGGACGGCGCGGTCTCCACCGAGCAGAAGGTGATCGATGCGGAGCGCCTGCGCCTGCTGGAGAAGGCGCTGGCGGGCCTGCCGGAACGGGCGCAGCGGGCCGTGATCCTCAATCGGCTGCATGGGTGGAGCTATCCGCGCATCGCCGCACATCTCGGCGTTTCTCCCAATACGGTCTATGGCGATGTTCGCGACGCCATCGCCCATTGCCTTGATGCGCTGGCCGAGCGCGACCATCCGTGAGGCCCGTGGGAATGCCCTGCCGCGCAGCACCGGCTCGCACCCCTCCCCACCGGGCCCCCGCTGCCGCGCGGGCCGAAGGCTGGCCTGTGCGCGGCTCCGCGCTGCCTGATCGTAGCCGCGCCCCCTGCTCGGACCGTGCCGGAGGGTGCAGGTGACAGGCGCCACTTCCAATCCCGGCGGCACCGGCGGCCGCTCCCCCCCGGACCCGGTGCGGGCTCAGGCGCTCGACTGGTTCACGCACCTGCAGGGGCATCCTGATGACGCGGACTTGCGCGCCCGGTGCGAGGCTTGGTGCGAGGCGGATCCCCGCCACGAGGCCGCCTTTCGCACCATCGCCGAGATGTGGGGTGATGACGCGTTCGGCAGCGCCGTGCAGCGGCGGGAAGCGGCCCTCGCCCCCGCTGCCGCGCCGCGTCGGAGCCACGGCCGCCCGCACGTCTGGCCACGGCGCGCATGGCTTGCGGGCGGCATGGCGGCGGCCCTGCTCCTTGCGGTGGGGGGCGTGCACCTGTCCGACGCCTGGCCCCGTCTGGGGGCCGACTACGCCACCGCGGCGGCCGAGCGCCGAACGGTGGAACTGCCCGACGGGTCCCAAATGACCCTCGACGGCGCCAGCGCCGCAGTCATCGATTTCGGCGGCGACCGCCGCACCGTGCGCCTCCTGGAAGGCGAAGCCTTTTTCGACGTGGTGAGCGACTCCGGCCGGCCGTTTCGCGCGGTGGGACGCTTCGGCGAGGTGGAAGTGACGGGCACCGCCTTTTCCGTCCGGCTCGGGGAGAGCGCGGACGAAGTGGTCCTGGCCCGTGGCCAGGTGGAGGTGAGGCCCCTGGCCGGCAATGACCCGCCCTCCAAGCTGGTGCCGGGCGACATGGTGGCGGTGAGCGCGACAGGCCTGTCAGCGGTGCGCAAGGTGGACCCGGAGCGCGCGCTGGCCTGGCTCGACGGGCGCCTGAGCTTCAGCCGGCGCCGGCTGGGCGACGTGATCGAGGATGTCCGCCGCAACTATGATGGCCGCATCTTCATCCTCAATGGGGATGTCACGCAAAGGGAGGTCAGCGGCAGCTACCGCCTCGACGACCCCGTGCTCGTTATCCGCTCCCTGGCGGAGGCGGCGGGCGCGCAGGCCAGCATCCTGCCCGGCGGCATCATCATCTTGAGATGAAAGGGTCATTTTTGCAGTTTGGAACTCCATCAGATCTAATGTTTGCGTAGCGTCACGTTTTTCTTGTGAGGTCTGCGCGCCCCGCCCGTTCCATTCTCAGGGACGCATGTGCGGTCCCGGTCGAGATTGTCGGGTGAGGGCGTGGTGACCTATTTCAGTTTGGCGCGCGGTGGGCGTGGACATCTGCGTTTCGCGAGGCTGGGGCCGGCGCTCCTGGCCTCCACCGCCTTGACCCTCGGCCTCCTCTCCGCGCCTCCCGCACGGGCGCAAGGGGCGCCGCAGGCCGCCGCCCAGACCATGACCTTCTCCATTCCCGCCCAGCCCCTGGCCAAGGCGATCGACGCCTTCATCCGCACCACCGGGTGGCAGGTGGGCTATTCCTCGGCCCTGGCGGACGGCTTGTCCTCCAAGCCCGTGAACGGCGCTTATGCGCCTTTAGAGGCGCTGCGCCTCATGCTGGCCGGCACCGGCATCGGCGTGAGCGCGACGGGCCCACGCACCGCCACGCTGGTGCCGCCGCCGAGCCGGGCCGGAGCCACGAACGATCTCCTGCTCGATATGATCGAGGTACAGGGCGAAGACCCCACCCGCCATGTGGACGGCTATCTGGCCACGGTGAGCGCCACCGCCACCGGCATTGCCACCCCGATCATCGAGACGCCGCAGTCGGTGTCGGTGGTCACCAGCGACCTGATCCGGGACACCGGCGCCTCCACCGTGTCGGAGGCCATCCAGTATACGCCCAGCGTCAATGCCCAGTCGCCCGCCTTCAGCCGCACCGTCGACGACCTGATGATCCGCGGCTTCAACGTCGCCAACGGCAACATGGGCATGCTGCGCGATGGCATGAAATACCAGTCCAACGTCTATGATGGCGGTCAGGAGCCGTATGGGCTGGAGCGCATCGAGATCCTGCGCGGTCCGTCCTCGATCCTTTATGGCCAGCTTTCGCCCGGCGGCGTGGTGAATGCTGTGTCCAAGCGGCCGACCTTCGACAGCTTCTACGAGGTCAATGCCGAGTACGGCAGCTTCGACTGGGCGCAGATCTCCACCGACATGGGGGGACAGGCGCTCGGCAACCCCAACATGGCCTATCGCTTCACCACGCTGTTTCGGCAGGCGGACACCAGCATCAACGATGTGAACGACAATCGCCTCTACATTGCGCCGGCCTTCACATGGCGGGACGACGCGACCTCGCTGACAATCCTCGCCAATTACCAGAAGATCGACTCCCGCTTTGTCGCGCCCATGCCCTATTCGGCGCTCTCGACCGGGCAGGTATCCCGCAGCCTGTTCATCGGCAATACCAACTACGACACGTTCGAGACCGAAACCTCATCCATCGGCTATCTGTTCGAGCACGACTTCGACAATGGCATCCGCCTGCGCAACGCCACGCGCTACTACAAGGCGGATGTCACCTGGGACTATATGCAGTGGGGGCTGCTGCAGGCCAACGGCAACCTGATCCGGCGCGCCAGCGACCGGCAGGACGCGTCCACGGGGGTGACCTCGGACACCAATCTGGAATGGAAGTTCGAAACCGGCCCCATCGTCCACACGGCGCTCGCCGGCTTCGACTATTATTATCGCGGCTATGACACGGATCGCTATCGCAGCGGCCTCTACAACAATTTCAACATCTATTTCCCGGACAATAACCAACTCCCGCCGACCATCAATTACAAGGTCAATTACGGCTCCAACAGCACCGGAAACCAGTACGGCCTTTATCTTCAGGACCAGATGAAGATGTGGGACAAGCTGGTGCTGCTGGTGGGCGGACGCTACGACTGGGCGCAGTCCGAAAGCACCAGCTACCAAACCGGCGTGGTGACCAACCAGAACGACAATGCATTCAGCGGACGTGCCGGGCTTGTCTATCTGTTCGACAATGGCCTGGCGCCCTATTTGAGCGTCAGCCAGTCCTTCCAGCCCCAGGTGGGTGCCGATTCCTTCACCGGCGTGGCGTTCCAGCCCAGCAAGGGCCTGCAATATGAAGCGGGCGTGCGCTATGAGCCGGCGGGGGCCAATTACCTCATCAGCGCCGCCGTCTACGACATCACGCAGTCCAATGTGGTCACCACGGACGCCAATGGCCTGCAGTATCAGATCGGCGAAGTGGACTCGAAGGGCTTCGAATTCTCGGCCACCGGCAAGTTCGGCGCCCTCAACGTGGTCGCCGCCTATTCCTACACCGATGCGCGCATCACCCAGAGCGTTGACCCTGCCGAGATCGGCCAGCGTGTGGCCCTGGTGCCGCTCAACACCGTCGCCTTGTGGGCCGACTACGCCCTGGACGAACTGGGCGTGCGCGGCCTCAAGATCGGCGCCGGCATTCGCTACCTGAGCGACATGAACATTCCCGACGATGGCACCTCCGTGCCGGGCTACACCCTGGTCGACGCCATGGTCCGCTATGATCTGGGCGCCGCCAATCCCAGCCTGAAGGGCGCGACCCTGGCGGTGAACGGCAAGAATATTTTCAACGCCCAATACATGACGTGCGCCGCCTCGGACGGGTGCCGATACGGCGCGCCGGCCTCGGTCACCGCCACCCTCACCTATCGTTGGTGAGGCATGGCAGGCGCTCCCGGGACCGCTGTCGACCGCCGAATGCTCGCCAAGGTCCTCCTTGGCGGGTTTTTGGCGTCATGCCTCCCCGCCGCGGCCCGGGCGGGGGGCGCGGCGCGGCGGGTGGTGTCGCTGGACCTGATGCTCACGGAGCAATTGCTCACCCTGGGTGTCCCTCCGCTCGCGGTGGCGAACATCCCGCTCTATGAGCGCCTGGTGGCCCTGCCCGCCTTGCCCGCGGGCGTCCTGGAGGTGGGGCCCCAGCAGGAGCCGAACCGTGAGCTGATGCAGCAGCTGGCACCCGACCTCATCGTCGGGCTGAGCTGGCAGGGCGTCCGCCAGCAGGCTCTGGAACGCATCGCTCCCGTCGCATTCCTACCGGGGCCGGGCCAGGCGGGGCCGCCGGTGGAAGGGGTCCAGGGCCTTTTGTCCGAGCTCGGACGCCGGACCGGCCGGGAGGCGGAAGCTGCCGCGAGCAATGCCCTGCTTGTCGCGCGGCTCGCCGACGCCCGCGCCCGGCTCGCCAGACGCGTGTCGCGGCCGGTCTATCTGGTACGGCTTCTTGAGGATGGACGGCACGCAGCCATCTTCGGCACCCGCTCGCTCATCGGCGATGTGGCAGCCCGGATCGGCCTGCCCAATGCCTGGACCGGGCGCGGCAATGCCAGCGGCGTGGCCACCATCGGCATAGCCGACCTCGCGCAGGTGCCGGAAGCCGGGCTCATTCATTTCGACCGGGGCGCGGAAACCGCGCGGGCCCTCGCCCGCCTTGGCGAAAGTCCCTTCTGGCAGGCCTTGCCCATGGTGCGTGCGGGGCGGATCGCCGCCATGCCCGTGATCTATCCCAGCGGCGGCGTGGCGTCGGCCCTGCGCCTCGTCGCGCAGGTGGAGGCCCTGTATCTGGCCGAAGGCGGCCCCCGTGTCTGAAGCCCTCTCCGCCTGCCACCCCCCTGCCCCCCCCCGCACCGGCGCTTCCGGCCTCTGGCTCGGCCTTATTCTGCTGGCCCTTGCCGCCGCCCTGCTGGCGCGGGCCTGCGCCGCCGAGGTGTCGCCGGCCCTCTGGTGGTCCATGGTGCGCACGCCCAGCCCCTTCGACATGGCACAGCTCATGGTGCGGGAAGCCCTGCTGCCGCGCTTTGCGGTCAGCCTGCTCGCCGGCGCCGCGCTGGGGCTGTCCGGCGTTCTGTTTCAGCAGGTGCTGCGCAATCCGCTGGCCGAAGCCGGCACCCTCGGCGTCTTTGCGGGCGCAAAGCTCGCGGTGATGACCGTCCTGCTCTTCACCCCGGGCCTGCTCGCCTTCGGTCTGGAGGTCCCGGCCCTTGCCGGCGGCCTCTTGAGTTTCCTCGCCGTCGCCGGCATCGGCGCGCGGCAGCGCTTCGCGCCGCTGGTGGTGGTCCTGGCGGGCATGGTGGTGGGCCTGTTCTGCGAGGGCACCTCGCAGGCGCTGCTGCTCTTCTACCACGAGGCCCTCACCGACCTCCTGGCCTGGCAGGCGGGAAGCCTGGCGCAGAACAATTGGGGGCCGGCCCGCCTGCTGGTCGGCCTGCTGGCGGCGGGGATGGCCGCCGGGTGGCTGCTGGTGCGTCCGCTCGCCGCCTTCGACCTGTCCGAAGGCAGCGCCCGTAGCCTTGGCGTGGCGGTGGCTCCCATGCGGGCGGCCGCCCTGTGCGCGGCGGTGGCGCTCGCGGTGGGCGTCGCGGCGCTGGTCGGCGTGATGGCCTTTGTCGGCCTGGCCGGCCCCGCGCTGGCCCGGGCGGCGGGCGCGCGGACGCTGGCCGCGCGCCTGTGGAGCGCCCCCCTTCTGTCCGCCGGGCTGCTCGCCCTGACGGACCAGATCGTTGTCGCCATCTTTGGCTCGCAACTGCCCACCGGGGCGGTCACCGCCGTCCTCGGCGCGCCCATCCTCCTGTGGCTGCTGCGGCGGGTGCGCGCCGGCGCCGCCGGGCCGGTGGTGCCCCCCGCGGCGGGGCGGCGCCTTCGCGAAAGGACCGCGATCATCGCCCTCGCCGGGCTCGTCCTGGCGCTGGCGACAGCCTGCCTCCTTTCGCTCCTGTTCGGCCGCACCGCCGATGGCTGGGGGCTGGCGATTGGCCCAGACTTCACGGCCATGCTCCCCTGGCGCGGCCCGCGTGTGGCGGCAGCCGCGGCGGCGGGCGCCCTGTTCGCGCTTTCCGGCCAGATCCTTCAACGCACGACCGGCAACCCCCTGGCGAGCCCGGAACTGTTCGGCATTGCCGCGGGGGCGGGGCTCGGCCTCCTGGTTGCGCTTCTGCTATTGCCTCAGGTGGCGGGCGTCCTTCTGTTTGCCAGCACCGGCCTTGGAGCCGGGGTGACCCTCGCCGCCATGATGGCGCTCGGCCGGCGGACCGCCTTCGCCCCGGCCCATATCCTGCTGGCGGGCATGGCGCTCACCGCCCTGCTCTCGGCGCTGGGCGCCGTGCTTCTGTTCAGCGGCGATCCCCGCGCCGTGGTGCTCATGGCCTTCCTCTCCGGCTCCACCTATGGGGTCAGCACCGGCGAAGCGGCGGCGGCCAGCGCGGCCGCGCTGGCGGCTCTCGCTCTCCTGCCGTTGCTGCGCCGCTGGCTCACCGTGCTGCCGCTCGGCCCCCACATCAGCCGCAGCCTCGGGGTTCCCCTGGCGCCGAGCCGGCTCGCCCTACTGGGGCTGGCGGCCCTCGCCACGGCGGTGGGCACGCTCGTCACCGGGCCACTGTCCTTCGCCGGCCTGCTGGCGCCACACATGGCGCGCCTTCTGGGGTTCCGTGGCGCGCTGGTGCAGAGCTATGCCGCCGCGCTGCTGGGGGCGGGCCTCATGGTGTGCGCCGACTTCCTCGGTCGTGCGCTGGCCTTTCCCTGGCAGATGCCGGCTGGGCTCGTGGCGAGCCTGATGGGCGGGGCATATTTCCTGCTGCTGCTGGCGCGGCGGATGCCATGATCGCCGAGCTCGCGCCCCTCTTCGCTGGCCCCCTTGCGCCCTATGCCAATGCCCTGCGCCTGCGTGGGGAGGAGGCCGCCGCGCGGCCGGGATCGGAGCTCATCGATCCCGCGCACCTCGACGGGCAGATGGCCCTGTTTGCCAGGCGCTTTGCCCAGCCCGAACGACGGGCGGTCGCCTCCCTTTGGCTGAAGCACCACGTCTCCGCCGTGCTGACGCCCGTGCTGGCGGCCAACCTTGTACTCGGCCGGCAGATGCCGGTGGCGCTGGAGGAGGTCGGCTTCCTTCCGGGCCCGGAGGGCGTGGCAGTGGCGCTGGTGCTGACCCATGCGGGCGCAGCGGTGGACAGCGCCAACCCCTTCTCTCGCTTCGCGCCGCTCCTTGACGGTCACGTCGCGCCCCTGGTGAAGGCCGTGGCGAAGGCCAGCGGCATCGCGCCCAAGGTCCTGTGGAGCAACGTGGGAAACTGGTTCGATGTGCTCGCCGGCGAGGCGCAGGCCCTGGGGGCCGAGGGAGCCGGCGATGCCCGTGCGTTCCTGGCACAGGAGCGCACGCCGAGCGGGGCGCGCAACCCCCTTTTTGCCGCCATCCGCCACACGCCCGAAGGGCGAAAGCGAAAGGTGTGTTGCCTGCGCTACCTCATTCCCGAACTCGACCTGTGCGACACGTGCCCCCTGCCGCAGGCGCCACCCCCATGACCGATGCGCCCCCTCTCACCTTCGGGCGCCTCATTGCGCCCTTTCGCCGGCGCATGGTGCTCGCTGGCCTGGCAGGGCTCCTGGGCGGCGCGGCCATGGCGGGGGTTCTGGCGGCCGTGAACGCGGCACTTGCGGCGCCCGCCGCCTGGGCCGATCTGCTGCTGGTCCTCGGGCTTAGCGGCGCGGCGCTTGCCGGCACCATGGCCGCCGACGTGACCTCCACGCTGGTGGGCCAGAGGATGGTGGCGGAGCTGCGCGCCCATCTCGCGCGGCTGATCCTGGAAGCGCCGCTCCTGGAACTGGAGCAGTTCCGCAGCCACCGCCTGATCCCCATCCTGGTGTCCGACATCGGTATCCTCAGCGAGATGGCCTCGGTGCTGCCGCCCTTGGCGGTGGCGCTGGTGGTGGTTTCGGGCTGCCTCGCCTACCTGGTGGCCTTGTCGCCGCTGCTGTTCGGCCTGACCTTTCTCGTGCTTAGCGCCGGCGTCGCCCTGCAGCTCTGGGCGCGGGTGCGGGGCGTGCGGCTCTATGTGGCTGCGCGCGATGCCGAGGACGACCTGCATCGGCATTTCCGCACCCTGGTGGACGGGGCGAAGGAATTGCAGCTTCACCGCGGCCGCCGGCAGCGACTTCTCTCCGAGGGGTTCGTGGCCACGGCGGAGCGCATCCGGGGGCTCCAGGCGCGGGCCATGGTGACCCTCATTGCCTGCCGGACGCTAGGTTCTGGCCTGCTGATCCTGCTGGTGGCCCTGGTGGTGGGGCTGGCCTCCCATGGCGGGGATAGTGGCGATACGGCGCGCGGCTTCGTGCTGGTCCTCCTGTTCCTGAAAGGGCCCCTCGACCAGCTGCTCAACCATTTGCCGGCGGCGGGCCGGGCACACATCGCCTGGACGCGCATCCGAGGGCTTGCGGGGCGCTTTGGCGCACGCCACCCCACGGCCAGCGCATCCGCGCCCCCAGCCTTCCCGGCGCTGCGGGAGCTTCGCCTTGAAGGGGTGGAGTTCCAGCACGCACAGACCGGGGCTGCCTTCCACCTCGGTCCCCTCGACGTCTCCATCGCCGCCGGTGAGACCGTGTTCATCGTCGGCGCCAATGGCGCGGGCAAGACGACGCTCATCAAGCTCCTGCTGGGGCTCTACGTGCCCAGCTCGGGCCGCCTGTGCTGGAACGGGCATCCGGTGAGCGAGGGGGACCGGGATGCGTACCGGCAGATGTTCGCCGCCGTGCTTTCCGACCATTTCCTGTTCGATGGTCCCGCGGAGGGCGGCACCGGCGCTGCTATCGCGCTGCTGGACCGGCTGGGCCTCGCCCACAAGGTGACGCTAGAGGGCGCCAACTGGTCGACCCTTGAACTGTCCACCGGCCAGCGCAAGCGGCTGGCCCTGGTGGATGCCTGGCTTCAGGACCGTCCTGTCCTGGTCTTCGACGAATGGGCGGCGGACCAGGACCCCGTCTTTCGCCGGGCCTTCTATGAGGAAATCCTGCCCGAATTGAAACGGGCGGGGCGCACCCTCATCGTCATCTCCCACGACGATCGCTACTTCCCATCCGCCGACCGACTGCTGGTGCTGGAGGGCGGGCGCCTTCAACCGCATTCCGCAGCCGCCCGCTCCTGCGAGGAGACAGCCCCGTGATCCCAAGCGCGCCCTTTCCACCCGAGCCGAGCCCCGACGACGCGCGCCCCCTGTTCACCCTGGAGGGGGCGGGCTTCGCCGTAGACGGCCGACCGCTGCTGGCGCCCCTTCATCTGGAGCTGAAGGCCGGGCAGGTCACGGGCCTGATCGGCCATAATGGCTCGGGCAAGTCGACCCTCCTGAAGCTGCTGGCCCGGCAGGAGGCGCCCACATCCGGCGCCATCCGCTTCGAGGGGCGGCCATTGGCCAGCTGGGGCGCCCGCGCTCTGGCCCGCCGCATCGGCCACCTGCCGCAGCAGCCGCCCGCCGCGCCCGGCCTGCGGGTGCGCGAACTGGTGGCGCTGGGCCGCTATCCCTGGCATGGCGCGCTGGGGCGCTTCGGGAATGAGGACCGCACCAAGGTGGAGGAGGCCCTCCACGCCACAGGGGTCGCCGATCTCTGGGAGCGCGATGTGGATACGCTCTCCGGCGGCGAGCGCCAGCGCGCCTTCATCGCCATGCTGCTCGCGCAGGACGCGCCCACCTTGCTGCTGGATGAGCCCACCTCCGCCCTCGACATCGCCCATCAGATGGAGGTCCTCACCCTCGTCCGCACGCTGGCGGACCGGCGGGGCATGAGCATTGTTCTGGTGCTTCACGACATCAATCTGGCCGCCCGCTTCTGCGACGAGATCCTTGCGCTTCGCGCCGGCCACCTGCTGGCGCGCGGCGCGCCAGGGGCGCTGATGCAACCGGAAGTGCTGGCGCAGATCTATGGCATCGCCATGAGCGTCCTGCCGGCGGAGCCGCCCCGCCGGCCGATGGCGTTCGTGCCGTGACGAACGGGGCGCGGAAAGCGACGGGCCTGGGGCGCGGTCTTATGGCTTTCGCCCGCAGGCCTCACGGACGAGCGATCGCAGCCATCGATGCGCCGGGTCCGCGTCGAACCGCGGGTGCCAGGCGAGCGAGATGGCGAGCGCATCCGTCTTCACCGGCAGATCGAAGCTGTGAAGCCCAGCGCGCGCGGGCGCGGTGAGGCGGGCCGGCACCGCCGCCACATGATCGGACGTGCGCACGATGGCCAATGCATCGGCGAAATTGGCAACCGCGATGGCAACGACCCGCGAAAGACCCTGCGCCGCCAATGCCCCGTCGAGCGGTCCGGCAAAGCGTCCCCGCCGCGAGACGGACACGTGGGGGAAGGCCGCAAAGCGTTCGGGCGTCAATGCTTCGGCCAGTGGGTGGCCCGGCCGTACGACCCCGATGAAGCGGTCATGAAACAGCGCCTGCAGGCGGATCTCCGGCCCTGTTGCCCCGACCACGCCCACATCCGCATCGATCCGCCCCTCGCGCAGCGCCTCCACATCCTCCTTGTCCTGATGGGCAAAGCGCAGGCGCACCCGCGGGGCCTGCTGGGCGGCAAGACCAGCCAGGACCGCGCCGAAAGTGCCGACGAACCCGTCATTGGCGCGAATGACAAAGGTGCGCTCAAGGCGCGACAGGTCCGGCGCATCCTCCCCCCGCACCAGGGCCTCGGCTTCGGCCACAAGGCCCCGCAAACGTTCGCGCAGGCTCTCGGCGCGCGGCGTCGGCACGAGACCCCGCCCCGCCCGCACGAGCACGGGATCGCCGATGAGATGCCGGATGCGGGCGAGCTGGCGGCTCATGGCCGGCGCCGACAGGTTGAGGCGCTGCGCGGCCCCCACCACGCTGCCCTCCGCTAGCAATGCATCCAGGGCGACCAGAAGGTTCATGTCCAGCGCCGGCACCTGGCGTTTGGCAGCCGATCGGGCGGGCATGGCGGGGCACTTCCCATTCGTGCGTTTGGCGCAACTATATAATAGCTGCATTGCACTGTATGCAATACATGGCCAGCGCTATCGAACGGCACCCCCACGATCCCGGAAGGGACGCTTTCGATAGGCCCCGCCATGCCCCATGCCCCTCACGCCCCCGCCTCCGCGCCACATGCGCCCACGGCCCGCCAACGCCCCCTCCGCTCGGGGCTGGTCCTGGCCGGGCTTTCACTCGCCATTCTGTTGTCCCAGCTGGGCACCAACATCATCAATGTCGCCCTGCCGACGTTGGTGACGGATCTCGGCGTCGATTTCGGTGCCGTCCAATGGGTCGTGGTGAGCTACCTGCTGGTGGTGACCGCGCTCATCGTCGGGGTCGGCCGCTTCGGCGATCAGCTCGGCAAGAAGCGGCTCTATCTTTGGGGCCTGGCCATCTTCATGGCGGCCTCGGTGCTGTGCGCGCTGTCCACCCATCTGCCGCTGCTCATCGCCGGCCGCGCCGGCCAAGGCCTCGGGGGCGCCATCCTGATGGCGCTGTCCTTTGCCTTTGTCGGGGAGGTCTTTCCAAAAGAGCGCACCGGCTTTGCCATGGGCGTGCTCTCCACCATGGTCTCCTTCGGCATTGCACTGGGCCCCTCACTGGGCGCGCTGGTCCTGGCCGCCTTCGGCTGGCAGGCGGTGTTCTGGGTGAACCTGCCCTTCGGCCTCTTGGCCTTCCTGCTCGTGGCCCGCTATCTGCCCCATGCGGTCGATGCGCCCCGACACCCTGTGCCCGCCGCGCGTTTCGATTGGCTCGGGACGATCCTGCTGGCGCTCACGCTTGGCGCCTATTCGCTGGCCATGACCTTCTCGGGGAAGCTGGGCTTTGCCGCGCCGCTGGTGCTCCAGCTGGCATTGGGCGCGCTCGTCGGCCTCGCGCTCTTCCTCGCCGTCCAGGTGAAGGCGTCCACCCCGCTGCTGAAGCTCTCCATGTTCAACAACGCGCTGCTCTCCTTGAGCATGGTGATGAGCGTCCTGGTCTATGCGGTGATGATGGCGACGCTGGTGCTCGGCCCCTTCTTCCTGTCCAAGGCCCTGGCCCTGGACACTCGGATGGTGGGGCTCGTGATGACCGTCGGCCCGCTGGCCGCAGCGCTCATGGGCGTTCCGGCAGGCGCGGTGGCCGACCGGATCGGAGCCAGGCGCGCCATGGTCATGGGACTGGCCGTATTCACCATCGGCGCCGTCGTGATGTCCTGGGTCTCGCAGACCGGCGGCGTGGCCACCTATGTGGTTGCGATCCTGCTCATCAGTGTCGGGCTCGCCTTCTTCCAGACGCCAAACAACACCGCCGTCATGGCCGACGCCCGGCCCGAGCAGCGCGGCCTCGTCTCGGGACTTCTGGCGCTGGCGCGCAATCTCGGCCTCATCACCGGCGCCTCAATGATGGGCGCGCTGTTCGCCCATGCGGTGGGCGGCGATGCGACCAGCGCCGGCCCCGAAATGGTGGCGCAGGGCATGCGCTTCGCCTTCCGCGTTGCCGCCGCCATGGCAGCGGCCGCCCTCCTCCTCTCCCTCGCAACGCTGGCCCCGCGCCGGCGTCCCGCCTGATCCGCACGCAAGGAGCACGCCCATGCGCCACCCCGCCTCCCCCCTATCGGGCGCGCCGCGCCCGGTTCCGCCCGAGCGCCGCCTGCGCGTGGCCGAAGTGCGCCAGACGGTGACGATCACGCCGCACATGCAGCGCGTCACCCTCGCCTCCACCGCCTTGATGGATTTTCAGGTCCGTCGGCCCGCACAATGGGTCAAGCTCTTCGTGCCGTCGCCGCAGAGCGGAGCACAGAGCGGGCGGGCCTATACCATCCGCCATTTCCGCGAGGAGCTGAGCGAGATGGACATCGACCTCGTTCTCCACGGCGACGGGCCCTGTTCCTCCTGGGCGGCAGCCGCCCGGCCGGGCGACGTGGTCCAGATCGCCGGGCCGCGGGCCGGCTTCCGGCAAGACCCGGACACGGCCCATCTGCTGATCGGCGGCGACGAGACCGCGCTCCCCGCCATTGGCGCGATCCTGGAAGCGCTCCCGGCCGGCCTGACCGCGGACGTGTTCATCGAAATCCCGGACGGCACCGACGCCCAGGTCCTTCGCTCCAGGGCCGAGGTCGAGATCACCTGGCTGCCACGCAACGGTCGAGAAGCCGGCACTGCGACGGACCTTGCCACGGCCATGATGATGGCGGCTCTTCCGGCGGCGACCAGCGAAGTCTGGTTCGCGGCGGAAGCCTCTGCGGTCCGTGCCGTGCGTCGCCACTTCCAGATCCAGGGCCGCCTGCCGCGCCATCGCCTCACCCTGTCCGGCTATTGGAAGAAGGGGGAAAGCGATTTCCGGGACCGCGACGGCACGCCATGAGCGTGCCGTCCCTCGCTGCGCACCTCCGTCGGGCCGCGAAGGGACCCGACGGGGTCCTTGTGGGGGGTGGACCTTCGCCCGGCACGTCGAACGGTTGTCCCGCAGCCCGCCGGCGCCATACCAAGGTTCAGGGCGTCGACCGGAACGTAGAATGGTCCTGCCCGCGCCCGCATGGAACTCTCATCTCCAGGACGCGCCGCCAAGCCGGCGCGCGGCGTCAGAGGAAGATGGGCCATGATCGCCTATGGATGTGTCGCGCTCGGAGGCGCCTTCGGCTCTGCCTTGCGTTTCGCGCTGGACCGCTGGATCACCCACATTCTGGGGCACAGCCTGCCGTGGGGAACCATCCTCATCAATATGGGCGGCTCCTTCGTGATCGGCCTGTGCTCGACCCTCTTCGCGACCGCCGCCGGGGCCTCGCTGCCGCTTGAGGCGCGCCAGTTCGTGCTGGTCGGGGTGTGCGGCGGCTTCACCACCTTCTCCTCCTTCAGCCTCCAGACCTTCACCCTCCTTCATTCGGACCAGCCGGCCGGGGCGGCACTCAACGTGATGCTCTCGCTGTCCTTGTGCCTGCTTGCGGTGGCGGCCGGCTCCTTGCTGCCGGGGACCCTCGCCACCCTGTCCCGAAGCGCGGGCGCCTGAGGCGGCCGGCCTGCGCCCGCCTCCCTCGCCCAGCCTGTCCCGTCACGGCCATCTTAGGAGCCCTCCATGAAGATCGATCTGTCCGGCAAATCCGCCCTCGTCACTGGCTCCACCAGCGGCATCGGCTTTGCCATCGCCAAGGGCCTCCAGGAAGCGGGGGCGGATGTGGTTATCAATGGCCGCACGCCCGCCGCAGTGGACGATGCCCTCGCCCGGCTCGGCGGCAGCGCGCGCGGCCGGGCGCTCGACCTTGCGACGGTGGAAGGCGCGCAGGACCTGGTGGCCCTGGAGCCTGCCTTCGACGTCGTGGTGAACAATCTCGGCATCTTTCAGCCGCAGGATTTCTTCGACACCGACGAGGCCATCTGGGAGCGCCACTGGCAGGTGAATGTGATGACCGGCGTGCGGCTCGCGCGGGCCTATCTGCCCGCCATGGCGGCGCGCGGCTGGGGGCGCATGCTGTTCCTGGGCTCGGAATCCGCCTTCAACATTCCGGTGGAGATGATCCATTACGGCGTCAGCAAAACCGCCGACGTCTCCCTCGCCCGCGGGCTTGCCAAGCGGATGGCGGGCACTGGCGTCACCGTGAATTCCATCCTGCCCGGCCCCACCTTGTCGGAAGGCGTCGCCGGAATGCTCAAGCCCGACATAACCGACGGCAAGTCGCTGGAGCAAGCGGGGGCGGACTTCGTGCGGACGCACCGGCCCACCTCCCTCATCGGGCGCCTGTCTACGGTCGGGGAAGTCGCCAGCATGGCAATCTATCTGGCTTCGCCCCTCGCTTCCGCCACCACCGGCGCGGCGCTGCGCGTGGATGGCGGCGTCATCGACTTCATCACCTGACCCCTGGAGGCAGATCGCCATGAGCCCTCGCATTCTCATTGTCGGCGGGTCGATGGGCGGCCTGTTCGCGGCCGTCCTGCTCGACCGGGCCGGCTTCGATGTCACCGTCACCGAGCGTTCCGAGCACGGCCTGGAAGGGCGCGGCGCGGGCCTCGTGGCTCAGCGGGAGGTGTTTGCCATGCTGCGGGGGGTGGGCATCGAGCATGTGGCACAGGTGGGGGTCACGGCGAAGGAGCGGATCTATCTCGACCGCGACGACCATGTGATCCATCGCCAGAGCACGCCCCAGACGCAATTATCCTGGGATGTCCTGTTCCGCACCATCCGCGCACATGTGCCGGATGCGCGCTATCGCACCCGGGCCCGCGCCGTGCGGGTGCAACCGGAGCCGACGCAGGTCCGCGTGCTTTATGCCGACGGCCACAAGGAGACGGCGGACCTGGTCATTGGCGCCGACGGCGTCGGCTCGCTGGTGCGCGAAGCCGTGTCGGGTCCGGCGTCGCAGCCTGCCTACGTGGGCTATGCCACCTGGCGGGGGCTCGTGCCGGAGACGCAGGTGCCGGATCTGGCACGGCGGCAGCTGTTCGAGCGGTTCGCCTTCTACGAAGCGCCCGGATCGCATATTCTGGGCTACCTCGTCCCCGGCCCGGACGGTGCCACGCAGGCGGGCCGTCGCCGATACAATTGGGTCTGGTATCGCCGCTATACGCCGACGGATCTAAGCCGCATCCTGGTGGACCGCGACGGGGTGAACCGTCCCTTTTCCCTTGCCCCGGGCCACGTGCGGCCGGAGGTGGTGGCGCGCCTGCAGGCCGATGCCGCCCAGGCGCTGCCCGCCTCCTTCGCGCAGGCGGTGGCTGCCGAGCCCCGTCCCTTCGTCCATGCGATCTTCGACTATGCCCCCGCGCACATGGCGAAAGGCCGCGTAGCGCTCCTGGGGGACGCCGCCTTTGTGGCTCGGCCGCACACGGCCATGGGCGTCGCCAAGGCGGCGGGGGATGCCTTTGCCTTGCGCGATGCCCTGACGGCGCATGGCGACCTTGAGGCCGCGCTTGCCGCTTATGAGGCAGCGCGGGTCCCTGTGGGCCAGGCCATCGTCGCCTATGGACAGCAATTGGGGCAGTCGCTCCAATTGGCGGCACGCTGACGCGCGAGGCCCGTTCAGGGGGTGGCGAGCGGGAGCCGAACGAGGAAGGTGCTCCCCTGCCCTTCCACGGAGCGCGCATCCAATGCGCCGCCGTGCAGCTCCATGATGGAGCGGCAGATGGCGAGGCCAACGCCCATCCCCGTGGTCTTGGTGGTGTAGAAGGGCTGGAAGATCCGCGCCACCACCTCCTCCGGCATGCCACAGCCGGTATCCTCAATGGCCACTTCGACGCTGTCCTGCATCGCTGAAATGTGGATGCGCAACCGTCGGTCGGGCGCGTCACGGTGGGCCATGGCCTGCAGCGCATTGGTGATGAGATTGTAAAACACCTGCTGCAGCTGGATGTTGTTGGCCAGGATCATGTGCCGCACGCTCCTGGAGCCGAGGATCGGGACGATGGCATGGGCCTCCAGGTCCGGCGCGAGGATCTTGAGGACCTCGTCCAGGACATCCTCCACCGCGACGCGGCTCAAGGGCGACGGCGCCTGCTTCACCAGGGAGCGCAGCGCGGTGATGATGTCCGCGGCGCGGCGGCCGGCCTTGCGGATGCTCTCCAGGCTGCGCGACACCTCTCCGAGATCCGGCTGGGGCCGGTTCAGCCAGCGCAGTCCGGCCTCCGCCTGGGCCACGAGGCTGGCGAGGGGCTGGTTGATCTCGTGGGCGACCGAGGTGGCAAAGCTACCCATGGCGGTAAGCTGATTGGCCCGCGCCAGTTCACTCCGCGCTTCCCGCAGGTCGAATTCGGCCTGCGCCCGACGCAGATTCTCGTCCATGAGGTCGCCATAAAGCCGGGCCGCATCCAGGGAGATGGCTGCCTGGGGCGCGAGGACTTCCAGCATGGCCATGCGCTGCGGCGTGAAGACATCGGCGCTCAGGGCATTTTCCAGATAGAGCATGCCGATGAGCTCGCCCCGCTTGATGAGCGGAATGCAGGCCAAGGAGCGGATGTTGCGCCCGTCCATGGACAGGCCACGTTGGGTCGCCTCAATGGCGGCATCCGCCAGCGTTACCGGCCGGCGGGTGCGCAGGACCGTCTTCAGCACCGAGGCCGGCATCAGGTCTTCCGGCGCGGCGGCGGGCTGGAGCTCGATGTGGATGGTCTGCCCGGCGACCCGCGCCACCGCCTCGCTCACCGGCTGCCCGTTGCGCACCAGCAGCAGCAGGCCGAACTGGGCACCCGCATGGATGAGCATGCTCTTCATCAAGGTGCGGACGACCTGTTCCAGCCCCACCTCTTCCGCCAGCGTCTGGGAGGCGGCGGTCATGACGGTCAGGTCCAGCTCGTGCTGCATTCTCTTCGGCGCGGCAGTCCTCCCCCCGGCAGCGCCAGCGGCCGTCAGGTGTCGCGCGAGATGGGCAGCCTTGCCCTGCGCGCCCCATTCCCGATAGGCCTCGATGGCGCTCTGCAGGCAGCCCTGGGCGGGGCTGTTCAGGTGAATGTCCGCGTAAAAGCGCGCCGCAAGTTCCTGCGCCAGCGCCTGGTCATGGACGAACAGGCCTGCCGCCGCGGCGTCCGCCGCCCGCTCGTAGAGGTCCATGGCCTCGGCGCGCTGGTCCGTGAGGCGGGCGGCCTCCGCCTCCAGCAGGAGATGCTTGGCGGTGAAGGTCTCCGGGTTGAGCGCGGCCCATCCCCGGAAGCGCTCCCGTGCGTCGGCCAGTCGTACGCACTGCGCGGCGGGCGGCGTGTCCCGCCGGGAGGCGTGGGCCAGGGCGAGAAAGAAGCAGGTGTTGGCCGTGTCGATATGGGCAGGCGCCGCCCAAGCCATGGCCTCCGCCGCTTCCAGGCGGGCGATGGCGTCCTCCGTCTGGCCGAGGAAGAAGGATTGCAGCCCGGCATAGTGCTTCACCCAATATTGGGTCGCCACCGACGACTTCAGCAACTCCGCATCGGGAGGCGGCGGCGCCCCGTCTCCCGAGACGAGCGCGTCGACGAGGCCAATCTGCGCCGCCAGGATGAGCTCGATGTCGCCGTATCCGATCTCCCGCGTCAGAGCGATGCTGTCCACCAGCTCCGCGTGAACCCGATCGAGCCGCGTGCCGATGACAAGCATGTCCGAGGCGATGTGATTGCGCGCATAGCAGACCATGCCGAGATCGCCCGCCGCCTGCCCCACCCGCGCGCCTTCGCGGGCATGGCTCAGCGCCGTGCGCATGGGCAATGTCCAGGCGCTCACCTGGTCGAGCGCGATAAGGGCGGCGGTGCGCTGGGCCTCGTAGCCCTCGCGCTGGGCGAGGGTGCACGCCGCCTGCGCCGCCTCGGCCCCGCTGGCATAGGCGCCGAAATAATGCGCGCCGAGGACGCCGAACCAGGCCAGCCCATAGGCCGATTCCGGCGCTGCGCCATGGGCCAGCGTCAGTTCCAGAATGCGGATGACATGCAGGAGGCGCAGCTCGCTCTTGACGAAGAAGGACGAGATGAGCGTGGACAGAAGCGCGACAGCCGCGCGCGCCCGCCGGTCGGTCATTTCCGGCAGGGCGATCACCTGCGCGAGGCCGAGGGCATCGAGCCTGGCCCGGCAGGCCTCATAGGCCGCCTCCAGGTCTTCCCGGCCGATTGTGGCGACAAGCTCCATGCCAAGGGCCGCAAGGCCTTCCAGCGCGGCCTCAATGGCCTGCCCATAGGCCCCCTTGACCGTCAGCGCGATCGCCCGCAGGCGGCAGACATCGGCGATGCTGAAGGGGTCGGCGCGCGATTGCGAAAGGGTATCGAGGGCGGCGAGAGCCTCGTCCACCCGTCCAAGGGCCAGCAGGCAGTCGCACTGCAGCCATTCGGCATCGAAGCCCAGCTCGGTGAGGGCGTCCGACTGCACGGGGGGCAGCATCCGGCGGATCAGCTCGACAAAGGTGAGGGCGCGCTCGGCCTCGCCGGCAGAGCGGCTTCTGCGGGCGGCCAGCAGCAGGATGCGGGCAAAGTGCGGGCGCTCCTGGGGCGTCAGGTCTGCCAGGTCGCAATGCTCGATCTGCGAGGCGATGTCGAAGGCCGCACCGGCCTCCGGATCGGGGTGCAGCTCGGCCAAGAGACGGGCATTTCCGAGGTGCTTGAGCGCCCGTTCCGCTGGCGACATGGACGCATATGCAGCTTCCAACACGCGGTCATGGGCGATGACGAAATCGGGGCCAGAGCGGTGAAGCAGGCCAGCCGCCACCAGGCCATTCACGGCCCGGGTCATCTCCTCCGAGCCGACTCCGGCCAGCTGGGTCGCAAAGGAGGCCGAACAACGCCCGCCCAGGGTGGCGCAACGCTGCAGAAAGCGGCGCTGCAGAACCGGCAGGGCGGCGATGCGGTCCAGCATCAGATCCGCCATTTCATGCGCAGTCCCGCCGCCATCCTCGCTTAACCTCCATTCCTGCGCCTCCGGGTCGAAGCGCAGGATGTGCTCCTCCTGCATGCGCCGAAGCAGTTGGCCGATGTAGAAGGGGTTGCCTTGGGTCTCACGCTGGACACGGGCCGAGATGGCGCCCACCTCCTCCGGCGCGCTCTTGAGGATGCAGGCCACCAGGGCGGCGGTGTCGACCTCCCGCAATGGCTGCACGCGCAGCTCCCGGGAGAACGCGGGCGAACGTCGGGCGGCCTCCAGCAGATCCCGCACGCTCTTCCGGTTCTGTGCTTCGGTGCGATAGCTGCCGATGAGGAAGACATGGGCTGGCGCGTCCGCGCACATCTGCCGGACCACATTCAGGCTGGCATGGTCGAACCACTGAAGGTCGTCCAGGAATAGCACCAGAGGGGCATCCGCCGAGGCCAGGGCACCGAGCGTCTGAGCGATCACACGGGCGGACCGGGCTTGCGCCACATGGGCCGGGGCATCTCCCAGGGCATGGGATTCCGACGGCAGGATTGCGGCTTCGGGAACCAGCTCCGCGAGCGCACGCGCCGCCCCCACGGTGGCGGCCAGACGGGACCGCGCGCCCTCCAGGGCCTCCTCCCCGCCCGCCATCAAATGGGCCAGCGCGGTGCGCAAGGCCTGCGCGACGGGCGCGAACGGCGTGCCCTGCCGCAACTGCACGCCCTTGCCGGACGTGCAGACGGCGCCCGTCCCCTCGAGGCCGGCCAGGAAGGCGTCCACCAGGGTCGACTTTCCCGCTCCCGGCTCGCCGGAAATGAGAACCATGCGGCGTGACGCATCCCCGCGGAACGCGGCGTAGACCTCGTTAAGCGCCGTGATCTCATCGTGGCGGCCAAACAGGTGCGCGGAAAGCCGCGACGGCTCAGCCAACTCGCCACGCGCCAGCACGAAGCTGACGGCCGTGCCGGTGCTGGCGATGGATTGCGCCACACGCACGAAGTCGGCATGCAGCGCCCGGGCGGTCTGATAGCGCTGCTTGGGGTCCTTGCTGATGAGCTTCAGAAGGATCTGGTCGATCACGGGGGGGAGGTCCGGGCGGGCGAGGCGCGCCGAGGGCGCCTCCATGGCCACATGGGCATGCAGCCAGCCGGGCAGGTCGTGCGCTGTGATCGGGAGGGCGCCCACCAGATGCTCGTAGAGCATGACGCCGAGCGCATAGAGGTCGGTGCGCGCATCCACCGACGACGGATCGGCGCGCAGGAGTTCGGGGGCGGCATATGGCATGGCTGGCCCGGACAGGGGAAGTTCGGTGGAGATGCCGGAGGCATGGCCGGGAAGGCCGGCAAAGCCGGTCAGGCGTACCCCGCCGTCGCGATCCACCAGAAGCCGGCGGGGAGAGAGCCTGCCATGAATGATGCCGGCGTCGTGCACCTCCATCAGCGTCGCGGTGGCCGCCCGCGCGAGATCAAGGAAGGCCCCGACCTCTGGCTGCTCCCTGGGACGGTCCGCCAGCGGCTGCGCCGTGCGGGCGGGATAGACGAGCGCCAGCCGGTCCCCTTCTGCAAGGTAGGTGGGAACCTCGGCCAGGTCCGCTCCGAGCATGAGGGCCGCGGTGGCGTCCACCTGCAGCTGGACGGCCTCCGGCGTGTTCCAGTCGGCCAGCAGGATGCGCCAGGACCGGCCGTCGGCACCGATCACCTCCCGGCACTCAATCCCATCCTCCCCTCCCTGCACGGTCACCGTCAGACCGACCCACCAGGCGGGCGAACGGCGCTCAAGGCGATTAGCGAGGTCGTGGCTCAGCAAATAGGAGGCGTTGGGCGCCGGAACGCTGGCCTGGAGAGAGACGCCAGGAACATGACTTCTGGAGTTCATGGCCGCCTCACACTGAGCCTCACCTGCCGCGCGCCCTTGGGCCGGGGCGCAGGAATCTGCCGACGATTTAGGTGAAGTGTGACGCATGTGCCAGTATGGCGTCTTTGCCTGGAACGGCATAGTGTTTGCCGGAATTGACATACTTGATCGAGAAAGCATCAGGCCTCAGGATCAGGCAGCGGAGCCACGTCCCTGTGGGTCCAGGAGTCGAACATGACGGGCGTGCATGACTTCGGCCGTAGGAAATTTCCCAGAGGCGAGGTCCTGGCCAGTTCCGCGCGGCGGAGCTGGACGGGGATGGCTGCGGAGATCCGCAATCATCCCGCCGGAGAAATCCCGCCCCCCGTCCCGCAGCAGATGGAAATCACCCTGGCCCTGAAGGGATCGGCGTCCGGGCGCGTGCAGCGGCGGGGCAATGGCGAGTTTCAAGACACCGCCGCGCGCCCGGGGACTGTGTGGCTTTGCCCCATCGGGGTGGTGGAGGACTCCATCCGCATCACCGACGACCTCAGCGGCATCCTGCACATGTTCATCGGGCAGGAGATCTTCAGGGACATCTCGGCTTCGCTCTCGCGGGCCGTATCGCCCGAGGCCATCGCCTATCGCGCCGACCTCAACGACGATTTCATCCGCCAAGTCGGCTACAGGATCAGCGCTGAGCTTGAGGCGGAATCGTCCGTCGGTGCCTTCCTCGTGGACAGCCTCTCCCGCTCCTTGGCATCTTATCTCATCGGCCAATATAGCGGCCATGGGGCGGACGAGAGGGAGAGCCACTCGGCCGACCCGTCCAAGATGCGCAGGGTCGTGGACTATATCAACGACAACCTGGATGCGGACATTTCGCTTGCGGACCTGTCCAGCATCGCCTGCCTCAGCCGGCACCATTTCGCGCGGGCGTTCCGCTCCGCCATGGGGGTGCCGCCCCATCGGTTCATCAGCGAATTGCGGTTGCAGCGTGCGCAGGACTTGCTGGCCCACACGCCGTGCAGCCTGGCGGAGATCGCCTATGCCTGCCGCTTCTCCTCCCAGGCCACCTTCACGCGCGCCTTCCGCCGGCACGTCGGGCTGTCTCCCGGTGCCTACCGGCGGAAGACGAGCACATAGAGCGGGCGCTGGACATCGGCGGCTGAGCCGCCCCGGCGGGCCACTGGCCGAGTGATCCGCCGGGGGGTACCGCATCAGCCCTTCACGAAGGCCAGCAGGTCGGGATTGATGACGTCCGCATGGGTCGTCAGCATGCCATGGGGAAAGCCGGGATAGATTTTCATCTGGCTGTTCTTCAGAAGTTTGGCCTGAAGCACCGCCGCGTCCTTGTAGGGGACCACCTGGTCGTCGTCGCCTTGCAGCACCAGGGTGGGCACAGTGATGGCCTTCAGGTCGTCCGTCTGGTCGGTCTCGGAGAAGGCTTTGATGCCTTCATACTGGGCGAACGCGCCGCCCATCATGCCCTGCCGCCACCAGTTCTGGATGATACCCTGGGACACCGTCGCGCCGGGCCGGTTGAAGCCGTAGAAGGGGCCAGCGGCCACGTCCAAATAGAATTGGGAGCGGTTGGCGGCAAGCGCGCTGCGGAAGCCGTCGAACACCGTGAGCGGCGTGCCTTCCGGGTTGTTGGGCGTCTTCAGCATGAGCGGGGGGATGGCGGCCACCAGCACCGCCTTGGCGACGCGGCCCTGCGGCTGGCCGTAGCGGGCCACGTAGCGGGCCACTTCGCCGCCGCCGGTGGAATGGCCGATATGCACGGCATTGCGGAGGTTGAGATGCTCCACCACCGCAGAGGCGTCGGCCGCATACTGGTCAATGGTGTTGCCCGTGGCCACCTGGCTGGAACGGCCATGGCCGCGACGGTCGTGGGCGACAACGCGATAGCCCTTGGAGAGGAAGAACAGCAGCTGCGCATCCCAGTCATCCGCCGAAAGCGGCCAGCCATGGTGGAAGTGGATCGGCTGGGCATCCTTGGGACCCCAGTCCTTGAAGAAGATTTCCGTGCCGTCCGCCGTCTTCACAAAACCGCTGCTCATCCGATTTACTCCGTTGAGGTTCGTCGCGCCGGAAGTGGCGCTGGCACTGGCCGCAAGCGCGGCGCCGGGAAGCATCGTGGCTGCAGCAAATCCCGCGGCGATGCCGAACATCCCGCGTCGGGTCGTCAAAAGACCCTCACTGGCGTCTACCGCCGGTCCATCGGCAGGGTTTTCCAAGTCCTGCAGTCGTCCGAGAACGCTCGGAACCTTGCCCATGGCATGATCTCCTGTTGCCATTGCTCACGAGGTCGAACCTAGACGGGGCGGCAGGAGCGCTGAATTGTACGGGCAGATCGAGAGGATATACGTAGGTTTAACGGGGATCTTCTTTCAGGCGATGGACGCCACCGCGCGGCCCTGCTGATGCGACAGCGAACCCCGCCGATGGGGCGTGCGGGCGCCGGCTCAGCTGGCCAGCCAGGCCTCCTGGCCATCCAGTTCGAGCAAAAGGAGGCGCGCCGTCTCGTTGTCGATCACATGCTCGGCCACCATGCGCGCAATCTCCGCGCGCTGCGCGTGCAGTCCGCCGACGCGCAGCAGGTGCTCAGCGGTGCCCCGCTGGTCCAAAGCTCCGCCATCCCGCGCGGGGCGGCTCAGCCGCTCCACCTGCCGCTGGTAGAAGGACAGCACCGTGGCGGAGGCCTCCTGCCAGGAATGCGGGTCCGGCCCGTCGCCCGCGCCGCCCTCCTGCGCCATGCGCGCCACCGCGGCGATGGCGGCCTGCGCCGTGCGCAGGCGGGCCGCCACCTGCTGCGGCGCCGCCTCCTCGGCGGCAGCCGCGGCGAGCCGGCGCGCCAGCACCGGAAGGGCGAGATTGGCAACCACCAGCGAGGTGACGATCACCCCGGCGGCGATGGCGATGACAAGGTCCCGCGCGGGGAAAGGCGCGCCGCCTTGCAGCGCGTTCGGCAAGGCCAGTGCGGCGGCCAGCGTCACCGCGCCCCGCACGCCCGAGAATGTCATGGCCATGGCGGTGAGGAGCCGCGTCCGGCCGCTGCATGCTTCCTGCCCGGCGTGCGTGTTGCGGGCCACCAAGACCCCCACCCAGGCGAACCGCACGACCATGAGGGCAATGAAGGCTGCGCCGATGGCGGCGCCCAGCCAAAGCGCCCCCGAGGCCCCTGCCAGAGGTGCCTTGGCCAAGGAGAGGCCCGCCGAGGGGGCCTCCGCCAGGGCCTTTTCGGCGATTCCGGGCAATTGTTCGCCCAGCAGGATGAAAATGATGCCGTTCAGGGTGAATTCCAGTGTCTCCCAGATGGCGGCGCGGCGCAGCCGGGTCAGCGGCAGCGCCTTTCCCCCAAGCTCCCACCGCCCCATCACGATGCCGGCCGCCACGGGGGCGAGAATGCCGGAGGCGCCCAGCGCCACCGCCGCGTGATAGGCCGCATAGGGAAACAGCAGGCTGATGAGGATCTGCGTCGCGGTGGTTTCCCCGAGCCGCGCCAGGATCGCGCTCTTCAGAGACAGGATGACGAGGCCGACGCCGGCGCCGATGGCGAGCCCGCCGGTTCCGATCCAAAGCAGGTCCCACACCATGGCGGTGCCGGAGGGCGCCTGCCGCGCCCCAAGGAGCAGCACATAGTGAAGACAGACCAGGGCGGAGGCATCATTGAGCAGCGCCTCGCCTTCGATGACCCGCCCCGCGCCACGGGCCAGCGGCGCCCGCCGGAGCAGCGACGTGCCCGCGACGGCATCGGTGGGCGAGAGCACGGCCACGAGGGCCAGCACCGCCACCAGTGGCAGGTGGAGAAGGAGCGCATGCAGGGCCGGCCCGACACAGGCCACGGTGACCAGCACCAACCCCACCGCCAGCGAGGTGATCGGGCCCGCCCGCAAGATCAGCTCATGGCCGGAAAAGCGCCAGCCATCCACGAACAGGAGAGGCGGCAGGAACAGCACGAAGAACAGGTCGGGATCGATGCTCACCGGGTCGATACCCAGCCGGCCCATGACCGCGCCGACGGCAATCTGGACCAGGGGCGGCGCCACGCGGGGCAAGAGCCGGCTGATCCAGCTGCTCACCACCACCGCGATAACGAGGATGAGAACGAGATTGAGCGTCGCCATGGCCTTGCCGGGGATCGGAGGGGCGCGAGAGCTTCGGGGGAGGTCGCGCGGCGAACAGGCCCGCCCCTCCCCCGCCTGAAGACCCGGCCGCGCGCGTCAGCCTTTGACGAGCGGCTGGCGGGTCGGCCGCAGCGCGGACAGGAGCGGATCGCCCACGTCCAGATGCCCCTCCACCAGGTGGCGCGGCGTCAGGGCCAGCCAATTGTTCAGCGACACGTCCTTGTACACGCCGGTATGGAAGACATTGAGCACCCGCACTGGCTCGTCGCCGGTATTCTCGATGTAGTGGGCGAGCGTCTTGGGCACATAGCCCACGTCGCCGGCCACGAAGTCAAAGGTGCGCGCATTGTCCACCGCATCGAACACGGTCATCCGGGCCTTGCCGGTGATATAATACTGGATTTCGTCCGCGTCGGGATGCCAATGGATCTCGCGCATGCCGCCCGGCTCCAGGTCGATGAACAGGGCCGCCAGGTTGGTGACGGCGAAGTTCTTCTCGTCCACCACCTTGGTGGCGCCGCCCGGGAACGGCGTGGCAGCCATATTTGAGGCCCGGAAGACGTATTTATCGGTGAAGGTGACGGCCCCCAGAGCCCGGCGCACCTCGTCAAGCGGCGGCGGGACGGGCTGGCGGAAAATGTACTTCTCATGGGCGGGGATGCCATCGAAGGCCTCCGGCGGCACGCCGAAATTCTTGGCGAGCACCTCGCGGGGCATATGGGCGAACAATTCCGTCACCAGCAGCGTCTGGTTCTCAGAAAAATTGCCGTCATTGAACACGAGGACGAATTCCGTCCCCTCCTCAAGGCCCTGGATCGCATGGGGGAAGCCCGCCGGCGCCAGCCACAGGTCGCCGGGCCCGAGATCCTCCACCAGCGTCTGGCGCTGGTCGTCCACCAGGTAGAAACGCACCCGGCCGTTCAGAACATAGGCCCACTCGGCCTCCTTGTGCCAATGCAGCTCGCGCACCACGCCCGGCGGCAGGCGCATGTTGACCACCGCCAGTTCCTTCAGCGCGCCCAGTTCGCGCTGCGTGACCTCCCGCGCCCAACCGCCATCCTCCAGGCGGTTATGCGCCATGGCGAAGGGAAACTTGAGGTTGGGGATGCCGCCGTGGTCCGTCTGGGGCGGGATCAGGATGTCCGGATTCTGCGCTTCCACCTGGGGATTGCGCGGGCCGACAATATCCGCCCCCCTCGTGCCGACGATAGGCTGCTTCAGGATGGTCATCACGAACTCCTTGTCTATGAACGTGCGCGCGGGGTCACCGTGGCTTGATAGGCGATTCCCATGTCGCTTGGTTATGGCGCCATGTCCGCCGCATGAGCCGGATACTCTCGACGAGAGGACATATACTGCGACAACATCAAGTCGACCGCTTCATAAAGAAAAGATCTGAACACCAATTTCAAATGAGCGCCGATATGCGAGGCCTATACACTCGTATATTGCTGCCCCTGCCCATGAGTGGCATCGCGGCCCCGCGTATGATGGCGCCCCATGGCGGGCGATGCGATGGTCAGGCTGCCCCCTTTCCTTGATCGCGGGCCGCGCGCTGGGCCGATGGACGCAGCGTCTTCCCGGACGTGGACGGCGCCCGCCGCGGGCGCCCGCTTGCGTGCTCCTCCCCTGTCGAGGCCTCGCAGATGACCTTGCATCCCTCTTCGCCCTTGGCGGCCTCTGCCGGCACGGGAGACGCCCGACCCACCGCACCGGTCGGACAAGCCCAGGAGCCAGGCCGTGTGGCGCGCCATCCGCTGGCCTTCGCCCTGGTGCTCACCGGCCTCGCCGGCCTCCTGGATGCCGCCGCCTACCTGCAGTTCGCCCATCTTTATGTCTCGTTCATGAGCGGCAACAGCACCCATCTGGGCATGGCCCTCGCCGAGCGGGACGGCGCCTCCCTCCTGGCCATCCTCGGCGTGGTCGCCGCCTTCGTGGCGGGGGCAGCCTTAGGCACCTTCATCGCCGACCGGGCCTGCCGCCATCTCATCCTGCGGGTCCTTATCCTGGAGGCCGCATTGATGGCTGTCGCCATCGCCGCCGCGCTCGCCGCCCACCCGCTCGCCTGCGTGATGATGATCGCCCTCACCATGGGCATCCAGAATGTGCTTCACCAGGCCGTGGGCGGTGTCGATGTGGGCAAGGGGTTCGTCACCGGCATGCTGTTCCATCTGGGCCAGTCCGTCGCGCGGGCGCGGGACGGCAAGGCGCGCCTCGGTCAGGCCCGCATCTCCCTCCTGAACTGGCTTTCCTTTGTGGCGGGCGCGGCAGCGGGCACGCTGGGCATGCACGCGCTCGGCTTCACCGCGTGCCTTGCCATGAGCGGCGTCGGCATCCTGGCGCTGATCTTGGCCAGCTGGTGCCTGGGCGATGCGCGCACCATTCCCGCCCCGTGAGCCACGCGGGACACGATCTGCGGATCGTCCAGGAAAACCAAAGTATGAGCGGGCGAAGCCTACGGTCGATTCACCCGCGCGCCCCGCACTCCGACACTCACGGCCAGCAGAGCACGGGCTTTCGGCCCCTGCCCTGGCCCGAAGATGGAGTGCAAAATGGCAGAACAATCTCTCCCCGCATCCGGCCCGCTCTTGCCGCCCGGCGTGAAGGCCCCGGACTTCACGCTGCCGGCGACGCCGGACCAGACCCTCTCGCTGGCCGAAATGCGCGGCCATCCGGTCATTCTGGCTTTCTATCCCGCAGACTGGAGCCCGGTGTGCGGCGACGAGATGAGCCTTCTCAACGCGGTACTTCCGGAATTTCACCGGCTGGGCGCCCAGCTGGTGGGCATCTCCACCGACGGCGTGTGGTGCCACGCGGCCTTCGCCTCGGAGCGCAAGCTGCATTTTCCGCTCCTGGCTGACTTCGAGCCGAAGGGTGAGGTTGCCCGGCGCTATGGCGCTTTCCGCGCCCGGGAGGGTGTGGCTGACCGCGCGCTGTTCGTGATCGATGGGGAGGGCATCATCCGCTGGTCCTATCTCTCCCCCCTCGGCATCAATCCCGGGGCGGACGGCATCCTGGACGCGCTCGACAAGCTCGGCGCGGCCCCTGCAGACGGAGCCGCAGCATGACCCGGTCCATTCCCCCGCTTGCCGCCGACGACCACGTGTCCGGCCCTGCGACCGCCGCCGTAACCCTCGTGGAATATGGCGACTACCAATGCCCATACTGCGGCGAGGCCTACCCGGAGCTGAAGGCCGTGCAGCGCGCCTTGGGGCATGATTTGCGCTTCGTGTTCCGGAACTTCCCGCTGGTGGAGATCCACGCTCATGCCTTGCGCGCCGCCCAGTTCGCCGAGGCGGCCGCCGAGGCCGGCCGGTTCTGGGAGGCCCACGATTTGCTCTATGAGAACCAGGAGGCGCTCACCGACCAGAGCCTTCGGGCCTATGGCGAGCATCTCGGCCTCGACCGTGCCCTGCTGCTTGCCGCCTTCGAGGGGCGGCACGACGACAAGATCCAGCGGGACTTCCTGGGCGGCGTGCGCGGCGGCGTGAACGGCACGCCGTGCCTCTTCATCAATGGCCGCCTCTATGAGGGGCCACGCGATGCCGCAAATCTCGTCGTGATCTTGCGCCAAGCCGCCAGCCTGCAGGCCTGAGCCAACCAATCCACGAGATCGCGCCGCGAACGAGGGTGTCCGGCGCGATCATTTCTTTCCTTTTCACATATGGTGACTGCCATGACCCTTCAGGATAGCGTCCCCGGAGGACGCCTGGCCAAGCCGCATGCGCGGCACGCGCTCGGCCACGGAACCACCTTCGCCATGGCGGCGGCGGCGGGCCTTGCGATCGCGAACATCTACTACAACCAGCCCATGCTCGAACTGATCGAGCAGGACCTGCCCGACCGGCTGGCGGGAGCCATCCCCACGGCCACCCAGCTCGGCTATGCGGCCGGGCTGTTCCTGCTGGTGCCGCTCGGCGATCTCGTAGAGCGCAAGCGGCTGATTATTCTGCAATTCTGCTTGCTTGCAGCCGCACTCGCCGGCGCCGCCCTCGCCCCCGGCGCGCTCGCCCTGGTGGCGGCGTCCCTGGCGGTGGGGCTTCTGGCGACGGTGGCTCAGCAGATCGTCCCCTTCGCCGCGCATCTGGCCGCCCCCGAGCGGCGGGGCGCGACGGTGGGCACGGTGATGGCGGGCCTGCTGACCGGCATCCTGCTCAGCCGGACGCTCGCCGGCTTCGTGGCAGCCCATGGGGGATGGCGGGACATGTTCTGGCTTTCCGTGCCGCTGGCGCTGGCGGCCGCCGGGCTAATGGCTGCCGTCCTGCCGCGCAGCCGGCCGGACTCCGCCCTGAGCTATCCAAAGCTGCTGCACTCCATCTGGCACCTGTGGCGCGCCTATCCGGCGCTGCGCTTCGCCGCGCTCACCCAGTCGGCGCTGTTTGCCGCCTTCACCGTGTTCTGGACCATCCTCGCCTTCCATCTGGCGGAACCGCGCTACGGCTACGGCGCCGAAATCGCGGGCCTCTTCGGCCTCGTGGGCGCGGTGGGCATTCTTGCTGCCCCCCTCGCCGGGCGCTTTGCCGACAAGCGCGGGTCGGCGCAGGCGGTGGGGCTGGGTGTCCTCGTGACGCTCGCTTCCTTCCTGGTGTTCGGGCTGTGGACGTCGCTGGCCGGGCTTGTGGTGGGCGTGGTGCTGCTCGACTTCGGCATGCAGACGGCCCTGGTGTCCAACCAGCACATCGTCTTCGCCCTGCATCCGGAAGCCCGCGCGCGGCTCAACACGGTGCTGATGGGCACCATGTTCCTGGGCGGCGCGCTGGGCTCGGCACTGGCAACCCTTGCCTGGCAGACCGGCGGCTGGCCGCTGGTGAGCCTGCTGGGAACTGCCTTTGCGGTGTTCGCAACCGTCCTGCAGCTCATCGCCTGGCGCCGGCGCGGCTGACGCTCGGCGGCCTCCGCACCATCTCCACCTGTATCGGCCCCGGCCGGCGTGCCCGCCCGCCGGGGCTTTTTGTTGTGGCCTGACCGCAAGGTCTTGCTTGAAGGCGTCCCCCCTTCGTCCATGGAAGCGAGCGGCTCCCGCACAAGGCGCTGGGCAGCGGCCAGGCGCGCGCGTGCCTTGTCCCGGCACACCCACCGTCCGCGCCCGGAGCGGGAATGGCCCCGACGGTGCACATGGACGCGGTGACATTCTCCGCTTTGCCCGACGGACGAGGGCATGCGGAGGGCGGCGGAGGCATCTATAACGGGTGGGAGCCCAGCAGCGGGATAGCCAAGCCCCCGGTTCAAGGCCGCGTGTTCAAGTGCGCGGAGCTGGAGGCAAGACCGTTGGAGGCGAGACAGGAGACATCGCTCCCCTCGCGCGCGACCGGGATGTCGATGTCCGCACGCCGAACCCAAAGCCGTTGTCGCCCAATCCGCCCTTACTCTGACGGGCGCGGGGCCAGAAAGCAAAAAGCGGCCGCTCCCGCAGGGGAGCGACCGCCTTCTCTCTCACCTTTCTGACTGGAGCCGGCTCGGGAGGGCCGACGCTCAGTAGTCGCGGTCCGTGACCAGCTTGCCCCGGAAGATGAAATAGACCACCAGCGTATAGACGAGCGTCAGCGGCAGGACGAAGACGCCCGCCCCCCAGAACAGAAAAGCGAGCGAGGCATGTGGCGAGGCCGCCTGCCAGAGGGTCAGCGAGAAGGGGAGCATATAGGGCAGGAAGGACCCGGCGAGCGTGGCGAAAGCCGCCATGAAGATGAGTGCGCCGCACAGGAACAGGAGGCGATCGCTCCGGCGCCACACGGCAAGGGCCATGACGGCAAAGGCCAGAAAGCCCACCAGCGGGCACAGGAGCAGGAGGGGGCGCTCCATCCAGCGGCCGAGCACGGGCAGGCGAATCTCCACCGACCAGACAAAGACCGCCACCAGGAAGGCCGCCAGCGCCGCCATGAGGGCAGGAAGGACGCGAAAGCTGAAGTCGCGCAGCGCTCCGTCGGATTTTCCGGCAACCCAGCAGGCCCCCATCAGCGCATAGCCAATGCACAGCCCCAGGCCGCAAAAGAGCGCGAAGGGGCTCGCCCAGCCGAACGGGGTGCCGGCATAGATGCCGTTGGCGATGGGCAAGCCATGGACGATGGCGCCCACCGCCGTGCCCTGGACGAAAGCCGCCACATAGGAGCCGGCGACGAAGCCGATGTCCCAGATGGGCCGGCTGGTGGTGGCCTTGTAGCGGAACTCGAATGCCACGCCGCGCAGGATCAGCCCCGCCAGCATGAGGAAGAGCGGCAAATAGAAGGCCGACAGGATGATGGAAAAGACGACCGGAAAGGCGCCGAACAAGGTGGCGGCCGAGACCACCAGCCAGGTTTCGTTCCCGTCCCAGACGGGCGAGATGGAGGCCAGCATGCGCCGGCGCTCCGGCTCGCCCGGAGCGAAGGGAAACAGCATGCCGACGCCGAGGTCGAAACCATCGAGCAGGATGTAGAGGAGGATGGAAAGCCCGAGGACACAGGCCCAGAATTCGACCATGGTCATTCTCCAAGAGGGGTGGCGGCCGACACGCCAGGGCTGGCGCCGGGCACGGACAGGGGACGCTTGGGATTGGTGGCGTAGAGGGAAATCTCGCCCGCCGGGATGGGGCCGGCGCGCAGCAGCCGGTAAAGGTAGAGAACGCCGAAGCCGAAGATCAGCGCATAGACCGCCGCGATCATCACGAAGGTGATCGCCACCTCGTGGGTGGTCAGGAAGGGCGTCACCGCGTCCGCCGTGCGCAATTGGCCGTAGACCACCCAGGGCTGGCGCCCCACCTCGGCCGTGAACCAGCCGGTGAGGGTGGCGATGAAGCCGAGCGGGAAGGACAAGGCGGTGGCCACCAGGAAAAGGCGCGCCTTGAGGATGCCCTCGCCGAAGCTCAGGACGGTGCCGGTCCAGGCCAAGGCCAGCATCAGGAGGCCGCAGCCCACCATGATGCGGAAGGCGAAGAAGGGAATGGCCATCGGCGGCCGGTCCTGCGGCGGGAAGCTCTTGATGCCCAGTTCCTTGGAAGTCAGGCTCATGGAGCCGATGACGGAGCCGAGATAAGGCACCGCCACCTCGAAAAGGTTGCGCTCATTGGCGGGGTCGGGCCAGGCAATGAGGATCTCGCTCGCCGGCTGCTGGTCGTTCCACCGCCCCTCGATGGCGGCGAACTTGGCGGGCTGGCGGTCATGGACGAAATCGCCCACCAGGTGCCCGAAGCCGAGCTGCATCGGCACCAGGATGGCGGCAAGCCGCAGGCCCATGACGGCCATGGCCCGGCCCTCCTGCACCGCCGTGCCGCGCAGCATGTACCAGGCGCCCGTCGCCGCGACACAGAAGGCGGAGGTCACATAGGCCGCCAGCACCATGTGCGGGAAGCGCGTCCAGACGGCTTCATTGAAGATGATGGCCGACCAGTCCGTGGGCACGAACACGCCGTCCGGTGTCAGGCTGAAGCCGGTCGGATATTGCATCCAGCTGTTATTGACCATGATCCAGAAGGCCGACAGGCTGGTGCCCAGCGACACCATCAGGCAGGCCACCAGATAGGCCCAGCGCGGCACGCGATCGCGCCCGAACATCAGCACGCCAAAGAAGGCGGCCTCCAGCGCGAAGGCGGTGAAGCTCTCATAGCCCAGGAGCGGCCCCTGGATGGGTCCGGTGCGGCGGGACAATTCGCTCCAATTGGTGCCGAACTGGAACGCCATCACGATGCCTGAGACCACGCCGAGCCCGAAGGCCACGGCGAAGATCTTCATCCAGAAATCCGACAGCCGCCGATAGATGCGCTCCCCCGTGATGAGGTGGCAGGCCTCAAGAAAGGTGAGCCAGGCGGCAAGGCCGATGGTGAAGGCCGGGAAGATGATGTGGAAGGAAATGGTGAAGGCGAATTGGATGCGCGACAGGAGAAGGGCGGTGATGTCCATGGCGATGTCCCGCGTTGAAAGGAACCGGCGTCGGGCGGCGGACCGGCCCCGAAGGGCCGGCCGGTTCAGCGCGGCAGGAGATTGGTGCCGGCGAGGTCGATGACCTCGGTGCCATGGCCGCTCAGCACGGCGCGCAGCATCCACAGGCCGAAGCCGCGGGCCTGCTCGATGCCGATGGTGGGAGGCATGGAGAGCTCCTGCGTGGCGGTGACCACGTCCAGCACCGCCGGCCCCTCGTGTGAGAGCACCGCGTCCAGCGCGTCCGGCAGGTCGCCTGGATCTTCCACGCGCAGGGCGAAGATGCCCATGGCATTGGCCATGGCCGCAAAGTCCGGATTTTCAAGGTCCGTGCCCAGTTCCACGAAGCCGGCGGCCTTCATCTCCAGCGCCACGAAGCCGAGAACGCCATTGTTGAAGATCACCACCTTCACGGGCAGCTTTTCCTGCTTCAGCGTGATGAGATCGCCCATCAGCATGGAAAACCCGCCATCGCCGGAGAGCGAGATCACCTGGCGGGTGGGTTCGGCGGCCTGGATGCCGATGGCCTGCGGCAGGGCATTGGCCATGGAGCCATGCACCAGCGAGCCCACCATGCGGCGCTTGCCGTTCATCTTCAGATAGCGCGCCGCCCAGATGGTAGGAGTGCCCACATCGAAGGTAAAGGCGGTGGTGTCCTCGGCCTGCGCGCTGACGCGCCGCGCGAGATATTGGGGGTGGATCGGCTTGCGGCCGGGCGTTCCTTCCGCCAGGGCGTCCAAGTCCTCCCGCGCATGGCGATAGCGCGTGACGGCGTCATCCAGGTGCAGCCGATCGGACTTCACCTCCAGGCGCGGCAGCAGCGTCGCGAGGGTGGCCCCAACGTCGCCGACGATGCCGAGGTCAAGCTTGCAGCGCCGGCCCAGATTGGCGGGACGGATGTCCACCTGGGCGATCTTCACGGCGGTGGGCAGGAACTGCTTATAGGGGAAGTCCGTGCCCAGCATGAGCAGGACATCGCAGGCATGCATGGCCTCGTAGCCGGATGAGAAGCCGATGAAGCCGGTCATGCCCACATCATAGGGATTGTCGTATTCCACCACTTCCTTGCCGCCGAGCGCATGGACCATGGGGCTTTTCAGTCTCTCGGCGAGCTGCATGAGCTCGGCATGCGCCCCGGCGCAGCCTCGGCCGCAGAACAGGGTGACGCGCTCGGCCCCGTTCAAGAGATCCGCCAGCGCGTCCAGTTCCCGGGCGGCGGGCACCACCACGGGCGCCGGCGGCAGAAGGCCCTGCGGCGCGGAAATCGCGCGCGCGGGGGCGGGCTTCAGCGCCACATCGCCGGGAATGACGATCACCGCGACGCCCCGCTGGCCCACCGCCGCGCGGATGGCGTTTTCCAGCACGAACGGCATCTGGGCGGGGTCCGAGACCAGTTCGCAATAGACGCTGCATTCCTGGAACAGGGTCTGGGGATGGGTCTCCTGGAAATAGCCGCCGCCAATCTCGGCGGAGGGGATCTGCGCGGCGATGGCGAGCACCGGCGTGCGGCTGCGCTGGGCATCGAACAGGCCGTTGATGAGGTGGAGGTTGCCCGGCCCGCAGGAGCCGGCGCACACGGCCAGCTTGCCGGTGATCTGCGCCTCTCCGGATGCCGCGAACGCCGCCACCTCCTCGTGCCGCACATGGAGCCAGCGCAGCTTTCCGGTGGTGCGCAGGGCCTCCGTGAGGCCGTTCAGGCTGTCGCCCACCACACCATAAATGCGCTCCACACCGGCCTCGGCCAGCGTGTCCACCATGAGGTCCGCAACGTTGCGCGAGAACATGGCCATCTCCTTTCAAGTCATGACAAGCAATGGGGATGGCGAAACCTTAATTTGCGGCGCGATTTCAGGCTTTCAGACGTGACGGTGGAGTACTCATACGTTGGGATGACGGAATGCGGTGAGAAACGCGAGCTTCGCCATAAAAAAGACCTCGGCCCATCCACCGCCAAGGGCCGGCGACAGGTCGAGGTCCGGTCGGGGCGCCGCGTGCGGCCGCCCCTGTCTCACGCCGCGCGCGGGGGAGATTTCACCAGGCGGACGGGAACGCCCTTCGAGGCCGGGGTGAAGCTCTGCGGATCGTGCGCATAGAGCGGCACCAGCGGGTTGGTCTCGGGATAATAGGCGGCGCAGCTCCCCTCCGGGAACGCATAAGGCACCACGCGGAACGCCCGCACCGCCCGCTCGATGCCGTCCTGCGAGACCGTCACGATGTCCACGCGGTCCCCCTCCGCCAGCCCGCGCCGCTCCATCTCGGCTTCACTGAGGAAGACCACGTCGCGCTGGCCATAGACGCCGCGATAACGGTCGGAAAGCGAGTAGAGTGTGGTGTTGTACTGGTCATGGCTGCGCACGGTGGTGAGCCAGAGCACCTCGTCCACCCCCACTTGCGGGTCCTCGCACAGGCCCTCGCAGACCAGGAAATTCGCCTTCCCCGTCGCGGTCGCCCAGATGCGCTCGCGGGCGAGCGAGGTGAGGTGAAAGCCGCCGGGGACGCGGATGCGGGCGTTGTAGCCCTGGAAGATGGGAAAGATGGCCTCGATCTCCTCCCGGATCAGCCCGTAGTCGGCGACCAGCGCCTCCCACTCCACCTTGGACCGCTTTCCGAGCGTTGCCCGCGCCAGCCCCGCGATGATGGCGGGCTCGCTCTTCAGATGCTCCGAGGCGGGCGCATTGTGGCCGGTGGAGGCGTGCACCATGGACATGGTGTCTTCCACCGTCACCGATTGCGGGCCGCTCGCCTGCATGTCCACCTCGGTGCGGCCGAGGCACGGCAGGATCAGCGCGTCGCGGCCATGGACGAGATGGCTGCGGTTGAGCTTGGTGGCGATGTGGACGGTGAGGTCCAGCTTGCGCATGGCCTCCTGCGTCAGCTGCCAGTCGGGAATGGCCGCGGCGAAATTGCCGCCCAGGCCGATAAAGACCTTGGCTTCCCCCTTCACCATCGCCTCCAGCGCGGTCACCACATTGTGGCCGGGGGCCTTGGGCGGCGTGAAGCCGTAGCGGGCGTCCAGCGCATGGAGCAGCTCCGGAGACGGAACCTCGGTGATCCCCACCGTCCGGTCGCCCTGCACGTTGGAATGGCCGCGCACCGGGCAGATGCCGGTGCCCTCGCGCCCCACATTGCCCCGCAGCAGCGCCAGGTTCGCGATCTGCTGCACATTCTGCGTGCCGTGGCGGTGCTGGGTAATGCCCATGCCATAGACCAGGATGGCTCGCTCCGCCTTCATGTAGGCGTCCGCTGCGAACATGATGTCGGCGCGGGACACGCCGCTTTTGCGTTCGATGGCCTCCCAGGAGGTGGCGTCGAGGTCGGCGATGAGCACGTCGATGCCCTGGGTATGGCCCTTGATGAAGTCCCAGTCCAGCACGGGGGCCTGTTCGCTGGCGCGGGCCCGGGCGTCCATCGCCACCATGTGCTTCATGAGGCCCTTGATGAGCGCCACGTCACCGCCCACCCGCACCTGGAACAGCCGGGAGGAGATGGGCGTGGAGGAGAGCGTCGCCATCTCCACCGGGCTCTGCGGCGCCTGGAAGCGCTCCAGCGCCCGCTCCCGGAACGGGTTGAAGGACAGGATGGTGGCGCCGCGCCGTGAGGCGTTGCGGAGCTCCGTCATCATGCGCGGCGAGTTGGTGCCGGGATTCTGGCCGAAGATGAAGATGCAGTCGGCGCGGGCGAAGTCCTCCAGAACCACCGTGCCCTTGCCCACGCCGATGGACTGGGGCAGCCCGACGCTGGTGGCCTCGTGGCACATGTTGGAGCAGTCGGGGAAGTTGTTGGTGCCGTATTCGCGGGCAAACAGCTGGTAGAGAAACGCCGCCTCATTGGAAGCCCGGCCGGAGGTGTAGAAATCCGCCATGTTGGGGTCTGGCAGCGCGTTGAGATGCGCGCCCACCAGGGCGAAGGCTTCCTCCCAGCTCACCGGCAGATAGCGGTCGCTGGCCGCGTCATAGCGCATGGGATGGGTGAGGCGGCCCTCCATCTCCAGCTCATAGTCACTCAGCGCCGCGAGCTCAGTGACAGTATGGGCGGCGAAGAAGTCCGGCGTGCAGCGGCGGGCGGTCATCTCCCAGGCCACCGCCTTGCCGCCATTCTCGCAATATTCAAAGGGCGAGGTGTGCTTGGGATCGCCCCAGCCGCAGCCGGGGCAGTCGAAACCGCCGGGCTGGTTCATGCGCGCCAAGGTCTCCATGCCGGCGACCGCCACATGCTGCTGCACCAGCGCCGTGCCCATGGCCTTGAGCGCGCCCCAGCCGCCAGCGGGCTGGTGATAGGGACGAATGGTCTTGGCAACGCCCATATTGTGCTCCTGCCGATAGAAGATGTCGGAGTGGCCGGGCGCGGTTTGAGGGCGCGAGGCGATGCGTCGTCAGATCCGCGGCCAGCATCACAGAAAAATTAGGCCGGGCCGGTGCGCCGAAGAATCAGATCGAGATATGCGCCGGATATACGTGGGTATGCAGGCGCGATGAGCGGGGGGCAAAAGCCTCCGGCCTCGCCGGAAGGGCGGGCCGTGGCGAGAGCATGTCCGAGCGAAGCGGGAACAGGTCCGCGTGAAGGAATTGCGCTAAAACAAACAGATGCAGCGCTCTACGGGCGGGCCACTGGCGCCGTGCCGTCCTGGATTGAGAGCGTGGCGGTCATGCCGGCCGAAAGGGTGACATTGGGCGGCACCTGATCCAGCACCACGCGCACCGGGACGCGCTGGGCAAGGCGCACCCAGGTGAAGACGGGATTGACGCTGGCGAGGCCAGAGCCATCGGGTTGGGCGTTGGGAACGGCAATTCCCCGCCCGATGCCGGTGACATGGCCCGTCAGGCGCTCGGGATAGGCCATCAGAGACACCTCGGCCTTGTCGCCCACATGGATCGCATTCAGCAGGGTTTCCTCGAAATAGCCGTCGACCCAGAAGCTGTCGGCATCCAGGACCGAGAGCGCGCGCTGGCCCACCGTGGCGAAGTCGCCCGCCTGGGTGATGAGGTTTGTGACATAGCCGTTCACGGGGGAAACGATGCGGGTCCGCTTCAGGTCGAGCCGCGCCTTGTCGCGGGTGGCGAGGGCTTGCTGATAGGCAGCCAGTGCCATGTTGGCTCCGGCGGCGAAGACCTGCTTCTCCTCGTCGGACACCGCAAGCGCGCTCAGGTGCGCGCGCCGCTCGGCCTCGGCCTGCTTGTTGTCGAGGTCCGCCTTGGCGCGGGCCACATTGGCCTCGGCATCGGCGAGCGCAATCTGATAGTCGTCCGGTTCGACCACCATGAGCAGGTCGCCCTTGTGCACGAACTGATCGGCCTTCACCGGGAGGTCGACGATGCGCCCGGCCACTTGCGGGGCCACGGTGACCACATAGGCCCGCACCGTGCCGTCACGGGTCCACGGCGTGGTCATGTAGGCAAGCCACATCTGCCACGCGAGCGCACCGGCGAGGCCTGCGGCAGCAAGGGTCGCCAGCACGCGCAGCACGGGGACAAGGGTCGATTTCCGGGGTTCGGCGGGCAGGTCGATGGCGGTCATGGAGGGCATCCCATGGCAGGGGTGAGGGACAAGGACGAAGGATGGGGCAAGGCGCGCCTCATGGCCGGGCGCCCCAGGCGAGGACGATCAACGCGAGAAGGATGATGTAGAGGCACAGGGTGAAGAGCCCGGGGTGCCAGACGCGACGCATCACGCCGGCGCGTGCGCAGATCAGGTTTAGCGGCAGCATCGCCACATAGGCCATCAGCATCATCACCGCGAACGGGGCCACATAGACCCCCAGGATGTTGACTTCGGAGAACATGCGGATCCCTCCTCACGGGCGCGCGGACCGGGCGGGCGCCGGATCGAGCGCGCCCAGCAGCGCGGCATGGGTCATGATGGCGTCGGTGAGCACGGCCACGTGCGCCTGGCGTTCGATCCCCGCCCCTTCCGCGGCAAACCGGCGGCGGACCGCACCCAACTGCTCCAGCGCGGCGGACAGACGGCCGTTCGCGAGGGCTGCCAGAGCCGCCTCGAGTGCCTCCCCCTGCGCGCGGCCAGCTGGGGCTCCCCGGAGCTGCAGGACGGCCAGCCCCATGGCCAGGAGTGCCAGCAAGGCGCCGCTCTGATCCAGGCTCGCCTCCGCCGGCAGGCTCTCCAGCCGGCGCGTGAGCAAGGCCTGCCAGCGGCGCGGGTCCGCCTCCCGTCGGGTCCCGATCAGGCGGCGCAGGTCGCGCACGGACAGGCGGATGAGCCGGCGGGTGCGCTGGGCCGGTGCCATCGGCGGCACGATGACGAAGAACACCGTGCCCGCCGCCGTGCCGGCCAGGATGGCAAAGGCCACATTGAAGTATCCGGCAGGATCATAGGCGATGGGATTGCCGATCCCCAGCAGCGGCAGGGCGCAGATGGACATGGCGAGGAACAATGGGCTGTGCCAGCTGCCCACCTGCATCATGCCCAGCGGCACATAAAGCAGGAACAGCAGCCCCACCAGGGCGGGGAAGGTGGACAGGGCGGGAAGAACCAGGAAGTAAATCCCGCTGCCCAGTATCGCCATCACGGCCACGCCGAGGGCATAGTCCGTCGCTCGCGCGCGGGCCTCGTCGGCGAAGGCGACGAAGATCAGCGTGGAGATCACCGCGAAGGCAACGGCGAGGGCCCCGTTCGGCCAGGCGGTGAGGATCCAGAACGCGCTGACGGCGAGCACGGACAGGACGGCGCGAAGCCCCGCCACCAGGGCCGGCAGAGCGTCGGCGATCACCAGGGGCTGCGCCGGCATGGGCTTGCGCTCGCCCTCCGCCGTGCGCAGGAAGATCACCGCATCCATGAGGTCCAGAAGGCAGGCCGCCACGCTGCGGGTGGCATTGAGGCGGAGGCGGGCATCGACGGCGCCCTGCCCCTCCGGTTTCAGCGCCAGGTGAGCCCTGGCCTCTGGGTCAGCCAGGGCCTCCGGTTCCGTCATGGCCTCCAGATCGGCCATGGCCTGCAACGCCGCGGCCCGGGCCGCCGATGCGCGCCGCTCCGGCGCGGCCGGATTGATCCGGGCCAGGCACATGGCCAGGGCGCTCTCGAAGCCGGAGGCCTGGCCAGGAGCATCCCCTGCCGCAAGCGCCTTCCGCCGGCTGACGGCGCGCCAGCCCACCAGCGCGGTCACCAGGCGCGCCACCGCCCCGTGCAAATTCCCCCGGCGGGAATAAAGAAGCGCGGATTCGCCAGTGGCGGCGTCGATGGCGGCGCCGAGCGGGGCGAGGGTCTTCACCACAGTGCACCGCGCCGCCTCCATGGCCTTCGTCTCGCGCGGGTTCTGGAGCGTGTCGAGAAAGCCGGCCCGCAGGTTCAGCGCGATACGCTCCATCAGGCTGGCGAGGGCCAGCTTGGCGGTTCCCGGCTCCGTGAGCAGCATGACAATGGCGGTCGCACCGATGCCGATGCAGATCTCGCTCACCCGGGTGAGGCTGAGGAAAAATGCGGAGCTGGGGTCCGCCACGGTATCGGCGAACAGAATGGCAGCCGTAATGCCGGACAGGCCCGCCGCATAGGCGGCGGAGTTGCGCAGCAGGACCACGGCGCCTCCGCACAGCCCGCACCAGAGCGCCAGGCACACGATCAGGCCGACCCGCTCCTGGGGGAAGACCGCCAGCATGGAGACCAAAGCCAGGGCACCGAGGGTGGTCCCCCAGGCGCGAAAACGGCCCTTCTGCAACGCGGCGCCAAGGTTCGGCTGGCAAACGATGGCCGCCGTGGTGGCAGCCCAGAAGGGATTGGGCAGTTC
This sequence comes from Aquabacter sp. DMC10, assembly GCF_056314145.1. Lineage (NCBI taxonomy): Bacteria > Pseudomonadati > Pseudomonadota > Alphaproteobacteria > Hyphomicrobiales > Xanthobacteraceae > Aquabacter > Aquabacter sp. DMC10. Next base: position 139,022 of record NZ_JBQUYX010000011.1, on the reverse strand, counting down.
CAGATAGTAAGTGGTGAACAGGGCCAGGGAAACGGACGAAGCCAGGCGCAGCCCGAACAGAAGGCGGGGCGCCAAGGCGCCAAGAGCGCCCGACACATCACGGGCCGCCCCGGCCACCGGCCGCACCCGGGGCCCTGCCCGCATGGGAATGTCACCGTCCGCGCTCATCGGCTCGCCACATTGCTGGTTGGAGAGAGCCTGAGCATAGGCGCCGGCGCAGGGGGCGAAATTATACGTGGAATGGCCGGCCTAGAACCTTGGTTTAGGCGCAGCGCGGCGGCCCGTCATATTCTGGGAGGGGGCGCGCATACCTTGGTATGGGAGCAACGCCGGGCAATGCGGGGCATAGTGTCCGCCGGACTTTCGCCCGGGCGCCGCCGAGGCCTGGCATGTGTGAGGCGTAACGCAGTGTCTATTGGAACCCACCAGGCTCCGTACCGGCCGTTCGAGGAGACCGCCAGCCGGGCGCCCCTTCCCTCTCACCCCGATCGAGGACGCCATGCCCCGCCCGTCCAGCGTCTTGCGGCCTGAGCCCGCGCCGGAGCAGACCGGCTGGCTGGGCCCGGCGCTGGTGGGCGTGCTGTGCCTGGCGATCTTCCTCGTCGACACACTGTCGCCGCTGGATATGGCCATTGCCGTGCTCTACGTGGTGGTGGTGCTGCTCTCGTCCAGCTGGTTTCGCAGCACGGGGCTCCTCCTCATCGGCGCGGGCTGCATGGGGCTGGCGGTGGCCAGCTTCCTGGTCATGCATGCGCAGGACTATAATCTCGCCTCCGTCATGCGCTGCCTGGTGAGCATCGCCGCCATCGCTGTAACCACGCTGCTGTGCCTGCGGAACGAGGCGGCCACCGCTTCGCTGCGGGCCCAGGCGGCCTTGCTCGATCTCTCCCACGACGCGATCTTCGTGCGCGCGCCGTCCGACGCCATCATTTACTGGAACCAGGGCGCCGAGCGGCTTTACGGCTGGTCGCGGGAGGAGGCCATGGGCCAGGCAGCCACCACCCTCCTGCGAACCACCCTGCCAGCGCCGCGCGACGACATCCGGCGCACCCTGGAGGACACCGCCCATTGGGAGGGCGAGGTCGTCCACACCACCCGCGACGGCCGCAAGGTGACATGCCTCAGCCGCTGGTCCCTGCAGCGCGATGACCGCGGGCGCAGCTTGGGCACCCTGGAGACCAACCACGACATCACCGAGCGCAAAAAGGCCGAGGACGACCTTCACCAGGCTCAGGCCGATCTGGCGCACATGACGCGGGTGAGCACACTGGGCGAGCTAACTGCCTCCATCGCCCACGAGGTCAACCAGCCGCTGGCCGCCGTCGTCACCAATGGGGAGGCGTGCCTGCGCTGGCTACGCCGGCCCGCGCCCGACATCGGCGAGGCGGAGAACACCGTCACCCGCATGATCGCCAATGCCCGCCGGGCCAGCGAGGTGGTGGCGCGCTTGCGCGCCCTGGTGCGCCGGGGCGAGCCGGACCATCTGCCCATACCGGCGGGCGAACTGGTGGAGGAAAGCGTCCTGCTCTTGGAACGGGAACTGGCCAATCATCGCGTCAAGCTGGTGCTTGAGCTCGACCCCGACCTGCCGCCCATCCGGGGCGACCGGATTCAGTTGCAGCAAGTGCTCATCAATCTCGGGCTCAATGCCATCCAGGCCATGGATGGGGTGGCCGAAGAGGCGCGGGCGCTGACCATCCGCGCGGCGCTTCAGGAGGGCGGAGCGGACACGGCGGCCGCCATCGCCTTGGCGGTGGAGGACACCGGCCCCGGCGCGCCGCTCGAGACCCTGCCCTCCCTGTTCACGCCTTTCGTCTCGACCAAGAAGGACGGGATCGGCATCGGCCTGTCCATCTCGCGGTCCATCGTGGAGGCCCATGGCGGCCGGATCGCGGCGACGCCCGCGCCGGGCGGCGGGCTGAGCTTCACCTTCACCCTGCCTGTCGCCGGCGATCGCCCGCCGCCCCGCGCTGAGGATTCCGTGTCGTGACCAGCCGCCAGCAAAGCCGAACCGCCCCTGCCCCCGCGGCTCCCGTGGTCATCGTCGTGGACGATGACGCAGACCTGCGCGATGCCTTGTCCAGCCTGTTCCGGTCGGTGGGCCTGGAAGTGGCGACCTTCGCCTCGGCGGCGGAGCTCTTGGCCGCCAAGCTGCCCGACGCGCCCCGCTGCCTCGTCCTGGACATCCGGCTGCCCGGCGTCAGCGGGCTGGATTTTCAGAACCAGCTCACCAAGTCCGACACGGACCTGCCCATCATCTTCATGACCGGGCACGGCGATATTCCCATGACCGTGCGGGCCATGAAGGCCGGCGCGGTGGATTTCCTCACCAAGCCGTTCCGCGACCAGGACATGCTCGATGCGGTGGCCGCGGCCATCGAGATCGACCGCGTGCGGCGCGCCGAGCGGGAGGCCGCGTCGCGGCTGCGGAGCCTTTACGCCAGCCTCACCGAACGCGAGAAGCAGATCATGGCCCTCGTCACCGCCGGGCTGATGAACAAGCAGGTGGCCGGCGAGGTAGGTCTCAGCGAGATCACCGTGAAGATCCATCGCGGCAACGTCATGCGCAAGATGGAGGCGCATTCGCTCGCCGAACTGGTGCGCATGGCGGAGGCCCTCGGGATCCGCGGGGAGAAAGGCTAGCGCAGCAAACAAGTGTATAATTCAAGGGGAGGGCGTGGGGGCCTATATTGGCGGTGCTGTGGTGCTCTCCCAGCGCCGCAGGACGATAGAGGTGTGTTGCACGTGTCCCATGTTCCGATGATCACGATCATCGACGATGACGAATCCGTTCGCCTGGCGACCGAAAGCCTCGTTCGGTCCCTCGGCCTGGGAGCCTGCGTCTTCGCCTCCGCCGAAGCCTTCCTCGGCTCCACGGAGCGGCACAGCACGGCGTGCGTCATCACCGATGTGCAGATGCCCGGCATGAGCGGCATCGACCTGCAAGCCCGCCTTCGCACCGAGGGCGACCCTCTGCCGCTCATCTTCATCACCGCATTCCCGGAGGAGCGCATCCGCAGCCAGGTCTGCGCCGCCGGCGCCATCGGCTTCCTGGCCAAGCCCTTCGAGGGCGACGCCATGATCCATTGCATCGACGAGGCCTTGCGCACCCGCGGCCAGTCCCGGCCCTGAGCCGTTCACGCCCATGCGCCGCCCGCGGGGCGGCGTCGCCGGCATGAGCCGGCCACCATGATCCCGTTGCCCTCAGGCCCGAGGCACCCGCCGTCCTCCTGCTCACAGGGTTGGCTTCCAGGTGCGAAGGCGGGAACGTGCGTCGGCGCGCGCCCCGCGCTTGGTCGCGGCAACGCCGGCCGCGCCCGGAACCACGTAAACGATCGTATGATCTAGGAAAACGATCGCACACTTCTTGCCTGCCCCAGGGTTTCCTAAGGTGAATGCGCTTGCCCCCGAAGGTGCGGAACTCACCCTCGCCGGCCGACCTTTCGCTGAACCAGGAACCCCCACCATGACCATCCCAGCCGTCAAGGACCGCCAGAAGGCTCCGCTCGCCACGCCCACCGACCTTGGAACCGACGCCACCCGCGACCTTGCGCCCGCGCTCACCCTCCTGCTCGCGGACATGTTCGCCCTTTACCTGAAGACCAAGAATTTCCACTGGCACATGAGCGGGCCCCATTTCCGCGACTATCACCTCTTGCTGGACGAGCAGGGCGACCAGATCTTCGCCACCACCGACGACATTGCCGAGCGCGCCCGCAAGATCGGCGGCACAACCCTGCGCTCCATCGGCCATATCGCGCGGCTGCAGCGGATCGCGGACAACGATGCCGACTATGTGGACGCGCAGGACATGCTTGCCGAGCTGTGCGAAGACAACAAAGCCATCGTCAGCGCGCTGCGTCAGGTCCATGCCGTGTGCGACGAATACAATGACGTGGCCACCGCCAGCCTGATCGAAAATTGGATCGATGAAGCCGAGCGTCGCACCTGGTTCCTCTATGAGGCGACCCGCACCCGCTGATCCTCCCCGTCCTCCCGCCTGGCCCGCCGACCCCGTGTCGGTGGGCTTTTTTTGTCGCGGGCGAAGGCGCCGCCTCCGCGCATGAGGGCCGCAGCCTGCGGACAACGAAAAAACCCCGCCGAGGGATCGGCGGGGTTTGTTGTCGGGTGAGGGGGCGCCGGAGCGCCCCCGTCGCGGGGGAGGCGCCGCCTCAGTTCTGGTCGGCGTCGTGCGCCGGGCCGGAATGGGGATCGTCGGACTGGAACGGGGCCTCGTTCACATAATAGGGGCCGGGGGTGTTGAAGGCGCTCGGCCGCTTCAGCTGCTGCTGCTCACGCATGGCCGCCGGGGCGGACGTGGGGAACAGGGTTTCTTCGGCGGAGACCTGATACTGCGCCTTGTTCTCCAGGGCGATGTAGGGGTCGGCGAAAGCGGCACTTCCCGAAGCAACGAGGGTGAGGGCGATGCCGGTGGCGATGGTCAGCGTCTTGAGGGTCATATCGAACACTCCGTTGTCGATGGATATAACTTAAGGCCGCCCACGCATTCGGAGTATTGTTCGTCGGTTTTCTCAGATCATATGAGAAATGCGCCGACCTAAAACCTTCGTATGCCGACGCGATACGCGGGGGCACTCGGACGACGCTATGCGCGCCCATCACCCGCCCAAGCACGACCAGACGCCCCCTGCGGCACCCGGCCGACGCGGAGATGCGAAGATTGCGAACAAAACCAGAATCTGCCAGCCTGCCCGCCAGCGTGACTCCATGGGACAGGATCGGTGGCGGCAGCGGCGGCATATCTCGACAACCTCAATGGCGAACAGAGGCGGGCGGTCGAGCATGGCGTGGGTGAAGGCGCGGCGCGCCCCGCCTCCCCGCTGCTCATCATTGCCGGGGCCGGCTCGGGCAAGACCAACACCCTCGCCCACCGTGTTGCCCACCTGATCGTGGCGGGCGCCGATCCCGGCCGTATCCTGCTCATGACGTTTTCCCGCCGCGCCGCCGCCGAGATGACGAAGCGCGTCGAGCGCATCTGCACCCGGGTGCTGGCCGAGCAAGGCCGCACGCTGACGGGCGGCCTGACCTGGGCGGGCACGTTCCACGGGATCGGCGCCCGTCTGCTGCGGGACTATGCCGAGCAAATGGGGATCGATCCGGCCTTCACCATCCATGATCGGGAAGACGCCGCCGATCTCATGAACCTCATTCGGCACGAGCTGGGCTTCTCCAAGACACAGGCCCGCTTTCCCGCCAAGGGCACCTGCCTTGCCATCTATTCCCGTACGGTCAACTCCACTCGCCCCCTGGCGGAGGTGGTGGGGCGCGCATTCCCGTGGTGCGTCGGCTGGCACGACGAGCTGAAGCAGCTCTTCGGCGCCTATGTGGAGGCCAAGCAGGCCCAGAACGTGCTCGATTACGATGATCTCCTGCTTTACTGGGCGCAGCTCGTCACCGAGCCGGAGATCGCGCGGGACATGGCCGGGCGGTTCGACCATGTGATGGTGGACGAGTATCAGGACACCAACAGCCTGCAAGCCGCCGTTCTGCTCGGCCTGAAGCCGGACGGACGGGGGCTGACCGTGGTGGGCGACGACGCCCAGTCCATCTATGCCTTCCGCGCCGCCAATGTGCGCAACATCCTGGACTTCCCGGACCAGTTCCAGCCCCGCGCCGAGGTCGTCACGCTGGAGCGGAACTATCGCTCCACCCAGCCGATCCTGGAGGCGGCGAACGCCGTCATCGGCCTCGCCAGCGAGCGCTTCACAAAGACCCTATGGACGGACCGCGCGTCCGCCGAGAAGCCGGAGCTGGTGAGCGTGCGCGACGAAATGGAGCAGGCGCGCTTCATCGCCGACCGCATCCTGGAGAACCGCGAGACAGGCATGGCCCTGAAGCAGCAGGCGGTGCTGTTCCGCACCTCCAGCCATGCCGGCCCGCTGGAAGTGGAACTGACCCGGCGCAATATTCCCTTCGTGAAGTTCGGCGGGTTGAAATTCCTCGATGCGGCCCATGTGAAGGACTTGCTTGCGGTCCTGCGCTTTGCCCAGAACGGCCGCGACCGCATCGCGGGCTTTCGCCTCCTGCAGCTCCTGCCCGGCCTCGGCCCGGCGTCCGCGCAGAAGATCCTGGACGGGATTGCCGACCAGCCGGACCCCATTGCCGCCCTCTCCCACGTGTCGCCCCCCGCCAAGGCCGGCGAGGCCTGGCGCCAGCTGGTGGCGACCCTCCAGGGCATGGCCAAGACCCCCTGGCCCGCCCAGATGGAACAGGCGCGGCTGTGGTACGAGCCCCACCTTGAGCGCATCCACGAGGATGCCAGCATGCGCGCGGCGGACCTGACGCAGCTGGAACAGATCGCCGCCGGCTATGCCTCCCGCGAACGGTTCCTGACCGAACTGACCCTGGACCCGCCAGACGCCACCAGCGACGAGGCAGGAGTGCCGCTGCTGGATGAGGATTATCTGGTTCTGTCCACCATCCATTCGGCCAAGGGACAGGAATGGAAGTCCGTCTTCGTCCTGAACGTGGTCGATGGCTGCATTCCAAGCGATCTCGGCGCGGGGCAGAGCGAGGAACTGGAGGAAGAGCGGCGGCTGCTATACGTGGCCATGACCCGGGCGAAGGATAGCCTGCACCTGGTGACGCCGCAGCGCTTCTTCGTCCACGGCCAGCCGGCCAGGGGCGACCGGCATGTCTATGCCGCGCGCACCCGCTTCATTCCCAAGTCCCTTCTCGCCCACTTCGCGCCCGTGTCCTGGCCGAAGGCGGAGCCCGAAGCGGTGGGGAGCAGCGCCGTGCGAAACGTGCGGATCGACGTGGGCGCCCGTCTGCGCACCATGTGGACCTAGAGCGCGATCCGACCGGATGGAACCGCTTGCGGTTCATCCGGTCGGTCAATCGCCCTCTAACTTATTGGATAGAGACGGATTCACCCCTCACGTCGAATCGCCCAGGCGATTCAACGTGAGGTGATCCGGCTCTAGATCATGTCCAGGGGAAGCGCGACGGGCTTCGCGTGAAGGACGTGCGCAAAGACAAAGAGGGGATCGCTTCAGCTGTGCGGGCGGACGCTGAAGCGCGTCGTCCCCTCATTTGGACGCACTTTTCCCCGCGCCACCCGACGTCAGCCCGGCCCGGCCGATGCGACCGAGACCAGCGCCGGGCGGATCGCCATGCGCCCGCTGAGACTGCGGACGCCCCGTCCACGGCAGGCCAGGCGGGGCCGGCACGCCTCAGGGCCGGCGGGGCGGCTTTCCCTTGGGCTTTTTATCGGGCCCGTTCGGGCGTCGGCTTTTCTGCGGACGCTCGCTCTTGCCCTGGCCCCACGGCTTCACCTCGCGGGGCTTCTCATAAGCCGGCTTGCCGAGCTCCGCCTTGGCCTCGGCGGGCCTGCCCTGCCCCTCGCGCACGCGCTTGCCACGGGAGGGGGCCTCGGATGGCGGCAAGCCGTGGGCGGGCAGGCCGCGCGGGGGCTTGCCGCGGGCGCCGCGCCGCGCGGGGGCCGCCGGCTCGCCGGGCAAGGGCTCGATGATGATGTCGTCGCCATCCCCCTTGCCGGCCACCTTGGCGAACCGCTCGGCGGAGGCAAGGCTCACCTCGAAGGCGGTTTCCTCGTCGAAGATGCGGATGACGCCGATCTCCTTGCGCGTCACGTTCCCGCGCCGGCAAATGAGGGGCAGCAGCCATTTGGGATCGGCATTGTTGCGGCGCCCCACATTGAGGCGGAACCAGGCGCCACCGCCCGAAGCCCCGCCGAAATCCTGGCCCGCTGAGCGGTCGCGTGCGGCGCGCGGCTCCCCGGGGTCCCCCACCTCCTCCGGCGCCGGCAAGCCGGCCCGGTAAAGGCGCACCAACGCACCGGCCAGATGCTCCGGCGAATGGGCCGCCAGGAGCGCGAGCCCGGCGCTGGCATCCTCCTCATCGGGCTCCTCGGTGATGAGGGCGTCGTGCAGCATGCGCTCATGGTCGAGGCGACGGATGTCCTCGGAGGTCGGCGGCGCCGACCAGGCGGGCTTGATGCCGAGGCCGCGCATCAGGTCCTCGGTTCGGCGCCGGCGGAACGGGGGCACCAGCAGGACGCTGACCCCCTTGCGCCCCGCCCGGCCGGTGCGGCCGCTGCGGTGCTGCAGGCTTTCCGCATCGTTCGGCAGGTCCGCGTGGATGACGAGGCCGAGATTGGGCAGGTCGATGCCGCGCGCCGCCACGTCGGTGGCCACACACACCCGCGCCCGGCCGTCCCGCAGCGCCTGCAAGGCATGGTTGCGTTCGTTCTGGCTCAATTCGCCGGAGAGCGCCACCGCGGAGAATTGCCGCTCCTGGAGCATGGCGTGCAGGCGCCGCACCGCCTCGCGGGTGTTGCAGAAGACAATGGCGCTGGGGGTATCGTAATAGCGCAGCACATTGACCACCGCATGCCCAACCTCGGTGGGGGCCACGCGCATGGTGCGGTACTCGATATCGGCGTGGCCGCCTTCCGCGCTCGCCACCTCGATCCGCAGCGCATCGCGCTGGTAGCGCTTGGCGAGTGTGGTGATGCCGCGCGGCATGGTGGCGGAGAACAGCAGGCTGCGCCGGTCCGGCGGGGTGGCGTCCAGAATGAATTCGAGGTCCTCACGAAAGCCGAGGTCCAGCATCTCGTCGGCCTCGTCGAGCACAACCACCTGCAGCGCCGACAAATCCAGGCGGCCGCGCTCCAGGTGATCGCGCAGGCGCCCGGGAGTGCCGACCACGATGTGGGCGCCCTGGTTCAGCAGCCGCTGCTCCTGGCGCGGGTCCATGCCGCCGACGCACGAGACGATGCGGGCGCCCGTGGTGCCATAAAGCCAGGCGAACTCGCGCTGCACCTGCAGCGCCAGTTCGCGGGTCGGCGCCACCACCAGCGCCTGCGGCACGGAGGCGGGTCCGAACCGTTCGGACGGGCCGAGCAGGGTCTCGGCCATGGCCAGCCCATAGGCCACGGTCTTGCCGGAGCCGGTCTGGGCGGACACCAAGAGGTCGCGCTCCGATGCCTCGGGCGCCAGAACCGCCAGCTGGACGGGCGTCGGGTTGTCATAGTCCCGCTCGGCCAGAGCGCGGGCGAGCGCGGGATTGGAGGTCATGAAGGGCACGGCTGGGGTCCGCCTATCTCGCAGTATCGTCGGGCGTCGGAGGGGAGCCGTCGGAAAGCATGTGGAACGCCTTCTTAATCGGATGGCCGCCCAGATTCCACCGCCGCCACGATGCACCGCACCAGAGCCTCGCGCGGCGCCGGAGGGAGAGCGGGTCCTTTGCCACGCCGTTCGTCCCTGCCGAGAAGGACTTATGGTGTCCCCTCCCCCGTCCACGCCACTGCAAGGGCCATGCCCGAAGGGAATATGCGGACCTAAAGCTCCGATGGGGCGGGCGGCAGGATGGGGGCACGGAGGGAGGTGATGGCGGCTTCCAGGAGGTCGAGGCGATCCTGCCCCCAGAAGGGCTCGCCCTGGTAGAAGTAGAAGGGTGCGCCGAACAGGTCGCGGTCGATGGCTTCCGTGGTCAGGGCATCCGCCGCCAGGGCGTAGGAGGGTTCATGCGAAGCCTCCAGCAGCGCGGCGCCGTCGAAGCCGGCCTGCGTGGCGAGGGCGACGAGGGTTCGTGGGTCCTCCACATTCAGTTCGTCCGCCCACACCGCTTTCAGGCCCAGGTGAGCGAGGATTCCGAGATCGCCCGCCCCACCGGCGCCGGCCTGAGCGGCGAGGAACATGCGGTGCCCCAGCGCCGGATCGGCGGGATAGAATTTGGGGTGCAGCACCAGGGTAATGCCGCGAATGTCCCGCCAGCGGCGCATCTCCACCAGCCGATAGGCCTGGCGCTGAAGCGGACGCTGCTTCACCGGCTTGCCGCCGCCGGCGGCGAAGACGGACAAGAGGTCGATGGGCTTGTAGTCCACCTCAAGGTCGAGCCGCCGCACCAGATCCTGGAAGGCGAGGCTGCCCACATAGGACCACAGCGAGATGTAGGAGAAATAATAGGTGATCCTGCGCTTGGGCTGGGACATGGCACGCTCCAGAATAAGGTCAAAGTCCGAGATAGGCGTGGCGAACGGCCGGGTCGGCCGCCACCTGGGCCACCGGCCCACCGGCGCCGGAGCGCCCCTGATCGAGCACATAGGCGAAGTCGGCAAAATCGAACGCCACCGCCACGTCCTGCTCCACCACAAGCAGGCTAGTGCCGTCGCCATTGATGCGCTTGAGGGCGCCGATCAGTTCCTCCACCACCGCCGGGGCGAGGCCGAGGGAGAGCTCGTCCACCAGCAGCAGGCGGGGCGCCGCCATAAGCCCGCGGGCGATGGCGCACATCTGCTGCTCGCCGCCGGACAGCGTGGACGCGTCCTGTCGCCGCCGCTCCGCTAGGCGGGGAAACAGCGTGTACATGCGCTCCATGTCCCGCCGCACCGCCGCCGCGTCGCGGCGCAGATAAGCCCCGAGCAACAGGTTGTCCGCCACCGAGAGACCCGCGAACAGCCGCCGCCCCTCGGGCACCAGCACGATGCCGCGTGCCACGCGAGCGCGGGCATCCTCGGTGCTCACGTCCACCCCCTCCAGGCGCAAGCTGCCCCGCAGAGGCCGCAAGGTGCCGGCGATGGTGCGCAACAGGGTGGTCTTTCCCGCCCCGTTGGAGCCCACCAGGGCGACGATCGTCCCCTTGGGCACGGTGAGATCCGCCTGCCAGACCACTTGCACATCCCCATAGGCCACCGCCACGTCGGTCACCTCCAGGAGCGGGATCGGAGAATGCGTGCGCGCTCCGGTCATTGTCCGGCCTCCCGCATTCGCCGGGCATAGCCCGACCCCAGATAGGCCTCGACCACCTGCGGGTCCGCCATCACATCCCCAACGCTGCCATCGGCGATGCGCCGGCCCTGATGCAACACCACCACGCGTCCGCAGACCCGCGTCACCACCTTCATGAGATGCTCGATGACGAGCACGGTGATGCCCTGCGCCGCGATGGCGCGGATCAGTGCGATGGCATGGTCCACTTCGGTGGCGTTGAGGCCGGCATTGACCTCGTCCAGAAGCAGGAGCTTGGGCCGCTGGGCGAGGCTTTTCGCCAGTTCCAGGCGCTTGCGGCTGGCCAAAGTGAGGGTGGAGGCGGGCTTGTGGGCTTCCCCGGCGAGACCGCAGAACGCCAGCGCCTCCTCCGCCCGCTGGCGGGCCTCCTGGAGCGATCCGGCGCCGCCGGCGAACAGGGCGGCGGCGGCCACATTCTCCAGCGCCGTCATGCGCGGGAAGGGCTGCACGATCTGGAAGGTGCGGGCGATGCCCCGCCGAGCAATGAGGTCCGGTCGCTGGCCATCGATGCGCTGGCCGGCAAAGGTCAGGCGGCCGCCATCGGGCCGGTAGACGCCGCTGATGACATTCACCAGCGTGGTCTTGCCCGCGCCATTGGGACCGATGAGCCCGATCACCTCCCCGGCGTCGACCTCAAGGGAGACGTCATCCAGCGCCAGGAGGCCGCGAAACCGCTTGCTGACGCCATGGATTTGCAGAAGTGCCATCAGCGCCGCCCTCCCGCGAGCCGCAGGCGCGCCAGCCCCCGCCAGCCGGTGAGGCGCACCCCATCGGGCAGGAACAGCACCAGGGCCACCACCAGCAGGCCCAGCAGGCCCGCATGGAACGACAACAGGTTGCGCCAGAGCAGTTCCTCCAGGCCGAGAAAGATGAAGGCGCCGATGACCGGACCGAACACGGTGCCGCCCCCGCCGAGCAGCGTCATGAGGATGGGCTTCACCGCCAGCGACACGTCGAACACGTCGGTGGGGTCGATATAGGTGACCCAGGAGGCATAGATGCCGCCGGTGGCGCCGGCCAGGGCCCCGGAAAGGGCGAAGGCCCAGACCTTGGCGCGGCGGGTATCCACGCCGATGATCTGCGCCGCATCCTCGTTCTGGGCGATGCAGGCCAGGGCAACGCCCAGGCGCGAGCGGTCCACGGCGAGGGTGAGCGCCAGGGCCAAGACGGCCAGTCCGGCCATGATCCAGAAATAGAATAGCGCCTGGGCTTCCACGCTGCCGCCCACCAACGGCAGGTTGATGCCCATGCCGCCACCGGTGAGCGCCGTCCAGGAATTGATGATCTCGCGCAGCACATCGGCCACCACGAGGCTGGCAATGGCGAAGTAGTGGCCGCGCAGGTGCAGGATAGCGAGGCCCAGCACCGCCGCGAACAGCGCGCAGGTCAGGCTGCCCGTCGCCCAGGCCAGAGGCAGCGGCACGCCCGAAGTCTGCGCTACCGCCGTGCCATAGGCACCGAGACCGAAGAAGGCGGCGGTGGCGAAGGAGGGATAGCCGCCATAGCCGCCCAGCAGGTTCCAGGAAAGCGCCAGCGTCGCATACATGGCGAAGGTGGTGGCAAGGCGCAAAAGATAATTGTCCGCGAACACAGCCACCAGGCCGAACGCGAGGAGGAGCGCGGCAAGGCCGGCGAGGCGCGTCTTCATTGGAACCCCCGCCGTCCGAGCAGGCCCTGCGGGCGCACCATCAGGAGCAAGATGAGGGCAAGGAAGGAGACGGTGAGCGCATGCTCGGGGCCGAAGGCGAGCGATCCGAAGCTCTCGAGCAGCCCTAGCGAGAAGCCACCCACGATGACGCCGGGCACGCTGCCGAGGCCACCGAGCACACAGATGACGAAGGCCTTGCCCAGATAGAGGCTGGAGGCCAGGGGCGAGATGGGAAAGATGGCGCTCAGCAGCGCCCCCGCCACCCCTGCCATGAAGGCGCCGAGGCCGAAGGCCACCGCATAGGTGGCGCGCACGTCGATGCCCATGAGTTCGGCGGCGTCCCGGTCCATGCGGACGGCCACGATGGCTCGTCCCAATTGGGTGGTGCGCAGCAGCACCCACAGGCCCGCCACCACCACCAGCCCCCAGGCGGTGGCATAGATGCGATCCAGCGGCACGATGACGGCGCCAAGATCCAGCACGCCGGCGGGCGGAGAGAGAATGACCTTGCGATAGTCGGCGCTGAAGCCTTCGACCATGAGGTTGTCGAGGAAGAGGTTGAGGCCGAAGGTGAGCAGAAGACTGACCAGGACCGGCCGGCCCATGACCCGGTTCACCGCCGCCGTCTGGAGCGCATAGCCGAGCACGAACAGCAGCGCGCCCGCCACCGGCGCGAACAGGAACGGACTGATGCCGAACAGTGCATGAGCGAAGAAGGCGAGATAGGCGCCGAGCACCACCAGCGACCCGTGCAGAATGTTGATGATGTTGAGGACGCCCCACACCAGCGAAAAGCCGGCGGCGATGCAGGCATAAAGCCCGCCGAGCGCGAGGCCGTTCGCGAGAACTTGTAACCAGTGCATGATGTTTCCCGATCCGGCGTGCCGGAAGCGGGCCGCCCGCAGGCGGCCCGAAGCCGTGTGGGTGGCCTATTCGCCAATGCCGGTTCGGAAGGCGCTGGTGGCCACATCGGTCGGCAGCACCACCTTCACCTCCCCGCCCTGGATTTGGAGCACGGGAGGCACATAGCTGTCGGCGATGCCGATGGGCGAGAAGGAGATGGGCGCGAAGAAGGTCTTGAAACCGCCCTTCTGCAGTTGCTCGCGCACCTTGGCATGGTCGATGGACCCGGCCCGCTCGATGGCAAGCTGCAGCACCACGCCCACCGCCGTGCCGGAGGCCTGGGTGAAGTCCGGCTCGCTGCCATACTTGGCCTTGAAGGCCTCCACATAGGCCTTGGTGGAGCCGAACAGATCCTCGCTTTGATAGTTCACCGCCGGGTGAAACCAGCTGGCGGTGGTCACATTCTCGGCCAGCGGACCAACGGCCGAGATCCATTCCTTATAGGCCGGGCCATTGATGAGGGTGAGCACCTTGGAACCGATCTTCAGATCGCCCGCCTGCTTGCGCACCAGAATGAGGTCATTGATGTAGCCGGTGGCGATGATCCAGTCCGGCTTGGTCGCGCGCAACTGGGACAGGGCGGCGGAATGGTCGAGGGTACCGATGGGGTATTTCTCGAAGAAGAGCACCTCGAAGCCGCGCTTCTTGGCGCTCTTTTCGAACTCGTTGGCGAGGGAGAGCGGATAGAGGTCGTTGCGCGCGAGAATCGCGACGCGCTTCACCTCCGGCACCTTGGTCTTGACCAGCTCGGCCAGCGGCTCGCTGAAGGTGGAATTGTCCGTGTAGACGCCGAACAGGTTCTTATAGCCCTGGTCGAACACTTCCGCCGAGGAGGCCGACGAGGCGATCAGCGGGATCTGATACTTCTCGGCCACCGCGCTCACTGCCTTGGTGGCGCCGGAGCCGAAGGGTGAGAACAGGAAGTCCACCTTGTCGTCGGTGATGAGCTTCTCGGCCAGTTGGACGGCTTTCGGGGTGGCGGACTGGTAGTCGTAATAGATCAGATCCACCTTCAGGCGCTTTTCGCCCACCTTCACGCCGCCGGCGGCATTCACCTTTTCCTGCCAGAGCTCATAGCCCTGGCGCAGCTTGGCGCCCTCCGGCGCAAGGGCGCCCGTGACCGGAAGCGGCGCGCCGATCTTCAGCGTTTCCTGTGCCGCAACCGTGGTGGCGCCGAGCGCCAGCATGGCTGCGATGAGCGTGATCTTCATGCGTGAATTCCCTCAAGGCCCAATGTGAGGCCGCGCCGCTCCAGGGCTGTGCCGAAGCGGTTCATATGACTTAGATACTTAATCGATAAATTTTGTAAAGTTATTCAACGATCTGCGGGAATCGCTGCAACTCACCACCTGAAGATGCATCTGACAGCTGGACCGTAGCCGTGATTTTGGCGCGTTGGGGGAAGCCCCATCCGTCGCACCCGACGTTGAAAACTTCTTTCTTTATAAAGCCATAGCCACAGCCGGGACGTCCTGCAGAACCTGCACCTGAGGCCAAACGCCCCTTGACAGCATTAAAATTAGGTAATTCTATCGATTTAGTATTTTATGAGACCACAAGGGGGGTGGCCGTGGCCTCGATCAGGTCGTTTCCGGCGCTCGTTGAAGCCACGCGGGAAGCCCAGGAGACCGCCCAGGCGGAAACTCAGGTCTGGTCCGCGCTGCGGGCGGAAGCGGATGAGGCGGTGCTGGAAGAGCCGATGCTGGCCGGCATCCTGCAAACCACCGTCCTCGAACAGGACAGCATCGCCGCCGCCTTTTCCTTCCGGCTGGCGCAGCGGCTGGGCGGGGGCGATCTCAGCCGCATGGCGGTGCGGGACCTCAGCCTTGCCGCCTTCCATGCCGATCCCAGCCTGCGCGCCGCCTTGGTGCGCGACCTCAGCGCCATCCGTGAGCGCGACCCCACCTGCCGACGCTTCCTCGACCCCTTCCTCTACTACAAGGGGCTCACCGCGCTGGAGGCGTACCGGGTGGCGCATTGGCTCTGGCACCAGGGCCGCGTGACGCTGGCGCTGAATTTCCAGAGCCGCGTCTCCGAGGTCTTCCAGGCCGACATCCACCCTGCTGCGAAGATCGGCTCGGGCGTGTTCATCGACCATGCCACCGCTGTTGTAATCGGCGAGACGGCGGTGGTGGCCGACGACGTGTCCATCCTCCAGTCCGTCACCCTGGGCGGCAATGGCAAGGAGCGGGGCGACCGTCATCCCAAGATCGGGCGCGGCGTGCTGCTGAGCGTCGGCGCCAAGGTGCTCGGCAATATCACCGTTGGAGAAGGCGCGCGCATCGCCGCCGCCGCCGTGGTGCTGCACGACGTACCGGCCTTTTCCACGGTGGCCGGCGTGCCCGCCAAGGTCATCGGCCATTCCCGAAATCAGCAACCCGCCCTGAGCATGGATCAGATGTTCGGCGACGGGATCTGAACCCACCCCGTGCGGCGTGAGCCACGCGTTCAACCCAGGAGTAAGGCGTCCATGAGTGAGTTGAGATCAAGCGTCAGCGCTGCCGCCGCAAGAAACCTTGCCACGGCGAGCGTCACCGTCGTCCAGAACTCGGAAAACACCCCGCGCTGGCTCCATCGGCTGCTGCCTTGGGTGGACGTGGCGGGCGGCGTCTATCGCGTGAACCGGCGCTCCGTGGTGGTGGCCAAGCCCGGCCTCATCGAAGTGAGCGGTGGCGAGAGCCCGGCGGTCGCGCCCGCCAGCCTGCGCCACATCCCGCTGCTGGCCAAGCTGGATGATGCCGCGCTTGCCGCCATCGCCGGCAAGTTCAAGTCCAGCCAGCATGCGCCCGGCGCCATCATTGCCGAGCAGGGCGCGTCCGCCCGCAAGGTCTATGTGGTGGCGGAGGGCACGGTGGAGCTGTTCGTCGCGGGCCCCTTCGGCGGCGCGCTGCGCCAGCGCCTGGCCACGGCGGGGGATTATTTCGGCGAGGAAGCCCTGGCGGGTGACACCGACCACGCCCCGACCATCAAGGCCCTGTCCGGCGCCACGCTGCTCACCCTGGACGCAGGCGAACTTGATGCGGTCAATGGGTTGCGCAGTGCGCTTGAGGACGCGGTGAAGCGCCGTGCCGAAATCGCCGCCCAGACCAATGCCTTCGGCGAGCCGAAGATCGCGCTTCTCTCCGGCCATTCGGGCGAGCCGCTGCTGCCCACCACCTTCGTGGACTATGCCGAGCATCCCCGCGAATACCATCTGTCTACCATCCAGACTGTCCTTCACACCCACACCCGCATCACCGATCTCTACAGCAACGAAATCGACCAGCTGCGCGAGCAGATCCGCGTCACCGTCCAGGCGGTGAAGGAGCGGGAAGAGTGGGAACTGCTGAACAATGCGGATTTCGGCCTCCTGCATGAGGTGGGCGCGCAGTATCGCATTCCCACCCGCGGCGGCGCGCCGACGCCCGACGACCTGGATGACCTGATCTCCCTGGTGTGGAAGCGGCCGGCCTTCTTCGTCGCCCATCCCCGTGCCATCGCCGCCTTCGGCCGCGAGGCGACCCGTCGCGGCGTGCCGCCGGTGGTGGTGCACCTCTATGGCTCGCCCTTCCTCACCTGGCGCGGCATCCCGCTGGTCCCCAGCGACAAGGTGCCGGTGAATGTGGACCCGGTGACGGGGGTTGCCTCCACCAGCATCCTCCTGCTGCGCGTGGGCGAGGCCGAGCAGGGTGTCGTCGGCCTCCAGAAGGTGGGCGTCACCGGCGAGGTGGAGCCGGGCCTGTCGGTCCGCTATTCCGGCACCAACGAGCACTCCATCGCCTCGCACCTGGTGACGCGCTACTTCTCGGCCGCCGTGCTGATCGAGGACGCCATCGCCCGTCTCGATAACGTGCTGATCGGCCGTTACCATGACTACGCCTGACCCGCTCGCCCAGGCGGAGGGGCTCGCCTCCGCCCTAGCCGGGCACTCTGCCGGGCATCTGCCGGGCGATCCGTTCCAGACCGGGCTCATCACCCGGCTGGTCAACGAGATCTACGCCGAATCCGACCGGGGCTTCTCAGCCCCGGCATTCCCGTCGGTCCCCACGCACCCGGAATCGGGCCTGCTGTCACAGGCCTTCACATCCCTGTCCGGCGGGGCTGGCCTTCCCCACGCGGCGGGGCTTGATCCGGATATCACGAACCCGGCCTACGGCCTCGGCGGCCCCGTGCGCCTGCCGCTCGCCAGTGCCGATCCCGGCGCGGTGGCGCACGTGGCGCCGCCGGTCCATCCGGTCATCGAGCCTCTGTCCGTGGGCGCTTCCCCGTCCTCGGCTCAGGCAGAGCCGGCCTTGGCGGACCTGCTGCGCGCCGGCGGTCTTGATGCTCCGGCCTTCGGGCAGGCGTCAGGACCGGCGAAGGGACCGGGCCACTGGTCCCGCATCCAGGTGGTGGACAGCCCGGCGGGAGCGGATCCGTTCGCCTCCTCCGACTTCTACTTCCTGACGCCCGGCTCGTCCCGCAATCCCACGGGCGGTACGCTGCCCCATGCCTCGACACTATCCTCGCCGGGGCGCTCGCACGGCGGGCTGGCGGGGTTCGACGTGGAGAAGGTGCGGCGGGACTTTCCCGCCTTGCACCAGAAGGTGCACGGCAAGCCGCTGGTGTGGCTCGACAATGCGGCCACCACCCACAAGCCGCAAAGCGTCATCGACATCACCAGCGAGTTCTATTCCAAGCACAATTCCAACATCCACCGCGCCGCACACTCGCTTGCGGAACGGGCGACCGACCTGTTCGAGGGCGGCCGGGACAAGGTGCGGCGCTTCATCGGCGCGGCCTCGTCCAAGGAGATCATCTTCGTGCGCGGCACCACCGAGGCCATCAACCTCGTGGCGCAGACATTCGGCCGGCAGAATATCGGCCCGGGGGACGAGGTGATCGTCTCCACCATCGAGCACCACGCCAATATCGTGCCCTGGCAGCTGCTGTCGCAGCAGACGGGCGCGGTCCTGAAGGTGGCGCCGGTGAATGACCGGGGCGAGTTGATCCTGGAGCAGTTCGCAGGGCTGTTGACCGGGCGCACCAAGCTCGTCTCCATCACCCATGTGGCCAATGCGCTGGGCACCATCAATCCCATCGAGGAGATCATCGCGCTCTCCCACGCCCATGGCGTGCCGGTGCTGGTGGACGCGGCACAGTCCTCCCCGCACATCCCGCTGAACGTCCAGGCTCTGGGCGCGGACTTTCTCGTGCTCTCCGGCCACAAGGTGTTCGGCCCTACCGGCATCGGCATCCTCTACGGCAAGGCGGACCTTCTGGAGAGCCTGCCGCCCTGGCAGGGGGGCGGGCACATGATCAAGGACGTGACCTTCGCCAAGACCGTCTTCCAGGGCATCCCGGAGAAGTTCGAGGCCGGAACGCCCGACATCGCGGGGGCTGTCGGGCTCGGGGCGGCGGTGGATTATCTGGAGGGCGTCGGCCTGCCAGCCATCGCTGCCTACGAACACGATCTCCTGGTCTATGCCACCGATGCCATCTCCACGGTGAAGGGGCTGCGCATCATCGGCACGGCGCGCAACAAGGCCAGCGTCCTGTCCTTCGTCATCAAGGACAAGGACACCGAGGAAGTGGCGAAGTTCCTGAACAAGCAGGGCATCGCCACGCGCTCCGGCCACCATTGCGCGCAGCCCGCGCTGCGGCGGTTCGGGGTGGAGACCACGGTGCGTGCCTCGCTGGCCTTCTACAACAACCGCGAGGACGTGGACGCGCTGGTGCGCGCGCTGCACGCCCTGCCCCGGGGGTGAGGCGATGGCGGATCGTCTCACCGTTTCCGGGCTGAAGGCCCGCCTGGCCCACGCCCCGGACCTCGTGCTCATCGACGTGCGCACGCCGGCCGAATATGCGGAAGTCCACATTCCGCAGGCGGTGAGCCATCCCTTGCAAGGATTCGACCCGGCGGCGCTGGTCGCCGCCGGGCAGGTCCATCCGGATCGGCAGGTGCATGTCATCTGCCGCACCCAGAACCGCTCGAAGCTCGCCGCCGAGGCCCTGGAGAAAGCGGGCTTCCTCGACGTGGTGGTGGTGGAGGGCGGCACGTCCGAATGGGAGGCCGCCGGCTATCCTGTCACCCGTGGCACCGGCAAGGCGGTCATCAGCCTGGAACGTCAGGTCCGCATCGCCGCTGGCGCCCTGGTTCTTGTGGGCGTGGTGCTCGCCTGGTTGGTGTCGCCGGCCTTCATCTTCCTGTCCGGTTTCATCGGCGCCGGGCTGATCTTCGCCGGCATCACCGACTTCTGCGGCCTCGGCCTGCTGATTGCCCGCGCGCCCTGGAACACGCGCCCGGCCTGATGGACAGCCCCGCGGTCTGCCCGCGCAGCGCACCGGCACCAGATGCCGGCGCCGCCCCTCCCGCATTAGCGAAAGGAACAGTGCTCATGTTCGCCTTGACCCGTCGCCGTCTCATCGGTGCTGCCGCCCTCCTGGCGACCCTTGCCGGCACGCTCGGCCCCGCCGCCGCTGACCAGCTCGCCGACATCAAGGCGTCGGGCACGTTGCGCGTGGCCACCTTCGATTCCAACCCGCCCTTCGGCTCCATCGATCCCAAGACCTACAACCTGGTGGGTTATGACGTGGACTTCGCCAAGGCCATCGCGGATGCGCTGGGCGTGAAGCTGCAACTGGTGCCCACCAACCCTGCCAATCGCATTCCCCTGCTCCAATCGGGCAAGGTGGACCTCATCGTGGCCGACATCACCATTACGCCCGAGCGGTCGCAGGTGATCGCGTTCACCACCCCCTATTTCGAGACCGGCCTGCAATTGCTGGTGCCCGCCTCCTCCTCCGACGCGCTGGCCGCCTATTCCTCCGCCCGCATCGGCGCGGTGAAGGGAACCACGGGCGAGCAGGTGCTGAAGTCACGCTTCCCGCAAGGCCGCGTGCTCTCCTATGACGACATCCCGACCGCCCTCGCCGCCCTGCGCAACGGCTCGGTGGACGCCATCGCCCAGGACAGCACCATCCTCGCCGGCCTGCTCGCGGAAGCTCCCGACAAGGCCAAGTTCAAGATCCTCCCCGAGAAGCTGAGCGTCGAGATCATCGGCATCGGCTTGGCCAAGGGCCAGCCGGACCTGCTGGCGCGGGTGAACCAGATCCTGGTGGGCCTTGAGAAGGATGGGCGGGCCAAGACCATCTACGACACCTGGTTCGGCCCCAGTTCCAGGTTTGCCGCGCCGCGCACCTTCACCATCGGCGCCACCAACTGAGGGCCGACCATGACCTCGTCCGGCCCTCCCGTTATCGAGTTGCAGAACCTGCATAAATGGCATGGGGATCTGCACGTTCTGCGCGGTGTCAATCTGAGCGTCTCCCGGGGGGAGGCGCTCGCCATCATCGGTCCATCGGGGTCCGGAAAGTCCACGCTCATCCGGCTGGTGAACCGGCTGGAGGCGATCAGCAAAGGCGAGATCGTCATTGACGGCGTCCCCACCGCCGGCTTTTCCGGCCGGGACCTGCGCAAGCTTCGCAGCGAGATCGGTTTTGTGTTCCAGCAGTTCAACCTCTATGGCCACCTGAACGCGCTGGACAATGTGGCGCTGGCGCTGCGCAAGGTGCGTGGCGTCGAGCGGGCGGCGGCGGAGGCGCGCGCCCGGGCGCTGCTGGAGCGGGTGGGGCTGGCCGACAAGGCCTCCCACTTTCCCGCGCAGCTGTCAGGGGGGCAGCAGCAACGCGTCGCCATCGCCCGGGCGCTCGCCACCGATCCCAAGATCGTCCTGTTCGACGAGCCCACGTCCGCCCTGGACCCGGAGATGATTGGCGAGGTGCTTGCCGTCATCCGCGAATTGCCCAAGGCCGGCATCACCATCCTTGTGGTCACCCATGAAATGACCTTTGCCCGTGAGGTGGCGGACCGGGTCGCCTTCATCGACGGCGGCACCATCCTGGAACTGGAGACGCCCGAACGCTTCTTCTCCGCGCCCACCCATCCGCGCACCCGGCGCTTCCTGCAGCAGGTGCTCTCCCCCTTGAGCGCCGTGGAGGCATCATGAATGGCATCACCTTCGACTTTTCCGGCGTGCTGACCGGCCAGCCGGGCCAGTGGCTCCTCTCCGGCTTCCTCATGACCATCTATGTGAGCCTGGTGGGGGCGGCGATCGCCACCGGCTTGGCCGTCCTCCTGCTGGGGTTGCGCATCGCACCCCTGGCCCCGGCGCGGGCGCTTGCCATTGCCCTGGTGGAGTTGTTTCGCAACACGCCGATCCTGGTGCAGTTCCTGTTCTGGTATTTCGCGGCCTATAACCTCCTGCCCCAATCCTTCCGCGACTTCATCACCGCCAATCATCCCTGGGCAGTGCTCCCCGTGGGCAATGTCCTGCTGGCGCCGGAATTCATCGCCTCCGCCTGGGGCCTTGGGGTCTTCACCGCCGCCTTCCTGGCGGAGGAATTGCGGGCGGGCCTCAACGCCATGCCGCGCGGCCAGCGCGAGGCAGCGCTCTCCCAAGGCTTCGGTCATTGGGAAACCCTGCGCTACGTCTTGCTGCCGCAGGCGCTGGCCAATTCCTGGCAGCCGCTGGTGACGCAGTATCTCAACCTAATGAAGCTGTCCTCGCTCGCCAGCGCCATCAGCCTCGCCGAACTGACCTATCAGGTCCGCCAGGTGGAGAGCTACAACGCCCATGCCTTCGAGGCCTTTGCGGTGGGAACGGCGCTCTATCTCCTGCTGGGCCTGGTGCTTGGTCAGGTGCTGGTGAAGCTCGGCCCGAAGTCCCCCGCCGCCCGGCACAAGCCGCAATCCAAGGCGGCCCTGGCCGTCGCCACCGTGGGAGCCAGCAGCGATGCCTGACTTTTCCGTCATCCTGAACAACCTGCCCTATTTCCTGTTGGGCCGGGCCCTGGAAGGGCAGCCGGGCGGGCTTTTGCTGACCCTCATCCTGTCGCTGGAGGCCGGGCTTCTTGCCCTTGTGGCGGGCATCCTGCTGGCCCTCACCGCCTGGCTTTTCGGCGGCTGGACGCAGCGGATCCTGTTCGCCTGGGCCGACTTCATCCGCGGCATTCCGCTGATCTTCGTGATCTTCTGGCTGTATTTCCTCATTCCGGCGGTGTTCTCCACCAATCTGCCGGATACGCTCTCCGTGGTGATCGCCATCGCCTGGTTCACGTCGGCGGCGGTGATGTATTCCACCCTCTCCGGCCTCAACGCGCTGGCGGCCGGGCAGGCGGAGGCGGGGCTGTCGTCCGGCTTCTCCCGCTTGGAGGTGCTGGTCTATATCCTTCTGCCCCAGGCGCTTCCCAACATCCTGCCCTCGTTGGTGGGGGCGTTCATCTCGCTCATCAAGGACACGTCGCTGGCCTTCATCGTCAATGTGCCGGAATTGACGACCATTGCGGGGCAGGTGAACAATCGCACGCAAATCTATCCCACCGAGATCTTCATCTTCACCGGCGCGGTTTATTTCGTCCTGTGCGGGGGATTATCCTTGGTGGTCTATCTGGCCCAGAGACCACGCCTGCGGACCACGTGAGGCACACGAAA
Organism: Aquabacter sp. DMC10; assembly: GCF_056314145.1. NCBI lineage: Bacteria > Pseudomonadati > Pseudomonadota > Alphaproteobacteria > Hyphomicrobiales > Xanthobacteraceae > Aquabacter > Aquabacter sp. DMC10. Next base: position 116,245 of record NZ_JBQUYX010000011.1, on the reverse strand, counting down.
AGCGCGGCGGAGGGAGCCTCCGCCGCGCTTTTCGTTTCGGTCCTCGAGCCGGCGCAGATCAGAGCGCGAGCCCGCGATAGGCGCCCGCCCAATAGAGCAGCGGGCTGGCATTTTCCGTGATGCGGGAGGCCACCACGCGACCGATGACGATGATGTGGGAATGCCGCTCGATGGCATCTTCCAGCACGCAGTCGAACACCGCCAGGGCATCGGCCAGCACCGGGGCACCAGTGGAAAGCCGCGTCCATTCGGCGCCCTCATAACGCTCGGCGCCCTTCACACCGCCGCGGCCGGCGAAGCGGTCGGCGAGGGCTTCGTGATGGGGGCGCAGCACATTGATGGCGAAGGCCCGCTCGGAGAGCAGCACGCCATGGGCGGAAGCCGAGCGGTTCACGCTGATGAGCAAAGTGGGCGGGTCCACGGAAAGGGAGGAGACGGACGTGGCCGTCAGACCCGTCCGACCATCGCCTTGGCCAACACTCAGCACGCTGACCGCCCCGGCCAGCTTGCGCATGGCCGCGCGGAAAGCGAGCGAGGCCGGGTCCGGTGCCTCAGGGATGGGCGCGGCGAGCGGGGCAGAAACGTGCGCGTTCATGGAAAGCCTTTAGATCTTCACACTGTGACAGTGCTTTAGGCGCGCGCGGCAGCGCCGCCTGGGGAGCGGTTCATGGGGCGAGAATAAGCGCGCCCCTCCTATTGTCAATATAATCGATCATATTTATAGATTTTAGGAAGACAGGCGCGACACGGCCTCCAGACGCCGGTTGCGCCGCCGCCATTGCGCTGTGCTTCCTTTCACATCGGGTGACTGACATGATCCAATTTTCCCGCAAGCGGTTCCTGTATGTGGTGTTGGGTGGGCTGACCGCAACGGTCCTTGCGCTGCCCGCCGCCGCCCAGACGCCCGCCAGCGACAAGCCGCTGAAAGTGGGCGTGTCCGCCGGCCCCTATGGCGACATCCTGCGCGAAGCCGCACGGCTTTCCGAAAAGGAAGGGGTGAAGGCGGAGATCATCGAGTTCACCGACTGGAACCAGCCCAATGCCGCCCTCCAGGCGGGGGACATCGACCTCAACAATTTCCAGAACCGCCCCTATCTGGCCAATCAGGTGAAGACGCGCGGCTACCAGATCGTCGCGCTCGACGAATCCATCCTCGTGCCCGCCGGCATCTATTCCAAGACCTACAAATCCGTGGCCGACATCCCCGTCGGCGCGAAGATCGCCATTCCCAACGACCCCACCAATGGCGGGCGTGCCCTCCTGCTGTTCCAGCGCGCCGGGCTCATCAAGCTGAAGCCGGGCACCGGGCTTTATGCCAGCGTGGTGGACGTGGTGGAGAACCCGAAGAAGCTCCAGATCACGGAGCTGGATGCGGCCCAGCTCTCCCGTTCGCTGGATGATGTGGCGGCTGCCTTCGTCTCCTCCAATTATGCCTATCTGGCGGGCCTCAAGCTGAACACGGCGCTGGTGGCGGAAACCTCGGTGGAAGAGGCCAAGCCATATTTCACGCTGGTCTTCGCCGTCCGCGAGGACCGCAAGGAAGATCCGCGCATCCGCAAGTTCATCGAGGTCTACCGGTCCCAGCCGGTGAAGGATTTCACCCTCGCCAAGTTCCAGGGCAGCATCCTGCCCGCGTGGTGAGTGCCGTCGACCCTCAGGTTCGGAGCTGCCCATGACCGCCTCCTCCTTGCTCACCCTCCCCGCCGCGCGCGCCTCCCGTCTCGCGGACTGGCAGACTGCCGCCCAGACGGTGGCCGACGCCCTCGCGGTGGATGCCGCCGAACGCGACAAGGCCGGCGCCTCCCCCTTAAGCGAGCTCGCCCTGCTGCGGGACGCCGGCTTGCTGGAACTGCTCTATCCGGTCGAGCTCGGCGGGGGCGGCGGGCGGTTTTCCGACGCGCTGCTGGCCGTGCGCACCATCGCGCGCGCGGATGCCTCCATCGCCCAGCTTCTGGCCTATCACTATCTGCACCTGACCAACGCGCTCTGGCGCGCCACACCGGAGCAGGCCCTCTCGCTCACGCGGGCGGCGGTGGCCGAACGCTGGTTCTGGGGCGGTGCCTCCAATCCGCGCGACCCGGAATCCCGCCTCGTGCACACCGAGGAGGGCTACCGCCTGACCGGCCGGAAAACCTTCGCCTCCAATGCGGCGATTGCCGACCGGATCACCCTGCGCGCCCAGCATCGGGATGGCTTCGTCGTCCTCCTGGTGCCCGGAGATCGGCCGGGGGTCAGCCATGGCAATGACTGGGACGCCTTCGGCCAGCGCCTGTCGGAGAGCGGCACCATCACGTTCGAGAATGTGGCGGTGGGGGTGGACGAGATCCTCGGCGATCCCGCGGCCTCGCCCCCGCCGCGCACCACTCTCGTGGTGCCCTTCCATCAATTGCTGATCGTGAACATCTATCTCGGCACCGCCGAGGGGGCGCTCGCCGAGGCCAATCGCTACATCCGCGAGGTCTCGCGGCCCTGGCAGGTGTCCGGCGTCGACAAGGCCAGCCACGATCCCTACATCCTCGAGCATTACGGCAACCTGGATGTGGAACTGCGCGCCTCCCTGGCGCTGGCGGATGTGGCCGCGGTCCAGTTCGAGGCGGCGGCGGCACGCGCCAATGCCGTCACGCAGGCGGAGCGCAATGTGACCGCCGCCGCCATCTATGCGGCCAAGGTGCATGCCAGCCGCACGGCGCTGGAAGTCACCTCGCGCATCTTCGAGCTGATGGGCGCGCGGGCCACGGCAGGCAGCTACGGATACGACCGCTTCTGGCGCAACATCCGCACCCATACCCTGCATGATCCCGTGGTCTACAAGGCCCGCGAGGTGGGCAATTTCGCCCTCAACGGGACCATCACGCCCACCCCCCTTTATACCTGATCCTGGAGAGCGCCATGTCCCGGCCAAGGGAGATCCGCTTCAACGCCTTCAACATGGCCGCCCCCAGCCACACCTGGGCGGGCCTTTGGGCACATCCGCGCGACCGCGCCTTCAACTATACCAGCCTCGACTACTGGATTTCGCTCGCCCGCATCGCCGAGCGCGGCCTGTTTGACGGCGTGTTCCTGGCCGATGTGCTGGGCACCTATGATGTCTATGGTCAGAGCCCGAACACGGCCCTGGTCTCGGCCGCGCAGACGCCGAGCCTTGATCCCACCCTTGTGGTGCCATCCATGGCCCAGGCCACGCGCCATATCGGCTTCGGCGTCACGGCGAACCTCACCTACGAGCACCCCTATATCCTGGCCCGACGTTTTGCGACGCTGGATCATCTCACCCAGGGCCGGGTCGGCTGGAATATTGTCACGGGCTATCTGGACAGCGGCGCCAAGGGCATGGGCCTTGCCGCCAACCGTGCCCATGACGCGCGCTATGATGCCGGCGAGGACTTCCTGGCCGCCGTCTACAAGCTGTGGGAAGGCAGCTGGGAGGACGGCGCGGTGAAGCGCGACCGGACGGGACGCATCTTCACCGATCCGGCCAAGGTCCATCGCGTCAGGCATGACGGGCCCTATTACCAGGTGGACGCCATCCAGCTGGCGGAACCCTCGCCCCAGCGCACGCCCGTGCTGTTCCAGGCGGGGGCCTCCAGCCGGGGCCGGCAGTTCGCGGCGCGGCATGCGGAGGCCATTTTCCTCAACGGCCAGACCAAGGCCCTGCTCGCCGAGACCGCGAAGGCCATCCGCACCGAAGCGGCGGCGGTGGGGCGCGATCCTTATGACGTGCGCTTCTATGCCAGCGCCAATGTGATCGTCGCGCCCACCCGCGCCGAGGCGTTGGACCTCGTCTCGGAATATGCGCCCTATGTGCATGCCGCCGGGCAACTGGCCCTGCTGTCCGGCTGGACCGGCGTCGACCTGTCCGCGCTCGATCCCGAGGAGGCCATCTCCTATGTGAAGAGCAACGCCATCCAGTCCACCATCGAGAACCTCACCTTGCGCAGCGCCCAGCCGCTCAAGGTGAAGGATCTGGCCACGCTCTCCGTCACCGGCGCCCGTGGTCCCTTCATCGTGGGCTCGCCGGACGAGGTGGCGGACGAGATCGTCGCCTGGGTGCGGGAGACCGACGTGGACGGCTTCAACCTCAACCGCATCGTCTCCCACGAGACGCTGGAATCCTTCGTGGATCTGGTGGTGCCGGAGCTTCAGGCGCGGGGCGTCTACCGCACCTCCTATCCGGCCGGCACGCTGCGCCAGAAGCTGTTCGGGCGCGCCGCCACCTTGCCGGACACCCATCCCGCCGCCGGCTTTCGCGCCGGCGCCAGCCGCCCGGCCCGCACGCCGGAGCCGGCAGCCTGAGGTGCGTTTGCCATTCCTCTATCCGCAAGGACGTCTTCCATGCCGGCCCCCGCGCCTGTTGCGGCCTCAACCGCCCCGTCTGACCCCCCTTCCGCCGACCATCTCCTGGCGGAGCGCTACGGTGCCGAACAAGCACCGCCGCATATTCTGCTCACCGACACCATTGCCGGCCTGCTGGCCCATCGCTCGGTGCGCGCCTTCTCCGACCGGCCCCTGCCCGACGGGCTGATCGAGACGCTGGTGGCGGCGGCCCAGTCGGCGCCCTCCTCCTCCAACCTCCAGACCTTCAGCCTGGTGGCGGTGGAGCGCCAGGACACCAAGGTGCGGCTCGCCGAGATTGCCGGTGGCCAGAAGCATGTGGCCGAGGCGCCGCTGGTGCTGGTGTGGCTCGCCGACCTCGCGCGGCTGGAGGAGATCGGGCGCCGGGAAGAGCGCCCCACGGGCGCGCTGTCCTATCTGGAAACCTTGTTCGTCGGCATCATCGATGCGGCGCTGGCCGCGCAGAATGCGGTGGTGGCGCTGGAATCCTTAGGCCTCGGCGGGGTCTATATCGGCGCCCTGCGCAACCGGCCGGAGGAGGTGGCGGAGTTGCTGGGCCTGCCGCCCAATGTGCTCGCCGTCTTCGGCCTCGCCATCGGCTATCCCGACCCCGCGCGCCCCGCCGACGTCAAGCCCCGCCTGCCGCAGCCACTGATCTTGCATCGCGAGCGCTACGACCCCTCCCTTCCGCCCGCGGACCTCGCCGCCTATGAGGCCAGCCTGAAGCGCTTCCAGCGCGGCCAGAAGCTGCCGGACGTGGGATGGATGGAAGCAGCCTTGAACCGGGTCCGGGGGCCGGAAGCCCTGAGCGGCCGGGACCGCATGCGCGACGCGCTTCTGTCTCTCGGATTCGGCTTGCGCTGACGCGCTCGCGGCTTCGGGGCGCGCTGGAATGGGGGCATACATGCGCGCGCCGAAGGTCTGGGGCTTCAGCGGAAGGGCTGGAGCCCCTTTCCTTTTTCTCGGGACGGAGGCGTGATGGTCGCCCGGCCGTTCACGCCACCGGCTCGGGCGCGCGCGGCAGGACCCCTTCGCTGTCCGCCAGATGGCACGCCGCCGTATGGGAAGGGCCGATCTGGCGCAAGGCGGGCGCCTGCGTCCGGCACAGATCGAAGGCGAGCGGGCAGCGGGTATGGAAGGCGCAGCCGGACGGCGGCGCATAGGGGCTCGGCAGGTCGCCCTTGAGCGGCGCCGGACGGGGGCCGCCTGCGCTCATGCGGGGCACCGCATCCAGGAGCGCGCGGGTATAGGGATGGGCCGGACGGCGCCACAGGGTCTCCCGGTCCGCCAGTTCCACGATGCGACCGAGATACATGACGGCCACACGGTCGCTGACATATTCCACCACCGACAGATCGTGGCTGATGAATAGGAAGGCGACGCCCAGCGTGCGCTGGAGGTCCACCAGCAGGTTCAGGATCTGCGCCTGGACGGAGACATCGAGGGCCGAGACGGGCTCGTCCAGCACGATCACGTTCGGCTCCAGCGCCAGCGCGCGGGCGATGCCGATGCGTTGGCGCTGGCCGCCGGAGAATTGATGGGGCGTGCGCTCCGCCGCATCCGCCGGCAGCCCCACCTTGTGCAGCAGGTCCGCAACGCGGGCATGGCGCTCGGCACGGGTTCCGATGCCGTGGATGTGCAGCGGCTCGGCGATGAGGTCCCCCACCGTCCAGCGCGGATCGAGGGAGGCGAAGGGGTCCTGAAAGACCATCTGCACCTTGCGCCGCGCGGCACGCAGCCGATGGCGCGGCTGGTGGGTGACATCCGCGCCATCCAGCCAGATGCGCCCCGCCGCCGGCGCGATGAGGCGCACCACCGCCCGCCCGAGGGTGGACTTGCCGCAACCGGACTCCCCCACCAGCCCCAGCGTCTCGCCGGGGGCGAGGCTGAGCGACACGTCGCTGACCGCCTGGACGGTGCCGCGGCTGGTGGAGAAGCGGACGGACAGCTCATCCACCCGGAGAACGGGGTCAGGCATCGAGGGGCGCGGGGATGGGCTCTGGAACATGATCGGCTTCCGCGCGCAGGCAGGCAACAGCCCCGCCCGCAGTTGGCATGAGAGGGGGAATGGCAAGGCCGCAGGCGGCTTCCGCCAGGGCGCAGCGGGGCGCGAAGGCACAGCCGGCGGGCATGACCGCAAGGCTCGGCACGGTGCCGGGGATTTCCACCAGCCTTTGCCGGCCAAAGCCGCTGGCGCCGAGCTTGGGGCGGGCGGCGATGAGGCCGCGCGTATAGGGGTGGAGCGGACGGGCGAACAGGTCCGCCGTGGTCCGCGCCTCCACCTGCCGGCCGGCATACATGACGAGAACCCGGTCGGAATGCTCGGCCACCACGCCCAGGTCATGGGTGATGAGGACGACGGCGGTGCCGTTCTCCCGCTTCAAGTCGTCGATGAGATCAAGGATCTGGGCCTGAATGGTTACGTCCAGCGCCGTGGTCGGCTCATCCGCCACCAGCACCGCCGGCGAGAGCGCCAGGGCCATGGCGATCATCACCCGCTGGCGCATGCCCCCGGAGAGGCGATGGGGAAAATCCGAGAAGCGCCGGCGCGCATCGGGAATGCGCACCCGCTCCAGCAGGGCGAGCGCCCGGTCGCGGGCGGCGGCGCGGCTGACCTTTTCATGCTCGAGGATGGCCTCCATCACCTGCTCGCCGATGGTGAGCACGGGATTAAGCGCCGTCATGGGCTCCTGGAAGATCATGGCAATGCGCGCACCGCGCAGGCGCCGCAGCTCCGCCTCGGCAAGCCCCAGGAGATTGCGCCCTTCCAGCCGCACCGCCGCGCCCTCCACCCGCCCCGGCGCCGGCACGAGGCCGAGCAGGGAGAGGGCGGTGATGGACTTGCCGCACCCGCTCTCCCCGACAATGGCCAGCGTCTCCCCGCGCCCCACGTGGAAGGACAGATCGCGCACCGCCCGCACGGTGCCGGCCCGGGTGTGGAAGGAGATGTTGAGCTTCTCGACGGACAGGACAGCCTCGGTCATCGGCCCGCCCTCTTCGGGTTCAGCGCATCGTTCAGGCCGTCGCCCAGGAGGTTGAGCGCGAGCACGGCAACGACGATGGCGATGCCGGGGAGCGTCGCCACATACCAGTCCGTGCGCAGCACTTCTCGCCCCGCACCGACCATGCCGCCCCAGCTCACCACGTTCGGATCACCCAGCCCCAGGAAGGCGAGGGAGGATTCGGTGAGGATGGCGCTCGCCACCAGGATGGAGGCGGACACGATCACGGGGGCCAGCGTGTTCGGCAGGATGTGCAGCACGATGATGCGGGCATCGGACGCGCCGAGCGCGATGGAGGCCTGCACCAATTCCCCATGGCGCATCTTCAGCACCTCCGCCCGCACGAGCCGCGCGAGACTCGGCCAGGCGGTGATGCCGATGGCGATGGTGATGGTGGCGATGGACGGCTGGAGGATGGCGACAATGGCCAGCGCGAAGAGGAAGGGTGGCACGGTCTGGAACAGCTCCGTCACCCGCATCAACGCCGTATCGAGGCGGCCGCCATAATAGCCCGCCAAGGCGCCGACGGAGACGCCGATGAGCAGCGAAACAAGGGTCGCGACGCCGCCGATGAGCAATGACACCCGCGCGCCATAGAAGATGCCGGAGGCAATGTCCCGCCCCAGCATGTCGGTGCCGAGGGGAAACCCCGCATCCTCTCCCGGCCACAGGAAGGGCTGGGCCACCATGTCCAGCGGATCGTCGGGAAAGACGAGGCCGGCGGAGGCCGCCATGGCCGCGATAAGGGCGAACAGCACCAGCCCCACAGCGGCGGAGGGCTGGCGCAGCAGGCGCAGGAGGAGAGTGTCGCGCGCAACGCGCCTTGGCGCCGATCTCAGCGGGGTCGTGGCGATTTCCGTATAGGCCATGGTCAGGACAGCTCAATGCGCGGGTCGAGCACCGTATAGGCAAGGTCGACCGCCAGATTGACCAGCACCACCACCACCGACGAGCAGAAGAGGATGCCGAGAAGAAGGTTCAGGTCGCGTTGGAACAGCGCCTCGAACGCCAGCCGGCCCAGCCCCGGCCAGGAGAACACCGTCTCCACCAGGATGGCCCCGCCCAGGATGGAGCCGAGCTGGACACCCAAGGTGGTCACGATGGGCAGCAAGGCGTTGCGCAGTACATGGCGGACCGCGATGCGGCGCGGCCGCACGCCCTTCGCCCGCGCGGTGCGCACGAAGTCCTGCCCGTAGACCTCAAGCATGGAGGCGCGCATCAGGCGGGTATAGATGGCAAGGTAGAACAGGCCGAGGGTCGCCGCCGGCAGGACGAGATGGCGGGCCACATCGCCCGCATAGGCAAGGCCCGAGAGGTCGGCGCCAACGCTCGCCATGCCGCCCACGGGGAGCCAGTCCAGCATCACCGAGAAGACGACGATGAGCATCACCCCGATCCAGAACACCGGCGTCGCGTAGAAGAGCAGCGCCAGGGCCGAGATGAGCGTGTCGGTGATGCGCCCGGCCTGCCGGGCGGCGAGGAAGCCCAGCGTGCCGCCCACCGTGATGGCGAAGGTGATGGCCGTTCCCATGAGCAGCAGAGTAGCGGGCAGCCGCTGGAAGATGAGATCGGACACCGGCATGCCCTGCCGGAACGAATAGCCGAGATTGAGGGTCAGCACATTCTTCAGATAGGCGAGAAACTGCACGTAGAGTGGCTGGTCGAGGCCGAACTGCTGGCGCAGCGCCGCCATATATTCGGGCGTGGCCGAGCCGGCCTCGCCCGCCATCACCTGCGCCGCATCGCCGGGGGCGAGGCGGAGCAGGAAGAAGTTGATGATGGCGATGCCGATCACCACGAAGGCGATCTGAAACAGGCCCCGCCTGAGATAGCGCGCCATGGGCGTCAATTTCCCTTCGGCGTGTCGAACCAGGCATTGCGCAGGGAGGAATAGACCTGGTCGCCCTGCTGGACGACGCCCTGGAGGTTCGCGGCGTGAATGGTAAAAAACTTCAGCTCCACCAGGGGCAGGGTCGGCACATCGCGCTGGACGATCTGCTGGAACTGCTTGAAATCCTCCACCCGCTTCTGCGGGTTGCCCTCCACGGCGGCCGCCTCGATCAGGGCATCCACCTGCGGGTTGCGATAGCCCGAGCCATTGGTCCAGGGCGTCTTGGTGCCGAGCCAGCCGGACCAATATTCACGGACGACACCGATCTGGGGATCGGGGAAGGCGGCATTGTAGGAGGAGGAAATGTCGAAGTCCCGGTCTGCATAGATGCGCTTGATGAAAGCAGCGGAATCCTGCGCCCGCAGGTTCACCTCAATGCCCACCCGCTTCAGCGCCTGCTTCAGGAACTCGCCGGTGCGCCGATAATCGTCGCCATAGGGCAGGAAATCGTGGGTGAGGGAGAAGCGCACGCCCTCGGCGTTGCGCTTGAAGCCGGCCTCGTCCAGCAGCGCCTCCGCCTTCTTCAGGTCGAAGGGATAACGCGGCACGGTTGTGTCGTGGAAGGCGGAAAGCGTGGAGGGCACCGGGCTGATGGCCGGCTTGCCATAGCCGAACCAGACCACCTTGGTGAGCGCGTCCCGGTCCACCGCATGGGCGATGGCCTGGCGCACGCGCACGTCCTTCAGATAGGCATTGTCCACGTTGAGGTCGAAATAGAGCACCGGCGAGAGCCATTCATAGCCGCGCGTCTCCACCTTCAGCCCCGGCAGCGCCGCGAGCCGCTCCACGTCGCGGAACGGGACGGGATTGAACGGCGCGTACTGGATCTCGCCCTTCTCGATGGCTGCGGCGCGGGCGGCGGCATCGGGGATGACGCGGAACACCAGCTTGTCGAGATAGGGGCGCGCCGGGTCCCAATAATTGGGATTGCGCTCCAGCAGCACATATTCGCCCTTCTTCCATTCCTTGAAGACGAAGGGACCGGTGCCCACGGGCTTGTTGTTGTAGGGATTGTTGAGGATGTCCGTGCCCTCGTAGAGATGCTTGGGCAGGATCGGGGCGCCGACGCCGTTAATGACCGAGAATATGGGCAAGGACGGCTTGGCGAAGCGCAGGATGACGGTCTGATCGTCCGGCGTCTCCACCGCCGAGACATTCTCGAACAGCGCCTTGTTGCGCGGATGGATGGTGCGCCAGACATTCTCCAGCGACCATTTTACATCCGCCGCCGTGAACGGCTTTCCGTCGTGCCAGGTGACGCCCTTGCGCAGATGGAAGGTGATGGTCAGCCCATCCGGCGCCACCTCCCAGCTTTCGGCGAGGTTGGGGCGCGGCGTCAGGTCGAGATCATAGGTGACGAGACCGTCATAGATGTTGCCGGCCACCACCTGCGTCGGCTGGGCCACATTGGCCGCCGGCGTCAGCGTCACCGGCTCCGGCTGGAGGATGATGCTGAGCGTGCCGCCGCGCTGGGGTGCAGGCGCGGGCGCTTGCGCGGCAAGCGGACCGGCCAGCGCGAAGAGGGCAACCGACGAGGTGGCGGCCAGAAAGGCGCGGCGGGACAGGGTGGCCATGGCGGCATCTCCGAAAGGGAAAAAGGGGCCGTCCGGTATCCGCCGGACGGCCCAGGCTCAGGGGAAGCTCAATTGGACTTCGGCTCGGCCTTGGCCTCGTCGAACCAGAAGTCGCGGAAGGAGCCATAGACCTGGTCGCCGCGCGGCTGCGGATGGCGCAGGTTGGCCGCTTCCACGGTGAAGAATTTCAGCTCCACCAGGGGCAAGGTGGGCAGGTCGGTGAGCACCACCTTCTGCAGCTGCTTGAAGATCTGGATGCGCTTCTGCGGATCGGCCTCGCCCTGGCTGGCCGCGATCAGCGCGTCCACCTCGGCGCTGCGATAGCCGGAGCCGTTGGTCCAGGGAATGTTCTTACCAATGGGGCCGGACCAATAGGCGCGGTTCACGCCCACCTGCGGGTCGGAGAAGGCCGCGAACCAGGTGATGGCGATGTCGAAATCCCGGTCGCCATAGATGCGGCGGGTATAGGCGGCGGTGTCCTGCGAGCGGACATTGGCTTCCACGCCCACGCGCTTCAGAGCCTGCTTGAGATATTCGGCCGTGCGCTTGTAGTCGTCGCCATAGGGAATGTAGTCGATGTCGAGGGAAAAGCGGGTGCCGTCGGCCCCACGCTTGTAGCCGGCCTCGTCCAGCAGCGCCTCGGCCTTCTTGGGATCGAAGTCGTAGGTGATGCCGCTATTGTCGTGGAAGGCGGCGAGCGAGGACGGGATGGGGCTCACGGCGGGCTTGGCGAAGCCGAACCAGACCACCTTGGCGATGGTGTTGCGGTCGATGGCATAAGCCAGCGCCTGGCGCACCTTGGCGTCCTTCAGATGGGGCCGCTCCACGTTGAAATCGGCGAACAGCCAGGGGGAGAGCCATTCATAGCCCTGGGTGGAGACGCGCAGGTTCGGCAGCTTGGCGAGGCGCTCGGCATCCTTCAGCGGCACCGGGCTCAGCACCGCATATTGCACTTCCCCCTTCTCCAGCGCCGCGGAGCGTGCGGCGGCGTCCGGGATCACGCGGAACACCACGCGATCGAGATAGGGCTTGTCCTTCTGCCAGTAATTGGGGTTGCGCTCGAGAGCGATATAATTGCCCCGCACCCATTCCTTGAAGACGAAAGGCCCGGTGCCCACCGGCTTGTTGTTGTAGGGATTGTTGAGGATATCGGTGCCTTCATAAAGGTGCTTGGGTAGCACCTGCGCGCCGTTGGAATTCAGCGACGAGAGGATCGCCACCGACGGCTCGCTCAGATGCAGCACCACGGTGAGGTCGTCGGGCGTATCCACCGAGGTCACCTTGGCGAAAGTGGCCTGGTTGCGCGGGTGGATCTTCTTCCACACCTCCTCCAGGGTCCATTTCACATCCGCCGAGGTGAAGGGCTTGCCGTCATGCCAGGTGACGCCGTCGCGCAGCTTCAGCGTCAGGGTCTTGCCATCCGGCGCCGTCTGCCAGGAGATGGCGAGGGCGGGAATGGGATTGAGATTGGCGTCATAGTCCACGAGGCCATCGAAGATGTTGCCGGTCACCACGCCCGTGGGAGCCGCCGTGTTCAGGGCGGCGGTGAGGATGACGGGCTCGGGCTGGATGATGGCTGTGAGCGTGCCGCCACGCCGGGGCTCCTGCGCCGCCGTTCCGGCCTGCTGGGCGGATGCCGCCCCCGCCAGCAAGGAAAGTGCCAGCAGCGGTGCCGCGCCTTTGATCCAACGTGTCCAGATGCCCATGGGGAGCGCCCCTAATAACATGAAAATGTTGTGTTATTTAAGGATAGACAGCGCCCGATTGTTTAGTCAATAATTTCTATGGTTTTTATTGTTTATGACGAGACGGATCGGATCGAGGGCCTGCGGCTGTCCGCTGCGCGCCGGGCATGCGGCCGCTCGCGAGCGACGGACGCCCATGACCGAGATTTCCGCCTCCAAGGCCCCCCTTCCCGTCCCGGACGCGGCCTCATCCGCGGCCAATATCCTCTGGTTCTTGCCGACCCACGGGGACGGCCATTATCTCGGCACGTCCCATGGCGCCCGTGAGGTGTCGTTGCGCTATCTCGCCCGCATCGCCCAGGCGGCGGATGATCTCGGCTATTTCGGCGTACTGCTGCCCACCGGCCGCTCCTGCGAAGACAGCTGGATCATTGCCTCGGCGCTCGCGCCGCTGACCGAGCGCCTGAGGTTTCTCGTGGCCGTGCGTCCCGGTCTGCTGCAGCCGGCGGTGGCCGCGCGCATGACGGCAACGCTGGACCGCATCTCCAACGGCCGCCTGCTCATCAATGTGGTGACCGGCGGCGACCCGGTGGAGAACAAGGGCGACGGCTTCTTCGCCAGCCATGCGGAACGCTATGAAATCACGGGTGAATTTCTGGACATCTATACCCGGCTGCTGACGGGCGAGGATGTCGACGTCAGCGGCAAGCACCTGTCGGTCGAAGGCGGGAAACTGCTCTATCCCACGGTCCAGAAGCCCCATCCGCCGCTCTATTTCGGCGGTTCGTCGCCGGCCGCCCATGAAGTCGCCGCGCGCACCGTGGACAAATATCTCACCTGGGGCGAGCCGCCGGCGGACGTGGCAGCCAAGATCGCAGACATCCGTGCCCGCGCTGCGGCGCTCGGCCGGACGGTCAGCTTCGGCATCCGCCTGCATGTGATCGTGCGGGAGACCAATGCGGAGGCCTGGGCGGCGGCCGAAAAGCTCATCGCCTATATTGACGATGAGACCATCGCGCAGGCCCAGAGCGTCTTCGCCCGCATGGATTCCGTCGGCCAGCAGCGCATGTCCCGCCTCCATGGCGGACACCGCGACCGGTTGGAAGTCAGCCCCAACCTGTGGGCCGGGGTCGGCCTGGTGCGGGGCGGCGCCGGCACCGCGCTGGTGGGGGACCCTGAGACGGTCGCCGCGCGTATGAAAGAATATATGGCGCTGGGCATCGATAGCTTCATCCTCTCCGGCTACCCGCATCTGGAGGAAGCCTATCGCTTCGCGGAGCTGGTCTTCCCCCTCCTGCCGCTGGCCGCCACCACCGGGCGCCCGCCCGTCACCCCGACCCATCGTGGCCCCTTCGGCGAGATGATCGGCAACACCATCGTGCCGCGCACGCCCGCCGCCAGCGCGTCCTGAGACCATCGCTTTCGGAGATCGAAGATGACCTTGACCCATCTGTCGCGCCGGCTCGTCCTCGCTGCCGGCCTCGCTTTTGCCGCCTTCCCCGCCCTCGCCCAGGCGCCGAAGGAAATCCGCATCGACTGGGCCACCTACAATCCCGTCTCCCTGGTTCTGAAGGACCAGAAATTCCTGGAGGACGAGTTCGCCAAGGATGGCATCACCATCCGCTGGGTGCAGTCGGCGGGCTCCAACAAGGCGCTGGAATTCCTGAATGCGGGCTCCCTCGACTTCGGCTCCACCGCCGGAGCGGCGGCGCTGATCGCCAAGATCAACGGCAATCCCATCAAGTCCATCTATGTCTATTCGCGCCCCGAGTGGACCGCGCTCGTGACCCGGCCCGACACCGGGATCAAGACTGTCGCCGACCTGAAGGGCAAGACGGTGGCGGCCACCCGCGGCACCGATCCGCACATCTTCCTGGTGCGGGCGCTGGCGGACAATGGCCTCACCGAGAAGGACATCAAGCTGGTGCTGCTCCAGCACGCGGACGGGCGCCTCGCGCTGCAGCGCAAGGATGTGGACGCCTGGGCGGGGCTCGACCCCATCATGGCTTCCGCCGAGGTGGAGGATGGCGCGATCCTCTTCTTCCGCAAGCCCGAAGCCAACACCTGGGGTGTACTGAACGTCCGCGAGGAATTCGCCGCCCAGAACCCGGCCCTCGTGAAGCGCGTGCTCGCCGCCTATGAGAAGGCCCGCGACTGGGCGGTGAAGAACCCCGCCGCGCTCGCCACCACGCTGGTCGCCGCCACCAAACTGCCCGAGGCGGTGATCGCCAAGCAGCTCCAGCGCACCGACCTCAGCTACGGCCCCATCGGGGCAGAGCAGAAGGAGGGCATCCTGGCGGCGGGCCTCGCCTTGCAGAAGGCCGGCGTCATCGCCGCCGACGTGAACGTGGCGGCCAAGGTAGATGCCCTCATCGACAGCCAGTATCTGGCGCCGGCGGCCACGCGATGAGCCTGGCGCAGACCGACCGGCTGGCCACGGAGGGCATCGCTCGCAACTCCGCCGCGCCGGCACCGGGGTGGCGGCGGTGGCGCCTTGTCCTCGGCCTGCTGCTCCCGGTGGGCGCGGCCCTCCTGTGGGAGGCGGCCGTGCGCGCGGGATGGGTGCAGGGGCGCCTGATGCCGCCGCCCAGCCGGATCGCGGAAACGCTGCTGGCGCTCGCCCGCAGCGGCGACCTCTGGCCCCACCTCCTGGCAACGCTCTGGCGGGTGGGCGTGGGGTTTGGGGTCGGGGTGGCGGCAGGCACGGCGCTCGGCGCCCTCGCCGGCGCATCTGGCCTTGCACGCGCCCTCATCGATCCCACCCTTCAGGGGTTGCGGGCCATCCCCTCCATCGCCTGGGTGCCGCTCTTCATTCTCTGGCTCGGCATTTTCGAGGCCTCAAAGGTCACTTTGATTGCGGTGGGCGTCGCCTTCCCCGTCTATCTCGGCACCATGGGGGCGATCCTGGCGGTGGACCGGAAGATCGTGGAAGTGGGCCGCGTGTTTCGCCTCTCCGGCCTGAAGCTCGTCCGCCGCGTCCTGCTGCCCGCCATCCTGCCCCATTATGTCATCGCGCTGCGGGCCGGGCTGGGGCTCGGCTGGATGTTCGTGGTGGCGGCCGAATTCATGGGCGCATCCGAAGGTCTTGGCTATCTGCTGGTGGACGGCCAGCAACTGGGCAAGCCCGATCAGATCGTCGCCGCCATCCTGGTTTTCGCCCTCCTCGGCAAGTTGACGGACGCGCTCCTGGTGGCGCTCACGGCGCCGCTGCTGCGCGGGCAGGATACGATGGAGCACGCCTGATGCTGGATATTCACGGCCTCGGCAAAGTCTATTCCACCGGCGCGCACGCCCTATCCGACGTCTCCCTGCATGTCCCGCAAGGGGAGATCGTGGCCATCATCGGCGGGTCCGGTTGCGGCAAGAGCACGCTGCTGCGCCTGGTGGCGGGGCTGGAGCGGCCCAGCGGGGGCGTGGTGCGGGTGGACGGGGACGTCATCCAGGGGCCGCATCCCCACGTGGGATTGGTGTTCCAGGAGCCGCGCCTGCTGTCCTGGCTTACGGTGGCGGAAAACGTGGCGTTCGGCCTCGACGACCTGCCACGGGCGGAGCGCGCCCGGCGCGTCGAGCTGGCACTCGCACGGGTGGGCCTGGCCGATTACGGCCCGCGCTGGCCGCGGCAATTGTCGGGCGGGCAGGCCCAGCGCATTGCGTTGAGCCGGGCCCTCGTGGCCCATCCCCGGGTGCTGCTTCTGGACGAGCCCTTCTCCGCCCTCGACGCCTTCACGCGTGCCGACCTCCAGGACCATCTGCTCGACTTGTGGGCCGACACCCGCCCCACCCTGCTGGTGGTGACCCACGACGTGGAAGAGGCGCTTTGCCTGGCAGATCGCATCGTCATCATGAAGCCCCGGCCGGGACGCATCTCGCACATCATGCCGGTGCATTTGCCGCGCCCGCGCGACCGGCTTTCACCCGCCTTCGAGGCGGACAAGCGTGCGATGCTGCATGCCTTGCGCCACGCCGGCACGCTCACCCCCGCAAGCGCGGCCTGAGGGTTGGCAGGTGCTGGCGCATCATCCCGCCAAGAGTGCGGCAGCATTGATACACGATCGCACAGGTCCGCTTGCGAGACCGCAGGTCACGCCCGTCGACGGGGGAGATCACACCTCATCAGGAAGCGATTACTGAATAGCCTGATTAAAATTATTCTATGTTAAAAATGAGAGAAACATAAAATATGACGGCATAACTTTACGTCCTTTCGCCTGTGATGCTAATCATCGCTGCATCCCCTTCGGGATAGGGGGTGGCGGACGATTTCATGCAGCCGGACATGTCGCTTGTATTTTCAACCTTTGGCAGTGAGCTGCGGAGTTATCTCCAGCGGCGGCTGCGCGATGGGCATACGGCCAGCGACATGGTGCAGGACACGTTCCTCAGCGTGCTGGAGCATCCCGACACCCGGATTCATGATGTCCGGGCCTATCTTTATGCCATCGCCCGCAACCTGCTGATCAACCATCACAAGCGGGAAGCCGTGCGGCGCACCGAGACGATGGCGCCCGAGGCGTTCACGCAGATCCCGGCGGACCAGCCCTCGCCCGAAGACATTGCCGACGCCCGCCTTCAGCTTGAGCGCATCTATGCCCTGGTGCAGGAACTGCCCCGCCGCTCTCAGGAGGTCTTCATCCTGAACCGAATCGAGGGGCTCACCCACGCCAAGGTGGCCCGCTATCTGGGCATCTCGGAAAGCGCGGTTCAGAAGCATCTGGCCACCGCCATCGCCCATATGACCCGCCGCCTGCGGGCCCGGTGAGGCAGACCGACGAAAAAACTGCGCGAAAATTACGGTATCGGCACCCGTCGATTGTCTCATAGAAGGGGAGCCATCGAGCCGGGGACGTCCAAAGGTGAACAGCGTCGATGAACGCGCGGATGCCATAGAGCAACGCGCAGCCGAATGGATCGCGCGGCTGGATGGCGGGCCGCTGGGCGATGATGAAAAGCAGGCCCTGCGCCTCTGGCTCGAGGAAGATCCCGACCACCGGGCCGCCTTTGAAGAGGCGAGCGCCACATGGCGGGACCTGTCGCTTCTGCGCCACGATCCCGGCCCCCTGCGCAATCTGGTTCCCCGCCGGCGACGCCTGTCGGCAGCCCAGCGGACCGCCCGGATCGGTGCCGTGGCCGGCATCCTGCTGCTGGCGACCGGCCTCGCGCGGTTCCAGTTCGGCGACCCATGGCTGCTGCTCGCCGCCGACCACCGCACGGAGCCGGGAGAGGTGCGCACGGTGATGTTGCCGGACGGCAGTACGGCCGAGCTTGGCCCCGCCAGCGCCATCGCCTTGCGTTTCGGCGCCGCCGAGCGCCGCGTGGAGCTGCTCGCGGGCGAGGCCTTCTTCGCCGCACAGCCCCGCTCCCCGTCAGAGCCCCGTCCCTTCGTGGTGGAGGCCCAAGGCGGTTCCACCACGGCGCTGGGCACGCAATTCATGGTCGAGCGCGATGCCGGGGGCGTGGATGTCCTGGCCGTCGAGCACCAGATCACCGTCGCCCTGCATCTGGACGGCCAAAGCGTGGTCCTTTCGCCCGGGCAGGAGGTCGGCTATGGCGGCGGAGCCGGCCTCGGTCCGGTCCGCGAGCGCGAGGTCGCCGTCGCCACCGCCTGGCGGCGGGGCATGCTGGTGTTCAGCGGAGCGCGGCTCGGCGAGGTGGTGAACACGCTCAACCGCTATCGGCGGGGCCGGATCATCATCCTCGACCGCGCCCTGGCGGACCGGCGCGTGAGCGGCGTGTTCGCCACCAATGACCTTGGCGACGCCATCGAGACCATCACGGCGGAACTGGGCATCGGGTCCCGTTCAATTTATCCTTTCGTGACAGTGCTTTATTGAAAAATCCGCGAACCGGCATTTTTCTTTTACGGACTCTGCCGGCTCGCTTGTCTTCCTCCCTGTAGGCCCGTGCACGCGGTGCGCCGCGCCCCGCTTCTGCAGGAAGGAACGAATTCGATGACAACCGGCGCCCGTCCCCCCATTCAACGCCTGCGAGAGCATCATCTCGGTGCGGTGTCGGGACGCGCCTTCGTGCTCAAATGTGCACAGGCCGGGCTGCTGGGAGGGGGCCTCGCGCTCGCCCTTCAGTCCGCCGGACCCACGCCCGCCCAGGCCCAGGCGGCAAGCCAGCCCACGGGCCTGCCGGCGGGACAGGGGGCAGGACAGGGGGCAGGACAGGCGCCCGCCCGCGTCGCCCGCATGAGCTTCAACATCCCCGCCCAGGATCTCAACGGCGCCGTTCTCGCCCTTGCGCAGAAGGCGGGCATTCGCGTCTTCTTTGATACGGCGCGCTTCGGCGGACGCCGGTCGGGCGCGGTCCAGGGGACGTACAGCGTCTCGGAGGCGCTCGACCTGATGTTGCGCGGGTCGGGGCTGACCTATCGCTTCACCGCCGAGAACCGCGTCACCATCGTGGACCCCAGCACGCAGCCCACCAGCAGCGGCGCCGGGGTGATCGAGCTCGACACCATCGACGTGGAGGCCCAGGGCAACGGCACGGTCGGCTATGTGGCCAGCACCAGCCTCGCCGGCACCAAGACGGACACACCGCTGGTGTCCACGCCCCAGTCGGTCTCGGTCATCACCCGGCAGGAGTTGGACGACCGGAACGTCCAGACGCTGACGGAGGCGGTCGCCTATACGCCCGGCGTGCGCTCCCAGCAGAGCGGCTACGACCCGCGCTACGACACCTTCACCGTCCGCGGCTTCGACATGACCTATAACGGCATCTATCGCGACGGGCTGCGGCTGCCGGGCGCGAACATGTCGATCTTCAAGGTCGAGCCCTATGGCGTCCAGAGCGTCACCGTGCTGCGCGGCCCAAGCTCGGCCCTCTATGGCCTCGGGTCTCCCGGCGGCATCGTCGACATCACCTCCAAGCGCCCCACCGAGAAGGCGTTCGGAGAGGTGGAGGTCCAGGGCGGCAACTATGACTGGTGGCAGGGGCAATTCGACATTGGCGGGCCGGCGGACAAGGACGGCACGCTCCTCTACCGGCTGACCGGCCTTTACCGCGATGCCGGCGCACCCAATGTGGTCAATGGCGGCACCAATGACATGACGTTCATCGCGCCGGCCTTCACCTGGAAGCCGAACGATTCCACCCGCATCACCTTCCTCGGGGAATACCAGAAGTCCACCACCCCGGCCTCAATGCCCTTTTACAGTTGGACGGGAACGTCGACGGACGTCTTCAGCAAGAATTTCGGCGACTATAACGCCCTCGATCAGGAACAATGGCGTGTGGGCTATCTGGCCGAGCACGACATCGACAGCATTTTCACAGTCCGCCAGAACCTGCGCTACGGCGCAGCCGACACCTCGGTCCGCTACACCGGCCTCAATGGGGTCGACGCCGCCACCAATACGGCAAGCCGCTATTCCGCAATGGTCCAGGACGATCTGCAGTCCTTCGTGGTGGACAACCAGCTGCAGGCCAATTTCAACACCGGCCCGGTCTCGCACACGGTGCTCGTGGGGCTGGACTATTCGTATCTCGGGCTGAATGGCGGCATCGGCTACGGCACGGCCTCGGACGTGAACCTCACCACGCTCCAGCCGCTCGGACCGGTCTATGACCCGTCCCTCGACGCCTCCCGCTACGACCAGAACCAGAACCAGCTCGGCCTCTACCTGCAGGACCAGGCGAAGGTCGGCAATTGGATCCTCACCCTGGCCGGCCGCCAGGACTGGGTGACGTCGCGCAACGCAAACCTCCTGACCGGCACCAGCCAGAGTGCCGATGACACCAAATTCACCTACCGCGCCGGCATCACCTATCTGTTCGACAACGGCTTTGCCCCCTATGCGAGCTATGCCACGTCCTTCTCCCCGAACGTGGGCGTGGACGTCAACGGCAACGCCTTCGTGCCCACCACGGCCCGACAGGTAGAAGCCGGCCTGAAATATGTGCCGAAGGGCTTTGACGGCTATTTCGCGGTGTCCCTGTTCCAGATCAACCAGGACAACGGCCTGGTCACCGACGACACCAACCCGCTCTATCAGGTGCAGACCGGCGAAGTGCGGGCGCGGGGCATCGAACTGGAGGCGGTGGCCAATTTTGGCAGTGGGTTCCGCGGGCGCGGCGCCTATACCTATCTGGACATGGTGAACGTGGCCGGCGACCCCGCCACGGTGGGCCTGGTGCCGTCCGGCACGCCGGAACACACCTTTGCGGTCTGGCTCGACTACCAGTTCCAGCCCGGCACGGCGCTGGCCGGCCTCGGCATCGGCGGCGGCGTGCGCTATGTCGGCTCCACCTGGGGCAATGCCCTCAACACATTCCAGAACAGCGCCTATACGCTGGTGGACGCCAAGCTGAGCTATGACTTTTCCTACATGGACCCCAAGCTGAAGGGCTGGAACTTCCAGATCAACGCCCAGAACCTGCTGGATGCGGACTATGTCACTTGCGATGCCGGCTATTGCTACATGGGCGCGCCCCGCACGGTCATCGCGGGGCTGAAGTACCGCTGGTGAGCGCCGTGCACACCTTGGGCCGTCGGGCCGTCCTGCGCGCCGCGGGTGCGGGCCTGCTGGCCCTGTCCGGGGCAGCCGTCCTGCGGGCCGCCCCCGCGCAGGCGACGCCAAGGATCGTGTCGCTGGATTTCGGGGTCGTCGAAACGCTCATCGCACTTGGCGCGCCGCCCCTCGCCCTTCCCGATCCAGAAAGCTGGGCCCAATGGGTGGTCGAGCCGGAGCTGCCGCCCGGCATCGTCAACCTGGGTGCGGACCGCGAGCCGAACCTGGAGCTGCTGGCGGCCCTGCGGCCGGATCTGATCGTCACCACGCCCTATCTGGACGGCATCACGCCGCTGCTCGAGCGCTTCGCGCCGACCTTGACCGTGTCCGTCTATGCCCCGCCGGCAGGCAGCGCCTATGCCCGCAGCGTGGCCGCCACGCGCCAGCTTGCCGCCGCCATCGGCCGGGTCGCCGAGGGCGAGGCTTTGATCGCGCGGTCGCAGGCCAGCATGGCGGAGGCGCGCGCGCAGCTCGCGGCGGCGGGACTGGCCGGGCGCGCCGTGCTCGCGGTCAATTTCCTTGATGCCCGTCATGTGCGCGTCTATGGCGCCGGCAGCCTGTTCGGCGACGTGTTCGTGGAGACCGGGCTTGTGAACGGCTGGACCGTGCCCTCCAATTTCTGGGGCTTCTCCACCGTCGGCATCGAGGCGCTGGCGGGCGGGGGTGCCGGCACGCTGGTCTATCTGGAGCCCATCTCCGCCGACACGCTGGACCGCCTTGCGGCCAGTCCGCTGTGGCGAAGCCTGCCCTTCGTCGCCGCCGGCCGCATCATTCGTCTGCCGCCGGTGCTGATGTTCGGGATGCTGCCCTCGGCCATGCGCTTTGCCCGGCAGCTGACCGCGCATCTGATCGCCGGCAACGCCCATGGCTGAAACCACCCTGGCGCCTCTCCGCTCCGTGAAGACGAGCCTTGCCTCCCCCCTGCTGCTCGCGGGCCTCTGCATCGCCGGTCTGGTGGGAACCTGGCTGAACCTTGCCAGCCTGCTGCCAGATGGCGGATGGCTCTCCGCCATCCTCTCGCCGGATGCCGCGCACACCGCAGACCTCCTGGCCGCCTACAGCTTCGCACCGCGCTTCGTCATGAGCCTTCTGGCGGGCGGGGCTTTGGGCCTTGCCGGCGCCATCCTCCAGCAGGTGCTGCGCAATCCCATCGCCTCGCCCACCACGCTCGGCATCGAGGCCGGCGCCAATCTGGCCTTGTCCCTGGCGCTGGTCTGGGCACCGGGCCTGCTCGCCCTGGGACGGGAAGGGGTGACTTTGGCCGGCGGGCTCGCCGCCATCGGCCTGGTTCTCGTCCTGTCGCGCCGCTGCGGCTTCGCGCCC
Source organism: Aquabacter sp. DMC10 (assembly GCF_056314145.1). NCBI lineage: Bacteria > Pseudomonadati > Pseudomonadota > Alphaproteobacteria > Hyphomicrobiales > Xanthobacteraceae > Aquabacter > Aquabacter sp. DMC10. The sequence continues at coordinate 93,925 of NZ_JBQUYX010000011.1, read as the reverse complement.
TTGGTGGTGATCCTGGCCGGCATGGTGGTGGGGCTTTACTGCGCCTCGCTCGCAGCCCTGCTGACGCTGTTCAACAGTCATTATCTCGCCGGGCTGTTTCTGTGGGGCGCCGGCTCCTTGAGCCTCCAGGGCTGGGAACCGCCCCTGTTCCTGGCGCCGCGTCTGGCGCTGGCGGCGCTGGCGGCGCTCCTTCTCCTGCGCCCGCTCACCCTGCTGGGGATGGACGACGCCCAGACCCGCGCCCTCGGCCTGTCGGTGGCCGCCGCGCGCCTTGGCGCGCTGGCGGTGGCGGTGGCGCTGACCGGGAGCGTGGTGGCCGCGGTCGGTTGCATCGGCTTCGTCGGCCTTGCCGCACCGGCCCTCGCCCGCCTGTCTGGCGCGCGCCGGACCGGCCCCTGGCTGCTCGCCTCCGCCGCCACCGGTGCGCTCCTGCTCTGGACGACGGACCAGGGCGTGCAACGCCTGGATGCCCTGCTGGACGAAACCGTGCCAACCGGAGCGGTCACCGCGCTCCTGGGCGCGCCGCTGCTCCTGTGGATCATCCTGCGGCCGGGGCTGAAGGTGGCGGCGGGGGCCATCGCCGGGTCCGCCCTGCCGCCACGGACCACCTTTGCGCGGCCGGCTTTCTGGCTCGTGGTCCTCGGTGTCGTCTTGCTGCTCGCCGTGCTCATATCGGCTTCGGCGGGCCCCGGCCTGGAGGGGTGGAGCTTCGCCCTGCCGGGCGATCCCGCCGGCCTCTGGCCGCTGCGCTTGCCGCGTGCCGTCTCCGCGCTCGCCGGCGGCGTCATGCTGGCCGTTGCGGGATGTGTGCTCCAGCGCCTCACCGGGAATCCGATGGCGAGCCCCGAAGTGCTGGGCGTGAGCGCGGGCGCGGCCGGCGGGCTGACCGTCGCCATATTTCTCATGTCCAGCATGAGCCGCCTGGAGCAGACCGCCGCCGCCGCACTGGGCGCGGGCCTCGTCCTCCTGGTGCTGCTGCTGTTCGTCCGCGCCTCCAAGGCCGTGCCGGAACGTGCGGTCCTGGTGGGCATCGCCATCGGGGCCCTGCTCGATGCCGTGGTCAGCATGCTCATGGCCAGCGGGGACCCCCGCGCGGTGCTGCTGTTCGCCTGGATGACCGGCTCCACCTATGGCGTCGGCGCGGTCGCGGCCGGGTCCAGCCTGCTGGCGGCCCTGCTTCTTCTGGCCGGCCTGCCCCTGGTGCCGCGCTGGCTGGCCCTGCTGCCGCTCGGCGAGGAGACCCCGCGCGCGCTCGGCATGCCGCTCACCGGCGCCCGGATGACGCTGCTCGCGCTAGCGGCCGTGGCGACCGCCATGGCGACGCTGCTTGTCGGCCCTCTGTCCTTCGTCGGCCTCGTGGCGCCGCACATCGCTCGCCTCATCGGCCTGCGCCAGCCCCTGGCCGAGCTCTACGGCGCGGCCCTGGTGGGTGGACTGGTCATGGTGACCGCCGACTTCGTGGGCCGAACCCTTGCCTTCCCCTGGCAGCTTCCGGCCGGCCTCGTCGCGGCGATGATCGGCGCCCCCGTGTTTCTCTGGCTTCTGTCTCGAAAGCCCTCCCGCTCATGACCTCCACCCCAACGCCCCCGGAAACCACCCCCTCGCCCGCCAAGGCCGTGATCCCGGACACCGAGATCTTCGAGATCTCGGCGCAGCCCGGACAGGCGCCCTGGCGCATCTTTCTCTATCGCCCAACCGGCGAGGCGCCGGCGGCGGGATGGCCGATCCTTTATTATCTCGACGCCAATGCGGTGGCCGGCACCGCCGCAGACATCATGCGTGTCCAGTCGGCCTATCCGCTCGGCACCGGCATCGAGCGGGGGGTGATGGTGGGGATCGGCTATCCCACCGACGGCGCCTATGACAGCGTGCGCCGCTCGTGGGACATGGGGCCGCCGCCCGGGCAGACCTATCCGCCACATACGCCGGACGGGCCGCCGGTACGCACGGGCGGGGCCGATCATTTCCTCGCCTTCATCGAGGATGTGCTCAAGCCGGAGATCGCCCGCCGCCTGCCGGTGGACGCGCGCCGGCAAGCCATCCTCGGCCATTCCTTCGGCGGACTGTTCGTGCTGCATGCCCTGTTCAAGCGCCCCGACGCCTTCCAGCGCTGGATTCCCGCCAGCCCCGCCATCTGGTGGGAGGGCGCCGGCATTGTGGATGCGGCCCGCGCTTTTGCCGCCGCGCCACAGCCCCGCGACGGGCGGGTCCTGCTGATCGCGGGGGAATATGAGCAGGCCCTCGCCCCCTTCCAGATCGGCGCGCCCGACGAGGCGCAGCGGCGCGCCAGCTTCGAGGAGAGCCGCATCGTGGACAATACCCGGCTGATGGCGGACCGGCTGGCGCAGGTGGACGGGCTTGAGGCCCAATATGTGCTGCTGCCGGGCGAGACGCACATGTCGGTCCTGCCCGCCTGCCTGAATCTGGCGATCCGCTTCGCCTTTGGCCGGGACGCAGGATGACCGCCAACCCCGCCCCGCTCTTCGAGTTGTCCGACGTCCGGTTCAGCGTGGGCCATCGCACCTTGCTGCACCCCCTGAACCTCTCGGTGCCGCCCGCTCGGATGGTGGGGCTGATCGGGCACAACGGATCGGGCAAGTCGACCCTCCTGAAGCTGCTCGGCCGGCATTATCAGGCAAGCGGCGGCGACATCCGCTTCGCAGGAACCCCGCTCAGCCAGTGGCGTGCCCGCGCCTTCGCGCGCCGGGTGGCCTATATGCTCCAATCCACGCCGGCCACGGGGGGCATGACGGGGCGCGAACTCATTGCGCTCGGGCGCTATCCCTGGCACGGCGCGCTCGGCCCCTTCACGGCCGCCGACCGGCGCAAGGTGGAAGAGGCGATGGCCCTCACCGATACCGAAGGCTTCGCCGACCGGATCGTCGACACCCTGTCGGGCGGGGAGCGCCAGCGGGTGTGGATCGCCATGCTGGTGGCGCAGGATGCGGAATGCCTGCTGCTGGACGAGCCCATCTCGGCACTGGACATCGCCCATCAGGTGGAAGTGCTCGCCCTCATCCGGCGCCTGAGCCGCGTGCGCGGCACCGGCGTCGTCGTGGTGCTACACGACGTGAACATGGCCTCGCGGTTCTGCGATGAGATCGTCGCCCTCCACAGCGGCCAGTTGGTCGCGCGCGGCACGCCGGAGGAAATCGTGACGCCGCCCACCCTGGCGCGCCTCTACGGCATCGCCATGGACGTGATGACCCACGATGACGGCCGGCGGATCGCGCTGCCCCGGATCTGACCCTCCCGTCTTGCCGCAGGGACTTTATGGGCGTGCTGCCCGCCATGACAGCATCGCAACGGGCGACGCACCGCAGGCCAGGATCACCGCGGCGACCTTCAGCATTGGCGCACGCCATATGGGGCGAACGGTGGGCCTGGGCCGTCCGTCCGGCGCCCTGTATCATGGGCTGTCCACCATGGAGGCTGCCTTGCCCGCCCAATCGACCACCGCCGCTGCCATCCCGGATCTGATCCGCGCCCTCGAACGGCAGCGCTACGCCGCGATGATCGCCGCGGACATTCCAACCCTCGACGCGCTCTTGTCCGAAAACCTGCTGTACACCCACTCCAACGCCAGCGTGGACGACAAGGCGAGCTATCTTGAGAAGGTGGCGAGCAAATATTTCGACTATCTGGAGCTCGATCACCCGGAGGAGCAACTGGTCGTCACCGGGTCCACGGTGCTGGTGCTGGGTCGCATGGAGGGCCGCATCATCATGGAAGGCAAGACCGAGCGGCGCCTGAACAACCGCGCGCTCACGGTGTGGGTCGAGGAAGCCGGGCAGTGGAAGATGGTGGCCTTCCAGCCGACACCCATTCCCTCGGCCTGATACCCGGGGCTGGGCGAGGGGAGGCGCCGGCCGGCGTCGGCATCCTTCCCCCGCAGAGCCCGTTCAAGGCTCAGGATGGGGTCATCACGATCTTGCCGAGCGCGGCGCCGCTCTCCAGCATGGCATGGGCGTCGCGCACCCGGGCGAGAGGAAAGCGGGCCGCGATCGCGGGCCGGATCTGGCCGGCTTCCAGCGCCGCGATCACCTCGCCCATGATGCGCCGACGGTTCGGCCGATCATGGTCGTAGATGTGGAAGGAGAAGCAGCGCACGGCGGGGCAATTGCCCAGATATTTGCGCATCTCGCCCATCAGATTCTCCTCCGGCAGACCGGCGAAGGCATTGTAGGAGAGCAGCGTCCCCCACTTGCCCAGCGCCCGCAGAAAGGCCGCGAACTCCGCGCCGCCCACATGGTCCAGCACAAGGTCCACCCCGGCGCCGGATGTCAGTTCGAGCGTCCGGTCCACCACATTCTCGGTGCGATAGAGCACCACCTCGTCCGCCCCCATGGCGCGGGCAAAATTGGCCTTCTCCTGTGTGCTGACGGAGCCGATGGTGCGCATGCCCGCCTGTCGCGCCAGCTGGACCAGGGCCGAGCCCACGCCCCCCGCCGCACCGATCACAAGGACGGTCTGGGGGCGCCTGGGGCCGGACGCCTCGTGCAGCAGGGCCCATGCCACCTGGTAGTTGGCCAGGCACACCGCCTCCTCGCACGACACGGCATCCGCCAGCGGATGAACCGCATCCGCCGGGGCTCTGACAAACTCCGCATAGCATCCGCCGCGCTGAGACAGGTCGCGGGCGCTGAGCAGCACCTTCTGCCCCACCTTCAGCGTGACCACCGCGCCGCCCACGGCCTCAATGTATCCCGCCACATCGTTCCCCGGATTGGCCGGCAGGGGCGGCATCCATTTATAGACGCCGCTGCGGATCAGCGCGTCGGGCTGGCCGACCCCGAACGCCTCCGCGCGGATCACCACATCCTGCGGCCCCGGCACGGGATTTGGAACATCCACATAGTCCAGGGCCTCGGGGCCACCGGGGGTATGCACCAGAACGGCTTTCATGTCTTACCTCTGCCTTTATTCCCCGGTCCGGTCTCACTCGGCATAGCTGCCGTGGCCGATGCCCAGATAGGTTTCCATCACGCGCGGGTCGTGCAGCAGCGCCGCGCCGGTGCCCTCGTTCACGATTTCGCCGGTCTCCAGCACATAGGCGTAATCGGCGATGCGCAGCGCCATCTGGGCATTCTGTTCCACCAGCAGGATGGACACGCCGGTGGCGCGCAGCGAGCCGATCACCTCGAAGACATTGCGCACGATCTGCGGCGCCAGACCGAGGCTGGGCTCATCGAGCAGCAGCAGCTTGGGACGGGACATGAGGGCGCGGCCGATGGCCAGCATCTGGCGCTCGCCGCCGGACAGCGTGCCGGCCTCCTGCGTCCGCCGCTCCTTCAGGCGCGGGAAGCGGGTGAAGACCTCGTCGAGACTTGCGGCCACGCCCTTACGGTCGGCTCGGCGCAGATAGCCGCCCAGCAGGAGGTTGTCCTCCACGGACATGCTGCCGAACAGGTCCCGCCGCTCCGGCACCAGGGCCATGCCGCAGGCGGCAAGCTCCTCGGTGGCGAGGCCATCCGTGCTCTGGCCGGCGAAGGCGATCTTCCCCGACCGCTTGGGAATGAGGGCCGCGACCGCATTGAGCAGGGTCGATTTGCCCGCGCCATTGGGGCCGACCACGGTGACGATGCTGCCGGGGGCGACGTTCAGCGAGACGCCGAACAGCGCCTCCACCTGCCCGTAGCCAACGCGCAGATCGCGGATGTCGAGCAGCCGGCTCATGCCGCGTCTCCCAGATAGGCTTCCACCACCCGCTGGTCACCCTGCACCTTGGCCGGATCTCCCTCGCAGATGAGCTGACCGAAATTCATGACCACCAGGCGGTCCACCAGGCTCATGACGAAATCCATGTCATGCTCCACGATGAGGATGGCCAGCCCCTCCCCGCGCAACTGGCGCAACAGCTTGTAGAGCATCTTCTTTTCCGGCAGGCGCAGGCCGGCGGCGGGCTCGTCCAGCAGCAGGAGGATGGGGTCGGCGGCAAGGGCGCGGGCGATTTCGAGGATGCGCTGCTTGCCAAGGGGCAAGCTGCCCGCCGGCTGCATCATCACATCCTCCAGGCCCACGCGCCGGATCTGATGGATGGCCTCGGCCCGGATCGCCGCCTCCTGGCCGCGTTCCAGATGCAGGCACGAGGCGACCACGCCGGTATGGGCGCGGCGGTGGGCCCCGAGCATCACATTCTCAAGCACGCTGCGGCCCGGCATCATCTTCACGTGCTGGAAGGTGCGCGCGAGGCCGTGCGCTCCGATCTGCCGGGGTGTCTGCCCGCTGATGACCTCCCCTGCGAACGTGACCGTTCCGGAGGTGAGGTGCAGCGTGCCGGAGATGAGGTTGAACAGCGTGCTCTTGCCCGCCCCGTTCGGCCCGATCAGGCCCAGGATTTCACCCGCCCGCACCTTGAGGCTGATGGAAGACACCGCCACGAGGCCGGGGAACTCCTTGCGCGCGCCATCCACCACCAGCAGGTCCCCGCCCGCAGGCGGCCGCGGGCGCACCGGAAGGCCGGGACCGTCCGCCCTGCCGCCCGCTTCAGGCGGCGCCAGGAAGGGCAGCCGCCGCACGAGGCCGGAGAGGCGTTCGGCCACCCCACCATCGGCGCGATGCAGCAGGAAGATGATGAGCCCGCCAAAGGCCACCGTCTCGAAATTGCCGCTCGCGCCCAGCAAGGCGGGCAGCAGGTCCTGCAGCCATTCGCGGGCCAGCGTGATGAGGGCGGCGCCGATGATGGCGCCCCACACATAGCCCGCCCCGCCCACCACCACCATGAACAGATATTCGATGCCGATGCTGAGGCTGAAGGGCGAGGGATTCACGAACCGCAGCAGATAGGCATAGAGCCAGCCGGACAGGCCCGCCAGCAGCGCCGCCAGCACGAAGGCGATGCGCTTCTCCTGCACCGTGTCCACCCCGAAGGTCTCGGCCATCAGGGGCGCGTCCTTGACTGCGCGCAGGGCCCGCCCCTGGGCGGAATCCAGCAGGTTCGACACCGCCCAGATCGCCAGCGCCACGAAGCCCCAGATGAGCACGCCCAGTTCGCGCCCCTCGGTCAGTTCATGGCCGAAGAAGGACAGCGGCGGGATGTGGTCGAGGCCCGTGTGGCCGCCCAGCATCTCGATATTGCCGAACAGGTAGAACAGGCTGATGCCCCACGCGATGGTGGACAGCGGCAGATAGTGCCCCGACAGGCGCAGCGTGATGGCCGCGATGAGGAAGGCCGCCACCGCGGTGGCGATGAGCGCCGCCGGCAGCGTTGCCAGCGGGCCGAGCCCGTAGCGCGTCGCAAGCACCGCCGCCGCATAAGCGGCGATGCCGGCAAAGGCGGCCTGGCCGAAGGAGGTCTGCCCGGTGATGCCCGTCAGCACCACGAGGCCCAACGCCACCAGCGCATAGAGGCCGATGTAATTCAGCACGGAAACCGCATGGCCGCCGGTGAGGGCTTGCGCCACGAGGACCGCCGCCAGCAGGGCGAAGATGGGAAGAAGGCGGGCCATGGATCATTCGCCCTCGGTGTGGGGCGCCCGAAGGGAACGCCAGAGCAGAACGGGAATGATGAGCGCGAACACGATCACTTCCTTGAAGGCACTGAGCCAGAAGGAGGAAAAGGATTCCAGGAAGCCGACGATGAGGGCGCCCGCCACCGCCATCGGATAGCTGGCGAGCCCGCCGATGATGGCGGCGACAAAGCCCTTCAGCCCCACGAGGAAGCCGGAGTCGTAATAAAAGGTGGTGAGCGAGGCGACGAGCACGCCGCTGACCGTGCCGATGGCCCCCGCGAACAGGAAGGACAGGCGCCCCGCATGCACCGGGCGAATGCCCACGAGCTTTGCCCCCTCGCGGCTGATAGCGGTGGCGCGCAGCGCCTTGCCTTCGATGGAGCGGCTGAAGAACACGTACAAAAACATCATGATGGCCGCCGTCGCCAGCACCACCAACACGCTCTGCCCGGTGATGATGACCGGTCCCAGGGCGAAGGCCGCGTCCGACAGCGAGGCCGCGCGCGCGCCTTCCGCTCCGAACAGCAGGAGGCCAATGCCCACCAGCGCATAATGCAGGGCCACCGCCGCGATCAGCAGCGTGAGATTGGAGGCCCGCGCGATGCCCTCGAACACCGTGGTGTAGAGGATGGGGCCGAGCGGCACGATGAGGGCGAGCGTCAGGGGAATGGCGATCCACTGGCTCGGCTTCATGGGCGCCAGCCAGAGGACAAGGGCGACCACCACAAGGGCGTAGGCCACCAGGGCAATCTGCCCCAGCGGGACCCGCAGCCGGCCGAGCCGCGCCCGCTCCCGCAGGGTTGTCATCACCGCGCTGGCCACCGCGCCGCCGAGCAGGATCCAGATGGTGGCGGGAACCTGCCCGATCTCAAGCGCCGCCAGCGTCAGGGCGCCGTAGGAGATGAACTCGCCCTGCGGCACGAACAGGATGCGCGTGACCTGGAACACCAGCACGAGCGCGAGGGCGATGAGCGCATAGATGGCGGCGTTGACGATGCCGTCCTGCGCCAGGAACAGCGCGATGTCGAACGTCATGACGGACCTTTTTGCAAAGCGCGGCAGGGGCCGACGGCGCCGTGGGGGGACCGTCGGCAGGACGATGGCGTCCGTCAGTTGGCGAGCGCCCAGGTGCCATCGCGCACCGTCAGCATCACCGGCGTGCCCGGCGGGTAGATGCCATGATTGTTCGGGCCGAAGGTGACGACACCATTGGTCACGGCGAGGCCGTCGGTCTTTTCCAGCGCCGTGCGCAGGGCCGCGCGGAATTCCGGCGTGCCGGGCTTGGCCACCTTCAGGGCCGACGACACCGCATTGCGGATCAAGAGCCAGGCGTCATAGGCATTGCCGGCGAACAGGGAGGCCGAGCCGGAGCCATAAGCGGCCTCATAGAGCTTCACGAAGTCGAGGCTGGTGACCTTGCTGGGGTTGCTGTCCGGCAGAGAGCCGGCCACCAGCAGCGGGCCGGCGGCGATCAGCACGCCGTCCACATTCTTGCCTCCCACGCGCAGGAAGTCGTTATTCACCACGCCGGACGCCTGATAGATCAGGCCCTTGTAACCCCGCTCTCGCAACTGGGCGGTGGGCAGCACGGCGGGTGTGCCGGTGGCAGCGACAAAGACCGCATCCGGGCGCGATGCCAGAACTTTCAGCACCTGCGCCACCACCGAGGTGTCCGTCCGGGCGAATTTCTCAACCGCCGAGATGGTGATGCCGAACTTCGGGGCGAAGCGCTCGAACTCCTTGAGCCAACCTTCGCCGAGCGCATCGTTGAAGCCGATGAAGCCGATGGTCTTGACGCCCCTGCTCGACATGCTGGCCAGCGTCCGCTCGGCCAGTTCCCGCTCGCCCAGCGGTACCTTGAAGACCCAGGTCTTCGCCCCCTCCACGGGCTCGATGATGCCGGGCGAGGGCGCGATGGCGAGCACCGGCGTCTGGGTGCGGCCGGCGATCTCCACGGCGGCGAGGGACGTGGGCGTGGTGTTGCCGCCGATCATCAGGTCCACATTCTCCGAGGCCAGCTTCTCGGCATTGCGCCGCGCCTGGGTCGTGTCCGTGCCGTCGTCGAGAATGGTCCAGGACACCGGAACACCGTCGATCTCCTTGGGGAGGATCTGGAGGGTGTTCTTCATGGGAATGCCCAGCGAGGCCGCCGGCCCCGTGGTGGACAGGGTGGCGCCGAGCCTGATCTCCTGCGCGAGGCTCGCCGTGACGGTGAAGGCGAGGGTGGCGGCGCCGAGCGCCAGGGCGTGAAGCTTCATGTTTTCCTCCCGATCCGATCCTGGCCGTCTTGTGCGGCCTATTCGTCGATGACGTCGTTGCTGAGCGTGCCGATCCGGGCGATCTCCACCTCGATCCGGTCGCCCGGCTTGAGATAGAGCGGCGGCTTGCGGGTGAAGCCCGCGCCGGCCGGCGTGCCGGTGACGATCACATCGCCCGGCACGAGATCGAAGATGGTGGAGCAATAGGCGATGAGCGCCGGCACGTCGAAGATGAGCCGCGACGTGTCCGACGCCTGAACGGTCTCGCCATTGAGGCGGGTGACGAGCGTCAGGCCGGAGGGGTCGGGGATCTCGTCCGCCGTCACCATCCAGGGGCCGAAGGGGCCGGTGCCGACGAAATTCTTGCCGGCGGCGATCTGCTGGGCATGCCGCTGCCAGTCGCGCACGCTCACATCATTGTAGATGGAATAGCCCGCCACATGATCGAGCGCCGTCTCAGCGGGGATATGCCGGCCGGCCCTGCCCATCACCACCGCCAGCTCGCCCTCGAAGTCGAGCTGCGTCGAGACACGGGGTCGGATGACCGGCTCCAGATGCCCCACCTGCGAGCGCCACACCCGCAGGAAGATGGGCGGGAAGGCCGGCGGCGGCGCGGCGTCGGGACCGGCGTCCGGCTCATGATAATTGCGCAGGACGCAGACGATCTTTTCCGGGCGCGGAATGACCGGCAGGTAGCGGATCTGGTCCAGGGCGATCACCGGCCCCGGCGCGCCGGCAAGCAGCCTGTCCCGCGCCGCGAAATGCGGGCCGGCGATGAAATCCGCAAGCGTCGGGCATGAGGGCACGACGCGCGCGAGATCAACGATCCCGTCATCCGTCACGGTGCCCCAGCTTTCCTCGTCCCCTATCGCGTAGGACAGGAGCTTCATGGCTCGTTTCCTTCCCGTGGCGGCTGGCTGGCCGCCGAAGCCCGGTCTTTTGCCGGTTCAGGCCGCTTGCAGCGCGTCGGGGATGGTCACCCCGAGGCGGACAGCCAATTCCTTGAGCTTGGAGGACGTCCCCCGCGCCAGCGGGATGCCGGAGCGGCGCTGAACAGCCGTGCGGCGCCCCCGGTCGCCCGGCACGAGGACCGCTTGCGTCCCCTCCGCCGGAGGCAGGGCGCGGATGGCTGCCGCGAGGCTGTGAACGTCCGCCAGGAAGCGCTCCCGCGCGCCGAAGGCCCCCGGATCAATGGCCGCGACAAAGCCGTTGAAGCCGGCCGGCGGGTCGCCCGCGAGAGCCGGAGCGATCAGCGGATGCCCCGCCAACAGGGAGCAGAGGACTTCGATCATCAGCGAGAGCCCCGCGCCCTTGGCTCCGGCCATGGGGGTGAGCGCCTGGACGGCGGCGGGGTCAGTGGTGGGCCGACCGGCGGCATCGATGCCCCAGCCCTCCGGGATCGCGCGGCCGGCGTCGCGGGCGGCCAGCACCTGCCCGAGGGCGACGGCCGCCGTGGACATATCGAGCACGATCGGCTCGCCGGCCTCCTGGGAGGGCGCGGCGATGGCGAGGGGATTGGAGGACACCGCCTCTCCCCGTGCGCCGGGATAGGCCATGAGGGGCTTGGAGGCGGTCATCACAATGCCCACCAGCCCCTCGGCGGCGATGCGGTGGGCGAAATACCCCACCGCGCCGGCATGGGTGACGTTCCGGCCGACGCAAATCCCCGCGCCCAGCCGGCCGGCGATGTCGACGGCCTTGTCCGTCACCAGCGCCATGGCCGAGGCGCCGGGCGCAAGTCCGGCATCAATGAGGGCCACAGCCCCCTGCTCCCGCACCACGTGCGGCTCGGCGTCGGGATTGATGAGGCCCTGCCCCACCATCTCCACGTAGCGCGGGATGCGCAGCACGCCGTGGGAGTCCACGCCGCGCAGATTGGCCCAGACCAGCAGGTCGGCGGTCCGCGCGGCATCGACCGCGCGGAAGCCGCCGGCCTCCAGCAGGCGCGCGGCAAAGGCCGAGAGCGCGTCCGGGGCGAGGGCGAGCGGCGTGCCGCTCATGCCGCCCCCCCGAGGGGCGAGGGGAAGAACTTGTCCAGCCAGGACTTGATCATCACCTTGGTGCGCGGCGCATCCTGCTCGGAGAGCGGGAAATGGGAGGTGCCGGTGATGAGCATCAGTTCCGCCGGCTGGCCCGCCTTCTCGAACAGGCGGATGGACTGCTCGGTGGGGGTGATGCCGTCGTCCGCCGTGTGGAAGAACAGGGCGGGACGGGGCGCGATATTGCCCACCACGTCGTCGGCCCGGAACTCATACATGCTGATCGCGGTCTCCACCGGGATCTCCATGATCGCCTTGGGCGAGAGGTTGCGGCGCAGCGGCTCGGGGATCGGCACCGCGTCGAAGCGGGAAATCCATAGGCTCTGCCCGGTCTCGCGCTTGTGCTTGCGGCCGGCCTCCAGTAGCGCGGTGAAGCGCGCCCAGGCTTCGGGCGTCGGGTGCTGGCCGCGGAACTTGCGCTCCCCGTCGCCCCAGCCGCAGGAGGAGATGACGCAGGCAAAGCGGCTGTCCACACCCGCCGAATAGACCGCCACCGCCGCGCCGAAGGAATGGCCGACCACGCCGATGCGCGCGGGGTCCACCTCGGGGCGCTGGGCGAGGAAGGTCAGCGCATTCTTGGCGTCCGCCACCTGGTCGAAGCAGCGCACCTGTGCCCGCTCGCCCTCGCTCTCCCCGCAGCAGCGGAAATCGAAGCGCAGCGCCACATAACCGAAATCCTCCAGCATGCGGGCCTGGATCTCGGCGTGGGATTCATCCTTGGAGCCCACGAAGCCGTGGAGGACGATGAAGGCCGGCAGGCGCTCGCCGGCGCGGCGGCCTTCGGGCACGTGGAGCACCGCGGACAGCTTCAGGCCGTCCGACATGAAAGTCAGCTTCTCTTGCATGGTCGTATCCCGGGCCTCGATCAGCCGATGGCGGCGAAGGGGAAGTGATGGGTGCGCCATTCCAGCGGCGCGGGGGTGCCCCACACATTCATCTCGCGGACGTTTCCGGGGCGCTGGAGATTGGTGATGACGTTCGGCACGAAGGTGGCATCATCCGCCACCAAGGCCATGGCACCGGAGCACTCCACCATGGCGCCGGACGCTTCGATATAATAGGCGTATGTATTGTCGCCCGGACGGTGGCGGCCCGGCCCCCACAACATCTGCTTTCCGACGCGGTCGAGCGTATCTCCGAGGCGCAGATACTGGTTGAATTCGAGGAACTCGAACGAATAATGGTGCAGGCCGGCGGCGCCCTTCACCAAACCGAGAATATGATGCTGGCGATTTCCGCCATACATCCAGCTCAGGCTGTCATCCACCAGCCGCTCGGACAGGCGCATGCCGCCGATCCCCTCGAGCTGGGCGCGCGTGGCGGCCGGATCGGGGGTGATGAGATTGATGTGATCCATCCGGTTCGCGCCAACCCCCGTGGTGGGCTGGCGGCGGCCATAGATGATGTCCCGCACCGGCGTGTGGATCTCGAAGCGCAGCCCTTCCGGGGTGACGAACGTCACGCCGGCGGCCATGCAGGGCAGGCTCGGCTGTGAGGATTCGATACGGCACCCAAAGTCGGCAACGCGGGCCTCGGCCGCCCGGACCGCCTCCACGGTGAGGGCCTCGAGCCCGATCGTGTGCGTGGCGTTGTGGTCGGAATGGAGCAGGACCAGTTCGGCGGCGCGCCCGTTGGAGCTCAGCCAGGTCTGCCCGTCCTCCCGGTGCGTGACGTGGAGGCCGAGAATGCCGGTCGCGTCATGGATGACGGCGTCCGGGTCGCTGACCAGAACCTTCAGATGGCCAACGGCGTGAACAATATGCGCCATTGCTTCCTCGCTAGGGGGTAGACCGGCCGTTCTGCGCGGCCATGGCCAAGTGATAGGCACAATCTCGGAGGTCGGCAATAATTTTCGAAAAAAATTTCTATATCGAAATATGGCACACAATCGACCGTCGCGATAGATTTGCGACAAAATCAGACATCCGCCTGAGATTGAATGATTTCGAAATTCCGTTAGGGTGGGTGCCAGAGTCACCGGCGGGCAGGCTCTGCGGCTGCGGGAGCGGAAACCGAGGCGGACATGAGCGACATTCAGAAGGCCGGCAAGGAAACGCGGGCCGGCGACGTCCTCCAGAGGATGCGCAGCGACATCATCAATTGCGAGCTGAAGCCCGGCGAAAAGCTGCGGTTCGAGGCGCTGCGGGCCCGCTATGACGTGAGTTTCTCGACCCTGCGCGAGGCGCTCTCACGGCTCACCGCGGAAAACCTGGTGTTGGCGGAAGGCCAGCGCGGCTTCATGGTGGCGCCCGTCTCCATCGCCGACCTCAACGACCTGACCGAGACGCGGGTGCTGATCGAGATCGAGATGCTGCGCCGCTCCATGCGCCACGGCGATGATGCATGGGAAGCGGAAATCCTGTCCACCTTCCATCGCATGGACCGCATGCAGGCGCGCCTCGGGCGCGAATATTACCTCTCAGAAGACTGGGGCAAGGTGCATGGCGCCTTCCATGCCTCGCTGGTGGCGGCCTGCGCCTCCCCCACCCTCGTGGAAATCCGCAACAAGCTGTTCGAGCGGGCGCATCGTTACCGGCGCATCTCGTCCCAGTTCCGCACCAAGTGGCGCAAGAAGGATGTGGAGCACAAGATGATCGCCGACGCAGCCCTTGCGCGGGACGAGGACAAGGCTCTCGCCCTCATTGCCCGGCATATTCGCGAAACCAGCGAGAATGTGATTGCCCATGCGGGCCACCTGTTCGCCGGGGCCCATGGCGAGGCGGCCGAATAGGCGGCGCGCGGAAACCGGCGCCGAACAAGGCCATGAGGCCACCCTCCGACGACGTTCCGCGCGCACAGACATCCTTCCCCGCGCCGCCACGCGAGGAGATCTGCTTCCACGGTCTCAGCCGCAGCTCGTTCCCCCCATGGCGACCAGTTCGGTGACGGCGAAATAGCCGCGGGTGAGCGCGCGGAATGCCGTCTGGCTGTCCACGACCCGGCGGGCGTCCGCATCTTTCGCGGTGATCTCGGCGAGCACCTCGGCATTTGCCGCCTTCATGGCCGCGAGCACCTGCGGCGGGAAGCTGCGCACCTTGATGGCAGGATTGGCCTTCACCAGCTGCCATGCGGCCGCGTTGCGCGCGATGGACACGCTCAAGGTCTCCAACGCGGCGGCCCGGGCGGCGACGCGGACCGCCGCCTTCAGGTCGTCGGGCAAGGCATCGAAGCGGGCGGCATTGATGAAGGCGTGCAGTTCCACACTCGGTTCGTGCCAGGTGCCGTAATAATGGTCCGCGAAGGTCTCCAGCTTGAGCGCGAGGTCGATGGCCGGCCCGACGAATTCTGCGGCATCGATCTGTCCGTCCGCGAACGCCTTGGGGATCGCCCCGCCGGGCAGCGAGACGGCAACGCCGCCGAGCCGCGCCCATACCTGCCCGGGCTGCCCGGAAATGCGCATGCGCACACCCCGGATGTCGTCGACGCTGGAAATCTCCTTGCGGAACCATCCGCCCATCTGGGCGCCGGTGTTGCCCGCCGGCAGCGCCACGATGCCGTGCGGACGAAACACCTCGTCCATCAGCACCAATCCGTCCGCGCCATAGAGCCACGCATAGTTTTCGCTGGCGGTGAAGCCGAAGGGCGTGGCGGTGAAGAAGTCGAAGGCCGGGGCCTTGTCCTTGTAGTAATGGGCGGTGGTGTGGCCGACCTCGTAGGCGCCGGAGCGCACGAGGTCATAGATCCCACCCGCCGCCTTGTGAACGGAGGGGTCGACCACCTCGATCCTGAGGCGGCCGTCGCTGGCCTCGCCCACCGTGCGCGCGAAGGCCTGGGCGCTGTCCGCCAGCACCGGCAGGCCGGCGGGCCAGGAGGTGGCCATGCGCCAGGTGATGACCGACGTCTGGCTGATGGCGGGCGTCTGGGCGATGGCGGGCGCGGCCAGGGTCGCCCCTGCCCCGGCAGCGGAGGCAAGAAGTCCGAGCGCGCGCCGGCGCCCCATGAGAGGATGGGTCATGGTCGCTGTCTCCGAAGAATGAGATTGCGAAGAATGAGAGGAAGCAGAGCGCAGCCGCCCGGTTGGCGCGGGGCGTGCTCCGTCACGAAGTAAGAGACGGATGGCCCGATCAGGTGGGTTCAACCGGATCGGGTCCGGCTCAATATCGCTTCAGGTGGCTCGGGATCACGGAAGCGACCAACTCTTTGTTCTTGCGCATTTCCGTCGCGCGAACCGGGTCCTGCTTCGCTCAAAAATGCTCTAATCGTTCGCCTTGATACCGGCGTCCTTGACGACGCGGGCCCATTTGGCGACATCCTCGTTCAGGACCCGCACGGCGTCGGCTGTCGTGCCGCCGATGATCTCGGTGGAGAGGTCGGTCAGGCGCTGGCGGACGGCGGGATCTTCCAGCGCCGTATTCACCGCGCTGTTCCAGGCCTTCACGATGGGCTCGGGCAGGCCGGCCGGGCCCATGACCATGTACCAGGTGCTCACGTCATAGTTCGGCACCCCGCTTTCCGCCACGGTGGGAACGTCCGGCAGGGCGGCGACGCGCTGTGGCGTGGTCACGGCGAGGGCGCGCAAGGTGCCGGCCTTGATGTGCGGCAGCACGGTGGGCACCGTGTCGAAATTCAGGTCCACGACACCGGACACGAGGTCGTTGATGGCCTGTCCGCTGCCCTTGTAGGGCACGTGCATCATCCGCGCGCCGGTGGCTTGCTTGAACAGCTCGGCGGCCAGGTGCTGCTGCGTGCCGACGCCGGACGAGGCGTAATTGAGCTGCTGCTTGTCGGCCTTGGAATAGGCGATCAGCTCCTGCAGCGATTTCACCGGCGAGGAGGCCGGCACCACCACCACCTGCGGCACGGTGCCCACGATGATGATGGGGGTGAAGGCGTGCAGGGGGTCATAGGTGACACTCGTCACCGCCGGCACCATGGCGTTCGAGCTCACATGGCCCATCAGCATGGTGTAGCCGTCGGGCTTGGCGCGGGCCACCGCCGCCGTGGCGATGGTGCCGCTGGCGCCGGAGCGGTTCTCCACCACCACGGGCTGGCCGAGGACCTCGGAGACCTTCGGCGCGATGAGGCGGGCGATGATGTCGGTGCCGCCGCCGGGGGCGAAGCCCACCACCATGGTGATGGGGCGTATGGGATATTTCTCCTGGGCGGCGGCCGGCAGGGCGAGGGCGGAAAGGCCGGTGCCGATGACGGCGAGGACGCCCCTTCGGGTCAAGCGGAATGGCATGGCGTGTCTCCTTGGGTCCCTTGGCGCCGGCCAGCTTCTTGGAGCCGCGCGGGGCGCGGCTCCTGGCGAGCTCGGCGCCGGTTGCAGCTCAGTGGTGCTCGAGCAGGCTGCCGAAGCCGCTCATCTGGTCGTTGATCCCCATCTTGCGCAGGGCGGTCCAATAGATGGCGGTGCCGACCGAGAAGACGGGCAGGCCCAGCCAGCGTTCGGCTTCATCGGCAATCCGGGCGAAGCGCAGGTTGGTGCCCAGCTGGATGATGGCGTCCGGCTTGTGCGCGGCCAACGCCTTCACCGCGGGGATGAGCGTGTCGGCGCGCTGCGAGCCCACATGGATGATGCTCTTGCACTTCAGGCCCTCCACGGCGACCACCTCATAGCCCTTCTCGGTGAAGTAGCGCACGGCATTCTGGTCGATCACGGGGTAATAGGGCGTCAGCAGCGCGATGCGCTTGGCCCCCACCGCCTCGAAGGCGCGCTCCGCGGCCTCGGCGCCCACGGTGACCTCGCATCCGGCCCGCTCCCTCAGCTCCTGCCGCAGGGCCATGCTGCCTTCAACGCCGCCCATGAAGCTCTCCGAGGACATGCCCATGATGAGATGATCCATCTGCCCCTGCACCAGGGCGTCCACCGCATCCGCCACATTGCGGCGGGTGTGGGCCATGATGAGCCGCCAGTCGTCGTCGGACCGCACCTTCTGGTTGGGCACATAATAGCGGTTGACGATGTTGATGACGCCGCGCGGGGCCATTTCATGGAATTCATTTTCCACGATGGTGTTGGGCGCGGGAGTGAGCACGCCGAACTTCGCGCGCCAGCCCATGGCATCGGGAAACCTGTCTTCATCGAAGCGGATGGCGGAGTGCAGGTCGTCGCTCTGCTTGAGGGCGCTGGCCGTGGTCATGGTCTTTCCTCCTTGCGATGCCCGCCGGGGCGGGTTTTTGAATTCATTTTCTGCAAACTACGGAGTCAATCCGCGGGTCGCAAGGGAAAAACTGACAAAATGAATTCAAAAATTCCATTTCAACGCCTCGAAACAGCCCGACCGGGGACCGGTGCCCCCTCGCCGCCGCCGATCAGGGGTTCAAAATGCATGCAAACCACCCTAGTTTGGAGCGGGCGAACAAGGAGATGGTGTTGGGAAGCAACGGCCCTGCGATGCTGCACGACGACCTGGTGGCGCAGCTGCGAACGATGATCGTGGACGGCGAACTGCCGCCCGGCACTCGCGTGCCGGAGCGGGACCTGTGCGATCGCTTTGGGGTTTCGCGCACGCCGCTGCGCGAGGCGCTCAAGGTGTTGGCGGCGGAGGGCCACGTCAGCCTCCTGCCCAACAAGGGCGCACGGGTCACCCGGCTGACCACCCGCGACGTGGAAGAATTGTTCGAGGTCTCCGGCGCCCTCGAGGCGCTGGCGGGGGAACTGGCCTGCGCCCGCATCACCGATACCGAGGTGGCCGAGCTGAAGGCGCTGCATTACGAGATGGCGCTCTATCACGCCCGCCGCGACCTGCCGGCCTATTACGCCATCAATCGGCGCATACATGAGGCCATCGTCCAGGCCTCGGGCTCACATGTGCTGCAGGGGCTTTATGAGCAGGTCAGCGCCCGCATCCGTCGCGCGCGCTTCGTGGCCGCCATGCCCTTCGACCGATGGGACGAGGCCATGAGCGAGCACGAGGGGATCCTCAATGCCCTCCTCCGCCGGGACGGAGCCATTCTCGCCGCCATCCTGAAGCAGCACCTGAAGAACAAGAGCAAGCAGGTGGTGGAAGCCGGCTTCGCCATCGACACGACGGACGCCGGCGCCCCTGGCCGTGCGACGCCCAAGGCAGGCCTCCGCGGGCGCGCGCGGGCCAAGGAAGCCCTCGCCGAACCCTGACCGGTGCCGGCTGCCGGCAGATCCCATTCGGGCATGCCGTTTCGATCATCTCGCCAGGGCGCCTGGCGGCCTCGTTGGGCGCCCGGTTGCGAGAGGATTATTCTTGCGTGAGATCGATCCGGTCGCCCCGGGTTGAAGGGCTCGACACAACAAGAAAACGGACATCGGCGGTGCTGTCGTTCCGCGCCTGATGACGGGCCTGAGGTGGAATTTCGATGCCTGAACCGGCAGCGATTGAATGATGGACGTCTTCCAACTCCATCGTCAGCTCACCGGACAAAACGTAGAAGAACTGCCGAGCGATGGAATGAAAATGCCTGCGCTCGCGGGCGCCGGCCGGCATTCTTTCTTCGATCACCATCATATCCGAGGAAGGAGCGAGGACCCATCCGTCGCAATTTCCGCCCCAGACATAATGCTCGGCATTCTCAATGCTGCGCTTCACAACCGCCTCCTATGGTCATCGGGAGCCGACCCGCCCAGGTCCCGTGATAGGCCGATACCCATAATCCCAAATAAGTCTGACGCCCGACATGCCTTCACGGGCAGGTCGTCCTCGCGCCCATATTTCCAGACAAGGTCTTGGCTGGGTTTAGGTCAAACCTAAGCTCCGCAACGGATTGAACGCCGTTGTTCGCACGTCAGGAACGATGCCCCTTGCCAAGCTCGCGTCGCGGGCAGAGCGTCAAAGCGGGAGCGAAGGCGGGTCCGCGTCCCCGCTCCAGGCTGCGCCAGATGACGCCGTGCCGGCCAGCTACAGTGATGATGGCACTCAAAGAGCCGGCGGTCTTGCCCATGGCAGGCGGTTCAGGTGCGTGGGCGTCATGGCGTGGGCGTCATGGCTTGCACTCCATCGATAGCGTCGATCCCTCGGTCGACCAGGCCGGGGGCGAAGTCCCAAGCTTCGACGCGGGCAGATCCCAGCGCATCACGACGCCATCGATCGCCGCGGGCGGCCGCAGGCGCCGCGCCGGTCCCCAGGCCGTGTCCTCGACCGCTTCGGCAAGATCGTCTTGTCGCTCTGCATCCAATGCCGTGGTCTCCGCGGGCGGACGGCCGGCAGACGTGAGCAATTGGGCCGTTCGCGCCAGAGATGCGCGGGCCTCCAGGCCCCGGCCCGTGCGCACCCTCTCGGTCAATCCTCGGACCACGGCGGCGGCCATCATGTAACCGGTCCCGTGGTCGATGGATTGTCCGGGCAAGGGCGTCGGGCGGTCCCGTTCCATCAGACGCATGCCGGTGTCGGCGATGCCCGTACTCATCTGGATCAGGCTATCGAAGCCCCGCCGAGTTTTCCAAGGTCCCGTCCAGCCGTAGGCGTCGAGACACACGTCGATCAGTCCGGGATTGATCGTCCGGCGCTCTGCCACGTCGAAGCCGAGCTTTGCCAGGGCGCCCGGCCTGTAGCCATGGACGATCACATCGGCCTTTCCAATCAAATGGGAAAGCCGATCGCGCCCTTCGGCCGTCTTCAGATCAAGGCGGGCGCAGCGCTTGCCGAGCACGACTTCAGGGACGGTTCCAGGCTCCTCCCAGCCATGGGGGTCGATCCGCAGGACATCGGCGCCAAAGGCCGCCAGAAAACGTGTGGCGACCGGACCTGCGAGGATGCGTGTCAGATCGAGGACGCGGATGCCCTGCAGGGGGCGCGCTGCAGTGGGCTGCCATTGCCTCGGTGCAGCCTCGGCAGCCGATGTGAGATGCATCAGCGGCTCGTCATTCACCGCTCGACCTTGGGGATGTTCGGCCCAGGCCTGCTGCGTGCGCATGGCGGCCGCACAGCCGCCACGCTCGACGATCGCGCTCTCCAGATCGCCGGCGTTCCACTTTTCGACCGCCTGCGCGACCGCCCCCTTATCGACAGATGTTCCCAGGACGGACAGGACGACGTCGCGGTGATGTGGCGCATTGGTATGCAGCCGGATCCAACCATCGGCCGCCCGGTAATCCCCGGCGATCGGGTCCCATTGCGGCGGCAGGGACCAGCCCTGCGGGCGCAGGGAGGTCAAGAACCAGAAGGACGCAAGACGCCGATCGATAGCGACCGCAGGAAAGGTCCCGGAGGCCATGGCCGACAGCTCCGCGACAGCAAGGCTGGCGGCACCGATCGTGGCAGCCGCCAGATCGGTGACGCGGAACACCGATGGAAGCGCACCGACCCCGGAGAGTGTGACGTGCTTCAACGGGTCGGGGGCGCCGCCGACAGCAGTCCACACCGTCCGGAGGAGCGTATCCGAAGCCGCGTCGGGCAGGGTCGGGGTTAGATCAGGGGCAAGATGGCCGGACATTGCAGCCTCGCAACTTGAAAGAGGTTGCAAACTTTGCCACCCGTAAATAATTGTCAACGTTGATTAATGTTGTCAATATAGTCCGCCGAAGGCTCGGAATGCCGCGCTACATGACGTCCAAGGAAGCAGCCGCTTATCTGCGGGTATCCCGGCAAACCCTTTATGCCTATGTCAGCCGCGGCCTTCTTCACGCGGAGGCCGGCCCGGGCCAGCGTGAAAGCCGCTACCTTGCCGCCGACGTGGAACGGCTCGCAGAGCGGAAGGAAAAGGGCCGCAAGCCCAAGGAAGTGGCGAAAGCCACGTTGAATTTTGGCCTGCCCGTTCTGGAATCGGAGATCACCCTCATAGAGAACGAGCGCCTTTATTATCGCGGCGTCGATGCCTTGGAGATCGCCCGCACGCGCACGGTCGAGGAGACGGCCGCGCATCTGTGGCGGAGCAACATCTCTGCGTTCGACCGTAACGCCCCGTTGGCTCCCGGCTCCCTCCCTGCTGTGATGCAGAGCTTCCATGGCCGGCGTGCCGAGGAGACGCTGTTGCCCCTCTTCACCTTGGCGAGCGACGATGCCGGGACTGCCCTGTGGCAGACATCACCGCAACGCCTGGCGGAAGGCTGCGTCGATCTGGTGCGCATGCTGGCCGCCTGCCTGCTTGGCAGGGACCCGAGCGCGCAGCCGCTGCATCAGCAATGCGCGCAGGCCTGGGGCGTCGATGCCAGGGGGGCGGACCTCATTCGCAGGGCTCTCGTGCTGTGCGCCGATCACGAATTGAATGCCTCGAGTTTCACGGCGCGTTGCATCGTCTCGACCGGAGCGAGCCTCAGGGCCGGCATCATTGGGGGGCTGGCCGCGCTGACGGGCCGGCGTCATGGGGCGACCACCGCCCGCGGCGAAGCGCTCTGGGACGAAATCGGCGGGGAAGATGTCGGCACGAAGATGCGCCAGCGCTTGGCGCGAGGGGACGACATTCCCGGCTTCGGGCATCGGTTGTATCCTGCGGGAGACGTACGCGCGACCGAGCTGCTGGCGTCCATGGCGCCCCTCGACCGCGACTGCGAAGCGTTCATCCATCATGGACAGTGTTTGACCGGGGCCCCGCCTTCCATCGATTTTGCGCTGGTGGCCCTGCGCCGCCAGCTTCGACTGCCGGTTGGCTCCGCCTTTGGCATGTTTGCCTTGGGCCGCTCCATTGGCTGGATCGCCCACGGCCTGGAACAGCGGGACAATCCAGACATCATCCGGCCACGTGCGGCCTATACGGGCCGATACCTTCCGCCAGAGAGGCCTGCTTCAAGGCGATGATCCGCGCGCGTTTGGACCAGGCCGCTCCGCGCCGGAACGCGCGCGGAGCGGCCGAGATGCACGGCAAGACGCCGCGAGTGCCGGCACGCGCGATGCAGGAAGCGCGCCCGAGGGATCATGCGCCGGCGCGCTTGTAGCCGCCCTGGCGGAAGGGATGGGCGGCCGCGAATTCGGCAAGGGCAAAGCAACGCTCGCCCACATTGGCCACCAAGGGAAAGGCTTCAAGGCCCACCTGGTAGACATCCGCAAGGGCGATTTGGCTGGCGATGCAGATGTCAGCAATGGTCGGCGTTGTGCCCAGTGCAAAGGGGGCGGCGGGGCGGCGGGCAAGCAACCGCTCGTAAGCCGCAAGCCCCTCGCTCGTCCAATGCCGGCACCACGCGGTGACGGCGGCCGCGTCGGCGGCGAACGCCGCGCTGAGATGCTTGCGCACCCGCGGCACCGTCAGGGGATGCGCATCGGCGGCGCAGACCAATGCGAGTGCACGTGCATAAGCGCGCTCGCGCACATCCACGGGGAGAAGCCGCGGTTCCGGCTGGATCTCGTCGAGATATTCAATGATGGCCAGGGACTGGGACAGCCGGTGGCCGTCATGCACCAGGGTGGGCACCGCATGCCCCGCATTCAAAGCGGCATATTCGGCGTCAAACTGCCGCCCGGACAGGATGTCGACCTCGATCTCCTCAAAGGCCATCTGCTTCAATCCCAGCGCGACACGAACGCGAAATGCTGCGTTCGAGCGCCAGAAGCCATAGAGCTGCAGTGTCATTGAATGTCTCGCTACCGTGGTGATCCCGGGAAAGGCGCCGGGCGCGCCCCTTCGCACGCAGCATTCCGGCGGAGCCGCACCTCGCCGACAGGTCGCAGCGGGGGCGCCGCCGCCTGCCATCAGCGCGTTGGCGGGCTCGGGGCCATGTCCAGATGCAGGAACTGGTTGAAGCCGTTGGCGACATAGTCGCCGAACACCTCGCCCGTGACGAAGCCGCGCTGGCGATACATCCGCAGCGCCGGCTGGAAGGCCGCGCCGCTCCCGGTCTCCAGGCTCAAGCGGCGCAGGCCCCGGCGGCGCGCCACCTCGATGATATGCTCCAGCAGCAGGCGCCCGACCCCCTTGCGGAGATGAGCGGGATGCGTGCGCATGGATTTCACTTCCCCCACCACCTCGTCGAGCTGTCGCAGCGCGCCGATCCCGCAGATGGCGTCGCCGTCCCAGACGCTCCACACGGTGATGTCCGGCCGCTTCAAGCCGGTGAGGTCCAGGGCGTAGACGTGACCCGGCGGCGAAGTGGCATTCATCCCGGCCAGATGAAGGCGCAGAAGATGCAGCGTCTGGGGGCTCGTCAGATTGTCCTCGCGAATGTCCATGGCCAATGATCCTGTTCGCAACATCCCGCTGTCGCCCGTCTCGGTATTTTCGACCTGGGCCTGCGGTGCGCCCGGACCGCCGGCTGACAGCACATGGTCCATCCAGGTGGCCGCCCGCGCGCCAGGCGATCCGGCTTCAGGATCTGGACGGACACCAGCCCGATGGTCGAGAGCACATGCCGCAAGGCGGCCACCACCTGGCCGCCGAAGCGCCGGCTGTGGGATGCGCCTCCCCGCGCGCTGGCGCTGGCAGGCAGCAGCTGGCTCACGCCGCGTCCTCGCCAAGGTCGATGCTGAAGCGCAGGGCGCGCGCGAGCAGGCCATGCCGGAAGTAAAAGCGGTGACCGAGCATGTTGGTCAGCGGCGTGTCCAGCACGAGCCGCGTGCAGCCCCGGCGGCGCGCCTCGGCCTTGAGGCTGTCCATCATCCGCCGGCCGTGCCCGGTGCTGCGGGCCGTCTCGTCGGTGACCAGATCGTCCACATAGAAATGGACGCCGTGAAAGAGGTTTTCCTGAAGGCGGAAGCCAGCAAGGGCGGAGGGGCCGATGCCATTCCACAAGGCCAGGAGCGTGTAGCCGGTCGCCGCCTGGCGCCGCCAGCGCGCGACGAATTCCTCTTCGCAGGCGAGGTGCGGACGCAGTTGCCGCATGAGCGGAAAACAGGCCGCCACCTCCGCTTCGGTCTCGATCAATCGGATCTCGCCCGGGGCATACCGAGAGGCGGTCACAGGCCGATCCTCCAGTCCGCCGACCAGTTCAGGTCGCGCTTGGCTTTCTCGCTGCTCACGGCACCGTCGTCTTCGGCGAAATTGTAGATGCCGTGCGCCCCATGGGCGAGCGCCAGGAGCACCGCCTTTGCCGCGGCATCCACATGCAGCGGCGCCGGGCCCGCGGGGGCCTGAAAGCCCGTTCCCGGGCCGTAGAGGCGCCCATATCTCAACACGGCGCCCTGAAGTGGGGCGGTCAGGGTCTGCGCCTCAAGGCTGGCGACGCCCCGCGCCGAGACGCCGGCGCGCCCCTCTGCGGTCACCGCCAGCGCATCATCTTCCGTGTGGGGTGTCGGGCCGTCGGCATAGGCGAAGGCAACGCTTTGCGCGATGAAGCGCCGCGCGCCCGCGCGCAGCGCCGCTGCCATCAGATTGCGGGTTCCCTCCTCGCGGATCCTGGCGTTGCGGGCCATGGCCTCCGCCATCCGCGCCGGATCGAGCGCCGGCGGGAGGTCGGTCAGCTGGTGGATGACCACCTCCGGCTGGGCTGCGGCCACGGCAGCATGGAGGGCCTGCGCGTCAAAGACATCCACCACGGCCGGCTCGATGCCACGGTCGCGCAGCCGCGCGGCCTTGTCCTGCGCGCGCGTCATGCCCACAACCCGCCACCCCTCGGCGAGGAGCAGCGGTGCGAGGCGGCTGCCGATGGCGCCGGTGGCGCCGGCGAGGAAAACCGTTCGATCCATGGTCCCTCTCCCTTCCGGGCCGATAGGCGCCGGCCGTCGGATGGTGTATATCAGAGTACGAATAAGTTATCAGAGTTCTGATATTATGCGCAAGCCTCCCAAAGCGCCGATCCTGCCCCAGCCCGGCGAGGGCAAGCGGGGCGAGGATGGGTACCTCGGCTATCTGCTCCGCCAGGCGGCGGGGGCCTATCGCCACCGCATGGATCGCGCCCTTGCCGATCTCGACGTCACGCCGCCCCAGTTCGCGGTGATGACGATGCTGAACGGCTATCCCGGCATATCCAGCGCCGACATTGCCCGGCTGGCCATGCTGACCCCGCAGACGGTGAGCGTCATCGTCGCCAATCTGGAGCGCGCCGGGACGATCCGGCGGCTGCCTCATGATGTCCATGGCCGCATCCTGCAGATCGAGCTGACGCCGGAGGGCCTGGCGCTCTTGCAGCAATGTCGGGCACGCGTGCAGGTGCTGGAGCGCGAGGTCTCCGACCTGCTCACGGAAGCGGACGAGGCGGTCGTCAGGCGATGGCTTACGAGCATCGCCAAAAGCCAGCCTTAGAACCGGACGCAGCCGCAATGCCCCTCTCCCGCCGGCCGCTCCGGGGCAGCCGGCGGGAGATCAGATCACGCCCCGGCGGCCTGGGCGGCGGTGTTGGCGGCGCTGAGGAGCGCTCGGACGGAGGCGGTCGCAACATCCGGATCGATGCCCACACCGAACACCGTGCGGCCATCGGCCGTGCGGCATTCCATATAGGCTGCCGCTCGTGCGTTCGTGCCGCGTCCGATGGCATGTTCCTGATAGTCCGCCACATCCAGCACCGGCCCGCCGGCGTGCGCCAGCGCCGCCACGACGCCGGAGATCAGGCCGTTGCCGCGTCCCGACAGCGAGCGAACCTCGCCATCCATGGCGATGCGGCCGACGAAAAGCCGCTGGCCGACAGGCCCCCTCTCCTCATAGTCCACCAGCACGAACCGATCGGCCGGGCGCGGCAGGTAGGCCGTCTCGAAACAGTGCCAGATGTCGGCGGCATCGAGTTCGCGGCCGATGGCGTCGGCCAGGCGCTGCACATGCGGGCTGAAATCCGCCTGCAAGCGCTTGGGCAGCTTCAGGCCGCGATCCTGCTCCAGGATCCAGGCCACCCCGCCCTTGCCAGACTGGCTGTTGACGCGGATGACGGCCTCATAGGTCTCGCCGATGTCCATCGGATCGATCGGCAGATACGGCATCTCCCACACGTCGTCGTTGCGTTGGTCATGGGCGGCAAAGCCCTTGCGGATGGCATCCTGATGGGAACCGGAAAAGGCGGTGTGCACCAGCTCACCCGCATAAGGGTGCCTTGGATGAACCGGGATGGCGTTGCACTGCTCCACGGTCTCGACAATCCGGCGCATGGCGGGGAACGACAGGCCGGGATCGATGCCCTGCGAGTAGAGGTTCAGCGCCAGCGTCACCAGGTCGACATTCCCCGTCCGCTCGCCATTGCCGAACAGGCAGCCCTCCACCCGGTCCGCACCGGCGAGCAGCGCCTGCTCTGCGGCCGCCACCGCCGTGCCCCGGTCATTGTGCGGATGCACACTGATGACAACCGCATCGCGCCGCGAGATGTTGCGGCAGAACCATTCGATCTGGTCGGCATAGACGTTGGGCATCGCGACCTCGACCGTCGCCGGCAGGTTGAGGATGGCCGGGCGCGCCGGTGTGGGCTGCCAGACGTCGAGCACCCGCTCGCATATTTCCAGCGCGAAGTCCGGTTCGGTGAAGCAGAAGGTCTCGGGCGAATACTGGAAGGTCCAGGCCGTCTCGGGGCGCTTCAGGCTCTCTTCCAGCATCGCCGTGACGCCCGCGACCGCCAGCGCGACGATATCATGGCGCTCCATGCCGAAGACCACGCGCCGGAACAGCGGCGCCGTTGCATTGTAGAGGTGTACGATGGCGCGGCGCGCCCCTTCCAGGGATTGGAAGGTGCGGGCGATCAGATCGGCCCGAGATTGGGTCAGAACCTGAATCGCCACATCATCGGGGATCCGGTCCTCCTCGATCAGCCGACGCACGAAGTCGAATTCCGTCTGGGACGCGGAGGGAAAAGCAACCTCGATTTCCCTGAAGCCGATCCCGATCAGCATGTCGTAGAAGCGCAACTTGCTTTCCACGCCCATGGGGTTGGCCAGCGCCTGATTGCCGTCCCTCAGGTCCGTGGAGAGCCAGCGGGGTGCCTTCGCCAGGCGGCGCGCGGGCCACTGCCTGTCCGGCAGCACGATGGGCGAAATGAACGGGCGATATTTGGTTTCCGGGTTCTTCAACATGATCGATGTCCGGTGCACGCAAGGGGAAGAGGCGGGCACGGCTGCATACGGTCGCCAGGATGCCGTCAGTCCGGACGACCGCCTGTAAGTCGCAGCGCGGGGGAACGACGGCTGGGGAGGACGATCGCAGACACGACAGGGCACAGTCACTGGTGGAACCGGCGCTACCGTACCGGGGGCCGGGATGATACTCTCGCGAGTGCGGAGCATATTTCGTCGCAAAAGGATCAAATCCCCATGTCGCCGGACGCCGTCTCGGGCAGCATCAGGGTTGTCAGCCAGGACGCGCACCGCTTCGCCAGCGCGCGCCATGCCCATCGCCAGGCGCAGCTCATCTATGCGATCAGCGGCGTTGTTTCGGTGACCGCGTCAGGCAGGACCTGGGTCGTTCCCCCGAGCCGGGCGGTGTGGGTGCCCGGTGGAACCGAGCATGAGACCCGCAGCTTCGCCGGCGTGCGGTTCCGTGCGTTGCTGATCGATGGAGACGAGGCCACGGGCATGCCCGACGCCTGCGCGGTGGTGGAGGTGACGCCTCTCTTGCGCGAATTGATCCTGCGGCTCGCGGTTCTGGCAGAGGCGCCCCGCGACGGGGAATTCGCCCGTGCCGTCACACGGCTTCTGCTGCTGGAACTGGCGGTCCTGCCGGTGGAGCCGCTGAGCCTGCCCCTGCCTCGGCATGCCCCGCTCGCGCGCTTCTGCGACGGGCTGCAGCGCGATCCTGCCCGCCCCCTTTCCGTGGCGGAGGCCGCGCGCCAGCTTCATATGAGCCGGTCGAGCTTCATGCGGCTGTTCCAGCGGGAGACCGGCCTGAGTTTCGCCCATTGGCGGCAGCAGGCGCGCTTGCTGCAGGCCCTCTTGCTCCTGGCGGACGGTCACTCGATCCTGAATGTCGCCCTCGCCTGCGGCTACAACAGCCCGAGCGCCTTTTCAGCCATGTTCCGCCGCTCGCTCGGCCGAACGCCCCGCGAATACTTCGAGCAGCGCCCCGGGCAGGGCGCCGCCGGCGATCATCTCGCGGCAGACCGTGGCAGACCGGGACATTGACGGGCGGACGAACGCCACGTCCTCCGGCTCGTCCGCCGGCCAAGCTGCAGAGACATCTGATGGCGCTGTCGGGCGCGCCGTCGAGAGGGCGATCCGACCAGATGGCACCGCGACGTGGTTCCATCTGCGCTCGAACGCCGCGAGCGAGCCCGGCCCCTCCTTCTCCACCATCCGGGCGCCAGGGGCGATGCCGGCACAATTCACCAGCAGGTGGGGACGACCGCGTTCCGACAGGACCCGGGAAAGGGCGGCCTCCGACGCTGCTGCGTCGGTCACATCGCAGATGAGGGCGAGCGCGCCGGTCTCGTCCGCGAGGGCCGACATGCCCGGCGCCGTCAGGTCCACCAAGGCAAGGCGGCGTGCGGTGGCGATGGCAACGTAGTCCTTCAGATCCAAGGCTTCCTCATTCCTCAAGGTATGGGGCGGCGATCGCCCCGCGGCGGCGGGACGTGCGATAGGGTCGGGAATGAAATTTCGCCTGTGGCTCAGTCGATCGTGTCGACGAAACGCACAAAGCGCTCCGGGGGCTCGCGCACCGTGGTGAAGGCGTTCTCCGGGGCGTCAGGATCGGCGAAACCGAGAGCCATGCCGCAGACCATCATCTGAGTGGCGGGAATGGCGAGGCGGCGCGCGATGACGGCGCCATAGGGATTGAAGGCCGCCTGGGGGCAGGTGTGGAGACCGAACGCCCGCGCGGCGATCATGATGTTCTCAAGGAACATGCCATAGTCGAGCCAGGAGCCCCGCTCCAGGTCCCGGTCGATGGTGAAGATCAGCCCGACCGGCGCGTCGAAGAAGAGGAAGTTGCGCGCATGCTGGCGGCGCATCCGCTCGGCGTCCCCCTTCGCGATGCCGAGCGTGCCATAAAGATCCCACCCCACCTTGCGGCGGCGGGAAAGATACGGCTCGCGCCACTGGCGGGGATAATAGGGATATTCCTCGGCGCCGGGATCGCCGGCGAGGGAGAGGGAATGGAGTTCGCGCGTGAGCCTCGCCAGCGGCTCGCCCCGCAGGACCAACACGTGCCAGGGCTGGATATTGCTTCCGGAGGGCGCGCGGGCCGCCAGCTCCAATAGGGCCGCGACAGTCTCGTCGGGGACCGGCGTCGGCAGGAAGGCGCGGATGGAGCGGCGCGAACGGATGGCATCGGCGGCCGAGAGGGCGCCAGAGGCGACAGGGGTGGCGGAGGAAGCGGGAGGGCTCATTTTTCCGGCATGTCCACGGGGGTGGCCATGTCGAGATTGGCGAGCTCGTAGCCACGTTTGAAGTCCAGGATGTGCTTTTCCATCCACTCCCGCGCGCGCTTCTCGTCGTGATCACGGATTGCCGCGAAGATCGCCTCATGGGCCACCAGCAGGCGCTCGCCGGCATTAAGGCGCGACATCACCTTTAGGAAGGGCGGATAGAAAAGCTCGGATATGGGCAGGCGCGCCATCTGGAGGGCGCGGTTGCGGGTGGCGCGGGCCACCAGGTCGTGGAACTCGATGTCGAGGGCGGCGAGACTGGTGGAATCCTTCTGCGCCTTGCGCCTGTCCTCGAGGTTGCGCTCCAGGCCCTCAAGGTCGGCCTCATCGCTGCGGTGGGCGGCGGAGGCGGCTGGCTCGATGGCGAACATCGCCTCCCACAAGTCCTCGAACCTGACCTGATACAGCACCATCGCCGCCGTGCGCCGGCGGGAAATGTCGCCGGACTGGGGAATGGAGGCATAGAGCTTCTTGCGACCCGCCTCGCGCCGGACGAAGCCGTTCTGCTCCAGCATGCGGATGGCTTCGCGGCTGGTGGAGCGGTTCACGCCGAGCCGCTCCGCCAGCCCCGCCTCGGAGGGCTGGAGATCCCCAAGCGCGATCTCGCCGGCCAGGATCTTGTCCTCGATGGTGCGGGCGACGAGACGAAATGCGGGCTCCACCTGCACCGGATCAAGCGCGAGCGTCATCGGAAACCATCCTCCCGGTGGCACGGGCCTTCTCCAGGTCCCACAATACCTTGCGTTGCACCTTCCCGGTCATGGTCTTCGGCAGCTCGGCAAGGTCAGCTCACTCAGGCGCCATCTCCCACACCCGCCGCATGACACACCTTGCCGCCGGTCTGCGTGCGATCGCTGACAGGTGGAGCATATGGGCGGTCCGGCCGCTCGGCGCGACGCATTCGGCCGTTCTTCGGGCATTGTAATTTCTAGGCAATCACGCTGCGTGATAGCCCTGCCCATGAAAATCGATCGTCCGCGCCGATGCCTTGTGTGGCTCCAGACTTACAACCTGTTTCTGGCAGGGGCAATCGCCCTCGCGGCCTGCGCGGAGAACCAGCCGGCAGCCACGCTCGAGCCCGTCGAGGTCTCGGTCGTGCAGCTGAGGGCCGAGCCCGTTACGGTCCACGACGTGCTGCCGGGCCGGGTTGTGGCCTATCGGGTGGCGGAGATCCGGCCGCAGGTGGGCGGCATCGTCCAGCACCGGCTTTTCCGCGAGGGGAGCGAGGTCGAGGCGGGCCAACCGCTGTTCCAGATCGAACCGGCCGCGCTCGCCGCCGAAGTCGACATGGCGGCGGCGAGCCTGCGCCGGGCGGAGGCGGTGCTCAATCGGGCGGAGGTGCAGGTCAGGCGCGTCGAGGCGCTTCTCAAGACCAACACCGCGACCCAGCAGGCCCATGACGACGCCATCGCCGCGCGCGAGCAGGCCGCCGCCGATGTCGCCCACGGCCGGGCGGCGCTGGAGCGCAGAAGGCTCGATCTCGGCTTCGCCACCCTCCGCGCGCCCATTGGCGGGCGGATCGACCATGCGCTGACGAGCGAGGGCGCGCTGGCAACGCCGGCAGGCACCGCTCCGCTCGCGATCGTGCAGCAGATCGACAAGGTCTATGTGGACCTGCGCCAGCCGGCGCGGCGCCTGGATGCCTTGCGGCAGCTGGCGGGGGCCGAGGGAGCGGATGCCGGCGCGGTGGATATCCTCTCGGCGGACGGCAAGGTCTCTCCCGTGGTCGGCAGGCTGCTGTTCTCGGGGATCAGCGTAGACCCGGGAACAGGCGAGGTCCTGGTGCGCGTCGAGGCGGACAATCCCCAGCGCCTCCTGCTGCCGGGCATGTTCGTCCGGGCCCGCGTGGCGCGGGAGCACAGGCCGGCAGCCCTGCTGGTACCGCTGCAGGCGGTCCAGCGTGACGGCAACGGAACGGAATACGTCAGCATTGTCGAGGCGCCCGGGCAGGTCGCGCGGCGCGACATCGCGACCGGCGCGCAGATCGACGGGCGCATCGTGGTCGAGCGCGGGCTGCGCCCCGGCGAGCGGGTGATCGTGGAAGGACAGGACCATGTCCAGCCGGGCGCCCCGGTGACCGCCCTGCCCTGGCGGGGCGAGCGTGTGGCGGGTGCGGAGGGGCAGCGCTGATGGCCGCTTTCTTCATAGACCGGCCGGTCTTCGCCTGGGTGATCGCGATCGTCATCGCGCTCGCCGGAGCCCTCGCCATCCCACAGCTTCCCACCGAGCGCTATCCGGCCATCGCGCCGCCCAGCCTCAGCATCTATGCGACCTACCCCGGCGCCTCGCCGCAGGCGATGAGCGAGGGGGTCGTCAGCCTGATCGAGCGCGAACTGTCGAGCGTGCGCAATCTCCTCTATTTCGAGAGCGCCACGGACACCTCGGGCACCGCCACGATCACCGCGACGTTCAAACCCGGCACCAGCCCCGAACTGGCGCAGGTGGACGTGCAGAACCGCCTGAAGACCGTGGAGCCGCGCCTGCCGCAGGCGGTCCGCCAGCTTGGCCTGACGGTCGAGGCGGTGGCCTCCGGCTTCCTGCTGCTGCTGGACATCACGGCCCCCGAAGGCGGCTATGACGAGGTGACGCTCGGCGACTATGCGGTGCGCAACGTCGCCGACGAGCTCAAGCGCGTGCCGGGTGTCGGCCGCGTCCAGATGTTCGCGACGGAGCGCGCGATGCGGATCTGGATCGATCCGGTCAGGCTGTCCGCCCACGGGCTCACCGTCATCGATGTCACCACCGCCATCGCGCAGCAGAACGTGCAGATCGCGCCGGGCGCCCTCGGGGCCGAGCCGACCACCGCCGGCCAGCGGGTCACCGTGCCGCTGGAGGTGGATGGACGGCTGCGGACGCCCGATGCGTTCCGCGCCATCGTGCTGCGCGCCCTCCCGGACGGATCGAGCCTCACCCTCGGCGCGGTCGCACGGGTGGAACTGGGCGGGCAATCCTATGCTTTCGCGACCCGCTCCAACGGCAAGCCCGTGGCGACGCTCGCGGTCCAGCTTGCGCCGGGCGCCAACGCGGTGGCCACCTCCTCGGCCATCGCCGCGCGGATGACAGAGCTGGCCAAGGCGATGCCGGAGGGGATGAGCTTCTCGATCCCCTTCGACACGGCGCCCTTCGTGCGCGTCTCCATCGAGAAGGTGATGGTCACCCTGCTCGAGGCCATGGCGCTGGTGTTCCTGGTCATGTTCGTGTTCCTGCAGAACGTCCGCTGCACGCTGGTGCCGGCGATCGTGGCGCCGATCGCGCTGCTCGGCACCTTCGCCGTGATGCTGGCGGCGGGCTATTCCATCAACGTGCTCACCATGTTCGGCATGGTGCTGGCCATCGGCATCATCGTCGACGATGCCATCGTCGTGGTGGAGAGCGTCGAGCGGCTGATGGCGCAGGAAGGCCTCGCCCCGCGCGAGGCGACCCTGCGGGCGATGGGCGAAATGACCGGGGCGATCGTCGGCATCACGCTGGTGCTCTCGGCGGTGTTCGTGCCGATCGCGCTGGCGGGGGGGTCGGTCGGCGTCATCTATCGACAGTTCGTACTGACGATGGCGGTGTCGATCCTGCTGTCGGCTTTCCTCGCCCTTACGCTCACACCCGCGCTCTGCGCGACCATGCTGAAGCCGATGCCGGGGCCCGGGGAGAAGCGGGGCGTCTTCGGCTGGTTCGATCGGCGCTTTGATGGGCTGACGCGCGGCTACGCCCGCCGGGTTGCCCGGCTGGTGGGCCGGCCCTGGCGGATGATGGCAGGCTTCGCGCTGATCGTGATCCTGCTCGGCCTCGCCTTCGCGCGGCTGCCTTCCGCCTTCCTGCCGGAGGAGGACCAGGGCTATTTCCTCACCTCCATCCAGTTGCCGCCCGACGCGACCGCGAACCGCACGCGCGAGGCGGTGGAGACCATGGAACGCCACAATGCCACGCGGCCTGCCGTCCGTCACACCGAGAGCATCATGGGGTTCGGATTCTCGGGCTCCGGCCCGAACACGGCGATGATCTACACCATGCTGACGGACTGGACCGCGCGCCGCGGCGCGAGCGCCGCCGACGAAGTGGCGCAAGCCAACGTGGCGGCCCGGTCCATCCGGGAGGGCAGTGTTGTCAGCATGTTGCCGCCGGCCATCGACGGGCTCGGCACGACCTCCGGCTTCGCGCTGCGCCTGGAAGATCGCGCCGGCCGCGGACCGGCCGCGCTCGCGGCGGCCAAGGACCGGCTGCTGGCGGCGGCGGCGGAGAGCCCCGTGCTCACCGGCGTCTATGAGGAGGGCCTGCCGCCCGGAAACCGCATCCGGCTTGAGATCGACCGGCGGAAGGCGCACGTCCTCGGCGTCTCCTTCGCCGACATCGCAGATACGCTCAGCGCGGCATTGGGTTCGTCCTATGTCAACGACTTCACCAATCTTGGCCGTGTCCAGCAAGTGATCGTGCAGGCCGACGCGGCGGCGCGAATGACCCTGGACGACATTCTGGGGCTCGAAGTGCGCGCCGCCGGTGGCCGTGCCGTGCAGGTGTCGGAGCTCGCCACGCCCGCCTGGGAGAACGGCCCGCTCCAGCTTGTGCGGTACAACGGCTATCCGGCCGCGCGGATCACCGGCGCCGCCGCCCCAGGTCGCTCCAGCGGAGAGGCCATGCGGGAGATGGAGATGCTGGCGCGCCGTCTGCCGCCGGGCTTCGCCGTCACCTGGACCGGCCAGTCCCTGCAGGAAGAGCAGGCCGGCGCGCAGGCGCCGCTGCTGCTCACCCTCTCCATGGGGGTGGTGTTCCTGGTGCTCGCCGCGCTCTACGAAAGCTGGTCGGTGCCGCTCGCCGTCATGCTCGTGGTGCCGCTCGGCCTGATCGGCGCGGTGGCCGCCGTCATGCTGCGCGCCATGCCGAACAACGTGCTCTTCACCGTCGGGCTGGTCACCATCATCGGGCTTTCGGCCAAGAACGCCATTCTGATCGTCGAATTTGCCCGGGCGGCCCGCGCGCGCGGGCTTGATCCGGCGCAGGCGGCGGTGGAGGCGGCGCGGCTGCGGCTGCGGCCCATCGTGATGACAAGCCTTGCCTTCACGCTGGGCATCGTGCCGCTGATGGTCGCCTCCGGGGCGGGCAGCGAGACCCAGCAGTCCATCGGCACGGGCGTCTTCGGCGGCATGATCAGCGCCACCGTCCTCGCGGTCCTCTTCGTGCCGGTGTTCTTCGTCGTCGTGACGCGGCTGGCGGAGCGGCTGGCCGGGCGGTCCGGGCGCCGCCCCGTGGCCGATCCTTTGGCCAATCCTTTGCCCGGCTCCACCGACCCAGGTTAGGGCGTCAGGCGCGCCTGCGCCACATGCGCGGCAGAACGTCGGTGGGGCCGTTCCTGTCCTCGAAATGGTGCTTCAGCGTGCCCGCCACGTGCAGGATGACGCAGGTAAGGAGCAGATAGGCCGCATATTTGTGGAGCGCCTGAAACACGACGAAGGCCGCGTCGTTCTTCGGCAGGAGTTCGGGCAGGTGGGGCAGGAAGAAGAACGGCACCCCGTCGCTCTGGGTGAAGCTGCTCGACATGGCGTAGCCCAGCAGCGGGATGAGCACGGTGAGCGCGATCATCAGGCGGTGGATGGCATGCGACAGCACCTTCTCCCAGCCCCGCAGAGCCGGGGGCAGGCCGGGGAGGACGGCCCGGTAGCGCCAGCGCAAGGTCAACTGCACCAGCGCCACGAGCCAGACAAGGATGCCGAACTGCTTGTGGTTCACATAGAAGAAGCCGGCGGTCGGATCGTCTTCGGAGAGGCGGGTCATGTGCCAGCCGGCCGCGATCAGCGCGAGGATGAGCACCGCCCGCACCCAATGCAGGATGCGCATGGAGCGGGGGTAGACGACGCCGTCTGCGGCGTGCAGCGATGGAGGCATGTCTCTTTTCCTGTTCTGTGTCGCGATGTGCCGCGCCCGCAGGGCCGGTCTAGGTCCGGCCGGCCATGACCTTCTCGAACCTGAACATGCCGCCGCCGCCCGGCAGTGCGGGCTGATCGTCGCGGTGGGGATCGGGGTGGCCGGCATGATAATAAGCGACAATCCTGAAGCCGCATGTGTTGACGTAGAAGTGGATGTTCCGCCTCTCGAAATAGGGGGTATGGGTGGTCCACACCCGCGTTTGCGGATAGCGGGCTTCGATCGCCGACCAGGCGCGCCTGCCGATGCCCTGGCCTTCATGGCCCACGGCCACGAAGAACAGGTCCAGGGCGTTCTGGCCGGTCAGCCTGTCGATGGCCACCACCGCTCCGCCCACCCTGTGTCCGTTCCGAACAAGGTGAAGAACCTCCGCGCCCGGCGCCTCGCAGGACTCCCGGATGATCTCCTCTGGCGGGATGGCGGCCTCCGCCAGCGCGCCAAACTCCGCCTCGGCGGCGACGGCGAACGCCTCCCGAAGCGCCTGCCGGTAGCGTGGCAGGTCGGCGGAGGCCACCGGCTCAAGACTGACAATGTCGTGATCCAAGGTCATGGCTCCAAGAAAGGCCCGGCCCGGGCACGGGGTTGAGGGTGATGCGGCGCGGTCACCGGCCTCCGGTGCGCTGTGGGATCCGGCTCGGTGCCGGCGCCGCAAGGCGGTGGGGTGGCAGGGGATGTCACCTGGCCGCCGCAGGGACACGCGCGATCCCGGCTGCTCCAGTGCCCTCGCGCACAGGGGGCGGGCCACGCCTCATCCATGGAGGGGGCTTCATTGCGTGAACATTACACCCCGGCCGCCGGGCGCCAGCCGCCGGGCGGGCCCTCTCGGTGGGCGTGTAATCTTCATGTAAGGATGGCGGCCAAGAAGCGGGGCCACACAAAGAGGGCATCCATCCGTGCGCATACTCGTCATAGAGGACGATGTCGACCTCGGCCCCTGGCTGCGCGATGCGCTGGAGGTTGCGCTCGGCGGGGCCGACCGCGTGGCAACGCTCGACGAGGCCGAATCCGCGCTGAAGGTGCGCCCGTTCGATCTGGTGGTGATGGACCGGCGGCTGCCGGACGGCGACGCGGTGACTCTGATCGCCAGAATGCGCCTGCTCAGTCCGCGCCCGAGCATCCTGGTGCTCACGGCGCTGGATGACCCCAATGAGATCGCGCGGGCGCTCGATGCCGGCGCCGACGACTATCTTGCCAAGCCCTTCGAGCCGGTGGAGCTGATCGCGCGGGCGCGAGCCGTCCTGCGGCGCAACCAGCTGGACCAGAAGGGCATCACCAGCGTGTCGAACCTGCGCTTCGACACCTTCGCGCGCACCGCTTATGTGGACGACCAGCCGCTGATCCTGCCGCGCCGGGAGCTCGCGCTGCTGGAAGCGCTGATGCGCCGGGCGGGGCAGGTGGTCCTGCGCGAATCCCTCGACAATGCGGTCTACGGCTTCGACGACGAGATCCAGTCCAATGCCATTGACGCCCACCTGTCGCGCTTGCGCAAGCGCTTGCGGGAAGCCGGGTGCCGTGCGGAAATCAAGGCCCTGCGCGGAATCGGTTACCTGATGGCTGAATGAGGATGTTGCTCAAGAGATCCATCGCCTCGTCGGCCGCCATGCTGCTGGGAGGCCTGATCTCGGCGCTGCTGTTCTGCCTCTTCGTCGGCTTCATCGCCTTCTACGGGGACGACGGCGACGTCGCGCAATCCGATGTCGCCATCGAGATCAAGCGCTCGGTCCGGCTGGACGAAGCGGGCCGCCCGCTGCTGACCCCGACCGGCCGGCTGCGGGCGCTTGAGCGGCAGTTTCCGCAGCTCTGGTATGTGATCAGCACTCCCCAAGGCAGCCTTTCCCATGGCGAGGTACCCCCGCGGGTGCGCGCCGGCCTCGGCCTGCCGGATGCCCCGCAGGCGCGGTCGGCCTATGACGCCAGCGGCCCCGAGATGCAGCTCGTCGGCCAGACGCGCCCCGGGGACAAGGACAACCCGGACATGCTCATCGCCCTAGGCGGGGCGGTCTACACCAGCCTGGACGTGGTCATATCGCTGCTGCGGGAGCCGGACATGCCCTCCACGGTGCTGGCGGCGGTGATGGCCATCATCATCCTGACCACCATCCTGGTGGTGCCCGCGCTGATCGTGCGGCCGGTGCGTCGGGCGGCGGCAGCGGCGGAGGAGATCGGCGCCCGGGAGGGCGCGCGGCTGCCGGTCGACCAGCAGCCCGCGGAGCTGAAGCCGCTCGCCCTCGCCTTCAATCGCGCCCTCGACCGGATTGACGCGGCGACGGCGGAGCAGCGGCGCTTCCTGTCCAATGCCGCCCACGAGCTGCGCACGCCGCTCACCCGCCTGCGCACGCGGCTGGAGCGCGTCGAGGATCGCGAGATCAAGGCGGAACTGGTGGGGGAGCTGCAGTCGCTGTCGGCGACGGTGACCATGCTGCTGCAGCTCGCCCGGCTCACCTCCCAGCCCACGGAAATGCAGCCTATCGATCTCGTCTCGGTGGTGCGCGAGGCGACGGCCCGCGAGGTGCCGACGGCGCTGGCGAGCGGCGTGGACATCGAGCTGCGCGGCGATGGGCCGGTGAGGGTCTCCGGCTCGGCGCAGGCCATCGGCATCGGGCTGTCCAATCTCGTGCGCAACGCGATCCAGCACGGCGGCAGCGGCGGTCGGGTGGTGGTGGAGGTGGCCGCGTCGCGGCGGGTCTCGGTGATTGATTTCGGCCCCGGCATCGGCACCGCCTATGGCGGGCGCACGGTCATGGAACCGTTCGCGCGCGGCAAGCAGGATTCCGCCGGCACCGGCCTCGGCCTCGCCATCGTCGCGCAGGTCGCGGCGCTGCATGGCGCCAGCCTCTCCATGGAGGAAACGCCGGGCGGCGGCACCACGGTGACCCTGAGTTTTCCGCAATGATATTCCGTCGCCGTGCCATGTAATGCGTCGGTAATCCTGGGGTCGAGAATGGCATGTCTTCCATTCCTCCAGGATTCATCATGCGGACCATTGCCCCGCTTCTGCTCGGCGCGACCACAGCAAGCGCCCTGAGCGTCAATCCTGCCGCAGCGGACAGCGGCGATTTCATTGCCGACACCATTGCGGACGTGGACGCCGGTGCATGGGCCGGAACGGTCTTCGCCGCGCCGCCGCCTCCCGTCTATGTCTACGGCCCCTCTCCCGGCTGGGCGGGTCCGGTGCCGCAGCACCCGCCCGGCGGGATGCATGATCCAGATGTCCATCGCGGCGGCTGGGACGAGGATTGCGACGAGGAGACCGGTGACGATGACGACGGGGGGCCGTGATCCCGCCCCGCCCCACCGCGCGCCAGCGCGCGCCGAACTCTCCCGTTCCCGACCTGATGGCGACTTCGCGATGCCCCCCTCTCCCGTCGAACCGGCCCCCAACCTTCTGCGCGAGGTGCTGCGCCTTCTGCGCCCCTTCTGGCGGCTCATCCTGCTGGCCAGCCTTGCGGGTGGCGCCGGCGGACTGGCCATGGCCTGGGCGCTCTCGCTCATCAACGGCGCGCTCGCCTCCTCCGCCTCCCCGACGATGCTGATGGGCCTTGCCGCCCTGTGTCTGCTCAGCCTCGCCGGCCAGCTCATCGCCGGCGTCGGCAACAGCCTGCTGGGGCA
Organism: Aquabacter sp. DMC10; assembly: GCF_056314145.1. Lineage (NCBI taxonomy): Bacteria > Pseudomonadati > Pseudomonadota > Alphaproteobacteria > Hyphomicrobiales > Xanthobacteraceae > Aquabacter > Aquabacter sp. DMC10. The sequence goes on along the minus strand of NZ_JBQUYX010000011.1, from coordinate 54,603 downwards.
GCGCATCGTCGCGCGCCTGCGGCAGGAGGTGTGCCACCGCATCCTCGATGCGCCGCTGGCCGAGATCGAACGGATGAAAAGCCCGCGACTCATGGCGGTGCTCAATGGCGACGTGGAGAAGATCGCCGAGTTCGGCAACCATTTCGCGGGCTACACCACCGCTCTGGCGATGGTCCTTGGCTGCTTTGCCTATCTGTTCGCGCTGTCGGTGCCGATGGTGTGCTTCGGGCTGGTGCTGGTGGTTCTGGGCGGGGTGCTCAATTCCGTGGCCATGGGGGCCTGGCTGGCCCGCTTCGACGAGGCGCGCGGCCTGGAGGACCAGCTGCAGAAGCAGTATCGCGCCATCATCGAAGGCGCCAAGGAGCTGCGCCTCAACCGCCCGCGCCGGCTGCGCGTGGAGCAGCAGGGCATCGGCGCCCTCACCAACCGCATCGCCGCCGTCAATGGCCGGGCCTACGCCCTCTTCTGGGCCGTCGACACCATCAGCATCGCGCTGATCTTCGTGTTCGTCTGCGTCGTCCTGGTGCTGCGGCCCCATCTGGGCATCGACAACGAGGTCATCACCGGCTTCATCATCGTGATGCTGTTCGCCAAGGGCCCCATCGAGGAACTGGCCAGCGCGCTGCCGGTGTTCAGCCAGGCGCAGATCGCCCTGCGCCGGATCAGCGCCCTGACGGCCGGCCTCGCAGAGGAGGGATCGGAAGGCGCAGGCTGGCGCCCGGCGCCGCCCTTCCGCCACAGCCTGGCGCTTCAGGGCGTCCGCCACAGCTTCGCGGGCGAGGATCGTGCGGGCGGCTTCGCGCTCGACATCGCGCACCTGACCATCCGGCAGGGCGAGATCACCTTCATCGTCGGCGGCAACGGCAGCGGCAAGACGACCCTCATCAAGATCCTGCTGGGGCTGTACCGGCCGAGCGCCGGCCACGTGCTGCTGGATGGGCGGCCGGTGACGCCGGCCGGGCTGGAGGGCTACCGCCGGCTGTTCTCGGGCGTGTTTGCCGACTACCACCTGTTCGACGAGATCCTCGCCGGGCCGGGCGGTGCGTTGCGGGTCAATGCCTGGCTGCAGCGGCTGCATCTTGCCGGAGTGGTGTCCGTCGACGGCGCGCGCCTTACCACCACCGATCTCTCCACGGGGCAGCGCAAGCGGCTGGCCTTCATCCACGCCGTGCTGGAGGATCGCCCGATCCTCATGTTCGACGAATGGGCGGCGGATCAGGACCCGGACTTCCGGGCCATGTTCTACCGCACGCTCCTGCCGGAGCTGCGGCAGGCCGGCAAGACCGTGATCGCGGTATCTCATGACGACCGCTATTTCGACGCCGCCGACCACATCGTCCACATGGCGCGCGGACGCGTGATCGCCACCGAAAGCCCCGACGCGCGCGCGGCCGGCGCCGCTGCGGCTCCGCTCGCGGTCCACCGCGCGTAATGCTCGCGTAATCGCGCCGCGCGAGATACCCTCACGCTCGCAAGAGCGACTGGACCGCAACACCGCCGGCATCCTCGTTTCCGTGCCTCCGGCTGGCCGGCCTCGCGCCGATGGCCCAGCCGCTGGCGAGGACGTCGCCGCGCCAGATGACGGACGAAGCCCCTGCCCCCTCTTCCCTTGCCTCGCGATGGCCATGCGCCGGCCAGTGAGCCCTCCGGCCCGTCCATTGCATTTGCGCTCGCGGGTGTTTGGCTGCTGGCGGGATGCTCGCTGCTGGAGCCCGTCGTCCCGGAGACGCCGGCGCTGCCCCTGCGGTATGCGCAGGAGGCCGCCCCAGGGCCTCGGCGGGACATCGACGGCTGGTGGCGCCGCTTCCGCGATCCGACGCTGGACCGGCTGGTGGCACAGGCCGCCGGCCAGAACCTCTCCATTGCGCAAGCGAAGGCGCGGCTCGCGGCCGGGCGCAGCCAGGCGGGCGCGACATCCGCTTTGTTTCGTCCGAGCGTGGGCGGCAGCGGCCAGGCGCTGGCCGGTACGTCGGAAGAACCGTTCGAGGATCCCCTGCGGCAGCCGGTCGTCGCCGGGTTCGACACGAGCTGGGATATGGGCCTGTTCGGCCTGTCGGAAAGCACGCAGCAGGCCGCCGCCGCCTCGGCCGCCATCGCCGGTGATGAGCTGGAGGCGGTCCGCATCGCCGTGACGGCGGAGGTTGCCGCGGCCTACATCTCCCTCTGCGCGACGACGCGGCAGCGGCAATTGGCGGCCGACCTTCTCGCGGCGCAGGAGCGGCGCGCGGGCCTTGCGCGCAGCCGGGCGCGGAACGGCCTCTCGCCGCCGGGCACGGATGCCGATGGCGCCGCGGTCGCGGACACGCAGGCCGAGCTCGCCCGGCTCGATGCCCGCGCGGAGGCGCTCCGCCAGCAGATCGCAACCCTGCTCGGCACCACGATGCCCGACGCGGCGCTGGGCGCCTCCGGGCGCCAGCCTTATCCCCAGGACGGCCCGGAGACCGGGCGGCCAGCCGATCTCCTGCGGGCGCGGCCGGATGTGCGGGCGGCCGAGCAGCGGGTGCTGAAGGCTGCCGCCGATGTGGGGATCGCGAAAGCCGAACTCTATCCGAAGCTGCGGCTGGGCGGCACGATCGGCGTCGGCCTGCCGGCGCCGGGATCGGCGCTGGGCCTTGCCGGCGGGCCGTCCCTCCAGCTCCCCCTGTTCGACCATGGCCGGCGCGCCGCGGCGGTCGATGCCCGGCGGGCCCTGCTGGAGGAGGCGCTGGCGGCCTATCGCCAGGCCGTCCTCACCGCCTATCAGGAGGCGGCCGGGGCGCTCGCCACGTGGCGCGCCGCCCGCGCGGCGACAGCGCGCCTCGCGGTGGTGATCGAGGCTGACCAGCGCCAGGCCCGTCGGCTCGGCGTGCTCTACCGAGAGGGCCTGGCGGATGCGGGCGGACGGGCGGACGCGGACGCCGCCCTGATCCAGGCCCAGCGCCGTCTGGCGGCGGCACGAGAGGCCGAGGGGCTGGCCATCGTCGCGCTCTATAAGGCGTTAGGGGCGGCCGCGCCGGCGCCGGAGGCGCGGAGCTGATGGCGGTCGCGCTCGCCCGCAAGACGCTGGTTCACGAATGGCGTCGGTTCCTGCCGGCGGTGATGTCGGTGGGCTTTTCCGGCGTCCTCATCATCGTGCAAGGCGCGCTGCTGCTTGGCATCGTCGGCACCAACGCGCTGCCGGTCACGCAGTCGCGCGCCGATCTGTGGATCGGCTTTCCGGGCACGCAGAGCGCCGACCTCGGCCGCAGCATCGACGCCGGCGCCGCCGCCGAGTTGCTGGTGGACCGGCGCATCCTGCGGGTCGAGCCCTTCCTGCTGGGCTCCGGGGACTGGCGCGGCCCGCGCGGGGGCGGCGTCAGCGTCACTCTCATCGGCATCGACACGCGGCCAGACGGGCTCGGGCTTTCCCAGGCGATGCCGCGCTCCGCGCGTGCGCTTCTGACGGAGCCGGCGACCGTGCTGGTGGACGCGGCGGACCTCGACAAGCTCGCGACCGCCATCGGCGGCGCCGCCGAGATCAACGGCCAGCGGGTGCGCGTGGTGGGCACCACGCAGGGCATGCGCGCCATGGGCGGCGTCAACGTGGTCGCCTCCCTGGCCACGGTCAGGGCGCTCGACCGCTCGCTCGCGGCCGCGGGCGACGTCACCTATTATCTCGCCGCGCTGCGCTCACCTGGCGCGGCGCGGACGGTGCAGGCCCGCTTCTCCGGACCCGAGACCCAAAAGCGCTTCGAGGTCTGGACGGCGGATGAGCTGGCGGGACGCTCGGTGCGCTACTGGCTGCTGGAATCGGGCGCGGGCGTTGGTTTCATCTTCGCGACCATCGTCGCGCTGCTGGTGGGCACCCTCATCACCAGCCAGACGCTGACGGCCGCCGTCGCGGCGTCAACGCCGCAATACGCCACCCTGCGGGCCATCGGCGTGCCATTTCCCAAACTCCGCCGCATCGTGGTGGAGCAGGCGGCGTGGGTCGGCGCCGTCGGCTTGGCGCTGGGGCTCGCCGGCAGCCTGCTCACGGCGGCGATGGCCTATCTCAACGGCATCCCCTTTGCGCTCGGCCCCGGCATCATGGCCCTGTCCGGCGCGCTCGTGCTGTCGGTGGCCCTGCTCGCGGGCGTGCTCGCGCTGCGCCGGCTGCGCCATGCCGACCCTGCGGCGCTGCTGCGATGACGGCGGATGTCTCGCTGCGCGCGTGGGGGCTGGAGAAATCCTACGTGGTCCAGTCCATCCGAACGCAGGCCCTGAGCGAGGTCTCCCTGGCGCTCCATCCAGGCGAACTCTCCCTCATCAGCGGCCCCTCGGGCTGTGGCAAGAGCACGTTGCTGTCGCTGTTGAGCGGCCTGTCGCGCCCGGATCGCGGCCAGGTGCACGCCCTCGGCACGGACCTCTGCGCCCTCGACGATGCCGCGCGGGACGCCTTCCGGCTGGCCCATTGCGGCTTCGTCTTCCAGGGCTTCAACCTGTTTCCGGCGCTCGATGCGCTGGAGCAGGTGCAGCTGGTGCTCGACTATTGCGGCATCGCCCATGACGCGGGCCGACGCGCCGCCGCCCGGGTGCTCGACATGGTGGGGCTCGGCCAGCGGCAGCATCTGCGCCCGGCCGAGCTGTCGGGCGGCGAGAAGCAGCGGGTGGCGATCGCACGGGCCATCGTCAAGCGTCCGCGCCTGCTGTTCGCCGACGAACCGACCAGCGCCCTCGACAGCGTGAACGGCGCCATCGTCACGGACCTTCTGCGCGAGATCGCCCACCGCAGCGGCACCATCGTCGTCTGCGTCTCGCACGACCCGCGCCTGATCGCCCGCGCCGACCGTGTGATCGAGATGGAGGACGGCCGGCTCCGCCGCGACAGTCGCGGCGCCCAGAGACCCGGCGCCACGGAGACCAGTCCATGAAGCTCTCGCATATCGCCACCCTCGCCCCGGTGGTGCTGGCGCTCGCCGTCTGCATCACCGCCGGCATCGTGATGGTGACCAACAGCAGCCGGGTGGACGCCGAGCCGCAGCCGGATGGCGCGCCGGTGATCGCCGCCGCGCGCGGGCGCGTGGAGGTGGAGGGCGGCCTCTCGCGCATCCTGGCAACGCGGGACGGCCAGGTTCAGGAGGTGCTGGTGGCCGAGGGGCAGCGCGTGGAGGTCGGCACGGTTTTGGCGCGGCTCGGGGCGCGGGAGGCCACCTTCGCCCTCGCCGCCGCCGAGGCCACGCTCGACGAGGCGAAGGCCCGGCAGGCCGCGCTGGAGCAGCGGCGGGCCGTGCAGCAGCGCAGCCTCGAGCGCACCCGCCGCGCGGCCAAGGACCAGGCGGTCTCGGCACAGGCCCTCGACGAGGCCGAGGCGGCAATGGCCGCGCTGACCGGCGAGCTGAAGAGCGCCGAGGCCGCGACCGCGCTCGCGCTCGCCCGCCGCGACAGCGCGCTCTACGAACGCGAGCGGCGCGAGGTGCGCGCCCCGCTCGCCGGGCGTGTGGCGCGTCGCTCGGTGAAGCCGGGTGACGTCGTGTCCGCCAGCGCGGCGACGGAAATGTTCGTCGTCATCCCCGATGCGCCGCTGATCGTGCGGGCGGAGATCCAGGAGAATTTCGTGCGGCTGGTGACGCCGGGCATGACCGCCGAGATCGTCGCGGAGAGCGACGAGCGCACGAGCGCCCCCGGCCATGTTCTCAGGGTCGGCGCCTTCCTCGACACCCGTCGCACGAGCGAGGGGCCGACCGAACGCGCCGACGTGCGGGTGGCGGACAGCATCCTCGACATCGATCGGCCGGAATTGTTCCTGATCGGCCAGCGCGTCTATGTGCGTTTTCACAATCCATGAAGATTAAACTCAGACATCATTCGTAATGTTCGCGCAATCCAGCGGCTTCATCGATGTCAATAGAAGCAATTGGAACGGGGCAACCCTTTGCACTCCCCACGCCTGGTCACCCCATGGCCCGAAAACACTTTTCGGCCTGACGATTTTACACCAAAACTCAGGCCCTCGCCCGCCCCGGACCTCGCGCATGTGATCGGCCTCAGCAACCGCTTCGCGTCCGGCGGCGCCCCTGCCGCGGGGATCGCCGAGGCCGCCCCGCTCGCGCCCCAGTGAGGCCCCCCTTGCCCCCTGCGCCCCCCACGCCGCCGTCCCTCTGGCAGGCCATCGTCGATTTCGACGGCACGATCTCCCGCGAAGACACCACCGACCGCGTGCTCGCGCGCTTCGCCGCGCCGGGCTGGGAGGAGATCGAGGCCGAATGGCATGCTGGCCTCATCGGCTCGCGCGCCTGCATGGCCCGGCAGGTGGATCTGCTGCGCGTCACGCCAGACGCGCTCGACGCCTTTGCGGCCACGTTGGAGATCGACCCCGGCTTTCCCGACTTCGTCGACCTCTGCCGGCGCCACGCCATTCCCCTCACCATCGTGTCCGACGGGCTCGACAGGACCATCCGCACCGTCATGGCGCGCGCCGGGCTCGGCCCCATCCCGGTGGTCGCCAACGAGCTCCGCTGGATGGGCGGCGACCGCTGGCGGCTGCTGTCGCCCCACGCGGCGCCGGGCGGGGCCTGCGGCAGCGGCACCTGCAAGTGCCGCGTCGCCGCACAGCTGGCGCGGCCGCTGAATTTGCTCATCGGCGACGGACGCTCGGACTTCTGCGTGGCGGGGGAAGCCGACCTCGTGTTCGCCAAGGCCAGCCTGGTCGGCCACTGCACGCAGGCCGGCATCCCCCATCACCCCATCGCTGATTTCTCGGACGCCAGCGCGCGTCTGGAAGCGGTTCTCGCCGGCGCTCCGCTGCCGCCCGCCCCCCGTCAACTTGAGGACAACATCAATGGATAACGCCACGCTCCAGCACCCCGCCGCGACCGCCGCCAGTGCGGCGACGCGCGCCGGCCTGGCCGCCGAGGAGGCGCGCCTGCTGGCTCTTGAGGCCGAGTATTGCTCCCATGGCGATACGGTGCATTACACGCAGTTTCCGAAGATCTTCTCGGGGTGCGAAGGCTCTTTCATGCTGGATGCGGCCGGGAACCGCTTTCTTGACCTGCAGATGTGGTATTCGGCGGTCAATTTCGGCTACGCCAACCCGCGCCTCAACGCCGCGCTGAAGCGCCAGATCGACACCCTGCCGCAGGTGGCGAGCCAGTATCTCCATCGCGAGAAGATCGAGCTCGCGACCATGATCGCCAGGGATGCCGAGGCCAAGTTCGGGGCCAAGGGGCGGGTGCACTTCAATGTGGGCGGCGCCCAGGCGGTGGAAGATTCCCTCAAGATCGTGCGCAACGCCAGCAACGGGAAGAGCCTGATGTTCGCCTTCGAGGGCGGCTATCACGGCCGCACGCTCGGAGCCTCCGCCATCACCTCATCCTATCGATACCGCCGCCGCTTTGGCCATTTTGGCGAGCGCGCGCAATTCATTCCCTTTCCCTACCATTTCCGGGGGCCGAAGGGCATGAGCAAGGAAGAGTATGGCGAACACTGCGTGGCGCAATTTGCCCGGCTGTTCGAGAGCGAGTATAATGGCGTCTGGGATCCCAAACTCGGACAGGCCGAATACGCGGCCTTCTATGTCGAACCCCTGCAGGGGACGGGCGGATACGTCATTCCTCCGCGCAACTTCTTCAAGGGCCTCAAGAAAGTACTCGACGACCACGGCATTCTGATGGTCGTCGACGAGATCCAGATGGGCTTCTTCCGGACCGGCAAACTCTGGTCCATCGAGCATTTCGGCGTGCAGCCGGACGTGATCGTCTTCGGCAAGGCGGTCACCAATGGCCTCAATCCCCTGTCCGGGGTCTGGGCCAAGGAAGCGCTCATCAATCCCACCGTCTTCCCGGCCGGCTCCACCCATTCCACCTTCAACGCCAATCCCCTCGGCACCGCCGTCGCACTGGAAGCGATGAAGATGATGGCCGAGGAGGAGTACGAACCCATGGTCATGGCCAAGGGCGCGTACTTCCTGGAGGGTCTCCAGGACCTGCAGCGCCGCCACAGGATCGTCGGCGACGTGGACGGTCTCGGCCTGGCGCTGCGCATGGAAATCTGCGAGGCGCACGACAGCTACACGCCCGCCAAGCGCCTGGTGGACCTCATGTGCGACGAGGGCATGAAGGCGGATCTGGAGGTCGCCGGCCGCCGCTACGGGCTGGTGCTCGACATTGGCGGCTACCACAAGAACGTCATCACCCTCGCCCCCGCCCTCACCATGAGCTACGCGGAAATCGAGCTGGCCGTCGCGCTGCTCGACCAGTTGCTCGCCCGCGTCGCGGCGGCGTGAAGGGCGCGGCGGCCATGGCGCGCTTTCATGTCATCGATCTGGACGGCAGCCTGCCGGCGCAGGAGCCACTGCGTCTGCGCATCGATGCGGGCACCGCCACCTGCATCGATGCAGCTGACCTCGCCAGCCGCCTGCGCATCGTCGCGAGCCGCCGGGCGCTGCGCCGTCTTGCCGCCCGGCTCCCGCCAGCGCAGGACGGCGCGGGCGCGACCGTCACCTTCTACGGCTCGGGAGACTTCCACCACCTCACGGCCGGGCTGGTGGCGAGACTGGACACCCCCGTCACCATCGTCCATTTCGACAACCATCCCGACTGGGTGCGATTTCCCGCCACGCACAATTGCGGCGCCTGGGTCAACCGGGCGCTGAGCCTGCCGCATGTGCCCAAGGTCGTCACCATCGGCCCCTCCAGTGCCGATCTGGTGCGGCCGGAACTGCAGTTCGCGAACCTTGGGGCGGTGCGGGATGGGCGCATCGCGCTCTATCCCTGGCGCCATCCCCCCTCCCGCGTCTGGGGTTGCTACGGCCACACACGGTGCTACCGACAGGAGGGCGAGCATCTGCACTGGCGCAACCTGGCGGAGGAAAGCTGGACGGATTTCCTCGACGAGCTCGTCGAGGAGATCCCAACTCCTGCCATATGGATCACCATCGACAAGGATGTGCTGGCGCAAAGCGAGGCCCGCACCAATTGGGATCAGGGCGGCTTGCCGCTCGGCCATCTGCTGGCCGCGGTGGAGCACCTCGCCGGCACGCACCGGATCGCAGGCGCGGATGTCTGCGGCGACTGGTCGGAGCCGCGCTTTTCCGACCTGTTCCGCGCGACCCTCGCCTGGTTCGACCATCCCCCGCCCCAGGGCCCCAGCGCCGCGGACCTTGCCGTGAACGCACGGGTGAACGCCGTGCTCATCGACCTGTTCGACCGGGTGCTGTCATGAGGCCGGACAACGTGCCGCCATCGCGGCAAGGGGAACGTCTCCCCCCAGCGGTCTCCGGCGCGGACCATAGCATCCGGCTGGCCGGCGGGCGGACCGGCTTCTTGCTGCTGCACGGCCTGGGCGGCACGCCGGTGGAGCTGAAGGTCATCGCGCGGGCGCTCCATGGCGCCGGCCACACGGTCCATTGCCCGCAGCTCACCGGCCATTGCGGCAGCGAGGGGGACCTTCTGGCCACCGGCTGGCGGGACTGGGCGCAGAGCGGGCTCGATGCATTGACCACCCTGCGCGCCACGTGCGACCGGGTGATCGTCGGCGGGCTCTCCATGGGCGCGGTGCTCGCGATCCATATCGCCGCCGAACGGCCGATGCAGGTGGACGGCCTCGCGCTGTACGCGCCGACGCTGCGCTACGACGGCTGGTCGATCCCGCGCTACGCCTTCCTGCTGAAATGGCTGATCAATACGCCTCTGGGCCGGTGCTACAGCTTTTCCGAGCGCGAGCCCTACGGCATCAAGCACCCGCGCACCCGCCAGGCGATCCTGAAGGCGATGGCGTCCGGGGACAGCACCTTGGCCGGGCTGGATGGCACGCCAGCCCGGGCGCTCCAGCAGCTGTGGCGGCTGGTTGCTGCGACGCGCGCGCGGATGCCCACCGTCACCTGCCCGGCGCTGCTCGTTCATGCGCGGGAGGATGATATCGCCGGACTTTCCAACGCCTTCGAGATCCAGCATCGCCTCGGCGGCCTGGTCGACGCGGTGATCCTCGACGATTGCTATCACCTCGTCACCATCGACCAGCAGCGCGGCATTGTGGTGGACCGCACGCTTGCCCTGGCGGAACGCCTCGCGGCGGCCGGCGGAACCGGGCGGACGGGCCGTGCGCGCGTGGCCGGGGTGCCAGGATGATGTTCGCGGGACATGTCCTCGAAAGCATCACCGGGATGACAGCGGCAGACTGGGACGCCTGCCTGCCGGGGGAAGCGGAAAGCCACGCCTATTTCACCGCCTGCGACCGGGCCGCCGCCGCCTCCGGCGTAGGCCTCCGCTGCGGGGCGGTGGTGGTCACGGACGGGATCGGCGTCGCCGCCGTGGCGCCTGTTTTTCCTTTCGCCTACAGGCTCGATACCCCTTTGCAGGGGCGCGCGCGCCGGTGGGCGGAAGCCGTGTTCCGCGGGGTGCCCGGCCTCGCGACGCTCCGAGTGCTGTGCGTCGGATCGCCCTATGCGGAGCGCTGCCACCTCGGCTTCGCCCCGCGCCTCGATGCGCCTGCCCGCGCCCGTGCAATGGAGGCCATGCTGACCGCGCTGGAGGAGGAGGCGCGGGCGCGACGGGCGCATCTCGTCGCGTTCAAGGATCTCGCCCCCCGGGAGGATGTGGCGATGGAGGAGACCTTGGGGCGCGCCGGGTTCGCCCGCCTCGGCAGCCTCCCGGTGGCCACCCTCGACCTCCCCTTCGACGACGTGGATGGCTACCTCGCCTCGCTCTCCGGGGCGACCCGCAAAGACATCCGCCGCAAGCTCGCCAAGTCCGGCGCGGTGCGCATCGAGCATCGCGTCGGGATCGCCGGGCTGGAGGGGCAGATCGAAGCCCTCTACGAGACGACGCGCGCGCGCAGCGACCTGGATTACGGCGACCTCGAAGTGCTGCCGCCGGGCTATTTTGCGGCCATCGCCGAGGCGCTGGGAGCGCGCGCCGTCTTTGCCCTCTACTGGGTCGGCGATACGCTGGCGGCCTTCAACCTGCTGCTTGTGGAAACCGACCGCGTGATCGACAAATTCCTGGGCATGCGACACCCGTTGGGGCGCGAGCACAACCTGTATGCGGTGAGTTGGATGGCAAACGTGCGGTTCTGCCTGGAACGGGGCGTTAGCGCGTTGCAGACGGGGCAGACCGCCTACGCTGCGAAGCTGCGCTTCGGCAGCCGGCTGGTGCCCTCCGCCATCCGCTTCCGCCATCGCAATCGCCTGGTGCAATGCCTGCTCGCGCGCCTGGCCCCCTGGTTGTCCTTCGATCACCTGGATCCGCAGCTTGCCGCCTCGCGAACCCTTCCATCGCCTGATCGCTGAGCGGGCCCTGCGACCGGACCTGCAGAGCTCCGACGGACCGGCAGCAAGCGACACGCTCCGCGTCACTTGAGCGCTGACAAGCGCGGAGGATACGCCCGGGGCCATTTCCCGGCGTTTTCGACCTCGCATTGCGCTTGGCAGAGGCGAAGGAAGGGCGCCGTCAGCGCGCCATGCTATCCGTCGACTTTCGTGCAGGTGCTTCCGTTCTGCTTCCAACGCCCACAGCGTGGAGCTTTGGAAGCAGAAAACGCCCCGAAGGGCGTTTGCTAATCATCTGATTTTATTGAAAAATTTTGGAGCGGGCGAAGGGATTCGAACCCTCGACCCCAACCTTGGCAAGGTGCCCCAGGCGCTTGCGCCACGCTGCGATGAACTGCGCTGGACTCGTATAAACTACGGTAATCACACTATATTTTCCTCATTTCCGTCGCCGAACCTGACCGAGGGCGCGCCTGAACTCGCCCTGAAAAGCTGACTTTATGCTTACTCCGGCGGCCACCCGTGATAAAGTAAGCAAAATTCATCTAACGCGCTGATATATAATGGCAAAGCTCACGAAGCAGACGGTCGATGCTCTGAAACCTTCGAAGGTTGGGGTCAAAGGTTCGTATTTGATCGAGTGGGATCAGGAGCTCAGGGGCTTCGGCGTCAAGGTCGTCGCCTCGGGCTTGAAGACCTTCGTCGTCCAATATCGCAACGCCCAAGGCCGCAGCCGTCGCATCATGATCGGCCGCTACGGCGTCATGACCTTGGAGGAGGCGCGGCGCGAGGCGAAGACCGTCCTCGGCCGGATCGCCAGGGGCGTCGACCCTCTCGAGGAAAAGCAAGCGGCGGCCAGTGACGCCATCACCGTTGCTGAGGTGTGCGACTGGTATCTGGCCGAGGCGGAGGCCGGCCGGATCCTCGGTAAGAGACGCCGGCCCATCAAAGCGTCAACGCTTGCCATGGATCGCAGCCGCATCGACGTGCATATCCGGCCGCTCCTCGGGAAGCGCGCGGTCAGCGCGCTCAAGCTTGGAGATATCGAGGGGGCACAGGCCGACATCGCGGCGGGCAAGACGTCCAAGCCGCGCGCCGGCAGTCGCGGCGGTGCGGCGACTGGCGGCGAGGGTGTCGCTGCGCGGACCATGTCGACTTTGCACGCCATCTTCGAGCACGGTGTCAGGCTAGGAAAGATCGAAAGCAACCCGGCAAAGGGTATCCGTCGCCTCGCCAGTACGCCACGCGACCGCCGGCTGAGCCGCGCCGAGATCGAGAAGCTCGGCAAGGCGATGCGGATAGCTGAGCAGGACGGCGAGCACCCGACCGGCCTTGCGGCGATCCGCTTCTTTCTGATGACGGGGCTGCGCCGTATGGAGGGGCTCGCTTTGGAGCGTGCCTGGCTCCATGACGAGGAAGGCTCGATCCGATTTCCCGACACGAAGAGCGGCGCGCAGACGCGGGTCATCGGCCGCGCCGCCGTCGACTTGCTGCTGGCTCAGCCACAGGCCGGATCGCGCTTCTTCTTCCCGGCCGACTGGGGTGAAGGGCATTTCGTCGGGATCGTGCGCGTGCTCGATCGCCTCTGCGCAATGGCGCGCCTGGAGGACGTCACCCCACATACCCTGCGCCACACCTTCGCGAGCGTCGCCGGCGACCTCGGCTTTTCCGAACTGACGATCGCGGCGCTGCTCGGCCACGCGGCGCGCGGCGTGACGCAGCGCTATATCCATATCGACGAGGCGCTGCGGCTCGCGGCCGACCGCGTCGCGGACGAGATGGCTGACATCCTCGACGGCAAGGCGGCGGCCGCGCGTCCTTATCGACGTGGGGCGTGACAGTCGCGGGAGACGGATCAGAGAGTGCCGCAGTCAGAATCGTAAAGCTGTCCCGGCAGAGCACAGCCAGGCACAGCAGACTCGATTGCGACAGGCCTCGGACCACGATGTCGACCAGCGCCGCAGCCGCCTGATCGAAAGCGCGTGCGGCAAGGTCGAGGCCGGCGCGCCAAACTTTGTGGACCGTGTCGGCAACTGCGTCGATCATGCCGGGAAGAGCCTTGATGCTCCCCATCTCGCCCATCGGCGTGGCGGGCGGGATATCCTGGATTACCGCGCGCAGGCTCTCATCGTCGATGGGACGGACGAACCCGCCAGCCAGCCGGGCGGCGGCCTGCTCGAGGAGACGATACGGAGGCCGTGGCGAGCCTCGCGCGCCGCCGTTAGGCGGCTTTCGCTCATAGCTAGACGACCATGAACTATCAAGGTGAACCGGCCTTGACGACCGCGGCGCTCTTCTTCGGGTTGTTGCTTCCTGTGCGGGCGCTGGATCAGTATCGAGGTCAGCCCGTTAGCTGCCGCCTTCCCCGTTGGCCCAACTCCCATGCCAATCGTCATTGACCCGTGCCGCTAATGGGAATAATAATTATACTTATCGCTTTGATGTTTCCATATAGTTTCAATGCTCATCGGTGCAGGGAGCTGGAGAGCGATGCGGGGTGCGGAGGCGGTGCTGAAATGGGGCGTGGAGCGCCGGCTCGAATTCATCGAGTTCCGACTTTACTGGAATGGTGGCGTGAATCGCTCGGATATCATCGAAGCTTTCGACGTGTCCGTTCCGCAGGCTTCGAAGGATTTGACGCTCTATCAGGAACGGGCACCGCACAACGCCGTCTATGACAAGAGCGCCAAGCGCTATGTCGCGGGCGCCGAATTTGAGCCTCGCTTTCTCAAACCAGATGCCGGTCAGTACCTCAGCCAGCTTCGGTCCGTTGCCGAAGGCATTATCGCCGCGTCAGATTCATGGATTGCCCACTCGCCTCCTTATGCGGGGCCGCCAATTCCGTTCCGCGGTGTCAATACCGACACGCTGCGAACAGTGCTTGCGGCGATCCGTCAAAACCAAGCGATCGAGGTCAGATATCAATCCCTCTCCAGCGAAGCTCCTCTCTGGCGATGGATCGCGCCACATGCGATTGGCTTTGATGGGTTCCGATGGCACGCCCGCGCCTTCTGCGTGGTGGGCGCGTCGTTCAAAGATTTTTTGCTCTCGCGCATCATAGAGACTAGGTCAACTCGTCCGAGCGAGGTGTCGCCGGAGGACGATGCCGATTGGAACGAAATCATCACGCTAGAAATCGGGCCACATCCGGAGCTTTCCGAAAGTCAAAAGCGGATCATTGCCCTCGACTACGGCATGCAAGGAGGGCGTGCTCGAATTCAGATTCGAAAGGCGCTGCGCTACTACGCGCTCAGACGGTTGGGCCTGGATACGCCGCCGGGTGCCCGTCGGCCGCAGGACCAGCAAATAGTACTTTTGCGTGAGGGATGTGGCGATGAAGATCATCGATAACACATCACTGCTTCTTGGCGATGACCTGAAGACAACGCTGGGGCGTGGCGCCCGGCTCAAGATCGCAGCGTCATGCTTCTCGATCTACGCTTTCGAGGCGCTGAAAGCGGAATTGTCAAAGGTGGAGAGTCTTCAATTCATATTCACCGCGCCGACCTTTGTCCCGATGGAAATGACAGGCCGCATCCGCAAGGAACGGCGGGAGTTTTTCATTCCCAAAGCGACACGCGAGCGAGGCCTGTACGGAACCGAGTTCGAGATACAGCTTCGCAACAAGCTGACACAGCGTGCGGTCGCGCGCGAATGCGCTAACTGGATACGCAAGAAAGCTCGCTTTCGGTCGAACACGACCAAGGCGCCGATGCAGCAATTCATCCATGCGGCAGCGGAAACGAGTGACGTCGCCTACATGCCGATCAGCGGCTTCACAGCTGTCGATCTCGGTTATCAGAAGGGCGACGCGGTATCAAACCTCGTCACGCGTATCGACGATGGTGCCCATACGCAGGTCTACCTGCAGCTATTCAACCAGATCTGGAACGACGAGGAAAAGCTCAGCGACGTCACGGCCGCCATTTGCGATCATATCGAGGCCGTCTACCAGGAGAACTCCCCGGAACGGATCTACTTCCACATCCTGTACAACCTTTTCCAGGATTTCCTCGAAGAGGTCGATCAGGACGCGCTGCCAAACGATCTGACTGGGTACAAAGATAGCCTCGTTTGGAACAAGCTTTTTAATTACCAGAGGGACGCCGCGACCGGAATTATCAATAAGCTTGAAATGCACAATGGATGCATTCTGGCGGATAGCGTCGGCCTGGGTAAAACCTTCACCGCCCTGGCGGTGATCAAATACTACGAGCTGCGCAATCGGTCGGTTCTGGTTCTGTGCCCGAAGAAGCTTGCGGACAATTGGCGAAACTACAACGCCAATCTGACAACGAACATTTTCGCCAAGGATCGCTTCAATTACGATGTCCTGAGCCATACCGACCTCTCCCGCACGTCAGGAGAGGCGTTCGGCATTCCGCTGAACCGCGTGAACTGGGGCAATTACGATCTCGTCGTCATCGATGAGTCGCACAATTTCCGGAACAACGATGTCTTCAAGGACCGGGAGACGCGCTACCACAAGCTGATGAACAAGGTCATCCGTGCTGGCGTGAAGACCAAAGTTCTGATGCTATCGGCGACGCCAGTGAACAACCGATTCAACGATCTGCGCAATCAGCTCGCGCTAGCTTACGAGGGGGACTCCGAAAACCTTAGTCGCAAGCTGAAAATCAACACTGGAATTGAGGAGATATTCCGGCGTGCGCAGAAGGCGTTCAACGCTTGGTCCGATCTGCCTCCAGAGGAGCGAACCGCAGCCGCGATCCTGAAGGCCCTCGATTTCGATTTTTTCGAGATGCTCGATGCCGTGACGATTGCACGGTCCCGCAAGCATATCGAGACCTTCTACGACACTAAGGATATCGGCAAATTTCCCCAGCGCAGAAAGCCGCTGTCGTATCAGTGCCCGATCACCCATCGATCGGACGTGCTCGGCCTAAACGACATCTTCAGCAGCCTGTCGGTGCTCAAGCTCGCGGTGTACGCGCCGATCAGCTACATCCTGCCGAGCCGGCTTCGGAAGTACGAAGAAATCTACGACACCCATGTGGAAGGCGGTCGCGGCAGGCTGCGCCAGGCTGACCGCGAGCGGAGCCTTCAGGCTCTGATGACCACCAATTTGCTTAAGCGGCTGGAGAGCTCTGTCGAAGCATTCCGCCTCACCCTACGGGCCCTGCACGGCAGCATCGCGCAGACGCTCCAGGCGATCGACGGCTATGAAAGCACGGGCGCCGCCCAGAGCGTGAGCGACCATCTCGGCGATCCCGGTTTCGACCCGGACGATGACGACCTGAGCGGACTCGATGAATTCACGGTAGGCAAGAAAATTCAGATCAGCCTGTCGGATATGGACATTCCATCTTGGAAGCACGACCTCGCCGCGGATCTCACGCTCATTGGTGATTTGATCGCTTCGATGGACAAGGTGCGACCGGGGGATGATGCCAAACTTCAGCATCTGAAGGATGTCGTCACCCGCAAGGTTGCCGATCCGCTCAATCCAGGTAACCGCAAGGTTCTCATCTTCACCGCCTTCGCGGACACGGCGAAGTACCTTTATGCGAATCTGGCATCCGCATTTCTCGAGTCGGACGGCCTGCACTGCGGCATGGTCACTGGCTCCGATGCGCCGAAGAGCACGTTGAAGAAGAGCTACGACTTCCAGTCCTTGCTCACGCTTTTCTCGCCGCGAGCGAAGGAGAAGCATCTGGTCCTGCCGCACGAAACGGGCGAGATCGACATCCTCATTGGGACGGACTGCATCTCCGAAGGCCAGAACCTTCAGGATTGCGACTATCTGATCAACTACGACATCCACTGGAACCCGGTGCGGATCATCCAGCGGTTCGGGCGCATCGACCGCATTGGGTCGCCCAATGCGCAAATCCAGCTCGTTAATTACTGGCCGGAAATATCGCTCGACGAGTACATCAATCTCAAGGAGCGGGTCGAAAACCGCATGATGATCGCCGACGTCACGGCGACCGGCGACGACAATGTACTCACCGCCAAGAGTAGCGACATCGCCTACCGCAAGGAGCAACTCAAGCGGCTCCAGGAAGAGGTGATCGAGCTGGAGGATGTGAGGACCGGGATCTCCATCACGGACCTCGGCCTCAACGATTTCCGCATGGATCTCTTGAACCATATCAGGGAGCATGGCGACCTCGATCATCTGCCCAACGGCATGCATGCTGTGGTGCCGGCGCAGCCGGCGCTAGGCTTGAAGCCGGGTGTGATCTTCGCGCTGAAAAACATCCACGACAGCGTGAACATCAACCAGCAGAACCGGCTGCACCCCTATTACCTCGTCTATGTGGGTCACGACGGTGGGGTCGTCATCGACCATACCGAAGTGAAGCGCTTGCTCGATCTGATCCGCACTAGCTGCAAGGGCCGGCCGGAGCCGATCCAGGCGGTCTGCCAGCTGTTCAATGAGCGGACGCAGGACGGTCGCAAGATGGAGCAATGCTCCG
Source organism: Aquabacter sp. DMC10 (assembly GCF_056314145.1). NCBI lineage: Bacteria > Pseudomonadati > Pseudomonadota > Alphaproteobacteria > Hyphomicrobiales > Xanthobacteraceae > Aquabacter > Aquabacter sp. DMC10. Next base: position 36,957 of record NZ_JBQUYX010000011.1, on the reverse strand, counting down.
CGCTTCTGAGCGCCGCAATCCGCTCAATGATCGAGGTGAAGGAAGAAAAGGACATCGACAGTCTGTTCAGCGGTGGGCGGACCACGGCGCTGGTTCATACCATCGCCGGCCTCGACGATTTCGAACTGATTGCCTTCCTCGTGATCGAGGAGGCAGCGGCATGACGGCAGCCTTCTTCGAATATCCCAAATCCGCCGCCTTCGGTCGTGTTGTTCCGAAAAGCCGGATCTACGACCATGCCGGCGTCGGCACGGCGCTGAGGGACCTGTTCGTGACCCAGGTTGATCAGATCACTTGGAAATACAAGCTCGCGCCCGTAACCATGAACCTCGCGGCAACGAAGGCCGTCAGTGAGATCCAAGTGTTCGGGATCAGCCTGCGCAGCGGCAAGCTCGACGAAGAGGTGTTGCGCGCGATCGACCGTGCCATTCCGTTCCCGCTGATCTTCGAGCTCACTTGGCAGGGCGAGCGCAAGGCGGTGGCCGCCTTCAAGCGGCCGAGTGATGCCGATTCCGCGAAGTGGGTTGTCAGCAGCTATTTCGCGACCGAGTGGGCACCTGACGACGCGCCGCGTCGGCCGTTGCCGGTCGCCCTCAATCTTGGCGGGCTCTATGACATTCTCATCACGGCGTTAATGCCTGAGGTTGCTGTCGGACGAGAGCCGGCCGTCGAGGGCATCCAGACGCGCGTGGCGCGGATGGAGGCGATCCGGGCCAAGACGCGGGAGGTGGACCGTATCAAGGCCCGCCTTGCCCGCGAGAAGCAGTTTAACAAGCGCGTGGCGATCAATGCCGAACTGCGCGCTGCACGGCAGGAATTGGAGCGGCTCTCCAAAGGAGAGCCCACCAACGCCGCGATGAGTGAGCAAGGGAATGAGGATGGAAAAACTCAAGATGCATAGCCCCGACCTCAGCCAGGAGAACATCGCGAAGATCCGCGATCTGTTCCCTGGCTGCGTGACCGAGGCACGCGACGAGGTGACGGGGCAGCTGCGTCTGGCAGTGGATTTCGATCAGCTGCGTCAGGAACTGAGTGATGACCTCGTTGAGGGACCGCAGGAGCGCTATCGGCTGGATTGGCCGGGCAAACGGGAGGCTCTATCGTTTGCGAATGCTCCGATTACGAAGACGCTTCGCCCCTCCAGAGAGGAAAGCGTTGACTTCGATTCGGCCAAAAATCTTTTAATCGAAGGCGAGAATCTCGATTCATTGAAGTTACTGCAAGAGACCTTTCTCGGTAGGGTTTCGATGATTTACATCGACCCTCCGTACAACACAGGAAAAGACTTCATTTATTCAGATGATTTTTCTGAAGGAGTTCAATCGTTCCTCGGAAGGACAAATCAGATTGACGAAGACGGCGGAAAACTGGTCTCAAATCCAGAGAGCAATGGCCGATTCCACTCCGACTGGCTTACCATGATGTATAGTCGGCTCCGATTCGCTCGGAACTTGCTAGCGAAAGATGGTATAATTTTTTGTTCGATCAATCATCGCGAAGTAGCGCAGTTAAAACTTATAATGGACGAAGTTTTTGGGTTCGAGAACGCGGTCTGTACATTCGCGTGGCGTACAGATGGAAACTTCGATAATCAGGCTAAATTCAAATATTGCCATGAATATATTCTGGCTTACGCGAAAGATGAGGCCAATTTCCCGCACCCCTTGGTGGTCGACCCTAATGTGCCCGAGACCAGCAAGATTTATAGACCTGAAATAAGGAATACGATTGTAAAGAACGGGCCGAAGAATCCGCCTAGCTCCATCTTGCTTCCGAGCGGCTTTCCGGCGTCGTTTGACGACGGCAAGATTGCTCGTCGCACTGACGCGTGGCCGCACTTTGAAGATAACGTCCACGTTTCTAATGGAAAGACAAAGGCGCCCGTAGCCATATACAGTGGGTGGAGCTCAAGGGAGCTTCTTGAACAATTCATTCGAAATAACTGCCAGCCAATTGCCGATGCAAAAGGTCAGGTAACTACTTTTGAATTGACCGCCTCGGGTGCTGTTGAAGCTGTAAAGATCCGAGGTGAGCCTAGTCACGTCATTTCCTGGCTCACTGGGTTCGGCGGATCGCAGAAAGCCACGGCAGAGCTAGAGGATATCGGGATTATTTTTGACGACTATCCGAAGCCTCTGGCACTCCTTCGATACTTTGTACAAATGGCTTCATCGAAGACAGGTATATTTCTCGACTTTTTTGCGGGATCAGGCACGGCGGCCCACGCGACAATGCTGCAGAATTCCTTGGATGGTGGCAATCGTAGATTCATCGCTGTGCAAATGCCGGAGGCTATTGATCCGGCCACAAAAGCTGGCAACGCAGGGTTCACTACGATTGTGGAGATCACCAAAGAACGGATCCGGCGCGCGGGGAAAAAGATCCTTGAAGGTGATTGCCACCCGGACTGGAACCGCGATGTCGGCTTCCGTGTCCTAAAGGTCGATACATCCAACATGCAGGACGTTTACTATCGCCCGGACCAGATCGATCAAAAGGACCTGCTGGCCTCCGTCGACAACATCAAGCCTGACCGTAGCGCCGAGGACCTATTGTTCCAGGTGCTCGTCGACTGGGGCGTGGACCTGACACTGCCCATCGAGCGCCAGACGGTGCAGGGCAAGACCGTATTTTTTGTAGATGGAAACGCATTGGTTGCCTGCTTCGAGACCGGCGTGACAGAGGAGCTGGTGAAAGAGCTCGCTGGCCGCGAGCCGCTGCGCGTCGTATTCCGCGACAATGGCTTCGTGTCCGACGCCGTGAAGATCAACGTCGAGCAGGTCTTCCGGCAGGTGTCGCCCGGCACCGACGTCAAGTCGATTTGAGGGGGCTGCCATGAAGCTGAAGTTCAAGGTCCAGTCCTATCAGACCGAGGCCGTGAGTGCGGTCGTGGACTGCTTCGCCGGGCAGCCGATGTCGAACGGCATCACCTATCGGATCGATCCGGGCCGAAAGGCGCAGACGAGCGCCTTCGAGGAAGGGTTCAAGAACGCCGATCTAGTGCTGACCGAGCCTCAGGTGCTTGCCAACATCAAGGACGTTCAGCGCCGGCAGAATCTGCCAATCTCGGATAAGCTGGTCGCGAGCGCCGGGTGCAGGATCAACCTCGATATCGAGATGGAGACGGGGACCGGCAAGACCTATTGCTACATCAAGACGATCTTCGAGATGAACAAGCGCTACGGCTGGTCGAAGTTCATCATCATGGTGCCTTCGATCGCCATCCGGGAAGGCGTCCATAAGTCACTGCAGATCACCGCCGACCATTTTACCGAGACCTACGGTAAGAAGGCGCGCTTTTTCATCTACAACTCCAAGCGGCTTCACGAGCTCGAAAGCTTCTCGTCGGACGCTGGCATCAATGTGATGGTCATCAACATCCAGGCGTTCGCCGCTCGCGGCGCCGACAATCGTCGCATCTATGAGGAGCTGGACGACTTCCAATCCCGCAAGCCCATTGACGTGATCGCCAGCAACCGGCCGATCCTGATTCTCGACGAGCCGCAGAAGATGGAAGGCGCGGCCACGATGGAAGCGCTTCCGAAGTTCAAGCCGCTCATGACCCTGCGCTACTCGGCGACCCACAAGACGCAGCACAACCGCGTTCACCGGCTGGATGCGCTCGACGCCTATAACCAGAAGCTGGTGAAGAAGATCGCGGTGCGGGGCATCCAGACGCGCGGGCTCGCCGGCACGAACGCCTATCTCTACCTCGAGGGCATTGAAATTTCGAAAAAGGCGCCGGTGGCGCGGCTCGAGATCGAGGTGAAGCTCGCGAGCGGTGAGATCAAGCGCCAGCTCAAGCGGCTGGAGTTCCGTGACGACCTGTTCGCCGAGTCCGGTGAGTTGGATCAATATCGGGATGGCTTCACGATCTCCCAGATCGACGCCCGCAACGACACGGTCGAGTTCACCAACGGCCTGGTGCTCCAGGCCGGAGAGGCAACCGGGGACGTATCCGAGCGCGACATCCGGCGCATCCAGATCCGCGAGACCATCAAGGCGCATCTCGACAAGGAGAAGCAGCTCTTCGCTCAAGGCATCAAGGTCTTGTCGCTGTTCTTCATCGACGAGGTGGTGAAGTACCGCGACTACGCCCAGCCTGATGAGAAGGGCGAGTATGCCCGCGTGTTCGAGGAGGAGTATGAACTTCTCAAGGCGGAGTATCTGGCGGAGCTTGCGATCGATAATGACGCCTACCGAAAGCACCTGGCGGGTATCGACGCGGCCAAGACGCACAACGGTTATTTCTCGATCGACAAGAAGACGAACCGGCTGAAGGACCCCGCCGTGGGTGCGCGGTCGGTCGATTCAGACGATGTTGACGCCTACGACCTGATCCTGAAGGACAAGGAACGGCTGCTGTCCTTCACGGAGCCCACGCGGTTCATCTTCTCGCATTCCGCGCTACGCGAAGGGTGGGACAATCCCAACGTCTTCGTCATGTGCATGCTCAAGCACAGCGACAACACCGTTTCGCGGCGCCAGGAAGTGGGCCGCGGACTACGCCTGTCGGTGGACCAACACGGCGACCGGATGGATAATCCCGCAGTCGTCCATGACATAAACGTCCTCACCGTCGTCGCCAGCGAGAGCTACAAGAACTTCGTGGCCGGTCTCCAAAAGGAGATTGCCGACACGCTGACGTCGCGTCCGCGCAAGGCGACGGAAGCATATTTCGCGGGCAGGACCATCACGACGGATGCCGGCCCGGTCGAGATCACGCCGGCCATGGCGAAGCAGATCTACCGCTACCTCGTGAAGAACGACTATTCCGATGACGCGGACCAGATCACCGGCGCCTACCATCAGGCGAAGGAAGCCGGAACTCTGGCGGCTTTGCCGGATGAGCTGAAGGCGCACGCCGATCAGATCTTCCAGATCATCGACAGCGTCTTCAGCGATGCGCAATTGCCCAAGGTTGAGGACGGCCGAAAGCCGAAGACCAATCCGCTCAACGAGAATTTCGAGAAGAAGGAGTTCCAGGAGCTCTGGCGGCGCATCAACCAGAAGGCCGTTTATCGGGTCGAGTTCGACTCCGAGGAATTGGTCCACAAATGCGTAAGCGCCCTCGATAGCCAGCTTCGTGTGACGCCGCTCCAGTACACCGTTCAGGCAGGCATTCAGGGCGATGGGCTGACTGACGAGCAGCTCAAGGCAGGTGATGGTTTTGCCCTGACAGGGTCCACGACCGAGCGGGGCGGATCAGTCCATTCGCTCGTGAAGTACGACCTCCTTGGGAAGATCGCTGAAAACACGGAACTCACACGCAAAACTGCAGCCGAGATCCTGACTGGCATCCAGGCCAGCGTGTTTGGGCAGTTCAAAGAGAATCCGGAGCACTTCATCGCCGAGGCGTCGCGGATCATCGCCGAGCAGAAGGCCACGATGGTGATCGAGCGGCTGGCCTATGACGGGCTCGCCGAGCATTACGACGTTGACATCTTCACCGCGAACCAGACCGGCCAGGACTTTTCCAAGGCCTCGGCCAAGCTCAAGCGGCACGTGTACGATTACGTGGTCACCGACTCCGACATCGAGCGCAAGTTCGCCGACGAGCTCGATACCGCCAGCGAGGTGGTGGTCTACGCCAAGCTGCCGCGCGGCTTCCTGATCCCCACACCGGTTGGCGACTACAACCCCGATTGGGCGATTTCCTTTAAGGAGGGAAGCGTAAAGCACATCTACTTCGTCGCCGAGACCAAGGGCACGATGTCCTCGATGAAGCTCCGCGAGATCGAGAACACCAAGATCGCGTGCGCTCGGAAATTCTTCGACGAGATCGGGCGGCGCGTGTCCGAGGAGCGGGTCAGGTATGACGTGGTCACCAGTTACGAGCAGCTCATGGGCATCGTTTCTAAACCAAATTTTTGAATAATTAATGCGCCCTATCGGTCATCATTATTTCAGCTTCGGGTTTAGGCCACGCCAATGTGCGGCGGTTGCCGAGTGGTGGCCCCGCATTTGTCGCGCTCGACCGCTTTTGAAACCTTCGGTAGAAATATCTTGAAGCCCTTCAACACGCAGGAGCCCGGATGGCTGCGCTGTTGTCACCCTCGATCGAACTGCGCCACCTGCGCTATTTCGTGGCGGCCGCCGAGCACGGAAGCTTCCGCAAGGCGGGGGGGGCACTTGAGGTCAAGGAATCGTCCATCAGCCGGAGCGTTCGGGATCTGGAGGATGAGATCGGCGTCTCGCTGTTCATCCGGCATTCAAGCGGGGTGAACCTCACTCTGGCGGGGCAAAGGTACCTTAGCCGGACACGGCAAGCGCTGGATCAGATTCGCGAAGCCGGCGAGGAGGCCGCAGCGTTCGGCCGGGCGGAAGAAGGGCACCTGAGGGTTGGACTGTTCTCGAAGCTGGCCTCAGGCTTCCTGGCCGACCTGTTTCACAGGTACGACCAGCGCTATTCCGGTGTGCACATCGATTTCGTGGAGGCCCCTGCAGAGAGCCATGCGGCCGCGATCCGGCGGTTCGATCTCGATGCCGCTTACATCCTCGGCCGGCAAGGCTGGGCGGACTGCGATGCTATACCTCTCTGGAGCGAACCTTTGTTCTTCGCCTTGCCGCGCCTGCACCGGCTGGCCCAGAGCGTTGCGCTCTCCTGGCGGGATCTCGTCGATGAGACCTTCCTGGTGCGTACCCAAGGCTCCGGCAATGAGGTGCGGGGTTTCCTTGAACGCAAATTCCGGGAGCTCGACATCTCGCCGCGCATCAGCACGCAGCAAGTCGCCCGCTATAGCCTCCTGGGGCTGGTTGCCACGGGACGCGGCATCGTCCCGGTGCTGGAATCCGAGACGGTGCTCAGCGTGCCTGAGGTGGTGTACAGGCCGCTTGCCGGCGAGGTGATCCCGTTCTCGGTGATCTATTCACTGAGAAACGACAACCCGGCGGTGCGCACCTTGCTCAGCCTCACACGGACGACGGCCCAGGAGCGGGCTGCGACGCGCTGATCCTCGCGGCGCCGCCAGCCACGCGGCGTGCCTTGGCGAATTCGCGATCCGTGGCGATGAAGCGCTCCAGCATGGGCACGATAAGTGTCACGGGATCCGGGGCAGGTTGGCCGGTTTCCCGCGCGAGCACGTCGGCATAGGCGACAAGGTCACGGTGCAGCGCGCCGGGCAGTGACAGCGTCACCTTCACTGGCTTGTCGTTCGTGATCGGTCCGAGCTTCAGCTTCGCCATGGTCAATACCTGTAGGGTTCGAGGACGAGGTCACGGGTGACCATGACCCGCACCGGGAAGCCGGGCCGGATGGTCAGGGTCGGGGCGACCTGCAACTGCCGGCGGATGATCTCCTGCCCGGCATCGTTGATGGTGTCCTGGGCCCCGCTCTGCAGGGCCTGGATCAATGCATCCTGATCATCCATGGCGAGCTCAGCGCTTACGGAGAGCAGCGTCGAGAGGCCAACCGCCTTGGCGAGATCCCACCAGTGCATGTCGACGCCGTCCTCGAGGCCGGCATAGCCGTGCGCATCGGTGCCGGGCTGGCGCTCCAGCACGATGGAGCGGCCATTGGGGAAGATCAGCCGGTTCCAGACCAGCAGGATGCGGCGCTGGCCGAAGCCGACACCATTGTCGTACTGGCCGAGCAGCCGCGTGCCCTGCGGAATGATCATGATGCGTCCGGTCGGGCTGTCATAGACATTCTCGGTGACCTGGGCGGTGATCTGGCCCGGTAGGTCGGAGCGAATGCCGGTGATGAGAGCGGCCGGGATGACGGCGCCTGCTTGCAGGACATAAGGCGATGCCGGTGCCATGACGCGATCGGATGCGACGACGCGCCGATCCACGGCGGCATTGAGGAAGGCAAGCTGGCGATCCTGGGGGGAGGACGCGCCGCCCGTTCCTGCCGAGCCAGGGCCGCTAAAGCCGGAGGCACCCGCCCCCGAAGGCGCGGTCGCGCGAGCCTGTGCCGCCTGGAAGAATACGCGACTGGTCCGCGCGGCTTCCTGTTCGGCAAGACGCCGCTGCTGCTCGGGATCGACCTGTGGCGCTGTCATTGTCGGCGGCACGACGGGCTGGCCGCGGTTTTGTGCCTCAAGGATCGGCCGGCCGAGATCGCCGGGAAGAGGCGGACCCAGGATCGGCCCGGTATAGTCCCGCGGCAGGCCGGCAAGGCCGTCGGCGGTGGAGCGGTTCTGGGTGGAGTAGAGTTCCTCGCCGCCGGTCCCTTTGTCGCGCCCCTGCAGTGCATAGATCAGGGTGCCGCCTATGCCGAGGCTGACAACCAGCCCGGCGCCAGCGAGGACCTTGCGTGAGAGACGCGTGACGCGCGGCGGCTCGGGACGCAGCCGCATGGCGGCAGCGTGATCGGTGGCCGGAGCGCCGAGATCCGCCTCGAGGTCATGATGATCCGGATTGCTCATGATGCGGGCCTCCCATCCGTGCGCTCGATCCGCACCTTCTGAGGCCGGTCGCCGCCACCGAGGCGCAGTTCGGCCGCCCCAAACAGCCGGTCGACGATCAGGACGTTCTGATAGGTGCGGCTATTGACGATCTGCGCCTCACCGTCGGCTCCGATGACGAAGAGCGGCGGCATCTCGCCCTGGATAATGCCGCGCGGGAACTCGACATAGACCTTGCGCCCGTCATCATAGACGGCCATCGGCCGCCAGGGCGGCGTGTCGCCGGTGAGCGCATAACGGTAGTTGCGGGCAGTGAAGGCCGGAATGACCGGTGCCGCCGCTGGGACACTGGGGCGCTGCGCTCCCGGAACCTGCGGATAGGCCCAGGCGACGGCCGGCATATAGGGCTTCTCGCCGGCGCGCAGTTCGATCATGTAGCTGCGCCGGTCGGTGGTGATGACAAGATTCGTGGAGATGTCCGCCCGCGTCGGTTTCACCAGCACATGCACGCGCCGGTTCACACCTTCCCCGCTCTCAGTGTCGCCAATGATCCAGCGGGCGGTGTCGCCCGCCGCGATCGGCCCATTGCCGGTCAGGCTCTCGCCCGGCTCCAGTGCGATGTTGGTGATCTGGCCGGGCGCTGCATAGATCTGATAGAGCGCGCCCTCGCTCCAGGGATAGATCTGGATGGCGTTGTAATAGCCCTCGCGCCGCGGCTCCACGCGGGCCGCAGCATTGGCGTTCTCGACGCGGGCAACCGGGGTTTTCGCGTCCGTGCCGCCCTTGGCCGGCGTCCAGGCGGGAGGCGTATGGAGCGGGCGCGGCCGGTCATCTGCAACCACTGTCGGCACCGTCGGCAGCGACGGCACGTCACTGTCATAGCTGATCTGCGGCGGCTTCGGAGCCGATGCGCAGCCGCCCAGCGCGCTTGCGGAGAGCAGGAGAGCCGCAAGTGCGGATTGGCGGAAAGCCGGAGATGCGGGTTTACGGAAGGACGTTTTCACTGGCTCATCTCCCGCGACCAGCTGATGGCGTTGACATAGATGCCGAGCGGATTGGTGCGCAGGCGCTCGGCATCGCGCGGCGGCTGGATCACCAGCGTCAGGATCGCGCTCCAGCGCTCGGTGGCGGCGAGCTGGCCGTTCTCATAGCGCCGCTCGACCCAGGCGAGGCGGAAGGAATCCGGGGAGGCCCGGATGACGCTGGAGACCTCGACCGTGATCTGCTGCTTGCCGATCCGGGTGAAGGGATCATTGGCGCGGGCATAATCGTTGAGCGCGGCGGCGCCCCGATCAGTGGTGAACTCATAGGCCCGAAGCCAGTTCTGCCTGACGATCACGGGATCGGCCGGCAGGCTACGCACCTGCTCGATGAAACGGGCAAGATGCCAAGCGATCTGCGGATCGGTCGGGCGATAGTCGCCAGTGGCAGGGCCAATGGCCTGCGTCTGGCCGAGACGATCGACCTCCACCACCCAGGGCACGACGGTGCCCCGCGTCGACTGCCAGATCAGCGCTGAGGCAAAGCCAGCCGAGAGGAACAGGCCGCCAAAGGCCATCAGCCGCCAGTTCTTGGCCTGCACACGGGCCGAACCGATGCGCTCGTCCCACACCTGGGCCGCCTTCTGATAGGGCGTGACCGGCTCGGGCGAGGTGCCGTAATGGGTTGCGGGTCGCTTGAAGAGGCTCATGAGCGGTCGCTCTCATTGAGGGAGACGGAAGAGCCGCCGGCATGGCTGTCACCGGAGCGCACAGCATGGGCGGCGGCGGAGACGCCGTGGCGAAGCGATTGGCCGCGCTTCATGCGCTTGGCCCAGTCGGGCACCTCGCCGGCCGAGGAAGCCGAGGCCGTGCCACTGACGGCGTTCGTCAGCGGTGACAAGGCGGCGGAGCCCGCGGCGCGTGCGACGCTCCCCAGTCCCGAGGCGACACCCGCCATGCCGGACTGTCCGGCGGAACCGAGGCTGTAGGCTGTCGCTCCACCCCGCGCCGCAGCCGCCGTCGCGGAGAGCGCGGCTCCGCCGCCTCGGACGGCGAGGCTGGCGGCACCGCCCGCTGCCATCAGGGCGCCACTGGCGGCAAGGCCGGTGCCGACCGCGGCCCCGGCGCTCAGCTGCGGCCCGCCAGAAACGAGCCCGGCGGCAATGCCGGGACCGAAGATGCCGAGGCCGAGCAGGGAAAGGGCAGCCAGCACGATGGCCATGGCGTCGTCGATGGTCGGCGTCTGGCCACCGAAGCCCGCGGTGAACTGGCCAAACAGGGTCGAGCCGATGCCGATGATGACGGCGAGCACCATGACCTTGATGCCGGAGGAGACGACATTGCCCAGCACCCGTTCAGCCATGAAGGCGGTCTTGCCGAACAGGCCGAAGGGGATCAGCACGAAGCCGGCGAGCGTCGTCAGCTTGAACTCGATCAGCGTGACGAAGAGCTGGACGGCGAGGATGAAGAAGGAGAGCAGAACCAGCGCCCAGGCAAACAGCAGGCAGGCGATCTGGATGAAGTTCTCGAAGAAGGCGACCCAGCCCATCAGGTCGGAGATGGAGTCGAGCAAAGGGCGGCCGGCATCGAGCCCGGTCTGGGCCACCTTGCCCGGACGCATGAGGTCGCTGACGGAAAATGCCGTGCCCGATCCCTTCAGCCCAAGCCCGGCAAAGCTCTCGAAGACGATACGGGCGAGGGTGTTCCAATTGCCGATGATGTAGGCGAAGACGCCGACGAACAGGGTCTTCTTGATGAGCCGGGCGATGATGTCGTCGTCAGCGCCCCACGACCAGAACAGCGCCGCCAGCGTCACGTCGATGACGATAAGGGTGGTGGCGATGAAGGCGACCTCGCCGCCGAGCAGGCCGAAGCCGCTGTCGATATAGGAGGTGAAGACCCCCAGAAAGTTGTCGATGACGCCGGTGCCGTTCATGGCTCAGCGGCCTTCGTTGGGCACGCTGCGCCCGAGGAACCGGTCCCGCGTCTGCGCCCAGATCTTCAGGCACGCGGCGTCCCGCGCGGCGGCCTCTCCAAGCTGCTGGCAGCGGCGCTGCTCATCGCGCAGAGGATCGCCCGCGGCCTCGACCGTCCGACTGGGTGAAGGCACCGGCGCCTTCTCTTCCCGGCTCATCTCCACGACCGCCGCCGTGCCGGCGATGGCCACAAAGATCACCGCCCCTAGCCGGGCCAGCATGGCTGCGTCCATGTCTGCCTCCCGTCAGTTGCTGAACATGCGGGCAGTGCCGGCCTGATAGCCGGCGCCCGGGGTGAGGAAGCGCCGGCGCTGCTCACGTCCCTGCTCCGCCGCGGTCGCGCGTTCCGCCTCGGACAGCGCCGTGGCGCGCCCATTGGCGGACATCACTGCGATCAAGTCGGACAACTGCTGCGACTGCAAAGCGAGCAACTGGTTGCCGGCCTGCGTGGCCTGAAGCGCGCCCGTGGCGCCCTGGCTCTGGCCGACAAGCGTCGCCATCTCGGCGCGGTTGGCGTCGACATTGCCAACGACGCCGGCCTGGACCCGCAGCGCATCCTGCAGGCCCCCGACGGTCGTCTGCCAGCGCGAGCGCGCACCGGCGACGAGATCGGCATCGGAGGCCGAGAGCGGGATGTTGCCGTAGCGCTGCTGGAAAGCCTGGTCGATCTGGCCGACATCGAAGGCGATGCTCTGCGCCTGTCCGAGTAATTGCTGGGTGCGCTGGACCGATTGCTGGATTTGCTGCAACGAGGAGTGCGGCAGGCTGGCGAGATTGCGCGCCTGGTTGATCAGCATCTGCGCTTCGTTCTGCAGCGAGGTGATCTGATTGTTGATCTGCTCCAGCGCCCGCGCCGCCGACATCATGTTCTCCGCGTAGTTCCAGGGGTCATAGACCGTGAGGGCCTGCGCGGGCGGGGACCCAATGGGTGCGAGGGCGAGCGGCGCGGTCAGCAGCGCGACGGCGACGGTGAGCGCGCGCGGACGGAACAGCTTCATGGCTGCGTCTCCAGATTGGTGAGGTTGGGAAGGAGGTCGGCGGCCCAGCCGAGGCCGCGATGACGCAGCCATGCCGCAAGGAAGCCGTCGCGCCCCTGATCCGCGACGATCTTGCTGATGGCCTGCTGGTCGGTCTTGGAGGACGCCGCGCACAGCGCCAGCGCCACGTCCGAAAGCCCGAGCTCGAACAGACGGTTGCCGCGCCGCGACTGGCAGTAATAGTCGCGCTTCGGGGTCGCCCGCGCGAGGATCTCGATCTGCCGGTCGTTCAGGCCGAAGCGGCGATAGATGGCGGTGATCTGTGGCTCGATGGCCCGCTCATTGGGGAGCAGAAGGCGTGTCGGGCAGCTCTCGATGATTGCCGGCGCAATGGCGCTGCCATCAATGTCAGAGAGCGACTGCGTGGCGAAGATGACGCTGGCGTTCTTCTTGCGCAGCGTTTTCAGCCATTCCCGCAACTGGCCGGCGAAGCCCTCGTCGTCCAGCGCCAGCCAGCCTTCATCAATGATGATGAGGGTCGGTGATCCATCGAGCCGGTCCTCGATCCGGTGGAACAGATAGGCCAGAACCGCCGGCGCGGCCTCCGTCCCGATCAGACCTTCCGTCTCGAAAACCTGGACGGTGGCGGAGCCCAGATGCTCGGTCTCGGCGTCGAGCAGCCGGCCCCAAGCGCCGCCCAGGCAATAGGGACGCAGCGCCTGTTTCAGGTCGTTGGACTGCAGGAGGACGCAGAGGCCGGTGAGGGTGCGCTCTTCGGCCGGCGCGGAGGCGAGCGATGTCAGCGCCGTCCAGATATGTTCCTTCACCTGCGGCGTGATGGGGACGCCTTCGCGGGTGAGGATGGCAGTGAGCCAGTCTGCGGCCCAAGTGCGCTCGGCAGCCTCATCGACGCGCGCCAGCGGCTGGAGCGAAACGCTCTCCGCGCTCCCCTCGCTGAGACCGCCACCGAGATCGTGCCAGTCCCCGCCCATGGCAAGCGCCGCGGCCCGGATCGATCCACCGAAATCAAAGGCGAAGACTTGGGCTCTCACATAGCGCCGGAACTGCAGCGCCATCAGCGCCAACAGCACGGATTTGCCCGCGCCGGTGGGGCCCACTACGAGCGTGTGGCCGACATCGCCCACATGGAGGCAGAACCGGAACGGGGTCGAGCCCTCCGTCTTGCCGAACAGCAGCGGCGGTCCGTCAAAATGCACGTCGCGGCTCTCGCCCGCCCACACGGCTGACAGCGGGATCATGTGGGCGAGGTTCAGCGTCGAGATCGGAGGCTGGCGGACATTGGCATAGACATGACCGGGCAAGCTGCCGAGCCAGGCGTCGACGGCGTTGATGGTCTCGGTCATCACCGTGAAGTCGCGGCCCTGGATGACCTTCTCGACCCGCCGCAGTTTCTCGTCGGCGATGCGGGGATCGGCGTCCCACACCGTCACCGTCGCGGTGACATAGGCGACGCTGGCGTGATCCGCGCCGAGCTCCTGAAGCGCGAGGTCGGCATCTTCAGCCTTGTTGGCGGCATCCGAGTCCACGAGGACGGAGGCCTCATTGGTCATGACCTCCTTCAGGATGGCGGCGATGGATTTGCGCTTGGCGAACCATTGGCGGCGGATCCTGGTGAGCAGCCGAACGGCATCCGCCTTGTCGAGCAGGATCGCCCGTGTGGACCACCGGTAGGGAAAGGCCAGGCGGTTCAGCTCATCGAGCAGGCCGGGCGTCGTCACCGTCGGAAAGCCGGTGATGGTCAGCACACGCAGATGCTGATCGCCAAGCCGGGGCTCCAGCCCGCCCGTGAGTGGCTGGTCGGCCAGCAGCGCGTCGAGATAGATCGGCGTCTCCGGCACGCGAACATGGTGCCGATGCGTCGAGACGCAGCCATGCAGGTAGGTCAGCGTCTCGCCGTCATCGAGCCAGCGGCATTCCGGCATGAAGGCGTCGATAAGGTTGAGGAGCCGATCGGTTCGGTCGGCAAAGCCGCGCAACGTCTCATGTGGATCGAGACCCGCCTTGTCCCGCCCTTCATAGAGCCAGCCTTCGGTGCGCGCGGCATCCTCGGCCGGCGGCAGGAAGGTGAAGGTGAGGAAATAGCTCGACTCGAAATGGCTGCCCGCCTCTTCGAAATCGGCCCGCCGCTCGGCATCGACCAGAGCGGAAGCGGCATCGGGGAAAGCGCTCGCCGGATAGGTTGCGGCGGCATGGCGCTGCGCCTCCACGAAGATCGCCCATCCCGCGCCAAGACGGCGGAAGGCATTGTTCAGCCGCCCGGCGACCGCGACGAGCTCGGCGGGCACGGCGCTGTCGAGGTCCGGCCCACGAAAACGCGCCGTGCGCTGGAACGATCCGTCCTTGTTCAGCACGATGCCCGGTGCGACCAGTGCCGCCCAGGGCAGGAAATCGGCAAGGCGGCGGTTGCGGCTGCGATACTCGGCGAGGTTCATCATTGGCGCGCCTCGCTCAGACCGAGAGGTGCGCCGGGATGCGCAGATGCCGGCGCACCACCTCCACGAAGAGCGGATCACGCTTTGCGGCCCACACCGCTGCGACATGGCCGATCACCCCTATAGCGAGACCGACGAGCCACAGGCGCAGGCCGAGACCCAAGGCCCCGGCGAGCGTTCCATTGACGATGGCGATGGCGCGTGGTGCCCCGCCGAGCAGGATCGGCTCGGTGAGCGCTCGGTGGACGGGCACGCTGAAGCCGGGAACCTCAACCGTCTCGGCCATCAGACCAGCGCTCCGCCGCCGAAGGAGAAGAAGGACAGGAAGAAGCTCGAGGCGGCGAAGGCGATCGACAGGCCGAACACGATCTGGATCAGCCGCCGGAAGCCACCCGACGTGTCGCCGAAGGCCAGCGCGAGGCCGGTCGAGATGATGACGATGACGGCGATGATCTTGGCGACGGGCCCCTCGATCGACTGGAGGATGGATTGCAACGGCGCCTCCCATGGCATGGACGAGCCGGAGGCATGAGCGCTGGCCGTGGCCATGAGGCTGATGCAGGTGGCGGACACGGCCAGCCGGGCTGCGCTATGGGCGCGACGGAGCGATCGGATCATGTGGGATCTCCGGTGATGACAGGGGTGACGCGGTAGTCGCCATCGGGGCCGAGGCCCTCGACACGGGCGAGTTCTGTGAGCCGGCGTGCGGAGCCGCGGCCGGAGAGCACGGCCACGAGATCGATGGTCTCGGCGATCAGCGCGCGCGGGACGGTTACGACGGCTTCCTGGATGAGCTGCTCCATCCGCCGAAGCGCGCCGATCGCACTGCCGGCATGGATGGTGCCAATGCCGCCGGGATGGCCGGTGCCCCAGGCCTTCAGGAGGTCCAGCGCCTCGGCGCCGCGCACCTCGCCAATGGGGATCCGGTCGGGCCGCAGGCGCAGCGCCGAGCGCACAAGGTCGGACAGCGAAGCGACGCCGTCCTTGGTGCGCAGGGCGACGAGGTTCGGCGCCTCGCATTGCAGCTCGCGTGTATCCTCGATGAGGACGACGCGGTCTTCTGTCTTAGCGACCTCGGCGAGCAGCGCGTTGGTCAGCGTGGTCTTGCCCGTCGAGGTGCCGCCCGCGACGAGGATATTGGCGCGAGAGGCGACACCCTGGCGCAGCGCGTCGGCCTGTCCTGCGGACATGATCCCAGCGCGGACATAGTCTTCGAGCGTGAAGACCGCGACGGCGGGCTTGCGGATGGAGAACGTCGGGGCCGCCACGACCGGCGGCAACAATCCCTCGAACCGTTCTCCCGTCTCGGGCAGCTCGGCCGAAACCCGCGGAGCTCCCGCATGAACCTCGGCGCCGACATGGTGTGCGACGAGCCTAACAATGCGCTCGCCGTCAGCGGGCGAGAGCCGCTCACCCGTGTCGGACAGTCCCTCCGAAAGCCGGTCGATCCACAGCCGCCCGTCGGGGTTCAGCATCACCTCGACGACGGCCGGGTCTTCCAGATGCCGGGCGATCGCCGGACCCAGCGCCGTGCGCAGCATCCGCGCGCCGCGGGCAAAACTCTGATGATGGTGTGCCGCCATGCGAACCCCGACGCTGCCGGGGTTCTGACGATCTCATCCCGGGTGGGGATGATTAAAAGAGCCCGATATTAGGCCGGTTCAACAGGATTCGATCCGCTTCGCAGCGTGGCGTGCAACGACAGGTGAACGGCGGAACTGCTGCAGTGATCGGAAGCGGCATAGGGAGCCTCCCCTTCACGGTTTGAAAAATGCTCCCTGTGCCCGCATAGGAAATGGGGATGGGATCGCTCGATCAACCTGCGTCGCGCGATGACGCGGCTCTGCCATGAGCGATAGGATGGCTATCTATCAATCACGCATCCGCTATTATGTGAGCTATAGATGGAGAATCTATCGCTCATGGTGTGGAACTGGACGCAGCACGGCTGGCCGCATTTTGCCTATGATCCGGTTGCCCTCGAACCGCTGGAGCGGCGGTTCCTCCTGCTCACCGGCGAGGTGATCGGTGCGGTTCGGCATGTCAGCGAGGGCGAGCGGGACCTGCTGCGGATCGAACTCCTCAGCGACGAGGCCGTCAAGACGAGCGCGATTGAAGGAGAGACGCTGGATCGCCTCAGCGTGCAATCCTCTCTGCGCCGTCAGCTCGGCCTCGACACCGACAATCGCGACGTGAAGCCGAAAGAGCGGGGCATCGCGGAGATGATGGTCGATCTCTATCGGAGCTGGGCTGATCCCCTCGACGCCGACACGCTGTTCCGCTGGCACCGCATGCTGATGGCGGATAGCCGGCATCTGGAGACCATCGGCGGCTACCGTCGCCATGAAGACGCGATGCAGATCGTGTCCGGCCGCCAGGATCGGCCGACTGTGCATTTCGAGGCGCCGCCATCCTCCCGGGTTCCGGACGAGATGGCCGCCTATCTCACCTGGTTCAATGGCTCGGCCCCGGACGGTGAAACGCCCTTGCCGGCACTTACCCGGGCCGGGATCGGGCACCTCTATTTCGAGAGCATCCATCCTTTTGAGGATGGCAATGGTCGTATCGGCCGAACCCTCGCTGAAAAATCCCTCGCCCAAAACATCGGGCAGCCGACCCTGATCGCGCTCGCCCATACCATCGAGCAGCATCGCAAGGCCTATTACGATCAGCTCGAGGTCCATCAGCGGACGCTCGATGTCACGGGCTGGCTGGTCTATTTTGCAGAAACGATCATCGCGGCCCAGCAGACGACGCTCGGCCGCGTCGCCTTCCACATCGCCAAGGCGCATTTTTATGATCGCTTCCGCCACAAGATGAACGAACGGCAGGAGAAGGTGATCGCCCGCCTGTTCCGCCAGGGCCCCGGCGGCTTCACGGGAGGCCTGAGCGCGGAGAACTACCTCGCCATCACCGGCACCTCACGCCCCACCGCCACACGCGACCTACACGATCTGGTGGAACAAGGCGCCCTGACGCGAACCGGAGAACGCCGATACACGCGCTACCATCTGAACCTGCAGGGACATGCTGTAAAGTCATGAGCTTGCGGAACGCGGGGCAGCTGTTCGGGGCCCTCGGCGAGGCATCCTCAAATCTGCAGGATGCGCCAGAAGCCGACGTTAGCTGCGGGGACGATGAATGGCCGGTTTGGGGCCGAGAGCGGACAGTCCGTTACAGGGGAACTTCGCACGATAAGCGGACATGTCGCCGATGACAGTCGGGGGCAGGAACTTACCCAAACCGGCCCTTCATCGCCGCAGCAGCGAACTTCTGCGCAGGGCATGTTGCGGATAAACCTGCTCTCGGAAGCCTGCTCGGATCAATCAAGCGCGCACTCGGAATGAAGCTCCGCTCCGACCACATGCTTCGCAATCGCCATGAGGTGTGAGTGATGCGTAAAGAACAAAACCTGCGTTGACTTCGCAACCTCCGCCAAGACCCTGAAGCCCGCCTCGGCGCGCTGATCGTCGAAATTCACGAACAGGTCGTCGGCCAGGAACGGGAGGTTCACCCCGGCCGCAACTGACTGCTCGAGCGCGGCCAATCTGAGAGCCAGAAACAGCTGGTCGGTCGTACCCTCGCTCATGGCGCCGACTTCCACCATTGTCCGGCCGTCATGGCGAAGCCCGAGCAGGCGCGGTGAGGGGCCATCGGTATCGACGCGGAGCGTGGCATAGCGGCCGGTGGTGAGAATCGAGAATAGTTCTCCCGCGCGCAAGAGCAGCGGATCCTGGTGGCGCTCGCGGTATTTCTCGATCGCCCATTTAAGGGTGAGGGCCTGAGCGCGCTTGAGGATGTAGTGCTCGGCGAGGACCTCCAACTCGGATTTTGCCTGCTCGGCGTCCGCGGCAGCATCGGCGGCCAACGTTGCGCTGTTGTCCAGCGCAGCGAATGCCGAGCGTGCATCACCATGGGCCGTCGCGGCCAGATCGACCTCGTCGTTCAATTCTTTCAGCCGAGCTTCGAGCCTGGCGATATGTCCAGCCAGCTCATCGAGACGAGACGAGCCCACGGCAGCCACGAGTTCATCGAGGGCGAGCCCATCGCCATCGTCTACGATCTGGCGTTCTGTCGTCGCGAGTTCGTGCGCCAGCTGTCGTCTCGCGCGAGATCGCTCGATGGCGGCAGACAGCTCGGGGCGGTCGGTCGCCCCGATTTCCGCGAGAAGCGGTGCCAGAGCATCATCAGCCGCCTTGATCCTTGCCGCGGCTTCGTCGACCTGCTCCGAGCGGCGGCGCGCCTCCTCATCCAGCGAACCGATCAGCGTGGCTGAGGCACGGGCGCCGACCAGACGGTCGCGCAGGGCGCGTAGGCGGGCGGCTGGTTCTCTGGCGGCAATGCGGCATTCATCGCAAAGCGCTTCCACGCGCGAGACGTGAGCACGAGCATCACGTCGGATGCCCTCGACGCGTCTACGTAGCTCAGCTTCGGTGACGCCGGCCTGTCGGAGCTCGTCCAAGAGATCGAGAACCGCCCCGCATGTGGCGATGTCCATCTGCAAACCAGCATCTGCCAGGGCCGCATTCCACGCCCGATCATAGGACGCGGCGTCTTCATCTAGACGCCCTTGGCGGCGATCAAGCGCGTTGAGCTCTGCAGTCGCTTGTTCGAGTTGCTCCTGGGCCTGGGACCGGCGCCGAGCCGCCTGCTCCACTTCACCGCGCTTACGCTCCGCGGCCGCCAGCAAGGGTGATAGCGGACCATCAGCATCGGCTGTTCCAAGCGCGGCTGCGAGTGCCTTCCGGCAGCCATCGCGGCGCTCGATTAGAGCATCGAGATCCGAGCGCACATCAAGATATTCCTGCTGGGCTGTCTCGGCGACCTCACGGTTGGCCTGCCAGGTAAGGAATTGCGATGGCTCCAGCGCGGGCAGGCCCACCGCCGAGATTCGGCTGTGCCAAGCGTCCAAAGCGCCCTCGTACCGGCGCCGCGCTTCTGCTGCGCGGTTCCGTGCCTGTTCGGCCTCAAGCTCGTGCCTTGCCTTCGTCTGTTCAAGCAGCGAGAGGCGGCTGGAGGCGTCAGCAAGGGTGAAGCGGAGCTCCAACTTCTCATCGACCAAAGTGACGCTCGCCTCAAAGCCGGCCACGGCGTTTGCGGGTGACTTAAGCGCGCCTCCCGAAAGGACATGCTCGCGGATTGGCAGCCAATGCGCCTGGCGCTCTTGCCGAGCGGATGCGATCTCCTCCGGGGTGACGACCGCGCCGGTTGCGAGCTGCTCGATCTCGAGAGCTACTGCACCGCTTTGATCAACTGAACGTTGGGCCTGCTCCTCCTCACGCCGGGCCGTGGCGAGGATGTCTGCGATTTCTGATCGAGCCGCGTCGATTTCCCGCTCGCCAATCCTCGGAAGTGACGCGAGCTCCTCAACGCTGCCGCGCCACAGAGCAAGCCTCGCGAGAAGGGGAGGGATTGCGGATGACGATGCCTCGGCCTTTCGGCGGGCGGCCTCGCAGCGGGCATCCGCATCTGCCCCGAGCGCCCGTGCCGCGTTCACGGCATCAATCAACGTGTCGACAGGCGCTTCGGCAGGACCCTCCTCGACTCTGGCCTGCGCACGCCTGCGGCGCTCTTCGATATCAGCGCGGCTCTCAGCGATCTGGCGGCTGGCGGCCATTGTCTCGCCGCGCAGCCGAGCGAGATCGCGCAGTTTCGCCGCAACCGCACGTGGGAGTGCAACATCGGCGTTGGGGGCTGCTTCCGCGCGCAACCGGCGTGTCAGCGCCTCGGCGACCGCAAGCTCAGGCTCCAATCTCGCCAGATCTCGAGCGGCCTTTTCGCCGGCCCCAGCGTCGGCAACGAGCTGATCAATCTCGTCAGCGCGAGCGAGGATCTGCGGATCGTCCTCTATCGTGTTGCGACGTGCGGCGGCCTCCGCGCGCAGCTGCTCGGCTGCCGCCCTCTGACGCTGCGCCTCCTCAGCGTCCTGGATGACCTTTTCGGCACTATCCTCGCGCTGCTTTCCGAGATCGATTGTCCTTTCACCGGCTTGGAGCGCTTCGAGCTGTTCATCGCGCCGGCGCACCAAGGGCGCGATCCGACGAATGCGATCCGCCGCCCTGAGCTCGGCTTGTACGTCGTCGCGGATACTGCGTGCTGTCTCCAGGGCCCTCTGGGCTCTTTCGGCCGCCTGTCGCGCATCGGACCATGCCTTCGGCTTCAAGGCATCATCCCGGATCTTTTTCGTCGCCTCCGCAAGCTGCTTTTGCGCCTGGGTGAAGGAGCGGCGTTGGGCGGTCGAGGGCGCCCAGATGGCGTCCGCCTCTCCCTCAAGCTTCTTCAGCTCGTCGGCAATGCCCGTGAGGCCCGAGCCTGCCGCGAACAGGGTTCGCCCGAGGTCGTTCTTCGCCTCGACCATCGCTCGGCCGCCGGCGCGCAGTCCGGCTTGGTCGAGGCTGAATGAGAGATTGAACGTCTCACGCGTCTGGCTCTTCAGCATCGCCATAAGCGGTGCCTCATCCAGTACAGCGTCGGTGGCGTCGAGCAGCGTGCCGACAGTGCCTTTTCTGCGACGACAGGAGAACGTTCGCCCACCATCCTCCAGAACAGCCCCGACCCGCAGCAGCGCGTTGTCGAATATAAAATTGTAGGCCGACCGTGTTGGAAATCCGAACAAGAGGTCCGAGACGGCGGCAAGCGAGGTCGTCTTCCCGGCCTCGTTGGCACCGTAGATTATGTGAAGATCGGGGGCGCCTGTACGGAAGTTGAGTTCGCAATCCTCAAAGCGCCCATAGCGCTCCAGCGAGAGGCGGGAGAAGCGCATCGCTCACGCCTCCCGCGTCAGGCGTGAGCGCAGGGCGAGGGACGCCGTGCGTAGGACCGTCGACCAGTCTCCGTGCGACGCCGAGAGCCGCAACTCGCCGTCTTCTGCATCACCGAGTGCCGTGTTGGCGGCGAGCATGAAGCGCTCGAGGTCGGCCTCGAGCGCCTTCGCGAGGTCAGGATCAGAGGCACCCTCTTCGATCAGGGCCCCCAAATCCTCGCCCAAGACGAGTCCTCCGGCAGCGGCTGGCGTGGTCACCAGCACCTTCACCTTCTCGACATAGAGATCCGCGGAGATAGCGCCGGCTATGGCCCGAACGTCGTCGCGCAGTTCGGCCGTTCGGTCATGAAGGGCACCAGCATCGGTCAGCTCTCCCGTCAGGCTGACGCGGACGACAATGGGGCGGCCGGAGCCATTGGCACCGTGGAGGCGGCCGAGCGCGGCTCGGATCCGGTCCTGGATCTCCTCAAGCTGCGCACCCGAGCAATCCACCTCAAGACGGGTCCAGCGGATGACGTCGACCTCAACGCGATCCACCGCCGAGACCTCACCGTCCACAACGGTTACGATCACCGCGCCCTTTGCGCCGGTCTCACGAATAGTCCGTCCCTGCATATTGCCGGGAAAGACGACATAGGGATCGGTGCTGACGATCTCGAACTCATGGACGTGGCCGAGCGCCCAATAATCGTACCCTTTTGCACGGAGATCCTCCACACTGCAGGGGGCATAATCGGCATGTCCTTGCCGGCCGGCGAGGGCGGTGTGGAGGACGCCAATATCGAAGCTGTGGCTCTCCGACGGCGGATAAGCGAGGACGAGGTTCTCGGTTACGGTCGGGGTTGAGAAGCTCTGGCCATGAACAGCTACGTCCAGGTGCGCCAAGCGGTGTGTCTCAGGGCGGCGGGGGCCGAACTGCCGGACGTTCGGCGGCCATGGCACCGTGCGGGAGATGATGGAAGCGGCATCATGATTGCCAGCGAGGATGAAGACCGGAATGCCAGCTTGATCGAGCCGGCCCATGGCCCGGGCGAAATAGAGGCCCGTTCCCATGTCACGCCAGTCGCCGTCGAACAGGTCACCGGCGATAATGACGAAGTCGACGGCCTCGTCGATGGCGCACTGGACGAGATTGTCGAATGAGGCCCGGGTGGCCAGGCGGATATCCTCGACCGGAAGCCCGTCGTAGCGCGAAAGACCATGCAGTGGGCTATCCAGATGGATGTCTGCCGCGTGCAGGAAGCGGAAGCTCGACACGTTGGTTCCCTTTGTCAGCGTGGCAGCAGTCTTACCACCTGATCCAGGCGATACGAACCGCACACCGCCCAGCGCGAAGTTCTGTCGCAAGAGGGCCGACTTATTCCACCTCGTGAATGTCCACTTTCGAGCCAGAGCCGTCACCCGGTCAATGGCTGAAATGGGGGCGCAAAGCGGACGTCTCTGAAAGGGCCGTTGAGGGGTCGCTTTGGGTCAATCTGCGACATTGTCCTGCCGGCTATAAGCAGTCGCCCGCACTCCATCTCCGGCAGAATCTGTAACGTCTTCGCCTCACCCCGTTGCGCCCCGTTTCTACGCGTCCTGCTCCTCGTAGCGGTGCACCGGCCCGAGCCAGGGCGGAATTGACCGTCGTGACCAGAGCACGGCCCGAGGCTGTTTGACTGTCCGACCCGCAAAATCTTTGGCCGCGCCGTAGGCACGATCAGGCCTATCCGTGGACGGTCAGACTGCCAGTGTATTCCGCCTCAGCGCCGGAGATATTTCATGAGCGCCGCAATGCCGAGCACGACGAGCGCCAGGATGAGGAGGCCGAAGAGCCACATCCCCCACATGCCGCCGCCCATCATTTGATCGTAGTACATGACGGTCTCTCCTCTGCGGGATCAAGCTATCTTCACCACCGCCATCATGCCCGTGGCCATGTGGTAGAGGTGGTGGCAGTGCAGGAACCATTCGCCCTTCGGCCCGGCGTCAAAGGCGATGGTGACGGGCATGTGCGGCGGCACCATCACCGTGTCGCGCACCGCGCCTGCGATCCGTCGCCCGCCGATGCCCACCACCTGGAAATGGTGGCCGTGCAGGTGCATGGGATGGCTCATGGTGGTGGGGTTCATGAAGGTCATCTCCACCCGCTCGCCGGGACTGACGGCGAAGGGGCTTGCCTGTCCATAGGTGTGGCCGTTGATGGTCCAGCGATAGCCCGCCTCCTCGCCGAGCATGATGGGGAAGACCTTGTCCGCCCTACGCTGCGCAATCGGCTTCCGGGCGGAAAGGCGCCCTTCGAACGCGAGGTCGAGCAGGCCCTGCGGACGGTCGGCAGTCTCGGCGATGCGTGAGACGGACGCTCCAGCCGTGGCCAGGATGAGGCCGGTGCGCCGGGCCGAGGCCTCTACCTGCGCCAGCACCGGGAAGGCTCCTCCGCTCGCCGGAATATCCACCAGAAGGTCGATGCGCTGTCCCTGGGCCAACGGAAAAGTATCCGCCTGCAGCGGAACGCAGGGTGAGCCGTCCACCGCGACGCATCGCGGCTTCAGACCGGGCATGCTGATGAAAAAGGCCGTGGCGGTGCCGCCGTTGATGATGCGCAGCCGCACTTTTCCGCCCTTCTCCACCTTCACCACCTCGGGATCAGCGAGGGTGCGGCGGTTGGCGAGGAAGGCGTCATAATCGACGTCGTTGGCGTGGGCCATCATGCCGCCGCTCATTCCCGCGCCCATGCCCGCACCCATGCCGTGACCCATGTGGCCCGCGTTCTGGCCCGCCCCCATCATTCCGCCGCCCATGCCGCCCATCGCGCCCATGCCGTGGCCGGCATGACCCATTCCCGGCATCGCCATCCCCACCGCAGCCTGAGTGGGCTGGGTCGCTCCGTGAGCCCCGTGGTCGCCATGGGCGTTCGCGCCACCGAGGCCGGCGAGAATCTCCTCCGGGCTGCGGAAGGAGAAATCGTGCAGCATCACCACCACGTCCTGCGCGTCCCCGGCATCCGCCTCGCGGGTGACGAGGGGCGCGGCGAGCAACTGCTGTTCGCTCAGCGTGTGGGAATGCATCCAATGGGTGCCGGGCGTGAGCAGGAAGTCCACCTGGTCCGTCCCGCCGGGCGCGAGTTCGCCGCCGTCGGGGCGGGCGCGGTCCTGATCCGCTGGCGCGAAGATCTGGCCGTGCCAGTGCATCACCGCCGGCGCCTGCGAGGCATTGAGCACCGCGCCTGCGAGGCGATCGCCCTCCTGCGCGAAGATGCCTTCGCCCGCCGGGCTCTTGACGGCGAAGACCTTGGCCGCCTTGCCGTTCACGTCGATTGTGAGGCTCTCCACGGTGATGAGCGGGGCGGCGAGGACGCGGCTCCACCCGCCGGAGAGGGCAAGCGCGCCGGCGGCGGCGCCACCCGCGAGGACGGTGCGGCGGGACACGGAGGACAGGTGCTTAGGTTGGGTCATGGTCGGCCTCCTGGGTGCGTCGCCGGGCAGACGAGGCGAGGCAGGGATTGAGTTCAGTATTTCGCCTGGGTCGTTGTGCCGTCCGGCGCGGTGAGCTGGACGGCGCCCTTCACGCCCTTGGGCACGGCGACCGGGGCGGTCCCGGCAAGCCGGCTGCCGCCGGCGGGCGTCAGAGGGAAGCGTTGGGCCTTGCCGTCCACCACCAGGATGGCATTGGCCTTGAAGCCGTCGGCCGGAACCGGCTTGTCGGAGCCGTCGCTGAGATAGAGCGAGACGGCAGGCGTCCCGTCGACCACCAGTTCCGCATGAAAATGCCCGGCGTCCACACGCACGCCGCCGTTGGCGCCGGTGCCGGGCTCGTGCGCGAGGAGCGGCGTCGCGAGAAGGGGAAGAGCGATGAGGGCCGACGCAAGGGGGCGGAAGATCATGGCGGGCTCCGATCAAAAGGCATCCGCGCGGGCGGCGGCCGGGTTGGGGCCGTCCTCGCCCACCGCCGCCACGAGCCGCTCCAGCGGGCGGCGGCCGTAGGCGAGGACGAGGACGGGGGTGAGCACGGCATCGAGCAGCGTGACGCTGACGAGGCCGCCGAAGATGGTGACGGCCACCGGGTGCAGGATCTCCTTGCCCGGCATCTCGGCGCCGCTCATGAGCGGCAGCAGGGCGATGCCGGCGGAGGCGGCCGTCATCAGTACCGGGGTCAGCCGCTCAAGGCTCCCTCGCGCCACCAGCGCGGGACCGAACGGCAGGCCTTCGGTGATGGCGAGATTGATGGTGTGGCTGATCTTCAGGATGCCGTTACGCGCGGCGATGCCGGTCAACGTCACGAAGCCGATCATGCTCGCCACCGAGAGCGGCTGCCCGGCCAGCCACAGGGCCACCACCGCGCCGATGAGGGCCAGCGGCACGCTGCCCATGATGACCAGCGCGAACAGTGCCGAGCGGTAGCGGCTGTAGAGGATGGCGAAGACCAGGAGCAGCGACACCGCGCCGAGTGCGCCGATGGTGCGCATGGATTCCTCCTGCGCCGCGAAGGTGCCTTCGAGGCTCGTGGACATGCCGGAGGGCAAATCCGTCGCGGCGATCACGCGGCGCATGTCGGCGATGATGGCCGCCGTGTCGCGCCCGCCTGAGGTGTTGGCGAGCACGACGATGCGCCGCCGCCCGCCCTCGCGCAGGATCTGGTTCGGCCCGTCCGTCTCCTTCACGTCCGCCACCTGGGAGAGGGGCACCCAGCCGGATGGCGTCTCGATAAGGAGGCGGCTCAGCCCCTCGGCGCTGCGCGTTGCCTCGGGCAGGCGCACCACCAGCTCGAAGCGCCGGTTGCCATCTACGAGGGTCGAGACCACGCGCCCGTTGGAGAGTCGCGCCAGCGCGTCCGTCAACTGTGCGGGCTGGAGGCCATGGAGGGCGGCGCGGCCGTAATCCACGCGCACCGTCACCTCCGGCACCCGCACCTGCCGCTCCACCTGCAGGTCGACGAGGCCGGGAATGGCGCCGAGGCGCTGGCGCAGGCTTTCCGCCGTGGCGCGCAAGGTGTCGAGGTCGTCGCCGAACAGCTTCAGGGCGATCTCGGCCCGCACGCCGGAGAGCATGTGGTCCAGCCGGTGGGAGATGGGCTGACCCAGATTGAAAGACGCCGGCAGGACGGCGAGGCGGTCGCGGATATCCGCCGTGATCTCGGCCCGGCCGCGGGCGGAGGGCTGGAGGTCCACCTCGATCTCGGAGGCGTGCACGCCCTCCGCATGTTCGTCCAGCTCCGCCCGGCCGGTGCGCCGACCCACCGCCTTCACCTCCGGCACGTCCAGGATCAGCGTCTCGGCGACAAGCCCCATGCGGTCGCTCTCGGCCAGCGAGAGGCCGGGTCGAAACGACATGGAGATGGTGAGCGAGCCCTCGTTGAACGGCGGCAGGAAGGCGCGCGGCAGACTTGCGGCACCGGCCAGCGCACCGACGAAGAGCAGCGCGGTCGTGCCCATCACCAGGCGCGGGTGGCGGAAGGCGGTGGAGAGCAACGCGGCGTAGCCACCCTTCAGCATCCGCACCAGCGCGCCGTCCCTTTCCGCATGGCGGCTGAGGGCCGGCAGCAGATAGAAGGCGAGCACCGGCGTGAGCGTGATGGAGGTCAGAAGGCTCGCGAGGATCGAGACGATATAGGCCTGCCCCAGCGGGGCGAACAGCCGCCCCTCAATGCCCGGCAGGGCGAACAGTGGCACGAACACCAATACGATGATGAGGGTAGCGTAGACGATGCCGGAGCGCACCTCCCGGCTCGCCGCCACCACCACATCGAACACGGGACGGGGCACGGCTGCGGCGGCATTCTCGCGCAGTCGGCGGAAGATGTTCTCCACATCCACCACCGCGTCATCCACCAATTCGCCGATGGCGATGGCGAGGCCACCCAGCGTCATGGTGTTGATGGAGAGGCCGAAGGCGTGGAACACGATGGCGGTGGCCAGGATCGACACCGGGATGGCGGTGAGCGAGATGACTGTTGTGCGCCAGTTGAGAAGGAACAGGAACAGCACCACCGCCACCACCGCCATGGCTTCCAGCAGCACCTTCTCCACATTGCCGATGGAGGCGGCGATGAAGTCCGCCTGACGGAACACGGGCGGGGAGATGCGGATGCCGTCGGGCAGCGTGCGGTTGAGGTCGGCCACCGCCTCTTCCACCGCGCCGGTGAGGGCAAGGGTGTCTGCCTCCGGCTGTTTCTCCAAGGAGAGGATCACGGCAGGCCGCCCCATATAGCCGGCATCGCCGCGCTTCAGGCGAGCGGCGAAATCCACCTGCGCGATCTGGTGGAGGAAGACATTGCCGCCGGCGGGGCGCGGCAGGACGAGAGTCTTCAGGTCATCGAGGCTGAGGGTTCGGGCGATGTTGCGGATGAGGAATTCCCGGCCGCCCTGGTCGGCGAAGCCGCCGCCGGAATTGGTCCCGAACTGGGAGAGCGCCTTTTCCAGCGCGTCGAGCGTGATGCCGTAGGCGCGCATGGCAGAAACGTCCGGCGAGACGCGGAACTGCCGCACCTCCCCGCCCATGGGAATGACCTGCGCAATGCCGGGGATGGCCAGGAGGCGCGGGCGGATGACGAAGTCCGCCGCCTCCCGCACCGCCATGGGCGATGCGGTGTCGCTGGTGACGGCGAACATCAGGATCTGGCCCATGATGGAGCTGATGGGACCCATCTGCGGGGAGACATTCGCCGGCAGCCGGTCACGCACCAGAGCGAGGCGCTCCGCGATCTGCTGGCGGTTGCGGAAGATGTCGGTGCCGAAGTCGAATTCCACATAGACCACGGAGAGACCGACACCGGACACCGAGCGTAGGCGCACGAGGCCCGGCAGGCCGTTCATGGCCGTTTCCAGCGGGAAGGTGACGAGTTGCTCCACCTCCGCCGGGGCGAGGCCTTCCGCCTCGGTCATGATGGTGACGGTGGGCCGGTTGAGGTCCGGCAGCACGTCCACCGGCAGCCGCGTGACCGCATAGGCGCCATAGACCACCAGCACGAGTGCCAGCGCCAGCACCAGCAGGCGGTTGCGCAGCGATTGGGTGACGAGGACCGTGAACATCACCGGCCTCAGCGGATCTGGTCGATGAGTTCGGCGCCATCGGTCACGATGCGGCGTCCGGGGGCGAGGCCCGCCAGCACCAACACTCGGGACGCATCAAGCGGCTCCGTTTTCACCTCGCGAGGCATGAAGCGCTCGGCGCTGACGTGCTCATAGACGATGGGCTGGCCGTTCGCCCCGCGCACCACCGCTGACCGGGGGATGGCGATGCCAGTGCGCGGTGCGCCGGCCTCCGCGAAGACCGTCAGGAACTGGCCGGGGCGCAGCTCCCCGGTGTCCGCGGGGACGGAAAACAGAAGGGGGAGCGCCTGGGCCCGGTCTGATATCCCCGCGCCCAAGAAGGTGAGCGCCACGGTTCGCCCGTCGGGCAGGCGTCCTGTGGCACCGGAGCGTCCAGCATCCGGCAAGAAGCCGAGCGCCTCCACCCACAGCCGGCCGGGATCGACGATGCGGAACACCACCGAGTTGGGATCGGCCATCTGCCCCGCGACCGCGTCGGCGGCGGCGATGACGCCGGACACCGGCGCGCGCAGGGCCTCCGGCTCGCGCTGCACCCGTTCCAGCCTGGCGCGGCGGGTCTGGAGCCCCTTCAGCTCGATCTCCGCTTCCTCCACCTCGCGGCGGGTGACGGCGTTGGGAATGGCCGAGAGCCGCTCGTAGCGCCGTTTCATGATGGCGATCTGCTGGTCCAGCTCGTAGCCCTGCTGCTCCAGGTCCTTGAGGTCGGAGGCACCGATGGGCGGATGCACGTAGGCGAGGATTTCGCCCGCCGCGACCTTGGTTCCGAGCGGCTTGAAGCCGCCCTCTGGCGGCGCAAGGCGTCCACCCACCGCGGTTTGGACGAGGCCGCTCGCATTGGCGTCCGGCACCACGCGGCCGGGTAGCTCGACCATGCCGGCAAAGGTGCCGGCAGCAGTCACGAGGGTGCGCACGCCAAGGATGCGCTGGGTCGGCTTGGGCACGATCACCGAGCCGTCAGGAAGGCGCTGGGCGGCATCGCGGGCGGGGGGCTGCCGAGCGGGCGGCTGCGTGTCCGCCGCCCATGCCCCCTGCGGGGCACCGGCCAGAGCGACGCCGAGCGATCCGAGGATGAGGAGCGCGCCCGCCCGACGCCGGGACATGACCAGCGCCCCGGCGAGGAAGCCGACGAGGAGGCCCGCCAGAATGCCCGCGAGGAGGTCCGCTCGCAGCCCGCCGAGCTGCGCCAGCACCGCCGGCGCTTGCGTCTCGGACGATGTTGGAGCGGCTGGTATGGTCAAGGTGGCGGCGAGAACGTCCACCGTGTCGCCGGCGGTGACGGTGAAGGCGAGGTCGTGCGCGCCCGGCTTGGCGGCGAAGGGAACCGGCAGCACATAGGTGCCCGGCCCGGCGGGCTTCGCGGCCTGCGAGCCCTCGGGCGTGTCCACCTCGATGGCGGCGCCTTCCATCGGGGCGTTGTCGGCGAAGCTGTCGAGGTGGATGGTAAGGGTACCGTCGCGCAGCACCGCCACCAGCTCGAAATCGGCCGAGGCCGCCTCAGCGCGGGGGGCGAGCGTCGTCACCGGGGGCGGCGGGGGCGCGCCGTGGTCGTGGCCTTCGTGGGTCGCAGCGGGACCGGACAGCGCCGCGCCGGCGAGAAGCCAGCATAGGCCGCAGACGGCTTTCCGCAAGAAATGGCGACCCATGCCTCAACCCGTCCGCTGGTGATTCCGGTACGGGAGAGCGATAGCGTGCGGCGCGTCACGCCGCGTATCGCTTCTGTATCAGTTTGTTTCAGCCCGGATCCTTGGTCAGGCGCACCGTGGCGACGAGGCCGCCGCCGGGGGCGTTGGCGAGGGTCAGCGCGCCGCCGTGGGCCTCGGCAACCGCGCTGGCGATAGTGAGGCCGAGCCCGACGCCTCCAGTAGCGCGGCTGCGCGACGCCTCAAGCCGCACGAAGGGCTCTAGCACGGCGGCGAATTGGTCCACTGGAATCCCCGGTCCCTCGTCCCGCACCGTCAGGACGGCATCCGCTTCCTCGTCCATGATGGACACATGCGCGGAGCCGCCATAGGCGAGCGCGTTGTCCACCAGATTGCCCACCATTCGCTTCAGGCTGACGAGCCGTCCCGCGACGACGAGGCGCGGCGGCGCCGAAAGATCGGCCCGCAGGCCCCGGTCCCGCGCGTCGTCCACGATGGTTTCCACCAAAGCCACGAGATCGAGCGGCCGCACCGGCTCCTCGCTCGCCTCGCCGCGCAGGTAGGAGAGCGTGGCCTCGACCATCTGCTCCATCTCCGCGACATCCCCGGCGATGGCGTCGCGCAGCGCCGGGTCGCTCACATCCTCGAGGCGGAAGCGCAGGCGCGTCATGGGCGTGCGCAGGTCGTGGGAGACCGCCGCGAGGGCCTGGGTGCGCCGCTCGACCAACCCAGCGATGCGCGCCTGCATGCCGTTGAAGGCATGGGCCAGTTCCCGCACCTCCTTCGGCCCCGTCTCGGGCAGGTGAATGCGCGCCGCATCCGGCGGCAGGGCCGCGACGGTGCGCGCCATGGCCCGCAAAGGCCGCGTGAGCCATGCGGCGATGGCGAGGGACAGGAGCAGCACCCCCGCCGCCATCAGCGTGGTGGAGAGCAGGGAGCCGTGCCCCCCGGCGGTCTGCGGCACGGAGGCAAACATGCGCACATTCAGCCAGCTCCCGTCGGGCAGGCGCACGGCCACGAGGCTGAGGTGCGGATCGGGCCCGGCGCCAACCAGAATGTCCGCTGCGGCAAGGTCCGGTGCGAGCGCGCGAACCTCGGCGGCGAGGCGCTGGGCGGACTCGTCGGCGTGGGGCCCCGTCGCGGCCATGGCCTCGCGGCCCCAATGGGCATCGATGGCGCCCCCCGACAGGGCATGGGCCACCTCCTCCCGACGCTCCGCAGGTGCGGCGGCGAGTGACCGGCGCAGCGCCACGATCTGGTCGGCGAGGCGGACGGCATGTGCCGCATGGCGCTCGCGCTCCATGGCATGTTCGTAGGTCCACAGGCTCAGCACATGGACCACGACGATTCCGAGCACGGCCACGACTGCGGTCCGCAGAGCGAGGCTGTCGATGGCGCGGATCATGAGCGCGCCACCTCCGGGACGAAGAAATAGCCGGTCCCACGCACTGTCTTCACCATCTCCGGCCCGCCGCTCGAATCGAGCTTCCTGCGCAGCCGGCTCACCTGGATATCGATCGCCCGGTCGAAGCCGGTGGCGATGCGGTTCTTCGCGGCGTCCATCAGATGGTCGCGCGTGAGCACGCGCTGGGGATGCTCCAGGAAGGTCAGCAGCAGATCATATTCGCCGGTGGAAAGATCGACGATGGCGCCTTCCGGGTTGGTGAGCTCCCGCCGCCGGGTGTCGAGCGTCCACCCGGAAAACGTCAGGCGGGTGCCGCCGCTGGCAGCGGCGGGGTCGGACAGCCGGGTCCGCCGCAGCACAGCATGAATGCGGGCGAGCAGCTCGCGCGGGTTGAAGGGCTTGGCCAGGTAATCGTCGGCACCCAGCTCCAGGCCGACGATCCGGTCCACATCGCTGCCGCGGGCGGTCAGCATGATGATGGGCACATTGGAGGTGCGGCGGATGTCCCGGCACAGATCGAGCCCACTCACCCCCGGCAGCATGATGTCGAGAATGACGAGGTCCACCGTGCCGGCAGCCATTGTCTCCCGCATTTCGCGGGCGCCTTGCGCGGCCGTGACCTTGTGCCCGTGCTCGCGCAGGAACTTGCCGGCGAGACGCCGGATTTCGGCATCGTCGTCAACGATGAGGATGTGGCCTTCGGGGGACACCGTGTCACGCACTCCTCTGCACCACTCCACACCGCGGCGCTCGGCACGGTTCTTTCTAGCCTAAAGCCGGATGCCATCACATTGAATCCCTGAGCGATCCGATGTGCGCGATGAACCCCTCCATGTTCAAACAGCTTCGGGCCGTTTTAACTCTGAGGTTTCGGACCCATTCGGCGACTTGGCTCGGTCCGTTCGTCACAAGCAGACGTACTCAAAGCCCGAGAATGCGTCACGACCGGCGGCCTCCGTCACCCTCCAGTTGAGAAACATCCTCCCCGATCTCCTGCCGCAGCTGCGGCCCCTTGGCGAGGCGCCTGCCAAGCGCGCGGGTGTAGGCTGTGTAGCGCTCGGAGAGCTTGGCGCGGGCGGCCTGGGCGGCCGGCTCGGGCAGCGCGGGGGTGGTGGCGAGCCAGAAGCGGATGAAGGTGGCGAAAGCCTCGGTCGAAATTCCGAGATCCCGCTCCAGCCGCGCAAGGCGGCGATCGATCTGGCTGAGGCGCCGGGCAAGCACGGCCTCGTGGCGCTCAGCACTGTCGGGCGACAGGAAGGAGGCGATTGCGGCTTGGGCGATCAGGGACATGGACTGGTCGCGCTGGGCGGCGTAGTGGGCCAGCAGGTCCATGATGTCGGGCTCGAGATAGACGGAGATCTGCGCTTTCTTCGTGCGGCCTGCCATGGCGATCACAGCTCCATGCCGTCATTGGGATTGAGGCTGACCTGTCGGGCGACGCCTTGCATGAGGCCGGTCATGCGCCGGTTTCGGGTGGCGACGTCCTCCATCTCGTCGTCGCGATCCAGATCGAACTCGAACTCATTCTCGATGAGCTGGCTTTTCTCGACCGGCTTCACGCGGCTGAGCTCGGGCTGATGCCGGTGCTCCGACCCGGTCGGGTCATCGTCTCGACCTTTGTCCGCGGTGCTCCCGCCTGTGCCCTCCTGTGGCCTTGGCAACGGCAGCGCGGTCCAGTCATCGTGTTGGACGGTCGGGCCATGAGAGGGCGTTGGCGGCGGCAGGAGCCGGTCCCGGAAGCGCGCATCCTCATAGTAGCGGGCCTTCTTCGCGCGGATCGGCGGGGTGCCGGCGACCATGACGATCTCGTCCGTGGGCGGTAGCTGCATGACCTCGCCGGGGGTGAGCAGCGGGCGGGCGGTTTCCGAGCGCGACACCATGAGGTGACCGAGCCAGGGCGAGAGCCGATGGCCGGCGTAGTTCTTCATCGCCTTCATCTCAGTGGCGGTGCCGAGCGCATCGGAGACGCGCTTGGCGGTGCGCTCGTCATTGGTCGCGAAGCTCACACGGACATGGCAATTGTCGAGGATCGAGTTGTTCGGCCCATAAGCCTTCTCAATCTGGTTCAGCGACTGGGCGATGAGGAAGGCTTTCAGGCCATAGCCGGCCATGAAGGCGAGCGCCGATTCAAAGAAATCGAGCCGGCCGAGCGCGGGGAACTCGTCGAGCATGAGCAGCAGCCGATGGCGTCCGCCCTTCGCCTGCAGGTCCTCGGTCAGACGCCGGCCGATCTGGTTGAGGAGGAGGCGGATCAGCGGCTTGGTGCGATTGATGTCGGAGGGCGGCACCACGAGATAGAGGGTCGAGGGAGCCTTGCCGCCGACAATATCGGCGATGCGCCAGTCGCAACGCCGCGTCACCTCGGCGATCACCGGATCGCGGTAGAGGCCGAGGAACGACATGGCGGTGGAGAGCACGCCCGAGCGTTCATTGTCGGATTTGTTCAGCAGTTCGCGGGCAGCGCTTGCGATGACGGGGTGCGGGCCCGCCTCGCCCAGATGGGCGGTCTTCATCATGGCGTCGAGCGTGGTCTCGATCGGCCGCTTCGGATCGGAGAGGAAGGCGGCGACGCCGGCGAGCGTCTTGTCCTTTTCGGCATAGAGCACGTGAAGGATGGCTCCGACGAGCAGCGCGTGGCTGGTCTTCTCCCAATGGTTTCGCTTTTCCAGCGAGCCTTCGGGGTCGACGAGAATGTCGGCGATGTTCTGGACGTCACGCACTTCCCACTCGCCGCGACGCACCTCCAGCAGAGGGTTGTAGGCGGCGGACTTGGCGTTGGTCGGATCGAACAGCAGCACGCGGCCATGCCGGGCGCGGAAGCCGGCGGTGAGCTGCCAGTTCTCGCCCTTGATGTCATGGACGATGGCTGATCCGGGCCAGGTCAGCAGCGAGGGCACCACCAGGCCGACCCCCTTGCCGGACCGGGTCGGCGCGAAGCACAGCACATGCTCGGGCCCGTCATGGCGCAGATAGTCCCGTTCATACCGACCGAGCACGACACCATCGGAACCGAGGAGGCCGGCGGCGCGGACCTCCTCCTTTTCGGCCCAGCGCGCCGAACCATAGGTCTCGACCTTTGAGGCTTCGCGCGCCCGCCAGACCGACAGGGTGATGGCGACGGCGATGGAGAGGAAGCCGCCAGAGGCGGCGATCAGCGCCCCCCGGAAGAACACCTCCGGCGCATAGGCATCGAAAAAGTACCACCACCAGAAGAAGGCCGGCGGATAGTAGATCGGCAACCCGAGCCACTCGAACCACCGCGCGCCCAGCTGAGTCTGAAAGCCGAGGCTCCAGGCCACATATTGTGTAGCGCCCCAGATCGCCGCCAGCACGATCAGCAGCACGGTGAGGATCTGCCCCCAGAGGATTTTCGTCGCCGACATGGTGATGATCCTTCTCTGCGGTCAGAGGCCGAGGTCGCGCTTGCGGCCGAAGCTCCAGTCGACGCCACCATCGTCACGGGCGACGCCGGAGACATGCTTGCCGAGCTGGCGCTCCAGCGAGGGCGACCAGGGCACGAGTTGGAAGCCGAGCCCGTCATCGAGCATGGCGAAGCGGCCGGACGCGAGCACAAGGCGCTGGCGATACGTGCCGGCGACATACTCGCCGGTGCCGGCCTTGTTGACCGGCAGGCCGGTCTCGGCGGCGAGCTTCGCGCCGACGGCCTCCAGTTCCCGGCGGCGGAGCGTGTCGATGAGATTGCGGGCGAAGACGACGCGCCGTCCCTGTCGTTCGGCCAGCCCCTCGCGGATGAGATGCTCAGCACGCCGGTCAAGCGCTTGGCTCACCTCGGCGCCGAAGCCGCCATCCGACAGAGCTGCGGGGTCACGCGCAATGGCCTGCCGGTCGAGCCAGGTGGCGCCGGTGGCCGTGACCTGATGGGCAAGGTCCAGATCGGAGCGCACGGCGAGTGCGACACGTCGCTTGCCGTGCGCATCATCGAAGGTCCGCAGCTCGACGATGGAGCCAGGCGCGCCATCGCCAGCGGCATCGAGATCGGGCAACCGGATATGATGGGAACGCCCGTCCACCCCATCGACGATGGCATAGGCGGAGCCGTGGAGTTCATCATCGAGGCCGCGCGCGACCAGCCGGCCGATGACCGGCACTTCGAGGCTCTCGGAGGCGAGGACATAGCTGGCCGTGCCGCGCTCGATCCCGCGTTCGGTCAGGGCGCGGTGCATGCGCTTGATGATATCGCCACGCTCACCGAGCGCGCGCAGGGTTGATTCCGCCTCCGGCTCCATCACCCATTGCGCGTTGCCGATCTCACTGGCGAGGCCGAGCGTCTCGAGTTTGCGAAGGCGGCCGATCCTCAGCGCATGATGGTCGTCCGGCTGCCGGCCGGTCACCGGCGCCATGTCGATGATGCCGCTCTCGCGGGTCTCGCGCACGAGTTGGCGGTCCAGCTCGGTCCAGCGCTCTGCCTCGATCTGACGCTCCAAACTCCGGCGGATATCGAGCTCGGTGCGCGGGCCGAGTTCCTGGGTGATCAGGTCGCGGGCGCGATCGCGCACGCCCTCCTTGATGTAGTCGCGGGAGATCACGAGATCCTGGCCATCGTCGCGGCGGCCGCGCACGATCAGATGCACATGGGGATGCTCGGTGTTCCAGTGATCGACGGCGACCCAGTCGAGACCGGTGCCGAGGTCCTTTTCCATCTGCCGGGCGAGGTCACGGGTGAAGGCCCGCAGGTCCTCCATCTCCAACGCGTCGTCAGGCGAGACGATGAAGCGGAAATGGTGCCGGTCCTCGCGGCAGCGCTCGGTGAAGGCGTCGACATCCACACTCTCGATCTCGGGACCAAACATCCGCGCCTTCTCGCCGTCGCGGGTCACCCCCTCGCGGCGGAGATAGGTGAGGTGCTGGCCAAGCGAGCCCGCGCGGGCCGTGTGTCGGACGACGCGGGCCTTCACCACGGCGCCGCGTGACCGCGGCGTAATCCGGCGGCTGGCCTGAAGGCTGGCGACCTGCCCGCTGCCGAAACGCGAGCGGTTGCCAGAGGCGATCTTGCCGGCGCGAGAGACCCCGCCGCCGGCCTTGCGGGCCGCGGCGAGCGCCTGGGCGATGAAGGGGCGCGCCTGCTGGGCGCGGGTCGAGCGGATGCGGCCGGGACGGACACGGAACTCGCGGTCATCGCTCATGGCGAAGCCTCGCAATGTGCGGGAAATCGTGGATACGCAGCCACTTGCGGAACGGGCGAACCTTGTGGTTCGGGCCTGCAAGGTGCCGGGGACACAGAAAAAGGCTGCAGAAACAACACCCCGACCGTCGCGCAATGTGCGCGCTTTTATCCTGCCCTCGTGCGGTCGTGGGTATCCGTCCGGTCCCTGCACAGTATTGGTGGGATGCAAAATCGGGGCATGTCGGTTTCCTTCGAAGCATGGA
>NZ_JBQUYX010000010.1:0-218452 GCF_056314145.1 Aquabacter sp. DMC10 | reverse complement strand
CTAAAGACGACGAACCAGCCGCTGAACTCGCGGCCGCAGCCCGTCGTTGATGGCCGGGTTATAGGCCCGGCGATTTTGGGTGTCAACATCGGGGTTGCGGAAAAAATGAACCTGGCATGACGGAGGGTGCCGAAAAGCGCGGCAATCCAAGGCTTCTCTCTGTGGATTGTGACATGTTTTTCGCCATAGCTGCTGGCCAGACGGACCGTCCCCGAGGCAGAATCGTAGGTTCCGGCCCTGCTTCAGCCCGTCGTGCTCCGGCAAGGTGGGCCGCCCCCTCCTCTCGCTCTTACTGGTGGCACCGGATGACCGTGCGTCCGCTTGTCTTTTTCCCCGATCCGCGGCTGCGCCTGCCAGCGGCTCCCGTTGCTGCCTTTGATGCGGCCTTGCACGAGCTCGCGGAGGACCTCCTGGACACGCTGCGGGCGGCCCCCGGCATCGGCATCACCGCCCCCCATGTGGGCGTCCTCTCCCGGCTGGTGGTGCTGGATCTGGGATCTGGTGACGCGGTACGGATCCTTGTCAATCCCCGCATCCTCTCGCTGTCCGCCGAGCTGGTGCGCCATGTGGAGGGCTCCATCTCCATGCCGGGCATCACCGAGGAGGTAGAGCGCCCCGCCATGTGCGGGTTGCCTATCAGGATCTTGAGGGGCGGGAGCAGGAAGTGGCTGCGGAGGGCCTCCTCGGGGTCTGTCTCCAGCATGAGATTGACCAGTTGGACGGCCTCTTCTGGCTCCAGCGCCTGTCACGGTTGAAGCGCGAGCGGGCCATCAATCGATTTAACAAGGGCCGGGCGGGGTAAAGGCACCATTTCATTTACCATAGGGCGAGAAAACGGCCGGCCGGAAGCTAGGGACGCTCCCTTTGCTGACCTCTTCCCCGGGCCCGACCTTTGCGGCGGCCCGTCGGCCATGCGAGAAGCGGATATGGCTGTGATCTATCTTGCCGGGCCGGAGGTGTTCCGGCCGGATGCCCTGGCGGAGGGCGAACGCCTGAAGGGCTTGTGCGCACAGGCCGGGCTTTCCGGCCTCTATCCGCTCGACGGCGCGCCGCCGGAGGGGGAAAACGCCCAGGCCATCCGCGCCCGGTGCATCGCCGGCATCGAGCGGGCGCACGCCGTGATCGCCAACATCTCTCCCTTTCGGGGCGCCCATATGGACCCGGGCACCGCCTGGGAAATCGGCTATGCGCAGGCGCGGGGAAAGCCGGTGTATCTGTGGTCCGGCGACACGCGGTCCATGCGCGAGCGCGTTGCCGCAAGCCGCGCCGGGGACGGATGGCGCGATGAGGACGGGCATCTGGTGGAGGATTTCGGCCAGACCGAAAATCTCATGATCTGCGGCCCCGATGCCATCGTGCATGACAGCCCGGAAGCGGCCATTGCCGCGGCGGCGGACCAGCTTGTCCATCCCGCCGCCGTGGGGGCGGTCACGCGGATCGAGCTTGCCTTCAAGGTCGCCGTCGCCATCCTGATCGCGGCGGCGGTCAGTTTCCTGGTGCCCCGGCTCATCGGCTGGTAGGGCCGGCGCCCGCGGATGCAGCAAGCGCATCTCCGAGCGAAACGGGACCCGGTTCGCGGGAAGGAAATGCCGCAAAGCAACGCGTTGGATCGCTTCGGTGTGCGACGTTGAAGGGATTTATGGCGTCTGGAGCGTGCTCGCGCCCGGGGTGGTCACCGCCCATTTGCGGGCGATGGTCTCCGCCGTCTTGCGCTCTTCCGGGGTGAGGGCGGAGACGATGCCGTCCAGATAGACATCGCCCAGTCCACGGCTCTTGGCCAGCAGATGCCAGCTTGCGGCCGCGCGCCTGTCCTGCGGCACGCCCCGTCCGACGGACAAGAGGCGGGCATAGCGGTTCTGGGCTATGGCATTGCCCGCGAGCGCGGCCTTGCGGAACAGCAGCGCGGCCGCCTGCTCATCCTTCGGCACCCCATCGCCATTGAACAGGGCGATGGCCAGCTCTACCTGGGCCGTCACATGATCCTGCAAGGCGGCGGCGGCCAGGAGGCGGATGCCTTCCGGCTTGTTGGGTGGCACGCCATTGCCTTCCCGCAACAGCACGGACAGGGCGTATTGGGCGTCCGACACCCCCGCATCGGAGGCTTGCTTGAACCAGATGGCGGCGGTGCCCACTTCCGGCGGCACCCCGCGCCCCTGCAGATACAGCAGGCCCAGATTATAGGCGGCGGCAGCGTGGCCCTTTCGGGCCGCCTTCTCGAACCAGCTGGCCGCCTCGATGTCGCTCTGCGGCACTCCCTGCCCGGTCAGGCTGGCCATGCCCATGGCGAACATGGCGTTGGTGTCGCCTCCCGCAGCGGCTTGGCGATAGAAGTCGACGGCCTTCACCGGGTCATAGGGGACGCCGAATCCACGAGAATAGAGCTCGCCCAGCAGCGTAAGCGCCGCGGGATCATTGCCGGCCTTCAGGCGGTTGACCGCCTCTTGCGCCGCAGTGATGTAATGGCCCGATTGATAGGCGCCAAATGCCACGTCGCCTTTGGCCGGCCCGTTGGAGGGCGACAGGGTCGCCAGATTGGGCAGGATGGGCGGCGCCGCCGGCGGCGCCTGCAGGCTGGGCACGCCCGGCACCTGCGGCAAAGTCGGATAGGGCGAGGGCGGCGGCGGGATGGGCTGGCTTTGCACTGGCGTGCCGGTGCCCTCCGCCTGAACCAGGGCAGGCGCGGCGGACAGGAGAAGCCCCGCCGCCACAAACAGGCGCGTAGGTGCAAACAGGCGCGTACGTGCGCGCAGGACCCGGCAGCCGATCATGACACAGCCTGCACCGCGCTTGCGGCAGCCACGGCCCGATCGATGCCGCCGATGATGGCCGCAGCTTCTGCCTCTGCCAGCCAGGGACCGGACAGGGCGACGAAGTCCGCGCCCGCCTGGGCCAGCGCCACCGCCTCTGCCTCGCTCTCGGCCACACCCACGCACGGCACCTCGAACAACTCGGCCCACCAGGCGACGAACTCCAGCGTCTGCTCAAAGGGCAGTCCGGCATCGCCGAACAGCACGTAATCGGCCCCGCCCTCCCCCGCCTCCATGGCGGCATGGCGGGTGGTGAGCCCCCCGGCTCCGGCTATGAAATCGGGCTTCAGGCGCTTGACCGCCGCCTGAAAGGCGGGCTGGCCACGCAGATGGGCGCCGTCGGCGCCGAGCGTGGCGACAAGATCGGGCAATCCTTCCACGAGTAAGGCGGCACCCGCGTCCTGAACCTGAGCCGCGAGCGCCGCGAGGCGACCCGCCTCGTCGGGCGGGGGATTTGAGCCGGGTTGGGTGTCGGACTGCGCCACCACCGCCGCGACATCGCCCGCCTGCACCAGGGGCGCGACGGCGGACGCCGCCAAGGTGGCGGGCAGGATCAGCATCAGCCGGGGCCGGTCGTCGGGCGATGTGCTCGTCATGGGTCTTGCGCGGTCCGCGTCCTGATGCCGGTGCCGGAAGGGGCACTGTTGCGTGTTCCTATAGAGCCTCGATCCAAGAGGCTCCAGCCGTCCCTGTCATCGGGCGACAGGAAGCCGGCAAAAACGCGGCGCGGGTCTGTCGGCCGGTGGGCCGTCCTGCGGATAAAAGAAACCCGCCGCGCCGGAAGGCGCAGCGGGACATTTGAAAAGGCTCGAAACCTCGGTGCGCCGGAGCGACCGGCGCGCCTGTCCTCACGCCGCCTTCTTTTCCTCGGACGCGGACCACTGGCCGAGAGCGGCCAGCGAGTTCATGCGCGCGCGATGGGTGAAGGCAGCCTGGGCGGCGGCCACGTTCTCGGCCTTGCCGGACCACGCCTTCTGCGGCGCGGCCTGAAGGGCGCGGCCATAGGAATAGGTGAGCTTCCAGGGCAGGCCGCCCAGCTTCACCATGGCGTCGAGGTGGGCGGTGGCCTCCTCGTCGGACTGGCCGCCGGACAGGAAGGCGATGCCGGGAACGGCGGAGGGCACGCAGGCCTTCAGCACGCGGACGGTCTTCTCGGCCACTTCCTCCACCGACGCCTTCTTGGCGGACTTCTTGCCGGGCACGATCATGTTGGGCTTCAGCACCATGCCCTCGAGGCGGACGCGCTGATAGTACAGCTCCTCGAACACGGTCTTCAGCGTCCACTCGGTGACGTGGTAGCAGCGATCGATGTCATGGTCGCCGTCCATGAGCACTTCCGGCTCCACGATCGGGACAATGTTGTTTTCCTGGCAGAGCGCCGCATAGCGGGCCAGCGCATGGGCATTGGCGCGGATGGCGGTGTAGCTGGGGATATGGGCGGTGATGTCGATGACGCCGCGCCACTTCGCGAAGCGCGCGCCCAGCTTGTAATATTCCTTCAGACGGCCGCCGAGACCGTCGAGGCCCTCGGTGATGGTCTCGCCGGGGCAGAAAGCCATGGGCTTGGCACCCGCATCCACCTTGATGCCGGGGATGGAGCCGGCGGCGGTGATGAGGTCCACCAGCGGGGTGCCGTCCTTGGCCTTCTGACGGATGGTCTCGTCGAACAGGATCACGCCGGAGATGTACTCCCGCATGGCCTGCGAGGTACGGAACATCAGCTCGCGATAGTCGCGGCGATTGTCCTCGGTGTTCTCCACACCGATGGCGTCGAAGCGCTTCTGGATGGTGCCGGTGCTCTCGTCGGCGGCCAGGATGCCCTTGCCGTCAGCCACCATCTTCTGCGCAATCGCGTCGAGCTCAGCAGCGCTCATCTGTCTTCACCCCTCTGTTGGGAAACCGGGCCGCAGCCCGCTCGATTTCAATCTTATTCAAGACCACGTGGCCCTTCAGCGCCGCAGCGCCTCCACCCCCGGCAGGGCCTTGCCCTCAAGCCACTCCAGGAACGCGCCACCCGCCGTGGACACATAGGAGAAATCCCCCGCCGCGCCCGCATGGTTGAGCGCCGCCACCGTGTCGCCGCCGCCGGCCACCGAGAGCAGGCGGCCGGCCTTGGTGGCTTCCGCCACCGCGCGGGCCACCGCAACCGTAGCGGCATCGAAGGGCGGCAGCTCGAAGGCGCCGAAGGGGCCGTTCCAGACCACCGTCTTCACCTGGCCAAGCTTCTCCTTCACCCGGGCCACCGTGGCCGGGCCGGCATCGAGGATCATCTCGTCCGCCTTCACGTCGTCGAGGCCGACCACGCGATGGGGGGCATGGGCCTTGAACTCGGTGGTCACAACCGCATCCACCGGCAGGATGATCTCGCAGCCGCGCGCGGCCGCCTTTTCCATGATGTCGCGGGCGGGGGCGGCGAGATCGTGCTCGCACAAGGACTTGCCGACCCCGTGGCCCTGCGCCGCGAGGAAGGTGTTGGCCATGCCGCCGCCAATGACGATCACATCCACCTTGGCGGTGAGATTGCCCAGCAATTCAAGCTTGGTGGACACCTTGGCTCCACCCACCACCGCAAGCACCGGACGCTCGGGCGCTTCCAGCGCCTTGGTCAGGGCATCAAGCTCGGACTGCATGGAGCGGCCGGCAAAGGCCGGCAGCTTGTGGGCCAGCCCCTCGGTGGAGGCATGGGCACGGTGGGCGGTGGAGAAGGCGTCGTTCACATAGAGGTCGCCCAGCTGGGCGAGCTCGGACACGAAGTCCGGCGCGTTCTTTTCCTCGCCCGCATAGAAGCGGGTGTTTTCCAGCAGCAGCACATCGCCATTGGCGAGGTCGTCCACCGCCTTGCGGGCGTCGGGGCCCACGCAGTCGTCGAAGAAGTTCACCGGCCGGCCGAGGCGCGCGGAGAGCGCCGGCACGACGGGGGCCAGGGACTGGCTGGCATCGCGGCCCTTGGGCCGGCCGAAATGGGCAAGCAGGATGGCCCGCCCGCCCTTTTCGGAAATGGTGCGCAAGGTGGGGAGGATCGCCTGGATCCGGGTGTCGTCGGTGACGCGCCCGCCATCCATGGGCACGTTCAGGTCCACCCGGACCAGGACGCGCTTGCCGGCGAGATCGGCATCATCGAGGGTGCGGAAAGCGGTCATGATGGCGCCCTCCCCGTCCGATCAACCGAGCTTGCCGAGGGCAACCGCGGTGTCGGACATGCGGTTCGAGAAGCCCCACTCATTGTCATACCAGGACATGACGCGCACCAGCGTGCCGTCCATGACCTTGGTCTGGTCCATGTGGAAGGTGGACGAGTGGGGGTCGTGGTTGAAGTCGATGGAGACGTTGGGCTGCTCCGTGTAGCCCAGCACGCCCTTCAGCTCGCCCTCGGCCGCCGCCTTGATGGCCGCATTGATCTCGGCGACCGTGGTCGGGCGCTTGGCTACGAACTTCAGGTCGATGACCGAGACGTTCGGGGTGGGCACGCGGATGGACACGCCGTCCAGCTTGCCGTTCAGCTCGGGCAGGACGAGGCCCACCGCCTTGGCGGCGCCGGTGGAGGTGGGGATCATGGACAGGGCCGCCGCGCGGGCGCGGTAGAGGTCCTTGTGCACCTGGTCCAGCGAGGGCTGGTCATTGGTGTAGGAGTGCACGGTGGTCATGAAGCCGCGCTCGATGCCGACCGCGTCATTCAGCACCTTGGCCACGGGGGCGAGGCAGTTGGTGGTGCAGGAGGCGTTGGACACCACCACATGGTCGGCGGTGAGCTTCTGGTGGTTCACGCCATAGACGACCGTGATGTCAGCCCCATCGGCAGGCGCCGAGACGAGCACGCGGCGGGCGCCGGCGGTCAGGTGGGCCGAGGCCTTGTCCTTGGAGGTGAAGATGCCCGTGCATTCCAGCGCGATGTCGACGCCGAGATCCTTGTGGGGCAGCTGGGCGGGATCGCGCACGGCGGTCACCTTGATGCGGTTCTCGCCGATCACGAGCGTGTCGCCATCCACCGTCACGGTGGCGGGGAAGCGGCCGTGCACGCTGTCGAAGCGCAGGAGGTGGGCGTTGGTCTCGACCGGGGCGAGGTCGTTGATGGCCACCACCTGGATGTCGGTGCGCCCCGATTCGATGATGGCGCGCAGCACGTTGCGCCCGATGCGACCGAACCCGTTGATGGCCACCTTCACCGTCATGTCATCCTCCATGCGCCCGCCCTCAAGGCGGGCCGTCCGATTATCGATCCCGCAGGCGCATCTGGCGCGCCCGTCGCACATGCGAAAGCGGCCGGAGCCCGAAGGTCCGGCCGCCTCTTGAACCTCAGTCCTGCTTCAGCTGCGCCAGCGCAGCATCGGCAACCGCCTCCGGCGTAATGCCGAAATGCTTGAAAAGTTCCTTGGCCGGGGCGCTGGCCCCGAAGCTGGACATGCCGATGAAGGCGGCGTCCGAGCCGATGATGGCGTCCCAGCCCATGCGGATGGCAGCCTCGACGCCCACCTTGGCGGGCGCGGTGCCGATCACGGCGGCGCGCTCGGCAGCGGGGCGGGCGAGGAACAGCTCGAACGAGGGCACCGACACCACGCGGGTGGGCACGCCCTTGTCT
Organism: Aquabacter sp. DMC10; assembly: GCF_056314145.1. NCBI lineage: Bacteria > Pseudomonadati > Pseudomonadota > Alphaproteobacteria > Hyphomicrobiales > Xanthobacteraceae > Aquabacter > Aquabacter sp. DMC10. Next base: position 211,069 of record NZ_JBQUYX010000010.1, on the reverse strand, counting down.
TCCAGCAGCTTGCGGGCAGCCACGGCCAGCGACACCTCGGAGCCGCTGGCGAACAGAGACACCTGCGCCTCACCGGAGGCGGCCACTATCTCATAGGCCCCTTCGGCGACGCGGTTGGCCGCATCCGCCTGCCGCAGGATGGGCAGGTTCTGGCGGGACAGGATGAGCGCGCTCGGCCGGTCCTTGGCGTTCAGCGCGATTTCCCAGCACTCGGCGGTCTCCACCGTGTCGCAGGGGCGCAGCACCAGGAGGCCGGGAATGGCGCGCAGCGCGGCCAGGTGCTCCACCGGCTGATGGGTGGGGCCGTCTTCGCCCAAGCCGATGGAATCGTGTGTGAGCACATGGATCACCCGCTCGCCCATGAGCGCCGCGAGACGGATGGCGGGGCGGGAATAATCGGAGAACACCAGGAAGGTGCCGGAATAGGGGATGATACCGCCGTGGAGGGCGAGGCCGTTCATGGCGGCGGCCATGCCGTGCTCGCGCACGCCCCAATGCACGAAGGTGCCGGAGAAGTCATCGGGCGTGACGGAGGTCTGACCCTTGGCGCGGGTGTTGTTGGAGCCGGTCAGGTCCGCCGAGCCGCCGAGCATCTCGGGCACCGCCACGGTGATGGCGTCCAGCGTGATCTCAGAGGACTTGCGGGTGGCGACCGCGCCACCGTCGGCCGCGGCCTTCTCCTTCACCGCACGGATGGCGGCCGCGAGGGCCTGCGCCGGCAGCTCGCCGGCGATGCGGCGCAGGAACTCGGCCTTCTTGTCGGCGGGCAGGGCCTCCACGCGGCCTTCCCACTGCGCGCGGGGCGCGGCGGCGCGGGCGGTCGCCTCGGCCCAGGCCTGCGCCACGTCGGCGGGAATCTCGAACGCGCCGGCTTCCCAATTGAGCGCCTTGCGGGTGGCCTCGATCTCGGCGGCGCCCAGCGGCGAACCGTGGGATTTCTCGGAGCCGGCCTTGGCAGGCGAGCCGAAGCCGATGGTGGTGCGGCAGGCGATCAGGCTCGGCGTGCCGGTGGCCTTGGCGGCGACGATGGCCGCGAAGATGGCGTCGGGATCATGGCCGTCCACGCGGGTCACGTCCCAGCCCGAGGCGGCAAAGCGCGCCAGCTGGTCGGTGGAGCCGGACAGCGAAGTGGCGCCGTCGATGGAGATGCGGTTGTCGTCCCACAGGACGATGAGCTTGCCGAGCTTCAGATGGCCGGCAAGTTCCACCGCTTCCTGGCTGATGCCTTCCATCAGGTCGCCGTCGGAGGCGAGCACGAAAGTGTGGTGATCCACCACCTCGGCCCCGAAGCGGGCGGCCATCAGGCGCTCGCCCATGGCAAATCCCACCGCGGTGGCGATGCCCTGGCCGAGCGGACCGGTGGTGGTCTCGATGCCGGTGGTGACGAAATTCTCAGGATGGCCGGGGGTGAGCGAGCCGAGCTGGCGGAATCGCTTGAGCTCCTCGATGGTCACGTCCTTGAAGCCGGTCAGGTGCAACAGCGCATAAAGCAGCATGGAGCCGTGGCCGGCGGACAGGATGAAGCGATCGCGGTCCGCCCATTTGGGGGCGGAGGGATCGAACTTCAGGACCTTCGAGAACAGGACGGTGGCGATGTCGGCCGCCCCCATGGGCAGGCCCGGATGGCCGGAATTGGCGGCCTCGACCGCATCCATGGCAAGGAACCGGATGGCGTTCGCCATGCGGTCATGCTGAGTTCGGCTGGCCATTCGGGACGTTTCTCCGGCGCGCACGCGCGCTGTCTTCAACCACGAGACGGGGCGCGGCCGGTCCGGCCATGCCCCAGCGGCGGCAGTGATAGCAGCGCCGCGCGGGGTGTCAAACGCAGCATGAGCTGAACGTCAAGCCCATCTTTTCGCCCGATGCCGCGCCGCGGGGGTCCCGGTTGCGGCGCAGCGTGGCATTTCAGCCTACCCTCAACGGCTTGCGGTGCCGAGCAAGGCGCGCAGCGTCTCCCGTGCCCCGCCCCATTGCACGTCTGCTATGCGCCACCCATCGGCTGTCATGACCAATTTATAGGTCACGAGCTTGGGCTCGTCGAAATTCATGAAACGGGCGGTGACCGTGGCCTCCTTCGGCGACAGGGTGGTGGTGGCCAGCGACACCTTGTCGATCTCGAAATCCTGCCCGTCCACGAAGGGGTCGAAGTTGAGCCGGGGCTCCGCCCGCTTGCCGTCCGCGACCATCAGCCTGGCCAGCGCCGGATCGAAATAGGCCTTGGTGGTGCCTGGCGCGGTAAAGTCGAAAGGGATAAGCCGCTCGGGCTCGGTTTCCAGATAGTGCTTGTAGATATCGCGAACCACCGTCTCCGGCGGGCCGTTGGCTGCCGGCGCGGAAACGGCGGCAGCCAACGGCCACAGCGCAGCCATCAGCCACGCCATCGCCCGTAAAGCGCCGCGCGCCCACCGTCCCCAGCCGTCCACACCCGCACACCACGCCTGCGCTTCGCACCGCTCCACGTCCATCCCCCCGTTTTAACGGCTTGGCGGCGCGCGGCTTTCTCCCGCGCCTCCCCGCTTGGCCGCGCCCCATGCACAGGCCGCAATGCTGCCACGCACGGTTTAAGGATCATTTATGCGTTGACAAGTATGAACATCTGGTCGCTTCGGCTCCGACTCGGATACACTTCACGCCATGTATGCTCTGAAGCACCGCGCACCGGATCCTGGTCCGATCGAAGCTGCCACCCAGCGGCTGCACGCCGCGCTGGACGCGCTGACGGCGGCGCTGGACCGGCGCAAGGAAATGGACCGCCACCAGGAAGCGCTCCTGGCCCAGCTCCACGCCATGAGCAATGACCGCGCCCGGCTCGCCGCCGAGCTGGATGCCGCCCGCGAACAGTCCCAAGCCCTCGGCGAAGTGGGCCAGGAAGTGGGCCGGCGGATCGACACCGCCATGGGCACCATCCGCGACGTGCTCGCCACCCACGGCGGATGACCATGGCCCAGGTGAGCGTCAACATCGCGGGACGTCATTACCGGATGGCGTGCGACGAGGGTCAGGAAGAACACCTGATGCGCCTCGCCAAGGACATCGACAGCCGCATCGGCCAGCTGCGCACCGCCTTCGGCGAGATTGGCGACCAGCGGCTCACGGTGATGGCGGCGGTGACCATCGCCGACGAGCTCCATGAAGCCCGCGCCCGCATCCGCGCCTTGGAGAGTGACCTGGAAGGCCAGCGCGATGCGCGCGCCTCTGCTCTCGCGCGGCTTGAAGCGGGAGAAGAGGCCGTGGCCCGCACCATCGACGAAGTGGCCGAGCGCCTGGAGCGCCTTGCCCGGGACGTCGCACCGGCGCCTGTCACCACCATCGGCATGGGGTAGGGTCGGCGAGCCGGCAAGCAAATTGCGGGGACGTGATCACCTCGCCCCTGGCGCGTCGGGCCATTCGCCCCTACATTGGTCTCAAGGCGGGGCTGTGGGGTTCGTTTTGGAGACTTTTCCCCGGGGCCTTATCGATCCTTAAGGGAGCTGTTCCTGACCTCGCCCCTGGGCTTGGACAAACGGCGCCCACCTACGTTGTAGGTTTCCCGGGATCGACCTCCGACGGCTTTTGCGGCTCCGCCCCTTTCCTTCCGTTTCCCTTCCTTCCCGTTTCCCGTGCGCTAGATGACTCCGCTGCCGCCCTCCGACGCCGCCGAGAAGGCGCGCCTGCGCACCGAGGTGCTGAAGCGGCGGGCCGCCATGGGGCCGGATGCCCGCGCGACCGCTTCCGTCCTCGCCGCCGGCAACGCACCCGCGCTCCTGGGTGCGGTGGCGGGGCGCATCGTCTCCCTGTTCGCCCCGTTCCGAGATGAGATCGACACCGCGCCATTGGCCGCCGCCTTGTGGCAGGCCGGAGCGGAAGTCGCCCTGCCGGTGGTGGTTGACCGCGCCTCGCCCCTCCTGTTCCGCCGTTGGCGGCCCGGCGACATGCTGGAGCCGGTGGGCGCCTATCGCATCCCCACCCCCTCACCCCTCCAGCCGGAGCTGGTGCCGCAGGACCTGATCGTGCCGCTGGCCGCCTTCGACCGGCGCGGCTATCGCATCGGCTATGGCGCGGGCCATTACGACAGGACGCTGGCCGTGCTGCGGGCAAAGGGTCCGGTGCGCGCCTTCGGCTTTGCCTTTGCCTGTCAGGAAGTGGAGCACGTGCCCGCCGAACCCCATGACGAAAGGGTGGAGGGGATGATAACGGAAGAGGGAACTTTCACCTGCGGCGAGTAGCATGCGCATTCTCTTCCTTGGCGACGTGGTCGGGCGCCCCGGCCGCGAAGTCGTCACCGACCACCTGCCCGGCCTTGTGACCGGCTGGAAGCTCGATCTCGTGGTGGTCAATGGCGAGAATGCCGCCGGCGGCTTCGGCATCACCGAGGCGATCTATGAAGATCTGCGCGCGGCGGGAGCGGACGCCGTGACGCTGGGCAACCACGCCTTCGACCAGCGGGAGGCCCTCGTCTTCATCGAGCGCGCCGACCGCCTGGTGCGCCCCGCCAATTATCCCGCCGGCACGCCGGGCCGCGGCGCCGCCCTGGTGGAGGCCAGGAACGGCGCCCGGGTGCTGGTGGCCAATGTGATGGGCCGCACCTTCATGGATCCCCTCGACGATCCCTTTGCCGCCGTGGACCGGCTGCTGGAGGGAGCGGAACTGAGGCACATGGTGGACGCGGTGCTGGTGGATTTCCACGCCGAGACCACCTCCGAGAAACAGGCCTTCGGCCTCCATTGCGATGGGCGCGCCAGCCTGGTGGTGGGCACCCATACCCATGTGCCCACCGCCGACCATCGCATCCTGCCCGGCGGCACGGCCTATCTCACCGATGTGGGCATGTGCGGAGCCTATGACGGCGTCATCGGCATGGACAAGGAAGAGCCGCTGCGCCGCTTCACCCGCAAGATCGGCGCCGGGCGCTTCGAGCCGGCTACCGGCCCCGCGACCCTTTCGGGCGTTGCGGTGGAAACGGACGATGCCACCGGCCTTGCGGTGAAGGTGGCACCGGTGCGCATCGGCGGCGCGCTGAGCCCGGCGCGGCCGGATTTCTGGGAGGGGTAAGCGCCTCCCCGTCATCGATCACAGCGGTTGAAGCCCTTCCTTGCCCTTTCCCCGCCCGCCGCCCTATAAGGCGCCACGGACGCTGACCGGGCCGAGCGGGCCATGCCCCACTCACCCCCTTGGCCCCGAACGAGCAATCGACACCAACAGGCCGGCCCGGGCGGCGCCGCATGAGGCGGTGCGCGGGGCCGCCCCAAAAACCCGGAGGCGGCCATGGCCGGACATTCCCAATTTAAGAACATCATGCACCGCAAGGGACGGCAGGATGCCATGCGCTCCAAGCTGTTCTCCAAGCTGGCGCGCGAAATCACCGTCTCGGCCAAGATGGGCCTGCCGGACCCGAACATGAACGCGCGCCTGCGCGCCGCCATTCTCGCGGCCCGCGCCGAAAATATGCCTAAGGACAATATCGAGCGCGCCATCAAGAAGGCCTCCGGCGCCGACACCGAAAACTACGAAGAGATCCGCTATGAGGGCTACGGCCCGGGCGGCGTCGCCGTCATCGTGGAAGCCCTGACCGACAACCGCAACCGCACGGCGGGCGAAGTGCGCTCCTATTTCACCAAGTCCGGCGGCAATTTGGCCGAGACGGGCGCGGTGTCCTTCATGTTCGATCGGGTGGGCCTGATTGAATATGCGCCCAACAAGGCCAGCGAGGACGCCATCATGGAGGCGGCCATCGAGGCGGGCGCCGAGGATGTCTCCTCCTCCGAAGACGGCCATGAGGTGGTCTGCGCCGCCGATGCCCTCGCCGAGGTGCAGCGGGCGCTGGAAGCCAAGTTCGGCGAACCCAGCAAGGCTCGCCTGGTCTGGAAGCCGCAAAATACCATCGCAGTGGACGACGAGACGGCCGAGAAGCTGCTGCGGCTGATCGAGAGCCTCGAAGACAATGACGACGTGCAGAACGTGACCGCCAATTTCGAGATGTCCGAGGCCATGCTGGCCAAGATGAGCGACTGAGCGCCGTTCTCTCGCCGCGCGCTCAGGACGCGAACCAAAAGAAATGGCCGCCGGTCACCCGGCGGCCATTTCTTTTTGCGGTGTCATGTCCCACAGGACGCCGCCCCCTATGGATGGTCACGGCCGAGAGCCGACGCACGATCCGTCGTCCCCTCGCCCCATCCCCGTTGCGGACGGGCCGGGTCCTGCCCGGCCGGCCGATCAGGCCGCAGCGAGGCGCTCGGCGGTTTCCTGCAGCTCGGCGATGGCCGCGTCGATTTCCTGGCGCTGGCGCTGGAGCTGGGTGAGCTGGGAGAGGCAACGCTCGCGGGTGAGGGCGAGCCCCCGGCCACCAGCGGTCTTCTCATGGGCAGCCACCAGGGAGCGGATCTCTGCGAGGGTGAAGCCGAGGCGCTTGCCCTTCAGGATCACGGTGAGCCGGTCGCGGTCGCCTGCGGAATAGAGGCGGGCAAGGCCTTCCCGGCGGGGGGAGAGGAGGCCCTTGTCCTCATAGAAGCGCAGCGCGCGCAGGGTGACCCCGAAATCACGGGCGAGGTCACCGATGGTGTAGACCTCCTCGCCAAGCGGACCACGTTCGTGGCTCTCGGCCCGGATCGACCGGTCGCGCACCGGGAAAGCGTTCAATTCCATCCGCACTCTCCTGAGAGGGCTGGCGGGCTGCGCCCGCCGGGGGATTGTCAAACACGAGGGATTTTCACGACCCGGGAGGTATCGCTGCCACTCGCCACGCCAACCGACGCAAACGCCGCCTGACGCACCGACAGGAGTTAGGCACATTGTTGGCTTTGCGGGAGAAGGTTGCAGGCTCCCTTAGGGAAAGTAACGGTTACCCGACGGGCCAAATGGGCACGAAAAGCGTTGCAGATTCTGGAAAACGCGCCGCGCGACCGCACGGTTAACGCGCCGTTTACCAAACCAGCCAAAACTCCCTGGCATCGATTCTCGGCGGCGATGGTCCGCCATGTTCCGGGTGAGGAGGCGGCCATGGAGCTCGCACGCACGGCCCCGCAGGACGACAACCGGCTCGTCGACCCCGCCTCGGAGGGCGCGGCCGAACCCTTGCCCTTCGCCCGCGGCGCCCTCGACCGGCTGCGGCAGGATGTGTTCCAGATGCGTCAGCGCATGCGCGAGGATGCCGCCGCCCGCGCTGCGGCCATGCTGCCGCCGCGCCCTGCCGCGGGCGTGCCGGAGGTGGTGGCTGAAGGCCCCGCCCACACATTGGGCGAAGAACCGCAGACACAGCCCTGGGCTGTCGCCGAGCGCCTGACGGTGGAATTGGACGCCGTGCGCGCGGACCTGGCTTTGCTGCGGGCCTCCGATCGCTCGGACGCACTGGCCGGCGCCATCGAGGCCCTGGGCCGCAAGATCGACCTCATCAATGCCAAGGCCATGGACCCCGTGGCCCTCGCCCGGCTGGAGCGCCAGACCGGCGAATTGAAAGTCGCCGTCTCCGACGCCGTGGCGCGCGCCGCCGCGCAGCCCATCGCCGCCGAAGCCCTGCAGGCCGCCGCGGTGGAAGCCGCGCGCGTTGCCGCCCGTGAGGAGGTGGCTCGCCACCAGCCTGAACGCGACACCACCGAACTGCATGACCGCCTTCATGCCCTGGCCGACCATCTTTCAACCTTGTCGGAGGACGGAGCCATCGGTCAGCTGGGGGCGCAGGTGGGCCTTCTGGTGGAGCGGCTCGATGCGGGCGCCCTGGTGGACACCGACGCGCTCGCACCTTTGGTGGAGGTCATCGAGCACCACATGGTCGCCCTCACCGAACGGGTGGTGGACACCCACCAGCGGCTGTCTCGTCTCGACCATATCGAGGACGCACTGGAGCGGCTGGGCGAGGAGATGGCCTATCTGCGTTATGCCTCCGCTCAGATTTCCACCGAGGCGGTGCAGGCGGTGGCCCTGCGCCTCTCCGCCCGTGACGATGCCCCCGCCCTGATCGGCCTGAAGCGCAGCCTCGCAGCGCTGGAGGCCCGGCAACGGGATTTCGAGACCCGCACCGAAGATCTCCTGGTCCGCGAGCTGGAACTGGGCCTGAAGGAATTGGTGGACGTTCAGGTGGTGCACGGGGACGATGCTGCCACCAGCGGGGCCGCGGGTCCCATCGCTCCCGCCCCGCAACCGGACGCCCCCTCGAACCCCTCCCCGTCGCGCTCCTGGCCCATCCAGGTGGCGCCCGAGGTGCTTCCCCCGGAGATGCGGACGCCGGCGCCGGTGCGCGCTGAGCGTGCCCCGTCATTCAACCTTGACCGGCGCGTGTTCGAGGTGGCGTTGGGCGATCCCATTGCCGAGGCGCAGGAGGCCCCGTCCATTGATTGGGTGGCGGCTGCCGCCCGCGCGGAGGAGATGGAAACCCGCCAGAAGGCCAGAAAGCGCCGGTTCACCCGCTTCAGCCTGTTCAGCCGTGCGGCCATGGTGGTGGCGGTGCTGGCCGTGGGTGGCGTTACGGTGCTCCAGATCCTCGGCGCCAATCCGCTCCAGGCGGGGATGGCGAGCCGGGGCAAGGTGGCGGTCAATGCCGCCGACGCGGTCCCTCCCGTGGCCGCGACCGACCTCTCTCGCCTGCCGGCTGCCGTCGGCCCGACCCCGCTGCGCACCGCAGCCGAAGCAGGAGACGCGGATGCCGCCTATGAGGTGGGTCTGCGCTATGCAGAGGGCAAGGGTGTCGCCGCCAATCAGCAATCGGCAGTAAAATGGCTCACCTTCGCCACCGCCAAGGGCTCGGTGCCGGCGGCCTATCGGCTGGCGCTGATCCAGGAGAACAGCCTGCGCAATCTCCAGGACGCCAAGAAGCTCTATGAGTGGGCGGCCGGCAAGGGCAACGTGGCCGCCATGCACGCCCTTGGAGTTCTGGCCTCAGGCGGCGTTGAGGGCAAGGCGGACTGGAGCGAGGCGGTCACCTGGTTCCGCAAGGCGGCCGAGCTTGGCTATCGCGACAGCCAGCACAATCTGGGGGTCATCTACGCCCGGGGCTTCGCCGGCCAGACCGATCTGCCAGAAGCCTACAAGTGGTTCACGGTAGCGGCCGGCCAGGGCGACACGGACAGCGCCCGCAAGCGGGACGAGGCCGGCGCCCGTCTCGACCCCACCATCGCCGCCAAGGCCAAGGCAGCCGCCGCCACCTTTGTGCCGGCTGCGCCCAACCGGCAGGCCAATTCAGTGGTTCCGCGCCCGGAATGGGACGGGACGGAGGACACCCGCCCCTCGGCCGCCAGCTGATCTTCCAACAAAGGACGTCCGTCAGGACGCCGCCCTCCGCCTGGAGGACAAGGAGACGGCCCCGTCCATCGGGGCCGTCTGCCGTTCAAAAGGCCGGCTTGCCTCAGGCCGCCGAGGACGTGGGCAGGAGCAGGTCCAGCATCACGCCGGTGGCCCGGCGCTGGGCCTGGAACATGGCCCCCGCCATGCCGCGCACGTCGGCGGTGGCTTCCTGGGCCAGCGAGACCGCCGTGGGATAGGGCGCGGTCAATTCCGCCTGGACCTCGTCATGCTCGAAGGACAATTCGGCGTCGAACTTGCGGACGATCTGCTGCATGCGGCGGTTATGGGCAAGGCAGCTCAGATGCAGGCGGCGGATGCCCCGGTTGCGGGCCGCCAGGATGGACCGCTCCAGCAATTGCGTGCCAAGGCCGAGATTCTGGAAGGCGCTCTCCACGCTGAACGCCATTTCGGCGCCCTCGGCCATGATTTCGGAATCCGGGTAGAGCTCGGCTGCGGCGCGGAGCACGCCGTCCACATAGGCCCCATGGATAAGGGACCCGGATCGGAACACGCGGGCGGCATAGTGGTCGATGAACTCGTCCGAGACCGCCGAGCAGAAGCGGCTGCGGCGGCTTTCAGGATCGAGCCTCAGGAGATGATCGCGCAGCATATGCTGCTCTCCGGGCCAGAGTTTGCGAATGATACCCGGTGCCACGGCTTCGCTCATGGCTCAACTCCGTTCGGCGACGTGACGAACTCTCCTCCCTTGTGTGGTCTTGAGGGGTTGGGACCGGCGCCGAACCTGTCCATTCCACCTTCTTGGCCGATTGCCCGCGGGCATTGGCTCGGGTGGGTCTCAGCGTGGAGACCCGGGACGGCGCAAATGAGGTGCGCTGCACAAAAGGTCAAGGCGACTGACCTTTCAAATCCGAACCATTTCGGTACGAACATGCGTCAGACGGCCGCAACAGATTGCATACAAAGACATTCCAGCCGTCATGCACCTGTTGCATGCCTGCTGCGCTGCAACATGACAACAGGATGCGGCCCCTTACCGGATGAGGATGGCGCGGAAGTCGTTCACATTGGTCAGCGTGGGGCCAGTGACGACAAGCCGGTCAAGGGCGGCGAAGAAGGAGTAGCCGTCATTGTTGAGCAGCATCTGCGCCGCGCTCACCCCCGCCGCCTCTGCCTGGGTCAGGATGGCTTCGTCGAACCAGGCGCCAGCGGAATCCTCGGTGCCGTCAATGCCATCCGTGTCGCAGGCGATGGCCGAGATCCCCTTCGCCCCCTTGAGGGACAAAGCCAGGGCCAGAAGGAATTCCACATTCCGCCCGCCGCGTCCGTGGCCGCGCACGGTCACCGTGGTCTCGCCACCGGAGAGCAGCACGCCGGGCGCCTGCAAGGGCACGCCATGGGCACTGGCGCAGCGGGCGATGCCGGCGAAGACATGCGCCGCCTCCCGCGCCTCGCCCTCGATGGCATCGCCGAGAATGAGGGCCGCAAGGCCCAGCTCCCGGGCCCGCGCCTCTGCCGCCTTCAGCGCCATGAGCGGGGTCGCGATCATATGCACCACCTGGTGCGGCTGGGTTTCCCCGGAGACGGTGTTGGAGCGGATCACTGCTTCCAGGGCCGGTGTCACGTCCACGCGCCAGGTGCGCATGAGGCTGAGCACCTCCTCCGGGTCGGAGGCCTCGGGAATGGTGGGGCCCGAGCCGATGGCGGCGGGATCGTCCCCCGGCACGTCGGAGATGAGATAGGTCACCGCCCGCGCCGGAGCGATGGCGGCGGCCAGCCGGCCGCCCTTGATGGCGGAGACCGCCTTGCGCACCTTGTTCATGACGCCGATGGGCGCGCCCGACTTCAAAAGCGCCTTGTTCAGCGCCTGCTTGTCGGCCAGCGTCAGCCCTTCCGCCGGCAGGGTCAGGAGCGAGGAGGCGCCACCCGACATCAGGCAGATCACCAGATCCTGCGGCCCCGCCGAACGGGCGAGGTCCAGGATGCGCCGCGCCGCGGCAAGGCCCGCCTCATCCGGCACAGGATGGGCCGCCTCCACCACCTCGATGGAGCGGGTGGGGCAGGCATGGCCGTAGCGGGTAACGATGAGCCCCTCGCAGGGATGGGGCCAGGCGTCCTCGAACGCCTGCGCCATCAGAGCCGAGGCCTTGCCGGCGCCAATCACCAGGGTGCGCCCGCCAGGGCCGGGGGGATCCGGCAGCAGGCCCTCGAACTTGCCCTGAGGCAAGGCGGCCGACAGCGCCGCGTCATAGAGGCTGCGCAGGATCTGTTCGTCGGTCAGGGTCTCGAATTCGGCGGCTGGCGTGGACATGGCCCATCTCCCTCGCGGCGTCCCGAACCCTGAGGGCGTCTGGGATTCATTATTTCAGGAAGTGGTAACCCCGCGGCCGCCCGCGATCAATGGCCTCAAGGACCCTTTGCCGGTGAGGCAACGGCAAGTTGCTCCCTCTCAGTCGCCCCGCTCATCCCTCTGGCGCCAGCCCCACCTTCTCCCGGAATACCACGCGCAATCCTTCTGCCAGCGCCGCCGCCGCCGGGGAGAGCGCCCGCCGCGTGGGGGTGATGAGCCCCAGCGCCCGTCGCACAACGGGCTTTTCGAGCCGCCGCATGACCAGCCCCTGGCGGGGAAACATGGCGAAGGTGAGCGCCGGCAGGGCGGTCACCCCGAGGCCGGCCGCCACCAAGGCGACAGCGGAGGGGATCTGCTCCACCTCGAAGCGGGGCGCCAGCGCCACGTCTGCCGCCGCCAGACCGCCATCCACCAGTCGCCTCACGGAGGTGGAACGGGCGAGCGCCACGAAGGGATGGCCCGCCAACGCGCCCCAGGCCAGCGCGCCCCGCCCCGCCAGGGGATGATCGCGGCGCATGAGGGCATAGACATCGTCGGCGCCCAAGGGCTCATAGGCCAGAAGCTCCCCCGCCGGCCGCATGGTGACGGCCAGATCCGCCACCCCGTCCTCCACCAGGCCCACGGCGCGCTCATGCAGCACGTCGCACACCGCCAGCTCCGCCTCGGGAAAGGCGCGGCGCAAGGCGTCGGTGGCGGCCGGCAGGATGGCGGCGGCTATGGAGGGCAAAAGGGCGATGCAGACGCGGGGGCGCCGCTGGCCCCGCTCGGCAATGTCCTGGAGGCCGGCGCGCACATCGCGGACCACCTCCTCGGCGAGGCCCGCCAGCGCCTCCCCATCCTTGGTCAGGCTGAGGCGCCGGGTGGTGCGATCGAACAGGCGCAGGCCCAGTTCCGCCTCCATGCGCCGAATGCTCTCACTCAAGGCCGGCTGGGAGATGCCCAGCACCTGCGCGGCTTCCGTGAAGCTCAAGGCGCGGGCGGCGCAGGCGAAGACCTCCAGCTGGCGCACGGTGATATTCATCGTATCACCCTATGAAATTATATAGTTGCATTATTTGACCTAATGAATTGGCCCTGTCTAGGATTTCCGAAACCGGCGGGAGATCGATCGGTTCAGCCGCAGTTCCCGCGCAGACGGGCCGGCACGGGAGGACGGGATGACGGACATGGTGCGCATCGGCTCCGGTGCGGGCTTTGCGGGCGACCGGGTGGACGCTGCAATCCCGGTGGTGGCGGAACTGAGCCGCCATTCTGGGCCGCGCTTCCTCATCTTCGAGACCCTGGCGGAACGCACGCTCGCCGCCTGCCAGCTGGCCCGCCGCAATGATCCCACGCGCGGCGACAGCCCGGCGCTGGAGCGCTTTGTGGGCCCCATCCTGGCGCCGTGCTTGTCTTCCGGCATCCGCATCATCGGCAACTTCGGCGCCGCCAATCCCCCGGCTGCCGCAGCCCGCATCGCCGCCCTGGCCAAGGCCGCCGGCTTTGCCCCCCGCATCGCGGTGGTGGAAGGCGCGAGCCTTGAGGACCGCCTGAGCGTCGCCGAACTGGCGGCGCGTGAGGTGGGCGGCACCTTGCTCCAGGGGCGCGACGCCATCGTCTCGGCTGACGCCTATATCGGCGCCACCGCCATCATGGAGGCGCTGGATCTCGGCGCCGACATTGTGGTGACCGGGCGCATCGCCGATCCCGCCTTGGCGCTCGGGCCGCTGCGCCATGTGTTCCGCTGGGACGAGGCGGACTGGGACCTTCTAGCCGCCGGCACGCTGGCCGGACACCTCCTGGAATGCGGTGCCCAGGTCTCCGGCGGCTATTTCGCCGATCCCGGGGTGAAGGACGTGCCGGATCTGGCCCATGTGGGCTTTCCCATTGCCGAGATCGCCCGCGACGGCACGCTCACCCTCTCCAAGCCGCCGGGCACGGGCGGGCGCATCGATCGCTTCACCGTGATCGAGCAGATGCTTTACGAAATCCATGATCCCGCCGCCTATCTCACACCCGACGTGGTGCTCGACATCACCGCCACCCGCGTGGAGGAGATCGGCCCGGATCGCGTGCGCATCTCCGGCGCGCGCGGCCATGCGCGGCCGGAGACGCTGAAGACCACGGTCTGCTTCGAGGCAGGGCACCTGGCGGAGGCCGAAATCTCCTATGCGGGCCCCAATGCCGCCGCCCGCGCCGCGCTGGCCGCTGAGATCATCCGCACCCGCATGGCCGAGCAGGCGCCGAGCCTGACCGTACGGGTGGATGCCATCGGCATCGCCAGCCTCTTCAACGACACCGCCGGCGACGTGCTCGCCGCGCGCTTGGCCGAGACGCGATCCCAGGACGTGCGCCTGCGTTTTGCCGCCCAATCCAGCGACCTGAAGGCGCTGAACCTGCTGCTGGACGAGGTGGAGGCGCTCTATTGCGTCGGTCCGGCCGGCGGCGGGGGTGTGCGACGCCATCTCACCGCGCGCCTGTCCAGCGCCTCCTGCCTGGTGGAGCGCGCCTTCACGCAGCCCCGCGCCACTTTGCTGGAGGATGCGGCATGACCTTGCACCACCCCACCGCCCCCCTCCTTCTGCACCGCCTCGCCTTCGCGCGCGCCGGCGACAAGGGCAACCGGGCGAATATCGCCTTGGTCTGCCGCCTGCCCGAGGCCTTCCCCGCTTTGGCCGAGCAGGTGACCGCCGAGGCGGTCGCCGCCCATTTCGCCAGCCGGCATCCCACCCGCGTGGTGCGCTACGACCTGCCGAACCTCTGCGCGTTCAATTTCGTGCTGGATGACGTGCTGGAAGGGGGCGTGAACGCCTCCCTCGGCCTCGACGGTCACGGCAAGTCGCTCTCCTTCCGCCTGCTCGAACTGGAGCTGGCGCCGACGCAAAAGGTGCAGGAGGCGCTGCGCCTCCTGCCCGCCGACACGCTCACAACCATCTGAAAAACCGGAGGAACCCCATGGACAAGCCGCTTTCCGCGCCGCCTGGCGCCCGCTCCCTCACCCGCCGCACGGCGCTGGCCGCCACATTGGGCCTCGCCCTGGCCTTCGGCGCGGCGCCGGCCGTCGCCGAGACTTATCCCTCCCGGCCCATCAAGTTCCTGGTGCCCTTCTCCGCCGGCAGCGCAACGGATACGCTGGCCCGCGTGCTCGCCCAGAATGTCTCGGCGAGCCTTGGCGCGTCGGTGGTGGTGGAGAACGTGCCCGGCGCCAACGGCCAGATCGCCGCCTCGCAAGTGGCCCGCGCCGCGCCCGATGGCTACACCATCCTCATCACCTCCAACTCCACCCACGCCTCCAACCAGGCGCTCTACAAGAAGCTGAGCTATGACCATGTGAAGGATTTCGAGCCCATCTCGAAGCTCGGCTCCATCACGCTCGCCCTGGTGGTGAACCCCTCGGTGCCGGTGACCACCGCGCAGGAGTTCATCGCCTATGCCAAGGCCAATCCCGGCAAGCTCACCTTCGGCGCCGGCTCCGCCTCCTCCCGCCTTGCGGTGGAGATGCTGAAAAGCCAGGCCGGGGTCGACATCCTCTATGTGCCCTACAAGTCCAATCCCCAGGCGGTGACGGATCTGCTCGGCGGTCAGGTGCAGGTGATGTTCGCCGACATCTCCACCACCTTGCCGTCCGCCCGCGCCGGCAAGCTGAAGGCGCTGGCGGTCTCGAGCGCTGAACGCTCCTCGCTCGCCCCCGACCTGCCCACCATGCGTGAGGCCGGCCTCAAGGACTATGAGCTGACCGCCTGGTTCGCCGCCTTCGCCCCGGCCAAGACGCCGAAGGACATCATCGACACCCTCGACAAAGCCTTCATCAAGGCCATGGGCGAAAAGTCCGTCCAGGACACGCTGATCGGTGCTGGCATCGAGCCGTCCTCCTCCACTCCTGCGGAGCTTGCGGCGTTCGTCGCGTCCGAGACCAAGAAGTGGGCGGAGATCACAAAGGCAGCCGGTATCGAGCCGGAATGAGAGCAACGGGTCGTGTCGATGGGCCGGTGGGATTTGCAAAGTCCGTCGGCCCACCTCCCGCCTTTCCTCCCGCGCCCGCCGCGCCTATATGGCCGGCATGAGCCATCTCCTGTTTGATCGCCCCCTGCTGCGCCGGCGGCTCGCCCGCGCGGCGCGGCTCGGCCCCGCCGACTTCCTGCTGGACCGCGTCGCCGAGGATCTGGCGGACCGGGTGATGGCGGTGCGCCGCACCTTCTCCCGCGCTGTGGACCTGGGTACGCCCACCGATGCCGTGGCGCGAGCGCTGAGCGGCGCGCCCAATGTGGAACAGGTGTTCCGCGCTGCGCCCCTGGAGCTGGGGCTTCACAGCGCCTGTCCGGCCGTGGTCGCGGACGAGGAGTCCCTGCCCTTCGCCGATGGGGCGCTGGACCTGGTGGTGTCCGCCCTCGCCCTCCAGCATGTGAACGACCTGCCGGGCACGTTCGCGCAGGTGCGCCGGGCGCTCAAGCCGGACGGGCTCTTTCTCGCGGCCATCGTGGGCGGGACAAGCCTCACCGAATTGCGGGAGGCCTTTGCCGCCGCCGAGACCGAGGTGACGGGTGGCCTCTCCCCACGCGTGGCCCCCTTCGCCGATGTGCGGGACCTGGGCGGGCTGTTGCAGCGGGCGGGCCTCGCCTTGCCCGTGAGCGACACCGAACGCCTGACGGTGCGCTATTCCAGCCCTTTCACCCTGTTTGCGGACCTGCGTCGCATGGGCGCCACCAACGCGCTGCTGGAACGCCGGCGCGTGCCATTGCCGCGGACGGTGCTGCTGCGGGCGGCGGAGATCTATGCCGAGCGTTTCGCCGACCCCGACGGACGCGTGCGCGCCACGTTCGAGATCGTCTGGCTCTCGGCCTGGGTGCCCCATGAGAGCCAGCAGAAGCCGGCCCGCCCCGGTTCGGCCCGCATGCGCCTCGCCGATGCGCTGGGCACGGTGGAGCTGAAATCCGGCGCCCGGCCCGACGAGACCGACTGAGGCCGGCAGCCCGCACGGCCACGCTGTCCTCACTTTGCCCCAACGTCACGTCAGCCTTCATGCGGAGTGGCCCTTGGACGGTGCCGCAGCGCCGACGGGACGAGGCACATCATGGGTGAGGAACGACAGGCCAAGGTCCGCATCGGGGACAAAGACTATCTCATCGTCTCGGACGATGATTACCTGGCCTATGTGGAGCGGGGCTTCGAGCCGGACACCGTTCGCCTGCTGAAGGTGCTGATGCGCCCGGGCGACACCGTGCTGGACGTGGGCGCCAATATTGGCTGCACCGCCATCCTGTTCGGCGAAACCGCCGCGGCCGTCCACGCCTTCGAGCCCTCCCCCACCACCTGCTCCTATCTGACCCGCAACCTGGCGGAGGCGGGCCTTTCCCATGTCCACGCCCACAATTACGGCTTGGGCGTGGAGACGCAGGAGACCACGCTGACCTTCTCGCCCAGCAACCGTTCCGGCGGCTTTGTCTCGGACCAGACGCAGGCGGGGGCGGGCCATACGGTCGAGACCATCCGCATCCGCACCTTGGACGAGGTGCTTCCGGAGCTTGGGATCCACACGGTGGATTTGATGAAGATCGATGTGGAAGGCGTGGAGGGCCAAGTGCTGAGCGGCGCCGCGCACACCCTGGCGCAGCATCGCCCCCTGGTGACGGCGGAACTGAACCACTGGTGCCTCAACGCCTTTCAGCGCGTGTCCGTCCCCGAGTTCTTCGACCAGTTGCGCGCCACCTTTCCCATCCTCCTTGCGGTGGACGGGAACTCCTATCTGGACCTCAATGATGACACCGAGCGCTACACGGTGATGTACCACCACATCCTGCACATGCGCTTTCCCAATGTGGTGGGTGCCTATGACGAGGCCCAGCTGGTATCCTTGCGCGCCTGCCTGACCCACGGCTTTGCGGGCTGACGGCGTTCCGGGATCACAGGGCGGAGGGGGTGTCAGCCGCCATACTTTTCCAGAAAGGCGTGAACGGTCAGCTGGCGGAAATCTTCCAGGGCCGCGCGCAGGCGGAGATGCTCCCAGTCCCACCAGGCGAGCGCCATGAGCCGCTCGGCCACATCCTCGGGAAACCGCCATTTGATGACCTGTGCCGGCACCCCGCCCACAATGGCGTAAGGCGGCACGTCACGGGTGACCACAGCGCCCGCCGCCACGATCGCGCCGGTACCGATGGTGCGGCCGGGCAGGATGATGGCGCCATGGCCCACCCACACGTCATGGCCCATGCGCACCGGCTGCTCTCGCCGCCACTGGAAGAAGCCCAGCTCGTCCTCCGCATCGTCGAAATAGGCCGAAGCGCGATAGGTGAAATGGGACTGGCTCGCCCGCCACATGGGGTGATTGCCGGGATTGGTCCGCGTCATCGCGGCGATGGAGCAGAATTTTCCGATCTGGCTGTAGGCCGCCTCGGCGTCCGCTGCGATGTAGGAATAGTCCCCCATCTCCACCTCCAGCAACTTCGTGCGCGCCCCCACTTCCGTATAGCGCCCGAGCTGGCTCAGCTTGACCTGGGCCGAAGGATCAATGGTGGGGGCGACGCCGAGTTTCTTCATGGGACGGCCTCACAGTGGATGGAGGGGCGCACGGGCCAATTGGCGAAAGCGCGCGCCCGGCGCCTCCTGCCGGAACAAGGCGAGGTCCTCCACCCGCAGCGGCAGATGTGCGCCGGAGGCGGCGAAGGCATCGGCAAGGGTGTTCTGCACGTGGACGGCGGCATCCGCCTCCAGCGAGCCGGACAAGGTCATGTGGAAGCGGAACTCTTCCATGACATAGGGGTAGCCATAATCCTCCAGCAGCCGCATCTGCCGCTCGGACAGCCGGTCCGGCCGACGCTTGGCGATCTCGCCCGCCGTCAGGGGTGCGCGCAGATGGTCAAGCTGCACCACCAGCTCGGCGGCAAGGTCATTGAGCACGGGGGTGGGCGCGGAAGGCACCAGCGCAACGAAACTGCCGATGCCCTTCACGTCCAGCGGCGGCAGCTCGAAGGCGTGGCAGCGGCCGGCAAGCTCTGTAAACGCGGCGATCACATCCGTCTCGGACACCCCCTCTGCCAGGCGGAAGGGCGGCTTCAGTGTGCCATGAAAGCCGTAAACACGAGGCTCGGCGGTCAGCTCCCGCCAGGATTGGGCGTCGAAGCCCGCCAGATCCAGCGGGGGAAGATCTTCCCCGGTGACGGCATCATAGCCGACCACACGGGAGCCGAATTGCCAGAGGGCGCTGTCGGGCGAGGGGGCGAGATAGACGGCATAGCGCGGGGCCACGTTCCTCTCCACTTCGGTTCGTCATCTCTCGCCCGGCGGGCCGGGCGGCGCGACCGGTGCCGGACTGCTATAGCTCCCCGCGCATCGCCGTGCGAGCGCGCCACTCAGAACACCCGCTCGCCCCGGACATAGACCTCCCGCACCACCGGCGTTTCTTCCACCATGCGGAAGCGCAGGAGATCGGCGCGCAGGCCGGCGGCAAGACGGCCGCGATCGGACAGGCCGGCCATCTTGGCGGGCGCGCTGGTCACCAGAGCAAGTGCGCGCGGCAGGCCGATGCCTGGTGAACGGCCAAGCTTGGCCGCGGCCTGAAGGAGGCTTGCGGGAACGTAGTCGGAGGCGAGCGCATCCAACAGGCCCTCCGCCATGAGATCCTTCATGGCTACGCCCCCGGAATGGGACCCGCCCCGCACCACATTGGGTGCCCCGCCGATGGTGGTGAGGCCCTCCGCATGGGCGGTCCGAGCCGCCTCGACCGTGGTGGGGAACTCGGAAATGGTACAGCCGGAAGCCTTGGCGTCCAGCACATGTTCGGGCAGCGTATCATCATGGCTGGCAAGGACGATGCCCGTGCCGGTCAGCAGTTGAACCATCTTCCTGTGATTGTCCCGCACCGCCGCGCGTCCGCGCTCGGTGCGCTCCTGCAGCTCGATCTCCACGTCCTCGGCGGTCTTGCCAATGCCCAGGAGAAAGGTGCGCAGGTGCTCCAGATTGCGCCATTGCCGCGCACCGGGGGTGTGGTCCATCAGCGAAGCCAGAGTCACCACCGGACGGGAAAGTTGGGGGGCCACCAAGTCCACCACGCCGGGATCGGTCAATTCGCACCGCAAATGAATCTGGTGGTCGGCCCGGAACAGCGCCCGGTTGGCCTCCACCGCATCGAGCATGAGGGAGAACAGCTCGCGCCGGACCGATTTGGCCTGGTCGAATCCCCCCGCTGAAATGGCGTCATAGACGGTGGTGACGCCGGCGGCCACCACCTGCCCGTCATGGGCGAGCGCCGCCGCGCGGGCGTCCGGCCAGATCACCTTGGGCCGGGGCACGAAATGGCCTTCCAGCGCGTCCGTATGCAGGTCAATGAGGCCGGGGGCCAGGATGTCGCCCGCGCAGTCCCGGACATCGGAACGCGCGCTGAGGCCCTCGGCCACCTCCGCGATGACGCCGTCGCGCACCACCAGCGTTCCCGGCACCAGCCGGTCGTCCAGGGCCAGGATGGCGTTGGTGTAGATGACTTCCATCACGGTCTTCTCGGGTCTTGGGGAGGCGCCGAAGACGCGCTTTTGCCTGCAGGCGGCTCCCTTGTCACGCCCGCATGACGACAAGGTGACGCTGCTCAGGCCGGTGGCGTCGGCTTGACGACCTTGTAGAGCTGGAACCGCGCGCCCTCGAACACGGGCTCCAGGCGCTCGGGATCGGGGTTGATGTCTCCCGGCTCGGTGAACAGCAGATAGACATAATCGAAATGCTGGGGCCACAGGTCCCAATAGCGGGGCCCATCGGGGCTCACATCGTCCGCGGTCAGCAGCATCTGCTCCAGGGTGGGCGGGTTGCCATCCTCAGTGTCGACGAAATCGCGATAGGGCGGCCGCACCCGCAGGATCTGTTTGCCGGCCACATTGAAGACGGTGGGAATCAACGCCGACTTCTCGATGATGGCGAGGCAGGCCGCATGGACAAGGCCAAGGTCGGTCACGTCATTGCCGCCGCGCGGGTCCGAATAGACCACCAGCACCCGCGCGCCTCGGTCGATCTTCTCCACCGAGGCATCGAACGCGCCGGTCCAGCGGGACAGGCGGTCCCACACCACCTGCACCTCGGCGACACGGATGGACAGGAGGATGATGAGCACCACCCCAAAGCCGCGCCGCGCCAGCCGGTGGCGCAAGTCCACCTGGATGCACGCGATCACCATGAAAGCCACCGCGATGGGCAGGCGCTGGTCCGCCATATAGGTGGCGAACACCGTGCGCGGCATGGCCATGTAGACGATGCCGGAGACGATCAGAAGCGGCCACAGCAGCGGATGGAAGCGCAGCAGGCGATGCTGGCTCGCCCATGCGGCCGCCAGCACGATCACGGCGGTGAGTGCGAAGGCCACATGGTCGTAATAGACGTTGACGACGAACTCGATGCCTTCAAGCTTGCCGCGCGGCTCCCAGTAATTCTGACCCGACAAGCCCCAGGTGGGGCTCATCAGGAGCATGGGTCCAACCGGAAGGAAGGGCAGGCCGGCGGCCACGAAACGCACGAGGCGGGGCTGCAGCGCCTCGCGCCGGTCGCGCACCAGCACCCACAATTCATAGGCCAGTAGGCCCATGCCATAGATGCCCACCGACACCAGGTGGCAGAAGAACAGGGCGATGACGAAGCCCACCGCCACCGGATAGCGCCACAGGCTCTGGCGCAGGAGGATCCAGGTGGTCAGCGCCAGCAGCGCGAGGCCGATGCCGAACACATAATTCATCACTCCGATCAGGAAGACCGAGTTGTAAAGCAAGGGAAAGGCCAGCAGCGGGATGGCCGACCACTGGCCGAACAGGGCCCGATGGAGCGCGAGCGTCCCGAAGGCAATGAGCGCGAAGCATAGGAGCGTGTAGATCTCCCCCGCTACGAACACATTGGTCACCCGTTCCAGCACGGGGACGATGAGGTCCATCATCAGGTTCGGCAGCACCGACCATTCGAGCGTGTAATAGCGCGCGAGGATCGGATCGGACTTCACCTGCGCGATGATGTACATGCGCGAAAGGTGGTTCACATAATCCGACAGCGGCGGAATGGGGTGCGTGACGATCGGGATCGAGACGATCGCGAAGCACAGAAGGAACAGGAGCGCGATGCGCGAGGGACGCAGGTCCAGGGCGCGGCGGACAGGCTTCGGCGTGGTCATCGGCGATGGGTCTACCTGGAGAGCAGGTCCCGCATGCGGGATTCAGCCAGCCTAGAGCGGCTCAAATGTGGTGGATCGGAGGCAGCGCTGCGCACCCTACCCTTGGGGAAATGACGCCCGTAAGGCGCCGACGCAGGGAAGGCCATTCAACTTTCACCATTCATGCTCTAGAAGCGAGCCGCCCCGCACCAACAGGACGCACTCGGACATGAGCGAGCAAGACCCGGCAGGCGAAGCGCAAGGCCAGCTCCTGGCCGAAGTGCTCACCAAGGCCCTCCCGTACATGCAGCGGTATGATGATTCCATCGTCGTGGTGAAATATGGCGGCCACGCCATGGGCAATGAGATCGGAGCCCGCACCTTTGCCGAGGACATCGTCCTGCTGGAACAGTCCGGCGTGAATCCGGTGGTGGTGCACGGCGGCGGCCCGCAGATCGGCGCCATGCTGTCGAAGCTCGGCATCAAGTCGGAATTCGCCGCCGGCCTGCGCATCACCGACAAGGCCACGGTGGAAATCGTGGAAATGGTACTCGCCGGCTCCATCAACAAGCAGATCGTGGGCTTCATCAATGCCGCCGGCGGCACGGCCATCGGCCTGTGCGGCAAGGACGGCAACATGGTGGTGGCCCGCAAGGCCAGCCGCGTGGTGACCAATCCCGACGGCAACAGCGAACAGGAAGTCGATCTCGGCTTCGTGGGCGAGCCCGACCGCGTGGACACCACCGTGCTCGACCAGATCCTGGGCCGCGAGCTCATTCCCGTGCTCGCCCCGGTGGCGGCGGCCGAGGATGGCGGCACGTATAACGTGAATGCCGACACCTTTGCCGGTGCCATTGCCGGCGCCCTCGGTGCCAAGCGCCTGCTCATGCTCACCGACGTGCCGGGCGTGCTCGACAAGAACAAGAACCTCATTCCCAGCCTGACCATCACCGAGGCGGAGCGCCTGATCGCCGACGGCACCATTTCGGGAGGCATGATCCCGAAGGTGGAAACCTGCATCTATGCCCTGGAGCAGGGTGTGGAAGGCGTCGTCATTCTCGACGGCAAGGTGCCCCACGCGGTGCTGCTGGAGCTCCTGACCGACGGGGGAGCGGGGACGCTGATCACCCGCTGATTCGACCTGCGCGCTTAGCGTGGGCTCTAAAGCATGACGCGCCGCAGTCCCTGCGGCGCGTTTTCTTTGACCGCGTGCGGCAAAACCTCCGGCCCGGCCCGGTATGACGCTGCGACGCTTTGATGCTACATCCGCCCGCCCCTCGCGTGGATGTCCTTATGACCGAAACCCCTTCTGCCGCTTTTCGCGAGGTCGACACCTGGGTGTTCGACCTCGACAACACGCTCTATCCGGCCCGCCATGACCTTTGGAGCCAGATCGATGCGCGCATGCGCGATTACATCGCCGGCCTGTTGGGCCTCAGCCTCGACGAGGCCTTCAAGCTCCAGAAGGATTATTATCGGCGCTATGGCACGTCCCTGCGAGGTCTGATGATCGAGCACGGCATCGAGCCCGACGCCTTCCTCGACCATGTGCACGACGTGGACCTGTCCCGTCTTGATCCTTCGCCGCGGCTTGCCGCCGCCATCGAGGCCCTGCCCGGCAAGAAGCTCGTCTACACCAACGGCTCCGAGCGCCACGCCCGCAATGTCCTGTCCAAGCTGGGCATGGATCAGCACTTCGTGGCGGTGCATGACATAGTTGCGGCGGAATTCCACCCCAAACCCACGCCAGAGGCCTATGGGAGGTTTCTTGATGCCTACGGGGTGGACCCCACCCGCGCCGCCATGTTCGAGGATCTGGCGCGCAACTTGGAGGTTCCCCACCGGTTGGGCATGGTGACCATCCTGGTGGTTCCACCCGGAGAACGGCTGGAGACGCGGGAGGCCTGGGAGTTCGAGGGCAGGGAGGATGCCTATGTGGATTACATCACGGAGGACCTTGCCGGATTCCTCGAGCAAGTGGGCGCATAAGGAGTGGGGTTCGATTGGCCATTACGCCTGAGGCGTCCGCGACCGGACAGCCCCTGTCGATCGCCAAGGAGGCGCCTTGCGGTGCCTGGATGGAGCTGGTCCACCACCCGCTCCTGGCCATTGACCCACAGGCACGCAGCATCCTTGCTGCGAACGGTGCTGCACGCGCCCTTCTGAACCTACCGCCAGCGGGCGGAACTGCGTTGCCTTCGCTCGAAACGGTCCTGGGGCCCTGGGCGGTGGTGCGCCTGTCCGCCCATGTGCAGACGCGAGCCCCCGGACATCGGCTCCTGCTGCCGATCGAGGGCCAGGGGGCACCCACCGTCCTGGCGCTGCGCCATGCTCCCCTCCCCGCGCCCATAGAAGGCCACCTTCTGACCCTGGAAGCGGCCGCGGGGCATGTGGAAGGGGATGCGCGCGGCTGGGGTGAGCTGGCACAGGACGTGCTCGCCGGCTTGCCCGTGGGCCTGAAGATCTTCGACCTCGACTTCAATCAGGTGTTTTCCAACGCCGTCTCCGACGACATGTTCGCCCCGCCGCCTCCCGGGTCCCGCCTGCATCTGGAGGATTGGTGGAGCCAGGCCTTTCCCGACGAGGATGCGCGCCGCCGCGCCATTGCCGAATGGCGCCATCGCCTCTCGCCGCCCCGTCTCCAGGCCAGCACCTTCTCCCAAACGGATTGGGATGTGCGCTACCGCGACGGTGCGAGCCGCACCCTCCAGTTCCGCCCTCCCAACCAGTTCGCCCAGGCGGATTGGGACGTGCGCTGCCGTGACGGCTCCACCCGCACCATCCAGTTCCGGTTCGGCTTCATCGACGAACTCTATGTGATGGCCTATTGGGACATCACCGCGCGCCGGCGCATGGAGGAGGAGCTGCGCCGGCTCGCCGGCACCGACGCCCTCACGGGCCTCGGCAACCGCCGCATGTTCATGGAGCGCAGCGAAGCGGCCTTCCACCACGCCTTGCTGGCGGGGACACCGCTTTCGGTGCTGATCTTCGACATGGACCGCTTCAAGTGGATCAATGACCGCCACGGCCATGCAGCCGGCGATGCCGTGCTGCGGGAAGTGGCGTCGCGCTGCCGGGCGGAGCTGCGCCCCCATGACGTGTTCGCCCGCCTCGGCGGCGAGGAATTCGCCATTCTCATCGCCGGAGCGGACCTGGAGGGAGCGGAGCGCGTAGCCCATCGCCTCGCCCGTGCCATCGCCGCCTCGCCGGTGGAAACGCCCGCCTCGCCCCTTGAGGTGCGCGCCAGCTTCGGCGTCGCCGGCCTGACCGCCAACGATGCCACCCTCGAAACGGTCATCGAGCGGGCCGACAGGGCCCTTTATCTCGCCAAGGCGCGGGGCCGAAACATGGTGGTCGTCGCCGACGGCACCGAATCCGCCTGACCGCCCCGCCCACCTTTCTGCCGGCATGCTCATGACACACCACATCCGCCCCCTCACCGCCGCCGAGGTGGAAACCGCCGTTGCCTGGGCCGCGCAAGAGGGATGGAATCCCGGGGCTGGAGATGCCGGCGCTTTCCTCGCCCAGGACCCGCAGGGCTTCCTCGGCCTGTTCGAGGGCGAAGTCCTCGCCAGCGTCATCTCGGCTGTGACCTATGGGCCGGCCTTCGGCTTTGTGGGCTTTTACATCTGCCGCCCGGACCTGCGCGGACACGGGCTGGGCCTTGCGGTCTGGAATGCGGCCATGGATCGGCTGGGCGATCGCGTCGCGGGGCTGGACGGCGTTCTGGCTCAGACCGGCAATTATGCCCGCTCCGGCTTCATCCTCGCCCACCGCAACATTCGCTTTGGCGGCCTCCCACTGGCGGCCGGAGCAATGGCGCCCGGTATCGCGCGGGCGGAGGCGCGGCACGTTCCTGCGCTCATGGCGTTTGACCGTCGCCATTTCCTGTTCGACCGACCCTGCTTCCTCTCCCACTGGCTCCGGCCGGTCGAAGGGGGCGCCTTCGTGGCCCATGTCGGCGGAGAGATCTCCGGCTATTGCGTCGTCCGGCGCTGCGTCAGCGGGCACAAGATCGGCCCCCTCTTTGCACCGGACGCGGCCACGGCCTTTGCCCTTTATGAAGCGGCCTGCAGCCATGCAGGAGCGGTCGCCCCCCTTGAGCCGATCTTTCTCGACGTGCCCGAGCCCAATGCGGCCGGCTGCGCCCTGGCCGAGGACGCCGGTCTTTCGCCCGTCTTCGAGACCGCGCGCATGTATCGTGGCGCCGCACCGGCCTTGCCCCTGGCGCGCATCTTCGGGATCACCAGCTTCGAGCTCGGATGAGCCTCGACGGGACGCCGGACCTTATGTAAACCCAGCTTACATAACCGGGACCCGAACATGAGCTGGTCGAAATCGGACCGAGAGGGCACGCGCGGCTACCACCACGGCAACCTGAAGGAAGCCCTGGTGCGGGCCGCGCTGGACCTCATCGGCGAAAAGGGTCCTGGCGGCTTCACCTTCGCGGAGGCCGCCCGCGCGGCCGGGGTGAGCCCCGCCGCGCCCTATCGCCATTTCCGGGATCGCGACGATCTCATGGCCGAAGTGGCCCGGCGCGGCTTTGCCGCCTTTGCCGATGCCCTGGAGGCCGCGTGGGACCGGGGACGGCCTGATCCGCGCACGGCGCTTGAGCGGCTGGGGCGGGCCTATCTGGCCTTCGCGCGCACCCAGCCCGCCTTCTATGCGGCCATGTTCGAGGCCAATGTGCCGGCGGACGCCACGCCGGAAGTTCGGGCGGAAGGCGATCGCGCCTTTGGCGCCCTGCGCAGCGCCGCGGAGGCGGTCGTCACCACCTTGCCCTCCCGCCCCCCGGCCATGATGCTGGCACTGCACATTTGGTCCCTGGCCCATGGCATCGCCGACCTGTTCGGGCGCGGCGACAAGGCGCGGCGAAGCCTGCCCATGTCGGCGGAGGACCTCTTGGAAGCTGGCGTGCTCGTCTATCTGCAAGGCCTCGGCGCCGACCCCCGCCGCTGAAATTTTCAAAAGCCGACGCCCGACACTGGGAGACGCCCTTGACAGGACGCGGACCTGGGACCATTTATGTAAATGTTATTCACATTCACGCCGAAAGGGTTCGCCGTGACACTCGTATCGAAACTGGATGGCCTCGGCTCCGGGGCGTGGATCGCGCTGGCGGTTCTCGGCTTCGTGTTCTGGTGGCCCGCAGGTCTCGCGGTCCTCGCCTTCACCCTGTTCTCGGGGCGCGTCGGCTGCGGCCATCGCATGGCCCGCTGGCAGGAGAAAATGGATCGCATGTGCGGAGGTGGCCGTGGGCCGGGCCCCGGCGGCTTCTGGAGCCCCCCCTCGTCGGGCAACCGGGCCTTTGACGAATATCGCTCCGAGACGCTGCGGCGCCTCGAGGAGGAGCAGAAGGAGTTCAAGGACTTCCTGGAGCGACTGCGGATGGCCAAGGACAAGGCCGAGTTCGACCAGTTCATGGCCGAACGCCGCCGCACCGGCCGCGCCAGCGACCAGCCCGAGGCACCCCAGCCCCAGGACTGAGGCTCCGGCCTCCTGAACGGAAAAGACCGCCGGCCTTGGGGCCGGCGGTTTCTTTCTTGGTTGAGCCTTGCTCGCGCGCCGTCCGGCCGCGCCTCACTCCGCCGCCTGCGCCTCCGGCCGGGCCGCGGGCGGGGCGCGGAAGCGGGCCAGGAGGTCGGCTTCCTCCGCCTTGGCGGCGGTCAAGTGACGGACCTTTACATGGCCGTAGCCGCGGATCTTAGCGGGGATGGAGGCCAGCGCCACGGCATAAGCGTGGTTGTCAGGGGTCAGCGCTCCCATCAGCTCCGCCACCAGCTTCTCGTAATCCTTAATCAGCGCCCGCTCCGTCCGGCGCTCCTCGCTCCACCCGAAGATGTCGAGCGGCGTGCCGCGCAGCGCCTTGAAGCGCGCGAGCCAGGAGAAGCCCTTCATCATGCGCGGCCCGAACCGCATCTTGCGCGGCTCGCCGGTGACCGGATCAGGCTTGGCGAAGATCGGCGGGGCAAGGTGGAACTCGTAGGAGAGGTCGCCCCCGAAGGCCGCTTCCACCTGACGCTGGAAGGCGCCATCGGAAAAGAGCCGGGCCACCTCATACTCGTCCTTATAGGCCATGAGCTTGTAGAGATTGCGCACCACCGCCTCTGTCAGCCCGGACCGGCCGGGGGCGCGGGCCGCCTCGGCGGCCCGCACCTTGTCCACCAGCGCCTTGAAGCGGGCCGCGTAGCGGGCGCTCTGGTAGGCCGTGAGGTCGGCCACGCGACGTGTGATCATCTCCTCCAGGGAGGTTGAGAGCACGCGCGCATCGGAGGTGGGCGCGGAGGTTCCGATGGCAGCTTCCACGCGGGCCGAATCATGGGCGGCGCGCCGGCCCCACAGGAAGGCGGCCTGGTTCATGGCCACCGCCTCGCCATTCAGCTCGATGGCCTTGAGGATGGCCTCGGCCGACACGGGCAGGCCGCCGAACTGATAGGCATAGCCCACCATGAAAATGTTCTGCGCCAGCGAATTGCCGAACAGGCCGGTGGCGAGGCGGCTGGCCTCGATCAGATGGGTGTTCTCCTCGCCCGCCGCCGCCGCGATGGTGCGTTTGATGCGGGCGCTGGGGAGGGAATAGTCGGCATTGCGGGTGAAGTCGCCGGGCAGCACCTCGTGGGTGTTCACCACCACCAGGGTCTTGCCGGGCTTCACCGCCGCCAGCACCTTCTTGGTGCCCGCCACCACCAGGTCGCCGCCCAGGATGAAGTCCGCCCCCCGCGCGGGAATGCGGATGGCGGTGATCTCCTCTGGCGTATTGGCGAGGCGGATATGGCTGTAGACCGCTCCGCCCTTCTGGGCGAGGCCGGCCATGTCGATCATGCCGCAGGCCTTGCCTTCCAGGTGCGCGGCCATGCCCAGGATGGCGCCAATGGTCACCACACCCGTGCCACCGACCCCTGTGGCGATGACGCCATAGGTGCCTTCAATGGCGGGCAAGTTGGGCTCCGGGAGCTCAGGCCAATCCCCAGCGCCCGCCGCCGCGCCCGCGCTCTTGCGGGGCTTGGCGCCGTGCACCGTCACGAAGGACGGGCAGAAGCCGTTAACGCACGAAAAATCCTTGTTGCAGGAGGACTGGTCGATCTCGCGCTTGCGGCCCCACTCGGTCTCCAGCGGCTGCACGGACACGCAATTGGACTTCACGCCGCAATCGCCGCAGCCCTCGCACACCCGCTCATTGATGATGACGCGCTTGTCTGGGTCCGGAAACTGACCGCGCTTGCGGCGGCGGCGCTTCTCGGAGGCGCAGGTCTGGTCATAGATGAGGGCGGTCACGCCGGGGACGGTGGCCAGCTCCCGCTGCACCTTGTCCAGCTCATCCCGGTGATGGATGGTCAGCCCGTCCGGCCATTTGATGCCGGCCGGATACTTTTCCGGCTCGTCCGTCACCACCACCACCTTCTGCACGCCTTCGGCCGCCACCTGCTGGGCGATCATGGGCACGTTCAGGTTGCCGTCATGGCGCTGGCCGCCGGTCATGGCCACCGCATCATTGAACAGGATCTTGTAGGTGACGTTCACCTTGGCGGCCACGGAGGCGCGCACCGCCAGATAGCCGGAATGGTTGTAGGTGCCATCGCCCAGGTTTTGGAACACATGCCCGCGCTTGGAAAAGGGCGCCTCGCCAATCCAGTTGGCGCCTTCCCCGCCCATCTGGGTGAAGCCCGTGGTCTGGCGATCCATCCACTGCACCATGTAGTGGCAGCCAATGCCCGCATAGGCACGCATGCCCTCGGGCACCTTGGTGGAAGTGTTGTGCGGGCAGCCGGAACAGAAATAGGGAATGCGGGTGGCCACGTCGCCGGTGGCGGCGAGCACCCGCTGGGCTTCCTCCAGCTCCGCCACGCGGGCGGCGATATCGGGAATGTCGCCATAGGCGAGCAGCCGCTTGCCGAGCGCGATGGCGATGTCATTGGGATCGAGCGCGCCCTTCACCGGGAACAGCCAGCGGCCCTGCTCGTCCTTCTTGCCAATGCAGACTGGCTGGTTGGCGGTGCCGTACAATTCCTCGCGCACCTGCACCTCGATGAGGGAGCGCTTCTCCTCCACCACCATGATGAGGTCGAGGCCACGGGCGAAATCCTGAAGGCCCTGCGTCTCCAGCGGCCAGGGGCAGGCCACCTTCCAGATGCGGATGCCAAGATCATTGGCGCGCACCTCGTCGATGCCCAGCTCATCAAGAGCCAAGCGCACATCCAGGTAGCTCTTGCCCACGGTGGCGATGCCGATGCGCGGGCGGGCGCCGCCGGAGGTGATGAAACGGTTGAGCCGGTTGGCACGCAGGAAGTGGATGATGGCGTCGCGCTTGTATTCCTGGAGGCGCTCCTCCTGCGCCAGCGCGGTGTCGCCGAGGCGGATGTTCAGGCCGCCGGGAGGAAGTGTGAAGCCCGCGAGGTCGGCGAGCGCCACCCGATCGAGGCGCCCATCCACAATGCCGGTGGATTCGATGGTGTCCTTAACCGCCTTCAGGCCGACCCACGCACCGGAGAAGCGGGAGAGCGCCCAGCCGTAAAGGCCGTAATCGAGGATTTCTTGGACGCCCGCCGGATTGAGGACGGGGATCATCACGTCGACGAAATGGAATTCGCTCTGGTGGGCGGTGGTGGAGCTTTCGCAGGTATGGTCATCGCCCATGAGGGCGAGCACGCCGCCATGGGGCGAAGTGCCCGCATTGTTGGCGTGGCGGAACACATCGCCGGAGCGGTCGACGCCCGGGCCCTTGCCGTACCAGAGGCCGAAGACGCCGTCATACTTGCCTTCGCCCCGCAACTCCGCCTGCTGGGAGCCCCACAAGGCGGTGGCGGCCAGATCCTCGTTCAGCCCGCTGTGGAACAGGATGTCATTGGCTTTCAGCACCTTTTCGGCGCGCAGGAACTGCTGGTCGAGGCCGCCCAGCGGCGAGCCCCGATAGCCGCTCACATAGCCGGCCGTGTTGAGGCCCGCCCGCCGGTCCCGCTCCTTCTGCATCAGGGCAAGGCGCACCAGCGCTTGGGTGCCGGAAACGAAAACCTCTTCTTTTGCGAGGTCATATTTGTCGTCGAGCGAGACAGGCTTCAATGCCATCAGGGCCTCCCGACGCGGCGCCATGCCCGCGCCTCCCGGCTTGGGCGAGGTGCCGCGCCGGTTTGATCTGCCTCAAGGCTGACACGGAGTGCCGCACCTCGCAATTTCGTTGTTTGGAAGGGTTGTGAAATGAAATTGCCAAAAAAGAAGGCGTGACGCACTTTGGTGCATTGCAACACGGCAGGCGCAGGCATTGCCAGCTCACGTCGCACAGCATCCCTCCTTGGCCAGGGGACGCCAAGAAGTAGAGATGATATAAAAAAATCCACTCTTCGCTTCGTTACGAAATCTATCTCCAATTTCGATGCAATGAAAGAAAGTAAAATACAATTATTATGGCGCCCCTCACCCAAAATTTCAATTTTTTCAACATTAGAACAGAAACTATATATTAAACATTTGGACGCGCGGCACTCTGAAAAGATGGCACGGGCATGGGATATTTCCTTGGCCCAACCAATCAAGTGACGGAGCACATCATGAACGATAAAGTGACGGCGTTCCTCGCCGCTGCGAGGGCTCAGCCGGATTTGGCCAATAAAATTCAGGCCATCTATGGCGATGCCGCGGCCACCGTGGCGGCTCGCTTGTCGGAACTGTCGCAGGACACCCCCTTTGCCTTCGGCCCGGAAGAGATTCTCAACCACGGCGGCCTGTCGGACGACCAGCTGGACGGTGTCAGCGGCGGGGCCGGGGTCAGCAAAGTCGATTATCACTATGAATATACAGGCTCCGGCCCCAAGACTGCGCCGGGCGGCCCTTTCGACATTTTCGGCGCGATCAACAATTTCAAGTTCCGCTGACGACACCCTTTGGCGCACCGCGCTAAGAAAACCGCGGGGCGATGCACGCTCGCGCCGGGCAGAAGCGGGCGAGGGCGGGCCATAACCTCGTACCGCCCACTTTTCCGAGATCGCCCGAGCGGGACCGGATCTGCGGATCCGGTCCCTTCTCTTCAGAATGCTCTTTTCAGACCACAGTTGCCTTCATCCAGGACAGGTCCTCGCCCTGCCGCAGGTCCAGAACCTCGCATCCATCGTCCGTCACCGCGACGATGTGCTCCCAATAGGCGGCCGGTGCCCCATCAAGGGTCACCAGGCTGGTCACCTCATTATCCAGGAACCCGATCTCGCCAGTACCGGAGGTCAGATAGATCTCCACGCTGAACGTCATCCCCTTCTTCAGGATGCGCCCGTCATTGAGGCCGCCGACCTTCCACGGGATGAACCAGCCATCATTGTGTTCCCGGCCGATGCTGTGGCCTACCGCGGGGAAGGTGTGGATGATCCGAAAACCATGCTGTTCGGCATAAGCATTGGCGGCAGCGGCCAGATCATTGACCGCCACGCCGGGCCGGATCATGCCGATCACCAGCCACATGACCTGAAGGCTTGCGGCATAAAGGCTGGTGATGAGGGGCGATGCATCGTCCCCCACGATCCAACGGCGCGCGGTGTCGCACGACCACCCGTCTTTTCGGGCGCTGACATCGATGCCGAACAGATCACCGGTCTGCAGTGTGCGGTCATCTGCGGGCGCATTGGCGACGATGTCGTTCAATGCGTAGCTGGCCGCGATGAGATCGGTGTGTGCCAGCCCGCTCCCCTCTGTCTTCACCGCCAACCGCACGATTTCCGCGCCATAGCGTTCGGTAATCAACTCGTGCATCAAGCGATCGATCTCGGACAGCCTGGCGCCGGACATGATGTGGGGCGAGATCCGCTCCAGCACATGGGCACCGATTGCGCCCGCCGCCTTCATCTTCTCGATTTCTTCGGAAGACTTTTCGCTGATCTGTTGCCACTGCGGACCATCGAAGAGCTTCTGGATATCCGCCATTTTCTCTTTCGACATAAACGGAACGCCGTACCGCATGTTCACATTACTCATCGGGGCACCTATGCAGCAGTGAGGAGCTGCCTTATGGGCGCGGCGCATTATGCAAAGATGAAGCTTTGCCGCCGACCGGGCGTTCCTCCCCAGCTGTCCGCGGGAGCAGTGGCTTTTCCTCGACTTTCCCAGCGGGACGCGGCTTATTGGGGCCGGTTTGATCGCCACAGGCGTGGTGCCATGGGGGGCTTGGCCTCGCCCAATCGGGCCGGCCCATCTCCGCCTTGATGGAGGACATGATGAGCAAGGTGTCCCAGTTTCTCGAATCCGCCAAGGCGCAACCGGAGCTTGCCGGCCAGGTGGAAGCCATCTTCGCGGAGGCTGCCACCACTCTCGCCGCACGGCTGTCCGCTCTGTCGCAAGGCACGGCCCATGCCTTCGCGCCGCAGGATGTGCTCGGAGCCCGCCCCCTGGACGACGGCCAGATGGAGGGCGTGCCCGGCGCCGGCATTTTCGACGGTGTGAACTATCAGGGTTTCGTCGACCTGATGATGTCCCGCAAGTGAGCCTGACCGATCGGGTGCGCCGAAGCGCCCGATCGGTCCCTCTGTCTTGGAACCGAGGCGAGCGGACCGTGAAGATTGCTTCGCCCCGCGATCCACCAGGCGCCGAACGCCTCCAGTCTAGCCTGGCAGCAGGCGTTCGCTGGCGAGGTACCCGGTCAACAGCGCCAGGCCAAAGCCCATCACCAGGAGGGCGGCCAGAAGCTCCACCGCCAGAGTCATCATGGCCGCACGGGGACCGCCGAAGCTGGCAATCCCCACCGCTGCCCTTTTGCCATAGACCGCCAGCGCGGCGATGGCCGAGACGGTGATGGCGGTGCCCATGCCCATGGCGAAGACCGAGATCACCCCGCTCCACGGGACGCTCTGGGCAAGCGCGAAGGTGAGCACGAGGATCGCCCCCGAGCAGGGCCGGGCACCTGCCGACACCACTGCGATCGCGGCGCGCCGCCAGCCCCCACGACCATCCAGCAGATGCGGATCGGGGGCATGCTTGTCCACGCAGCCGCAATCCGGGCCATGCACATGGTCGCCCGGATCACCCCGCACAAGTCGCAGCAGGCTGCGTCCCTTGGTGATGGCCAGCCATGCGCCGAACACGGCGATGCCGCCATAGGCCGCGATCTCCACCATGTTCATGGCATTGGCCATGGAGACGGCGGTGGCGCCGAACAGGACCGCCAGCACGCCGACGAACAGAATGGCCGCACAGGCCTGGACGAGGGCGGACGCGAAGGCCAGGCCGATGCCTCGGCGCAGCGTGCCGCCATCCGCGAGGAGATAAGAGGAAATCACCGCCTTGCCGTGGCCGGGGCCGGCGGCATGGAAGATGCCGTAGAGGAAGGACAGCCCCGCCAGCAGCTTCACCGCATTGCCATCGGCCTTGGCCGCGCGCACCGCCTGGATGAGGGCGCGGTAGAATTCAGACTGCTTGGCGAGGATGAAACCGGTGAAGCCGGACGGCGCCGCCGACGGAGCACCGAGGCCGAAGGGGGACGCTTTCGGTCCGGCCTGGCCGAAGCCTTGTGCCGCAACGGATCCCGCATGGGCATCCAGGGCAAGAAGCACGGCGATGAGGAAAGCGACGAGAAGGGTGCCCCGCAGGGCCATGGCGCGGGGGGCCCTCACGGGCACTTCACCGTGACCTTGTTGGCAAACTGCGCGCCATAGGTGCTGGACGCCGTCAAGTCGGTGAAGAAGCTCTCGGACAATTGCATGGTCTGGGGCTGGTTGGGCACCACCACCTGCGACGTGCAGCCGGCCGGCGCGCCCGCCAGGGCCACCGGATCCTTATCGGCGAAGGTGAAGGAGACGAAATAAGTGGGGTCGTAAATGTCGAAGCTCATGATGCCCTTGGCAGGAGCCGGCTTCGTCAATGGGAGGATGAAGTGCAAGGTCAGCATTTCATTCTCATACGTTAGATAATAGTCGACGGGATCCTTGAAGGCGAGCTTCGCCGTCGCGTTCTTGGCCTTGACGAAATAACCGTATTCCTTGAGCGAGGTGACGTTTACCTCGGCCAATGGCTTCAGAACCTTGTCGGGATAGGAGCCATCCTTGTTGCGCTCCAGGCCCTGGAGGGCAAAGGCGGTGAAGGCCTCGTCGAAGGTCCAGTCCTGCTTCAGCCCGGTGACCATGCCGTCCGGGCCGTACATGACCTGCGTCTGCATGGTCACCCAGACATGGGGATGGGCAAGCGCACTCCCCACCGAGCCGAACACGGCCAGCATGGCGCAGGCGAGGAGGCGAAGGGAACGCGGAATCATGGCCACACCTTTCAGACGCCGAACTCCTCGCTTGGCAGTTCGGCGGAAGGATGGCGGAGCCGCCAGCCCATGGCGCGCGCCCCTGGGGCGCCGCCTCGCCTCAATCGGGGTCGGCCGCGCCCTGGAAGAAATCCTTCATCTTGGCGAAGAAGCCATTGGATTCCGGGTGGGTCTCGTTGGAGCACTCGCGGTCGAATTCCGACAGCAGCTCCTTCTGGCGCTTGGTGAGGTTCTGCGGCGTCTCGACCACCACCTGCACATACATGTCGCCATGATTGCGGGTGCGCATCACCGGCATGCCCTTGCCCGACAGGCGCAGGCGCTTGCCGGACTGGGTGCCCTCCGGGATCTTCACCTTCGACTTCTCGCCGCCGATGGTGGGCACCTCCACCGTGCCGCCCAGCGCTGCCGTCACCATGGAGATCGGCGCGCGGCAATAAAGGTCGGCGCCCTCCCGCTGGAAGAAGGGATGGGGCTCGATGGACAGGAAGATATAGAGATCGCCCGCCGGGCCACCGCGCGTGCCGGCCTCGCCCTCGCCGCCCAGGCGAATGCGGGTGCCGTCCTCGACCCCGGCCGGAATGTGCACGGTAAGCGTGCGCTCGCGGGTCACCCGGCCGGCGCCGCCGCAATTGGGGCAGGGATCCTCGATCATGCTGCCGCGGCCCTGACAGGCGGGGCAGGTGCGCTCCAGGGTGAAGAAGCCCTGGGCATGGCGGATCTTGCCCGCGCCGCCGCAGGTGCGGCAGGTCTTGGGCTGGGTGCCCGCCTTGGCGCCAGAGCCCGAGCAGGACTCGCACACGATGGAGGTGGGGATCTTGATCTGGGCGTCCTTGCCGGCGAAGGCTTCCTCCAGCGTGATGTCCATATTGTAGCGCAGGTCCGCCCCGCGCCCGCGCCCACCATTGCCCTGCCGGCCGCGCCCGCCGGCCATCTGGCCGCCGAACAAATCGTCGAAGATATCGGCGAAGGTGGAGGCGAAGTCAGCGCCAAATCCTGGTCCGCCCGGGCCGCCGCCGCCCATGCCATTCTCGAAGGCGGCATGGCCGAAGCGGTCATAGGCCGCGCGCTTCTGCGGGTCCTTCAAGACCTCATAGGCCTCGTTGACTTCCTTGAAGCGGATCTCGGCCTCGCCGTCGCCCTGGTTGCGATCGGGGTGCCACTTCATGGCGAGCTTGCGGTAGGAGGCCTTCAGCACCGTTTCGTCGGCGCCGCGGTCACATCCCAGAACTTCGTAATAATCGCGCTTCGACATGGCTCGTTACATCCGCCGCCCCGGTCCGGTAGGGGGCCCTGAAGCGTCATATGCGGCACCACGCCCCTTTCGCCCCGGCGAGCCGCGAGCAGATGGTCCGAGGGGCGGGCAGCAGGTGCCCCGATACAAGACCCCCGGGGCAAGCCCCGGGGGATCGGTATTTCAGGCTCCCATCCCTTGCGGGATAAGGAAGCAAGGATCAGGCCGACTTCTTCTTGTCGTCGTCCACCTCGGTGAACTCGGCGTCCACCACGTCATCCTTCTTGGCCGCACCGGCCTCGGCGCCGCCGCCCTGCTGGGCCGCATACATGGCCTCGCCCAGCTTGAGGGAGGCCTGGGCCAGGACCTGGGTCTTGGCCTGGATGGCGTCGGCGTCCTCGCCGGTCACCACGCCCTTGAGATCCGTGATGGCCTGCTCGATGGCCGCCTTCTCTGAGGCGCCCACCTTGTCACCGTGCTCGGACATGGCCTTTTCCGTGGAGTGGATCAGGGCCTCGGCATGGTTCTTGGCTTCAGCCAAGGCCTTGCGCTTCTTGTCCTCGGCGGCATGCGCCTCGGCGTCCTTGACCATCTTGTCGATGTCGTTGTCGCTGAGGCCGCCGGACGCCTGGATGCGGATCTGCTGCTCCTTGCCGGTGCCCTTGTCCTTGGCGGACACCTGCACGATGCCGTTGGCGTCGATGTCGAAGGTCACTTCCACCTGCGGCACGCCGCGCGGCGCCGGCGGGATGCCCACCAGGTCGAACTGGCCGAGGATCTTGTTGTCCGCCGCCATTTCGCGCTCGCCCTGGAACACCCGGATGGTCACCGCCGTCTGGCCATCCTCAGCCGTGGAGAACACCTGGCTCTTCTTGGTGGGGATGGTGGTGTTGCGGTCGATCAGGCGGGTGAACACGCCGCCGAGCGTCTCAATGCCCAGCGAGAGCGGGGTCACGTCGAGCAGCAGCACGTCCTTCACGTCGCCCTGGAGCACGCCCGCCTGGATGGCGGCGCCGATGGCGACCACCTCATCCGGGTTGACGCCCTTGTGGGGCTCCTTGCCGAAGAACTGCTTCACCACTTCCTGGACCTTGGGCATGCGGGTCATGCCGCCCACCAGCACCACTTCGTCGATCTGGCCGGCGGTGAGGCCCGCATCCTTGAGGGCGAGCCGGCAGGGCTCGACCGTGCGCTGGATGAGGTCTTCCACCAGCGCCTCGAACTTGGCGCGGGTCAGCTTCATGGTCAGGTGCTTGGGACCAGACGCATCGGCCGTGATGAAGGGCAGGTTGATCTCGGTCTGGGTCGCCGACGACAGTTCGATCTTGGCCTTCTCGGCGGCTTCCTTCAGCCGCTGGAGGGCAAGCTTGTCGCTGCGCAGGTCGATGCCCTGCTCCTTCTTGAACTCGTCAGCCAGATAGTTGACGAGCCGCATGTCGAAGTCTTCGCCGCCCAGGAACGTGTCGCCATTCGTGGACTTCACCTCGAACACGCCGTCGCCGATCTCCAGGATCGACACGTCGAACGTGCCGCCGCCGAGGTCATAGACCGCGATGGTGCCGGCCGACTTCTTGTCGAGGCCATAGGCGAGCGCGGCCGCGGTCGGCTCGTTGATGATGCGCAGCACCTCAAGACCGGCGATCTTGCCGGCGTCCTTGGTGGCCTGGCGCTGGGCGTCGTTGAAGTAGGCCGGGACGGTGATGACCGCCTTCTCGACCTTCTCGCCCAGGAACGACTCGGCCGTCTCCTTCATCTTCTGGAGAATGAAGGCGGAGATCTGCGAGGGCGAATATTTGGTGCCGTCGGACTCGACCCAGGCGTCGCCATTGTCGGCGCGCACGATCTTATAGGGAACGAGGCCCTTGTCCTTGGCCACCGTCGGATCGTCAAAGCGACGACCGATGAGGCGCTTCACGGCGAAAAAGGTGCGCTCGGGATTGGTGACGCCCTGCCGCTTGGCGGGCTGGCCAACCAGGCGCTCGCCATCCTCAGTGAAGGCGACGATAGACGGCGTGGTGCGCGCGCCTTCGGCGTTCTCGATGACCTTCGGGGAGGCCCCCTCCATCACCGCCACGCAGGAATTGGTCGTTCCGAGGTCGATGCCGATAATCTTGGACATGTACTTCTCCTTGTCGGCAGACCGGCCGGGCCTATGCAGCGCCCACAAAAGGATGCCCGCGGGCCCCTCCCGCGGCTGTCCGCCGGTCCCCGTTGAATTGGGGTACGTCACGTTTCCGTGGCGTTCGAGGCCGATATAGGAGGGGTGCCGGACGGCCGCAAGGCGTGCAAGATGGCGCGCCTTAGCTTTTTCAAGAATCCGCGAGGTTGCTCATGCCCGGCCCGTCTTCCATCGGCGAGAATCCGCGTGCCGCTTTGCTGCTCGTGGACCTCCAGGTGGACTTTCTGCCGGGGGGAAGCCTTGCGGTCGCCGGCGGCGACGAAGTTGTGCCCCTCGCCAACCGCATTGCCTCAACTTTCCGTAACGTCATCCTGACTCAGGACTGGCACCCGGCCGGTCACGTGTCCTTCGCCTCGTCGCATGCCGGGCGGGTCCCGTTCGAGGTCATCACCTTGCCCTCCGGGCCGCAGGTGCTGTGGCCCGACCATTGCGTGCAGGACAACCCCGGGGCGGCCTTCGCCCCGGGCCTCCACGTCCCCCACGCCCAGATGATCGTCCGAAAAGGTGTGCACCCAGGCATCGACAGCTATTCCACCTTCTACGAGGCGGACCGCACGACCCCCACCGGCTTGACCGGGGCGCTGAGGGATCGCGGGATTGATCGCGTGTATCTGATGGGCTTGGCGACGGACTTCTGCGTCGCCTGGTCGGCCTTGGATGCCGTCCGGCACGGCTTTGCCACCCATGTGATCCTGGAGGGCTGCCGGGCGATCGATGCGGACGGCTCGCTCTCCCGGTCACTGGCCGACATGGCGGCCGCTGGGGTGAAGATGGTCGGCGTCGCCGGCCTGTGACCGGCCGGACGCGCGGTGCTTGAAGAGGATTAGCGGATCACCTGCTAGCGGATCACCTGGATGATCCGCCGGGTCTCCGGCTCCACCAGCACGGTCCCCTGATCCTGCAGCACCACATAGCGATAGGCGGAGGCATTGAAGCCGCCATAGTCATGGGTGGTGTCAAACGTCTGCAGTTGCACGGTTTCCGGCAGCGTGGCGCCGACCACGGGCGCAGGTCCGCTGGACACCACCACGGCCGGAGACTGGCTCACCACATAACGCTGCACGAGGACGCCCTGGGCTGGCGTCACCACCACCTGCTGGCGCGCGGGAACGACGACCGTGGCGGTCTGGGCGAAAGCGCCGGCTGTGCCGGCCAGCAGGACGGCGGCGCAGAGGCTGCCGGTGAGACGTGACGTCATGATCTGATCTCCTGATGTCTGTCCCCGCCCCTTCCCAGCTCCCTTGCAACGCCGGTGGGCGGCGCGGCGTTCCTCCCAAGGGCTGGCTGGCAGTACCCCCCTTGCGGGACGGCGGGCATCCGCCATTTTGGGGGGCAGCAGCCTTGAGGAAGGATCGGATGCAGAAGCTCGAACTCGCCCCCGGCTGCCTGTGGTGGCCCGGGCTTCTGGACCGGGGTGCGCAGGAGGCGTTGCTGGCGCAGGTGGAAGCGGGGCTGGAGCGGGCTCCGCTCTTTACCCCGCGCATGCCGCGCAGCGGTCAGCCTTTCAGCGTGCACATGAGCAATTTCGGCCCGCTGGGCTGGGTCTCGGATGTGGATGGCTACCGCTATCAGACCTTTCATCCCGACACCCGCCAGCCCTGGCCGCCCCTGCCCCCGGCCCTTTCCGCCCTCTGGGACCAACTGGCCGGCACGCCCTATCCGCCGGAAGCCTGCCTCATCAATTGGTATGATCCACAAGCTCGCATGGGCCTCCACCAGGACAAGGACGAGCAGGACCTCACCGCCCCGGTTCTCTCCCTATCGCTCGGCGACACCGCGGTCTTTCGGATCGGTGGCACGGAGCGGCGCGCGCCCACACGCTCCATCCGCCTGGCCTCCGGCGATGCCTTGTTGCTGTCCGGGCCTGGCCGGCTGGCGTTTCACGGCGTGGATCGCATCCTGCCGGGCACCTCGACCCTCATTGGCCGACCCGGCCGCTTCAACCTCACGCTGCGTCGCGTGACTCTGGCATGACATGTGGACACATCCCCGCCATGGTTCCGCCGGGATTGGTTCTAAACAGGAACACGACCCTTCTGGAGATGCACATGCGCCTACCGCTCGTTCTTGCCGCCCTCCTGCTGTCGGGCGGGATCGCCGGGGCCGCTGACGCAACATTCCCCAAGGGCAGTTCATTCGGACTCGTGCCGCCGGTGGGCATGGTGGAAAGCTCCACCTTCGCCGGCTTCGAGGACCCGACCATCGGCGCCGCCATTCTCATGGTGGAGATGCCGCCGGCCGCCTATGCGGAGGTGGAGTCGGGCTTCACGGACGCGGCGCTCGCCTCCAAGGGCATCACCACCGAGTCCCGCAGCACGCTGCCCTTGGCCTTGCCTGGGGCCAAGACCTTGTTCGTGACGGGCAAACAGAATGTGGGTCCCGTTGCTGCGCGCAAATGGATCCTGCTGGCAGGCACCGCACAGGCGACCGTGCTCGTGACCGTCCAGGTGGCGGAAGACAATGCCGGCAAGCTCAGCGACGAGACGGTGCGCAAGGCCCTGGAGACGCTGGCGTACCGCGCCCCGCCCACGCCGCAGGAGCAGATGGCCGAGCTGCCCTTCCGGTTCACGGACATGGCCGGGTTCCGGCCCGTGAAGGTGATCGGCAATACGGCCGTGGTGCTCACCGACGGCCCCAAGGACGTGATTGAGAATGCCGATCAGGCCCTGTTCGTCGCCGGCATCGCGCCCGGCGCCCCGCGCGAAGAGGAGCGGCGCCAGTTCGCCTTGCGGGCTTTGTCCTCGGTCACGGGGGTGAAGGAGCTGCGCATCGAGCGGGCCGAGCCGCTGCGCATTGGGGGCCTTCCCGGCTTTGAAATTCTTGCCAATGGCAAGGACGCGCTCGGCAATGAGGACGTGAAGGTCATCCAATGGCTGCGCTTCGGCCCCACGGCGCATCTGCGCATGGTGGCCATCGTGCGGGCCAAGGACTTCCCTGAGGATTATGGCCGCCTGCGCGCCCTTCGTGACGGGATGGAACCCCGCTGAGGCAGCGGCGCCCGCCGCCGCAGCGCGAATTAGACGCCGGCTCAACCGCCGGTGAAACCTTGAAACGCTTGGAAAAGCGCCCGCGGCAGCCCACGGGCACTTTTTTCTTGCGCGCACCTGCGGCGGGTCACCGTTGACACGCTAATTTAATTCGAGTGTATTAAATTCGAGACGACGGACGGACGAGGCCTGCCGGCACGCTGCGCCGCCCGCCCCTGACTGCCAAAGACGGGCCACCGGCCGACCCGCGTCATCCCGCCGCGCAGGTCACCGGGAAGGACCAGCCCCTCCCTGGAAACGCCCAGCCAAGAAGACGCCAGATCCATGACCCTCCTCCGTCCGGTCATCGAGACCGCATCCCTGGAGCCTCTGTTCCGCCCTCGCTCGGTGGCCATCATCGGCGCTTCCGCGACGCCGGGAAAAATCGGCGCCGTGCCGGTGGCCATGCTGCGCACATATGACTTCTCCGGCACGGTCTATCCGGTGAACCCCAAGGGCGGTCTCATCAGCGGCTATGAGGCGGTGCCTTCGCTGGCCGCCATCAGCGAACCGCTGGACCTCGCCATCATCGCCATTCCCGCCGCTGGCGTGCTGGAGGCTCTAGAGGAGTGCGCGGCGCGCGGCACGAAGGCGGCGGTGGTCTTCAGCTCCGGCTTTGCCGAAGTGGGCAGGGCGGGAGAGGACGCGCAGGCGGCGCTGACCGCCCTGGCGCGGCGCTCCGGCATGCGCATCATCGGGCCGAACGCACTGGGCGTCGCAAACCTGGAAACCGGCCTCGTCGCCAGTTTCTGCCCCTTCTTCAAGCCGCGTTTTCCCTCCGGCGGGTCCATCGGCCTTGTCAGCCAGTCCGGCGCCTTCGGCGGCTATGTGGCGAACCTCGCCCAGGACCGGGGCCTGTCCTTTTCCACCTGGATCACCACCGGCAACGAGGCGGATGTGGAGGTGGCTGACGGTATCGCCTATCTGGCCGCCGACCCCGCCACCCGTGTCATCCTGGTCTATATGGAAGGCGCGCGGAACGGCCCGCGCCTCGTGGCGGCGCTGGAGCAGGCGCGGGAGGCGGGCAAGCCGGTCATCGTCCTGAAGGTGGGGCGCACCGAGGCGGGGGCGGCAGCCGCTGCCTCCCACACCGCCTCGCTCGCCGGCGCGGACGCGGTCTATGACGCGGTGCTGCGCCAATGCGGCGCCCACCGCGCCAGCACCATCGCCGAGTGGTTCGACCTTGGCTATGCCTATGCGGTGGGCCGGCCGCCCCGCAACACCGCCATCGGGCTCATCACCGTCTCCGGCGGCGTCGGCGTGATGATGGCGGACGAGGCGGTCTCCGGCGGGCTCGACCCGACGCCCCTCGGGGAAGAGGCCCAGGCTCGCATTCGGGACATCATCCCCTTCGCCGGGACCCGCAACCCCGTGGATGTCACCGGCCAGATGCTGGGCGAACTGGATCGCTTCGGCGACATGGTGGAGGTGGTGCTGGCGGAGGCCGATTTCGGCAGCATCGTCGCCTTCAATGCCGGCGCCGGCCACAAGGAAGAGAACGGCTTCCGCATCCAGAAGGTCTGGCAGGAGGTGCGCGCGCGCCACCCCGACGCCTTCCTCGCCATATCCGGCGCCACCCCGCCCGCCGTGCGCGCCGCCTATGAGGCCGATGGCTGCCTCGTCTTCACCGAGCCGGATGCCGCCGTGCGCACCGCCGCCGCCATGGCGCAGCTCTCCGCCCCGCGCCCGGCGCGCACCCCGCCCGCCCCCATGGCGCCCCTGGCCCTGCCGGGAGGCACGCTCAACGAGCACGACGCCCTGGCGGTGCTGGCCGCGGCCGGGCTCCCCGTGCCGGGCGCACGAACGGCCGCCACACCGGAGGTGGCGGCCGAGGTGGCGCGGGAGATCGGCTTCCCCGTGGTGGTGAAGGTCCTCTCAGCCGACATCCTGCACAAGTCGGACATTGGCGGCGTCGCCCTCAATCTCCCCGATGCCGAAGCGGTGAAGCAGGCAGCGGCAGAGGTGATGGCCCGAGCCCATGCCGCCATGCCGGAGGCCCGCATCGAGGGCTGCCTCGTCGCGCCCATGGTGCCGTTCAAGGGAGCGGTGGAGACCATACTCGGCGTGCAGGTGGACCCGGTGTTCGGCCCCATGGTGATGTTCGGCCTCGGCGGCGTGCTGGTGGAGGTGCTGCACGATGTGGCGCTGAAGCGCGCGCCATTCGGGATCGAGGACGCCCGTGAGATGATCGCCTCCATCAAGGGGGCGGCCATCCTTCAGGGCGTGCGAGGCGCGCCGCCTGCGGACATCGACGCGCTGGCGCAGGCGCTCAGCGACCTCTCCCGCTTTGCCGCCGGCCATCAGGACCAATTGGTGACGCTGGACATCAACCCTTTCCTGGTGCGCCCCGCCGGAGCGGGCGCCGTGGCGCTCGACGCCGTCATTACAACGAGGACTTAAGCCATGACGGCCGATACGACGGTGGAAGCGCTGGTCTGCTCTGCCCATGGGGAGCCCGCCGGCCTGTCGGTGGGTGCGCTGGCGCTGCGCGCGCTGAAGGACAATGAGGTGGAGATCGAGGTGGAAGCCGCCGGCATCTCCTATGTGGACGTGCTGATGGTGCGCAATCTCCACCAGAACAAGCACGCCACGCCCTTCGCCGCCGGCATGGAGGTGGTGGGCCGGGTGCGAAGTCTCGGCTCGGGCGTAACCCATGTGAAGCCCGGAGACCGGGTGGCCGCCCTCCTTTATGATGGCGGCCATGCCCGCCGTGCCATCGCCGCCGCAAGCGAGACCTTCCTTCTGCCGGAAGCCTGCGACCCCGTGCGCACCGCCGCCTGGCTCTCGGTGGCGCTGACGGCCGAGATCGCCCTCACCGATCGGGCCGCCCTGAAGGCCGGCGAAACGGTGCTGGTGGGCGGCGCGGCCGGAGGGGTGGGCCTCTGCGCGGTGCAACTCGCCCATTGGCATGGCGCCCGCGTCATCGCCGCCGCCAGTGATGAGGCCCGCTGCGACCTGGCGCGCCAAGCCGGCGCCGATGCCGCGCTCGTCTACGGGGACGGCTTCCGCGAGCGCTGCCAGGGGCTCAATGACGGACGCGACGTGAACGTCATCATCGACCCGGTGGGGGGCGCCTTCGCCGAGGCGGCGGCCAACCTCCTGGACTGGGACGGTCGCTATGTGGTGATCGGCTTCGCCGGTGGCGGCATCACTTCCTTTGCCGCCAACCGCCTGCTGGTGAAGAACCGCGCCGTATTGGGCATGGTGCTGGGCTTCTATCGCTGGCAGCGCCCGGCCATCCTGGCGGCGGCGGCGGAGCGGGTGTTCCGCGCGCTGGCGGAGGGAGCCCTCGATGCGCCGGTGACGGTGGTCCAGGGCCTGGCCGGCGTGCCGGCGGTGATGGAGGAGATTGCCGGGCGGCGA
Organism: Aquabacter sp. DMC10; assembly: GCF_056314145.1. Taxonomy (NCBI): domain Bacteria; kingdom Pseudomonadati; phylum Pseudomonadota; class Alphaproteobacteria; order Hyphomicrobiales; family Xanthobacteraceae; genus Aquabacter; species Aquabacter sp. DMC10. The sequence continues at coordinate 166,395 of NZ_JBQUYX010000010.1, read as the reverse complement.
TTTCTCGGCAAGGCGGTCGTGGTGCCCTGAGCGGCTTTGGACACGAACGGGGGATAGCGCGGATGAGTGGGACCCAGGCCGTTCTCGCGGAGGACCGGGGCGCCGTGCGCCTCCTCACCCTCAACCAGCCGGAGCGGCGCAATGCGCTGTCCCCGCCCGTGCGGGAGGCGCTTCATGATGCGCTGGCGCCCGCCATGACGGACCCGCAGGTGCGGGCCATCGTCATCACGGGCGCGGGCGGCACCTTCTGTGCCGGCGGCGATCTTTCTGCCATGACACCGGGCGCCGGCCTCGCCGGCCGCGACCGAGTGGAGCGGCTTCAGCGGATCGGCCGCCTGCTGCTGGGTGGCCCCAAGGTGGTGATCGCGGCGGTGGAGGGGCACGCGGTGGGCGCCGGCCTTGCCCTTGCCGCTGCCTGCGACCTGGTGGTCGCGGCGAGCGACGCCCGCTTCACCAGCGCCTTCGACAAGGTGGGCCTGATGCCGGATCTCGGCGCGCTCTGGACCTTGCCGTGGCGCATGGGCATGGGCGCGACGCGCCGCCTGGTCTTTGCCGGCGAGAGCGTGACAGGAAACGAGGCCCAAGCCATGGGGCTCGCCGATTTCGTCAGCCCGCCGGGGGGCGCCCTTGATCTGGCGCTGGAGCGGGCCGCCGCCATCGCCGCCGGCCCCACCCGCGCCTTCGCGCTGGCGAAATCCATGCTGGCCATGCACCCGAGCGCCCTCGACCCCTTCCTGCGCGCGGAGGCCAATGCACAGGGCCTGCTCTTTACCTCGGAAGACTTCGCCGAGGGCCGTGCCGCCTTCCTGGAGAAGCGCAAGGCACGGTTTTCCGGCCTCTGACCACAGGCCCGCTCAAAGAAAAAGGCCGGCGCGATCTCCCGCGCCGGCCTCTTGTTTGTCGCTCGCCTCAGGCGGCCTCTTGGCGAAGAACCTGCCGGGCGATGTTGATCTGCTGGATCTGCGAGGTGCCCTCGAAGATGCGGAACAGGCGGACATCCCGATAGAGCCGCGCCACCGCCTGCTCCTCCAGATAGCCCTGGCCGCCGAACATCTGCACAACCCGGTCGGCCACCCGTCCCACCACCTCGCTGGCGAACAGTTTGGCGCAGGCGATCTCCACATGGGGGATTGGGCCGACATCGAACTGCCGGGCGCATTCCAGCACCAGGGCGCGGGCGGCCGCGATCTCCGCCTGGCTCTCGCCCAGAAGCACCTGCATGGCCTGGAAGGAGCCGATGGGCTGGCCGAACTGATGACGGCTCGTGAGATAGACCTTCGCCTCCTCCATCAGCCGCAGGGACTGTCCGACGCAGGTGGCGGCCACGTGGGTGCGGGCATGGTTGATGCCGCGCAACGCCTTCTTCAGGCCGTTGCCCTCCTCGCCGCCGAGCAAGGCGGACGCCGGCACTCGCACGCCCTCGAGGTGCACCTCGCCCACATGGGAGCCGCGCTGGCCCATCATGCGATCATGGGGCGGCGTGGTCAGGCCTTCCACGCCCCGCTCCACCAGGAAGCAGGACAGGCCCTTGCCGCCGGAGGACGCATCCCCCGTGCGGGCCACGATCATGAAGAGGTCGGCGTCCGGCGCGTTGGTGATGTAGCGCTTGCGGCCGGTGAGGACATAGGTGTCCCCCTCCTTCACCGCCACCGTCTCCACCGCCCCGGCATCGCTGCCGGCCGCCTCCTCCGTCAGGCAGAAGGCGCCGGTGATGGCCCCCGACGCCATCCCGGGCAGATAGCGGTCGCGCTGGTCTTGGGTGCCATAGTCCAGCACCACCTGGGAGGTGAGCCCGATGGTGGTGGAAAAGCGCGAGCGGTAGACCGCCGAGGCCTGGGTGAACTCGAAGGTAAGCCGGACCTGCTGCTCCATGCTCCAGCCGAGCCCGCCATAGGCGGGCGGCAAGGTGATGCCGAACAGGCCGAGCTGGCGCATGCCGTCCACCACGGCGTCCGGAATGGCGTCGTCCCGCTCCACCTGCGGCTCGGCGGGGCGCAGCACGTCCCGCGTGAAGGCCCGCACCTTCGTCAGATAGGCCTCGAATGCCGGCTGACCGGCCACCGACCCTTCCATGTCACTGCACCTTGATGTTGGCCTTGGAGATCACGTCCGCCCAATTGGCCTTGTCCTTCTCCAGGAAGGCACCCAGCTCGGCGGGGGTGGAGGGGGTCACGGAGGCGCCGAGGGGCTTGAGGCGCGCCACCACTTCAGGCTTGGCAAGGCCGGCCTGGAGCGCCTTGGCGAGGCAATCCACCGTCTTGGGCGGCGTGCCTGCCGGGGCGAGGAGCGCGAGATAGGTGACGACGTTGAAGCCAGGGCTCACCGTCTCGGCCACGGTGGGCACGTCGGGGAGCGCATCGGAACGAGACTCGGAGGTGATGGCGAGGGCTTTGAGCTTGCCTTCCTTCACCAGGGGCAGCGCCAGCGTCATGGTCAGCGCCATGGCCTGGATGCGGCCGCCCAAGAGGTCCTGCACCGCCTGGGGCTGGCCGGAATAGGGCACATGGAGCATGTCGATGCCGGTCTTCACCTTCAGCATCTCCATGGCCAGGTGCGGCGAGGAGCCGGTGCCGGCCGAGCCGAAATCCACCTTGCCGGGATTGGCCTTCGCATAGGCGATGAAGTCCTGCATGGTTTTGGCCGGGAAGTCGGGCGGCACCACGATGAGGTTCGGTACCATGCCGATCATGCCCACGGGTGCGAAGCTGGTGATCGCGTCAAAGGGCTGCTTGGGATAGATGGACGGATTGATGGTGTGCGCCGCCGAGGCGACAATCAGCGTACGCCCGTCGGGCGCCGCGCGGGCCACGGCCGCGGTGCCGATATTGCTTCCGGCGCCCGGCTTGTTCTCCACGATCACATTGTGGCCGATGCTGGTGCGCAGGTCGTCCGCCACCACGCGGCCGATGAGGTCCACCACCCCGCCCGGAGCATAGGGCACCACCAGAGTCACGGTATCCGTGGTGCAGGCCTCGGCCGCTTTCACAGGCGATGCCGGTGAGATAGTGATGGCAAACGCGGCCAATGCCGCGGCCGCGACCACGCGGCGCGTCAGGATGCGGTCTGTCTTCATGCGGCTTTCCTCCCCGGTGTGTTCCGCCCCGCCAGCTTCTCGCGCTCCGGCTTTGGGGTGGGCTGAAATTAATTCATATGATTTAATTCAACAACACCTTTTCACCTCATCCACCAGCGGATCCCGACCATGAGCGAGAGCAAGGCGACGGCGCCAGGCCGGGGACGCCCCCCGGGGTCAGGGCGCGGCCGCCCGGCCGGCACGGCTCGTACACGCCCAGCCGAAAAGGAGCATATGGGGGAAAGCGACCGCTCCACCCGCGATCATCTGCTGGAGACCGCCGAACGCCTGTTCGCCCGCAACGGCATCGACGGCACCTCCATGCGCGAGATCAACCGCGCGGCGGACCAGCAGAATGCCTCGGCCATCCATTATTATTTTGGCTCGAAGGAGGCGCTGGTCACCGCCATTCTCGACCAGCGCATGTCGACGGTGAACGATGCCCGCCTGAAGGTGCTGGACGCGTTGGAGACCGCCGGCTTGGCGGGCGACATGCGGCGGGTGACGGAAGCCTTCATCCTACCGCTGGCGGCGCAGACCAATGATGGCGCAGGGTCCAACAATTACATCGGCTTCCTGGCCCAGTTCTACGCCAGCCACCAATTCGACATCTGGGCCATTGCCCGCGACCGCCACGACGAGAGCCTGTCCCGCGTGGTCAGCCTCATCCACCGCATCCTGCCCGCTCTGCCCCGTTCGCTGGTGCGCGACCGGGTCTCCATCGCCCTGCGGCAGGCCATTTATGCGCTCGCGGATTTCGAGCGCGACGGCGCCGCCGGCCGCAGCCCCATGGCGCTCGGCCGCGACGCCTTCATTTCCAATTTGGTGGACATGACGGAAGGCGCGCTATCGGCCCCGCTCTCGGAAGCCACACGCCGGGCCCTGGAACGGCCGACTTGAAATGGGCCAGTCCGGACGAACGCCCCGCCCTTCCGACCGGGAGGCCTAAACCGCGCGACCGACGCCGGCGTGGGGCTTGGAGCTCTGGTGGGACGCTTGCTTGGCCTTGGCAATGCGGCCGTTCACCGCGTAGGACATCGCCACGATCACCGCCACCGTCGCCACATAGGCGATGACCTGCATGCCCGTCGGCTCGGCGCGATAGCCCACCAGCGTGCGCAGGACCCGGCCCACGGCACTGTCATCAGCCAAAAGCCAGGTGCTGTTCCACACCGGGTCGGCCAGGCTCTGGATGAATCCCGAATCCTGCAGGATGCCCACGGCCTGGGCGGACAGCCCGGCGGCGAGCAGGGTGATGAGGATGGTGGTGGTCTTGAACAAGTGCTTCACCGGAATGGCGACGAGGCCGCGATAGAGCAGGTAGGACACCGCAGCACCGGCGAGGATGCCCAGCGCAAAGCCCAGCGCCACATTGGCCGCGGTCTCGCCGCCGCTGACGGTGAGGCCATACATGAAGAGCACGATTTCCACGCCCTCGCGCAGCACCGCCATGCCGACCACGATGCCCAGCGCCGCGATGGGCCGCCGGCCCTCCTTCACGTCGCGGCCAACCGCTTTCATCTCCATGACCATTTCCCGGCCATGGCTGGCCATCCAGACCACCGTCCAGACCAGCATGACCACCGCTACCGAGAGGATGGCGGCATTGAGCAATTCCTGCCCGGAGCCGTCAAAGAGATTGGCGATGCGCTCGGCAAACAGCGCGATCACGGCGGAGCCGACCACGCCGCCGGCAATGCCAAGACTGATCACCGCGCCACGCCCGCGAATGCCTTCGGAGGCGGCAAGCATGACTCCCACGATGAGGCCTGCTTCGAGAACCTCGCGAAACACGATGATCAACGCTGCCAACATGGGCTGATCCTCTCGCGCCCCCTCCGGCGGGCGGGACACCCAGCGGAGGACGCACCATTTGCGTTCCCTGGCCTTGGTCCCGGCTGGCACCAGACGGCACGCTGTTTAGAAATATTCAAAAGGGCAATAACTGTCCGTCTACTGTCTGCTACACCCGATCACCTCTCCTGTCACTTGTTCGATGCACGATTAAAATGATTCTAAAATATGCGTATTGAAACACGACCAGCGGATCACCTTTCCCAGCGGAAGGCCGGGCATACCCATCCTCCGGTCGTCTCCTTAAGTATAAGTTCGTATAGCCGCTTACGACCGAGGCATGCGCAGCATCATCTCCAGTGATAGAGAGCAAAACCGCGCCAACATTGACGCATGATGCCCATTCCTTCTGCACAGCCTGTCACGGGAAGGCACCCCAGCCCCCATGCTTCCAGCGCTTTTTCAAGATGGAATAATTCCATCATTTGCGCGCGACCTTGTGAGCGCACAGGCTGGAGCGCTAGTTTGCGGTCGGATTTGCGGCGCCGTTCGCAGGAGAGCGGGTGGCTGTTCCTGCCCAGCGCAAGTCTAGCCGAGGAGAAGACAGTTATGCGCGCGAAGTTTGCCGCCGCCGCACTCGCCCTTGCCGTGGGGCTTGGGGGCGCCATCGCCCCCGTCGCGGCCGAAACCAAGCCGACCGAAACCAAGCCCGCCACGGCCGCCCAAGCCGCAGGCCCGAAGGCGCGGGACGTGATCGTGAGCTACGCCGACCAGGCGGAGGCCATGTACACGAACTCGTATCTGGCGGCGAAGGAGATGCAGACGGCCATCGAGGCCTTCATCGCCAATCCCAGTGCCCAGACCCACCAGGCGGCCAAGGATGCGTGGAAGAAGGCCCGCGATCCCTACCAGATCACGGAAGCCTTCCGGTTCGGCAACAAGATCGTCGACGAGTGGGAAGGCAATGTGAATGCCTGGCCGCTGGACGAGGGTCTGATCGACTATCTCGACAAGTCACGCGGCACCTCCTCCGACGAGAACCCGCTTTATGCGGCCAATGTGATTGCCAGCAAGACCATCCGCATCGGCAAGAAGACCGTGGACGTGAGCAAGATCACGCCCAAGCTGCTGCACGACCTCAACTCAGCCGCGGGCGTGGAATCCAACGTGGCGAGCGGCTGGCACGCCATCGAATTCCTGCTGTGGGGCAAGGACCTGCACGGCACCGAGCGCGGCGCGGGTGAGCGTCCCTGGACCGACTACGACACCAAGGCCTGCACCGGCGGCAATTGCGAGCGCCGCGCGCAATATCTCAAGGTGGCCACCCAGACGCTGGTGGATGACCTTAAAGAAATGTCCGACGACTGGGGTGCCAAGGGCAAGGCCCGCACCGCTTTGCTGAAGAAGAAGGACAAGGCCGGCCTTGCCGTCATCTTCACCGGCCTCGGCTCTCTGTCCTATGGCGAGCTGGCCGGCGAGCGCATGAAGCTCGGCCTGCTGCTGCACGACCCCGAGGAGGAGCATGACTGCTTCTCCGACAACACCCACAACTCTCATTATTATGACGAAGTGGGCATCCAGGACGTCTATTACGGCCGCTTCACCCGCATCGACGGCACCACCTTCTCCGGCCCGTCGGTGGCGGATCTGGTGCGCGCCAAGGATGCCAAGATCGCCGACGAGATCGACGCCAAGATGGCCGCCGCCCTCGCCGCGCTCAAAGCCATCAAGGACACCGCCGACAGCGGCGAGATGTTCTACGACATGATGCTCGCGGAAGGGAATGCGAAGGGCAACAAGCTGATCCAGGACGGCGTCGACGCCCTGGTGGCCCAGGCCCACGCCATCGAGCGCGGCGTCGCGGCCCTCAAGATCCAGATCAAGGTGGAAGGCTCGGAGAGCCTGGATAACCCGGCCGCCGCCAAGAAGAAGTGAGACGGGCCTGAGGCCCCGATGCCGGGACCCTGCACGGGCCCCGGCATTCCGCCCGGGATGGGCGATGTGAGGAGCGGGTGAATGATTTCAAGGCGCGGGATGCTGCTCGGCGGCGCGGCCATGGGCCTGGTGGCCGCGGCCCCCTCCGCCATCGGCCAGGTACCCTCGGTGGACACCTTGCCCCCGACCGCACCGGTGAAGCGCATCGCGCTCACCGCGCGGGAGATCGAGACCCGGCTGCTGGGCCCGGACAAGCCGGCCACCCGCAAGTTCTGCGCCTATGACGGTGAACCCTTCAAGATCTTCCGGTTCGAGCGCGGCACCCGCCTTGCGGTGGATTTCGAGAACCAGCTGCCCGACCCGACCACCGTGCACTGGCACGGCATCCGCGTGCCCAACCTGTCCGATGGCGTCGCCCCGCTCACCCAGGAGGTGATCGCGCCGGGCGGACGCTTCAGCTATAATGTGCCGCTCCCCGATGGCGGCTTCTATTTCTTCCATCCCCATTGCGACGAGACCGGCCAGGTTGGACGCGGCCTGTTCGCGCTGCTGATCGTGGACGACCCGCAAGAGCGCAAGGTGCATTTCGACGCTGAATGCTTCATCGTGGTGAAGGACTGGCGTCTCGGGGAGGACGGCCAGTGGATCGAGATGAGCACGGATGAGGGCGCCGCCACTGCGGGCACCTTCGGCACCGTGCGCGCCACCAATGGCAGCGTGGTGCCGCCGCGGGTGGAGGTGCCAGCTTATGGCGATGTGCGCGTGCGCGCCATCGTTGCGGACGCCACCCGCGTCATCGACCTCGGCACCGACCATGACGACGCCGCCCTGATCGCGGTGGACGGGCAGGCCCTCCTTCCACCGGCCGTGACGGACCATCTGCCCGACGGCATCTGGCGCATGGGTCCCGCCATGCGGGCGGACCTCCAGGTGCGCATGCCGGGTCCGGGGCAGGAGGTGAAGGTCTATGACTACCGCTCCAATGAGCCCTATCTGCTGACCACCCTCGTGGCCGTGGACAAGGGCCTGAAGAAGACGCCCTTCAAGCCCAAGGCCCTGCCGGCCTCCACGGCGCCCATGCCGGACCTTGCCAGACCCAAGACGCTGGATTTCCTCGTCCAGGTCTCCGCCGGGGCGACATCCATCGGCGTGCCGCTGCCCGACAATGACCCGCTTGCCAAGGCGCTTGTGGATTCGCTCTGCGTGGGCGCCAAGACCCATTGGGCCATCAGCCGGGATTCATGGGCAACCGAGGAGGCCCTGCGGCTGCCGCCACCGCTCAGCCAGTTGAGCGCCGGCACCACCTATGTGGTCAATTGCACCAATGTCACCAAGCATGTGCACCCCATGCACCTGCATGGCCACGTCTTCCGCGTCCTGTCCTCCTCCAAGAAGAAGGGCATGCCGCAATATCTCGCCGACACGGTAATTGTGGAGCCCAACGAGACCGTCCAATTCGCCTTCAAGGCGACGGGAGGCAATTGGGTGTTCCACTGCCACATTCTCGAACATATGGACACCGGCCTCATGGGCTGGTTCCGGGTGACCTGATGCGCCGGCGCCTCGGCGGTCTTGCTGCCGCCGGCCTGCTGGTCGGCACGGCCCTCAGCGCGCAGGCGCTGGACAAGCTGGACCTTGCCATCGGCAAGGCCCTGTTCGACCGCGCCTGGGTGGAGGCCCCCGCCTCCACCAAGGCGGATGACGGCCTCGGCCCGCTTTATGACGCGCGCTCCTGCGCCTCCTGCCACCCGCGCGACGGGCGCGCCGCGATGGTCGTCAACGGCGAGGGCGAGTTGGAGGGACGCGGCGCGGTGCTGGTGCTCGGCCAGCCCGGCGGCGGCGGCGATCCGGTCTACGGCCGTCGCCTCCAGATCGACGCCATCCCCAGTTTGCGGCCGGAAGGGATTCTGGCCGTGCGCTGGGAGCCGCTGCCGGACGGGCGAACCCGGCCAGTGCCCGCGCCCACAGACCTTGGCTATGGGCCGCTCAATGCGGCCACCGGCATGTCGCTGCGCATTGCCCCCGATCTGAGGGGGCGCGGCCTTCTGGAACAGGTGCCGGACGCGGCCATTCTCGCCATCGCAGCCGAGCAGGCCAAGGGCACGGACGGGGTGAAAGGCACGGCCCGCCGCGTGGTCCTGCCCAACGGAATCCCGACCCTGGGCCGCTATGGCTGGAAGGCCAATCAACCCTCCATCGAGGCGCAGACCGCGGAGGCCTTCTTCCTCGACATGGGCTTGTCGACCCCCCTCCATCCCGAGCCCTGGGGCGACTGTACCGAGGCCCAGGCCGCCTGCCGCAACGCCCCCCATGGCATCGAGGCCGAAGGGGAACTGGAGATCCCGAGTTCCATCCTCGACCGCGTGGTGGCCTACGTGGCCGCCTTGCCGGTCCCGCCCGCCGGGCGCGACACCCAGGGCACCGCCCAGGGTGCCGCCCAGGGTGCCGCCCAGGAGCGGCAGGGGACCGCCCTGTTCGCCTCGACCGGCTGCGCCGTCTGCCACCGGCCGAGCCTGCCCACCAAGGACGGCGGCACGGCGCCCCTCTTCACGGACCTGCTGCTGCACGACATGGGGCCGGGCCTTGCCGACACGCTGCCCGATCCCGGCGCCTCGCCGACCCAATGGCGGACGGCGCCTCTGGCCGGCCTGTCCGATGCGCTGGCGCGCAAGACCGGCCTCCTCCATGACGGTCGCGCCGCCGGTGTGGCCGAGGCGATCTCCTGGCACGATGGCGAAGCACGCGCCGCAGTTCAGCGATTCAATGGCCTGAGTGCGGCGCAAAAGGCCGCCCTCATCGCCTATGTCTCGCGCCTGTGAGGGCGGCTGGCATGCTAGGAAAAGGGACGCTGGCGAGCGTCATGAGAATTTTGCGGCAGGCGCGGGAGCATGGAACGATGACCACCAGATTGATGCGGCTGGCGATCGCGGCCCTGGCCTTGGCTGCCCTTGCCGGGACCCAACCCGCCGCCGCCGCGTCCCCGACGTTTGAGACCACCAGCCTCATCGAGACCTGGCTGCTGCCGCGCTATGACGCCCTGGTGGCGGCCACGGGGGCCCAGTCCGACGCCTGGACCGCCTTTTGCGCCAAGCCGGAGGATGCCGGCATCGGCGCCCTGAAAGCCGCCTTCACAAAGGCGGCGGACAGCTGGACAGCGGTGGAATTCGTCACGTTCGGTCCGGCCAGCCAGGACTTGCGGCCGGACCGGTTCAACTTCTTCCCCGACCGGCGCAACTCCATCGCCCGCGGCATGGCCGAAGTGCTCGCCGACCCGGATGACGCGCGCTTCAGCCCCGAGCGCTTCCCCAAGTCCAGCGCCGCCGTGCAGGGTTTGCCCGCGCTGGAGCGGCTCCTGTTTGAGGCGGGCGCGGCGGCCCAGCTCACCGACGGCCCGGAAGCGGCGCGCCGCTGCACCTATGCCCGCGCCATCGCCCTCAACCTTGCCACCATGGCCAAGCAGATCCGCACGGCCTGGGGCGACCGTTCCACCGGCGTCCTGGCCGCCATCGTCTCCGGCAAGGGCGACCCGGCCCTGTTCCCGGACCTCGGCGCCATTCCCGGCATGATCCTCACCGATCTGTCGGGCGCCTATCAGCGCGTCACCGATACCAAGATCCTCCCCGTGCTCGGCCCCAACCCTGACGGCGCCAAGCCTACGGTGGCGGATGGCTGGCGCGCCGGGCGCTCGGGGCAAGTGGTCAGGGTGATGATCCAGAGCGCCGATGCCCTGCTCCAGGAGGTGGCCAAGCAATTGCCCAGCCGCCCGCAATGGGTGGTGAACAAGGCCGCCACCGCCGCCGACAAGGCGGCAACAGAGTTTCCCGCCGATCTCGGTGCGGCCGCCCAGAGCGCCGACAGTGCCGGCAAGATCCTGGCCGACATCAAGGTCTTCAAGGCGGCCCAGCTGACCGTCTACCGACCCATCGCGTCCTATTTCGGCATTTCCCTGGGCTTCAATGCCCTTGATGGGGACTGAGGGAGGCCATCCATGGCTCCGACCCGCCGCGCCTTCCTCGCCGGCATGGGCGCCGGCCTTGTTCTCGCCCCCGCCTTTGCCATGGCCCAGAGCCAGCTCCATGCCCAGGCCCACGCCCTGGACGAGGGCTGGATGACCACGGCCGGCGTGGGCGAGGGTTTTGGCGCCTTTGCCGTAGGCGCGGCCTTCGACACGCAGGAGCGTGCGCCTTCTCCGGCACGGCTCCACGGCATCGAGCCGAGCCCGCAAGGGCCCTTGGCGGTGGCGGTGGGCCGGCGGCCGGGTCAGGTGGCTCTGGTCTTCGACCGCGCAAAAGGTGGCAAGGTGGACGAGTTCGTGCCCGGCGCGGGGCGCGTCTTCTCCGGCCATGGCCGCTTCTCCCCGGACGGCACGCTTTTCCTGACCAACGAGATCGAGCGCGGCGTCCAGGACGGCGCCATGCGCACCATGGGCCGTGGCATTGTGGCGGTGCGCACAGTGGCAGGCCGTTTCGAGATCGTGGATGAATGGCGCACGGGCGGCGATGGCCCCCACGACCTCATGCGCAACGGCCCCCATCTGGTGGTGGCCAACGGCGGCATCGAACCCAACACGCCGGAGGCCCGCGATGCGGAGGTGACCGGCAGCACCATCACCGTTCTCGACCCGCAGACGGGCGCAGCGCGCGGCGAAGGGACGCTTTCCGCCGACCTGGCGAGCCTCTCGCTCCGCCATCTGGCCCGAGACGGGGCCGGCACCATGGTCGTGGCGGCGCAGGACCTTCTGAAGGACGGCGTGTCCCGGCCTCTGCTCTTCGCCATCGGCACGGAGGGAGTCCTCACCCCCTTCGAGGCGCCGGAGGGAGACCTCCTCGCCTTACGCGGCTATGTGGGCTCGGTGGCTTTCGATGCCTCGGGCGTGTTCATCGCCTGCTCCAGCCCGCGCGGCGGACGCATTGCCATCTGGCGGCGGGACGGGCGCTATATGGGAGCCGTGCCCTTGGTGGATGGCTGCGGCCTGGCCGGCACCCGGCAGGCGGGACGCTTCCTGGCCACCAGCGGCTATGGCGAGGTGATCCTCATCGCCGTGGACGAGGGTGTCGGCATCATCGCCCGCCACACTGGCGGACCCCGGTTCGACAACCACATGGTGCAGGCCTGAACGGCCATCGGCGGGTCAGGTCACGCAGCCGCGCCCATCCACCGGCCAGACCGCCTCGACCCGCTCGCCGCGCACCGCCACCATCCAGTCGTACTGGGCGACCGTGGGGTCGCAATGGGACGGCACGAGCCGCAGCCGCTCGCCCAGGGCCGGCGCCACTGCGCCTTCCACCGCCTCGATCCGTCCCTGCTCGTCGCTCGCCTTGGTGAAGGCGAGGTCCGCCCGGCCGGCCACGGCCGGCGGGCCGCAATCCAGGTTCAGCGCCTTCGCGCCCGCATCCACATAAGCGAGGCCGGGCGCGGGGGTGCGCAGAACCCCGGCCAGGATGAACAGGCTCTGGGCGAAGGGACGGTAGGGTGCCCCGTCGGCCCCGAGATTGCGGGCATAATCCACGTCCATGAAGACATAAGAGCCGGGCTGGATCTCATCGAGAAGTCCGCTGGCCAGGTCCGCCTCGAAGCTGCCGGTGCCGCCGCCCGTCACGAGGGGGCACGGCAGGCCGGCGGCCAGGATGCGGGCCCGGGCATCGGCCGCCCGCTCGCCTGCTTCATGGGCGGCGCGCGCGCGTTCGGCGGCCCCTCGCACATGCTGCATGGGTCCGTTATAGGCTTGGATGCCCCTCAGCCGCAGCCCCGCCGCCACGTGCACCGCCTCGGCCAAGGGCAAGAGCCCATCGGCGCCCTGGAGCCCCATGCGCGCATCGCCGGCGTCGATCTCGATGAGGATCTCCAACGTCACGCCAGCGGCCTGCGCCGCAGAGGAGAGCTGGGCCACATGGGCGAGGTCGCTGGCCAGGGTCGTCACCCGAGCCTTGCCCGCGAGCGCGGCGAGCCGCTCCAGCTTGCGCGGCCCGACCACGTGATTGGAGACCAGGAGGTCCTCCACCCCGCTCGGCAGCAGCGCCTCGGCTTCCGAGACTTTCTGGCAGCACAGCCCCACCGCACCGGCGGCCAATTGCCGGCGAGCGATGGCGATGCTCTTGTGGGTCTTGCCGTGAGGACGCAGCGCCACGCCAGCCTCGCGCGCCCGCGCCGCCATGAGGGCGATATTGGCCTCAAGGGCGTCAAGATCCACCAGAAGGGCGGGCGTGTCGACCTCGGCGAGGGCATCGCCGGGGCGCGCGGGGGCAGGAGACGTCACGGGCAACTTCCTCGCAGGCCGCTGAAGGACAAGCGGCGGGCGCTCCACATGTAGCAGGAACCGGCGGCCTGTGCAGGCGCCCGGGACACGGCTAAGCCCCCGCAGGGGTCGTGTGCGACGTGCGCGCCAGTTGGTCGGCCCGCGCCTCGGCCAGCACGGTCTTCAGCACCGGCGGCGTTCCGGTCATGAACTGGCGCACGGCGTCGGTAATCACCTCGTCCAGGTTCCCCGGGATGGGCGTCAGATACACGAACTTGCGGATGGCGATGTAGAAGACGCGCCCGTGCAGGCCCCAGATGAGCTCTTCTTCCCGCTCGGTAACGGGAACCTCCTCCGGGCCCGGCAGGCGCAATTCCCGGCGCAGCTCGATGCAGGCGGGGACCACGATGAGTGTCTTCACCATGGCCAAGTAGCGCTTGGTGATGTCGAACGACTTCATGCCCGACAGCACGAAGATGCGCACCCACTGGAAGTCAAAGACCCGCTGAGCATACTCCAGGTAGAATTGGGTCAGACGCTGTTCCAGGGTGCGGCTGCGGTCGCGAATGAGCCCTTCCCAGTCCGGGCTCCAGCGGCTGAGATAGACGTGTTCATAGACACGCTCGATCAGGGCTTCCTTGCTGGGAAAGTGCCGATAGATGGCCGAATGGGTGATGCCCATGCGCTTGGCCAGCTCGCGCGTCTGCCCCTCAAAGCCGTGCTCCGCGAAGAAGCGCACGGCCTCCTCCAGGATCGCCATCTCCCGGTCCGGCGCCCGCATGTTGCGCCGGCGCGAGCGTGCGGCGGAGGCGCGAGCCGTGGCAGCGGGACGAGTGGCAGATGCAGGCGCGGACGGCTCTTCTTGCGGCAAGGACGGCCTCCCATGGGCGCCGCGGGCTTGAAACCGGATCAACGCAACGCCGCTCCGGTGCATCCTGGGATAGCGCATTCGGCAAAAGTGACCAAGTGGTCTTTTTGCATTGACAAGGATCAATTGCCGCGCCTAACTTCAGACCAAGTGGTCACAAATAGACTACACCTGGAAACGCCGCCGAGGTTGCCCCGCGTGAAAGCCCGCGCCTTCACCTATGTTCGCGCCCACTCCCTTGAGGAGGCCGTCTCCCGTTATGCGGACGCCGACGCAGAGGCGAGCTATATCTCCGGCGGGCAGAGCCTGGTGCCAGCCCTGGCGCTGCGCCTGCAGGCGCCGGCGGTGCTCATTGATCTGTCGGGCATTGCCAGCCTGCGCGGCGTGATGGTGGAAGACGATGTCCTGCGCATCGGCGGGCTGACGCGCCATGCGGACATGCTCACTCACCCGCTGATCGCCGCCCATGCCCCGCTGCTGCGGGAAGCCGCGCCCCATGTGGCCCATCCCGCCATCCGCAATCGCGGCACCATCGGCGGCAACATTGCGCTGGCGGACCCGGCCTCCGAGTTTCCCGCCATGCTGCTCGCCATGGATGCCCGGGTGGAGATTTTCGGGCCGGCCGGTTTCCGGCAGGTGCCTGCGGACGAGTATTTCCTCGACCTCTACCAGACCGCCGTTGAGCCGGGCGAGATCGTCACCGCCATCCTGGTGCCGCCCGCGCCCGCCGGAACCGTCATCGCCATGGATGAACTGGCCCGGCGGCGCGGCGACTATGCCATGGTGGGCGCCGGCCTCCAGGGCCGCTTTTCGGCTGATGGCACGGTGGAAGCGCTGCGCATCGCCTTCTTCTCCGTGGGCGCGACGCCGGTGCGCGCGAAGGGCGCCGAGGCGGCGCTCATCGGGCACCTCATCGACCCAGCCGGCATCGCCAACGCCCAGCGCGCCCTCGATCACGATCTCGATCCCCTGGACGACGAGGACGTGCCCGCCGCCATGCGCCGCCATCTGGCGCGGGTGCTGCTCGGCCGCCTGCTCCAGCGCATGAGGGACAAGTCATGACTGCGCCCGTCCCCGTCTCCCTCACCGTGAACGGCACCGAAGTTTCGCGCCTCGTGGCGCCGCGTACGACCCTGGCCGATTTCCTGCGCTTCGACCTGGAGCTCACCGGGACCCATACGGGCTGCGAAATGGGTGCCTGCGGTGCCTGCCTTGTCATGATGAACGATGAAGCCGTGCATTCCTGCCTGGTCTTTGCCGTTCAGGCGGAAGGGGCGCGTATCGAGACGGTGGAGGGGCTGACCGAGCGTGGCGCCATCGGCGATCTCCAGGCGGCCTTTCATGGCCGCAACGCGCTGCAATGCGGCTTCTGCACGGCCGGCATGCTGGTCGCAGCCCATGCGCTTCTGGAGCGCGTGGACGAGGTGCCGAGCCGCGAAGAGATCCGTGACGCCCTCTCCGGCAATTATTGTCGCTGCACGGGCTATGAAGCGATCGTCGATGCGGTGACGGCGGCGGCGCAGAACCGGTGCTGTGGCGGCGCCCGACCGGCGGATGCCCTTCAGGACGAAGGAGTGCAGCCGTGAACGCGCCCTTCTCCCCCACCGCGCACACGGCTCCCGGTCATGACAGCCCCCACGGGGCCGCATCCGGCCATGTGGGCGCCCGCCTGCCCCGCCCCAATGCCAAGCGCCTGCTCGCCGGGCGTGGGCGCTATGTGACCGACATCACCTTGCCGCGCATGCTGCATGCCGCCTTCGTGCGCTGCCCCTTCGCTCATGCGCGCATCCTGTCCGTGAATGCGGACGCCGCCCGCGCCGCCCCCGGTGTGCGGCTGGTGGCGACCGGGGCGGATCTGGCCCGCATCTGCAAGCCTTGGGTCGGCACGCTCGACCATTTCAAGGGCATGAAATCCCCGCCCCAGCTCCCCCTGCCGGTGGAGATCGCGGTCTGGGCCGGTCAGGCGGTGGTGGCGGTGGTGGCTGACACCCGCGCCTTGGCGGAGGATGCCGCCGAGCTGGTGGAGATCGAATTCGAGGAACTGCCCGCCGTCACCGACATGGACATGGCGCAGGAGCCCGGCGGCGCGCGGGTGAGCGCGGAGCTGGCCGACAATATGTGTTTCCGAGCCGGCCTCGACACGGGGAACGTGGACGATCTCTTCGCATCCGCCGCCCATGTGGTGGAAGGCGAGTTCACCTTCGGCCGCCACACTGGCGTGACGCTGGAGCCCCGCGCGATCATCGCCGACTATGATCCGAGCGAGGAGCGCCTCACCGTCCACCATGCGACGCAAACGCCCTACCAGTTCCAGGACCTTTATTCCCGCCATTACGGCATCCCGGAATCCCGCGTGCGGGTGGTGGCGCCGGATGTGGGCGGCTCGTTCGGCATCAAGCTCCATGTCTATCACGAGGACATGGCGGTGGTGGGCCTGTCCATCCTTCTGGGTCGGCCGGTGAAGTTCGCCGCCGACCGCACGGAAGCCTTCGTCTCCGACATCCATGCCCGCGACCATCGGGTGAGCGCCCGCGCAGCGGTGGCCGAGGATGGCACCTTGCTCGCCTTCCAGGTGGAGGACAAGACCGCCGTCGGCGCCTTCTCCACCTATCCCCGCACCAGCGCGGTGGAGGGCAACCAAGTCATCCGCCTCATCGGCGCGCCCTATCGGCTGAAGGGCTATCAGGCCGACCTGAAGGTGCTGTTCCAGAACAAGGTGCAGACCAGCCAATATCGCGCGGTGGGCCATCCCATTGCCTGCGCGGTGACCGAGCGGCTGGTGGATCTGGCGGCGGCGAAAACCGGACTCGACCCGTTCGCCATCCGCGCCCGCAATCTCATCCCGGACGACGCCTATCCCTGCACGTCCGCCACTGGCTACCAGTTCGAGCGCCTGTCCCATGAGGCGTGCCTCGCCAAGCTGAAGACGCTCATGGACTATGACCGCCTGCGGGCCGATCAGGCCGAGGCGCGGGCGCGGGGCGTGCATCGCGGCATCGGCATCGCCGCCTTCGTGGAGATCACCAATCCGAGCCCGGCCTTCTATGGGGTGGGCGGCGCTCGCATTTCGGCGCAGGATGGGGCGATCCTGAAGATCACGCCGTCCGGCGAGGTGCGCTGCCTCATCTCGGTCACCGAGCAGGGCCAGGGCACGGAGGCCATTATCGGCCAGATCGTTGCCGATCATCTGGGCGTGCCGCAGGCCGCCATCCGCGTCATCACCGGCGACACGGAGGTCACCCCCCATGGCGGTGCCACCTGGGCGTGCCGGGGCGCGGGCATTGGCGGCGAGACCGCCCTCCAGGCAGCGAAGAAGCTCAAAGGGCAGGTGCTGGCGCTCGCCGGCACCATCCTTCAGGCCAAGGGCGAAGACCTCGACTTACGGGATGGCGAAGTGGTGGACCGCGCCAGCGGCCAGCCGCGCCTCTCCTTGGCTGAAGTGGCCCGCATCGCCTATTTCCGGTCCGATACCTTGCCCAAGGGCACGGACGCGCAGCTCACCGCCGCCCACCATTTCGCCCCGCAGGGCTACCCCTTCGCCTTCACCAACGGCATCCATGGCAGCCACGTGGAAGTCGATGTGGAAACCGGCCTGGTGAAGATCCTCAAGCATTTCGTGGTGGAGGATTGCGGCCGCATCATCAATCCGCTGCTGGTGGAAGAGCAGGTGCGCGGCGGCGTGGTGCAGGGGCTCGGCGCCGCCTTCTTCGAGGAATGCCGCTATGATGAGGCTGGCCAGCTGACCAACGGCTCCCTGGCGGATTATCTCGTGCCCATGTCGTGCGAGATGCCCGACATCCTCATCGACCATGTGGAGACGCCCACCGCCGACACGGAGCTGGGCGCAAAGGGCTGCGGCGAGGCGGGCACCGCCGCGGCCTCGGCGGCCGCGCTCAATGCGGTCAATGATGCCCTCTCCCCCTTTGACGCCTCCATCAGCCAGATCCCCATGACGCCGGCCCGCCTGCTGAAGGCCCTGGGCACCATCTAGACTTCAGCCAAATCGACTGACGCCCAACCTCGACCAAAGCGAACCAAAACAAGAGTTTCGGGAGGATTTCATGACCACGCGCAAGGACCTGTTCCTGTCCGACGTATCCCGCCGCACCGTGCTCGGCGGCATGGCGGCGGGCGTCGGCCTCATCGCCGCGCCCGCCCTCGTGCGCGCCCAGTCTGAGACCATCCGCATCGGCTTTCCCGTGCCCCTCACCGGCCCCTTCGGCGCCGAGGCGAAGGACCAGGTGAAGTGTGCCGAGCTCGCCGTACAGCAGGTGAATGCCAAGGGCGGCATTGCCGGGCGCAAGGTGGAATTGCTGGTGCGCGACGACAAGCTCAATGCCGGCGAGGCGGCCACCCGCACGCTGGAGCTGATCGAGAAGGACAAGGTGCACGCCATTGTCGGCTCGCTCTCCAGCGCCGTGCAGCTGGCGGTGAACGAGGTCACCCGCGCCCGCGGCGTAATCTATGTGTCCATTAGCCAGTCCGACACCATCAACGAGGTGAAAGACTTCTCGCGCTTCACCTTCCACGAGGCGCTCAACCCGCACATGACCACGGCGGCGGTGGCGGAAAAGACCTTCAAGAAGGGCTCCAAGGTCGCCTATCTCGTGGCCGACTATGCCTATGGCCACGAAATGCTGCGCGGCTTCAAGCGCGCCGCCGCTGCCATCGGCGCGGAGACGGTGGGCGAGATCCTGCACCCCATCGGCGCGTCCGACTACTCCACCCTGATGCCGCGCATCCGCTCCATGAAGCCGGACATCCTGTGCATTTGCAATTTCGGCCGCGACCAGGCCAATGCCATCAAGCAGGCCACCGAGTTCGGCCTCAAGCAGTCCATGCGCATCGTGGTGCCGGTCATTCTCTACAACCAGCGCCTGGCCCTCGGGCCGGAGGCCTTCGAGGGCGTGGTGGGCGGCGCCAATTATTACTGGGGCCTCGAGAAGACCGTCCCCTCCGCCAAGGCCTTCAACGACGCCTACAAGGCGGCGAACAACGGCAGCTATCCCAGCGACTACGGCGCCTATGGCTATACCGGCGTCGCCTCGCTCCTGCTGGCCATGGCGCAGGCCGGCGGATCGGACACGGACAAGGTGCTCGCGGCTCTTGAAAGCCTGAAGTACGACGTGGCCAAGGGTCCGCAATTCTATCGCAAGTGCGATCACCAGTCGGTGCAGTCCGTCCTGGTGCTGGAGTCCAAGAAGAAGGCCGACATGGCCAACGACCAGGACATCTTCTCCATCATCGCGGAAGTCCCCGGATCGGAGAGCATGCTGCGCAGCTGCGGCGAGCTCGGCTTCCCCACCTGACCGCGCGGCGGGGCGACCCGCCGCAGCCACATGCGCCGCCGGCCGGTCCTGGGTGCAGCCAGGCCGCGTCCGGCGGCGGTCCGGTCCCCAGCCTGCCGGCGGCCATCCGGCCCGCCCCTTAGGAACGCCCGATGGACCTCGAACTCATCCTCATGCAGCTCTTTTCCGGCGTGGCGCTCGGGGCGATCCTCATCATGGTCGCGCTCGGCCTCACTATCATTTTCGGCATGCTGGGCATCGTGAACTTCGCCCATGGCGCCCTGTTCATGGTGGGCGCCTATGCCGGGGTCTATATCGCCGAGCGCACAGGCAGCTTCTGGTGGGCGCTGGTGCTGGCGCCCCTGCTGGTGGGCGTCTTCGGCATGCTCATCGAACGCTTCCTCATCCGCCCGCTCTACAAGCGCTCCATTGATGATCCGCTGCTTTTGACCTTCGGCCTCGGCTATGTGCTGGTGGAGGTGGTGCGCATCGCATTTGGGACGGACGGCGTGCCCTTTTCCACCCCTTCTGCCCTGACCGGCGTGGTGGATCTGGGGGTCGGCTATTTCCCCATCTACCGCCTGTTCGTGGTGGCGCTGGTGGCGGTGATCCTGATCGCGCTGTGGCTGGGCCTTGAGAAGACCAAGTTCGGCCTCATCGTGCGGGCCGGCGCCCGTGACCCGCTCATCATGCGGGTGTTGGGCGTCGACATTTCCCGCCTGTGGCTGGCCGTGTTCGGCCTCGGTGTCGCCCTCACGGCCATGGGCGGTGTGCTCGCCGCACCCATGCGCAACGTCAACCCCGAAATGGGCGCGCTGGTGCTGGCGGAAGCCTTCGTCGTGACCGTCATCGGCGGCATGGGATCGCTGCTCGGCGCCGTCGTGGCCGGGCTCGGCATCGGCATCGCGGTGAGCATGACGGCGCTGTTCGCGCCGGAAATGGCCACCATCGTCATGTTCGGCCTCATGGCCCTCGTCCTGCTGGTGCGTCCGCAGGGCCTGTTCGGACGCCCCGTGGGCGCGTGAAGGAGACCGCACCCGTGACCTCCCCTCCCGTGACCTCCCCGCCGCTGGCCGTGCCGGCGCACGGCAGCAAGGGCGACCTGCGCTCCATCCTGAGCGCATGGCGCGTGCCACTCTCGGTGCTGGCCTTGTGCGTGCTGCCCTGGGTTCTGCCCTCGCAGGCCCTGGCCGTGAACGTGCTCATCTATGGCCTGTTCGCGGTCGGCTATAACCTGCTGTTCGGCTATACCGGCCTTCTCTCCTTCGGCCACGCAGCCTTCTTCGGCGGCGGCGCCTATCTGACCGGCATGGTCATGGTCCATCTGGGCCTCGGCTGGTTCCCGGCCATGGTGACGGGAGTGCTGGGCTCCGGCGCGCTGGCGGCGGTGATGGGGTCCCTCTCCATCCGCACCCGCGGCATCTACTTTTCCATGGTGACGCTGGCCCTGTCCCAGCTCGTCTATTACGTCGCCCTCCAGGCCACGGCCTGGACGGGTGGCGAGAACGGCCTGCGCGGCTTCACCGTCTCCAAGATCAACGTGCTGGGTCTGTCCATCGATTTCCTGGACCCGGTGAAGAAATACTATGTGCTGATGGTCTTCACGGCGCTGGCGCTGTGGTTCGTCTCGCGCCTGCTCAACTCGCCCTTCGGCGCGGTGATCGAAGCCATCCGCGAGAACGAGACCCGGGCGCGGGCCTGCGGCTATGACGTGGAGCGCACCAAGCTCATCGCCTTCATCGTGTCCGGTCTCATCTGCGGGCTGGCGGGCGCCATGTCGGCCATGCACCTGGCCATCGTGCCCCTGGACAGCCTGCATTATCACACCTCTGGCCTGGTGGTGATGATGACCATGCTGGGCGGCGCCGGCAGCTTCTTCGGGCCGTTCGTGGGCGCCCTGGTGTTCCTCTTGATCGAGGACGTTGCTTCCACCTGGACCTCCCACTGGCAGCTCATCGCCGGGCTCATCTTCATCTTCTTCGTGCTGTTCCTGCCCAAGGGACTGTGGGGCACCTTCCTCGCCTGGAGGACGCAGCGATGAGCACGCCTTTGCTCAGCGTCGACAATATCGGCCGCACCTTTGGGGGCTTCGTGGCGCTGGCCGGCATTTCCGCCACCTTCGAGGCCAACAAGGTCACCGCCATCATCGGCCCCAACGGCGCCGGCAAGAGCACCTTCTTCAACGTGCTCTCGGGCGTGCTGCCGCCCTCCACGGGCTCCATCCGCTATAAGGGACAGGAGATTTCCGGGCTGAAGCAGCATCGCTTCGCCCATCTGGGCATTGCCCGCTCCTACCAGATCACCAACATCTTTCCCGAGCTGACGGTGCACGAAAATGTGCGGGTGGCAGCGCAAGCCTTCGCCGCCCGCTACGACCTGTTCTTCAACCGCACCGCCTATACGGAACTGGACGAGAAGGCGAACCGGGCGCTGGCGGCGGTGGGGCTGTCCAGCCGGCAGACCCGCATCGCGAAATCGCTGGCCCATGGCGAGCAGCGGGCCTTGGAGATCGCCATCGCCTTGGTGGCCGATCCCGAACTCCTCCTCCTCGACGAGCCGACCGCCGGCATGGGGCCGGAGGAGACCAAGGACATGGTCGCCCTCATCGAGCGCCTCGCCCGCGAGCGCACCGTGCTCCTGGTGGAGCACAAGATGAAGATGATCCTCGGCCTGTCCGATCGCATCCTGGTGCTCCATCACGGCCGGCTGATTGCAGACGGCACGCCCCAATCCATCCAGACGGACCCGGAAGTCCGTCGCGTCTATCTGGGTCAGAACGATGGCTATGCTTGAGATCCAAGGGCTCAATGCCTGGTACGGGGCGAGCCACGTGCTCCATGGCGTCTCGTTCGACGTGTCAGAGGGCGAGATCGTCGCCCTGGTCGGCCGCAACGGCGCCGGCAAGACCACCACCATGCGTTCCATCATGGGGCTGATGCCACGCACCTCCGGCTCGGTGCGCTTCCGGGGCGAGGAAATCCTCGCCCTTCCCGCCCATGCCCGCTTCAAGCGGGGCTTGGCCTATGTGCCGGAGGAACGACGCATCGTCCCGAGTCTCACCGTGCGGGAAAACCTGCAGCTGGGCCTCGTCGCCGCCGGCGGGCGAATCGACGAGCGCGCGGCCATCGACGAGATCGCCGAGAGCTTTCCGCGCCTAAAGGAGCGCCTGAACCAGCAGGGCACCACAATGTCGGGCGGCGAGCAGCAGATGCTGGCCATTGCCCGCGCCATGATCGCCAAGCCTTCCTTGATCCTGTTGGACGAGCCCTCCGAGGGCATCATGCCGGTACTGGTGGAGGAGATGGGCGTGCTGTTCCGCCGCCTGAAGGCCGCCGGCACCACGCTGGTGCTGGTGGAGCAGAATGTGGAATGGGCGCTGAAGCTGGCGGATCGCGCCATCATCATCGACCAGGGCGAGATCGTGCACCGCTCCAGCGCCGCCGCCTTGCTGGCGGACAAGGACATCCAGGACCGCTATTGCGCGGTCTGAGGGACGGCGGGCGCAACACCAATTTCCAAACGGCCGCCGCGCGCTTAACCTCGCGCCGCAGGACCTTGAGGAAACAAGAGGAGAGCTGAGATGGAAATCGTCGGCGAATATCGCATCGCCGCGCCCCGGCAGCAGGTCTGGGCGGCGATCCTCGACCCGGAAATGCTCAAGCGCTGCATTCCCGGCTGCAAGGAATTGGAGACCACGGGCGAGAATGCCTATGCGGCCAAGGTGCAGATCAAGGTGGGCCCGGTTTCCGCCACCTTCTCCGGCACAGTTGAACTGACCGACATGGACCCGCCCTCCGGTTGCCGCATCGCGGGCCAGGGCAATGGCGGGGTAGCGGGCTTTGCCAAGGGCGAAGCGGTGGTCAAGCTGGCCGAGGATGGCGAGGAAACCATCCTCACCTATACGGCCGACGCCCAGATCGGCGGCAAGCTGGCCGCGCTCGGCGGGCGCCTGATCCAGGCCACCGCCCGCAAGCTGGCGGACCAGTTCTTCTCCAGCTTCACCGCCGCCCTGGCGGGCGAAGAGACGCCGGCCGCCGAAGCCTCCTGACCAGAGCAGGTCCGGCGCGCGGAGGGAGCCACCCGCGCGCCGCATTTTCCCCGCCTGCGAAGCCCGTTATGGTCTCTCCGTCAGGCGGGAGCGAAGAATGGCGCGGGTGACCTTGGCGGACGTGGCGCGGGTGGCGGGCGTGGACATGTCCACCGCCTCGCGGGTGCTGCGGGGCGAGGCCGCCCAAAGGGTGCGCGAAGAGACGCGCGAGCGCATCCTCAAAGTGGCCGGTGAACTCAATTATCGCGCCAATCCGCTGGCGCGCGGCCTGCGCACCGCGCGCACCTCCACCCTTGGCATCGTCGTCCCGCAGCTGGACAATCCGGTCTTCGCCTCGGCCATTCGCGGGGCCGAGATGGCAGCGGCCGCGCTCGGCTATTCGTTGCTCATTTCCCACCGCGAGCCCGGCGCCACCGCCACCACCATCGCCAAGATTTCCCAGACCAACCGGGTGGACGGCCTGCTGGTGGCGAGCCTCGACGATGACGAGGTGCTGCGCACGGACCTCAATACGGCCCAGGTACCCTTCGTGCTCATGAACCGCGTGCTGCCCGGCGCGCCCTTGTCCGTGGTGCTCGACAGCCGCGCGGCGGCCCGCAAGGCGGTGGACCATCTGGTGGCGCTTGGCCACCGGCGCATCGCGCACCTGGCCGGTCGGGAAGGCGGCTTCAACGCCCGCCAGCGACTCGACGGCTATCGCGATGGCTTGGCGGCGGCGGGAATCGCCTTCGATCCGGCCCTTGTTGCCGTGGCCGGCTATACGGCGGAAGGCGGCGCGGCGGCCATGTCGGCCCTTCTGCCGCAGAAACCGAGCGCAGTTCTGGCGGCAACCCTCGTCTCGGCTGCTGGCGCCATGGCCCGGCTCCACGAAGCCGGATTGCGCATTCCCGACGATGTGTCGGTGGTGGGCCTGCATGATGCCCCGGTGGCGGGCATGCTCTATCCGGCGCTGACCTGCGTAGCCATGCCCACCGAGGAGATGGGCCGCGTCGCCGCCACCGCCCTCATCCGCGCCCTGAATGGCGAAGAGCCCGAGCCCGTCCCGCCCCTGCCGCCGGGAGCGCTGGTGGTGCGCGCCTCCAGCGGCCCGGCGCGGGCCTGAGCCCCACTCCCGATTTTTCCAAATCCCGCGCTTGACGACCCGGAGGAAGTCTGACAGCTTTGAACAAACGATTGTTCAATAAGAAATGGGAGGATGCGAGAATGGGGCTCTCACCGGGCTTGCTTCTTTGCGCCTCCCGTCGCGAGAGGTGCATATGACCGGCCCAGCCATCGCCGAAGCGCAAGCGGACGACCACACTCCCGAAGCCGGCACCGCCGCCCTCGCGCAGGCGCTCGCCGCCATCGTGGGCGCCGACCATGTGATCGCCGATGCGAACGGCCGGCGCGCTTATGCCCATGACCGGCTGCCTTTCGCCAATTTCCGGGAACGGACCGGCCGCCTCGCCGGCGTCCTGCCGCGCCTCGTGGTGCGCCCTGGTTCGGCGGAGGAAGTGGCGGCCCTTGTGCGCCACGCCCGCGCCGAGAAGATCCAGCTCATCCCCTATGGCAACGGTTCCGGCGTGC
The DNA here is from genome assembly GCF_056314145.1 of Aquabacter sp. DMC10. NCBI lineage: Bacteria > Pseudomonadati > Pseudomonadota > Alphaproteobacteria > Hyphomicrobiales > Xanthobacteraceae > Aquabacter > Aquabacter sp. DMC10. The sequence continues at coordinate 141,588 of NZ_JBQUYX010000010.1, read as the reverse complement.
TGGGCGGGGCGATCCCGCTGGCTCAAGAAGTCATGGTTGACCTGCGCCGGCTCGACCGGATCGTCGCCATCGACCCCATCAATGCGGTCGCAACCGTGGAAGCGGGCATGAATGGCGCGGCCTTCGAGGCGGCGCTGAATGCCGAGGGCTTCACCTGCGGGCACCTGCCGCAATCCATCGAGATTTCCACCGTCGGCGGCTGGGCCGCCTGCCGGGGCGGTGGGCAGGCTTCTTCCCGCTATGGCAAGATCGAGGACATCGTGGTGGGCATGAAGGCCGTGCTGCCGGATGGCCGCATGCTGGAAATCGCCCCCCTGCCCCGCCGCTCCGTCGGCCCCTCGCTCCGCGACCTCCTGGTGGGCAGCGAGGGCACGCTGGGCATCATCACCGAACTGTCCCTGCGCATCTGGAAGAAGCCCGAGGTGGAGCGCGGCGTGGTGCTGGCTTTCCCCTCCCTCGATGCCGCCTGGACCGCCGCGCGGCGCATCATGCAGGCGGAACTGCGCCCCACCATCGCCCGCATCTATGACGGGGCCGAAAGCGCCGAGCGCACCGAGGGCCTGGAGGTCTTCAGCACCAACCCCATCCTCGCGGTGATGGTCTTCTCCGGCGCCGACCCCATGGTCACCACGGAGCAGGACATGGCGCTGGCCATCTGCGCCGAGGAAGGCGGCAAGGTCGCCCCCGACGGGCCATTCCACCATTGGAAGGCCAATCGCTACGTGGCCTTCTCCCAGAAGTGGCAGGCCGCCGGCTATTTCAACGACACCATCGAGGTGACCGGCAACTGGTCCGCCCTGCCGGGCCTCTATGCGGCCATCGCGACGGCGGTGCGGGAGATCTATCCGCAAATCCATTTCGGCGCCCACTGGTCGCACATCTATCCCGAGGGTGCCTGCCAATACATGACCATCCGCCTGCCGCCCATGGACCAGGCGCAGGCCCTTCCCCTCCATGCGCGGCTGTGGGACACCATAGAGGGGCTGACCCTCGACCATGGCGGCTCCATCGCCCACCATCACGGGGTCGGCGTGTTCCGCAATCCCTGGCTCGCCCGTGAGCTCGGCGCCGGCCTTGATGTCCTCCAGGCCATCAAGGACGCCCTCGACCCGGACAATCTCATGAATCCCGGCAAGCTCGGCCTGCGTCCCGCCCCCTCCGCCGTGGACGTGCGCCATGACTGAGATCTTCGCACCAGCCGGCGGGGAGCGCCGCCGTGGCACCTAGCCTGCTCGTCGGCATCGATCTGGGCGCCGGGTCGCTGAAGACTTCGGTCATCCGGCTGGATGGCACGCTGGCCGGGGAGGCGTCCGCGCCCGTGGTCACGCACGCCCCCCATCCCGGCTGGAGCGAGCAGGATCCGCACGACTGGTGGGCCGCCGTCTGCCGCACGGTGCCGCAGGCGCTGGCGGCGGCAGGCGCGGACGCGAGCGAGGTGGCGGCCATCTCCTTCTCGGCCGGCGCCCACACGCAGGTGCTGGAGGATGCGGATGGCCGGGTGATCCGCCCCGCCATCCTGTGGAACGACCAGCGCTCGGGCGCGGAGACGCAGGACCTGCGGGCGCAGGCGGATGCCCGCATCCTGGAGATCGGCGCCAACCGCGCCAATCCCACCTGGACCTTGCCGCAGATGCTGTGGCTGCGCCGGCATGAGCCGGAGGCGTTCGGGCGTGTGAAGCGGCTCTATGTGGCCAAGGACTGGCTGCGCTCCCGCCTCACGAGCACCTGGGAAACCGACCACATCGACGCGGTCGGCACCCTCATGGCGGATGCGCGGACCGAGGGCTGGTCAGCCGAGTTGTGCGCCATGATCGGCTGGCCGATGGAGACCTTGCCGCCCATCGTCACGCCCACCGCCGTGGTGGGCGAGGTGACCGCCGAGGCCGCCCGCGCCTGCGGCCTGAAGGCCGGCACCCCCGTGGTGTGCGGCACCTCGGACACGGCGGCGGAGACCTATGGCGCCGGCATGGTGCGCGAGGGCCTCGGCGTGTTGAAGCTCGCCACGGCGGCCACCGTGAGCGTGCTCACCCCCGCCGCGCGGCCGGACTTCACGGTCATCAACTATCCCCATGTCATTCCCGACCATTGGTATGTGATCGCCGCCACCAATTCCTGCGCCTCGGCGCACAAATGGCTGCGCGACACCTTCTTCAAGCGGCCAGGCGAAGATGGCACCGCGGTCTTCAACGAGATGGACCGGCTGGCCGCCGCCGTTGCGCCGGGTGCCGAGGGCCTCTTCTTCCATCCCTATCTGAACGGTGAGCGCAGCCCCCATTGGGACCCGCTGCTGCGCGCCGATTTCGTCGGCATCGGCTTCAATCACGGCCCCGGCCATTTCGCGCGCGCGCTCTATGAGGGCATCGCCTATTCGCTGAAGGACTGCCTGCTCGCCCTCAACGCCAAGGGCCTCGACTTCTCCACCACCCGCCTCACCGGCGGCGGCGCCCGCAGCGCCTTGTGGCGCCAGATCCTGGCAGATGTGCTGAATGTGGAGGTGGAACTGCCGGCGGTGGCGGAGGCCTCCTTCGGCGCCGCGCTCATCGCCGGCGTCGGCGTGGGCGCCTACAACGACGAGCGGGCGGCGGCGGAGGTGGTCCACATCGTCTCCCGCGCCGTGCCCGATCCGGCGCGGGCCGCGCGCTACCGTGAGGGCCACGGGCTCTATTGCGATATCCAGGCGGCGCTGGCGCCGCTCAACCACAAGATCCACGCCTTCGTGCGCGGACGCTGACGCCAAAGGCGTCGCAGGGAGAGGAAAATGGCCGAGGTCAGGCTGAAACAGGTCCGCAAGGCCTATGGCGCCACGGTGGCGGTGCATGGGGTGGACCTGGACATCCGCGACGGCGAATTCGTGGTCTTCCTCGGCCCCTCCGGCTGCGGCAAGTCCACCACGCTGCGCATGGTGGCGGGCCTGGAGGAGATCACCACCGGCACGGTCGAGATCGGCGGGCGCGACGTGACGCGCCTAGAGCCCAAGGACCGGAACATCGCCATGGTGTTCCAGAACTATGCGCTCTACCCCCACAAGACCATCTACGAGAACCTCGCGTTCGGCCTGCGCATGCGCAAGATGGACAAGGCCGAGATCGACCGGCGGGTGAAGTCCGCCTCCGCCATGCTGGGCCTCGACCCCTATCTCGAACGCAAGCCCAAGCAGCTCTCCGGCGGGCAGATGCAGCGCGTGGCGTTGGGCCGGGCCCTGGTGCGCGATCCCGACGTCTTCCTGCTGGACGAGCCCCTCTCGAACCTCGACGCCAAGCTGCGGGTGCGCATGCGGGAAGAGATTGCCCGCCTGCACCAGGAGGTGGGCACCTCCATGATCTATGTGACCCATGACCAGGTGGAGGCCATGACGCTGGCCGACCGCATCCTCATCATGCGCGACGGCCATGTGCAGCAGGTGGGCGCGCCGCTTGAGGTCTATGACCGCCCCGCCAACCTGTTCGTCGCCGGCTTCATCGGCTCGCCGGAAATGAACCTCGCCGAGGGTCGGATCATCGGCGGCGCCCTGCGCTGCGGTGGGCTGACGGTGGCCCTGCCGCCGGACGTGGAGGTGAAGGAGGGCACCGAGGCGGTGCTCGGCGTGCGGCCCGAGCATGTGACCATCGCCGAAGGCCCGGCCGCGCGCCCGTTGCGGGTGGCGGTGATCGAGCAATTGGGCGCGCAGACGCTCTGCATCGGCGACGTGGACGGCGTGCGCCTCAAGGTGCTCATGGACCGCTCCGACGCGATCAGCCACGGCACCACGCTGCCGGTGCAGTTCCGCCCCGAGCGGCTGCACGTTTTCCAGAAGGACACCGGGGCCCGGCTGAACCGGGCGGGCGCGCGGCAGGGGCAGCGGCCCGCCGCCTGAACACGACCACACGCAGAAAAATCATCGCGTCCGGAAAACAGGACGGAACTGGGAGGAGAGGGCCATGGACGAGAACAGGACCGGCGGCGTCTCGCGCCGCACCCTTCTGAAGGGATCGGGGGCGCTGGCCGCCGGCATCGCCGCCGGCGGGCTCGCCGCGCCGTCGATCGTGCGGGCGCAGAGCACGAAGACCATCCGCTTCCTCAATGCGGAAACCTCCATCGACAGCATCCGCGCGCTGAAGGTGGCGGGCGCCGAATATGAGAAGCTCACCGGCACCAAGGTTGTGGTGGATTCGGTGCCGCTGGACGGCATCTTCACCAAGGTGACGACCTCGCTGCGCGGCGGCACGCCCTATGACATCGCCACCTTCGCCTTTGTCGGCCATGTGCTGATCCTGGCGAGCGAGGGGCACCTGATGCCGCTCAATTCGCTCACCGACAAGTATAAGTGGGGGCCGAACATCCTCTTCCCGCTGGATGGCAAGGTCTATTGGTATCCCTACGATTACAATCTCGCCTGGATCTATTACCGCAAGGACCTGTACGAGAAGAACAAGCTAGAGGTGCCGAAGACCTGGGACGCGTTCCTGAAAAATTCCCAGACGCTCAACACCGACGGCATGTCGGGCGCGCTTTATCCCATCGGCTCCAACGGCGCCACCAACTGGCTGTCGCCGGGCTTCATGTGGGCGGAAGGGGTGCAGCTGTTCGACGACAAGTGGAACATCATCTTCGACAATGCCGACATGGCGCCCCGCGCGGCGCGTTACCTAGATTTCTTCGGCGACCTCTACAAGACCATGCCGTCGGGCACCATCCAGGCGAGCTTCGGCGAGGTCTTGTCCAACTTCACCTCCGGCAAGGTGGCCCATTCCGCCTATGCGGGGCGCATGATCGAGACGCTGGAGCGCAACAATCCCGCGCTCGCCGACAAATACGGCATCATGCCCTACATGGATTCGGCGGGTAAGCAGCAGGCGGTCAACCATGGCTATGACGGCTGGGTGGTGCTGAAGACGCCGCAATCGGACGAAGCCATGAAGTTCATGGCCTGGTTCACCGAGAACCAGTACATCAACTTCCTGCACACCGCCCCGCTGCACTTCCAGCCGCCGCGCCTCGACGTCTATGACGATGCCCGCTGGCGCGCCCATCCCCTCATCGAGAAGCACAATGCGGCGGTGGAGATGATGCGGTCCTTCCTGACCGACAAGAACATGATCCTCACCTCCATCGACACGCAGGGCCCCGCCCCGAGCCTGAAGCCCGGCAAGATCTTCGAGGCCTTCGTGTTCCCGGAAATGCTCCAGAACAAGCTTCTGAAGGGCATGTCGTCGGCCGAGTGCGTCAAGACCGCGGGCGAGCGGATGCGACAGGTGATCGCCTCCTGATACCGCGGGGCCGGGCGGGCCCTGCCCTGACACCATGGCCCGCCCGGCACCCCTCGAAGCGCTCCGGCGTCCCGTTCCGGCGGGCCGGAGCGCGCTGCGCAATTCCCGAAGCAGAGGCGCCGCAGGTGAGCTCCAAGGCGACGATCTATTCCTTCCTGTTCCTGGGCCTCGCGGTCACGGCGCTGCTCATCGTGGCGCCCGTGGTCTATGCGGTGTCGCTGAGCTTCTACCAGATGGACTCGTTCGTCGGCGCCCCGCGCTTCGTGGGCTTCGACAATTATGTCCGCATGCTCTCCCAGTGGATCTTCTGGCGAGCGCTCATCAACGGCTTCATCTATTCCTTCGGCACCATCGTCCTGCAGGTGGTGCTGGGCATCGGCTTCGCGCTGGTGCTGAACCAGGTCTTTCCCGGCCGCAACATCGTGCGCGGCCTCTCCATCCTGCCCTATCTGCTGCCCACCGTGGTGGTGGTGCTGACCTTCAAGTGGATGGTGGACGGTTCCATCGGCGTGCTCACCAAGGTGATCGCGGCCCTTGGCCTGCCGCCGGTGCAATGGTTCGAGAGCCCCGGCGCCGCCATGGCGTCCGTCATCCTGGTGAGCGTGTGGATGTGGACGCCCTTCGTCACCACCACCTTCCTCGCCGCCCTCCAGACGGTCCCCTCCTCTCTCTACGAGGCCGCCAAGGTGGACGGCACCAATGCGGTGCAGCGCTTCTTCCACATCACCCTGCCCATGCTGAAGCCGATCCTGACCGTGATCGTCCTGCTGCGGGCGGTGTGGATGTTCAACAAGTTCGACGTCATCTGGCTGCTCACGCAGGGCGGCCCGGTCGGGTCCACCGAGCATTTGGCCATCCTGTCCTACAAGCAGGCCTTCGGGCAGTTCGACATCGGCGGCGGGGCGGCGGTGGCGACCATATCCTTCGCCATCCTCTCGGTGGCGGTGTTCCTTTATTTCCGCCTATTCCCGCTCGATACGGAGTGAGATCTGATGTCCGCCTCGCTCCCCCGCTCCCGCTCCGGCCGCATCGCGCTCTATCTGGCGGCGCTGGTCATCTCCGTCTATTCCGCCTTTCCCATCTATTGGATGGTGGTGTCATCCACCCGCGCGCCGCAGGCCCTCATCAATTCCACCTCATTGATGCCCGGACCCTTCACGCTCGAATATTATACCAACCTGCTCGAACTGACCGACTATCCCAGCCAGTTCATGAATTCGCTGCTGGTGGCCTTGGTGACAGTAGCGGTGACCATGGTGTTCTCGGTGATGATCGCCTATGCGGTCACGCGCCACCGCATCATGGGCAAGGGGCTGATCGTGGGCGCCATGCTCTATGCCTATATGTTCCCGCCGCTGCTCATCGCCATTCCCCTCTTCTCCATCTTCGCCAAGATCGGGCTCGGCGACACGCTGACCTCCGTCATCGTCTCGCACCTCACCCTCACCTTGCCGTTGGGCGTGTGGTTCCTGTGGGGCTTTTTCAAGAGCATGCCGTTCGAGCTGGAGGAGGCCGCCATGGTGGATGGCTGCACACGGCTCGGCGCCTTCCTGCGCGTGGTGCTGCCGCTCTCGCTGCCGGGCCTCATCACGGTCGCCATCTTCTCCTTCCTCCTGTCCTGGACCGACTACACCTATGCGCTGATCATGATCGGCTCGGACGCCAACAAGACCGTGCCGGTGGGCCTTGCCTCCATGATCGGCTCGTTCGACCTGCGCTGGGGGGAGATCATGGCCGGTTCCACCCTCATCGCGCTGCCGTTGTTCGGCGCCTTCGCGCTGCTGAGCCAGTACTTCATCCAGGGCCTCGGGGCCGGCGCGGTGAAGGGCTGACGCCGCCCTCCAAGAAGGACAAGAACACCATGGATTTCGGGCTTGCCGGCAAGGTCGCCCTGGTCACCGGCGCCGCGCGCGGCATCGGCCGGGCGGAGGCGGAAGCGCTGGCGGCGGAGGGCGCCGCCATCATCGTCAACGACATCGACAAAGAGGGCGCGGAAGACTTCGCGCAGACCCTGCGCGCCGCCGGCCACCGCGCCGCGACCGCCACGGGCGATGCCTCGGACGAGGCCGCCGCCCGCGCCGTCATCGCGCAGGCCGCGGATGCGTTCGGGCGGCTGGATATTCTCGTCAACAATGCAGGCGCGGGCGGGCGCCATATCGGCCGCAAGGCCGAGGACCTTGATGTGGACGATTTCGACATCATCGTGCGCACCCATTTGCGCAGTACCTTCCTTTGCGCCAAGCACGCCATCCCGGTGATGCGGACGGGTGGCTTCGGGCGCATCGTCAACACCTCCTCCATGAATGTCACCGGCGGCGGGCGACCCGGCGTGACAAACTATTCCGCCGCCAAGGCCGGCGTGCTGGGCTTCACCCGCACCCTCGCCAAGGAGGTGGGCGGCGACGGCATCACCGTGAACGCCATCGCGCCGGGCTATGTGGCCACCGATTTCATCGCCACCTTTTCCCCGGAGAAGCTGGCGGTCATAACAGGACAAAATCCCATCGGCCGGTTCTGCGCGCCGCAGGAAGTGGGCGCGCTCGTCGCCTTCCTGTGCTCCGTGCAGGCGGCCTTCATCAATGGTGCCCTCATCTGCATGGACGGGGGCAAGCGGGACTTTCACTGGGGGGATGCATGAGCCTTCGCGCCTTCGGAGCACCGAGCCGCTATATCCAGGGGCCGGACGCCCTGTCCGAGCTGGGAGCACTGGTGCGGCTCCATGGCCGGCGCCCCTTCATCGTGGCGGATGCCGTCGTGACGCAATTGCTGGGCGACCGGCTGCGGCGGGAGCTCGCCGGCACCGAACAGGCCGTCTTCGCCACCTTCTCCGGGGAATGCACGGCCGCCGAGATCGAGACGCTGGCCAGCACCGCCCGCCGGGCGAAGGCGGATGTGGTCATCGGGGTGGGCGGCGGCAAGGCCATCGACACCGCCAAGGGCGTGCGCATGGCGCTCCAGGCACCCATCATCATCGTGCCCACCATTGCCTCCAATGACAGCCCCACCTCGCGCCTCGCCGTGCTTTACACGGCCGACCATGTGCTGAGCGAAGTGCGGCTCATGAGCGCCAATCCGGATGCGGTGCTGGTGGACACCTCCATCATCGTCCAGGCGCCCGCGCGCTTCTTCATCGCCGGCATCGGCGATGCGCTGTCGAAGAAGTTCGAGGTGGAGCAATGCGCCAATGCGGGCGGGCTGAACTTCTTCAAGGCGCGGCCCACTGAGCTTTCAGTGGCCATCGCCGATGCCTGCTACCGCACCATCCGCCGCGAAGGCCTTGCGGCCGTTGAAGCCGTAGGACGCAAGAGCGCAAACGGGGCGGTGGAGAGCGTGGTGGAGGCCACCGTCCTTCTGTCTGGCCTTGCCTTCGAGAGCGGTGGCCTGTCCATCGCCCATTCGCTGACCCGTGGCTTTTCCGCCGTCCCGGAGATCGCCCGTGCGCTCCATGGCGAGCAGGTCGCTCTGGGACTGCTGGTCCAGTTGGTGGCGGAGGGCCGGGAGAGCGCCTTTATGGACGATCTCCTCGCCTTCTATGACCGGCTCGACCTGCCCCGCGCCCTGTCCGACTTCGGGGCCGGAGGGAATGACGTGATCGACCGCGTGGTGAGCCTGTCCTGGGAGACAGCGCCCTATATCCGCAACTTCGTACAGCCCTTGTCGCCGCAGGTTCTGGCGGACGCTTTCCGAACCTTGCAGCGGATGCGGGGTTAGGCGCCGCGCCCGCTTGTGCCGGAAAGCCACAGGCTGGGGAAAACAGCGCCTGCGACAAGCGTGAACGTCGCGTCCAAACCTCCCATTAACGGGCGCTCCTTACGACTGGAGCGAACGTTGCCGGCCGCCACCATCGGTCAAAGGGTCTTGGACGCACATGTCATCCTGGAATCGCCCGCCCGATCCCCATGCCTCCGCCTTCTCCTCCTCCGTGAACAGCGGTGGTTCGAGCAGTCTGGCGCGGTCGCCATGGGCCGAGCCGGAGCAGGTCCCGAGCTGGCTGCGCCCCTTCGCTCTCGACGCAAACACCCGCTTCACCCGCACGCCGGAAGTGTTCCTGCGCCGCAAGAGCGAGCTTCAAGCCTCCACCGCAGCTCCTGCCGTCCCTGTCGCGCTGGAACCGGCCGGCGATTCTCCCTCCGAGGCGCTGGCCCAGGCCGCGCCCCTCGAGCCGGCGCAGGACTGGACGATTCCCGAATCCCCCTCTTTCCCAGCGGCGGCCCTTTCTGCCGATCTGGACGATGAGGACATTCTCATCGATTGGACCGGGGAAAGCTGGGCCGCCCGCCTGGCCGCTGAACGCGGCCTGAACGCCCCTGTGGCGATCTCCGCCGAGTCGGCACAGCCGGCGCCGGCTCTGGCGCCCGCGCCGAATGAACCCATGGTGCTGCGCCGGCGCCTCGCCGAGGCATTGGCTGCGGAGAACGCGCGGACGGAGAGCACGCGCCCCGCCCTCCCGGCGGAGAACGAGCCCGCTGCGGAACCGGAGGCCCCCATCGCCGCCGAGACCGCATCCCTTGAGGCCGCACCGCTCCCCGCGGCGCACCAGGACGAGGCGGTCGCAACGGCCGGCGTCCCGGCCGAAGTGCCCCTCCCGGAGGCAGCGCCCGCCGAAGCCGAGACCGCCCAGACCGAGGCCAATTCCGAGGAAATCTTGTCCATCGCTCCCACCGCCTTTCCCTCGATGGACGACCTGCCCGCCAGCATCCGCCGCCTCGCCCGCCTGATTGTCATTCACCCCGACGTGCCGGCCGCCGTCGCCGAGCAGGATCTGCGTGCGCCCGAGCCGGAGCCGGAACCGGAAGTGCCGGCCGCCGAAGAGGCCGCGCCGCTCACCCTCTCGCCCGTTCCGGTCCCTCCTCTGGGTGCGGCGGGAACCTTCACCGCCACCTTCGGCTGGCCGCTCTTCGCCACGGCCTCGCTCTCGACGCCGGAACCGCAGGCCCAGGCGGCGGACCCTGCCGCACCCTCCGGGGACGCGGACGCCTCGGCCCCCATCCCGGACGCCGAAGGGAAGGCCGCGCCCATCGCCAATGAAGTGCAGCCCAGCGATAGCCCCGAGGCGATCGCGGTGGTCGAATGCGTGGCGGAAGATGCCGCGGACACCTGCGAGCCGCTCGTCGCGGCGGCGGACGGTCCCGCCTTGGCAGCCCCTGCCGCTCCCGCACAGTCCGCCTCTCTCCTTGCCCCCTCGCCCGCCTTGCCGCTCGTGGCCACGTCCGGCCTGATGCATGAGGGATACGAGCTTCCCTCCCTCGACCTCCTGTCCGAGCCGCCACCGGTAGAGCCGGCGCTCGAACTCTCCGAGGAGGCGCTCGACCGCAATTCCGCCGCCCTCCAGCAGACGTTGCGGGATTTCGGCGTGCGCGGCGAGGTCATCGACGCCAATCCCGGCCCGGTGGTGACGCTCTATGAGTTCGAGCCTGCGCCGGGCACCAAGTCGTCCCGCGTCATCGGCCTGTCCGCCGACATTGCCCGGTCCATGAGCGCGGTTTCGGCCCGCGTCGCGGTGGTGGAAGGGCGCAATGTGATCGGTATCGAGCTGCCCAACCAGCGGCGCGAGACGGTGTGGCTGCGCGAGCTTCTCGCCGCCCACGCCTTTGCCGACGCCCGCGCGCGCCTCGGCCTGTGTCTGGGCAAGACCATTGGCGGTGAGCCGGTGATCGTGGACCTCGCCCGCATGCCCCATCTGCTGGTGGCCGGCACCACCGGCTCGGGCAAGTCGGTGGCCATCAACACCATGATCCTGTCCCTGCTCTATCGGCTGACCCCGGAGCAGTGCCGGCTCATCATGATCGACCCCAAGATGCTGGAGCTCTCGGTCTATGAGGGCATCCCGCACCTCCTGACCCCCGTGGTCACCGACCCAAAGAAGGCCATCATCGCCCTGCAATGGGCGGTGCGCGAGATGGAAGACCGCTACCGCAAGATGTCGCGCCTGAAGGTGCGCAACATCGAGGGCTTCAACGCCCGCGTGGCGGAAGCCCGCGCCAAGGGCGAGGTGATTACCTCCGTGGTCCAGACCGGCTTCGACAAGGAGACCGGCGAGATGACCTACGAGGAGGTCACCATGGACCTGGCCTCGCTGCCTTACATCGTCATCATCGTGGACGAGATGGCCGACCTGATGATGGTGGCCGGGAAGGACATCGAAGGCGCCATCCAGCGCCTCGCCCAGATGGCCCGCGCCGCCGGCATCCATCTGGTGATGGCCACCCAACGCCCGTCGGTGGATGTCATCACTGGCACCATCAAGGCCAATTTCCCCACCCGGATTTCCTTCCAGGTCACCTCCAAGATCGACAGCCGCACCATTCTCGGCGAGATGGGCGCCGAGACGCTGCTGGGCCAGGGCGACATGCTCTATATGGCCAATGGTGGGCGCATCACCCGCGTGCACGGGCCCTTCGTCTCCGACGCCGAGGTGGAGCACGTGGTCGCCCACCTGAAGGCGCAGGGCCGGCCGGAATATCTGGAGGCCGTCACCTCCGACGAGGCGGACGAGGAAGAAGAGGTCGAGGACGTGGCGGTGTTCGACAAGAGCCCGCTGGCGGAAGATGGCGCCGACCATTACGAGCAGGCGGTGGCCATCGTGCTGCGCGACCGCAAGGCGTCCACCTCCTATATCCAGCGCCGCCTCCAGATCGGCTACAACAAGGCGGCCAGCCTCATGGAGCGCATGGAGAACGAGGGCATCGTCGGCCCCGCCAACCATGCGGGCAAGCGCGAGATCCTCTCCAACCGGTCCTCCTGACCGACGCTGAAGCGGAACCGCCGCCGCGCCGCGGCGTTTCACTCCCAGGCCCTTGACCGGAATCAAGGGCCAGCCGGCCTGCCGCGCGCACCATCGCGACAGGATCAACGCTGCCGGCGAAGCGGGCGGCGTGGGAGGGTGTCATGAGCGCGATCACGGTTCCCTGGAAGGGCTGGGTGTTCCTGTGCGACGGCGCCAAGGCTCTGGTGCTGGAAAATGCCGGCGATGCGGCCCATCTGGACCTGAAGACCATTGATGTTGCCGTGCAGCCGGTCCCGCCCACGCGGGCGCTGGGCACCGATCGTCCCGGCCGTGTCCACGAGTCCGCCGGCGCCTCACGCAGCGCTGTCGCCGACACCGACCTCCACGAGGCGGCGGAAGCCGCGTTTCTGAAAGAGGCTGCGGACAATCTGGAAAAGGCCGCACACAGCCATGGAGCGACGCACATCATCGTGGTCGCGCCGCCCCGCGCCCTTGGTGTCCTGCGCAGCCATATGACACCCGGATTGAAGGCGCGCATCCAAGGCGAGCTGGCCAAGGACCTGATGCACCTGCCTGTTGGCGAGATCGAAAAGCATTTGGCGGGATGACCCGCCTGACCGTGACCCAATCCGCGGAGACCTGCCATGGCCGACGAGCCCGAACTGTCGATCCCGCTGGAAGCCGTCTGCTTCATCATCATCAAGGCCCGGGAGTTCGACGTCAAAGACGTGGTGACGGATCCCGACGACGGCTCCAATGCCACCGACGACGGCATGGCCGCGGTGCTGGAGGATCACGGCGATGATCCCACCCGCGCAGAGATTGTCGGCCATGTCCGTGCGCTCAACGCGGACGAGCAGATCGAACTTGTTGCCCTCACCTGGCTCGGACGGGGCGATGGCACGCTGGCCGATTGGGAGGATCTGAAATCCCAGGCGGCCGATGCCCACAATGGGCGCACCGCCAGCTATCTCCTCGGCATCCCGCTTCTTGCCGACTATCTGGAAGAGGGCCTCTCCCAATTCGGCCTGACCTGCCAAGACTTCGAGATGGACCGGCTGTAGGTTCGGCGTTTCCCACCGCCCCGCTCCCGCTCGGCTCGGTGCGGCGCCGAGCCCGCCGATTGCCTCCCCCGGCGCCCCGTGACTAGATGGCGGCCGAAAGCGCGCCTGCCACGAACGCCGGCGCAACCTGGGCGGAAGCGGGGGCGAAGGCATGGGGTTCCTATTCAGGCTGGCGCGGCGCCTGCTGGTGCTGGTTCTGGTGCTCCTCGCCTTGGGCCTGCTCGGCCGCGGCTTCATCACCCGCATGGAGCCGCCGCTCGAAGCCTGGCACACCTTCGCCCCAACGGAGCTGACCCGCGCCGAGTTGGATCGCGTCGACTGGCCCGCCTATCTCGCCCGCGAGGCGAAGCTGATGGAGGAGATCCGCGTCAACGTGGCGGATCGGCTTTCCCCGGCGGCGCGGGTGCCCGGCAATCGCTATTTCGCCGACAGCCCCATCTATCCGCCCAAGTTCGCGCAGGATTGGAACCGCTCCTTCGTCATCGAGCCGGAAGGGCCGCCCAAAGGCGTGGCGGTGTTTCTCCACGGGCTGACGGATTCCCCCTACAGCCTAAGGCACTTCGCCCGCCTCTATGCCGAGCGGGGCTTTGTGGCTATCGGCATCCGCCTGCCCGCTCACGGCACCACGCCCGCCGCCCTCAAGAGCGCGGAATGGGAAGACTTCATGGCGGCGACTCGCCTTGTCATGCGGGAGGCGAAGCGGCGGGCGGGCGGCAATTTGCCCGTCCATCTCCTGGGCTATTCCAACGGCGCGGCTCTGGCGCTCATGTATGCCCTTGATGCCCTCGACGACCCCCAACTGGTGAAGCCGGACCGCCTGGTTCTGGTCTCCCCCATGGTGGGAATCACCCCCTATGCGCGCTTTGCCCCGCTCGCCGGCTGGCCGGCCGTGCTGCCGTATTTCGCCCAGTCGGCGTGGCTGTCCATCCTGCCGGAGTTCAATCCGTTCAAATACAATTCTTTCCCCGTGAATGGCGGCTACCAGTCCTGGCGGCTGACCCAGGCGCTCCGTGACAACATTGCCCGCCATCTGAAAGGCGGACGCCTGGAGGGCCTCGCCCCCGTCCTCACCTTCCAGTCCCTGCTCGACCACACGGTGGTGGCCCAGGACATGGTGGACGGCCTTTACGGCCACCTGCCGGACAATGGCAGCGAGCTGGTCCTGTTCGATGTGAACCGCCTCGCCCAGCTCAACAACTTCCTGAGCATCATCGCCCTGGAGGGGGCGGAGACCTTGCTGCCCGCGGCGCCGCGGCCCTATCGCACCACCATCGTCACCAACACCGCGCCCGATACGCTGACCGTTTCCGCTCGCATCACCGAGGCTGGCCAAAGCACCGCGCACGACCAGCCCCTGGGGCTCGCCTTTCCCCCGGAGGTCTATTCGCTGTCCCATATCGCCGTGCCCTTCCCGCTCCAGGATGGGCTCTACGGCCTCCAGCCGGAGCCGGGCGATGATTTCGGCATCTCACTGGGCACCGCGGCCGGGCGCGGGGAGTTCAGCGCGCTCACCATTCCGCTCATCATGGTGATGCGCATGTCCTCCAACCCCTTCTTCCCCTTCGTGCTCGAGCGGGTCGGCGAAGGGCTGCCGCCGGCGCGGCCCTGACGGCGCCTATTCCGGCCTGCCATGGCTGTGGCCGGCATCAAGGCCATGAATGTGCAGGTCCTCCCGCGTCACCGCGTGGCGATGGATGAGGGCGTCGGAGAGCCGGCCCGCCTTGAGCGCCACCGCGCGCGTGGCGAGGCGCTCAAGCACCGAGCGGTCATGGGAGACCAGGATCATCGCGGTATCGAGGCCGGAGAGCACCTCCAGCATGCGGGCATGGTTGACCTCGTCCAGCGCATTGGTGGGCTCGTCCAGCAGCAGCACCTGCGGCCGCATGGCCAGCACGGCGGCCAGCGACACAAGGCGCTTCTCACCGCCCGACAGGCGGTGCGTGACCCGCTCGGCCAGGTGCAGGAGGCCCAGGCGGTCAAGGCAGGCGTGCGCTTCCGATACCGCCGCCGGGCGATCCAGGCCCAGATTGAGTGGGCCGAAGGCCACATCGTCGAGCACGGTGGGACAGAAAAGCTGGTCGTCGGGGTCCTGGAACAGGAAGGCGGCGCGGGCGCGCACCTCGCGAAAATCCTTTTCCGCCTTCCGGTCGCGGCCGAAGGCGTGGATGCGCCCGGACGTAGGCCGCTCCAGGCCCACCAGGGTGCGCAGCAAGGTGGTCTTTCCCGCCCCGTTGGGGCCGACCAGCGCCAGCCGTTCGCCCGCGTGAAGGGCGAGGTCGATCGCATCGAGGACGGTCGCCTCGCCCCGGCACACCGTCACCTGCTCCAGCCTCAGGAGCGGAGCGTTCATGCCAGGTGCTCCATGACCAGGAAGGCGGCAAGGACCAAGGCAAGAGCCAGCCCGAACGCCCCATCCGCAGGTGCGAAGGAAAAGCGCACCAGGGGTGCCGGGAAGCGGCCATCAAAGCCCCGGCAGCGCATGGCTTCATGCACCCGTTCGGCCCGCTCCAGCGCGCGCACCAGAACCATGCCGCACATTTGGCCAAGGCTTCGCCAGGTGTGAAGGCTGGTGCGCGGAACGAAGGCACGGGCGCGCATGGCGTCCCGCAGCCGGCCCGTCTCGGCGCGCAGGAGCGCCACATAGCGCACCATCATGAGAAAGAGATGCACCAGCTGTTCCGGCACGCCGAGGCGCGCCGCCGCGAGCCCCACGCGCACGGGCTCCAGCGTGCCGATCAGCGCGAAGACACAGGCCGCACAGGCATTCACTTTCACGGCGATCAGCATGGCGCGGGCAAGGCCCTCCTGGCTGGCGGTCAGGCCACCCGCCTCGAACACCGGCACGCCGGGCGTGGTGAAGGGCAGAAGCACGAGCAGAACCAGCATGAAGCCTTCAAGATGGGCGAGGCGGCGGGCGAGTGCCACCGGGGTCAGGCCGCAGGCCAGCGCCAGGCCGAGCGCCGCGGCCAGGGCTGCGACGGCCAGCGCCAGGTGATGCAACGTGATGATGGACAGGACGCAGGCGAAGGCGGCAAGGAGGCGGGTGCGCGGATCAAGCCCTGACAGGCGCGGGGGCTCTGCCACCTCCCTGTCGGCCAGGCTCATCGGCCCGCTCCCATCCGGCGCCGGGAGGAGACCCACAAGGCGGTGCCGGCAAGGCCGACGATCATGCCGATGCCGCCCATCACGTCATTGAACCGCACCCGCCCCTCGGCCGCCTCATAGGCTTCCAGGAGCGGCCGGATTTGGCGCGCCACGGCCCGGTCCGCAGCCGCATCGACGAGCCCTGCCAGGACCGTCGGATCGGGCAGGCAGGCGGCGGGCGCTGGCGCGAGGGATGGCGCGGAAGCATTGGGCGCTGGGGCTTCAGAGGAAGGCGCGGGCTCGGCGGGCGCAGGCGCCGTCGGACCGAACCGATCGGCGGGCAGCAGCGTCTCGGCCACATGGCCGTCACCGGCATTGACCACCACTTCCACGGCCTGCGGCATGGGCGGGCGATAGGAGAAGGCGCCTTCAGCATCGGTCACGGCCTGGGCGAGATCGCCACCGCCGGGGGTGCGGAAGAGGACCTGCGCGCCCTGGGGACGCCCGCCACCGATGAAGAAGGCATAGCCGGTGACCGCGCCCCCTTCCACTGTGGCGAAGACCTTCAGGCGATGGGCCGCCGCCGGCTGCACGAACAATACCGTCAGCCCCAGCAAGACAAGGGCCGCCACCAGAAGGGGGAGGGGCGTCTTCACTTCACCGGCCCACGGGAGGCCAGAACGCCGCCCGCCGGCGCTGCGGCCACCGGCGCGGGCTTATCGGCGGCGGCAGGCGCGAACACCTCGGGCTTCACGGTCTTCAGGAACGCCACCGCAAAACCCGTCACCGCTCCTTCGCCCAGCATCAGGGGCACATAAGTGAGCAGGATGATCCGCGCCGAGGGCACGAATTCCGACCCCGACAGCACGAGGGACAGGGCCACGAGACCCGCCGTCCCGGCGACGGCGCCCGCCGCGCAGACGCCGCCGATCAGCCCGGCCATCCCCGGGCGCGCGCGGCGCACGGCGGGCCGCAGCAGGAGGCCGAGAAGAATGCCGGGCCCGGCAATGTTCACCGCATTGACGCCCAGGGTGGTCAGCCCGCCAAAGCCGAACAGCACCGCCTGCAGCACCAGGCCCGCCACCACCGCCGGCAGGGCCGCCCAGCCGATCATCAGCCCCATGAGGCCCGACAGCAGGAGATGGACGCTGGACGGCCCCACCGGCACCGCCACCAGCGAGACGCAAAAGAAGGCGGCGGAGAGCAATGCCACCTTGGGAATGTCCTCTTCCCGCAACTGCCGCAGCGCCACGGCAAGACCCGCCGCCGCCAGCACGCCGCCCCCCGCAAGGACCGGAAGAGACAGGACGCCGTCCGGGATATGAGCCATGGCTTACGCCTATTTGGAGGAAACAGGGGTCGCTGGCGCGGGAGCCGCCGGCTTGGCGGCAGCGCTCATGTCGGTGGCCCTCACCCAGATGAGGCCGCCCAGTTCCACCTTGGCCGGCTTGCCGTCCGGTCCCTTCATGGGCTTGTCACCATCCACCAGGGCGGCAAAGCCCCACCAGCCGGCCCGTGGCATGGCATAGGAGAAGACGCCGTTCTGGTCGGCCTTGATGACCTGGGTGAGGAAGGCGTCGTTGGGCGCCTTGACCGCGCCGTCATTGACATATTCCACCTCGATCTCGGCGAAGGGCACGGGCTTGCCGTCCTTGCGCACGAGGCCGCGGAAGAGATTGCCGGTCCAAAGGCCGGTGGGCCGCGTCAGTGGTTCGATCTCCACTGGCAAGCCGATTTTGGCATCCCAGCCCTCGCCGGAGGCGAAGCCGTCCACGAACACCTTGGCATAGTGGACGATGTACTTGTTCTCCGCCGGCTCCCAATAGGGCTGGGGCTCCACGAAGAAAATGACGCCGCCGGGGGCCTTGAGGTCATAAGCCAGCCGCCAGGCCTGCTTGCCGTTGACGGTCTCGCTGGCGATCTTCGGCAACAGGTCGGTGATGCCGGCGGCGGTCTTCACGCCGACCCGCTTGGGGCGGGCCATGTCCATGGCCGGGCCGCCTTCCATGGGGTGGGTGAAGACGAGGTCGACGGTCACAGGGCCGCCATCGGGCAGCACGTCGGCGGAGGGCAGGATCTCCTGGAAATGGGCGAAGGCCGCCCCGCTCCCCAGACAAAGTGCCAGTGCCGCGCCGAGGATCCGCAGAGCCATCTCCGCCCCCAATGGATGATCATACGTTTTTGTAAAATCATCATACCAGAGACGCAAGAGGACCGGCGGGACTTTTCGCCGGCAGCCCAATGGGCATGGTCAGGTGCGGTAGTCGGGCTCCTCGCGGTCCAGGGTGCGCTTCATGCTGGCAAGGTGGAGGCGGGCGGATTCGGGATCGCCCTCCCGCATCTGGCGGGCAGCGGCGGCGGCGATTTCCGGCTTGACCGGAATGACCGGCCGTCCGGTGGCGAGCGCCAGGCACTGCACCTCGCAGGCCCGCTCCAGATAATAAAGATCGTCCCAGGCCTCGGCGATGTTGGAGGCGAGCACCATCACGCCGTGATGCTTCATGAAGACGATGTCCGCATCCCCCACGGAGGCGGCGATGCGGTCGCCTTCGGTGGCATCGAGGGCAAGGCCGTTATAGTCCTCGTCCACCACCACGCGGCCGTAGAATTTCAGCGCCGTCTGGCCGGCATAGATGAGGGGATCGCCGGCGGTCATGCTCAACGCGGTGGCGTAGGGCATGTGGGTGTGAAAGGCGACCTTGGCGCGGGGCACGTTCTTGTGCAGGCGGGCATGGATGTAGAAGGCGGTCGCCTCCGGCACGCCCTCGCCCGAGAGGACATTGCCGTGGAAGTCGCACACCAGGAGGTGCGAGGCCTTCAGTTCCGCGAAGGCATAGCCATAGGGATTGACCAGGAACAGGTCGTCATAGCCCGGCACCACGGCAGAGAAGTGGTTGCAGATGCCCTCGTGCATGCCGAGGCGCGCGGCAAAGCGGAAGCAGGCCGCCAGATCCACCCGCGCATTCCAGACGATCTCGCTGTCGAGGTCCGGGCGATTGGGCATCACCGCTGGGGCAACGTCCGGGGCGAGGGCGTCCTTGTTCAATGCGTGGGCCATTCAGGTCTCCTCCTTCTTCTTGCGGCGCGGGGCGGGCTTGTTTTCCGGCGCAACCTGCGGTGCGATCGGCAGCGCCTTCTCCGCCCCGGAGGTCAGATAAGCGAGCACCATGTCCACGATGTGCGCCTTGCGCCGGGCGATGTTTTCCGGCCGCTTCAGGTCGCGGTCGAAGATCATGGAGAGGGTATATTTGTTGGACAGGTAGAAATAGCCGAGCCCAGACATGGAGATATAGAGCTCCACCGGATCGATGCCGGCACGAAACACCCCTTGCCGCTCCCCCTCCGCCAGGATGGTCTGGATCGAATCCGACAGGCGATTATACAGCGAGCGGATGATGGGCGACTTGGTGATGTGCTTGCCGCGATAGAGGTTCTCCGTGTTGAGCATGACGATCACGTCCGGCTCGTCCACGAAGGTCTGGAAGGTGGTCTCGCACAGGCGGCGCATGGCCTCAACGGGGTCGAGCCCGGTCAGCGGAACGTCGCCTTGGCGCCGGCGCAGCGTCTCATAGGTGCGCTCCAGCACCCGGACATAAAGCTCTTCCTTGGACCGGAAGTGGTGGTAGAGCAGGTTCTTGCTCACCTTGGCCCGGGCGATGATGGCGTCCACCCGCGCCCCGTCATAGCTGCGCCGGGCGAACTCCGCCTGGGCCGCGGCGAGAATCCGCTCCTGGGTCTGTATGGTGTCGCGCTTGCGCACGGGCTCGCCGGACACGGCGGCCGGCTTGCGCTTTCCCTTCGACGGGCGCTCGGCCTCGGACAGGTCCGAGGGCGTGTCTGGCGGCTCTTGGGGCATGGCGACGTCCGGCATGGTTCAACTCCGCGCCATCATACCGGCATTGGGCGAGGTGCAACCAAGGGTGCGCACCGTTCCACACAGATGCGTGCGGTCTCCGCGCCGTCCCGCTGCCACCAGTCCAGCCGGGAGAAGATCTCCACCTCGAACGGGCCCTCATAGCCGATCTCGTCCAGTACCCGGCGGAAGCCGGCCAAGTCGATCACCCCGTCCCCCACCATCCCCCGGTCCTGGTAGAGGTCGCGGGTGGGCACCAGCCAGTCGCACAGATGGAAGGTGAGGAGGCGCTCCGGCCCTGCCCGGCGCAGGCCGTCTGGGAAATCCGGGTCCCACCAGCAATGATAGACATCCGCCACCAGCCCCGTCCCGGCGCCGAGTTCGTCCATCAGGTCCAGGCAGGCGCGGGTGGTGTTGAGACAGGACCGCTCGGCCGCATACATGGGATGGAGCGGCTCCAACCCCAGATCCACGCCGCAGGCGCGGGCATGGGGCAGCAAGGCGTGCAGCGCATCCGCGACGCGGGCACGGGCGGCGGACAGGTCCTTTTCTCCCGTGGCGAGCCCGCCGGGGACCACGACGAGGCACCTGGCGCCGATCTCGGCGGCGGCGTCCAGCCGGCGGCGGTTCTCGTCCAAAGCCGCGGCGAAGGCCGCCTTATCGGTCAGGTTGACCCAGGCGGTGGTGCACAGGCAGGGCACGAACAGGCCGGCATCGCGGATGAGCCGCGCGGCGGCCGGCGCGCCGATGCCCTCCAGATATTGCGTCCACACGCCAATGCCACCGACCCCCAATCGGGCATAGACATCCACCGCCTGCGGCAAGGTCAGGTCGCGCGTGGTGATCTGGTTGATGGCGAAGCGCGGGAGCGCGCTCATGCCTGCGCCCCGCGCCGGGCGCTGCGCAGAGCCTTGGTCCGCACCTCGTCCACCCGGCCGTCGGCGATGATGACCGCGAAGCCGTCGCGGGCATAGGCCGCGCTCACCTTGCCGTCGAGCACGTCTTCCAGCACCCGCGCGGGATCGCGCTCCAGCGGGTCGCCATAGCCGCCACCGCCCGCCTGCTCGTGACGTAGCACCGCGCCACGATGGACGGTGCGCGTGACCTTGCTGGCCAGGAGTTCCGTTTCGTCCGCCTCCCGCAGCAGGTTCCGGGACGGCGCGCCGGGGCCGCCGCCGAACAGGCCATAGGGGCGGTTCAGATAGCGGTCGGCGCGCAATTGCATGACCGCGTCGTCCGCCAGCAGGCGATATTGGCGCACGACGCCGAGCCCGCCCCGATTGCGCCCGGCGCCGCACGAATCGGGCCGAAGGGCATATTCCTCGATCATGAGGGGATAGGTCGCCTCCATGATCTCCACCGGCATGTTGGACATGTTCTGGGAGGGATTGGTGACGGCGTCGATGCCGTCCTTGGTGGCCCGTCCGCCCAGCGCGCCATTGATCATGTCCACCACGATGAAAGGCTCGCGCGTCGCCTTGTCGTAGCCGCCGAGACAGACCACCGAATTGCCCCCCTCTCCGGCCGCGCAGACCCGCTCGGGGACGATGGCCGCCAGGGCGCCCAGCACCGTGTCCACCACCCGATAGCCGGTCAGGGCGCGGGCGGCGACGGGCGCGGGGAATTCGGGATTGAGCAGCGAGCCCTTGGGCGCGCTCACATCGATGCAGCGATAGACGCCGGCATTGTTGGGCACGTCCGGATCCAGCACGCAGCGCACGGCCAGATAGGTGGCGGACTTCACGAAGGACAAGGTCGAGTTGATGGCCCCCTTCACTTGTGGCGCCGAGCCCTCGAAGTCCACGCCGATCTGGTCGCCCGCCACGGTGATGGTGACATGGATGGGAATGGGCGCCTCGTCGAAGCCGTCGCCGTCGATATAATCGGTGAAGCTGTAGCGCCCGTCCGGCCAGCGGGCGAAGGCGCGCCGGGTCAGGCGCTCGCCATAATCCAGGAATTCGGCGAGGAAGCGCTCCACCATCTCGATGCCGTAGCGGCCGGTGAGGCGCAGGAACTCCCGCTCGCCCAGCGCGCAGGTGGCAAGCTGGGCCTCCAGATCGCCGATCACCAGATCCGGCAGGCGCACATTCTTCGAGATGATGTCGAACAAGGTCTTGTTGCGCACCCCCTTGTCGAACAGCTTCAAGGGCGGAATGCGCAGCCCCTCCTGGAAGATTTCCGTGGAGTCGGAGGCGTTTGATCCGGGCACGCGGCCGCCCACGTCGCAATGGTGGCAGATGACCACCGCATAACCCACATGCCGCGCCCCGTCGAAAATGGGCTTGAACATGAAGATGTCCGGCAAGTGCATGCCGCCATCATAGGGATCGTTGAAAATAATCACGTCGCCGGGGTGGAGGTCGTCGCCATAATGGCGCTGGAGCGCCGCCATGGCATCGGGCACGGCACCCAGATGCAGCGCCACCGTCTTGGCCTGGGCCAGGATGCGGCCCTCGGCGTCGCACATGGTGGCGGAATAATCGAGCACGTCGCGCACGATGGGTGAGCGGGCGGTACGCATGACCGTATAGGCCATGTCATCGACGATGGATTCGAACGCGCTTTTGAGAACCGCGAAGGTGATGGGATCGAGCGACGCGCTCGGCTGCGGGCTGACGGGCGGTGTCGGCTGGGCGTGGATCATGGCGGGCTCCGTCAGCTCAGCGTGATGAGGAGATTGTTGTGGGCGTCGACCTCGGCACTGGCATCCGGCGGGATCACCACCGTGCTGTCCGCCCCTTCCAGGATGGCCGGGCCGGTGAGGGAGGCCGGGCAGGCGCGCCGGTCATAGACGGGGGTCTCCCGCGTGCCCCGCTCGGCGCCGAAATGAACGGTGCGGACGCCGATGGGCTTGGCGGCGCGGGCGGTCTCTTCGATGCGCGCCTTGAAGTCCAGCTTGCCGGGCCGCAGCCCCCGCCCGATCAGGCGCAGGCTCACCACCTCGACGGTGTCCGCTGAAGAGTAGGAATAGATGGCCTCATAGGCGCTGGTGAAGGCGGCCTTGAGCGAGGCCACGTCGCCGGCGCGGTAGGGCACCGCCAGCGACATTTCCTGCCCTCGGAAGCGCATGTCGATCTCGGGCGAGAGGCGCACATGGTCCGGCGCGACGCCTTCTTCCTCGAGCGCACGGCGCGCCTCGGCGGAAAGCTCGGCCAGCACCGCCTCCACCGCCTGCGTATCCAGCGCGTCGAGCCGGCACGGGAAGGGACGGATGAAGTAGCGCTCCACATCCCCCGCCAGCATGCCCATGGCGGTGAAGACGCCGGGTGAGGCCGGCACCAGCACGCGGGGCATGGCCAGCAGCCGGGCGATGTCGGCCGCATGGACCGGCCCCGAGCCGCCGATGGCCACCAGCGTGAAGTCACGCGGGTCGACGCCGCGCTCCACCGTCACCGCGCGGATGGCGCGGGCCATGTTGGCATTCACCACCTCGCGCACGCCATGGGCGGCGGCCTCCGCGCTCAGGCCGAAGGGGGCGCCGAGATCACGCGACATGGCGGCGCGGGAGGCCTCCACCGACAAAGGCCGCGCCCCGCCAGCCAGGGAGGCCGGCAGATAGCCGAGCACCAGGTTCGCATCGGTGACGGTGGGCCGCGTGCCGCCAATGCCGTAGCAGACGGGACCGGGATCCGCCCCCGCCGAGACCGGCCCGACGCGCATCAGCCCGCCTTCGTCCACATAGGCGATGGAGCCGGCGCCGGAGCCCACTTCCGCCACGTCCACGGTGGGCACGCTCATCATATAGCCGCCGGCCTTGATGAAGCGGCTGGGCGTGGAGATGCCGGCGCGGAACTCGTACTCGCTCACCCGCATCAGTTCGCCCCCTTGCACCAGGGAGGCGGAGGCGGTGGTGCCGCCCATGTCGAACACCACCAAATCCTTCAGTTCCAAGGCCTCGCCAAGGCGCGAGCCGCCCACCACGCCGGCCGCCCGGCCGGAGGAGATGAAGAAGACCGGCTTTTCCCGCGCCGTCTGGGAGGAAGCGAGCGCCCCGTTGGAATTGCACACCAGCAAGGGCGCGCTGACGCCGGCCGCCGCGAGGCCTTGCTCCAGGCGCGTCAGATACTGCTCCAACACCGGCCGCACATAGGCATTCACCACCGTGGTAGACGTGCGCTCATATTCCTTGGCCTCCGGCAGCACCGAGACCGAGGAGGTGATCCGCACCTTCGGGAAGCGTTCGGCCAGCAGCAGCTCGGCGCGGCGCTCATGCACCGGATTGCGGTAGCTGTTGAGGAAGCACAAGGCCAGCGAGGTCAGGCCCGCCGCCACCAGATCCTCGGCCGCCGCCATCAGTTCCGCCTCGTCGAGGGGAACGAGGATGGTCCCGTCGGCGGCGATGCGCTCGGTCACCTCGCGGCGATGGCGCCGGGCGACCAGGGGCTGGGGCTTCTCCCATTGCAGGTCGAACATGGATGGGGTCCGCAGCCGGCCGATCTCCAGCACGTCGCGGAAGCCGCGCGTGGTGATGAGGCCAGTGGGCGCGCCCACCTTCTGGAGCAACGTGTTGGAGCCCACCGTCGTGCCGTGAACCACCTCGGCGATGTCAGCCGGATCGAGCCCGGCGTCCGCGATGATGGCCGCCACCCCTTCCAGCACCGCCGCCTCGGGCGCCGCCGGCGTCGAGGACACCTTGCGGTGGAACACGGCGCCCGCGCCATCGGCGAGGACGAGGTCCGTGAAGGTCCCGCCAATATCGACGCCGATGCGCGCGCCGGACCCGGACGGGGCGCGCCCGTCCGGCGCTGGGCTCAATGAGACTGCCACGGTGATGCCTCCGGGAATTATTGGACTAGATGGTTAGTTAGAGGCGGATTTCCCGTCAAGAGATCATGCGCACGAAATGTTTGCAGATGGTGACGCAGAAAACGTCTTGCGCATGGTATTGGACCATGTAGTCTCATTTCAAAATCCAGAAGGGGACCTCACAGCATGGGAATGTTCGCTTTCGGCGGCCGTCTCGCGCGCTCCTGCGCCATCGCCACCCTCCTCGCCGCCACCCTCTCAGCCGCGCCGCTGCGGGCCGAGGAGAAGCTCACCGTCCGGCTCGATTTCTCCCCGTGGGGCGTGCATGCGGGCATGCACCTGGCCAAGGAGAAGGGCTGGTTCAAGGAGGCCGGGCTCGACGTGGACGTCCAGGATGGCCGGGGCTCTGGCAATACGCTGCAACTGGTCAATGCCGGCCAGGTGGATGTGGGCCAGATCCAGCTCGGCCTGCTGCCGCAGGCCCGCGAGAACGGCTCCACCGCCAAGGGCTTCGCCGGCTGGGATAAGCGCACCGACCTCGCCGTGCTGGTGGACAAGGATTCGCCCATCGCCAAGGTGGCCGACTTCAAGGGCAAGAGCCTGGTCGTGTTCGCCGCCAGCCCCTGGGCGCCCTTCATCGACTACTGGCTGAAGCAGGGCGGACTCGACCGCACCACCGTCAACGTCCTCTTCGTGGACCCCGCCGCGCTCTGGGGCACCTATACCGCCAAGCGCGCCGACGGCCTCATGTCCACCGAGCCCTCCGCCCTGCCCGTGGCGGAAGCCGCCCGTCCCTCCAAGGCCATCCTCGCCGAGGACGTGGGCATCGCCTTTCCGAGCTATGGCCTGATTGCCACCGAGAAGACCATCGAGAGCCGCAAGGCCGCGCTTCAGTCTCTGGTGAACGTGCAGCAGAAGGCCTGGGCCTATATCAAGGACGGCCATGTGGAGGAGGCGGCCGACGCCATCATCAAGCAGCGGCCCGATGCCAAGCTGAACAAGAAGGTGCTGATGGACCAGATCCAGCTGACCATCGACTTCTTTGACACCCCCAACACCAAGGGCAAGCCCATCGGCTATCAGTCGCCCGAGGACTGGGCGAAGGCGCAGAAGTCGCTGGAAGCGGCGGGGGCCATCAAGCCGGGTGTGGACCCGTCCTCCTACTTCACCAATGAATTCGTGAAGTGAACGCACACACCCCCACCCCCCATCCCGCTCCCGCACGGACGGCCATGGCCTATCTCTCCATCGAACAGGTCCGCAAGACCTACGGGTCGCCCCGCGGGCCGGTCCATGCCCTCAAGGACATCGGGCTCGAGGTGCGCGAGGGGGAGTTCGTCTCCATCCTCGGCCCCTCCGGCTGCGGCAAGTCCACGCTGCTCAAGTGCATTGCGGGCCTTGAGCCGGTGAGCGGCGGGCAGATCGCGGTGCAGGGGCGTCCCCTCAAGGGGCCGCCGGAGGACATGGGCATCGTGTTCCAGCGCGACGTGCTGCTGGACTGGCGCACCATCCTCGACAATGTGCTCATCACCGCCGAGTTTGCCGGGCTTAACCGTGCCGCCATGCGCGAGCGGGCAGGGCAATTGCTCCAGCGGTTCGGGCTCGGCGGGTTCGAGAACCGGCACCCGTGGGAATTGTCCGGCGGCATGCGCCAGCGGGCGGCGATTTGCCGGGCGTTGCTGTGCGACCCCAAGCTCCTGCTCATGGACGAGCCGTTCGGCGCCCTCGACGCCATGACCCGGGACGACCTCAATTTGGAGCTGGCGCGCATCTGGCAGGATACCCGCAAGACCGTGGTCTTCGTCACCCACGGCATTGCGGAAGCCGTCTTCCTGTCCGACCGGGTGGTGATGATGGACCGCAATCCCGGCCGGGTGGTGGAGATCATCGACATCGACCTGCCCCGCCCCCGCCACCTCGCCTTGCGCGAGACGCCGGAGTTCGGGCGCTACACCGCCCATATCCGCCATCTGTTTGCCAGCCTCGGCGTGCTGAAGGATGATGCCTCATGAGCGGACCGGAGACTGCCGTCATGCCCGCCAGCCAGGAAGCCCCCAGCCAGATGCCCAGCCGCGTCGTGCCCCGCCTGCTGGCGGCGCTGCGCGAGGCGGGCATGGTGGTCGGGCTCATCCTCGGCGTGCTCGTGCTGTGGGAGGGCGCGGTGCGCCTCTTCCAGCCGGCGCCCATCATCCTGCCCTCCCCGGCCTTGATCCTGGAGGAGTTCCTGCAAGCGCCCAGCTATTTCCTGCGCCAGACCCTGTTCACGCTCTATACGACGCTGGCCGGCTTTGGCCTTGCGGTGGTGCTGGGCCTGACGCTGGCGGTGGGCATCGTGCATTCCCGCTTCCTGGAGCGCACGGTCTATACGCTGCTGGTGGCGCTCAATTCCGTGCCGAAGGTGGCGCTGGCGCCGCTCTTCGTCATCTGGATGGGCACCGGCATCGAGCCCAAGATCGCCATCGCTTTGATGCTGGCCTTGTTCTCGGTGGTGATCGACGCGGTGCTGGGCCTGCGCACCGTCGACCCGGACATGGTCAATCTCGCCAAGGCGAGCCGCGCCTCCACCTTCGACATCCTGCGCAAGATCCGCTTTCCCAATGCCTTGCCCAGCGTCTTCGCCGGGCTGAAGGTGGCCATCTCCTTCGCGCTGGTGGGGGCCATCGTGGGCGAGTTCGTGGCGGGATCGGAGGGGCTCGGCTTTGCCATCCTCACCGCGCAGGGCCAGTTCGACACGCCGCGCGTCTTCGTCTGCCTGATCCTGCTCGGCCTTCTCGGCACCTTGCTCTTCTATATCGTGGAGGGCCTGGAGACCCTGCTCCTGCCCTGGCACGTCTCCCAGCGCGCGGCTCATGGGGGCGGACACTGAGCGGGCGGGGGACACCCATAGCGACCCCAGCTGCGGCCGGACGGGCGACCCTCCGGCCGCAGGCCGTTTCCGCGCGCCTGGCGCTGATTGCCACCGCTATCTTGTGGGGCAGCAACCATGTGGCGGCGCGGGCCATCCATGAGGGGCTGCCGCTGGCCTCGCTGATCTTCTGGCGCTGGGGCCTCGCCTTGGCTGTGCTGCTTCCCTTCGCCGTGCCCGGCCTGTGGCGGCACCGGGCCGTGGTGCGCGCCCATGCCCGGCGGATCGCGCTGCTGGGCATCCTGGGCGTCGGCCTGTTCTCGCTCTTTCTCTATGCCGGGGCCTATTACAGCCTCGCCTTGGAAGTGGGGCTGCTGAATGCCACCACGCCCGTCTGGGTGGTGGTGCTCACGGCGCTGGCCGGCGCGCCCAAGGTCACGGCCCGGCAGATCGC
The DNA here is from genome assembly GCF_056314145.1 of Aquabacter sp. DMC10. Taxonomy (NCBI): domain Bacteria; kingdom Pseudomonadati; phylum Pseudomonadota; class Alphaproteobacteria; order Hyphomicrobiales; family Xanthobacteraceae; genus Aquabacter; species Aquabacter sp. DMC10. Next base: position 113,569 of record NZ_JBQUYX010000010.1, on the reverse strand, counting down.
TGGCGTGCTCCTCGCTTTGGCCGGCGTGGTGGTGATCCTCATGAAGGGCTCGCTCGCCGGCCTTTCGGGCTTCGAGTTCCGGATCGGCAATCTCTGGTCCCTGCTCGGGGCCATGGTCTTTGCCTGGTACACCCTGGCGCTCGGCGCCCGGCCGGTGCCGCTTCCCGCCCTTGGGCTGACCACGCTGACGGCGGGCAGCGGCTTCATCTTCATCATCCTGCCCGTCTATGCGGGCTTCCTGCTGCTGGGCGGCGCCGATCCGCTGCTCTCCCTCCATCCCCCCACCGAGGTGGCGGCGGCCACCGCCTATATCGCATTCGGGCCGACCCTGGTGGGCAATCTGTTCTGGATCTTCGGCGCGTCCCGGCTCGGCGCGGCGCGGGCGGGGCCGTTCCTTTATCTGATGCCGCTCGCCTCGCTGGTTTTGTCCGTCACATTGCTGGGCGAGCCGCTGGCGCTGTTCCAACTGGTGGGCGCCGCCGCCATCGTGGGCGGGCTCATCCTGTCCAACCGAGGGGCGCCACCTCAAGCCATGCCCTCTCCCTGAGGGCGGCGCAGATGGGCGATGGCGACGCTTGCCGCCATGCGCACATGATGGCGTGCCGCGTCCCGCGCCGCCGCGCCATCCCGCGCCAGGAGCGCCGCCACCAAGGCCTCCAGCTCCGCGACCGACTGCGCGGCCCGCCCCGGCGCCTCCAGCGAGGTGGCCCGCAGCACGGTGATGCGGCAATTCAGCAGATGCAGGCTCTGCCCCACCGCCGCATTGCCCGATCCGGCGATGAGGCAGTCATAGAAATGGGTCTTGGCGGTGAGCCAGGCGATGGGGTCGGCGGCAAGGCTGGCGGACTTCAGGCCCTCCAGCGCCGCCTGCAGCGCCGCGCGGGCTTGCGCATCGGCCCGCTGCGCGAACAGGAGGCTGGCAAGTCCCTCCAGTTCGCAGCGCACCTCATAGATGCCTTCCGCCTGTTCGGGCGTGAGGCCCGCGACGATGGGGCCGCGATGGGGCAGCACCTTCACCAGCCCTTCGGATTCCAGCTGCCGGAGGGCTTCCCGCACCAAGGTGCGGCTTACCCCTGTCAAATCGCACAAGGCGCGCTCGGGCAGCCGCTGGCCGGCGCGGAAGCGGCCCAGCGCGATGGCGGTGCGGATGCTTTCCACCACGCCATGGCGCAGCGGCGCGGCGAAGCGGGCCACCTTGAAGCCGTCATCGCTGGTGGCCCCTGAGGCTGTGGTCTGATCCATGGCTGCGCTCCTGGTCCTTTCCTCCTGTGCGATGTGTCCCGGCTTCTGCCTTGCGCTTTTTGCCTCCTCCCTTTGCCCCCTCCCTATCCCTCCCCCGCCTTGCGGGAGAGGGGACTTTGGTGCGCCAGGGCGGGGCGGTAGCTGGGCGTGATGGGCGTCTGTCATCCTGACCTCTCCCCCCAGCGGAACCGGCCCCCTCTCCCGCGAAGCGGGGGAGGGTTGGGGAGGGGGAAGACGCAACGCCAACACCCTGCGCGCCCCTCTGACGCCCCCAGCACCAACATCCCCGCCAAAGGCAGGGGTGGAGGGATGCGGGAGCGGCCGGCGCGCGGCGGCGCGCCGTAAACGTGTGGGATGAGGTGGAGCCGGGCTCCGTCCGCTCCCGCGCGGGGATTTCTGACCTCGGCCCCGCGCCGCGTGGGCGACAGGTTCTCCCATCAGCACCGGCCGAACCACTGCCGGATCGGTGCGCCTGGGCCTTCAGCCTCCTCTGCTAACGGTTCGGGGGGCGTTATTCCCCGTCCCGTCGGACACCCGCCCCCGACACCACACGTCAGGCCGCTCCGGACGCGCCCCTCCTTGGTGCCAGGTGAGGACACCATAGCAGAGGCTCAAGGAGATAGGAATATGGTCTAGGATATTTTTCTTAGACGGAGTAATTGGAGGCTCTCGCCCTGCCCCCTCCCTATCCCTCCCCCGCTTCGCGGGAGAGGGGACTTCCGTGCGCCCAGTCGGGGCGATGGCTCTGCTCAGCCTCGGCGTTCATCATCCCAACCTCTCCCCCAGCGCCACAGGCCACCTCTCCCGCAAGGCGGGGGAGGGTTGGGGAGGGGGAAAGGAGCTTCGGCGCGCCCGGTCGGGGCGGCGCTCTGCTCTGAATCAGCCTCGGCGTCCACCGTCCCAACCTCTCCCCCAGCGCGACCGGCCCCCTCTCCCGCCAGGCGGGGGAGGGCTGGGGAGGGGGCGCTTCGGCGCGCCCGGGCAGGCCTACTTCAGCTCGCCCGCCGCCTTCATCTCATTGACGACCTCGACCACCACCTTCATGGCGTCCAGCGCCGCCGGCACGCCGCAATAGATGGCGGCCTGGAGCACGATTTCCTTCAGCTCTTCCTGGGTCAGGCCATTATTGATGGCGCCGCGCACATGCAGGCGGATCTCATGGGGGCGGTTCAGCGCCGTGAGCATGGCGAGGTTCAGGAAGGAGCGGGTGCGCCGGTCGAGGCCCGGGCGGTTCCAGATCTCGCCCCAGCACCATTCGGTGACGAGCTTCTGGAGCGGAGCGGTGAAATCGTCGGCATTGGCCACCGAGCGGTCCACATAGGCGGAGCCCAGCACTTCGCGCCGCACGGCGAGGCCCTTCTGGAACATCTCGGTTTCAAATTCGGGACGCATCGCCATGCCAAGCCTCTTATGGTTTGACCGGCCCGGATCGGCGCCCGATTGGCCGGTGGGGGCGCAACACGGCACCCCGTTTTGAACCCTTCCCGCTTACGACGAGAGCCATTGACCGTCAAGAAAATTGTATGATAGGCATACGGTAATACGCAAAAGAAACGTTGGAATACAAGACTTCCAGCGGAAAGCGCCGGGACGCCGGCGGGAGGAAAGCCCCATGACCGCCATCGAGCCGTTCGAGCTGTTCGCCATCCGCTACGGCACCAATTCCGGGCGCCTGGAATGCCAGAATGTGCTGGGCGGCGCCCCCGACAAGATGGGATCGGACCTTTCTTATTATGTCTGGGTGGCCCGCCGCTCGGACGCGGTGTTCGTCATCGACACCGGCATGGACCAGGCCACCGCCGATGCCCGCAAGCGCACAGTGCTGCGCCGGCCCGCCGATGCCCTGGCCCTGCTGGGCATCGATGCCAAGGCCATCGACCATGTCATCATCACCCATCTGCATTTCGACCATGCGGGCACGCTGGGAGACTTCCCCCGCGCCCGCTTCCATGTGCAGGACGGCGAGGTGAGCTTTGCCACCGGGCGGTGCATGTGCCACGAGCCGCTGCGCCACGCTTATGACGTGGAGCATGTGGTCTCCTTCGTGCGCTGCGTCTATGCCGGCCGCGTTGCCTTCCACGAGGGGGCGGAGGAGATCGTGCCCGGCCTCACCGTCCACCGCACGGGTGGCCATGCCAAGGGCCTCCAGGTGGTGCGGGTGCTCACCAAGCGCGGCTATGTGGTGGTGGCCTCGGACGCGTCGCACCTCTACCAGAACATGGAAGGCCGCCTCGCCTTCCCGGTGGTCCATTCCATCGAGGACCTGATGGAAGGCTACGAGACCCTCTATCGCCTCGCCGCCTCGCCGGACCATGTGATCCCCGGCCATGACCCGTTGGTGATGAGCCTTTATCCCCCGCCCGCGCCGGAACTGGAGGGCATCGTCGTCCGCCTCGACGTGCCGCCCCGGGCGCGGGGCTGAGCGGTGAGCGCCCCTCTCCCCCTCGCCGGCCGCAGCGCCCTTGTCACCGGCTCCACTGGCGGCCTCGGCCACGCCATCGCCGCCCATCTGGTGGCCCAGGGCGCCCGCGTCATGCTCACCGGCCTCCTGCCCACGGCGGAGATGGCGGACGAGATCGCCCGCCTGAACACGCTGGGCGGCGCGGCGGCCTATGAGCCTGCCGATATTTCCGACCCCGCCGCGCTCGTCGCCCTCATCGATGGGGCGCAGGAGCGGCATGGCGCCGTGGACATCCTCGTCAACAACGCCGTGGTGCGGCACACCTCCCCCATCGAAGCCTATCCGCCCGAAAAGTGGGAGCTGGCGCTGGCGGTGAATCTCTCCGCGCCCTTCCATGCCATCCGCCGGGTGCTGCCGGGCATGCGGGAGAAGAGCTTCGGACGCATCCTCAACGTGGCCTCGGTCTATAGCTTCAAGGGCATCGCCAACCGGGTGGATTATGTGACCACCAAGACCGGCCTCCTTGGCCTCACCCGCACGGTGGCGCTGGAGGTGGCGACGGACGAGATCACCTGCAACGCGGTCTGCCCCGGCGTGCTGCCCACCCCCGCCATCACCGGCAAGATCGCCGGCATCGCGCGGGACGAAGGGGTGAGCGTGGAGGAAGCCACCCGCGCTTATCTCGCCGACCGCCATCCCAGCGGGCGCTTTGCCTCCATGGAGGCGGTGGCGGCGCTGGTGGCCTTCCTGTGCAGCCCCGCCGCCCGCGACATCAATGGCGCCGTGCTGCCGGTGGATGGCGCCTGGCTCGCCAGCTGATTTCCAGAGTTTCAGAAGGTCCCGGAGGACGACGTGAACGACAAGACCATCGGATTTGTGGGCACGGGCCGCATGGGCGGACCCATGGCGGGCCGCCTTCTGGATGCGGGCTATGACCTCGTGGTGTTCGACCCCAGCCCCGCCGCCCTCGCCCCCCTGGTGGAGCGCGGCGCCCGCAAGGCGGCCTCCCCCGCCGAGGTGGGCGCGGCCGCCCGCATCGTTTTCGTCTCGCTGCCCACCCCCGACGTGGTGAAGGCCGTGGCGCTCGGGGCTGACGGCCTGTCTTCGGGCGGCGCCATGCGCATCTTCGTGGACCTCTCCACCACCGGCCCTCGCGCCGAGGCGGAGGTCGCCCGCGCGCTGAAGGAGAAGGGCGTCGACACCGTGGACTGCCCGGTGAGCGGCGGGGTGGCCGGCGCCCGCAAGGGCACGCTGGCCATGATGGCGGCGGGGCGGACCGAGGTGTTCGAGACCGTCAAGCCCATGCTCTTGAACCTGGGCAAGGTGTTCCATGTGGGCCAGGAGCCCGGCATGGCGCAGACCATGAAGGTCATCAACAACATGGCCTCGGTGGCGGCGCTGGCCATCTCGTCCGAGGTGATGGTCATGGGCGCCAAGGCCGGCCTCGACGCGGACGTGATGATCGACGTCTTGAACGCCGGCAGCGGCCGCAACAGCGCCACCACCGACAAGATCCCCAATTTCGTCCTGCCCCGCACCTTCGACTTCGGCTTCGCGGTGGGCCTGTCCTCCAAGGACATCCGCCTCTGCCTCGACGAGGCGGAAGCCTTGGGCGTGCCCATGATCGTGGGCAGCGCGGTGCGCCAGCTCCTCACCATCACGCGGGAGAAGTTCGGGGCGGACGCGGACATGACCAACATGGTGCGCACCGTGGAGGAATGGGCCGGTGCGGAAGTGCGCGGCAAGGCCGCCAAGGCCTGACCCCTCCCCCCTCACCCGCCAACCCGAAGGAGGCGTCGATGTCGCCCGCAGACCCGGTTCCCGTCGCCTCCCTCTCCGCCAGCGACCGCCTCGCCGCGTTCGTGGCGGATTATTCCTATGAGGCCATTCCCCCCGCCGTGCGGCACGAGGCGCGCCGCTCGCTGCTCAACATGTTCGCCACTGCCTTTGCGGGGGCCTGCGACCCGGCCATTGAAAGCCTGTGGGGGGCGCTCGCCCCCTTCTGCGGGCCGCAGGTGGCCACCCAGATCGGGCGCGGCGGACGGGTGGATGCGCCCACCGCCGCCTTCCTGAATGCCGCCGCCGCCAATGTGTTCGACTTCGACGACACCCATCCCGGCACCGTCATCCACCCCACCGCCCCTGTCGCCCCGGCCTTGCTGGCGCTCGCCGAATTGCGGCCGGACGGGCGGGTGATGAGCGGGCGGGATTTCCTCGCCGCCTTCATCCTGGGCGTGGAGGTGGAATGCCGGATCGGCAATGCGGTCTCGCCCGGCCATTATGCGCGGGGCTGGCACATCACCGCCACCTGCGGCGTGTTCGGCGCGGCCGCCGCCTCCGGCCGGGCGCTGGGGCTCGATGCGCTCCGGGTGCGCGACGCCTTCGGCCATGCGGCGGCGCAGGCCTGCGGGCTGGTGGAGGCGCTGGGCACGCCGGCCAAAAGTTTCGGGGTGGGCAATTCTGCCCGCAACGGCCTCATCTCCGCCTTCGCCGCCCGCAACGGCGCCTATGGCCCCGCCCGCCCGCTGGATGGGGAGCGCGGCTTCCTCAACCTCACCTGCGACGATCCCCGGCCGGAGGACCTCACCGTGGGGCTGGGCGAGACCTGGGAATTGGCCAAGAACACCTACAAGCCCTATCCCTCCGGCGTGGTGCTGCACCCCGTCACCGATGCCTGCCTCGCCTTACGGGCGGCGCCGGGCTTTGATGTGTCGGCCATTGCCGAAATCGTCGTGCGCGGCCATCCCCTGCTGCGCCAGCGCACCGACCGGCCGAACGTGAGCACGGGACGCGAGGCCCAGGTCAGCGCCCATCACACGGTCGCCGCCGCGCTTCTCGACGGGGCGGCGGGCCTCGCCCAATACACCACCGCCCGGGTCTGCGACCCCGCGCTCCAGGCCCTGCGCGCCAAGGTGCGCATGGAGGATGATCCGGCCATGGAAGTGGAGGCCGCCGTCGTCTCCATCCGCTTCGCCGACGGCCGCACCGTGACCGAGGTGGTCGCCCACGCGCTGGGCAGCCGGGGCCGCCCGCTCTCGGACGCCGACCTGGAGCACAAGCTGCGCACCCTCGCCCCCCTCGCCGAGGGTTGCGCACCCGATGCGCTCATCGACGCGGTGTGGAGCCTGGAAGACCTCCCCGACGCCGCCACCCTCCTGCGCCATGCGCGGCCGTGAGGCGGGGGCCATTCGCCGCCCGCTCGCCGGCCCTGCTCCCTCTCCCGCTTGCGGGGGAGGGCTGGGGAGGGGGGCGCGCGGGGAAGGGCCGGCGCGGCGGCCCGCTTTCGCCTTGCCCGGTGCTTCAGCGTTGCCTTGGTAGCGCGGTGGCTCTTTCGCCCCCTCCCCACCCCTCCCCCGCTTCGCGGGAGAGGGAGTCTGGTGCGCCGGGTGGAGAGCCGCGCGTAGGCTTTGGCAAGGCGGCCGGAAGTTCGGCGCCTCGTGTCTTCTCAAGCGAGAAGCATCCCGCCGACACGCTCCACGCCCGCGCCGCTGGCCCGCCCCGCTCCCTCTCCCGCTTGCGGGGGAGGGGTGGGGAGGGGGGAGCGCGGGGAAGGGCCGGCGCGGCGGCCCGCTTTCGCCTTGCCTGGTTCTTCAGCGTTGCCTTGGTGGCGCGGTCGCCCTTTCGCCCCCTCCCCTGCCCTCCCCCGCTTCGCGGGAGAGGGAGTCTGGTGCGCCGGGTGGAGAGCCGCGCGTCGGCTTTGGCAAGGCGGCCGGAGGTTCGGCGCCTCGTGTCTTCTCAAGCGAGAAGCATCCCGCCGACACGCTCCACGCCCGCGCCGCTGGCCGGCCCCGCTCCCTCTCCCGCTTGCGGGGGAGGGCTGGGGAGGGGGCGCGCGGGGACCGGCGGGCGCGTCGGCGCCGGGCTTCGTCTTCTCCTTGCCAGGTCCCACGTTCAGCGCGACACCGGCCCGCCTTTCGCCCCTGGCCCTTTCGCCCCCTCCCCCACCCTCCCCCGCTTCGCGGGAGAGGGGGCGCGGCGCGTCGGAGGGAGCAGAGTTGCGCGATGCGGGAATCCAGCGCCGGCTTGATCTTCATGTCTGATTGTATGATCATAAGACCACTCTGACGGTACATCCATCACCCGCGCGGCGACGGCCGGGTCACCCGGACCGACACAATCAAGAACCGTCGCGCCCAGGAGGAAACGCCAATGACCCTTCATCCCCTCACCCGCCGCCGCGCCTTAGGTGTGCTCGCGGCCGCCACCCTCGGCGCCATCTGTGCGGCAAGCCCGGCCCTGGCGCTCGATTATCCCACCCGCCCCGTGACCATCGTGGTGGGCTCGCCCCCGGGCGGCGGAACGGACATGGTGGGGCGGCTGGTGGCGTCCGGGCTCCAGAAGGAGCTGGGCCAGCCCTTCGTGGTGGAGAATAAGGGTGGCGCCTCCGGCAATATCGGCACCGGGGCGGTGGCCCGCGCGGCGCCCGATGGCTACACGCTGCTGATGGCCTATTCGGGCTATCAGGTGGTGAACCCCTCGCTCTTTCCCACCTCGCTCCAGTGGGACCCCATCAAGAGCTTCGCGCCCATTGCCTTGGTGCTGAAGGCGCCGCACATCATCACCGTGAAGGCCAGCCTGCCGGTGAAGACGCTCGCCGACCTCATCGCCTATGGCAAGGCCAATCCCGGCAAGCTCAATTATGCCTCCGTGGGCCAGGGCTCGCTCAGCCATATTGGCGGCGAGATGTTCTCCCAGCAGACCGGCGTGACCATGACCCATGTGCCCTATCGCGGCTCGGGCCCGGCGGTGACGGACCTGGTGGCGGGCAATGTGGATCTCTTCATCAACACGCCCCAGTCCCTGGTGGGCTTCCTCCAGAACGGCACGGTGCGCGGCCTCGCCGTGACCAGCGACCAGCGCCTGCCCATGGTGAAGGACATTCCCACCGTGGTGGAAGCCGGCCTGCCCAACCTTCAGCTTGAGGCCTGGTACGCCCTCTATGCCCCCGCCGGCACGCCGCCCGCCATCATCGAGAAGCTGGCCGGGGCGGTGAAGAAAGTGGTTGAGACCAAGGAGTTCCAGGACGCGGCGGAACAGAGCGGCTCCTATGCGGTCTATATGGGCCCCAAGGAACTGGGCGCCTACACCGCCAGCGAATTGAAGGTCTGGTCCGGCGTGGTGGAGAAGGCCGGCATCAAGCTGGAGTGAGGACCGACCGATGAGCGCCCCCTCCCCCCGGCCCCGCACGCTTTATGACAAGGTGTGGGACGCCCATGTGATCCGCACCTATGAGGACGGCTCCTGCCTTCTCTATGTGGACCGCCACTTCGTGTTCGAGGTGACCAGCCCGCAGGCCTTCGAGGCCCTGCGGGAGGCCGGGCGGCGGGTGCGCCGGCCGCAGGCCACCTTCGCCGTGGCCGACCACAATATCCCCACCCTCCCCGGCCGGTCTGACGACAGCGGCGAGGCAGACGGGCGCGCCCAGCTCGCCTTGCTGCGGGCGAACACCGCCGAGTTCGGCATTTCCTATTTCGACATGAAGGACCCCCGCCAGGGCATCGTCCATGTGATCGGCCCGGAACTGGGCCTCACCCAGCCGGGCCTGACCATTGCCTGCGGCGACAGCCACACGCCCACCCACGGGGCGTTCGGCGCCTATGCGGTGGGGGTGGGCACCTCCGAGGTGGAGCATATCCTGGCCACCCAGACCTTGCTCCAGAAGCGCGCCCGCACCTTGCGCATCCGCGCCGACGGGCGCCTGGGGCTGGGGGTGACGGCGAAAGACCTCATCCTCGCCGTCATCGGCCGCATCGGAGCGGCGGGCGCCACGGGGCATGTGGTGGAATTTGCCGGCGAGACGGTGGCGGGCCTGTCCATGGAGGGCCGGCTGACTTTGTCCAGCATGGCCATCGAGGCCGGGGCGCGGGCGGGCATGATCGCGCCGGACGACACCACCTTCGCCTATCTCAAGGGCCGCCCCTTCGCGCCGCAGGGCGCGGACTTCGACCGCGCGGTGGAAAAATGGAGCCACCTCTTCTCGGACACTGACGCGGAATTCGATCGGGAAGTGGCCATCGATGCGGCCACCGTGGAACCCATGGTCACCTGGGGCACCAGCCCCGACGATGTGGTGCCCGTCTCCGGCCGGGTGCCCGATCCCGCCCGCGCGACGCGCCCGGGGGAGGCCGAGGCCATGGAGCGGGCGCTTTCTTACATGCGCCTCACCCCCGGCCAGCGCATCGCCGACATCCCCGTGGACAAGGTCTTCATCGGCTCGTGCACCAATGCCCGCATCGAGGATCTGCGGGCGGTGGCGGCGGTGGCGAAGGGCCGCAAGGTGAACCCACGGGTGACCGCTCTGGTGGTGCCCGGCTCGGCTCAGGTGAAGCGGCGGGCGGAGGAAGAGGGCATCGCCGCCATCCTGAAGGAGGCCGGGTTCGAGTGGCGGGAGGCGGGCTGTTCCATGTGCATCGGCCTGAACGCGGACCGCCTGAAGCCGGGAGAACGCTGCGCCTCCACCTCCAACCGCAATTTCGAGGGGCGCCAGGGGCCGGAGGGGCTGACCCATCTCGTCAGTCCGCCCATGGCCGCCGCCGCCGCGCTGGCCGGCCATTTCGTGGATGTGAGGACGCTGGCCCCATGAGCGACCCCCCCTTAAGCGAGACGGTTCCCGCCGAGCGCCGCTTCACGCGCCTGAAGGGCATTGCCGCGCCTCTGCCCATCGCCAATGTGAACACCGACATCATCGCCCCCAAGGACCTCATGCGCGCGGTGACCCGCAAGGGGCTCGGCTGGGGCCTGCTGCGGCCCTATCGCTTTGATGGCGAGGGCCGGGAGCGGCCGGACTTCGTGCTGAACCGGGAGCCCTGGCGGCACGCCGCCCTCCTGGTGGCGCACGAGAATTTCGGCTGCGGCTCATCCCGCGAGCATGCGGCCTGGGCACTGGCGGATTTCGGCATCCGGGCGGTGATCGCGCCCTCCTTCGCCGAGATCTTCCAGAACAATTGCATCAAGAACCGCCTTCTGCCCGTGCCCCTGCCCCGCCCGCAGCTGGACGCCGTGATGGCGGCGGCGGAGGCCGGCGAAGAGGTGGAGGTGGACCTTGAGGCGCAGGTGGTCCGGCTGGCCGATGGCCGCGCCCTGCCGTTCGAGGTGAGCCCGCTCGCCCGCCATCGCCTCCTGGAGGGCATCGACGACATCGCCGATACCCTGCGCTACGAAGACGACATCCTGGCCTTCGAGGACCGCCATTTCCGGGACACTCCCTGGCTGGCCGGCCGGAACAGACATGAGGACGAGACCCATGGATCTTGAGCTGAAGGGCCGCCGCGCCGTCATCACCGGCGGAAGCCGGGGCCTCGGCGCGGCCATCGCGCGGGAGCTGGCCAAGGAGGGCATGAACCTCGTGCTGCTCGCCCGCGACGGCGCGGCCCTCGCCCGCTTCGGGGCGGAGCTGGCCGAGACCTTCGGCGTGAGCGTGGCCACCCACGGGGCGGACCTGTCCACGCTGGAGGGCGTGGAAGGCGCGGCGCGGGCGGCTGAGGCGCAGGGCGCGCTCCATGGCCTCGTCAATTGCGCGGGCGCCACCAAGCGCGGCGACTTCTTCTCGCTTAACGAGGCGGACTGGGACACCGGCTATGACCTGAAGCTGCGCGCCGCCGTGCGGCTGTCGCGGGCGCTGTGGCCGCGCCTGAAGGAAAGTGGCGGCGCCATCGTGAACATTGCCGGCCTCGGCGCGCGCATGCCATCGGGTGATTTCACCATCGGCGCCTCGGTGAACGGCGCGCTGCTCAACTTCACCAAAGCGCTCTCGGAAGTGGGCATCCGGGACGGCGTGCGGGTGAATGCCATCAATCCCGGCTTTTTCCGCACCGACCGCCTCGCCCATTCCCTGCGGGCCACCGTGGAGCAGACCGGCTGCGCGCCGGAAGAGGCGGAAACCGTGCTGCTGCAGAAGCTGGGCGTGCGCCGCTTCGGCGAGCCGGCGGAAGTGGGCGAACTGACCGCCTTCCTGCTCTCGCGCCGCGCGGACTATCTCAACGGCTCGGCCATCGAGATCGATGCCGGCGCGCGCCGGGGGATCTGAGGGGCTTCAGCCCGCAGAAGCCTCGCCCGTTGGCGCCTCGCCCGCGGGGGGCGGGGCGACCTCGCCGGACAGGAGATCGGCGATCCAGCGCGCGGAACTGGCATGGGCGCAGGCGGTGAGCGCGGCGATGACGATGGGCACGCCGATGAAGGCCCCCGGCAGCCCCCACAGGAAGGCCCAGAAGAAGACCGAGAACAGCACCATGACCGGCGAGACGGCCACCGCCTTGCCGGCCATGCGCGGCTCCAGATAGCTGCCGGAGAGGAACTGGATCACGTTCAGGCAGGCGAACACCAGGAGCGCCATCTGCCAGGATTCGAACTGGGCGAGGGCGAAGACGGTGGGCAGGAAGGTGGCCACGAACGGCCCGATGAAGGGGATATAGTTCAGCGCGAAGGCGATGGCGCCCCAGGCGGTGGCCAGTTCCATGCCCGCCGCCAGCGTGAAGGCCCACACCACCGCGCCCGTGGCGATGCTCATGAAGGTGCGCACGGCCATGTATTTCTGGAAGCGGGCGGCGATATGGGCACCGGTCTCGGTCAGATAGGCGGCGATGTCCTGGCGCTTCAGGCGCGCCACCTGGCTCTTGAAGGCATTCACCTCCAGGAGGCCCAGCAGCACATAGACCAGCGTGATGATGAGGAAGGAGGCGAGCCCCTGGAGTCGCCCCGACACCTCCTGCACCAGGCGCAGCATCCAGCGCACGTCGAAATTCTCGGAAAAGACGGAGGCCAGCAAGAAGCCATGGCCCTCCAGCCAGTCGGAGGCCTGGCCATAGAGCAGCTGGAAGCGCCCCACATTGGCGAAGATCCATTGCGCCACCCGGCCGAAGCCCCAGACCACCGCGCCGGTCACCGAGGCCACCACCACCAGCGTGATCACCAGCGTGAGCGCCACCGCGAGAAGGTTCGGAAGATGCTTCTGCAACGCCCGCTGGAGCGGCCAGACGATGGCGATGGTGAAGAGCGCGAAGGCCAGCGGCACCACGATGGCCTGCGCCAGCGCCAGCGCGCCGAAGATCAGGATGGCCGCAATGAGGGCCACCGCCACGCTGGCGCCCCGATCCACTCCCGACATGCCCACCCCCTCCAGATCCCGGATGCACCAGTGTGAGCCGGCTGACCTCTTGTCAACCGGAGCCGGCTGCCTCCCGGCCGTTGGGACGCCGTTCATTTCCCCTGCGCCATGAGATAGGAAGAAGGCGCGGAACGGGAAGCGAGGAACATGTGAAGGCGGCAGCCGTGATCCGGGGCATCGCAATGGCGGGGCTGGTGCTCGCGCTGTCCGCCTGCGCACGCCCCCAGGGCGTCCTACTCCCCGTGGCCGATCCCGCCGGCGCCACCGACAAGGTGGACATGCTGGTGGCCACCACCCGCGCCCCCTCCGACGCGCCCGGCGAGGTGTTCACGGGCGAGCGCAGCGACACCCTTGCCTTCACCAATGTGGTGGTCTCCGTGCCGCCCGACCGGCCGGTGGGCTCCATCCAATGGCCGCGCCAGGGGCCGGGCGATCCGGCGCGGGAATTCGCGGTCACCGAGATTTCCGCCCTGCCCCGCGCCGGCGTCCTGCCCTGGTTCAAGGCCCATGCGGGCGGCAAGAGGCGCGTGCTGGTGTTCGTGCACGGCTTCAACACGCGCTTTGACGCCTCGGTGTTCCGCTTCGCCCAGATCGTCCACGACACCGGCTCGCGCTGGGTGCCGGTGCTGTTCTCCTGGCCGTCCCGCGGCAGCGTGTTCGACTATATGTACGACCGGGAAAGCGCCAATTTCTCCCGCTCGGACCTCGCCTATGTGCTGCGCGCGGCGGCGATGAGCCCGCTGGTGGACGAGGTTGTGGTGATGGCCCATTCCATGGGCGCCTGGCTCACCGTGGAAGCGCTGCGGCAGATGGCGCTCACCGACGGGCGCATTCCCAAGAAGCTCACGTCCGTGGTGCTCGCCTCCCCCGACCTCGACATCGACGTGTTCCGCCGCCAGGTGACGGAGATGGGGCCGAACCGGCCCACCATGACCATTTTCGTGTCGCGCAACGACCATGCGCTCAGCCTGTCCCGGGCCATTTCCGGCAATGTCACGCGCGTGGGGGCGGTGGACCTGTCGCAGGAGCCCTACAAGTCACAACTTGAATCGACACAGGGCATCGTGGTGCTCGACCTCACCGCCTTGCAGGGGGGCGACGCGCTCAACCATTCCAAGTTCGCCACCACGCCCGAGATGGTGCAGATCCTCGGCAACCGCATGATGCAGGGCCAGACCATTTCCGATCAGGAATTGACCGGCGCCACCGCCGCAGAGACGGTGGGCGGGGTGATCGGCGCGGTGGTCACGGCCCCCATCACCGTCTTCACGGCCGGCGCGCGGAACTGACCCGCCGGGGGGCACCGGCCCCACCGCGCGCAGGCCGCCGCGCCCGCCGCACCTGCCCGAGCGGACCAGGACGGGCCGCCCCGGCCGCGCGGCCCGTCACGCTCCCCTTTCGTGCGCCCGGCGCCGCCCCTCCCGCGCCGTCCCCACTCGCCCGCGTTTCGCGCGCGTCCAGCCCTTCGCCGCGCGGGGCGGACCGACGTCGCATCCGCCGGCGGCCGCATCCCATGGACACCCGCGCGGAGGCTGGATTGTATGATTGAATTACCGTATCACCTGCTTTAAGGCTCATGCCCACGCGCCGGGGATCGTCCGTGCCCCTCCCGGCGGCACCAAGCACAAGGGCACGGGAGGACATGCTCATGCACCCGACCCTGCTGGCCCGCGCCGGCCGCCGCGCCGCGATCCTGGGCGCCGCCCTCGCCGCCTTTGTGGCGGCTCCCTTCCTCACCGAGGCCGCGCGCGCCGAGGATTATCCCACCCGCGCCATCACCCTCATCGTGCCGTTCGCTGCCGGCGGCGGGGCGGATGCGGTGGCCCGCATCGTCGCCCAACGCCTCGGCGACAAGCTCGGCCAGCCCGTGGTGGTGGAGAACCGCACGGGCGCCGCCGCCATCATCGGGACGCAGGCGGTGGCCCGCGCCAAGCCCGACGGCTACACGCTCCTGCTCGGCCAGTCCGGCCCCATCTCCATCAATCCCGCCGTCTACAAGGACCTGAAATACGATCCCATCAAGGATTTCGCGCCGGTGGTCCGGCTCACCGAATATCCCTATGTGATGGTGGTCAACGGCACTTCGCCCTACACCACGGTGCAGGCGCTGGTGGCGGCCGCCAAGGCCAAGCCCGGCGCGGTGACCTTCGGCAGCTACGGCATTGGCGGGGCCAACCATCTGGTGGCGGAGATGTTCGCGGCCACCGCCGGCATCAAGCTGCTGCATGTGCCCTATCGCGGCACGGCGCCCGCCGTCACCGATCTGATGAGCGGCCAGCTGGATCTCGTCTTCTCCGATCCCTTCTCGGCGCTCGCCAATGTGCGCGCCGGAAAGCTGCGCGCCATCGCGGTGACCGGCAAGAACCGCTCGCCCGTGCTGCCGGACGTGCCGACCTTGGCCCAGAGCGGCTTTCCCGAGTTCGACGCGGTGGGCTGGCACGGCATCCTCGCCCCCGCCGGCACGCCCGCCGACATCGTCGCCAAGCTGAACGGCGCCATCGTGAAGATCCTGGCCGATCCCGAGACCAAGGCCCTGCTCGCCGCCCAGGCCACCGAAGCGGTGGGCGATACGCCGGCGGAGTTCGGCGCCTTCATCAAGGCGGACGTGGCCAAGTGGTCGGCCATCGCCAAGGACGCCAACATCACCGTGGAGTGAGGCCCCGCCGCCGGCCCTTTGCCCCATGGACCTACCGGCCCGCCTTCGCCTAACTAGGGGAAAGCGGGCCGTGCCCCGCCTCACCTGCGGGGGACGCCATGCAGCGCGTGACGGTGACGCTGGACGAAGACCTGGTGGCCGAACTCGACCGCTTCATCGAGACGCGGGGCTATCAGAACCGCTCCGAGGCGGTGCGCGATCTCGTGCGCTCCGGCCTGCGGGAGGCCACCGAACAGGCCGACGAGAGCCAGCACAGCGTCGGCGCCCTGGTCTATCTCTATGACCACGAGGCGCGGAACATGGCCAAGCGCCTGACCGAGGCGCACCACCAGCACCATGATTTGTCCGTGTGCACCATGCACATGCATCTTGACCACGACCAATGCCTGGAAGTGGCGCTGCTGCGCGGCGCGACGCCGGACCTGCGGCATTTCTCCGAGCATCTGATCGCCGAGCGCGGCGTGCGCCACGGCCGCCTGGTGCTCATTCCCGCCGACCCGCCCCATGAGCACGGGCACGGGCACGGGCACGGGCACGGCCATTCCCATTCCAAAGCCCATTCGCATTCCCACGCCGCCCCGCACGGGCGGGACGATGGACAAGACCATGGGGAAAGCTAGCGGCGGAGCGGAAGAGGCGTTCGGGCGGTTTGTTTGGCCGCCGGTTCCGGTATAGGGTCGCGCGCGCTCCCATGCCGAGCCCGTGTCCCTCCTGTCGCATAAGGCGAGACGAGGGACAGGGGCACCGCGGGGGCGAGGGGCGACGACACACGAAGGAAGACAGGTCCATGCGTTTCATTGCACCCATGGCAGCACTCGTCCTGGCGGCTTCCGCATGCGCCGCCTTGGCGCAGACGGCTCCGGCCCAGCCCTCCGCCACGCCGGCCCCCGCTGCCCAGACCCCTGCCGCGCCCGCGCAGGGCAGTGCGGCGCCCGCCGGCCAGGATAACGGCCTGTCCGCCGCCGGAACGCCCCGGCGCCCCGAAGTCACCATCGCCCGCCCCATTGAGATGGTCATCATCCAGCAGGCGGCCGGCATGACCTTCGACGGCAAGGTGCTTACCTTGACCGGCGTTCCCCCGGTCACCGCCTTCGCCGTGGACCGTCCCGAGCGCATCGGCGGCACCATGACCACCGAGCAGTTCGTCAAGCTGTGGAACGCCACGGTCCAGGTGCTCAAGAACGACCCGCCGAACGCCGCCTTGACCGTGCTTGGCCCGACCCCTGCGCAGGTGGTGGTGGAACTGGGCACCGTCACCCAGGAAGGCACCACGCTGACCTTCCATGCCGGCCTGCTCGACGGCGACCTGCCCGCCAGCGGCGGCCCGGTGAACATCGTCACCGCCCCCACCGTCTATCGTCCCATGGAGCGCAACGGCACCTTCCTGAAGTGCTGGTGGAGCCCCTATTGGGTCCAGCGCGTCTGCCGCGCCGCCTGGTGAGGTCGGAAGACCCCTCATCCTACCTCCGACCTATGGGCGACCGGATTGCGAGAGGCGCGCCCCTCGCAATCCGGCCCTGCCGGTGCCATTTTGTTCTCGCATGAGAATCACTGATGCGAGACGAGACCGCTTCTTTGTCCATTCCCGCCGAACCTAAGGGCCCCCGCGCACGGGGCACCGTCGAGGCCCCCGCCCCCCGCCCCGGCGGCATCGCCGAGCGGGCGCGCGCGGGTGCGGCCCCGGTGCGGCCGTATCTGGCCGGCCTTAATCCCGAGCAGCGAGCGGCGGTGGAGACGGTGGACGGCCCGGTTCTGGTGCTCGCCGGCGCCGGCACCGGCAAGACGCGGGTGCTGACCACCCGCATCGCCCATATCCTGGCCACCGGCCGCGCCTTCCCCTCCCAGATCCTCGCCGTGACCTTCACCAACAAGGCCGCGCGGGAGATGAAGGAGCGCATCCATTCCATGGTGGGTGACGCCGTGGAGGGCATGCCCTGGCTCGGCACCTTCCACTCCATCGGCGTGCGCATCCTGCGCCGGCATTGCGAACTGGTGGGGCTGACCAGCAGCTTCACCATCCTCGACACCGACGACCAGATCCGCCTGCTGAAGCAATTGCTCGCCGCCGAGAGCATCGACGAGAAGCGCTGGCCGGCCCGGCTGCTGGCCGCCACCATCGACGGCTGGAAGAATCGCGGCCTCTCGCCCGAGCACGTTCCGGCGGGGGAAGGCTCCGCCTTCGCCAATGGCCGCGGCAAGAGCCTTTATGCCGCCTATCAGGCGCGGCTGAAGGCGCTGAACGCGGTGGATTTCGGCGACCTGCTCCTGGAGGGCATCCGCCTGTTCCGCGAGCACCCGGACGTGCTCGCCGATTATCACCGGCGGTTCAAGTACCTGCTGGTGGATGAGTACCAGGACACCAACGTCGCCCAGTATCTGTGGCTGCGCCTGCTGGCGCAGGGCTCGCGCAACGTGTGCTGCGTGGGCGATGACGACCAGTCCATCTATGGCTGGCGCGGCGCGGAAGTGGACAACATCCTGCGATTCGAGAGCGATTTTCCCGGCGCCACCGTCATCCGGCTCGAACGCAACTACCGGTCCACGGGCCATATTCTCGGCGCCGCCGCCCATGTGATCGCCAACAATGAGGGCCGGCTCGGCAAGACGCTGTTCTCCGAAGGCGAGATGGGCGAGAAGGTGGCGGTCACCGGCGCCTGGGATTCGGGCGAGGAAGCCCGCGCCATCGGCGACGAAATCGAGGCGCTCCACCGCGCCGGCCACACCCTCTCCCAGATCGCCATCCTCGTGCGCGCCTCCTTCCAGATGCGCGAGTTCGAGGACCGGTTCGTGACGCTCGGCCTGCCCTATCGGGTCATTGGCGGCCCGCGCTTCTATGAGCGCGCGGAGATCCGCGATGCGCTGGCCTATCTGCGCTGCGTGCTCTCCCCCGCCGACGACCTCGCCTTCGAGCGCATCGTGAATGTGCCCAAGCGCGGCATCGGGGACGCCACCGTCAAGCAGATCCACGATGTGGCCCGCGCCGCCGCCGTCCCCTTGCAGGATGCCGCCCGCGTGCTGACCGAGAGCGAGGAATTGAAGCCGAAGGTGCGCGGCACGCTGCGCGGCCTCCTCCAATCCTTCGACCGCTGGCGCGAGCAGGCCCGCGCCTTGCCGCACACCGAATTGGCCGAGATCGTCCTCGACGAGAGCGGCTATACGGAGATGTGGCAGAAGGACCGCTCCGCCGAGGCGGCGGGACGGCTGGAAAACCTCAAAGAGCTGGTGCGCTCCATGGAGGCGTTCGAGAATCTCCAGGGCTTCCTGGAGCACATCTCCCTCGTCATGGACGTGGACAATGGCGCCGGCGAGGACGCCGTGCAGGTGATGACGCTGCATTCCGCCAAGGGGCTGGAATTCGACACCGTCTTCCTGCCCGGCTGGGAAGAGGGCCTCTTCCCCCACCAGCGGGCGCTGGACGAGCAGGGCAAGGCGGGCCTGGAGGAAGAGCGGCGCCTGGCCTATGTGGGCCTCACCCGGGCGCGGGCGAGCGCGCGGGTCTATTTCGCCTCCAACCGGCGCATTCACGGCATGTGGAATTCCACCGTGCCCAGCCGTTTCCTGGACGAACTGCCCGACGCCCATGTGGAAGTGCAGGAATCGCGCGGCGGCTTCGGCTGGGGCGGCTCCTCCTATGGCCAGAGCCGGTTTGATCGCGCGGCCACGGTGGAGCCCTTCTCCACCTCGTCCTATTCCACCCCCGGCTGGGGCCGCGCCCAGGCGGCGCGGGGCTCCGGCGGCGGCTCGGGCTTCTCGGAGCGGGGCTCCAGCTATGGCCGCTCGGGCGGATCGCGCGGCACGGTCATTGAGGGCGCGCTGATCGCTTCCTCCACCGGCGTCGAATCCGCGTTCAAGCTGGGCGAGCGGGTGTTCCACATCAAGTTCGGCTACGGCACCGTGCGCGAAGTGGACGGCAACAAGCTCACCGTGGATTTCGAGAAGGCCGGCGAGAAGCGCGTCCTGGACAGCTTTCTCGAAAAGCCGTGAACGAGACGCCCGCCGGCCGGGGGCCGCGGGCCTGAGATCATGAAGGCTTGATCGGGGGCGGCAGCGGCCCGTCTTCGCATGAGAGTGCGGCGGTGGTAACAACGGACCTGCCGACCGTAAAAGGTCCCTGTCCGCCACCGTTCCGGTGCCATGAGCGCGATCAATACTCTCCTGCTCGCCGTCGAGATGCTGCTTTATCTCGGCACCATGCTGGGCCTGTTCAGGGTGCGGCGCATCGTGGGGCTGGGCGCCATGTTCAGTGCCATGGGCGTCATCCATGTCATGGCGGTCTATCTGAGCCTGACATTCTACCTGACCTTGCCCTTCGGACTCGCCGTCACCCCCAGCGGCGTCATCCTTTATTCCGGCCTGCTGAGCATTCTGCTGCTGGTCTATCTGCGCGAGGGCCGCGCGGCCGCCTGGCAGCCGGTCTATGGGCTGCTGTTCGGCTGCTTTCTCCTCGCCATCATGCTCGGGCTTTCCGGCCTGGAGCGGGGGCGGGCGCATCTGGCGCACATGGCGGACCTGCCCCGCCTCGGCCAGGCGATGATCCTCAACATGTGGTGCGCGCTGATCATTTTCCTGAGCGCCGTGCTGATCTTCCCGCTTTTCGATGCGCTGCTGGCGCGCTTGCGGGCAAACCTCTGGCTGGCCATCTGGCTGGCCGTGCTCATGGTGGGCACGCTCGCCCAATTGCTCTATTTCCCGGCGCTGCGGGTGGCGTTCGAGGTGCCCGTGTCGATCGCCTGGGACAATTGGCTCGCCTCCATCGTGCTGTCCGCGCTGCATGCCGGGGCGGTGGTGGCCTTCTTGAAATATGCCGAGCGGGTGCCCGTCGACGAGGGGCTCGCGGCCATGCGCGGCGATGAGCGGGCGCTGCGCGTCGATCCCCTCACCGGCGCCATCGAGAATTCCCGGTTCGAGAGCCTGGCCCGCAACCTGTTGAACGTGGCGGCGGCCTCCGCCCGGCCGGTGAGCCTCATCCTGCTGGAAGTCCAGGCCACGCGGGAGACCCGGGAGCGCGCAGAGCCTTCGGCGGCGGATGCCGCGCTGCTCCAGGTGGCGCGCATCGTGACCGCCAGCTTGCGGGTGGCCGACCTGCTGATCCGGCGGGAGGGCCACACCTTGCTGGTGCTGGCGCCGGGCCTGCCGCACCTGGCCGCCATGCAGGTGGCCACCATGCTGCGGGACCGCGCCCTGGCGGCCGCCCGGGAGGACGGACAGGGCGAAATCACCCTGGCCATCGGGGTGGCCACCTCGCCCGCCGATGGAGAAACGCCCGCCGCCCTCTTGTCCACGGCCGACCAGCGGGTCTATGCCGCCAAGGTCGCCGGCCTTGATCGGGTCGTCGGCGCCACCGAAGCCTGATCCAGGCCCCGCCTTTCAAAGATGAGACCCCCATGCTCGAAGGCCTGCTGCCCTCCGACGCCACCCATTTCATGCGCCTGGTCACCTCGGAGGCCGAGGCGCGCCGCGTCTCCGACTTCCTGTCGGAGAGCTTCGACCCGGCCGAGGTGGCGGTGGCCAGTTTCGAGGAGGCGGAGGGCGTCTGGGCGGTCGAGGTCTATGCCGGCTCCGCCTTCGATCCCGACTTCCTGCGCGAGCTGGTGGCGGTGGCGGGCGGCGAGGCCCTCGCCCAGACCCTGACCTTCGGCGAATTGCAGAAGAAGGATTGGGTGGCCGCCTCGCTGGAGGGACTGGCGCCGGTGAAAGTGGGCGTCTTCCACGTCCATGGCTCCCATGACCGGGGCCGGGTGCCGCCCAACGGCATCGGCATCGAGATCGAGGCGGCGCTGGCCTTCGGCACCGGGCACCACGGCACCACGCAAGGCTGCCTCCACGCCATCATGGACGCCGCCAAGGTGGGCAGTGGCAGCGCCTGGCCCCGGCGCATCCTGGATGTGGGCACGGGCACGGGCGTGCTGGCCATCGCCGCGGCGCGCAAGTTCCATCGCGCGGTCATGGCGGGGGATCTGGATGGGGTGGCGGTGCTCACGGCCCGCGAAAACGCCCGCGCCAACAAGGCGGCCCCCTTCGTGCGGGCGGTCCTGGCGGCCGGCGTGGATTCCGGCGAGATCCGGGCCGACGGGCCCTATGACCTCATCCTGGCCAATATCCTGCTGCCGCCGCTGAAGCGGCTGGCGAAACCCATTCGCCCGCTGCTGGCGCCGGGCGGCCGGCTGGTCCTGTCGGGCCTCCTGCCGTCCCATGCGGCTGCGGCCCTGGCAGCCTATCGGGCGCAGGGGCTGAAGCTGGTGCGGCGCCGTGACATTGACGGCTGGACCACGCTGACGCTGGCGGATTCGGGGGCGAGCGCCGTGCCCGTGGCGCGGCGCGGCTGGCGCTGAGCGGGGACGTCGGGGACCTTGGCCTTCCCGGCCGCTCGGGCGCGAAGGCGGGGCCTCACGTGAGAAAAGGAACGATCGAGCGCACGGCCTGAAGGGCGTGCGCCGAAAACGGCGCGCGATGCGCGACACCCCTCCGTCAGAGCCCAGGCTTGGGCTGACACGGGTCGAGCCGTGCCGCAGCCGAACACGGTGTCGTTTTGGCGGGGCAAGAGGGTCGGGAGCGCGGGCGTTCACCCGCGCGCGCCGCTCACCGCCCCCCGAAACGGACACATCCGAAGGTCACACCCCAAAAGGCGCCCCCGGCGTGCCGCTTGCAAAGATCCCTTACGGAGGTCCCTTGCAAGGCTTCCTTGCATCAATCACTTGCGCGGGTCGTTGCCGGTGCGCTGGATGTAGAAGGACAGCTCGCGCTCGGCCTGCGCCATGCGGGCGGCGACGATGGCCTCATAGACACGGCGCAGGAACGGCTTGCGGGCCGCTTCGGACGCCTTGGACAGACCCTTTACGGAAGGAAGCGCGACGACGCTCATGACCGTATCTCCAGATGCCGGATCGCCTCTTGCGATCCGTGTTGCATTGCAAGATAGGTCGGTTTGCACCGCAATAGAAGCGATAGGTCAGCATAGCTGTCCTGCCGCCTTATGCATGGCTCACATGCGTCCTCCCAAGCGGCGGGGACGCCGGCACCGGCCGGCGACAGCGCGCCGGCTCTCGCCCTAAGCCGTTCAGCTGCGCGGGAAAATCTCCACCCGCCGGCCGAGATCCTCGGGCTCCGGCAGGGCGCCATGCACCGCCTTCATCCCGGCCACCCGCTCCAGCATGGAATCGGGAATGGGCAATTCGCGCCGCAGGTCCGCATCCACATGGGACAGGATCTGTTCGGAGGTGGCGCACAGCCAGCCCTCGGTGCCGTGATGGAGGCTGAGATAGACGTGGATGTGCACGTTGTCATAGTCGATCAGCCGGACGGTGACGCGCACAGGCCCGTCTCCCGGCAGATCCTGCAGGTAGCGCACATGCGCTTCGCTGGCGATGAATTCGGCCCGGTCCTCTCCCAGGATGTCATCCCGGCGCGGCCCGCCATCCTGCCCGAGCAGACGCAGGGCCTCTTCCAGCCCGCGCTCGAACAATACATTGAAATAGGACGGCTTCACGAGACCATGAGGGTCGATCCACGCGCCATCGATCGTCATCATCGACGACACGAAAGGGGCAAAGAACACAGGTTCAAAGTCGATCCGGTTCCGCATGGAAATCCCCGTCATTGCTGATGAATGCACGGTGAAGACGCAGTGTGACGCGTCTTGGGACATTGGTCACTTCCGAAGTGGCGCAAGAATGTCGCTGCTGCGGAGCAACTGTGCAGCGGCAGAGCCTCATCTCCCACCAGATTGGGCCTTTGCCGCGGGCGCGGGGATGGCTAATCTGCACGGCGCGCCGCGCATGAACACGACGTTTTTAGAGGATTTTTAGATGGTTGCCGTCGCTGCCGAGGTAGAGCCCGCCTCCCTGTCCCAATTCGCCGGGGCACTTGAAGCTCTCACCGCCGCGCTTGGTAACAAAGTCGTGATCTCGCAAGCTGTCCGCGAGCAACATGCCAATATTACCACGTACTTGCCCAATGAGCCGGCAAATGCGGTGGTGTTCGCCGAGTGCACAGAGGATGTGCAGGCCGTCGTGCGCATCTGCGCGGCCCATTCCATGCCGGTGATAGCCTGGGGCGCGGGCACGTCGCTGGAAGGCCAGGTGAATGCCCCGCGCGGCGGCGTGTGCATCGACATGTCCCGCATGAACCGCATCCTGGCCGTGCATGCGGAGGATCTGGACTGCGTGATCGAGCCCGGCGTCACCCGCAAGCGGCTGAACGAGGAATTGCGCGACCAGGGCGTTTTCTTCCCCATCGATCCCGGCGCCGATGCCTCGCTGGGCGGCATGGTCTCCACCCGCGCGTCCGGCACCAATGCGGTGCGCTACGGCACCATGAAGGACAATGTCCTGTCCCTCAAAGTGGTGCTGGCCAATGGCGAGGTCATCACCACCTCCCGCCGGGCCAAGAAATCCTCCGCCGGCTATGACCTCACCCGCCTGTTCGTGGGCGCCGAGGGCACGCTCGGCATCATCACCGAGATCACGCTGCGCCTCTATGGCATCCCGGAAGCCATCACGGCGGGGGTGTGCCCCTTCCCCACCATCGAGGATGCCTGCAACGCGGTGATCGCCACCATCCAGTCCGGCATCCCGGTGGCCCGCATCGAGCTGCTCGACGAGATGCAGGTGCGCGCCTCCAACGCCTATGCCAAGCTCGACCTGGTGGAGACGCCCCATCTGTTCCTGGAATTCCACGGCACGGAGGCGGGCGCGGCCGAGCAGGCCCAGCGCTTCGGCGAGATTGCGGCGGAATTCTCCGGTGGCCCCTTCGCCTGGGCGGCCAAGCCCGAGGACCGCACCCGGCTCTGGCAGGCACGCCATGATGCCTATTGGTCCGTCCTGCCCCTGCGCCCCGGCGCCAAGGCGGTGGCCACCGACGTGTGCGTGCCCATTTCCCGCCTCGCCGAATGCGTCATGGAGACCAAGCGCGACATCGTCGACATGGGCCTCATCGCCCCCATCGTCGGCCATGTGGGCGACGGCAATTTCCACACCACGCTGATGGTGGACGTGAGCGACCCGGAGGATCTGGCCAAGGCCAAGCTGTTCATGTCCCGCTTGGTGGACCGGGCGCTGGCCATGGAGGGCACCTGCACCGGAGAACACGGTGTCGGGCAGGGCAAGATGAAGTATCTTGCCGCCGAGCATGGCGAGGCGACGCTGGATGCCATGCGGGCGGTCAAGCGGGCGCTCGATCCGCAGGACATCATGAATCCCGGCAAGATCGTCGCCCTCTGAGGCACGGGCCGAACAAGGGAGACAGGGGGCAGGCTGACGCCGTCCGGGGACGAGGACGGCATAAGAGAGCGCGATCCGCTGCGGGGCCTGCCCCGGAACGGGACATCGCCCTTTCCTTCATCGAAGCGAGGCGGCTTCACCGCGCACATCGAACGTCCTTGCGTTTCCATGCGCTCGGATCCGGCTCTAGCGAGGACCACGGTGCAGGGCATCCTCATCACGCTGGCAACGGCGGTCATAGTGGCCATCGTCGCGGCCTTCGCCGCCCCTCTGGTGGTGGACTGGAACGCATGGCGCGCCGCCTTCGAGAGCGAGGCGAGCCGCACCATCGGCGCGCCCGTGCTCATCCGCGGCAAGATCGACGCGGAATTGCTGCCCGTGCCGCGCGTGGTCCTGCGGAACGTGTCCGTGGGTGCCGATGCCATCTCCACCGGCGGCACCATTGCCGAGGTGCGGGCGGACTTCGCCCTCGGCGCGCTCATGCGCGGGGCCTTCGAGGCCAGCGCGCTGCGCCTCGTCCAGCCGCAGCTGCGGGTCGTCCTCGACAGCGCCGGCCGCATCGCGCTGCCCACCGGCGCCGGCGCCCCCGCCGGCCTCGGCATCAGCCAGCTCACCGTGGACAATGGCAGCCTGGACATTCTGGACCGGGGCGCCGACCGCACTGTCCGCCTCACCGACCTCGACCTGAAGGGCGAGGCGCGCAGCCTCGCCGGGCCATTCCGCCTGGAAGGCGAAGTGGAGACCGGCGGGCGGCGCTATGGGGTGCGCCTCAGCCTCGGCAAGGCCGGCACCGATCCGGCACGCCTGCGCCTCATCGCCGATGATCGCAGCCGCCCCCTCAGCGTCGATCTCGACGGTACCTTCCGGCTGGACCAGGGCACGCCCCGCTATGAAGGGCGGGCCGCCCTCACCCGCAAGCCCGGCGCCGCCGGCAACGACGGCTGGAAGCTCGCCGGTACCTTGCGCGCCAGTCCCGAGGCGCTGGTGGCGGAGAGCCTCGACCTGACCGCCGGCGACGAGGCCCGTCCGGTGCAATTGTCCGGCTCGGCGCGGCTTGCGCTCGGCCGCGCCATGGGGCTCGACGCGGTGCTGAACGCCCGCACCCTGGATGCCGACCTGCTCATGCCCCGCACCGGCGCGACCAGTAGCAGCCCGGCCGAGACGGTGGCGGACCTCGCCGGGGCCTTCGGCGACCTGGAGCCCACGGATTTCCCCGTGCGCATCGGCATTGGCGTCGACCAGCTCACGGTGGGCGGCACGGTGGTGCGCGACGCGCGCCTGGACCTGAGCGCCGACGGCGCCGCCTGGCGCATCGACACGGCGGAAGCCAAGCTGCCCGGCCAGACCCTGGTGCGCCTCGCCGGCACGCCCGCCGCCGCCCGGGCGGGATCGAGCTTCCTCGGCGACGTGACCTTTTCCAGCGAAGACCCGGTGGCCCTTCTGCGCTGGGCCGCCCCGCGCGCGCCCAATGATTATGGGGCGGCCCTGCGCGGCCCCGTGCGCCTGTCCGGCCGCATCAATGCCACCGAGAGCGGCCTGTCGGTGGCCAATCTCTCCCTGGCGCTGGGCACCGCCCGCGCCACGGGATCGGCTGCCTATGCCACGGGCACGCCGACGCGCCTTGACGTGTCGCTGGCCCTTGACGGCTTCGATCTCGACCCGCTGCTGGCGGCGGCGCGGCTGACGCTCGCCACGGACATTCCCTTCGCCGGCGACATCGCCATCACCGGGCGCAACCTCGTGCTGTCCGGCCTGCCGCTGGGCGCGCTGTCAGTGTCCGCCAGCGGGCGGGACGGCGCCTGGACCCTCTCGCGCCTCCAGCTGGACGACCTCGCGGGCCTGCGCCTCGACGGCAAGGGCCAGTTCGCCCGCCTGGTGGAGCCGGTGGCGGGACGGGTGGACGTGGCGATCTCCGGCGCCCGCGCCGACGGCCTGGTGCCCGTCACCCGCATCGTCTCGGGGCCGGAGGCGGCGGATGTGATCCAGCGGCTGCTTCCGGTGGCCGCGCCCGTAAAGCTCAATGCCTACGCGGAATGGGCCGATGGCGGCCAACGGACGGTGCGCACCGAGGGGCAGCTCGGCCAGATCTCCGGCCTGCTCGCCGTGCGCCGGTCCGCCCATGGCGCCCCCGAAAGCGCCGACCTCTCGCTGGCGGCGGTTGATGGCGCCCGGGTGCTGGAGGCCATCGGCCTTGCCGGCCTGAAGCCGGGCCAGGGCGCCGGCCGGCTGGATGTCTCCGTGCGCGGCGCCGAGACCGGCGGCAGCACCCTGGAGGGCCGCCTCGCCTTGGGCGAGGCCCTGCTCGAAGGCCAGGGCACGCTCGCCCGTGACGGCGCCGGCAGCCTCCAGCCCAATCTGGCGCTGCGCTTGTCCAATGCGGACCTCGCCCGCCTGTTTGCCGCCGTCGGCGCCGATGCCGGGGCGCTGCCCGCGAGCCTCGCCTTCACCTTGTCGCGACCGGACGGGCGCTGGCAGCTGGACGGCCTCACCGGCACGGTGGCCGGCGCGCCGCTGGCCGGCACGGTCGGCATCGAGCCCGGCCAGATGCCCCGCCTCACCGGCCGGCTGGAGCTGGACGAGGTGTCGGTGCCCCGCCTGATCGGTGTGTGGGGCGCCCGCAGCATCGGGCCGGACGTGGGCACCGGCCCCTGGTCCGCCGCCCGCTTCACCCAGCTCCCCGGCCCCGGCATCGCCGCGGACCTGGAGATCCGCGCCAAGCGGCTCGCCGTCTCCGACAGCTATCGCCTCGCGGAAGGCGGGCTGCGCCTCATCTCCACCGGGCCGAGCCTGGAGGTGCGCGACCTCTCCGGCCGCCTCGGCGGCGGGCAGGTCTCCGGCACGCTCACCTTGCGCCGTCGCCCCGACACGCTGGCGGCGGATGGCCATCTGACCTTGGACGGCGTGGATTCCGCCGCGATCCTGCTGCCGCTCACCCCCCAGCCGCGCAATCCCCCGCGTGCAAAGGTGAGCCTCGTCGTGGACCTGCTGGGAACGGGGCGCACGCCGCTCCAGCTGGTGCAGAGCCTGGTGGGCCAGGGCACGGCGACGCTCACGGACCTGGAAATCCCCTCCGCCGACCCCACCGCCATTGATGCGGTGCTGGTGGCCACCACCATGGGCCCGCCTCCGGATGAACGGCGCACCGCCCAGTTTCTCGACCGGGCCATGACGCGCGGCCCGCTGCGCCTCAAGAGCGTGGAGACCACGCTCGGCGTGGTCAACGGCATCGTGCGCGCCTCGCCGGCCCGCACCCAGGCGGCGGGCCTGCGCACCACCTTGTCGGGCAATCTGGATCTGGCGCGCCTCACCCTCGACGCCACGCTGGACATGGAATCCCTGGAGACCGCCGGCGCGGCGCCGGGCGGCACCATCACCTGGCGCGGGCCGCTGGCCGCCCCCGACCGGCAGGTGACCGCCGCCCCGCTGACCGCGGTCATCGCCATGCGCGCCATCGAGCGGGAAACCAAGCGCCTGGAAGATCGGCAATCCATCGGCGCCGAGCCGGCGCCCAACGCATCTCAGCCGCCCGTTCAAAGCCCGGCCCAGACGCCCGCGCAAACGCCCGCCTCACCCCCGCCGACCTCAACCGCGCCCGCCGCCGCCAATCCCACCGTCCAGAGCGCGCCCGTCCAGAGCGCGCCACTGCCGCCCGTGCCACAGGCCACGCCGGACACGAGCGCTCCGGTCGCCCCCCTCTCCGCGCCCGGCGCGGGTGTCTCCACGGGGGATGAGGGAACATCGGGCGCCAATGCGGCGCCGGCGCGGGCAAACGACACCGGCGCGCAACCCGCCCAGGGCCAGGCGCCGGCGGCAGCCC
Organism: Aquabacter sp. DMC10; assembly: GCF_056314145.1. Classification (NCBI taxonomy): domain Bacteria; kingdom Pseudomonadati; phylum Pseudomonadota; class Alphaproteobacteria; order Hyphomicrobiales; family Xanthobacteraceae; genus Aquabacter; species Aquabacter sp. DMC10. Next base: position 85,132 of record NZ_JBQUYX010000010.1, on the reverse strand, counting down.
GGCAGAGCCAGCCCCGTCAGGCGGAGGGACGGGCCACCGCCCCGGCCCTGCCGCCGCCGGTGGACATCGGACCGAGCAACCGCACGCAGCCGGCGCGCCAGAACCAGAACCAGAACCAGAACCAGAACGACAGCAGCCGCCTGCCCCCGGCCTCCGGCTGGGGCATCATCCTGCGCCCGCCGGGGCTCCTGCCGGGCGAGTAGATGCACGCGGGGGGCCGCGTCGATCCCGGGGCGCCGGCTCGACGGTGTCCGCCGCCCGCAGGCGCCCCGCCGGCGCCGGGACGGGAGAGGCCGCGGCCCCCAGGCCGGCGGCTCAGAACAGCTTGAGGCCGGGAGGAATGGGCAGGCCGCCGGTCACCGACTGCATCTTCTCCTGCATCACGCGCTCGGACTTGGCGCGGGCATCGGAGAGGGCGGCGACGATCAGGTCTTCCAGGATCTCGCCTTCATCGGCCTTCAGGAGGCTCGGATCGATGCGCACCGCCTTGGTCTCGCCCTTAGCGGTGACGCGCACCTGCACCAGCCCGCCGCCGGAGGACCCTTCCACCTCGATGGTCTCCAGCTCCTGCTGCATCTGCTGCATGCGCTCCTGAAGCTCTTTCGCCTGCTTCATGATGCCCATCAGGTCGCGCATGGTCGGGGTCCTCTGCTAGGTGTGACGTGCGTCACAGATAAGGGTGACGGGCGCGGCGGAAAAGGCCGCCGCCTGCCGGGGGCAGGCCGCCCGCCGTCAGAATTCGATCTCATCGTCCGGGCCGGGGCCGAACCAATTGTCCTCTTCCAGCACGGGGGCGAGGACCTCTTCCGGCGGCTCGTCGTCGCGGGTGCGCACGTCGACGATCTGCGCACCGGGAAAGCGCGCGAGCACCGCGGCCACCAGCGGATCGGCGCGCAGGCCGTCCTCCCGCTCGTTGCGGGCGAGGGCCGCCACCTCGGCGAGCGTCGGCTCGCCCTCCCGGTTGGAGAGCGAGACGAGCCAGCGCTGGCCGGTCCATTCGCTGAGCTTACGGGACAGTTCCTGCACCAGGGACCCGCTGGACCCCGGCACGAGGGCGATCTCGATCCGCCCCTCCTCGAAATGGACGAGACGGGCCTGGGTCTCCAGCGCGTGCTTCAGCAGGAGGTCGCGCTTGGAGACGGCCAGATTGACCACATCCTGGAGCGAGCCAAGGCGCGGGCCTTCCGATTCCACGGGCTGGGCGCGGGCGCTGGCGCGCGGCGCCATGGCCGGCTGGGGCGCCTCGGAGCGGGCCGCAATGGCCAGCCGCGCGCCGCCGCCCGAGGCGGCCATGGCACCCCCGCCGGACGGCGCGCCGCCACCGCCACCACCGCCGGTCATGGGCGTGCCCGACTGGGCCATTTCCTTGAGGCGCCGCAGGGCATCGTCCGGCGTGGGCAGATCCGCCGCATAGGCCAGGCGCACCAGCGCCATTTCCGCCGCCTGGGCCGGCTTGTTGGCGGCCTGCACCTCGGCAATGGCCTTGGAGAGCATCTGCCACGCCCGCGCCAGCACGCGCATGGACAGGGCCGAGGCCATTTCAGAGCCGCGCACCCGCTCGGCTTCCACAAGGGCCGCGTCGGAAGCGGTCTCCGGCACCACTTTCAGGCGGGTGACGAGATGGGTGAATTCAGCGAGGTCGGTGAGGATCACGGCCGGATCGGCGCCGGCATCATACTGGTCGCGGAACTCGGCCAAGGCGCGGGCGATGTCGCCCTTCATGAGCGCCTCGAACAAATCGATGACGCGCGCCCGGTCGGCAAGGCCCAGCAGCCGGCGCACTTCCTCGCCGCTCACCTTGCCGCCGCCATGGGCGATGGCCTGATCCAGCAGGGAGAGCGAATCGCGCACCGAGCCTTCCGCCGCGCGGGCCACGGTGGACAGCGCTTCGGCCTCCACCTCCACGCCTTCCTTGGCGCAGATGCGGGACAGGTGCGCCGCCAGCACGCCCGCATCCACCCGCCGCAAATCGAAGCGCTGGCAGCGGGAGAGCACGGTCACCGGCACCTTGCGGATTTCGGTGGTGGCGAACACGAACTTCACATGCTCCGGCGGCTCCTCCAGCGTCTTGAGCAGGCCGTTGAAGGCCGCTGTGGAGAGCATGTGCACTTCGTCGATGATGTAGACCTTGTATCGCGCCATCACCGGGCGGTAGCGGGCGCCCTCGATGATCTCGCGGATGTCGTTGATGGAGGTGTTGGACGCGGCGTCCATCTCCAGCACGTCCACATGGCGGGATTCGATGATGTCCTTGCAGTGCTTGCCCATCACCGAGAGGTCGAGGGTCGGCCCGCCTCCCCCCGACATGGGCTCGTAATTCAGGGCGCGGGCGAGGATGCGGGCGGTGGTGGTCTTTCCCACCCCGCGCACGCCGGTCAGGATATAGGCCTGGGCGATGCGCCCGGAGGCGAAGGCATTGGAGAGCGTCCGGACCATGGCCTCCTGGCCGATGAGGTCGTCGAACGTCTGCGGCCGGTATTTGCGCGCCAGCACGCGATAGGGCGCCGGCGCCGCGACAGCGTTCGCCGCCGGCGCGGGCGCCGCGCCGAGGTCGAAGCCGAGGGAGGGTTCATCCGCCGCCGGCGGGGTGGGGTCCTGATGGTCCGCGCTCATGGGGCCTTCATAGCATCCCGCCTGCCCGATGCGTCAGGCCAGCACGGGCCTTGCCCGCAAGAATTCCGGGCGTAGACCGCGCGGCCGGCTCATTTGGGCGATTTGAACAGGTCGGCCCCTTCCACCCGCACGCAGACATAGCGGCGATAGCCGTCCTTGAACTGCTGCAGCGGCTCGCCTTCCAGGCGGCCGGGCACGGAGGCGGCGATGCCGGCCTTGCACTTGTCCTCGGTGGAATAGATGCCGGCTTGGGTGACCACATGGGTCTCCGGTCCCGACAAGGCGTGCAGAAGAATCACGACCACGGCCCACATGCGCAAACTCCTGCCATTTGAGGCGCTTCCCGCAAGCGAAGGGATCGCCTTCGCTGGGAACGCCGGGGCGGGATATTGCGGGGGAGTGCGCCGAAAGAAGGGCGCACCGGAAGCGCCGATCGGAAGGCAAGAGGGTGGGAGGCTGGACAGAGACCCGAGACCGGGCTCGTTGGGGCTGCTTCCTTCCGGACCTGACCCGGTTGGCGAGTGGCTCGTCCACCGCCAACCTCCCGCGCTCTATATCGTGGCAAAGGATCGGTTTGGCAAGCACCGCACATGCACCCTGCTGGGGAGGGCTTGCGCCGCGGCTGTGCATAAGCTCCTGTCCGCGTCCCGATTTTCGCGAAGGCCGACCTGACATGACCCTCCCGTTCCAGCTCGATCCGCGCCTTGAAGCCGACGGCCCCGCCCTCGGCGACTTGCCGCTTTGCCATGTGCGGCTGGTGGACGATGCCCGCTTCTTCTGGATCGTGCTGGTGCCCCGCCGGGCGGGTTGCGTTGAAATTTTCGACCTTACCGCCGCCGATCGGGCGGTGCTGGTGGAAGAAATCGCCGCCGCCGGCGCCGCCCTGAAGACGGTGAGCGGCTGCTCCAAGCTGAATGTGGCGGCGCTGGGCAACATGGTGCCGCAGCTTCATGTGCACATTGTCGGCCGCACGCCCGGCGATGCCGCCTGGCCCGGCCCCGTCTTCGGCGCCGGCACCCGCCAGCCCCTGGGCGACGCGCGCTCCGCCCGCGCCGAGAGGGTGAGGGCGGCGCTGGGTCTTTAAGGCTCGGTCAAAGGTCTCTTTTCAGACGGAAGGAGAGCAAGCGACCTTCGCACGCCCTTGCAAACGGAGTTGCACACGTCCTTGGCGCTCCCGCTCATTGCCGCCATGGCCGGGATTGTCCCGGCCACCCATGGGGTTCCGTGAGCGCGGTCACAAGGGGAGAGGCGTGGATGCCCGGGACAAGCCCGGGCATGACGTTTGGAGGAGTCCGAAATCACCTGCGCCTGGTAACTTCAGCTCCGCCCTGCCGCTCAGGCGGCGAACACGGTGGCCGCGTCGTTCAGCACCGCCCCGCCGGAGACCACCGCCTGCTCCAGGCCCGAGGCCTCCACCGCCAGATTTTCGGCGAAGAAGCGGGCAATGGCGATGCGGGCCGCCTGGCGCGGGTCGCTGTTGCCGCCGGCCGCCTCCGCATGGGCCGCAAGGGCGATGCGGGCGAGATAGGCGCCCCCCGCCGCGCGGGCGAACAGGGCCAGATAAGGCGTCGCGCCCGCCAGCACCTTCACCTGCTCATTATCGGCCAGCCAGTCCAGCATCACGCGGGTGGCACGGGCGAAGGCCTCGGTGGCCTCGGCCAACTTCTCTCCGGTGCGGCCGAAGGCGGGGGCGTTGAGGGCGGACACCTCGCGGGCGGTGTCGCGGCAGTCGGCGATCAGGGCTTCCACCACGTCGCCATTGCCCTGGCTGATCTTGCGGGTGACGAGGTCGATGGCCTGGATGCCGTTGGTGCCCTCATAGATGGCGAAGATGCGGGCATCGCGCAGGTGCTGGGCGGCGCCGGTCTCCTCGATATAGCCCATGCCGCCATGCACCTGGATGCCGATGGAGGCCACCTTGATGCCCGCATCGGTGGAAAACGCCTTGGCCACGGGGGTGAGCAGGCTCGCCTCCGCCAGCGCCGCCGCCTTGGCGGAAGGGTCCGCCAGGCGATGGGCGCGGTCCAGGGCATCCGCCGTCTTCAGGCAGAGCGTGCGGGCGGCATCGGTCTCGGCGCGCATGGTGAGCAGCATGCGCTGCACGTCGGGATGGGCGATGATGGGGCTCATCTCGCCCCCGGAGGCGCCGGGCGCCTTGCCCTGGCGGCGGTCCTGGGCGAAGGCGACGGCGCGCTGGGTGGCGCGCTCGGCCACCGCGACGCCCTGGACGGCCACCGCGAGGCGCGCATTGTTCATCATGGTGAACATGCAGGCGAGGCCGCGATTTTCCTCGCCCACCAGATAGCCCACCGCCCCCTCGCCCGAATCGCCGAAGCTCATGGTGCAGGTGGGCGAGCCGTGGAGGCCCATCTTGTGCTCCAGGCCCACCGCCTTCACATCATTACGGGCGCCGAGGCTGCCATCGGCATTCACCAGGAATTTCGGCACCACGAACAGCGAGATGCCGCGCGTGCCGGCGGGCGCGTCGGGCAGGCGGGCCAAAACCAGGTGGATGATGTTCTCGGCGATGTCGTGCTCGCCATAGGAAATGAAGATCTTGGTGCCGAAGATGCGGTAGGTGCCGTCGTCGCGCCGCTCGGCGCGGGTGCGCAGCGCGGCAAGGTCGGAGCCCGCCTGCGGCTCGGTGAGGTTCATGGTGCCGGTCCAGGTGCCCGAGACCAGATTGTGGAGATAGGTGTCCTGGAGCGCCTTGGAGCCGTGGGCGGTGAGTGCCTCGATGGCGCCCATGGTCAGCACCGGGCCGATGCCGAAGGCGGGCGAGGCGCTGTTCCAGAATTCCACCAGAGCCGTGGTCACCGAGGTGGGCAGATGCTGGCCGCCAAAGGCTTCCTCCGCCGCCACCGCGTTCCAGCCGGCCTCGGACCAGGCCTTATAGGTCTCGCGCCAGCCGGGAGCGGTGGTGACCACGCCGTCCTTCAGCACGTTTCCAGTCTTGTCGCCAACGCGGTCGAGGGGCTCGATCTCCTGCGCCGCGAACTTGCCGGCCTCTTCCAGCACGCTGTCCACCAAATCGAAGGACAGGTCCACGAGACCTTCATCCATCAGCTTGGGCAGGGAGGTGCAGTGCTTCAGGAAGAAAGCCACATCTTCCACCGGCGCACGATAGGGCATGGGACGGCCTCCGCTTCTCGTTACAGCGCCCGGGCGAGCGCCACATTGACCTTGACCCGTGTTCGGCTCTAGAGCCTGACGCTTCGGGCGGGCGACAATTCGGAACGAGCTACGGCTTTCGTCAAGACCCGGACAGACAGGCTTTCGTCGCATATGACCTTCGCCAGGGGCATGCCCCCAGCCACTTCCCGCTGCAGCGACGCGGCAAAAGGGGGCCAGACATGGCTCCGCTGAGCAAGCCCCCCACCCTTCCCGAGCGGCAGACGCAGCGTCTTCACGCCCATGAAGACGGGCAGATCGCCAAGGCCGGCGCCCTCATCCGGGCTGGCGGGGTCGTCGCCTTTCCCACCGAGACGGTCTATGGCCTCGGCGCCGATGCGGGCAATCCGCGCGCCGTGGCCGGGGTCTATGCGGCGAAAGGGCGCCCCAGCTTCAATCCGCTCATCGCCCATGTGGCCAATGCCGCGCACGCCGCGCGCCTCGGCGCCTTCACGCCGGCGGCCGAGCGGCTCGCCGCCGCCTTCTGGCCGGGGCCGCTCACTTTGGTCCTGCCCTGCATCGACATGGAGGCCATGTGCGATCTGGCCCGCGCGGGCCTGACCTCGCTGGCGGTGCGGGTGCCCGCCCATCCCGTGGCCCAGGCCTTCCTGAAGGAAGCCGGCTGCCCGGTGGTGGGGCCGAGCGCCAACCGCTCCGGCCATGTCTCGCCCACCGATGCGGGCCATGTGGCGGAGGACCTGAACGGGCGGATCGACGCCATCCTCGATGCCGGGGCGACGCAAGTGGGGGTGGAATCCACCATCGTCTCGTGCCTGGAGGCCGTGCCCACCTTGCTGCGGCCCGGCGGCCTGTCGCGGGAGAAGATCGAAGCGGTGCTCGGCCATGCGCTGCTGGATGCCCCGCACCTCGACGCCGACCGCCCCTCCGCCCCGGGGCGGCTCGCCTCCCATTATGCCCCGCGCGCATCCGTGCGGCTGGCGGCCGAGCATGTGGCGCCCGGCGAGGCGCTTTTGACCTTCGGAGGGCTTCGCCCGCCCGGCAGCGATCGGGCCGCCTGCATCATCGATCTCAGCCCCGCCGGGGATTTGGAGGAGGCCGCCGCCCATCTTTATGGCGCCCTGCGGCGCCTGGATGGGCTGGGCGTTGCGGGCATTGCCGTGGTACCCCTCCCCCGCACGGGTCTCGGGGAAGCCATCGCCGACCGGCTCGGCCGCGCGGCGGCGCCGCGCCCCGTTGAGATTGAAGGGGATTGAGGATGGACCAGGCCGTATCCACCGAGACCGCACACCCCATCGGCCATATGCGCGAGGGCGAGGAAGACGCCCTCGTGGCGCTGTGGACCGCCACCGGCCTCATCCGCCCCTGGAACGATCCGCGCGCCGACATCGCGCTCGCCCGGCGCGGACCCCATTCCACCATCCTGGTCGCCCGCGCGGACGGAGCCGTGATCGGCTCGGCCATGGTGGGCCATGATGGCCATCGGGGCTGGATCTATTATCTGGCCGTGGCCCCCGAGCGCGCCCGCCAGGGCCTCGGCACGGCGCTGACCCGGGCCGCCGAGGACTGGCTGCGCGCGCGCGGCGTGCCCAAGCTCATGCTCATGGTGCGACCGGAGAATGAGAAGGTGCAGGCCTTCTATGATGCCGCCGGCTATATCGAAGAGCCGCGCATCATCTTCTCCAAGCGCCTCGACGGAAAATAAGGCTCGGGATCGTCCAGCGCTTCATCGAACCGCTGGAAACTCCCTCATTTCTTGCTTCGACGCATTTCCTTAACGCGAACCGGACCCCGCTTCGCTTGGAACCGCTTCAAGCCGCAAACCGCGTGAGGCACGCCTGCGCCTCGGCGGCAATACGGCGGACGAGGTCGCCGGCCGGGGGCACGTCGCGCACGAGGCCGATGGCCTCGCCGACCGTCACATTGCCCATGTCGAAGTCGCCCTCCTCCAGGGCGGCCTCCACTTGCCGCATCTCCTCGTGCTTCAAGGCTTCCAGCTCCGCCTCCCGACCGTGCCAGCGGGAAATGAAGCCGTTGCGCAACAGACGGCCCGTATAGGCCGCGGGCCATGCCTTCTGGCGCACGATGTCATAGACGCGGGTGCGCACGGTGTCGTCGCCATCGGCGGCCACCGCCATGGCCTGGGCGTTGGGATGGATGAGCGCCTCGCGCGTCGCCCAGAAGCGCGAGCCCATCAGCGCCCCGTCCGCGCCCAGCATCAGGACCGCCGCGAGACCCCGCCCATCGGCGATGCCGCCGGCCGCCAGCAGCAGGCAGTCGGGCGCGCGCTGGGCGATGAGATCGGCCACCGCCGGCACGAAGGGCAAGGTGGAGCGGGCCGCCTGGCCGTGGCCGCCGGCTTCCGTGCCTTGCGCCACGATCACGTCGGCGCCCACGTCCAGCGCCCGGCGCGCATGCTCCAGGGTCTGGACCTGGCAGATGAGGGGAACGCCGGCCGCCTTGATGGCGCCGGCAAAGGGGGCGGGATCGGAAAAGGAGAGCATGAGGGCGGCGGGCTTGCGGGCGAGCGCCATGTCCAGAAGGCCCGGATTTCGCGCCAGCGCCCAGGTGATGAAGCCGCAGCCCACCCGATGATTGCCCGCCAGCGGAAACTCCCGCTCCAACCGCTCGGTCTCCGCATAGCCCCCGCCGATGAGCCCGAGCCCCCCGGCCGCGCTCACCGCCCCCGCCAGCGCCCCGCCGGAAGCCGGGTCCATGGGCGCGAGCACGATGGGCAGGTCGATGCCGAAGCGGCGGGTGAAGCGGGTCTCAAGCAGATGCGCCATGGCGGCCTCCAGCGGAAAGGTGCGGCCACGCTAGTCCGCCCCTGCCTTGCGGAAAAATGATTAATCTGGAACAAAGGCATCTGGATTGGAGATGCCAGAATGAATGATCTGGACCTGCGCTTCTTCGCCGCCGTGGCGCGCTCTGGCGGCATCGGGCGGGCGGCACAGATGCTCAATACGGTGCAGTCCAACGTCACCACCCGCCTGCGGAGCCTGGAGGCGGAATTGGGCACGCCCCTCTTCCACCGCCACAGCCGGGGCGTGGTGCTGACCGAGGCGGGGGAGCGCCTGCTGCCCTATGCGGAGAAGGTGGGCCAGCTCCTCGCCGAGGCGAAGCGGGCGGCGCTGGATGGCGAGGAACCGGGCGGGGAGCTGCGCATCGGCGCCATGGAGACCACCGCCGCACTCCGCCTGCCGCCCCTCCTCACCGCCTATGTGAGGCAATGCCCGAAGGTGGACGTGCATGTGGAGACGGGGCCGACGCAGGCCCTGGTCGCCCGCGTGCTCACCCGCGAGCTGGAGGGCGCCTTCGTGTGCGGGCCCATCAACCATCCCGACCTGCACGCTCTGCCCATGATGGCCGAGGAACTGGTGCTGGTGACCCCCCCGGCGCCCCTGGAGCGCCCCACCGGGGAGGCCAAGATCCTGGTCTTCCGCGCCGGCTGCTCCTACCGCCAGCGGCTGGAGGCGCTGCTGGCGGCGCGGGGCGCGGTGCAGGTGCGGCTGATGGAATTCGGCACGCTGGACGGCATCTTGGGCTGCGTCGGCGCCGGCCTCGGCCTCACCCTCCTGCCCCGCGCGGTGGCGGAACCCGCGGCGCGCGCCGGGCAGGTCCACCTCCAGGCCCTGCCGCCCGACGAGGCGCACGTCACCACCACCTTCATCACCCGCCACGACGCCTTCATGTCCCGCGCGCTTGAGCGCTTCATCGCCTGCGCACGGGGGATGTGGGAGGGGCAGCGGCAGGCGGCGTGAGGGACGTTACCCCCGCGCCCGCCAGCATTCCTCCAGATGGTCGTCCACCAGCCCGCAGGCCTGCATGGCGGCGTAGACGATGGTGGGGCCGCAGAATTTGAAGCCGGCGGCCTTCAGGCGCTTGGACAAGGCGCGGGATTCCGGCGTCTCGGCCGGCACGTCACCAAGGGTGCGCGGACGGCGCACGAAGGGGGTGCCGCCGACGCTCTCCCACAGGAAGTCGGAGAAATCGACCCCCTTGTCCCGGAGCGCCAGATAGGCGCGGGCGGAGAGCACCGCCCCCTCGATCTTGGCGCGGTTGCGCACGATGCCGGCATCCTGCATCAGCGCCTCCACCTTGGCGGCGTCGTAGCGGGCGATGGTCTCCGGCTCGAAGCCGTCGAAGGCGCGGCGGAAATTGTCGCGCTTGCGCAGGATGGTGATCCAGGCGAGCCCGGCCTGGAAGCCATCCAGCAGCAGCTTCTCGAACAAGGCGCGGGAATCGTATTCCGGCACGCCCCATTCCTCATCGTGATAGGCCACATAGAGGGGATCGGTGCCGCACCAGGGGCACCGATGGCGGCCATCGGCATGAAGGTGGGCGGGGCGCACGGGCGTCAGGCCTCGGTGTGGAAACGGGTGCCGGCAAAGCCGAGCCCCGCCAGCTCGCGCTCCAGCGCCGGCGTCACCAGCACGCCCTCGGCTTCCGCCTTGGCGCGGGCCGCAATGCGACGGGTGCCCGGCAGGCGGGCGCCCTCCTGGCCCTCGATGGCCTCGACGAGCCGCCGCAAATGGCCGAGATAGCCCGGCCCGGCGGTGCGGGAGGGGTCGAAGGCGATGATGGTCTGGCCGATGGCCGGCGGCGGCCCCTTGCCGTCGAAGAAAGAGGACGCATCCAGCGAAAACGTGGCCGCATTCACCGCCGCCGAGAGCACCTCCACCATGAAGGCGAGCGCCGTGCCCTTGGCCTCGCCCATGGGCACCATGGTGCCGGCAAGGCCCGCCTTGGCGTCCGTGGTGGGCTTGCCGTCGGTATCCAGCGCCCAGCCCTCGGGAATGGGCTCGCCCTTCTGGGCGGCGGCCAGAATATAGCCGCGCGCCACCTTGGAGACGGACAGATCCACCACCGCCGGCGGGGCGCCGGGCACGGGAGTGGCAAAGGCGATGGGATTGGTGCCGAACACCGGCGCGCTGCCGCCCCAGGGCGCGATGGAGGCCGGCGCATTGGTGAAGGCCATGGCCACGAAACCGGCTTCGGCGAGGCGCTCCACCGGATGGCCGGCGACACCGAAATGGCTGGAGCGGCGCACGCCGGCAATGGCGATGCCCATCTCACGCACCACCGGAACCAGGGCTTCCTCGGCCAGATGCACGGCGGGATAGGCAAAGCCATTGGCCGCATCCACCGCCACCACGGAAGGGGCGGCGCGGCGCAAGGTGGGCACGGCGGTGCCGTCGATCTTGCCGGCGCGCACCATCACCCCATAGCTGGGCAGGCGGGCCAGGCCGTGGCTGGGCAGGCCGTCGGCCTCGGCGGCCACCAGCGCCTGGGCCACGATGTCCGCATTGGCGGGGGCAGTGCCGAAATATTCCAGAACCTCGGCGGCATAGGCGCGGGCTTGGGCGATGGAGATCCGGTGGCCGGCGCTCATGGCAGGTCTTCCCCTTCCGGGCGGTTTTCAAGTCGGGTGAGATCGAAGCGCGCCACATCCTGGAGCAGCGCGATGAAAGCGTTCGCCCCATGAGCGGCGGCGGCCTCCCCCTTGGCGGCGGTGGCGGGGCGGGCATCGCCCATGGCCCCGGCGGGGGAGAGATCCTGGCTCATCCAGGCAAAGCCGATGGGATGGTTGGCGCGCAGCTGGACGAATTCGGTCTCCATGCCGATGCTCCAGGGCGCGAAATTGCGGGCTCTCCCCATGTCCACCAGATCGGGGCGGAAGGCCAGCATGAGCGAGGTCTCGATGTCCCCGCCATGAATGCCGTGCGCCCGCTCGGCCGGATCGAACAGGCCGTCCGGGTAGCCGAAGCGGTGCATGGAGGCCATGGCCACCAGCAGGCCGAAGCGCACCCGGAGCGTGCGGGCGACGAGGTCGATCACCGGCACATTGCCACCATGGGTGTTCATGAGCACGAGGCGGCGGATGCCGGCCCGGTGCACGGCGGTGGCCAGCTCGATCCAGGCGCGAAGCGCGGTCTCCGGCTCCAGCGTCAGCGTGCCCGCATAGGCTTGGTGCTCGTCCGACTTGCCCACCGCCTGGATGGGCAGGATCACCACCTTCAATTCGTCCGGCACCAAGGGCCGGATGCGGGCGAGATAGCCCTGCGCGATGAACAGGTCGGTGCCAACAGGCAGATGGGGGCCATGCTGCTCCACGGCAGCCACCGGCAGCACGGCAATGGTGGAAGGGCCGCGCAACGCCGCAAGCTGGGGCGAGGAGAGCTCGGCCCAGAGCGAGGCGGTCATGGGACACCTTCCGGGTGAAGCGGGGCGACCATATCGCCGGGGGCTGCGCAGGGAAAGCGCGTCGGGCGCAGGGCCATGGCCCGGCGCTGCATGCCGGGGCCAAGTTGTGGCTTTCAGATTGTCGCCTGCAGATTGTCGCTTTCAAGCCGGCGCCTTCGGGCCGCAGCCGTCATGCCTGTGCTTTGTCGTGATCCTGCCTTGCAGCCTTCGCAAAATTGTAAGCCGGCGCGGTGTAAAGGGCATGGCCTTCGCACGTTTGCGTCAGGCAAGGTGCTGGCCCGGCTATATTCCAGTGGAGCCGCGAAACCGAATCGCCGCCAGCGACGGTGTGCGGTCGCGTCAGGGGGACGAGATGAAGGACCCGATTGCGAAGACCATCGGTTATCGGCTCACCCATACGGCCCGGCTGCAGAAGGCCCTGTCGGCCCGGCTGCTGTCGGAGCTGGGGCTGTTTCCCGGACAGGAATCCGTCCTCAAGCTGCTGATCGAGCAGGACGGCCGCACCATGGGCGACCTTGCCAACGCGCTGCGCGTGCGCCCGCCCACGGCCTCCAAGACCATTGCCCGCCTCACCACCCAGGGCCTGGTTGAACGGCGCACCATGGATGGCGACGGGCGCCTGGTGCGGGTGTTCCTCACCGCCGCCGGCCGCGAGCGGGGCGGCTCCATCGACAAGATCTGGGACACGCTGGAAGGCGAGATGGTCGCCGGCCTCGACGGCAAGGACCGCAAGCGCCTGCGCAAGCTGCTGCGCAAGGTGGAGAAGAATCTTGCCGTGCGGCTCGGCGCCGATGGCGGGGTTGACGAGGACCCCGAAGGCACCGAGGACGACGACGAGGCCTGATCCGGGCCTTGCTGCACACGCCCCGCGCTCCGCGCATGAGCGGGCGCGCGGCGCATGCGTGAAATTGCCCTTCCCACCATCGGGACGGGCGCGGTATGCCTTCTTTCAAACGATTAGGGTCGATCCGCCGGGCGGTCTGGCGGAGGCCCGAACATCGGGGGGGAGCATGCCCAACGCCATCGATCTGGAATCCCGCTGCGCCGTCGTCACCGGTGGCGCGCAGGGCATCGGCCGCGCCGTGGTGGAGCGCTTCCTCGCCTCCGGCGCCAAGGTCGCCATCTGGGACATGGACGGGGAGCTGGCCCACCGCACGGCGGGGGAGCTGGGGCTCGACAAGGTGCTCCCGGTCCAGGTGGATGTCACCGACCTCGCCGCCGTCGAACGCGCCACCCGCGAGACCCTGGCCGCCTTCGGGCGCATCGACATCCTCGTCAACAATGCCGGCATTTCCGGGCCCAACACCAAGTTGTGGGAGTATCCTCCCGAGGCCTGGATGCAGGTGGTCAACATCAACCTGATCGGCCCGTTCAATTGCTGCCGCGCCGTGGTGCCCACCATGATCGCGCAGAATTACGGCCGCATCGTCAATGTGGCCTCCATCGCCGGCAAGGAGGGCAATCCCAACGCCTCCGCCTATTCGGCCTCCAAGGGCGGTCTGATCGCGCTCACCAAGTCGCTGGGCAAGGAGCTGGCCGAGCATGACATCGCGGTCAATTGCGTGACCCCGGCCGTGGCCAAGACCGCCATCTTCGACCAGATGACCGAGGAGCATGTGGCCTACATGCTCTCCAAGATCCCGCGGGCGCGATTCGTGAAGGTGGAAGAGGTGGCCGCCACCATCGCCTTTGCCGCCTCCGCCGATTGCTCCTTCACCACCGGCGCCGTGTTCGATATTTCGGGCGGACGCGCCACCTACTGATCGCGAGTGCCATGCGAGTCCCCTCCGAAGACGGCGGAGCCGCCCCCGTGCGCGCTCCCGGCGGCCCCACCCCCAAGGGGGCGCCCGGAGGGGTCTTCGCCGGCATCGGCCTGATGTGCATCGCGGTGATGAGCTTCGCCTTCACCGACACCATCGCCAAATGGCTGAGCCTGCAGATCAATGTGATGGTGGTGGTGTGGGCCCGTTATGTGGTCCACTTCGTGGTCTCGCTCATCATCTTCAACCCCTGGACGGTGCCGGGCCTCCTGCGCACCCGCCGCCCGGGGCTGCAACTGATCCGCTCCGGTCTGCTGTTTGCCTGCACGGCGCTGAATTTCGCGGCGCTGCAATTCCTGCAGCTGGACCAGACCGTCTCCATCATGTTCTCGGCGCCCTTCTTCGTCGCCTTGTTCGCCGGGCCCATGCTGGGCGAATGGGTGGGGGCCAAGCGCTGGGCCGCCATCATGGTGGGCTTTGCCGGCATCCTGTTGGTGGCCAAGCCCGGGGCCGGCGGCATCCATCCGGCGGCGCTCCTCTCCGTGGGCGCGGCGGTCTGCTATGCGCTCTACGGCATCATCACCCGCATGCTGGCGAGCGTGGATTCCTCGCCCACGACCTTGTTCTATTCCTCCCTCGTGGGATCGGTGGTGGCGAGCCTGCCCTTGCCGTTCGTGTGGGAGACGCCCGCCAGTCCCGCCGTCTACGGCGGCATGCTGGCGCTGGGCATGGTGGCAGGGGGCGGGCATTTTCTGCTCATCATGGCCCATGCCCGGGCGCCGGCGGCCACCCTCGCCCCCTTCATCTATGCTCAGATCCTTGCCATGGTGGCGCTGGGCTGGCTGGTGTTCGGGGATGTGCCGAGCCTCTGGACGGTGTGCGGCGCCGCCATCGTGGTGGCCTCCGGCATCTATCTGCTGTTCCAGGAGCGCCAGGCGCATCTTCTGCGCCGCAAGCAGGGCTGATATCGCCTCGCAAAAGCGCCTCTAACCTCGCTTTTGTCAAAATGCCGGCTATTGTGCAGGGCACAGCAATCAGATGCCGTGTGCCATGTCGTCGTCCGCTACGCCGTCCCGTTCCCATTCCGCGCGCCTCCTCGTGATGGAAGGCAACACTGCCGAAGCCCGCGCCCGCCAGGTGCAGTTCGGCGGCGAGGCCGCCAGCGAGGGCTATGCCCGCTTGCTGCGCGAACTCTTCCCCGACGCGGTGGTGGACATCTGCTATCCCGCCGATCCCGGCGCCAACCTGCCCGATCGCGGCGGCCTGGAGAGCTATGACGGCATCGCCATCACCGGCTCCTCGCTCAACATCTATCACGGCGGCCCGCCCATCCAGCAGCAGATCGACCTGCTGCGCGCGGCCTTCGACACCGGCACGCCCATTTTCGGCAGCTGCTGGGGCCTGCAGCTCATCACGGTGGCCGCCGGCGGCGTGGTGCGGCGCAATCCGCGCGGCCGCGAAGTGGGCTTCGGCCGCCGCATCCGCCTCACCGACGCGGGCACCGGCCATCTCCTGTTCGACGAGAAGCCCCCGGTCTTCGAGGCCATGACGGTGCATCTGGACGAGGTGGAAACCTTGCCCGAAGGCGCGCGGCTGCTGGCCACCAATGAGCACTCCCAGGTCCAGGCGGCCGAGATTCCCTGCGGCAAGGCCATGGCGTGGGGCGTGCAATACCATCCCGAATATCCATTCCGGGAAATGGCCGCCATCTTCCGCCGCCTCAGCCCCTCCCTGGTGGCCGAGGGCTTCTTCCTGGACGAGGAGGAAGAACAGAGCTTCATCGGCGACCTGGAAGCCCTGGAGCGCGACCCGGCCAACCATGCGCTCGTCTGGCGTCACGGGGTGGACGGGGCGGTCATCTCCAAGGACCTGCGGACCATGGAAATCCGCAACTGGGTCCGCCACCAGGTCATCCCCACCCGCGCCGCCCGCGGCCGCGGCTAAGGGGCCGGCGGCGTTCAAGGGGCCGAACGACGGCCATTTCCTTGGGCCGTCATGCCCGGGCTTGTCCCGGGCATCCCCGCCGCGCCGCGCGTGCACCGGCCGGAGCGTCTCGCCCGGCCCCAGCCCGTGGAGGACCGGGACACGCCCGGCCATGACGCGCGCGATCACAGCGGACGATGACGGCACTGCGCCTCGGCGCGCCTTGCAGCGCCCCCCTCACCCCGGGCGCCCGCGCCCGGCCTTGGCGGGATCGAAGAACAGGCCCGCCTGGAGGCTCCTGGCGATGCGCTCCGCCTTTTCCGCGAACAGCCCGGCAATGTCGGGGGCGAACAGCTCCGCCGTGGTGGCCCGCCACAGGTCCAGCCAGAGGGGAAACAGCGCCTCGAAGCGCTCCGGCGGCAGCGGCAGGGCGCCATGGACCGCCAGCGGATTGCCCTTGTAGCGCCCCGCCGCCAGCATCACCGAGCACCAGAAGTCGGTGAGAATGGACAGGTGGGCGTCCCAATCCTCCACCGCCGCCTCGAACACCGGGCCAAGCGCGGCATCGGCGCGGACGCGGTCATAGAAGCGCTCCACCAGATGGCGGATGCGGGTCTCGTCCAGCGGCGCGTCCAGATGCTCGGCCAAGTCAGGCGTCTTCCCTTTCCTGGTCCGACACATCCTCCGTCAGCCGGCCATGGAACAGGCCGGCGATGAGGTCGGACTGGGTGACGATGCCCGTCAGCTTGTCGCGATCGTCCAGCACGGGCAAGGCGTGAATATGCGCATCGCTCATGAGCGGCACCAGATCGGCGATGAGCATCTGGGGCCGGGCGGCGATGAGGCGCGTGCTCATGATCTCCTGCACGGACCCCTGCGGCGCGCGGGCCAGGCGCACCGCATGGCGCAGGCGATGGGTGAAGCTGACGCTCGGCCCCCGCGCCCCCCAGCTGGCTTTGTCCAAAAGGTCGGTCTGGGTGACGATGCCCAGCACCCGCGCCTGCTCGTCGGTCACCGGCAGGGCCTTCACCCGATGAGCGCGCATGAGGGCATGGGCCTCGCGGATGGAGGTGTCGGGGGACACCGCCGTCACATCCCGGGTCATGATGTCGGCGCAGCGGATCTCGCCCCAACGCCGCCCGAAGGCGCGCACCTGCGCGAGGCGCACCACCCGGTCGATGTCGGCGCGGTTCACGTCGAGCAGCTGGTCATAGGTGGCGAGCACGGCGTCGAGATCCGCCCCGGTGAAGCCGAGCCGGGCGGACGGCGCGGCCGCCTGCTTCGCCGCCGGCGCGGGGGAGGGGGCGAGGTGGGGATAGTCGCGGCCGGTGAGGCGGTTATAGGCCAGGGCCGCCGCCAGCAGCAGGATGGAATTGACCATCACCGGCCACAGCACGAAGCCATAGCCGAGCGCATGAACCTGGCTGCCGCCCAGCACGGCGGTGAGCGCCACTGCCCCGCTCGGCGGATGCAGGCAGCGCAGCCACAGCATGGCGGCGATGGCGATCCCCGCCGCCAGCCCCGCCGCCAGCAGGGGCGAGGGCACCAACATACCCGCCGTGACGCCCACGATCGCCGCCACCAGGTTTCCGCCCAGGATCGACCAGGGCTGGGCCAGCGGGCTGGAGGGGACCGCGAACAGCAGCACGGAGGAGGCCCCCATAGGCGCGATCAGCCAGGGCACCGCCGATCCCGGCCCCACCGCCAGCACGGTGACGAAGCCGGTGAGCACGAGGCCGAGGCAGGCGCCAAGGCCGGCGCGCAGCTTTTCCACCGGGCTGACCGCCGGCAAGGGCACATAGCGCGCAAGGGCACCGCGGAGCGATGCGACGCTGCGGGGGGAAGAGGACATGGCGGTCTCCCACGGCGGCGCATGACCCCTGCGCCGCGCCTGCGTCCCAGGGGCGAGGGATGATCCCCCGGATGAGCCCATCCGGGGGCGGCATCTCTCGCTCTCATGGACGGGAAACGGAGGTCCGAAGCCGCATGGCCGCTGAGCGTGTCCAGCCTGCTCCAGTCCGGCTTCCCCTCCGGGCGCGTATTGTTGCCTATTTGTTTAGCGGTCCGCTCATTGTTTCGGCAACCATCTCCCGCCGCAGGCACGGTGCCGCCGCCCTGCACGGGGCGCGGATCTGTGACGGCAGGGCGGGAGGGGCTGTCGGACCGGGGGCATGGCGCGACCGCCACCGGCAGGCTACATCAGGGGACCCGTCCAGGATTCCCGCAAGGCCCCCGCATGCCCCGCGCCGTCGCCGGCCCCGAGATCGAACGCCTCATCCAGCTCCTGGCCCGGCTGCCGGGCCTGGGGCCGCGTTCGGCCCGGCGGGCGGCCCTCACCCTCATCAAGAAGCGCGAGGGCCTGATGGCGCCGCTGACCGCCGCGCTCCAGGACACGCTCGACAAGATCATCGTGTGCCGCACCTGCGGAAACGTGGATGTGTGCGACCCCTGCACGGTCTGCCGCGACACCTCCCGCGATGGCAGCCTGCTGGTGGTGGTGGCGGAAGTGGCGGACCTGTGGGCGCTGGAGCGCTCGGGCGCGGTGAGCGGCAAGTATCACGTGCTCGGCGGCGTGCTCTCGCCGCTGGACGGAGTGGGGCCGGACGACCTGAACCTGGCGTCCCTGGTGGAGCGCGTGCATCGGGAGGGGGTCACCGAGGTGATCCTGGCGCTGGGCGCGACCGTGGATGCCCAGACCACCGCCCATTACATCACCGACCTCCTGCGCGAGGCGCCCGTGAAGGTCACGCGCCTCGCCCAGGGCGTGCCGGTGGGCGGCGAACTGGATTATCTCGACGAAGGCACCTTGTCCGCCGCCATCCGCGCCCGCACGCCCCTGTGAGGCGCGGGCGCGGCGGCCCTTCGCCTCAATGGGCCTTGGACAGGTGCGCCAGCTCGCGATCGGCCAGATAGAGCGAGTTCGGGCCATCGCCGATGAGCGCGATCTTGTCGAGGATCTGCCGGCACAGCTTCTCTTCCTCGTGCTGCTCGGCGGCGAACCATTGCAGGAACTGGTCGGTCTCGTGGCTGTGCTCGACCCGAGCGAGGTCGATCACCTCGAAGATGTTGCGGCTGACCTTGCGCTCCTCCTCCTGGATGCGCTTGAACAGGCCAGTGATGTCGTTGGCGAGGATTTCCGGCTTGGGCAGCGCCTTCAGGGAAATGGGGGCGCCGAGATCATCCAGGAAGGCGAAGAACTTCAGCATGTGCGTCAATTCCTCGGCCGCATGCTTCAGGAGGAAGTCCTTGGTGCCTTCCAGATTGTTTCCAGACGCCCAGGCCGCCGCCTGCAGATAGATGTGATGGGCCTCAAGCTCGCCGTTGAGCAGGTCATTCAACTTCGCTTCGAGCTTCTCGCTAACCATTTTACGCTCCAGGATGCTTGAAACTGGGCGTGACGCGGCGGCGCCGGTCCGGTCACGGGCGCGACCCTACAGCCTGGCCTTGACCGATCAATTGCGCGAAAGCGGCAGAGGCTTAGATAATCATTATTCCAGTTCAAGCACTTGGCCGGAAATGCAGCTGCCGCACGGGCGCGCGCGGCTTCCTGGAATCGTTCCGACCTTCAAGGTCCCGCGGGGCGGCGCGCGCGCCGCCCGCCGGGTCAGGTGGTGCGATCGAACCACTCATCCTCGGTGATGACCTCCACGCCGAGGCTGCGCGCCTTCTCCAGCTTGGAACCGGCGCCGGGGCCGGCCACCACCAGGTCCGTCTTGGCCGACACCGAGCCCGCCACCTTGGCGCCGAGCCGCTCGGCCATCTCCTTGGCCTCCTCGCGGGTCATGCGCTCCAGCGATCCGGTGAACACCACCGTCTTGCCGGCCACCGGGGAGGAGGCCGGCGGCTGGGCCACTTCCGCGTCGGCCACCTTCACCTCGGCGAGCAGAGCCGCCAGCAAGGTGCGATTGTGGTCTTCCGCATAGAATTCGCACAGGGAGGTGGCCGCCACCGTGCCCACGTCCGGCACCGCCGCCAGTTCCAGGAAGTCCGCCCCCGGGAGGGCCTGGCGAGCCGCGACGACGGCGGCGAGCAGGGCCGCATCCTCGCCATAGGCGGTGCGCAGGGCGACGCGCTGGCGGGCATTGATGGCCGCGCGGTTGAACAGCTCGCGCACCACCGCCTCGGGATCGGCGCTCTCCACGCCCTCGCTCGCCAGCGCCAGCGCTTCCGCCCGCTTGGCCCCCACGGAGGGCACGCCGAGAAGCCGCTGCCAGGCCTCTCCGGGCCGCGCCGGCACGGCCTTTTCCAGCGCCGAGACGAAGACCTCCATGGAGCGGAAAGCCTTGGCCAACGCCTTGGCGGTCACCTCGCCCACATGGCGGATGCCGAGCCCATAGAGGAAGCGGGCGAGCGGCACCGTGCGGCGATCCTCGATGGCGGCGAACAGCTTGTCGACGCCCAGGAACTGGCGATCCTCCTCGCTCAGCACCTTCTTGCGGGTGCGCCCCGTCTCCGCCTCGCGCTTCTGCGCGCGCTCCTCGCGGGCCTCCAGGAAGGCGCGGCGCACGGCCTCCGCATGGGTGTGCAGGCGGAAGATGTCGGCGGGGGTGCGCAGGAGGCCGGCGTCGAACAGGAGCTGCACATTCTCGTCGCCCAGCCCCTCGATGTCCAAGGCGTTGCGGGAGACGAAATGGCGGATGCGCTCCACCGCCTGGGCGGGGCAGATGAGGCCGCCGGTGCAGCGGCGCACCGAGCCGTCCTCCTCGCGCACCGCGTGGGAGCCGCAGGCCGGGCAGGTGTGGGGGAAGGCATAGGGGCGGGCATCGGCGGGGCGCTTGTCCAGCACCACGTCCACCACTTGCGGGATCACGTCGCCGGCGCGCTGGATGATGACAAAATCGCCCACCCGGATGTCGCGCCCCTCGCGGAGGGGCGCGCCGTCATTGCCGATGCCGTGGATGTAATCCTCGTTGTGCAAGGTGGCATTGGCCACCACCACGCCGCCCACCGTGATGGGCTTCAGCCGCGCGACGGGGGTCAGCGCGCCGGTGCGGCCCACCTGGATCTCGATGTCGAGAAGCTCGGTCACCGCCTGCTGGGCCGGAAACTTGTGCGCCAGCGCCCAGCGGGGGGAGCGGGAGATGAAGCCGAGGCGCCGCTGGAGGTCCAGCCGGTTCACCTTGTAGACTACGCCGTCAATGTCATAGCCGAGTTCGGCACGCTGGGCGCCGATGCTGCGATAATGGTCCAGCAGGCCCTTGGTGTCGGTGGCGAGGATGGTCAGCGGATTGGTGGGCAGCCCCCAGCGGGCGAAGGCATCCACCACGCCCTTCTGCGTGTCCGCCGGCAGCGCCGAGGCTTCGCCCCAGGCATAAGCGAAGAAGCGCAGCGGCCGGCTGGCGGTCACCGCCGGATCGAGCTGGCGCAGCGAGCCGGCAGCGGCGTTGCGGGGATTGGCGAAGACCGGCTTGCCTGCTTCTTCCTGGCGCGCATTCAGCGCCTGGAAGTCGGCGGCGTCCATATAGACTTCGCCGCGAATGTCTATGATCTCAGGCACATCGGGGGCATCGAGCCGGTGGGGGATTTCCGCGATGGTGCGCACATTGGCGGTGACATCCTCGCCCACCGAGCCATCGCCGCGCGTCCCCGCGCTCTTCAGCTCGCCCCGCTCATAGCGCAGCGAGCAGGACAAGCCGTCAATCTTCGGCTCGGCGGTGAACGCCACCTCGTCCCCCTCCGCCAGGTCGAGGAAGCGCCGCACGCGACCGACGAATTCCTCCACCTCCTCGTCGGAGAAGGCGTTGGCCAGCGACAGCATGGGCACGGTGTGGGCGATCTTCGCGAAGCGGCTCGAGGGCGCCGCCCCCACCCGCTCGGAGAGGCTCTCCCCCGTGCGCAGTTCGGGAAAGCGCGCCTCGATTTCCTCGTAGCGGCGGCGCAGGGCGTCGTATTCCGCGTCCGACACCTGCGGCGCATCGTCCTGGTAGTAGCGCCGGTCATGCCCGGCGATCTCGTCGGCGAGCGCGGCATGCTCGTTGGCGGCGGCGACGCGGTCGAGCTGGTCAACCGGCAGGTCGCGGAGCGGGGAAGCGGGGCGCGGAGCAGTGGTCATGGCGTGACGTTTTGGCCCAATGCGCCCTCCCCGGCAACAGGCCGCAGGTCAAGCACGCGAACGGGGGATGCCAAGCCGTCGCCTTTTTGTAAGATGTCCAGACTAAGTGAGAAAGAAATCGAAGGGGGTAGCTCATGGGCCTGCGCGAACTGATGATGGCAGCGGCTTCCGTTGCGGCTCTCGCAGCGGCGGGTCCCTCCTTCGCCCAACAGCCGGCGGCACCCGCCGCCGCTGCTCCTGCCGCCTCTGCGGCTCCTGCCTCTGCGGCTCCCGCCACCGCCACCGGCGACGACGCCCTGGTGGAGCGGGGCGCCTATCTCGCCCGCGCGGCCGATTGCATGCCCTGCCACACCGGCGATCCCAAGACGCCTTATGCGGGCAACCTGCCGTTCAAGACCCCGTTCGGCACCATGTATTCGGTGAACATCACCTCCGACCCGGTAAACGGCATCGGCACCTGGACGTTCGACCAGTTCAAGAACGCGCTCCACAACGGCATCCGCGCCGACGGCGCCTATCTCTATCCGGCCATGCCGTTCGACTCGTATACGGGCATCGGCGAGGATGACCTGAAAGCCCTGTGGGCCTTCGTGCGGCGCATCCCCGCCCAGCCGGTGGCGCGCAAGGAGAACGAGCTCAACTTCCCCTTCAACATCCGCCTCGGCCTCCTGGCCTGGCGCGAATTGTTCTTCGAGGCGGCCTATTTCAAGCCCACCGTCGGCAAGAGCGACCAGTGGAACCGCGGCGCCTATCTGGCCGAAGTGCTCGGCCATTGCGCCGACTGCCACACGCCCCGCAACATCATGGGCGCGGTGAAGGGGAAGGAGCAGTTCCTCGGCGCCGATGTGGACGGCTATTGGGCGCCCAGCATCGACGCCGCGCAGCTCAAGAAGGACGGCTGGACCAAGGACACGCTCACCAAGTTCTTCACCGACGGCTCGGCGCCGGGCAAGACCTCGGTGTTCGGCCCCATGGCGGAAGTGGTGCGCGACAGCCTCGCCTATCTCACCCCGGCGGACCGGGAAGCTCTCGTCACCTATCTCCTCGACAGCCCGCCGCCCAAGGACCAGCCTGCCCCGCAGGCGGCCTCGCGCCTCTCGCCGGCCGAGTTCCAGCGCGGCGCCAAGCTCTATGTGGACAATTGCGCGCCCTGCCACCAGTCCAAGGGCTCCGGCTCCACCGACATCATCCCGCCGCTGGCGGGCAATCCGGCGGTGAATGCGGCCGAGCCCTATAATGTCATCATGGCCATCCTGGGCGGCCTGCCGGCGGGCGGCACCTATGGCCCCATGCCCTCCTTCGCCGGGCGCCTCTCCGACCAGCAGGTGGCGAGCCTCGCCAATTATGTGCGCACCTCCTGGGGCAACACCGCCGATCCCAATGTGAGCGCCGGCATGGTCGCCGCCTGGCGCGCCACCGCCCATGTGCCGGACTTCGGCACTCAGCAGGCCTCCGCCTTCGATTGCCCCAAGGTGGGCGGCGCGCCCGGCGCCACCGGGCCGGACCCGCAGGCGGTGGCAGCGCTCACCAAGATGATGCAGGGCGGCGAGCGGGGCACCCAGATGCTGGCCGACGCCTACAAGGCCGCCGACAGCGATGCCTCCCCCGGCACGGTGGTGGACGCGCTGACCGCCGCCTATTGCCCGGTGGTGGCGGCCACCACCTTGCCCGACTGGCAGAAGGCCAATGAGCTCAGGCGCTTCACCCTGCAGGCGGCGGCCACCGTCTCGCCGGGGGTTGCCGCCATTCCCATGCCGGACGTGGCCACCATCTGGGCGACGCCCACCGGCACTTCGCTGGTGGCCCGCCAGCCCACCTCCATGGCCGCCAAGCTCACCTGCCCCGATGCGAACGGCAAGCTGGTGCCCAAGGCCCTCGTGGACGCGGCCACCACCCTCGTCGGCAAGGTGACCCCGCCGGTGAGCGGCGATGCGGCGACCCAGTTCGCCACTACGCTTGCCCAGCAGAATCCCAAGGCCAAGAAGGCGGACGTGGCCAACGCCCTCATCACCGCCTATTGCCCGCAAGTGGTGGCGCAGCCGAACAATTCGGTGGCCAACCAATATGCCCTGCTCAGCAGCTTCGGCCAGCAGGTCATCCAGACGCTGCAGCTCCAGCAGCCGCAGTTCAGCGCCGGCAAATAGGGCCAGCCGGGCCGCGGCGCCCGGACGCGCGACCATGCTCCTGCACCCGGCCCGCCTGCGCGGTGGCCGGGTGCAGCCGCTTTGAGGGCCCCGCGCCCGCGCGCGTCGACGGCCACCGGTCGGGGCGACTCGCGGAAAAGCTGAGGGATGACACCGCCGCGCCTTTGGACCCGCTCCGGCCGGGGCGCTCACCCGGAACGGCGCCGTCGCGCCTTCCCAAACCCCTCCCCTTGCGGCATTCTGCCCTCCGCCGCCGGCGCTTCGGACCGGGACGGAGAAAAAGGTCCCATGCGCCTGACCCTCGTCACATGCGCGCTCTCGCTTCTGCCGGCCTTGGCCCTTGTGGGGCCGGCGCAGGCGGGGGAGGCCTTGCCCCGTTCGGCTTCAAGCCAGCCCGCGCCGGATCAGGCTTCCGCGCGGCCAGCGCGCCACGCGGCGGCGGGAGCCAGCGCCAAGGACAAGGTCCAGGCGGCTCCGGCAAAGGCACGGGCGGCCTCCACCGCCAGCGCACGCGCGGAGGCCGGCGCGACGCCGGCCCCGCCCCTGTCGCCGCGATGGGTCGCCCCGAGGGTCGAGATGAAGGGATTGGTGGTGTGGGTCTTCACCCCCGGCCATTTCCAGCGGGACTGAACGCCTGAAGACGCCGCCTCAGGGCGCCCAGCCGGGCGGGGCCAGCTCAAACCCCTCGAACCGGAAGGCCGGGGCAACGGTGCAGCCCACCAGCGTCCAGGCCCCCAGGCTCTCAGCCGCCTGCCAAGCCAAAGGCGGCACCACGCCTTGGGGCCGCTCGCCGGCCAGGAGATCGGCGCCGAGCGTGAGATGGCGGGGCGCCCCGCCCGCCTCCGCAATGGACAGCCGCAGCGGCGCGCCGGCATAGAAGTGCCAGGTCTCGCTGGCATCCACCCGATGCCAATGGGAGCGTTCCCCCGCCGCCAGCAAAAAGTAAATGGCGGTGGAGGCGCCGCGCCCGCCGCCCTCCCCGGCCTCGCGAAACGTCTCGCGGAAATGCCCGCCCTCAGGATGGGGCTGGAGGCCGAGCAGGGCGATGATCTCGGCGGCGGTCAGGTCTGCCATTCTCAGGCCTTGAACACATTCTTGCGGGCGCGCAGCTCGGTGAAGACGGCGGCCGGATCGGATTCGCCCAGGCCCAGCCGCTCCGCCATGCCCGGATCATCAGCCCGCAGGAAGGGATTGGTGAGCCGCTCATCGCCCAGCAGGGTCGGGATGGTGGGCTTGCCCTCCCGCCGCGCCCGTTCCGCCTCGGCAAAACGGCCGCGCAGGGCGCCGTTCTCCGGGTCCACCGAGAGGGCGAAGAGGGCATTGGCCACCGTATATTCGTGGCCGCAATAGACCTGGAGGTCGTCGGGCAGGCTGCGCAGGCGCAGCAAAGAGCGCCAGAGCACCGGCGGATCGCATTCGATGGGCCGGCCGCAGCCCATGACGAACAGGGTGTCGCCGGCAAACAGCAGATGCTCGCGCTCGAACAGATAGACCACATGGCCGGCGGTGTGGCCCGGCGTCTCCATGACGCGGCCCACGAAGGCGCCCACCGCCACCGGATCGCCGTCCACCACTTCCACGTCGATGCCGGGAATGCCGGCGGCCTCGGCCTTCGGCCCCACCACCGTGGCGCCGAACTGGGCTTTGAGCGTTTCCACCCCCGCCACATGATCGGAATGGTGGTGGGTCACCAGGATATGGGTGAGATCCCAGCCTTCCCGCCCAAGCGCCGCCAGCACGGGCGCCGTCTCCGGCACGTCGATCACCGCCGTCGCCTCGGTCGTCGGGTCGTGCAGCAGCACGGCATAATTGTCATTGAGGCAGGGAACGATCCTTATCTCGGCGGACATGATCTCGGCGGACATGGCGGTGTTTCCCATAGGTCGTCTCGGCAGGGCCGCGCGGGCGCAGGGGCCCGGGGAAGAACGCCATACCGGCTGCGCGCGGCAGCCATATGGCAGGGATCGAACGTGTCCCATGTTATAAGCTGTGCGCCGGAGAGGGGAGACCATGTTTCTCGACGTCGTGGACCTGCGCAGCTTCTATGCCCAGCCGCTGGGCGTGGTGACGCGCCGCATCTTGGGCCGCGCCATCCGGGCCCGCTTCGCTGACGTCCAGGGCCTCTCCG
Organism: Aquabacter sp. DMC10; assembly: GCF_056314145.1. Lineage (NCBI taxonomy): Bacteria > Pseudomonadati > Pseudomonadota > Alphaproteobacteria > Hyphomicrobiales > Xanthobacteraceae > Aquabacter > Aquabacter sp. DMC10. The sequence goes on along the minus strand of NZ_JBQUYX010000010.1, from coordinate 59,179 downwards.
TGCTGGGCCTGGGCTATGCGACGCCCTATCTGGGCGCCTTCCGGGAAGAGGCGGAACGGTGCATCGCCGTCATGCCCGCCGCCCAGGGCGTGGTGCGCTGGCCCTCTGCGGCGCCCACGCTGGCGGCCCTGGCCGATGAGACCGCCCTGCCCTTGCCCAATGCCTCCATCGACCGGGTGGTGGCGGTCCATCTGCTGGAAATGACGCCCGACGCGGCGGAGATGCTGCGGGAGGTCTGGCGCATCCTCGCCCCCGGCGGGCGGCTGCTGGCGGTGGTGCCCAACCGCCGGGGCGTGTGGGCGCGGCTCGATACCACTCCGTTCGGCAATGGCCGGCCGTTCTCGCGCGGGCAGGTGGTGCGGCTGCTGCGGGAAACCCTGTTCACGCCCGTGGGCTGGGGCGAGGCGCTGTACTTCCCGCCGGTGTCCTCCCGCTGGCTGCTGCGCACCGCCCATGCCTGGGAGCGGGTGGGCTCCGGCCTCTCCCTGCCCTTCTCGGGCGCGATCCTGGTGGAGGCCACCAAGCAGCTGCATCGCCCCGCCCTGGTGCGCCGCCCGGCCTTCTCGCCGGTGCTGGAGCCGGTGTTCGGTCAGGGCGTGCCCGCGGGGTAAGCCGGCGAATCACAGATCTTTCGCCGGCTATTCATCCCCGCCCCGCCCAGGCGAGCCGCATGGACGCGGTGGGAGAACGGACCGCGACCCTGCGCCCCGCCGCGATTCGCGCACGGTTTGATCCGCCTGTGTTCTCACCCCCTGCGCCGGCCTGTGCCAGAGCGGGACAGGGCGGAACGAATCGCTGACCTGCCGACTCAACCGATTCGCACCCGCTTCGTTCTCGGCCCGTTCTCGCCTCAGGGTGGCATTCTGGCATTGGCGCCCCGATATGATACAGATCCACTCTTCTCGCAGCGGGCAGTTCTGGCGCTCATGGATGATGTCACGAAGCTCGCCGTTCTCCCGCGCTCCATCCGTGCGCGAGGTGTGACGGCGGTCTTGGGTCCCACCAATACCGGCAAGACGCATCTGGCCATCGAGCGCATGCTCGGACACGAGAGCGGGATCATCGGCCTGCCGCTGCGCCTGCTCGCCCGCGAGGTCTATCAGCGCATTGTCGAGCGGGTGGGCGCGGACAAGGTGGCCCTCGTCACCGGCGAGGAGAAGATCAAGCCGCCGAACGCGCGCTATTGGGTGGCCACCGTCGAGGCCATGCCGCGCGACCTGGACGTGGCGTTCGTCGCCATCGACGAGATCCAGCTGGCCACCGACCTTGATCGGGGCCACGTCTTCACCAACCGCCTGCTCAACCGGCGCGGGCGCTTCGAGACGCTGATTCTCGGCGCGGCCACCATGCGTCCCCTCCTGGAGCGGTTGATGCCCGGCATCAACGTCCAGGTCCGGCCGCGCCTGTCCACCTTGTCCTTCATGGGCGAGCGCAAGATCACGCGCCTGCCGCCCCGCTCGGCCATCGTCGCCTTCTCGGCGGAGGAGGTCTATGCCATCGCCGAGCTGATCCGCCGCCAGAGGGGCGGGGCGGCGGTGGTGATGGGGGCGCTCTCGCCGCGCACCCGCAACGCCCAGGTGGAACTCTATCAATCCGGCGACGTGGACTATCTGGTGGCCACCGACGCCATCGGCATGGGCCTCAATCTGGACGTGGACCATGTGGCCTTCGCCTCGGACCGCAAGTTCGACGGCTGGCAGTTCCGCCGCCTCAACCCCTCCGAAATGGCCCAGATCGCCGGCCGCGCCGGCCGCGCGCAGCGGGACGGCACGTTCGGCACCACCGGCCGCTGCCCGCCGTTTGAGCCTGAATTGGTGGAGCGGCTGGAAGCCCATGTGTTCGACACCGCCAAGGTGTTGCAATGGCGCAACGCTGTCCCCGATTACACCTCCCTGGCGGCGCTGAAGGACAGCCTCGGCCTTCCCCCACGGGAGGACGGACTGACCCGCGCACCCACCGCCGACGACGTGCAAGTGCTCGAAATCATGAGCGCTGACGCCGATGTGGCGGCCATCGCCACCTCCCCCACCGTCATCGAGCGGCTGTGGGAGACGTGCCAGGTGCCGGACTATCGCAAGATCTCCCCCGGTGCCCATGCGGACCTGGTGCGGGGGCTCTTTCACCATGTGGGAACGGGTGGATTTATCCCCGATACGTGGTTCGCGCGTCAAATCGCCTTGACCGATCGCCCAGAAGGCGACATCGACACGCTGTCGAGACGGATTGCGCAGGTGAGGACCCTCACCTTCGTTGCCAACCGTCCCGATTGGTTGAAGGATCCGGGGCACTGGCAAGGCGTCACGAGAGGGGTCGAGGACAAGCTGTCCGACGCGCTGCACGAACGGCTGGCTCAGCGGTTCGTGGACCGCAGAACCAGCGTGCTCATGCGGCGCCTGCGAGAGAAAACGATGCTCGAAACTGAGATCAGCAAGACCGGCGATGTCACCGTGGAAGGCCATGTGATCGGCCATCTGCAGGGCTTCCAGTTCGCACCCGATCCGACGGCGGGTGGCGAGGAGGCAAAGGCCCTGCGCGCCGCCGCACAAAAGGCCCTGGCGGGCGAGATCGAGGCCCGCGCGACGCGTGTCGGCATGGCGGTGGACGAGGCCTTCGTCCTCACCGCCGACGGCACCATCCGCTGGACCGGCGAGCCGGTGGCCAAGCTCATTCCCGGCGATGAGGTCCTGAAGCCCCGCTTCAAGATCATCGCCGACGAGCACCTCACGGGCGCCGCCCGCGACCAGGTGGAGGCCCGCCTCGCCTTGTGGCTGAAGGCCCATGTGGACAAGCTCCTGGGCCCGCTCCTGAAGCTCGCCGAGGCCGAGGACATCACCGGCATCGGCCGGGGCATCGCCTTCCAGATCGTCGAGGCCCTCGGCGTGCTGGAGCGCGCCCGCGTCGCCGAGGAGATGAAGACCCTCGACCAGGCCGCGCGCGCCACGCTGCGCGGCTATGGCGTGCGCTTCGGCGCCCATCACATCTATCTGCCCGGCCTGCTGAAGCCCGCGCCCCGCGCGCTGGCGGCCGAGCTTTATGCGCTCAAGCATGGCGGCCTCGCCCAGAAGGGCCTGGACGAACTGCCGCATCTGGCGGCGAGCGGGCGCACCTCCATTCCGGTGGACCCGGAAATCCACAAGGGCCTCTACCGGGCCGTGGGCTTCCGCGTGTGCGGCGAGCGGGCGGTGCGCGTGGACATTCTGGAGCGCCTCGCCGACCTCATCCGCCCGGCGCTGGCCTGGCGTCCCCAGTCGCCCGGGCCCAAGCCCGCCGGCGCCGTGGACGGCCGTGGCTTCACGGTGACCGTGGGCATGACCTCGCTCGCCGGCTGCTCCGGCGAGGATTTCGCCTCCATCCTGCGCTCGCTGGGCTATCGCATGGAGCGCCGGGCGGCCCCGCCGCCGGATGCGCCGGTGTCGGAAGCTGCCGCGCCTGAGCTTGCCCCGGCGCCGGAAGGCGCCATCGAGGCGGACCTGCTGTTCGATCCGGTGGAAGCCCCCGCCGCGAGCGAGGGTGACATCGCCCCCGCGCCCGAGGCGGATGCCCCCGACGCGGTGGAAGCGGCGGAAGCCCCTGCGGACGGCGTCGACGCTCAGGACGCCCAGGCTGAAGACGCCCCGGCGGAAAATGCAGAGGCCGAAGACACCACCGCCGAGCTGGTGGCCAGCGCCGAAGCGACGGCCGAGGCCGCTGTCGCAGGGGGCGAGGCTGTCGTTGCCGAGGCCGGTGCGGCGGAGACAATCGCCGCCGAGGGCACGGAAGCCGCCGCTGACGGCGCCGCGCTGGAGCCGGCGCTGATCGAAGTGTGGCGTCCCGGACGTCCGCCGGGCGCGCCGCGCCGCGAGCGGTCCGGCCGCGAAGGCCAGCGCCAGGGGCAGGGACAGGGACAGGGCCACGGCGAAGGCCGCGAGCGGGGTGGCGAGCGCAAGGGCGGCGAACGCCGCGACGGCGAGCGCAAGGATGGCGGCCGGTTCCAGAACCGCCGCTCCGACCGCCCGCAGGAGCGCACCGCGGCCCCCGCCTCCGGTGACGCGCCGACCGAGCGCGCCGAGACCCACGGCCAGCGGCCGCCCCGCCAGGATCGGCAGGACCGCCAGGACCGTCCCTTCCGCGGCCCCCGCGAGGGAGAGGGCCAGCGCGGCCCCCGGCCTGAGCGGGTGCAGGTCCACCAGGACCGCCGCCGCGACAAGCCCATGGACCCCGACAGCCCCTTCGCCGCCCTCGCCGCGCTCAAGGCGCGCCTGGAGGCGGAGAAGAAGGGAAGCTGAGTGTTCGTCGCCGAACGCGAGGATCGTCAGCGCCTGGATCTGTGGCTCTGGCATGCCCGCGTGGTCCGCTCGCGCAGCGCCGCGACCGCCCTGGTGCGGTCCGGCCATGTGCGGGTGGACGGGGCCCGCATCGTGAGCGCCGGGCATGCGGTGCGCGTCGGGCAAGTGGTGACGGTGTCGCTGGATGCGGGCGTGCGCGTCCTGCGCATTCGCGACTTTTCGCCCCGCAGGGGAAATGCTACAGCAGCTGCCGAGATATTCGAAGATTTGACATCAAATCAGAGTGAAAAGTAGCGCCCCGCATGGCTCCCCCGCCTCTCCCGCGCTTGCGTGGGAACGGGGCCTGCGCTAGTGCGGCGCGCGAAAGGGAACCGCCATGACCTACGTCGTCACCGAGAACTGCATCCGTTGCAAATATATGGACTGCGTTTCGGTCTGCCCGGTGGATTGCTTCTACGAGGGCGAGAACTTCCTCGTCATCCATCCCGACGAATGCATCGATTGCGGGGTGTGCGAGCCGGAATGCCCGGCCGAGGCCATCAAGCCGGACACCGAGCCGGGCCTCGAGAAGTGGCTGGCGGTCAATGCCCAATATGCGCAGGCCTGGCCCAACGTCACCCTGAAACGCGATCCCCTGCCCGACGCCAAGGAATGGGACGGCAAGCCCGGCAAGGAAGAGCTGCTCTCCCCTGAGCCCGGCCAGGGCGACTGAGGTCCTGCAACACTGAGGCCCTGCAACAAGGTGGGCGACCGGAAAGGTCCGTCCGCCCCTAGGGCAGGGCGTCCAGCATCTCATATTGCGACAGGGCCAGGCCGCCCGCCGCGTCCAGATAGGCGCGCCCATAGGGCGCGGCCTTCAGACGCGCCGTCTCCTGGTAGATCGTGCCACCCAGCGGCGGGTGCGCGTCCGGCGTGGCGCAGGGCACCCCCACCGTCGCTGCCTGGCCCGCCGCGAACGCGGTGCCCCGCTCCACCCGCCGCACGATGCCCGCCACCTGGCACAGGCCGAAGGCGCCCTCCGGCGGCGTCACGGCACTGACCTCCAGCACGATCACGCTCGCCGCCTCCCGGCGCGCCTGCTCGTAATATTGCGGCGCCAGCAGCGCATGGGCGTCGGGCACCAGGGCCGGCAGGGCGAGGCACAGCACGGCGGCTGCGACTGCGGCCCGCATCCGCCGTGTCCGCAGGGCTCCCACAGGCATTTCCATCCGCCATTTTCCTTCTGCAGTCCCGCCGGTCTTCGGCACGCTTCGCCGTTCCGTGCGGCGGCGTTTTTGACTATAAGGCGCCCATGCTCGAACAGACAGAACCCGGCGCGGCGCCGACTGCCGCCCTCCCCGATTATGCGCACCGCCGGACTTTCGCGATCATCTCGCATCCCGACGCGGGCAAGACCACGCTCACCGAGAAGCTGCTGCTGGCCTCCGGCGCCATCCGCATGGCCGGCCATGTGAAGGCGCGCGGCGAGCGCCGGCGCACCCGCTCGGACTGGATGGAGATCGAGCAGCAGCGCGGCATCTCCGTCACCTCCTCGGTGATGACCTTCGAGCGCGACGGCATCGTCTTCAACCTGCTGGACACGCCCGGCCACTCCGACTTCTCGGAAGACACCTACCGCACCCTGTCGGCGGTGGACGCGGCGGTGATGGTGATCGACGCCGCCAAGGGCATCGAGAGCCAGACCCGCAAGCTGTTCGAGGTCTGCCGCCTGCGCGACATTCCTTTCTTCACCTTCATCAACAAGGTGGACCGGGAGGGCATCGACCCGCTGGCGCTGATGGACGACATCTCCGCCACCCTGGCGCTTGATTTGACCCCCTTCACCTGGCCCATCGGCATGGGCACGGACTTTCGCGGCCTCATCGACGTGAAGGGCAAGCAGGCGCTGCTGGCCGAGGAGCGCGGCGGGCCGCTCACCCGCATCGTGCCGTTCGACGAGGTGGAGGACCTCCTCGGCATGGACGGCCTCGATGAATTCGACAGCCGCATCCTGGCCGATGCGGTGGAGGGCCTGACGCTCGCGCTCGGCGTGCTGCCCGCCTTCGAGGTGGACAGCTTCCGCGAGGGCCATCTGTCGCCCGTCTTCTTCGGCAGCGCCATCAAGGAAGCCGGCGTGGCGGAGCTGCTCACGGGGCTCGGCACCTTCGGTCCCTCGCCCTTGCCGCGCACGGCCAACGGCCGGGTGGTGGAGCCACAGGAAGACCATGTCTCCGGCTTCGTCTTCAAGGTCCAGGCCAATATGGACCCCAACCACCGGGACCGGGTGGCCTTCGTGCGCCTGTGCTCGGGCACCTTCAAGCGCGGCATGAAGCTGTTCAATGCCCGCGAGAAGCGCAACATGGCCATCGCCAACCCCATCTTCTTCTTCGCCCAGGAGCGCGAGACGGTGGACGAGGCGGTGGCCGGCGACATCATCGGCATTCCCAACCACGGCATGCTGCGGGTGGGCGACACGCTCTCGGAAGGGGAGACCATCCGCTTCGAGGGCATTCCCGACTTCGCGCCGGAAATCCTGCGCCGGGTGCTGCTGTCCGATCCCATGAAGGCCAAGCAGCTCTCGAAAGCCCTCCAGGACATGGCGGAAGAAGGCGTGGTGCAGGTTCTGCGCCCGGTCTCCGATCCCGCGCCCATCGTCGGCGTGGTGGGCACGCTCCAGCTGGACGTGCTCTCCTCGCGCCTGGAAAAGGAATATGGCGTGCCCATCCGCTATGAGCCCGTCTCCTTCGTGACCGCCCGCTGGATCGTGGGCGAGCGGGCCGAGATCGACCGCTTCATCGAGACCTCCCGCTCCTCCATCGCCCGCGACCGCGACGAGGCCCCGGTCTATCTCGCCCGCAGCCAATGGGTGCTCGACCGCGCCATCGAGGAATGGCCCAAGCTGAAATTCGTGGCCGTGAAAGAGCGCGGCTGAGCCCGCATTTCCACGTCCACGCCCCAACATCGAAAGAGGAACCCCATGTCTGAGACCGCCGCCGTGGCCAATCCCGACCTTGAGATCGTCATCAACGCCGCCTTCGAGAACCGCGCCGAGATCGGCTTCTCCACCCGCGGCGCGGTGCGCGAGGCCGTCGACGAGGCCCTCTCCCTGCTCGACGCCGGCAAGGTGCGCGTGGCCGAGCCGCTGGAAGACGGCACCTGGCAAGTGAACCAATGGCTCAAGAAGGCGGTGCTCTTGTCCTTCCGCCTCAACGACATGGAAGTCATCACCGGCGGTCCCGGCGGGGCGGCCTGGTGGGACAAGGTACCCTCCAAGTTCGAGCGCTGGAACTCAGACGACTTCCGCGCCGCCGGCTTCCGCGCCGTGCCCGGCGCCGTGGTGCGCCGCTCGGCCTATATCGCGCCGAACGTGGTGCTGATGCCCTCCTTCGTCAATCTCGGCGCCCATGTGGGCGAGGGCACCATGGTGGACACCTGGGCCACCGTCGGCTCCTGCGCCCAGATCGGCAAGCATGTGCATCTGTCGGGCGGCGTCGGCATTGGCGGCGTGCTGGAGCCGCTCCAGGCCGGCCCGGTGGTGATCGAGGACAATTGCTTCATCGGCGCCCGTTCCGAGGTGGTGGAAGGCGTGGTGGTGCGCCGCGGCTCCGTGCTCTCCATGGGCGTCTTCATCTCCGCCTCCACCAAGATCGTCGACCGGGAGACCGGCGACATCTTCATCGGCGAGGTGCCGCCTTATTCCGTGGTGGTGCCGGGCTCCCTGCCGGGCAAGCCGCTGCCCGACGGCCGTCCCGGCCCCTCGCTCTATTGCGCCGTGATCGTGAAGCGCGTGGACGAGCAGACCCGCGCCAAGACCTCCATCAACGACCTCCTGCGGGACTGATCCCCGGCACCAGAACCGGCGCCCACGCCTGGAGCCGCCCTTTCGGCGGCGCCTCCTCGGGGCGCGATGCCACCTTTACCAGCCCCGGCGCGGGGGAAGGGCGCCCTTCCGCTGACGGTGTCCCGTGGGATCGATCCGCAGGCGCCGCAGCCCCCAATCCGTGGGGTCCCTTCCGGCGTTTTCTCCGAACGCGCCAGGCCACGGGGCGGCCGCCGCGCGCAGGCAGGATGGGTGGCCCGCCAAGACGAGAGAGCCCTCCGCCAACGATCTGGTGCGGAGCTGGCGGGGCACCGCCGAACAAGCGGACCTAGCCCCCGTCGTGCCATGCCAAGCGTTGATCGCCGCGCCCTTTCGCCTGATGCGCAGGAGCGGCGCCACCCGTTCGGGAAATAAGGCCCCTCCGCCAACAGACCGCGCGGTTGATCCCAGGAGACCGCGACGCCCGCCACGACCGCAGCAGGTGCCACGGCTCCTGCTGGTCGCCGCGGCACGTTGGCCGTGCGATGCGACCGCAGCGCGCGGTGAGAAAACGCGGGCCCGCCAGGGGAGGCGTAGCCTTCAGCCTCGCCATGACACTCCGAAGGGCCGGTGCTGGCAGGCCTGCGTTCCGCAGCCCGGCAGGGCCTGTGCACGGATGATTGGGGACGGCGCGAATTCCGGCTTGCCAGAGCCCCTCCGCTCGGTATATTTCGCCGCCTTGCCTGGGTGGCGCGGTTCTCCGCGCTGGCGTCGGAAACAACGCAGCCACGGCAGGTTCGCACAGGCAGACCCCTCGGCTTCACGCCTTCGGGTCCAGAGGGATGTCCAGATCCTCGCCTGATCATGCGACGCGCATGTGAAGTGCGCACGCCGGTCCGCCGGCCCCGGGGAGGCGCAGCCCGCCCCCGGTGAAGTCCAGGGCTGCAGCGCGCCCGCGCGCTGAGGAGAGGTGGCCGAGTGGTTGAAGGCGCACGCCTGGAACGCGTGTATACGGGAAACCGTATCGAGGGTTCGAATCCCTCTCTCTCCGCCAATTGCCTGTTCCAGGCTTTCCCACACCCTACCAAAAGCGTTGAAATTCCTAGATTCCGTTTCGCAGCGGGTCTCCGAAAGCGCCACGAAATTCCCCTGAATCCCGGTTCGGTGTTAGGGTTAGGGCTAGGAGCAATGACGCCCTAGCTAAGCGCCCCTAGCAATCGGCATGAAACTCAACAGACTCAACGCCCGGACGGTCGCCACGATCACGAAGCCGGGCCGCCACGCGGACGGGGGGAACCTGTACCTTGTGGTGTCTCCCAGCGGCTCAAAGTCTTGGACATTCTTCTTCCGCTGGAAGGCAGACCCTTCCGCTCCCGGCGGTGGGAAGATGCGGGAGCTGGGGTTAGGACCGCTAGGGGCGGTCTCGCTCGCCCTAGCGCGGCAACTCGCGGCCGAGGCGCGCGAGCAGGTGGCTAGGGGAATTGATCCCATTGCGGAGCGCCGCAAGAAGGCGGCGGCAAAAAGCGTGGCCACCTTTGGGGAGGTTGCAGAGGCTTACATTCGGGTGATGGAACCTGCATGGCGGAACGCGAAGCACATAGCGCAGTGGCGGTACACGCTCAGCCTGGAGCGCGATGAAGACGGGAGCTTCAAGGCCGGGGGCTATTGCGCGGCCATCCGCGACAAGGCGGTGGACCAAGTCAGCACCGAGGACGTGCTCGCGATCCTGACGCCCATCTGGGTGAGCAAGAACGAGACCGCTTCCCGCGTGCGGGGCCGCATTGAGGCTATACTGGATGCGGCCAAGGCGAAGGGGCTCAGGGCGGGCGAGAACCCGGCGCGCTGGAAGGGCCATCTCGCGCTCACACTGCCAAAACGGCAGAAGCTCCAGCGCGGCAACCATGCGGCTCTGGCCTATGCGGAGTTGCCCGCATTCGTCCGCCGACTCCGGCTTGTTCGGGGGATGAGCAGCTTCGCGCTCGAATTTGCCATCCTGACCGCCGCAAGATCGGGCGAGGTGCGAGGAGCCCGTTGGAGAGAGATCGACCTAGACGCGCGCCTATGGACGATCCCAGGCGAGCGCATGAAAGCCGGTCGCCTGCATCGTGTTCCCTTGACCGTCCGCGCTGTCGAAATCTTGGAGACCGTCGCGCAGCTTGGGAGGGAGCCTGACGCTTTTGTCTTCCCTGGCCAGCGCAAAGGCAGCCAACTGAGCGACATGGCCCTTACAGCCCTTCTGCGGCGGCTGGAGGTCAACGCCACGGCGCACGGGTTTAGGTCAACCTTCCGCGACTGGGCAGGCGACACCACCACCTTCTCGCGCGAGGTCGCGGAGGCTGCTTTGGCTCACGCGGTCGGTGATGCGACTGAGCTTGCCTACCGCAGGGGGGACGCACTGGAAAAGCGCAGGGAGTTGATGGAGGCCTGGGATGCGTTCGTCTGTTCCAGCCCGGCAAATCCCTCGGTGGCGAAGTGAAGAGCAGCAGGTCAATTTGACATTGCAGGCCTCACCGAGGCTATCGATAAGATATTGGGAAACAAGATATTTTCTGCCATTTTTCCATCGCGCTCAATGTCAAACCGGGCCTAGTTTTCCACCGCGAGCACGCATAGCTTACCTTGCGTGTGTTGGGCGTATCCCTACCTCTCTCCGTGTATATAAGCGGAGATCATTATGTCTATCAGTGTTAATGGGCGACTCCTTACTATTGGGGAGGTCAGCGAAAAGTTGAGCGTCTCGCGCTCTACTGTCTATCGCCTTCTCGGTTCTCACCGGATTGAGGCTCTCAAGATTGGCAAGTCCGTGCGCATCCCGGCCGAGTCGGTGGACCGCCTGATCGCCGAGGCGCCGCGCGCTCAGATCTCGCCCGAAATCAACTGAGCACAAAAAAGCCGCCCCGGAGCAGGGGCGGCTTTTTCAATTCAAGGAACATAAGCGAGTAAACATTAAATGAGCCGTAATCGCATCGCAAGCCCGTTTTCGCGGAAGACACACGTTGGTGTCGTGGTGGACGATGAGACGCGCTTTATTGCCTACATCTATCGCGCCAATTTCCTTAAGCAGATCCCTGGTTTCTTTCGGACCTTCGAGGATGCCTGCGCCGCCATCTATGCGGAGGCGCGCTGATGAGCGCCGCCGTCGCTATGGAAGCCGCCGTTGTGCGGTCTCCCGCCCATATGGCCAGCGGGCGGACTGGAATGCGAGTCAATCGGCTCTATGCGAGCCGCCGCCCTCAGAGCAGCACGCGGACGCAGATGTTCGCCCTTCGCAGGCTGGCTGACATCCGCGCTCTCGCTTCGCTTCGTTCTGAGGCGGGCGAGCTTCCTGTCAGCCGGGCTGGTGTCGCCGAGGTGCTGGCAGATGCTCTGTCAAAATTGGACGGTGTCGGCGGGCTGCACTGCGACGTGCCCGGGCTCATTGAAGTGCTGCCCAGGGAGTGGGTGGAGGACATCAGCCTTGATGTCCTCCACGCCGCTGTGCTTCCCTCCCGGACGCATCGCCTTCTCGACGATTGCAAGGCCGGCCGCCTCCTTGAAGTCAGGGTCGAAGAGGTGCGCGAGATGGCCGCTCGTGGGCGAGTGGTCACTCTCCACCCCATCGACGAAAGCCCCGAGGCGCGCGCCCAGCGGCGCACCTCTCGCCGTCGTGAGATGGCCCGGGTCAGGAACGCTCGGTATCGTGAAAGGCTTGCACAGCAACGGTTTGGTGAGAAAGTTGCAGCCGAGCGTGACGCTCTTATTTATTTTAAGAACGTAGCGTTACGGCAGGTTGCAACTTTCCATTCGACGCAGAGTGCTCAGGTCCGCGCCGCAATTGAGGCGGGCGCGTCCTCCCTCATCGACATTGCGACCGCGACCGGCCTGACCCTTCAGACAATCAAGCCGCTCCTGTCCCGCCTCACCAAGGCCGGGCAGATCACGCGCGTCGGCCGTGGCCATTACGCCCCAGCTACTCCCCCTTGCCTTGCCAAATCCCCGCCCCTCGCGCCCGACATGCGCGAGCCTACTTCCCCCGCCCCCCAGCCCCAGGACGAAGCCTATGTCATTCGCTCCATGCCCGCCCGACCCTGCATTCCGGCCATCGGGAATTCGGGAGCGCGCATTCATGTCGGTGGTGAAACATCGGTCGGACCAAGAGATCGGTATGTGGACGGCGCGCTTTCTGAAGAGCGGCAGGGCGTTGGCGCCTCCGCAGTGCATCACCATCCTGCTCGGACGCGGAGGTCGGAAAGCGAGCCGGGCAGCGGAAACGTCGTCCATCTCTTTCCGCAAGAGTCGGCTGACTCTCGTGCGCTCGCGGGTCCGGTCGTGATCCGGCAATCCAACATCAATCTCGCCCAAACCCACCCCGACGCGATGGAAAGGGGGGCGGCCCCCATGGCCACCCCCTCCCACAACGCGTTCAGGAAGGCACAGGCGCCCATTCACACTCAAAGGCCACAACCTATGCTTAATCGCAAAACCCCTCCCACGCCCACTCCCAGGCCATCTGCGGCCACGCTGTCGGTGCGACGGATTGTGTTCGGGACAAGGACGGCGCCGAGCTGGACCATCTGCCCGCCCCGCTACCATCCCCCAGTCTCCACCTCGGCACCCCGGCCCCAACGGCTCGGGTCCTCCTGAGAGGCTGCGGACCGCGCGGCGGCGGCAGTCCCCCCTTTTCGCGATTTTGCGGTCCGATAATTTCCATTTTGTTTGCGTAAAATATCTCAAAATTCACTACCTTTGAGGTGATTTAAGATGTCGATCTTTGAGAAGTTCTCCACCCTCATGCGCTCCACGAAGGCGACCGAGACACAGTTGATCGCTGGCGAGCGTGAGATTGAAGCCGCCATTCAGGCTGCTCGCACCAAGCTCTTCACGCTGGAAGAAGAGATGCCAGCGGCCCTGATGCGCGGCGGCGAGGAACGCATCAATCACCGGAATCTCATCATGCGCACTCGCATTGAGATCGAGGACATGGAGACCGCACTCGCGCTTCTTCGCAAGCGTGCGGCGGAGAAGGCCGCGAAAGAAGCGGAAGCCGCGCGGCAGGCGGCCTATGGCGAGGCCGTCCGCGTCAGTGAGGCCGCTCAGAAGAAGCTGCGGGAGCGTTATCCCGCGCTCGCCGCCGAACTGGTGGAACTGATCGCTGCCATCGCGGAGGCTGACTCCCTGGCCGAGCGGGTGAACGCCGACTTGCCCGCAGGCGCCTTGCCTCTCCCCCGTGCGGAGGCGGCTGTCCGCGACCGGCCCTATGAGCCGCGCCGCATCCTCAGCGAAAAGCTTCTGGACCTGTGGTGCCTCCGCGATCACGACCGCCCGCATCCCGACCAGTCGAACATCGAGGATCTCGGTGGCGGGAAGGGCCGGCGTGAGATCGAACGCACCGACAAGAACACGCCCCAGCGCTTCGAGGAGTTCGAGAAGAAGAGGTTTCGCGAAATCACGTATATTCGCGAGAAGATCGGCGTGAGCGGTGAGCGTCTCTGCCGCGTTGAACTGCCGGGGCTCTCCGCTGACGATGCTCCTTACTGGCGCAGCTCCGCTATTTCGGACGCTGATTGCGTCCGAAATCGGCTCGCCGAACTGAAGGCAGAGCGCGAAACGTACAAGATCGCCGCTGAGGCCGACCAGACCGTGACCGAGCTGATGCCGGTGCAGGTTCCCGTCACCAGCGCCGCTTGACATTAAGGGCTGGGGAGAGGAGGTGGTCACTCCCCCCATCCTTCCCGTCCTTTCGACGAAGGTCTTTTGGCATTGGTCGCTCCGCGATGACCTGAATCGGACGGCTGAAACGTCAGCTTCACTAACAGGCCTGCTTAACGACTCGCGGCGAGGCTGCCATCACCTGTCGTTGACGGGCACGGCCGTATTAGCGACGTCCGCCTTCCAGCCGTTGACGAGAAACTCGTGATAGCTAGACGCCCTCGGTGACTAGCCAATCCGCAACCTTGAGTTATGCTCATGTAAGTGGGCGACTCTTGCTTTCCCCCAGCGTTCAAAATGGAAAGAGCGGGCGGAAGCGGGACGGCGGGGCTTCAGAGGATGCGTCGTAGAGTGTCGGAACGGCTCTGGAATGCTGGCGGAGTACACCCGTGCAGCAGGTGAATCCACGCAGCTCTACGGCCGGCAACGAAGTAAGTTTCCCCGACGCGGTCCATCCAAAAGATCGTAGTGCTGAAGCCGTTCGCCGTGGCCGTCCGCTAGCTGAGAGGCTCACGGCGGCCGAGCGCTCTGGCATTTTGGTCGGCGGCACGGTCGTCCCGATCCCGCCGTTCCTAAAGATGCTGGTGTCGACTGCGCTCCGATCTCGGGAGGAAGGCCCGATCTGCATCGTTTTGCCGGCCGTGGAGGACATCGCTCCGGTCGTCGCCGTAATTGCGGCGCTTGAGATGCACGCGGTGGACCTTCCCTCGGCCCGAGCACGCTTCCGAGCCGAGGGCTTGCCCATCGGCCAGCACGTGCGGATGCTCCCATCGGGAGAGGTGTTCAAGATTGCCAAACGCACGTCCATTCAGGGCATGCAGGGCCTATGGCTGCACCACATCCAGACAAAGGCCAGGGAAACTTCGCCGCGAATTTTCCTGAAGCTGAGCGAGTTCGACTGGTTCGAGCCTACGACCCGACTTGCCCCACCGGCTACAGCGAAGACAAAGCATGCAGCCGTGCCGCCTCCCAACGACATTGACGAGATCATTGGCGAGAGGAGCTATGGCAACACGGCCTTGAATACGACGCGCGTGTTTCTGACCAGTTCACTGGCTGCTTTCGAGCGGACCGTTCAGGCTTTGCCGCTTTGCCCCCTGCATCAGACGCAGCGGTTGGCCTTGACACTGGCGCGCTTCTTTTCGTTCGGGCGCCTTGACGACGAGGGGCGCCCCTACGTCTCGACCCCACACGGGGCGGGCGGCCAACCCATGGTTTGCCTGGGAAATGAGTTGCTCGATTTTGGCAAGGCGGCCCTTTCCCATGCCGTGAAGCCGTGGTCCAGGTTGTTCCTAGCGGACAGGCTTGAGATCGTGCTGCGCGACCTCGATCTGGCCGCGCGGATTGCCGAGCGGCAGCGCCTAGTGATGTTCGCCCCCGCTGTGCATCGCGAGCAGGCTCTTGCACTGCGTGAACATGGCTGGACCGTCTGGGAGCCAGCCCCGGAAGATCTCGCCCATCTCGCGCGTCCGCAAGTGACGGTCGGCATTCAAGGGATTGATGTCATCGAGCGCGCAATCAGGGCAGAGACAACTAGACATCCAGGTTTCCTGCACTGCCCAAACCGGGGCCTGGAAAGCGCCGAGCCCGCGCTGATGAAGGTCGTTCACTTTCTCGACGCCGAGGCCGCTGAGCACGACGAGATCCTCCAGGAGGTCCGCGGAGCGGCGCAGTCGGCGTTCTTTCAGGGGGCTGGACTGCTCGATTTCGAGGAAGATAGCGAATTCGCGCAGCTCTGCGAGAACCTGGAACTCCTTCGGGCCCGGCAGCCTCATCTGTCGAGGTTTCTCGGGCCCGATGCAGGCGAAGCACTTGGCGAATTCGTGGCTTCTATTGAACGGTTTCTCGATAAGGTCGAGGGAGGGTGCCAGACCCCGAAGGGAAGTATGATCCTTCGAGCAGCGCAGGGCATGAGCGGCTCGTCCGGCAACGTCTTTGTGGCCGGTAATCTCAGCAGCGTGTCCCATCTGCGTGGATTCCTGGCTCGGCGCGGAATCGATGCTCGTTGTGTTCATGTAACGGAACTTCGCGAGCAGGCCGGCATCAGAAGCGTGATGGCCCTCAACGTAATGAGGCGCGACCTTTTCGCGAGGCTCGTTGATCCCTGGCCAACCTCAGCTATCACGTTCGCCGGATACGATTTCGAGATCGAATGTTTCGCCCGGCGGCTGAACCGGCGCGCCGCCTTGAAGTATCGCGGCTGCCTCAACAGCGCGGCACGGACTGTCTTGACTGGCATGTCGTTCGAGGAATTCCCTCCGCCGCGCGCCAAAGTCCAATCCGTCCCGCCGCCGCCCGCCGAGGAAACGAAGAGGCTCGAAGATTTCGATATGGCAGTTCGCCCCTGGAATTGGGCTTCCAGGATCTCCATCCCTTCGGCCGGGGACGACGATCAGACGGTGTCCGCAAGGGTCGTCCGATTCAATGGCCGCTCCTGGGCGGCGATCACGGACGAACACCGCGTGTTCGCGCTTCAACCCGGGGCCGGCGACCGCTCGATCGTGGAGGAAACCACGGCAGCCGAAGTTAAGGTCGGCACGCGTCTTATTTTTCGCGACGGCTCCAGCCGCGACGTCATCCGTACCCTAGCCGAGAGCCATGTGGGCGAGGCTAAGTACGCCAAGCTTGGCAAGAAGGCCTCGATATGGCGGGAGGCAATCGGACACGTGGACCATCCGACGATCGTCAGTCGCAAGTTAGCGCAGATCGGCCTTCACCGGAACATCCAGACGGTCCGTTCGTGGGTCTTCGGCAAAAACCTTATCGGTCCCAGGACGGAGGACGACATCCACGCCATCGCGCGAGCCTATCCAGTGGCATCTTACAGCGATCGGGACTGGGCCGAATGCTGGAACGCAATTCGAGAGCTGCGTGCGCTACACATTTCCGCGGGCAACCGGCTCACCGATCTGGTAGCGCGGCATTGCGGGACTGCCGTCCACGAAGCATCCGACGTCGAATTGAGCGTGGACCTCGGGATTGGCAGGGTCTGGATCGTCGAGGTCGCCGCAATCGACGAGGAACTCCGGCCCTGTCCGGCACCGTTCGCTAATCGCCTTCACTGGATCGACCCCGCGTGGAGAGATAGAGCCATCCGATCCTCCGCGATTCGGGAGAATGCGTGATGTCGGTCATGATCCCTCCCCACGTGGCCCCCTCCACGCCAGCCTCCGAGCGCAGGGTCTTCGAGGCGTTGCGAGTTGCCTCGGGAAGCGAAACCTGGACCGTGCTGCACTCGCTCGGTCTATCGAGTTCGTGGACGAAGCAGTTCGGCGAGATCGACTTCGTCGCTATCGTTCCCGGCCTCGGCATCGTGTGCCTGGAGGTCAAGGGAGGCGGCGTCGCCGTCTCAGACGGTACGTGGACGACGCGCGATCGCAATGGGGAGATCCATCGCCTTTCCCGAAGCCCCTACCGGCAGGCTCAGGACGGGCAGTGGAAGCTACTCGAGGCCATAAGGCGCCGGTTCGGGATGAACTCGATCGAGAGCCGGTGCCCAATCGGATGGCTCGTGGTATTCCCGGATATCGCAGCCCCGCCCCCCAGCCCCGAAGCGACGCGAGACGAGATCATCGATCGCTTCGACATGGAGAGCGATATCGGCATCCGCATCCTGGAGACGCCCTCGCTCAAGAACCTGGAGGGCCGCAACGACCTAGTTCGCCCCACCGCGTGGGCAACGGGCCAGATCCTGAAATTCCTGCGTCCCGAGTTCGATAGGGTGCCGACTCTCGCCTCGTCGACCTGGGACACAGAAGAGAGTCTGCGGAAACTGACGGAGGAGCAGTTCGCCGCGCTGGACTGCATCGAGGAGAACCGCCTGTGCATGGTCAAGGGACCGGCGGGGACGGGTAAAACAATGCTGGGGCTCGAAAGCGCGAGGCGGTTCGCGGGCTCCGGCCGACGCGTTCTGGTGACCTGCTTTAACCACCGTCTCGGCAGCTGGATAGCCGATACGGTGGGTAGGATCGCCGGCCAGCGTGTAGTTGCCGGTCACCTCCATGGCCTCCTTCGGGAACGGATTAGGGGATCGTCGTTCGCACAGGACCTCAAAGCGGCAGAGGCAGGCGGCGCCGACCGGGAGGAGGTTTTCGACACGATCTATTTCGAGCTAGGCGCACTCGCCATTACGGAAAGCGACGAGCGTTTCGATTACGTCGTCGTTGACGAGGTGCAGGACTTCCATTCGGCGGGCCTCAAGGATGTCATCGACGCATGGACCGGCGATGTCCCGACCTCAAAGATTCTGCTGCTCGGCGATTTCGTCCGACAGGCCCTCTACGCGCCCACGAGTTCATCGCAAAAGACGCTCGAAGCGTCGTTCGGCTTGATCCCGACGTTCAGTCTGCATCTCAACTGCCGCAACACCAGGAACATATACTATCAGACGGGAGTCCTGAGCGGCTTCAAAGGCCAGAAGGTCAGCGATCGCCAGCCGGAGGGCGAGGCCGTTGGAATTCACTTCTACGGCGATAGCGCGTCTTGCCGATCCTCGATGGAAGCGATCATACGGGGTCTTCGAGAGGCGGGAATTCGCCCGGCCGACGTCGTGGTGCTCGGGCCGAGAAGGCTTGAGCACTCTTCCCTGACCGATGTGAAGTCGCTCTCCGGGTGGGCGTTGCGCGATGGACCGGCTTCGTCGGACGTCCTGGCTTACTCGACCATCCAATCCTTCAAGGGCCTAGAGAGCCAAGTCGTCATCGTGGTCGACGCCCTCGGCACGTCCGCCAACGACACCGACGCGCTGCTCTATGTCGCAATGTCACGAGCACGATTGAAACTGTTCGTCGTCGCGCCGGATGCCGTTCGAGATCTCTTGGATAAGCGTGTGATCGCGGCCTTAATCGCCTCGCAGGGAGTTTCGATATGATGGACCGCCAGGTCGCCTCCGCGAAGGAGGTTCGCGATCACGTGGTCGATGTCCTTCGGAGGGAACTGGTAGGACCGTCTCCCGGCTATCCGGCTGTCCAGCTGAATGGCGAGGAGATCCTGAGGCCCCAGGATCCGCCTCGTTACAGGTACTCATCTGGAATACTCTTCCCGGGCGGTGTTGGCGTTGCCTCTGCACTCGGAGCGGCCGACGAGGCCGCCGACATCGAGACGGCGCAAGCGGTCGACGAAGACGTCGGAGACGAGCAGACAGCCGATCAAGCCGATATCTTTTCGAACATGGCCGAGGACAATGTCGCTGATACAGATGTCGAAGTAGATCTGTCGGCCATGTTTCTGCCAAGCACGATGGGATTGAGCTTTCTGATCGACCCCGTCGACGGGATTACCTTGTCCGCCAGTTGGGGCACATACGACAAGGAGCCGGTCCCAGGTTTCCCTTCGTTTAGCAAGGACGGGATGGCGAGGGATGCCGAACTGTGGTTCCGGTCGGCAGGTTCGATATCCATCGACCTCAACGCCCAACAGCTTGGAGCGGCCTCCGAGCTTCTTCGTTTGCCCCGCCAGATTCTCGCTGACCGAGGAACGGCGAGGCTTGAGGCTGACATTGTCAGCCGACCGTGGGCCAACGGCAGGCGTCTCGTCACAGTTACGATGATCAACACCGGGACCGTGAAGAAGCCGGTCAACGAGAACTGCTTCTTCCAGTGCGCGTTTTCGGTCAGCCCCCGCGGCGCGAGCGCGATCCTGCCGTATCCCGAACGTCCCCCGGCTCTTCAGGACGAAGAGGAGCGGACGCTCGCCTTGCTCTATCGTCATCGGCCGAACTTTGCGGTCGGGCACGGCTGCGCCGCCGATTGGGAAATTCTGGACGGCAAAGTTGCGCGGGTCAGGACCGAGGTCCTGCCAATTTTCGAGCAAGCGCCGGTG
This sequence comes from Aquabacter sp. DMC10, assembly GCF_056314145.1. Classification (NCBI taxonomy): domain Bacteria; kingdom Pseudomonadati; phylum Pseudomonadota; class Alphaproteobacteria; order Hyphomicrobiales; family Xanthobacteraceae; genus Aquabacter; species Aquabacter sp. DMC10. The sequence continues at coordinate 39,628 of NZ_JBQUYX010000010.1, read as the reverse complement.
GTGCCTATCGATAGCATTCCCTTGGTCCAGCTCTCCATGAAGGTCCTGTCCGAGGCGCCTGCCGCGACGATTGCCCAGTCGTGCCGTGCGCTAGCCGGGGCTTACCGCGAATGGATCGCCGAGCGCGAGGGGGAACTCGCCCGGGATGTGTCCTTACCTCAGCAGCTTCGGGAATGTGGCGAAGACAACCTGCGCAAATGCAAGGTCTGCCTAGCCCGGATCGAGGACGGCATTCACCTGCTCCTGGCCAACGACAACGCCATGGACGCGTTCAAGCTGATGAACCGGGCCATGGTGGAGCAGCGAGCCCACTACGTGCTGTCGTCCGAGGAGAAGAAGCGCCGTCACTGGCAGATGACGACGGGACAGGCGTCGCCTTCGGAGCCGTATGTCAGGCCGGACTATTCTGTCTCCACGAAGTGGCGTCCCTTCCAGCTCGCGTTCGTCCTCATGAACGTCAGAAGCTTCGTGGACCCCCTCCATTCGGAACGCACGCTCGTCGACGTCATCTGGTTTCCAACGGGCGGCGGCAAGACGGAGGCCTATCTCGGTCTTGCGGGTTTCGCGATCCTTTTTGGACGCCTGTCCATTCCCGAGGATGCCGGCACTAAGGTGCTGATGCGCTACACCCTGCGCCTACTGACGACGCAGCAGTTCCAGAGGGCCGCCTCGCTGATCTGCGCGCTGGAACTGCTGCGCAGAAATGATCCGGCACGGTTCGGTCCGACGCCGATCTCAATCGGGCTATGGGTTGGTGGGGCAGTTACACCCAATAACAACGACCAAGCGGTCATCCAGCTGGCCCAAGTGGAAAGTGGAAGCGGCGATAACCCGTTCATCGTTCTGTCCTGCCCCTGGTGTGGCATTGACATGGGTCCTCGGGAATACGGCACCTCGACCCGGGTCTTCGGTTACAAGAAGACGAAGACCGCCGATGGACATCGTCGCGTTCGCTTCCAGTGCGAGGACGTTGATTGTCCCTTCTCTAACGATGACGGCCTGCCGCTTACGGTCATCGACGAGGAGATCTACCGGCAGCCTCCCACGCTTCTGATTGGCACAGTGGACAAGTTCGCCATGATGCCCTGGAATCCCGAATCAAGGGCAGTCTTCGGAATCGACGTTCCGCTGGCTCAATCACCGCCGCAGCTCGTCATCCAGGACGAGTTACATCTGATCTCCGGACCGCTGGGCTCGATGGTCGGACATTATGAGACGGTTATCGACGAGTTCTGCACGGATACCAGACATGGCAGACGCATCCCAGCGAAGATCATCGCGTCCACTGCTACGATCGCCAGGGCGAAAGAACAGATCAAGGCCGTCTACGGTCGCCCCTCGGCTCTCTTTCCCCCTCAGGGTCTTGTAGCTGGGCAGTCGTTCTTCGCACGCGAAGCGTATGATGCGACCGGTCGCATGTTCGTCGGGATATTGGCGACGGCCGTCCCGTCCCACATTTCGGCACAGGTCCGAGTGTTGGCTACTCTTCTACAGGCTCCGATGCTGTTGCCCAACTCGAATGGGCAAATCGACTCTTTCGTCGACCCCTACTGGACCCTCGTCGTCTACTTCAACAGCCTCAGGGAACTCGGCCGGGCCTCGACACTGGTTCAGGCCGACATCCGTGAATACCTCAATGCGATGTGGGATCGCATCGGCGTGGGGCTGCTGCACGCCAATCAGACAGCCGACCGGCGCCGCTTCATCAATAACTTCGACGAGCTGACCAGCCGCATGCGAAGCACGGACATTCCGGCCGTGCTTCAGAAGCTGTTTACCGCCCGTCCGAAGAAGGAAGCCGTTGACCTTTGCTATGCCACGAACATGATCCAGGTCGGTTTGGACGTCCCCCGGTTGAGCATCATGTCGATCGTTGGCCAACCGAAGGGAGCGTCGGAATACATCCAGGCCTCCAGCCGCGTCGGGCGGGGACACAACACCCCGGGGCTGGTCGTCACCAACTTCAATCCGTACAAGCCGCGCGATCGCTCCCACTTCGAGAGCTTCAGACCGTTTCATGAGAATGCCTACCGGCACGTGGAGGCCACCAGCGTCACTCCCTTCTCGATCCCGGTATGTGATCGCGCCATTCACGCATTAGCGATCTCTATTGCACGGTTCCGCTACCCGGCATTGCGCAAGTCCCCTCACTATGGCTTGAGCGCGGAGCAGAGGTCTGAGATCACCCGGATCATCGTCTCGCGGGTCGAGAGCGTCGACAGTGCGGAAACCGCAAGGGCCAAGGCCGCGCTGGACCTCTTCCTAGATGACTGGAACCGGAGACGCCCGCAGAGCTACGGGGATCTCAGCGGAAACGTCCACGACCCATTGATCTGGCCGGCCGGCAAGGAGCTGCTCCCCGAGCTCAACCACCTTTCGGGCATCATCCGCCCAACAGCGACATCCATGAGAAACGTCGACGCGGATTGCGAGGCACTTCCTATCCCGGTCTACGCGTCTGGAGACGAGCAGTGAGAAGCGGCGGCTTTAAGGGCAAGGGAGCCGGCAAGGCCGGCAAAGGCGCGGTCAAGAGGGTGCCTCCGCGGCGACCCATTCGCAGGTCCGCGGTTATCAGCCCGTTCGGCGTCGGATCGTCTAACGACTTCCGGAACGACGAGGCGCTCATGTGTGCTGGTCTCGACATGTGGTTCCGGACCCCTCCGGAGCAGAGCCTGATCATAGAGGAGGAGCGCCTTCAAGGCCGCCTTGGCTGCACGCATTTCGTCAAGCCGCCGGATTTCGGCGAGGGGACGGGGATCTCGAAGCAGAAGATCCCCCATGTCCGATTTCCGCTCTGGCACTACTGTCCACGATGTTTCCAGATGAAGTCGACGACGTTGTTCGGCCAGCAGCCGCAATGCGACAACTGCGCCACCCGCGGCGCGAAACGAAGGATGATCCCGGTTCGCATAGTCGCGATTTGCGAAGGCGGTCACATCGAGGACTTTCCCTACCAGGATTGGATCGGATGCGGCTGCGAACCGGAAAAGCGTAAACTGTCGTTCAAGGCCGGACGAAGCGCTGCCAGCCTCGCCGGCATCAAGATCGACTGCGCGGAATGCGGCCGGACCCGCTCGCTTGCGGGTGCCTTCGAGGAAGACGCGATCACGACGCCGTGCTCAGGGGCCCAGCCATGGCTGGGACAGGCTAACGGCGAGCATCAATGTGGACACCAGCTTCGCGCCGTTCAGCGAGGCGGAGCGAACGTTTATTTTCCTCTGGTAGTGAGCTCAATCTTCATCCCGCCTACCCGCACAGCCGAGACGGAGGCCATCCAGCGGGTGCTCGATAATCCGATGACATGGCAAGGCATTTCGTCCGCTCTAGTCGATGGAAAGGTGCACCCAGAAATCTGCAGGTTTGTCGCCAAGCAGCAGGGCGTCGACGCCGAAGCTCTCGCCGCAGCCGCGCAGGCGCGGATCTCGGGCTCGACTTCTGCGGTGATAGCCACGTCCGAGGAGGAGTTCCGTCGTCAGGAATACGAAGTCCTCAGCAAGGGCGCCGGCTCGCCGCGGGATGATCTGTTCGTCGAACCTGAGCCAGGTAGCGCGTTCGGCTGGCTCTCCAAATATGTCGAGAAGGTCGGGCTGGTACGCAAGCTGAGGGAGACGCGTGTTCACGTCGGCTTCTCCCGGCTGAATCCACAGACGGATCGAGGCGATCCGAACGTCCAGCCGCTTTCCGTCAAGCGCGACATCCCATGGCTTCCGGCGATCGCTGTACGTGGTGAGGGCATCTTCATCCAGTTGCGGAATGATGCCATCGACCAGTGGGCCAGAAATTCGGGAGCCGCTCGTCGCGTCGACGATCTCATCAGAGACTACAACGACAAGCGTCTTGCGAGGCGCTTGTTGCGGCGGGGGGTCGACGCTCGGTTCGTGATGGTGCATACCTTGGCGCATGCTATCATCAAAGAACTGACGTTCTCTTGCGGCTACGGATCCTCGTCGTTGCGTGAACGGCTCTACTGCAACCTTGAGAATCCGGAGCGCCCGATGAACGGGTTCCTGATCTATACTGCTTCTGGCGACGCCGAGGGCACGCTGGGCGGTCTGGTTTCGCAGGCGGCGAGCGGTCACTTCGAACGTCTCGTTGACGATGCCCTACGTCGTGCCTCCTGGTGCTCAAACGACCCGGTCTGCATGGAAAGTCCAGACACTGTATTCGCCAGTTCCAATCTGGCTGCATGCCACGGATGCGTGCTGCTCCCCGAGACCAGTTGTGAAGAAGGCAACCGCCTGCTTGATCGCGCGTTACTGGTAGGCACTATCGACGAGCCCTCCTTGGGCTTTTTCCACGACGCGCCTTTCCGCACCCAGTTCTGAATGCGCAAGGGGCTGACGGCAAACGAGGATCGTCGGCACCGCGGAGACATCATGTCTCCCGAAACTCGAAGTGCCGTGATGTCGCGCATCAAGGGTAAGGGCACCGGGCCGGAGCGTTTGCTCGAAGATGCGCTCCTGACGCGGGGGGGCGACTTCGAGCGCCATGCGAGGGATCTGCCCGGCAGACCGGATTTCGTTTTCCGCTCTTCAAGAGTGGCCGTCTTCGTCGACGGCGACTTCTGGCATGGCCATCGCTTCGCCGAGTGGCGAATGAAGCTTGCCGAAAAATGGGAACAGAAGATCGCCGGCAACATCACGCGGGATCGCCGAAACCGGCGAGCGCTTCGCGCTGCGGGGTGGTCGGTCCTTACGATATGGGAACATCGGGTACGGCGTGACCCAGCGGGCGCCGCCAGGAGGGTGCTTGCGGCCGTCGCGAGGCGCACCGCTTCGATTAACCCTCAAAGCTGACCAAGTTTGCTTAATACGTGCCAACCTGGCAGCCTAGTGTAGACGCGGGCGCATCCGGCCTCTGCGAAAGGAACGACGGCGTTGGTTCGCACTTTGGATCTGTTCTGTGGGGGTGGATGCAGCGGCTGGGGCGCAATGGCGGCTGGAGCCGAAATCGTCGCCTCAATCGACGCCTGGAAGCCCGCGGCGGACACCTACAAGGTCAACTTCCCGCGCGCGCTCGTCGTAAACGAGCGAATGGCGCGCGATAGCGTCAGGGACCTTCTGCCTGCCTCCATCGGGCCTATCGATCTTCTCATTTCGTCGCCGGAATGCACCAACCATTCCGTCGCCAAAGGCGCGAAGCCGCGTGATGAAGAGAGCCGCAGCTCCGGCTGGTACGTTGTGGAGGCGATGAGGAAGCTGAAGCCTCGCTGGTTTGTCCTTGAGAACGTTTCGGCGCTGAAAAACTGGACAGGGTTCAACGAGCTCGTCGGCGCCATGGCCGAGCTCGATTACAGGATGGATTGGGGGGTGTTGGATGCCGCCGATTTCGGTGTGCCTCAGTCTCGGCGCAGGCTGTTCATCATTGGTGATCGCGAGCGGAAGCCCAAGTTGCCGGAAAAGACCGGCATGCCTCCCGTGCCGGCGCGGTCCATCCTCGACCCCGTCGGAACGTGGAAGTCGAAGGCGCTGTATTCTCCCGGCCGCTCGTCCAACACGCTCGCCCGTGCCGAGGCGGGGATCGGGAAGCTCGGCAAGGGCGTCGACTTCCTGATCGTTTACTACGGTTCCGATAAGGCTGGTGGTTGGCAGACCCTCGACCGACCACTGCGGACCCTGACCACGCTCGACCGGTTTGGTCTGGTGGAATGGATCGATGGCGAGCCCATGCTTCGGATGCTTCAGATTCCAGAGTTGAAACGCGCCATGGGCCTCCCTCCCGAATTTTCCTTTGCCGACGTTTCGCGCCGTGATCAGGTCAAGATCCTCGGCAACGGAGTTTGCGGACCCGTTATGGAGGCGGTGGTCAGGACGTTGACGAGAGGTACCACCGCTGACCGACCAGAGCACCGTGTAGTCCGACGGGCCGCCTGAGGGGGTAGTCCCGCGCGGAGCCATTCGCGGAGCGTCGCGGCAGATCCCTTCTGTGATCCTCCCTCGGTTCTGTGGACACCCATGTTAGCTTTTGCGAGCTTCACAGGAGTGTTCGATGGGCCCACGGCGTCGGGTTTTTCCAGAGGCGTTCAAGCGGGAGGCCGTTGACCGGGTGACCTCCAGCGGCCTTTCCACCGTTCAGGTGGCACAGGAGCTGGGGCTGCACGAGACGGTGCTGCGGCGGTTGGTGAGAGACTTCGCCCCCCAGGCGAGGGCGAGGGCGCCGGCGCGGCGCCCGATCCCGCAGGCGGCGGCCCCGTCGCCGGCGGACCTTGCTGCGGAGAACGCCCGGCTCAGGCGGGAGAACGAGCGCCTGCGGATGGAGCGCGACATCCTAAAAAAAAAGCCGCGCTCATCTTCGGAGCGGCCTCCCGATGACGTTCGGGTTCGTCGATGAGCATCGCGCTGTGTGGCCGGTTCGTGTGATGTGCGCGGCCCTCGGGCTGTCGGCCAGCGGCGATGACATCCGGCTGATCCATGCGAAGAACAGCGGGACCTATGGCGCGCCCCGGATCCATGCGGTGCTGCGGGGGGGAGCGGTCGGCGCGTGGGCCGGTCCCGGATCGAGCGGCTGATGCGACGCGCCGGCATCCGGGGCCTGGCCGCCGTGCCAAGGCGCACGCGGACGATCGACAGCCGCCATTCCTATCCGATCGCGCCCAACAGGCTCGCCCGCAACTTCATGACCTGCGCCCCGAACCAGATTGGGCTGGCGGATCTCACCTACATCCCCACAGGCGAGGACTGGCTCACCCTTGCCGGCGTACTCGATATGCACACCCGCAAGCTGGTCGGTTGGTCCATCCGCGAGACCTTGCACACGCAGATCGCGCTGGAGGCCCTCGCCATGGCCATCGAGCGCCAGAGGCCGGCACCCGGTCTGATCCACCACTCGGACCGCGGCATTCAATATGCTGCCGAGGCCTATCACGGGGCGCTTGCCACCGCGGGCATCACCCCATCCATGAGCCGCAAGGGTGATTGCTGGGACAATGCGCCCATGGAGAGCTTCTTCCACACCCTAAAACCGAGCGGGTCCACCACCGCCTTTATGCCACGCGGGCCGAGGCGCGGCGGGATCTGTTCGGATACATAGAGGGCTTCTACAATTCCCGCCGCCTGCACTCGGCCCTCGGCTACATCAGCCCGGCCGAGATGGAACGCAGAGCGGCTTAACCCCGTCCACTTTTTCGGGAGAAGATCAGGGGCAGCATCAGGATTGCTGCGGCTTAGAAGCAGCCACCTCAAACGACTACGCTTGGCGCCGCATTGGCAGACCTAGATTGGTTGCATCGCCTCGGAGCCCCATCGAGTGGCATCGGCCCTGAGCCGAGATCAGCTCTTCAGCATGACATCCTGCGCCCTGCGGATCAGAGTTCTTCAATCGAGGTTAAAAGCTGCGTGCCATAAGTCTCGCCCAACCGGGCTTGCCGGGCGAGATTGACGAACGTCTTTTCTCCGATGACGATATCGGCGAGCGGCAAGACTGTGGCGAAGGCTGCCATGTCGCGCAGATCGTTCTCTGAAATAGGCTTGGCCTGATCTTCGAGTCTGACAGCCAGTTCCCTCTCGGTAGCAAGGGTCGGTACGTCAACAGGGATACTACGGACCAACGACGATCCAATGTCGGCAATACCATTCCAGTCCAACCCGAGCTTTCGGCCAGTTGCAAGAATGAAATCGAGTTCGTCGTTCATCAGCCGCACTCCATAAGCGCGTTTGCGCCGCGCCAAAGGTTCAGAAGCGATAATAGCCCGTCGTGCTTCGATTCTCGCGACGAGATCGGCCGAGCCAGCGCTGAAGCGCCTGACACTCTCGAGTCTCACGCGCTCATCGCTGGCGGTTAGATAATCGAACAGCGCCCTTGCAGGATCGGAGCGCATATGTTCGAGGACTCTATCCGATAGTGTAAAGCCAAACGTTTCAGGTGAATAATCGGCGACAGCTTCGAACCATATGTCGGACAGGAACCAGTGCTCCTTCGGCGTCGCGTGCTCGATCGAAAATTTGCCAGCCAGATAGACTTCTAGCGTCTCGCTCAATATCCGGCGTCTACCACGAAAGACGTGACCATGGCTGACAGTAGCTTGGACTGCCGCCAAATGTTCCCGTCGGATGGGATTATTGATCTTCAATGTTTCATAGATATTAGGAAAGCTCAGTGGGATAATAAAGCGCTGCTGCTCAAGCGCTGTGACGACTTTCACTAACCATGCATGCTCCTGCGAATAGCTTGCTTTGTCCCAGGCGCCGCGCGCCAACGCCACCCATGCATTCTGATCGAGATATAGTATTTGTCCCATGGCTCAACAAATAACAGTGCCGATAAGCCGATACCAGTTCAATGCCGGCTGCGCGTCCCCCATATCGCTTGCTTAGGTGCGGTTGGATGCACTCCAAAAGCAACCGCCAGCTTCGACCTGATGTTGTGTAGTTCATGCCTTGAATGCGGACGGATTGCTCCGGACCCCAACTCTCCACTAGGCCCCTCTGAACGAACGGCAGGTTTTGGTCGGCGTGGAAGTCACCCCGAATGGCAGCGATGCGGCCGGCTGCGGGATGGCAACTGTGCTGCCGGCCCATACCAGACAGTCCGGCAAACGTCCGGCAGGGTCCGCTTTAGCGCATGGCCGCCAAAATAAGACACTGCCTTCCGGTCCTGGTCCCCTGGCTGGAATGTCAAAAATTGACACCGCCGCGGCGGTCCAATATAGCCTGTCAAAAATTGACCCTTGGCAGGAGGCTTAGGTGTCGAAATTGCACATCGGACGATTCCGCAAGGTTCTGGAACTCATGAACCGCGGCGCTACGGCTGGGGAGCGCAGTGCCGCGCGGAGGGGGGCAGAAGCGATGGCCCGTGGCGCTGGAATGAGTCTGTCCGAAGCGGAGGCGATGGTCAGTGGGGGAACGAGGTCTCAACCCACGAGCTTTTTCGACGGGTTCGACGATTGGATGGAAAGGCGCGAGCCCGGTTATCTGGCAAGGAAAACGGCAGAGCGGGCGGCACGCGATGAGAGGGATGCCCTCCGACGCGTTGAGGTACTAAAGAAATACGGGTCGCAGGAGGCCCTTTTCGCCCGCACCAGGCACGAGACTTTGCTTGATGCCGCCATCGACTCCATCGCGACTTGGCGCTTCTGGACCGGAACCGATGGCGTGAGATACCGCCAAGCCGAGACCCTTGATGGGAAGGCTGCCAACTTCTGGCATGTGTCGGCAATCACTCCGGCCATCCGGAAGGCGGTGACGGAAGCGTATCCCTGGCCTTCTGATCTGAGCGCTGCCCTGCAGGAGGTGAAGGAGTGGGATCAATTGGCACTGGATCGAGGTCTGTTCCTTGGCTCCGATGGCAGCCGAGGCGAGTGGACCCATTGCCCGGAGGTCCAATGCAGGATTTTGCTGCTGGAACACGAACTGGAAGTTGGCCGGCCCGCCACCTCATGGGAGGACCTGCAGGCGCGCTTTGACTGGAAGCGGTTTGAGTACGAGCGACAAGAGATTGACAAAGAGGAACGTGACGTTTCGTTTCTTGATCGGATCGAGGCTGACTGCGCTCTCCTTCGAAAAGCGACTTGCGAAAAGTCTGATGGCGCGGTCAAGTCAGGCGTGCCCACTCGTCAACGGACGAATGCCGAGAAACGCGCTGACGTAATGTCGATGCTTCGCCATCGGCCGGAACTATCAGACCGCGAGATTGCCCGTTTTGTCGGCGTATCTCACCAGACCGTGAGCAACTGGCGAAAGAAGTCTCGAATTTAGGTGTCCTCGGACGCCAAGCTCGCGTCCCCCAGCATTCGTAACGTGTTGGGGCGGTCTATGGCGTCAGACAAGCCTTCGCCTCGGCCCTTGCCGTCACTGGACTGCTTGGCGTCAGGCCTGTCTCTCAGCGATGAAGGCGTATGGACAAGTCCTGAATAAGGTCGCTTCGCACTGCCACGGGTGGGCGGCGGAATTATCGTGCCCTTCGTGCTATCGTCTTATTCGGCCAAGAAGGGGCACTGCCCCGCCTAGCCTACCCGAACATAGACCAGAGTCCTGACGCCGAGCATCTCGCTAGGGCCAGCGCTAGGGTTATGGTGATTCGGTAGAGAGTTTTCCTTTCTTCTATAAGGCGTTATGCGAAAAGTTCTGAGGACTCTCTCTCCGCCAATTCAGTCCCTGAGTGGGCACTGCGTTTACGCCGTTCCCCGATACCAGCGCCTGAAGCAGCCGGGATTTTGATCCCATGATCCGAACCTCGCCCTCGGCAACCTCGACGCGCTGAGCAAGCGCGCGGAGATGGTCGCGGCGATAGCCCCCGCCTTCTCGGCGGATACGCTGACGTGCAGCTTCGGCGAATTTGCTCAGCATCTCCGGCGTGACGGCCTTGCTCCCGGCGTTCTGGAGCATTGCCTCGGCGCGTTCGGCATCAGCCTTAGCCTGATCGCGGATGGCTTTCAGGCTGGCAATGCGGTCCTTCAGTGCCGGGTCGTCCAGATCGGCGACGCCGGCCTCTATGGCGTCATAAAGCCGCCTGAGGCGGGCTTCAGACTCGGCTGCACGCCTGTTCAGCTCGGCGATATGCTCGAGCTGGCGCTCGGATCGCTCCTGCCGCCGGTCGAGCACTGTGGCGAGAATCGCTTCCAGCCGCTCCGGCTGGAGCAGGCGTTCCTCCAGATGGCTGGCGACAAGATCGTCCAGCTTTTCCATCGGCACCGCCATGCCGGTGCAGGCGGTCGGCCCCTGCCGCGCCTTCATGGAGCAGGCGTAGTAACGGTAGCGTCCGCCCTTGCCGGTGCGGATGGTCATGGCGCCGCCGCATTTGGCGCAATGGATCAGGCCGGTGAGCATGGTCGGGCCGCTGATCACGGCGGATGGTGTCACCCTGGGATGTCGCGCCTTGAGGAGCCCCTGCACGGTGTCGAAGGTCTCGCGGCTGATGATCGGCGGCACCGGCACGACAACGATCTCGCTGACCGGCTTCAGCTCCTTGGTCTTGGACCGCTTGTTGAACTCATGTTCGCCCATATAGGTGCGGCGGGTCAGGATGCGGTGAACCTGCCCGATGCCCCAGCGCCCACCGTCGCGGGTGAAGATGCGCCGCTTGTTGAGGTACGAGACGATGTTCTTGACGCCCATCTGGCCGGTGGTGCCGTCGCCTTCAAGGGCGAGACGATAGATCAGCCGCACGGTCTCGGCGTGGAGCGGGTCGATCTCCAGCTTCTTCTTGGTCTTTGCCCCGCGCTGCTCGGCCGCGACGATGCGATAGCCGATCGGCGGCAGGGCGCCGTTCCAGAAGCCTTGCCGGGCATTTTCCTTCAAGGCCCGCATCACATGCTTGGCGTTCTCCTTCGACTGATACTCGTCGAACAGCGCCATGATCTGCCGCATCATGACGTGCATGGGGTCATCCCCCATTTCCTGCGTGATCGAGACGAGCTTCACGCCGTTCTTCGCCAGCTTGCGGACGTAGAATTCCAGCTCGAAATGATCGCGGAAGAAGCGGCTGAACGAGTGGACGATCACCACGTCGAATGGCGCGGGCTTGGACGTGCCCGCTTCGATCATCCGCTGGAACTCGGGGCGGCGATCATTGGTGGCCGATGCGCCCGGCTCCACATAGGTGTCGATCAGTTGGTAGCCCCGCGCGGAGCACCAGGCTTCCCCCTGGCGTCTCTGGTCGGGAATTGAGACATCGTGCTCGGCCTGGCGCACCGTCGAGACGCGCAGATAGAGGGCGGCGCGCAAAGGTGCGGTCATGACTGGTATCTCCCGAGAGGATCATTTGTCCCGGCCGAGCAGATCATCGAACAGGTCACCGAACCAACGCTCGAAGACCTCGATCTCGGCCTCTGTGACCGGCACAGCTTCGGGCCAGTCATCGGTGACGATCCAGGTTGCGGGATCGTGCTTCGGTGGTCGGCCCGCAAACGGCCACGCATAACCCAGCAGCGCCTCAAGCTCGACGGATGCGCCAGAAGGAGGATGTCGTCGCGTTCTCGCCATGACGCCAGCTTCGCCCGGGACCGCGCGCGGACGAAGGGCCGATATCCACGCCACAGCCCACCGTTTCGCCCCGCGTCGCGTGACGCTCGAACAGCGGGGGCGATGCGCATCATGGCTCACTCCCTTTCCGGCTCGCCCGCGGCGACGCGGCCAGCCCGAGGAAGACGATCATCGCCTGATTGAGCCGGACCATGTCCTCGTCGTCCAGGCGACCGACCTGCTGCCCGAACTTCGCCTTCGGAACCGTCGTGATCTTGTCGACCATCAGGCGGCAGACAGCGCGCAGGCCATTTCTCTCGTTCGGCTGGACAACCAGACGGAACAGCGGGGCATCCGTCTCGTCGGTCGTGAAGGCACAGATGGTGAGAGAGTCCGTTCCCTCGAAACTGTCGTCCTGCACGATGACCACCGGGCGCAGCTTGCCCGCATAGTCCTGCCCTCCGGCAACGGTCCACACCTCGCCGCGCCTCATTCGTCGCCCCAGTCGGACACGGCATCGATGAAGGCCTGATCATCGCCGGCCTGCGCGCTCGACGCGACGGCCAGCGACTGGCGCCGCGCTTCCGCTCGGAACGCAGGTGCCCGCACATCCGGCACCCAGATCTGGATCGGCCGAAGCCCCTGGGCCCGCAATCGCGCGCGATGCTCACCGACCTTCACGCGCGAAGGCTTGGGCCCGGGTGCGGATGACATGGCAGCCTCCTCAAAAGTTACATGTAACTAGCATAGGGAGGCCCTTCTGACCAGTCCGTCTGGATGGAAAACGGCTTCTACAGGGCTCCTGAAGGCTGGGAGCCATGGCGCACGTTCGGCGGAACGCACCTTTTGGACATCTCCCTGAAGACACGGTGAAAATTACGGTTTCCGCGCCTCAGGGCACATTGGGAAATCTCCCCGTACATTGCCCCCGCGAACGCTAAGTCACGGAAAAACAACGACCGACCCAACGCGCAATGTGTGGGCTTTTATCCTGCCCTCTTAATCGGTTGTGTTTTCGCCGATCTTCTAGGCATCGTCATTTATACTTCAGGATACGAGAATATACTCTGTCGTTCGCCATGACACGCTTTCTCCTTGCGGCTTTCGAGTTGCGATGTGCCTTGCACTCTTCCGCGCTCGTCGACGGGGTATTCCGGCTGCCCTTTGGCAGCGCCCGAACCGTCGAGGTGCATTTTTCCATCGGTCTGACGGGGCATCGTCACAGGCACTCGGGCGCGGTCCGACCGGCTGTCCGCCGGTACGGCCGCAGGCAAGATATCGTGCGTCCCGTCGTTGATGGTCTGCATCGGTCCTCATCCGCCGTGGCGGAGCTCGCGTGATCAGTCGGCGACCGTTATCGAGCGGTCGCGCTGCGGTTGTTTCGTCGTGGGCCGGTCATGCGTGCGCCCCCAGCAGCTTGCCGTCCTTGATCTGGGCGCGTGCGGCGCGGTCCGCTTCGCTCGCCGTCGGATCGCCGACGTAGAAGGTTCCGTCGCTCCACATGGCGTGCATGATCACCGACAGCTTGCGCGCCACCGCGACCACCGCCTTGCGGTGGCAGGAGCGTTTGGCGATCTCCTTGCCCCAGGTCTGGACCTTGTCGCGCCCCTTGAACCGCGTCATCAGCGCCGACGCCGCCTCGTAGAGCGCACATCGGACATCGGCGTCGCCGGCCTTGGAGATTCGCCCTTTCACGTCGATCGACGTGCCCGACTGCCAGCGCCGGGAGGTCAGCCCGAAGTACGCTGCAACGTCGCGCGAGCGGCGGAAGCGCGACGGGTCGTCGATCGCGGTCATGAACGATAGGGCCGTCACCGGACCGACGCCGGGGATCGCCATGAAACGGCGACACAGCTCGCTGCCAGCCACCATCTTCACGACCAGATCGTGCAGCCGCACATACTGTTTCCACAGCGCCGCGCGCGCCGTCAGCATGGCGTCCATCAACTCGGCAGTGAGCGGATCGTCCGCCGCCGCCTCGCGTACGGCCTGGTCAAATTTGCCCCGCGAGGTGCCTCCCAGCTTCACGCCGAAGCTCTTGAGCGAGTGGCGGATGGCGTTCTCCAGATCGAGGAACTTGCGCTTCAGATTGCGCCGGTGCGTCAGCAGCAGGCGCATCCGATAGCAGCCTTCCGTCTTCACATGTGCCTGGCGGAACCAGCCGGTGCGCATGATGTGTGCGAGGCCGAGCGCGTCCTTCTCGTCGGTCTTGTTGCGCTGCGCCGACATTGCCGCGCGCACGTGCTTGGTCTCCAGGCAGATCGCCGGCAGGCCCAGCTTCAGCAACTCGGGGTGCAGCCAGGGCGAAAGTGCGCCGGCCTCGTGCCCGACGCGCCGCAGCCGTCCGACGAACGGCTTGAGCACCGCCGCCAGCGCCTCCGGTTCGGTCGCGACCTTCACCGTCAGATGCACCTCGCCCCGATCGTCGACGACGCACACCGCCGTTTCCTCGATCGCCACGTCCAGCCCGCAAAAATACTCCATCAGCCGCCTCCTGCGTGGTGTGACGGTGGGCAGTCTAGCGGTTGCGGCGTCGCTCGCAGGCGAGGGTACCGGGGCTGGCGCGGCCCGCCGATTACGGGCGGCACTCAAGCCCCTACGCCGGTGCCCTTTGAAATCGCCGCCGACCGCCCTAAGGGAAATCCGCCGTACGGCCCCACTGGCGCGGGGGTGGATCGTCGCGATACCTTCAACACATGCACGGATGACTTGCCGGCTGTTGAAGGGATTTCATGCGGACCTGGATGCGTTGCGGGTGCAGCATGTGCGCTCTTCCACCGCACCGCGCGCAGCGATGTGACGGCGGAAAATGTGCGCCCGACGCGCCGAGTCGGTGCATGAGGACTGCTATGCAACAGGAGATCGGGGCGACACGGAATTGACCAACGAAGCGTTCGCCCGGATCAAGATCGACCAGCTCCTGAAGGATGCCGCATGGCGCCTGACGGACGGTCGCAGCGTCAGATATGAATACCCGCTCGATGATGGCGGCCGAGCGGACTATGTGCTGTTCGATCGCCTCGGCCGTGCGGTTGCCGTGCTGGAAGCGAAGAGCACGAGTGTCAGCCTGACGGCGGGTGAGGCGCAGGGGCGGCGCTATGCCGATCTGCTCGGCGTGCCCTTTATCTTTCTCTCCAACGGCGAAGAAATCTGGTTCTGCGACAAGGGGCAGGATGCGCACTTCCGCCGAGTGGAGACCGTTTTCAGTCAGGATGATCTCGTGCGCCGAAAGGCAGCGCGCGACATCCGTCGCAATCCGCTCGACATCCCGATCGACAGCCGCATTGCCGGCGGCGGCGGGCGCCACCATCAAAGCGCCTGCATCGAAACCCTCTGCCGAGGGATCGTCAGCGGACGGCGGAAAATGCTGGTCGAGATGGCAACCGGCACCGGAAAGACGCGCACGGCGGCCGCGCTGATCAAGCGCCTGTTCGATGCCAACTGGTCAACGCGCGCGCTGTTCGTGGTCGATCGCAACACCCTCGCCATTCAGGCGGAGGACGCCTTCGCCGAGCATCTGCCGCATCTCCCGTGCTACCGCGTGCCGCGTACCGGGCGCCGCTTTCAGGATGAAAAGCGGGTCACGATCGTCACGCTCCAGACGCTCGTGAACGAGTATGAGAAATATTCCGCCGGCTATTTCGACCTCATCCTCATCGATGAATGCCACCGCAGCATTTACGGCCAGTGGCGCCGTGCGCTGGACCATTTTGACGGCATCAAGATCGGCCTCACCGCCACACCCTGCGTCATGCGGGACGCGCCGGATGTGGACGAGGAGGACCGCGCCGCCATCCGCGATACCCTGCGCTTCTTCGAGGTGGATCGCCCGACCTACAGCTACAGCATGGCCGAGGCGATCGCGGACGGCCATCTCGTTCCCTATGAGATCTATCGCGCCATGACCGCCCGCACGGCGGCCACCGACGGCTTCACGGTTGCGCGCACCGACATTGATTGGCGCGCGCTGGATGCGGAGACCCGCGCCGAACTGGAAGCCCTGTTTGCGGATCATGATCCGCTCACCGTCGACCCCACCGCGCTTGAGCGCAAGTTCACCATCCCCGAGCGCAACCGCGCCATGGTGCGCGAGTTTCGCGAGGTGCTGGAGAACGGCTATACCGCGCCGAGCGGGATTCGCCGTGCGCCGGAATGGGGCAAGACCATCGTGTTCGCGGTCACCAAGCGCCATGCAGAGACGCTGGCGCGCATGTTTGATGATGTCTTCGCCGACAAGAAGCCGAGCCCCACCACGCGCTATGCCGACTTCGTCGTGTCAGGCATGGGGCCGGACGACAGCGTGGACGGCAACGCCAAGATCAAGCGGTTCAAGAACGAACCGTTTCCGCAGATCCTCGTCAGCGTGAACATGCTGGACACCGGTTTCGATTGCCCGGAGGTCCGCAATCTGGTGATGGCGCGCTTCACCCATTCTTCGATCCTCTACCAGCAGATGCGCGGCCGGGGCACACGGCAGGCGCCGGGTAAGGATCGTTTCACTTTGTGGGATTTCACCGGCGTCACCCTGCGCCATGGTGATGACGAGGCGCCGGGCGAAGGCGGGGCGGTTGTGGTGCGCCCTGCGGAACGGCCGCAGGGCCAGCCGCGCCGCATGCTGACGCTGGATGTGCATGATGAGATCGACCCCGCCACCCGCGAATGGGTGACGGTGGATGAAACCGGGCGCGCGTTCATGGACCCGGAGGAAGCCCGCGCCGAGGCTCTTGGGGCAGCGTTCGAGACCTGGCTGGATGGCCAGTCGTTCGACACCGACCAGTTGCGGCTGCTGCATCTCATCAAGGAGCAGATCAAGGCCAATGCGGCCGAACTCACCAGCTTCGAAAGCTGGCGCTTTGACCAGCCGCCGCTTGCCATGAATGGCGGATTTGCCCGTGGCTGCGCGGTGTTCGGCGGCGAGAGCGAGCTGGAGCGGGTGCTCTCCAGCCTGAACGCGAGCGTGTTCGGCATCGATGGCACGGGCCGCACGCCCGATCCGGAAAACCCAGACCAACCCGCCAATTGAAGGCCGAGTATGCCCTTTACGCCCGATATGCGCCGCAAGGTCGATCAGATCCGCGACTATCTTTACGGTGGCGGCTATCCCGACCCGCTGTCCAACGCCGAACAGCTCAGCTTCCTGTTTTTCTTCTACATGATCGAGGGCATCGACGCCGCCAATGTGCGCCAGTCCAGGGCCACGGGGCGCGGCTACACCTCGCTGTTCTCCGGCGACTGGACCTTGCGCAACCCGCTGAACGCCCCGGCCAAGGGAGTGGAGAGCATCCCGCGCGAACGCATGCGCTGGTCCAGCTGGGCCAATGCCATGTCGGGCGAGCCGCTCGTCACCTTCGTCCGAGACGAGGTGTTTCCCTTCTTCGCCGCCATCGGCGATGAGTTCGGCCTCAGCTTCATGGCGCAGGCGCGCCTTGTCATCGACGAGCCAACCGTGCTCACCCAGATCGTGACGCTCGTGAACGAGCTGAAACTGGAGGACGCGGACCCCGACACCAAGGGCGACCTGTTCGAGCATGTGCTGCGCCAGATCAAGCAGGCGGGCGAGCTGGGCCAGTTCCGCACCCCGCGCCACATCATCCGCGCCATTGTCGATCTGGTGGACCCGAAGATCGGCGAGACGGTCTATGACCCCGCCGCCGGCACCGCCGGATTCCTGGTGGCGGCCTATGAGCATATCCGACTCGCCAATTCCTCGGCCAATGGGCGGGAGGTGGCGGAGCTGGAGGGTAAGAGTTTCGAGCGCGGCTTTGGCGACCGGCTGAACGCCGCGCAATGGCGCAAGCTCCAGGCCGAAACCTTCTACGGCAATGACGTCGACCCCAAAATGGTCAGCCTCGCCAGCATGAATCTGGCGCTGCGCGGCCTGCCGGATGTGCGCATCCTGAAGCGGAACGTGCTCACCTCCTCCTTCGACCGGCAGGCGAAGATGGAGCGGAACCTGCCGCTCGACGGCTATGACGTGATCCTCGCCAACCCGCCCTTCTCCGGCCGGATCGACCGCGACCGCATCGTCGATGATGTGCGGATCGGCACCAGCACCGCCACCGAACTTCTGTTCGTGAAATACATGATCGACAATCTGAAGCCGGGCGGGCGCTGCGGCGTCATCGTGCCGGAGGGCGTGCTGTTCGGCTCCACCGGGGCGCACAAGGAATTGCGCCGCATGCTGATGCAGAACAACCGGGTGGAGGCGGTGCTGTCATTGCCCGGCGGGGTGTTTCAGCCCTATTCCGGGGTGAAGACCAGCGTGCTGGTGTTCGCGCGCGGCGGGCGCACGCAGGAGGTGATGTTCCTCCACGCCAGCAATGACGGCTTCAAGCTGGACGCCAACCACGACCAGCCCATCGAAGCCGACGATCTCCCTGGCCTCATCGCCGCCTTCAACAGCCGCGGCGAGATGCGGGAGGACTGGCTGGCGCGGGACGAGAGCCAACCCTGGACGGAAAACTGGTGGTTCGCCGACGCCGCAACAATCGAGCGCGAGGACTGGAACCTCTCCGCTTCCCGCTACCGGCCCGAGAGCCGCGAGGCGGCGGAGCACCGCGATCCCCGCGCCTTGCTGGCGGAGCTGCGCGACGAGACGGCGGCGATCCTCGGCGATATCGAGGCTCTGGCGGCTGAGCTTGGGGAGCCGGTGACGTGAAGCGCCATCTTGTCGAGCTCGGAAGCATTGCGACCATCGTTGCCGGACAGTCGCCCCCCGGCAGCAGCTATAATAGTCAGGGACAAGGTCTCCCCTTTTTTCAGGGTAAAGCCGAGTTTGGCGACGTTTACCCGAAACCTACAAAATGGTGCACGGCACCAGCCAAGCTGGCCGAGGTCGGGGATATACTGATCTCTGTGCGAGCTCCCGTTGGACCTACCAATCTCGCAGCCGAAAAATGTTGCATCGGGCGAGGATTAGCGGCGATTCGACCTAACCCTCTTAAGGCGGATAGTGGGTTTGTTCATTGGGCCGTTATCGCCGCACGGCCTGCATTAGAACGAAAAGGTAATGGTAGTACGTTCACGGCAATTAACCGTGGTGACCTCGCAGCCCTGCAAATCCCTCTCCCGCCGCTGGACGAGCAGCGTCGGATCGTGGGGCTGTTGGACCGGGCGGCAGAGATCAGGCGCCGCGCCGACGCCGCTCGCGCCAAGGCCCGCACCATCATCCCCGCCCTCTTTCTCGACATGTTCGGCGACCCGGCGACCAATCCGAAGGGGTGGGCGGTTACGACGGTTGGAGATGCAGGAGAAGTGAAGCTCGGGCGTCAACGGGCTCCCAGATATCAGTCGGGCAATTTCACGCGGCCATATGTACGTGTTGCGAACGTCTTTGAAGACCGGATCGATATTTCAGACTTGCTTTCGATGGATTTCGACAATCGGGATTTTGAAACGTATCGACTGTCCTATGGCGATATTCTGCTGAACGAGGGTCAGAGCATCGAATTAGTGGGTCGCCCGGCAATGTGGCGAAGTGAGGTGGAAGACTGCTGTTTTCAGAACACCCTTGTTCGTTTCAGATGCGACCGAGCACAAATTCTTCCAGAGTTCGCTCTGGCAGCATTTTTGCGAATGTACCGAGATGGGCAACTGTCAAAGATCGCAAGTAAGACGTCGAATGTTGCGCACCTTGGAGCCAGCAGGTTCGCAAAGCTTCCGATAGTGCTTCCCCCGCTCCCCCTGCAAACCGCCTTCGCCGAACAGGCCAACCGCCTGGACGCGCTCGCCCGCGCGCTGGACGCCGCCGCCGCCAAGGCCGAGGCCATGGCCGCCGCGCTCTCCGCCGAGGTGTTCGGATGAACGCCCCCGACTCCGCGCCCGAGGACGCCATTCTTGAGGCCACCCGCCACGCCGCCCTGCAATTCGCCGCCCTGCGCTTCGGCCAACTCACCTCCCGCCTGATCTGGCGCCTGCGGCGCATCCCGGCCACCGGCATCTTCGGCGATGATTACACCTGCCGCACCCTGTGGGATGAAATCTGCGTCGAGGTGCAGGATGGCCCGTTTGATGACGGGCTGTTCAGCGATCCGGACGAAATAGAACTGCCGGGCGTCTCCTACGCCTCCGATAGCACGATCGCCCCCTTCCTCCGCGCCGCCATCGAGGCACTGCCCCAACAGGAAGCCGTCTTGCTGACCCTATGGGCCATCGACGACTGGGACGAGCGGGAACAGGCGGAAACCGTCGGCACCATCAACATCGACGCCATGATGACCATGCTCCGCACCATGCTCAGCCGTGAAGCGAGCGCCGTCGACCTGTGGAAGTTCCGCGAATGATGCACGCCCCTCTTGCCACCGAGGTGTTTGGATGACGACCGATCGCCTGCAAGCTGCTTGGCGCTATGTCGGAGCAGAGCTGTGGCGGCCCCTGTTCGCCCAATTCGGGCATGCCCACTCCGACCTACCGGTCGAAGTCGTTCGCACCCTGCTGGTCCGCCCGCGCGGCATGGCACAGATATTTGTTGAAGCCGGCCGGTATCCCACGCTTGATACGCTTCACGCGGACGCGGCGACCTCTCTTGATAGCGTTGCAGATGCCCGTGCGGCCCTGCGCCGTATCAAACCAGAGTTCTTCATCGACGGACGTGCCATCGCAATCCTTCTGGCGGACATCGCGGTCGCACTCGAAGAATACGGCAACCCTGATTTGGAGGAAGCGTACCGCACCCGCCTCGAACAATTCATCCGACGCCACGCACTCCCCTACCGCATTGATGTCGAGCCCGTGAGGCTGCTGCCGTTACTCCATGGAGAAGTTGACGCGCTTTATCGCAGCCTGCTCGTTCGTGCCGCGTCTAGTCCGCAATTGGCGGAGGCGCTGACTGGGTTTGAAAACGCCTGGCACCGTCAGTCTGTCGATTGGAGCCAGATCAATGCGAAGGAGGCAATCCGCACGGCATCGCTTTTGGCGGAGAACATGCTGACCTCGGCATCAGCGGGACGGGAGCGTGAATTCAGCCGCGCCTTAACGCGGATGCGGAACGGAAACCGTTTCCCCAGCAACGATTTTGCGAACATCTTCGAGCGCGCTTACACCTTCGCCAACACCTATCCCAACATCCGTCACCCCGGCGATCCCGATTGTGTAAAACGCGACTTGCGGCGGGAGGATGCCGTTCTAGCGGCTCTTGTGTTCGTCGGTCTGTCCGCCTGCGCTCATGATCTCTGTGACGACGGGGGATGATCGGTTTACCTATAAGGAAACTAACAAACTGGCTGAGCGAGGGGGAAGTGAGATGAGGAACTTTCGGGATGCATTGGCGCCGCTATCCGCGCGCATGATCCGCGAGCATCAAGTCCTCCACATTGCCGCCGACCTTCCGCAAGACGATGGCGCGATTGATCGGGCGCGTAGCGAAATCCTGAAATGGGCGCAGAGGCGCAGCGGCGGAAAGCTCCCGAGCGATGCCATGGCGGGGCGCGGTTTCGATTTGTTGGTGGCAGGTCGCAACAGCAGTGCAGTGGAGGTCGATCTTCCGGAAATCCACGCTTGGGCACTGCGTCAAGAAGACCCCGATAAGCAGATCGCAGGGCGCATCTGGACGTCGGAAGCGATTCTGTGGCGGACGCCGGACCACCCCCCGCGCTTTGCAGCCCGATTGATCGTCGGCAGTGGAGAGGCCGAACTTGATATTGCCCCGGCGGCGCCCGGTTACGTTCGGCAACTCATTGATACGATAGGCCTGACAAGCGGAGGACAGGCGCTGTCCTCGCTTCCTTGGTACGTCGGAGACCAACAGGCGCAGGATACCTTTCTGGACCTACTGGCCTCTCCAGCCCGCCGTCTGCCGGTGGTCACCGTCTCGGTGATGGACAGGGCCAATCCGGAACTGACACTCGATATCGAGAAGCTCGCGGCGGGTCTCTGTGGGCTGGCGCACGTTGTGGCAATCCTGCCGGAAACGTCGTGGGCGTTGACAGAGCAGTTCGGCAAGCGGCTGTCAGTGTTCGACCGAGCCGTTCGAATCTATATGCCCGGGTTCGACGATGATGCTGATCCGTTCGGACACCCGCTGTGGCTCGGCGCGCGATTAGCCAACTTTGACGGCGCGAACTTGGTGGATCGGCAGATCCGCGGGCGCGTCGCACAGTACAGCACGCGAGCTGTCCGCCTAGGGCAAGACATCCTGCCATTCGCCCAACTCCGCAGCTACACCCGGAAAGCGGAACAAGAACGCCTTGTGAGTAGTGGAGCAAGCGATACCGAGAAGCTGTCGGCAGCAGAAAGCCGGATCGCCGCAATCACGAAGGAACTGACCGAAGCCAAAGATATGGAGCAATACGCGCTGGAGGAGGCGAGCAAAGCGCAGCTTCGCGCCGAAGAAGCCGAAAGCCGCGAACGGAACGCGACGGCCCAGATCCAAATGCTCCTGCAAAGGTTGTCCGATGCCGGCGGGGTTGGCAACGACGCCCAAGCCCTTCCAAAAAATTGGGAATACTTCGAAGATTGGTGTGACTCTGCACTGGTGGGACGCGTTTCCCTTACAAGCGCAGCAAGACGTGGCTGCAAAAAGGCTCTGTATGCTGATGTCGAACAGGCCGCACGCTGCCTGCTGTGGTTGGCCACCGAATGTCGCACGCGCCTCCTGGAGGGGGGCGGATCGCTCCGCGACGAGCCCATTGAAGACGGAATTCGGAACGCCGCGTGTGGCGGCGATGAGTTCACGTTCGATTGGCAATCGCAGCGCTTAACTGCAGCTTGGCACGTGAAAACGGGTGGAAATACGCGTGCACCCGAGAATTGCTTACGCATTTATTATGGCTGGGATGATCAGACGCAGCAGGTTATCGTTGCTGACATGCCCGCCCATCGGAAAAACGGTGCAAGTTGATTTGGTCACACACAGCTGATGACTGTTTAAGTCCTGCATCAAACGATGCAGGTTATCCTGAGTTACCCGTATGATGCTCAAACGGCAGCTCAACGTGATGGACGCCGGCGACGTCTCCCGGAATAATGTTGAGTGGATAGCTGTCGAGCAGAGCAAGAAGCCGGACTGACCCGGCGGCCTTATTCCCGACTTTGCGGGCGGGTTGCGGACTTCACGAACGGCACGGGAGGGAAAATGGCGCAGTTCCTCGATCACAAGCAGGTGCGCAGCGCAGTCCAGACTGTTATCGCGGGTGACGACGTCAGATGCGCCGTCGCGTTCTGGGGTGATGGCGCGCTCAAAGCGCTGTTCGGCTCCAAGAAGCGTGCCTCCAAGGCGCGGATCATCTGCGACCTCTCGATGGGCGGCACCAACCCCGAGGAACTGGTGCTGCTCGGGGCGCCCGACAATCCCCAACTCAAGCATCTAAGGGGATTACACGCGAAACTGTACCTTTCAAGTGCCGGCATAGTCGTCACCTCGGCCAATGCCTCGAATCGTGGCATTGGCTTTGCCGAGTCACCCGCGCTGACCGAGTGCGGCACATTTCATCAGAACGATACGACCGTGTTCCGCAAAGGCGCGAAGTGGTTCGAGGCAATCTGGGGGAAAGCCGACGTAGTCGATCCCCAGGCCCTCGCCACAGCTCGCGCAGCCTGGGTAAAGCGACCGCGGCCCGGTGCCCCTAAAGGCACGCCCTCAACCGCTGCATCCGACACCCTGCTGCGGACCATCGCGGCTGACCCGGACCGCTATCGAGGGATCGGCGTGGTCTTCTCGTCGGGCGAGGCCGATCGCGAAGATGTCGAGCACGCAGCCGAGGCAGCGATGGCGGTCGAGGGCAAGCGCGGCAAGCCGAAGTTGACGAAGGAAGAGATCGCCCGCCTGCCGAACTGGCCGAAGGGAAATTTGTTTACCGGCTGGTCGGATGCGGACGCAAACGCCTGGCCCAGGCTGTTCCTCTGCGCGCACCGTGGCGCGCGCGGGGCATATTCCTACTGGTGCTATTCGCGATTCTTCGAGGTGAAGCTCGATCAGGACGAATGGTCGATATTCGCCGAACGGTCCCCGGAGTTGCGATCGCGTATCGGGTTGACGGACACCCCGCGGCAGAGCGCCCGCGCCGAGGATGAGCTTCTCGAACAGATATTCATGCACCTCGACTCAGTCGCCGGACCTGATGAAATCGGCTACCGACTGTGTGAGAGCCCCGTGCATCTCGGCCAGTTACTCGCCGATGTCGATTCCGATAGATCGGTGAATGCCAATCTTGTGGCGTAAAGATCCGACCGGCGATAATCGCGTTGCTTGCCTATCACTGCGGAGTAGCGATGAAAGAACAGGAGTTCAAGAACTGGCTTGGCAAGCGGCTCTGGAAGGGAGAGCCGTTAACGAAGAAGGCTATTGATACGCGCGTGCGCCGCAGCCTGCGGGCCGAGCGCGGACTGCGTGGTCTCGGCTATTCCCAATCCACGCTGGACGAGGTGTTCGACGATGGAGGATGGGACAGATTGCTCGCGCAGTTGACGACGCTAGCAAGCGATCCTGATCCTGACATGGCGATCGTGCGCGCGGTCGTCCCCCAAGCCGAAGATCCCAGGGGCCAGCTCGGCAACATGATCGCCAACCTGCGACAATATGGCTATTTTCGTGAAGGGCGTGATCCCAATTATTCGATCGCAGGCGTCGCGGACGAAGATGATGGTGGCGAAAGCCAGGCCGACGAAATCCGCCGGTACGTCCTGGAAAACTACATCAGGCCGGCCCGCCTCCGGGGCGATGCGACCGTCAGCCTCACCATCGGTGCGCTGAATAACGAGATGGGCCTTCACATGGCCTGGCCGAACATCTGCCAGGCGCTCGAAGGTCGATTATTCTTGCAGCTCGCGAACGTCCCGGCGCCGGCGGCGGAAGGGCCGAAGCTGAGCACGACGCGGAAGCTGACCTACTCGTTGGCGACGGAGACCGAGAGCGTGACCAAGCCGAAACAGTCGCCGACCAACCTGATCCTCTACGGTCCTCCCGGAACGGGCAAAACCTACCGCACTGCCTATGAGGCCGTCTTGCTGTGCGATGGCACTGTGGCGTCCGACGAATCGCCTGAAGGCCGCCAAGCACTGCTCCACCGATATCGGCAGCTCGAAGCGGAAAAGCGGATCGCCTTTGTCACCTTCCACCAGAACTATGACTACGAGAGCTTCGTCGAGGGTTTGCGTCCGGAGACCGGCGAAGCAGGGGACAACTCGGCAGGCTTCCGCCTTAAGGCCTGGGCCGGCGTCTTCCACGACATCTGTGAACTTGCCGATCAGGCCCGGACTCGACCCGTGCAAGCAGCGAGCGCGGCCGGCTTCGACTTTTCCGGCCGCCGCTTCTGGAAGATGAGCCAGGGCGCGACTGGCGGCGAAGACGAAGTCTATGACGCGGCGATGGCAAATCGATACATCGCGCTCGGTTGGGGCGGAACGATCGATTGGAGCGCTGAGCGTTTTTCGTCCCTCGACGCCATTAAGGCGGAGTGGCTGGACAAGAAACCGGATGACCCGACCCCGAGCAACTGGACGCAGACTTCGCTGTTCCGTGCCGAAATGAAGATCGGCGACATCGTTATCGTGCCCTACGGCAACTCCGCATTCCGGGCCGTTGCCGAGGTCACTGGCGACTATCGTTATGCTCCCGAGCCCGAGGGCTTCTACGCACACCGCCGCGACGTGCGCTGGTTGCTCACGCTCGAGAAACCCTTGCCGCTCGACACGATCGTCGATGGCAGCTTCACAATGCGCACGCTCTATCCAATCGCTACGAAGCGGGTGAACCTGTCGGCGCTGGCACGCCTGATCGCCGGTGGCGAGGACGCCACCCCGGCAGAAGCGGTGGCCAACGAGCCGGAGCAGTTCGTGCTGATCATCGACGAGATCAATCGGGCGAATATTTCAAAGGTTTTCGGCGAACTCATCACACTGATCGAGCCCGACAAGCGTCTCGGCATGGCCAACGCGCTACGCCTCACCTTGCCTTATTCGAAGAGGCGCGATTTCGGTGTCCCGGCAAATCTTCACATCGTCGGAACGATGAACACTGCGGATCGCTCGATTGCGCTGCTCGACACCGCGCTCAGGCGCCGGTTCACGTTTCGGGAGATGGCGCCGCGCGTCGACCTGCTCGGCACCGTAGACGGGATCGACCTGCGAGCGGCGCTTACCGCCATCAACGATAGGATCGAGTATCTGATCGACCGCGAACATCGCATCGGCCATGCCTTCTTCATGGGGTGTCAAAATCGCGAGACGATCGACCTCGTCATGCGCGATAAGGTCATTCCCCTTCTCCAGGAATACTTCTTCGAAGATTGGGGACGCATTGAGGCTGTCCTCGGCGATGGCTTCATCGGATCGCGTAAGATCGCCCCACCCCCGGGCTTTGAGGGTGACGACCGCGATAGCTGGTTTGTGCGCGACCCGTTTCCGGAGGACGCCTTCAAACGGCTGAACGGGGGCAGTAGCGCTGGCGCGTCGACCGAATGAGCCATCTTGCTGTCAGCGAGTGGGGACGCATCGCAGTCCTTGATCGACCGGGAGAAGGAGGCTTCACCCGGACGCAGGCCAATGCAATGATCGCTGCGGCGCGCGCCCATCCCCTTGGCGGGGAAGAGGGCACCTCCATTCTGCGGGATCATTTCCGGCACCTGACGGTCGGTCAGATGGTTGGCGTGATCGCAACGCCCGGGTGTAGCCTCGAGATCCTTCCTAAGATCGATCGGCTTGACACCGCGTCGGACGAGGGGCGACGTACCGTCCGCGAACGGCTGGTGCGTATGCTCGACGTGGCATTGGGCCTCGACATCGGCGACGGTGCTGCGTCGGCGATGGCGAGGCAGAGAGAGGGCCTCCTCGACATTCTGATACGCCTATTCGCGGACAAGCTCCTCACTGAAACGCGCCGGGGGCTTCCCCGGGCCTATCTCCAGCACGAAGACGATCTTCCCGCACTGCGTGGTCGGCTGAACGTGGTGCGGCAGTTCACTGCACATGCGGTGCGACCCGACCGACTCGCCTGCCGCTTCGACGCGCTGGCGAGCGACATTCCGCTGTTGCAGATCATGAAAGCGTGCGTACTCGCCCTGCGCGGCCATGCCCGTGCTGCTGAGACTGTGCGCAAGCTCGACGAATTGCGGTTCGTGCTCTCCGACATCGCTGATGTGACCGTCGCCGCTTTGCCTTGGCACGCGGTGCGCATCGATCGGACCAATCGGCGCTGGGAGGCGTTGTTCGGGCTCGCCCGGCTGTTCCTGAAGCGCGACTGGCAAGCGACCCATCATGATCGGTCCGCCGGACAAGGGATCACGCTCCTCTTCCCGATGAACGACCTGTTCGAGGCCTATATCGCAATTCTAATGCGAAGGAGCCTGCTTCCTGCCGGGTTCACTGTTCAGATGCAGGGAGGCCGGCTGTTTTGCCTGATCGAGGAGGGAGGCCAAGGGCGCCGTCGATTCCAGACCCGGCCCGACATCATTGTTCGGGACCGGCAAAGCAACGCGCCGATCGCGATCGTGGATACGAAATGGAAGCGTCTGTCTCCTGCGATCGAGGATGCCAAGCACGGCGTCAGTCAGACCGATGTCTATCAGATGATGGCCTATGGGCGGCTCTATGCCTGCCCCGACCTCCTTCTCCTCTATCCGCACCATTTAGGTCTTGGATCAGCGCCGTTCGCGACGGATTACCTGATCCACGGAAGGATGGATCGGCTGCATCTACGGAGCATCGACGTCGCGCAACACGAGGTTGGAATCGTGGCGGACCTCGCGGCGATGTTCCAGTTTTGGAAGGCAGAGCATCCGCTCGTTCCCGGCTGAAATCTGCCAATGGCGGGCTTTAAGTCGACGAGCCGGGAGAGCAGATGCCCCATAATGAGCGTCAGCTTAGGGCATATTCGCGCTCCAAAGCTGACGGAGCACAAAGTCCAAAAGCGGGCTTTAGAGGGCTATGGCGAAGACGTAGTTCTCATCTGGTTCTGACGCGGCCCGCCAATTCACGGAAATATCCTTTATTTTTCAATGACTTGGAAGTTTAGCCGCTTCCCTTCCCCTCATTCGTCCCCACATCTCAAAAACGCTGACCACGCGCGCGCGAGGGCCGTCTGAACTGGCGGCAGCCAGACGCACGGCGCCACGGCTGAAGCGCAGCCCTTTCGCACCGCGTGAAGCAATTGGGCGCCATATGCCACCCAGGTGCCGAGGGGGTATCGGCGCCAAATCCCACCAAAAACGCGTCTCTAAGCCCTCCAGCGCACCTTGCGTTTTTGGAGCGGTTTCGTGCCCGAAATCGTGGTGTGGCAACGGTTCGCTTGACATTCCTGTAGTGTTATGATACCTTTTGCTGGCGCAAGCCCTCTATGAAAGGACACATCATGGCTTCGATCAGGCGTATCAACGTCAAGACCGCTCCGAAGGCCGCTGAGGCGAAGAAAGGCGCGACGGCCACGCCTGTCGACGAAAAGGCACTGCCGGCCGCTGGCGAGGCATCGGAGGCCGCTCAGGCAGCTTTTGACGGCGCCGCGCCCTCTGTTGAAGAGGCGGCTGTCGCTGCCACGGCGGAGGCGGCTGAGAGTAAAGCTGCCGCCAAGAACATCGCGCCCGTCCCTGACGCGCAGCGTGCCACCATTGAGGCGCCCGTGGCGGCCAAGCCGCCCGCTCCCGGAAACGCGACGGCCACCCCTCTTGCCGAGAAGGTCGACACCAAACAAGTCGATGATCGCCTCTGGCGCGCCATCGCTGTCGGCGACGTCGTGCTCATGGCCGATTATTCGGAAGGCGAGTTCCAGGGCTGGTGGCCCGCCAAGGTCATCACCCTTGTGGAGGGACGGGCGAGCTGCGTCTACATCGACTACGAGGAAATGGGCCACCTCTCGCGCCAGATCACCGAGCTCGCCCTTCTGCACCCCATGCATGCCGGCTGACGACGTGGAGGCGCCGCATCGCGGCGTCTCCCCTCTCTTCGACCGTGCAAAAGGGAGCCTCACATGGGACAGAGAAACAGGCGCCGTCGGCGCCGCAGGCAGGCCGCGAAAGATTGCGCCCTTATTCGCGACTGCGTGCTCTATGCGCAGGCGGTGGCGGCGCTCCAGGCCGGCTATGAGGCCGATCCGGATACAGATGGGCGCTATGCTGGCGCCCTTGGCATGAGGCATCTGCGGCGCGCCGAACGGGCGCTGGAGCGCATCGCAGGGCGCGAGGCATGCACATCGCTCGGCCTTGAGGCCAAGGCGCGCATTCTGCCGGTGATGGTCTCGCGCCGCATGGGCCTGCTGTCGGATCTCGAAGCCGCGCTGATCGCCCGCTTTGCGGACGAGGTCCGGGCCGACCTTTGCCTGCGACGGGCAGGCCAGAGCCGCCTGTAAGTTCAGGCCTTCTTGCGCCCGCGCTTCAGCGGCACCGGAGGCGTCGCCCCCTCCGCCGGCAGGCGCACCAGGTCGCTCAAGGTCACGTCCAGCACCTGAGCGAGGCGGTCCAGGAGATCGATGGTGGGGTTTTCCACCTGCCGCTCGATGCCGCCCAGATACGCCCGATCGATCCCGGCATCCGCCGCCAGGCGCTCTTGCGACAATCCCCGCTCAACCCGCAGGGCCCGCACATTCCAGGCCAGAACGGCACGTCCCTTCATGGGCGCGCATGCTGGGGATTGCGGCGCCTATCAAACCACTGGCCATAGCCCTCATTATTCGCTAGCTTCGCCACAACTGAAAGGCGCATGGACGCCGCACGTCGCATGGCACAGCATCCCTCCTTCCTCGTCACGGGGCGCACCCGCCTCGTTCCCCACACCACCTGGCGCGGCACCTACATCGCTCTCCACGTGGAAGCCTTCGCGCCCGATGGTCCCGTCTGGCGCACGCCCACTGCGGCCGATCTCGGCGACATCGAGAACCGTTTTCCCGGCTGGGAAGCGCAGGTCTGCTCGGGCTTCGCCACCTACCGTTTCGTGCACCACAAGCCTTGGCTGGAGCTGGCCTTCCGGGCACTGCAACTGCCGAACGGCAAGGGCGGCTGGCGCTTCGCCACGCTCGGAGACCTCGCGTGGCTGTCTCCCGCAGCCAAACGGGCTCACTGAAGGGCAACGCCATGCATGTTCGACTGGTTCATCCCTTCACGGGGGCTCATACGCGCGTCGGCATCGGCTTCAACTGGCCGATCCTCGCCCTGGGCTTTGGCCTTTGGCTCTGCTGGACGGTGCTTTTCCTCGCCATTGACGGCCGTGGCGGCGGCCTGCGCGGTTCATCCGCGAACGGCATCATCCTGGCCTTCGCGATCTATTTCGGCCGCGAATTCAACGGGCACTGAGGCCGGCGCCACCTGATGCAAGGTTGGCGCTTTGCCGAGCCCTCAGCCCCGACCCTCCGCCTCGCTCTGCGCGGCTGGCAAGTTCCTGATCTCTCTCAGGTCGCGGCAGCGATGCCCGCTGAGGCGCCATCGCCCCCCTTCAGCATCGATGCCGACCGCTTCCTTGCCGCCTGTGCCGCGCCCTTGCCGTCGCTGCCGCAGCCCCAAGCACTGGCACCGTCGGCACCCGTTTTCATACCCCCATCACCCCCTGGAGACCCCATGAAAGTGCAACTCATCAATCCCCGCACCGGAGAACTGAAGGCCATCAAGGTCGGCTTCAGCTGGACCTTGTTCCTCTTCGCCGGCTTCTTCGGCATCCCGCTCATGCTGCGCAAGCTCTATGGCTGGGCGGCCCTCTTCCTCGCCATCAGCCTGCTCTCCCCCTTCGCCATGGACCTTGCCAATGCCGAGACGGACCGGGAGGTCTTCATCGCCTTCACCCTCAGCTTCGGCATCCAGCTCGCCGCCCTCCTCATCATCGCCATCAAAGGCAACGCATTGACCGCCAAGCGCCTCATCGACAAGGGATGGACGTTTGCTAACCCGGACAGCCTGGAGACGCAGTTGGCGAAGCGGAAATGGGGGTTTGTGTGAAGGGAAGGATTAAATGAGCCAAGAGCGGGCGGCGTCCGCTCTTGGCTCAGGCCACAACGTCGCGACTCCCGTTCCAGTATGCCGATGTTTACTTTGCTCTGTGACCGTTCGCCGAATCACAGGCTGATAGAATTCTGGGGTTGGCTCGTCTGCCAGCGCGCGACAAATGGGGGCCATCTATGGTGCGAGACTATCTTGCCAGATGGCCGGGCAAGAGCGCGACGGACACAGGGCCTGAGCATCCGGCTGTCTATCACATGCTCGACGTGGCAGCTGTCGGTGAACGGCTGTTGGCGCAGAGTCCATTCTTCGTTGAGCTCAAGAGCGCCATAACGCTCCTCCTCGCGCTCCACGACCTCGGCAAGATCGGAGACAGCTTTCGCAAGATGATCCGAGGGGCGGCCCGGCACCAGGATCTTCGTCACTGGGAGTTGACCGAAGCCTGGTTGTGGGGCCATGCGGCCTTGAGGCAACGCCTCGGAGCCAGTCTGCCCGTGTGGCGAGACGTGGTGTCCGCCATCGCCGGCCACCACGGGCGGCCCTCCAAACAGGATGTGAGATACTTCGGACGCTATTGCGCCACCTCAGGCTCGGAGGCCGCGCGTGACATTCCGCGTGTGATTGAGGACCTCGCCTCCCTCTGGCCGCAGGCATCCCTTGCCGGCCTCTCGGCGCGTGAAGCGACACGGCTCAGTTGGTGGCTCGCCGGCCTGACGGTTGCGGCGGACTGGGTGGGTTCAAATCCCGCTTGGTTTCCTCCGCGCGCCCCCAACATTGGCTTGCCGGAATATCTGGCCCTTGCCCGCACGCAGGCGGCCCATGCGGTTCAGAAGGCAGGCTTACAACCGGCGTGCGTGCGCAAAGAGACCCTCTTTGATTTCACCTTGCGTCCGATGCAGCAGGCGGCGCGCGACATTGCACTTCCCGAAGGGCCGATGCTCGCCTTCATCGAAGACGAGACAGGCTCCGGCAAGACGGAAGCGGCGCTGATCCTTGCACAGCGCATGCTTGCGGCGGGCAAAGGACGGGGCCTCTACTTTGCCTTGCCAACCATGGCGACGGCAGATGCCATGTTCGCCCGTGCCCGATCCGCCATCGGGCGGATGCTCGAAACACCATCGCTGACGCTCGCCCACGGACGCGCCAGCCTGTCCAATCCCTTTCGCGATCTGGTGGGCCAAGCGTCCCCGAGCGATGACGTCACCTGCTCGCCATGGCTGGCGGACAACCGCCGGCGCGCCCTACTGGCGGATGTCGGGGTCGGAACCATCGACCAAGCGCTTCTTGCGGTGATGCCCACCCGCTTTTGCACTTTGCGCCTGTGGGGGCTGTCTTCAAAGATTCTCATCGTCGACGAGGCGCACGAGGTCTCTGGTGACAATTACATGGCGCAATTGCTTGCCGCGCTTCTGCGCGCCCACGCGGCGCAGGGCGGGTCGGCGATCCTGCTCACGGCCACCTTGCCCCTTGAGGATCGCGCCGCCCTCAGCCGCGCTTTTGCCGATGGCGCGGGACGTGACTGGGAGGCGAATGCGGACCGCTCTTATCCGGCCTTGTCCATACCGGGGGGCGAGGCCTGGCGGAACGCCCATCCGGCGCCGAGCCCGAAAGGACCCGTGAAAGTGGCGCGATTGGCGGCGGCGGAGGAGGCCATCGACCTTCTGGCAGCCGCAGCGGCGCGAGGAGCGGCCTGCGTCTTCGTGAGAAATGCGGTCGACGAGGCTATTGATGCGGTTGAGGCCCTGAGAGCGCGTGGCGTGCCCGCATCCTTGCTCCACGCCCGTTTTGCCCTTTGCGATCGCAAGCGGATCGAAGCGGAGGAACTGACCCGCTTCGGCCGTCGACGGGAAGGTGGGGCTGGCCGCGTGCTGGTCGCCACCCAGATTGTGGAATCCAGCCTTGATCTCGACTTCGATGTCATGGTGTCGGATCTCGCGCCGGTGGCTGCGCTGATCCAGCGGGCCGGCCGCCTGTGGCGCCATATGCAGGAGCGCCCACGCCAGCAGCGCCCGACGGCCGAGCCGGTGTTGCATGTGCTTTCTCCCGATCCGGCTGACGTCTTGAATGAAAGCTGGCTCACCCAGGTGCTGGGGAGCGGTGCCTGGGTCTATCCGGTGCCTGATCAATGGCGCACGGCAGAGGTGCTCTTCCGCACCGGCGTCATAGTTGCACCCGGTGGCCTGCGTGACCTGATCGAGGCCGTGCGCTCGGAGGCAAAGCCGGTGCCGCCGCCTCTGGAAGCGGCGGAGTGTGAGCGCATCGGCAAGGGCTATGCCGAGACCAACCGGGCCGATCACAATCTGATGGATTTTGCCGCAGGCTATCGTCGCGCGGGCGCGGGCGCCGACGATACGCACTTTCCCACCCGCCTGGGCCGAGAGACACGCACCTTGGTGTTGGCCCGCCGGCAAGAGGGGGCCCTTGTGCCCTGGGCGGACGGCTATGACAGCGCTTCCGCTGAAGGATGGATGCTGTCGGAGGTGCAGGCCGACGCCGGAAAGCTCGCGCGGCTGGCCTTGCCCGACCAGAATGCCCCGGAGATCGCCGAAGTGAAGAAGGCGTGGCCGGACTGGCGTCAGGCCACGGCCACTCTGTGCCCCGTGGGTGAGAACGGCGCGATCACGGAGGGCTTGCGTTACGACCCATTTGAAGGCCTATTGATTTAATCCCTGCGTTCGCGGGGATGGCCCGTGAATATGAACCTCACGCCACTCGGTAGAAGAGCGTTCCTCGCATTTGCGGGGATCACAAGTGAATTTGATCATCACGTCACTCTTAAAAAATGCTGGACATTTTTGGTTTGAACGCCCCAAATGCAGTTACGGCGGGCTCGGAAATCCGGCCCGCCGTAAAAGTCGAGGTCAACCCGCCGTTGCCGCGGCGAGAAGCAGAGGGGTTGGCACAATGCTTGAAATACCTGTGCAGGCCCTTCCTGAGCGAGGGTTTTACAGCCTTCGCTCAGGATGGGGCAAGCCATTCGCCGCCCTTCCCAGCACATGGCGCATAATTCCCCATTCATGTTCCAGTCTGCCCGCCCTCCCCCTCTCGCCCTTGGGTTGACGGACACAACTTACGCGATTTAGCTAGCTTGGCCGCTTCGGGGAGAATCGCGTGCCCCTCAATCTCATCGATGATCCCTGGATTCCCGTGCGCCGCCGTGATGGCGGCCGGTCGCTGATCCGCCCTCATGACCTTGCGGATCCGCTCATCGCCTTCCCCGATTGGCCCCGCGCGGATCTCAACATTGCCTGCCTGGAATTGCTGATCGGACTGGTCTTTCTGGCCGACCCGCCGGCCGATCTGGACGATTGGATCGCGCGCCGGGAGCCGGATGCCGAGCGCCTGCGCATGGCGTTCGCCCCCTTCGCCCCGGCGTTCAACATGGTCGGCGAAGGGCCGCTCTTCCTCCAGGACCTTGAGCCGCTGCAAGGCGAGCCAAATGCGCCGGATATGCTGTTCATCGATTCAGCCGGCGGCAATACCGCGCGCAACAATGCCGACCTGATGGTTCGGCGGGATCGCTACCCCAGGCTCGACCTGCCAATGGCGGCCATGGCGCTGTATCTCCTCCAGGCCCACGCCCCCTCCGGAGGGGCGGGCAATCGCACGTCCATGCGGGGCGGCGGCCCCTTGGTAACGCTGGTCGATCCCGGGACAGGCCGGCTGTGGGATCTGGTCTGGGCGAACGTGCCTTATGGCAAGCCAGCCTCCCTTGATGTCCTCCCGTGGACGAAACCCACGCGAACGTCCGAGACGAAGGGATCGGAAACGTACCCTCGCCACGGTCACCCGGCCGAGGCCTTTTTCGGCATGCCACGCCGGCTGCGTCTGGTGTCGGAGGCGGAACATGTAACGGGCGTCATCCAGCGGCCATACGGCACCAATTATGCCGGCTGGATCCATCCGCTAACCCCCTACTACAAGCAGAAGGCGGGGGCCGAGTGGTTGCCGCTCCATCCGCGCGCCGGACAATTTGGTTATCGAAACTGGCTCGGCGTGGTGACCGCCATGCCCGACCATCGGGCGGACCTGGGGCGCCGTGCCCCTGCCGTGGACGACTATGCCAGCCGCGACCCGCTGGAAGAAAGCTCCGCGGCGAGCCTCCTTGTTGCTGGCTGGTCCATGGACAACATGAAGCCGCGCGACTTCATCCAGTCACGCCAGCCGCTTCTCCCGCTCAACAGCGACGCGGCTTTGACACTCACGGCCATGATCGAGACCGCTGAGACATTCGGCTCGGTGTTGCGGGGCGCGCTGAAATCCTCTGTCGGTGAGGGCAGTGCGCTGGAGCAACTACGCGAGACCTTCTTCATCGACACCCAGGCGGCGTTCGAGGCCGGTGTCACCGCCCTCCTGCGCGGCGAGCCGCCGGTGGACATTGCAAGCGCCTGGGTCCGCGCCATGGAACGGGTTGCGCTGCGTATATTCGAGCAGGAAGCGCTGCTGGGTCTCGACCAGAAAAGGCCCAAGGACATGAACGAGATCGTGCGGGAGCACGGCGATTTGCGCGCGGTCTTTGCGGGCTGGCGCAAGCCGGGCGGGGAGGCCTATGCCAAGCTCGGCCTGCCGCCGCGCGAAAGGAAAAGCCGGGAGGCCGCATGACGGACAAAGCGGAGAAGAAGGCCGGCTCGATCATTCAGAGCTGGTGGCACGAGACTTTGCGTCCGCAGACGGACACGGGCCTTGCGCGCGGGCTTCGCGCCCGGCTGCGGCGCGCGGTTCATGCCGTTGACGCTCTGGCCGAGCCGAACGCCATCGCACTCTACGACGCCCTCGACCGACGCGTGGATGCCACGACCTTTGCTGCCCTGCTGCCGGTGCTGGCGTCGGTTGAGAGGCATGATCCGCGCAGGATCGCGCGGCTCTTTGGCATGGGGGAAAGCCCGGCCCTTTCGGAGCTGCGCTTTCAGCGGCTGATCCGCTCCTGCGATCCTGGAGAACTGGCGACCGCCCTGCGACGCGCTCTGCCACGGGTCGAGCACGCCTGCAACATTGCCGCTCTCAGCGAGGACTTCCTGGGGTGGAATGAGCGCGTGCGCATCCGTTGGTGCCTCGACTATTTCGGCAAGGCGTCGGCCGAGACGTCGCAAGCCAGCGCCCATTTGGAGGAAACCGCGTGACGACGTTTCTGCAACTGCATCTGCTGACCGTTTACCCCCCGTCCAATCCAAACCGCGACGACCAGGGGTTTCCCAAGGAAGCCCGTTTCGGCGGGACGCGGCGACTGCGGCTGTCGAGCCAGTCGATCAAGCGGGCGGTGCGCCTGTCGCCGGCGTTCCAGCAAGGGCTGGCCGGCCATCTCGCCCAGCGGACCAAGCTCATCGGCAATGTGATCCGGGAGCATCTGGAGGCGAAGGGCATCGTCCCCGACCAGGCGCGCGAGGTCGCTGAGAAGGTCGCCGCCGCGTTCGGCAAGATCACGCCGCAGGACAAGAAGCGCCCGGAATGGGTGCAAGGCACGACCTTGGCTTTCATCTCGCCCGACGAGCGCAATCTGGCGCTGGAACTGGCGGAGAGCGCCGTCGCTGGCAAAAAGCTGCCCACCGAGAAGGATCTGGCCAAGACGGTCCTCCGCAGCGCCGATGGCGCGGTGGACATCGCCATGTTCGGGCGCATGCTGGCTGACAATCCTGAATTCAGCCGGGAAGCGGCGGTCCAGGTGGGCCATGCCATCACCACCCACCGGGCGGAAGCAGAGGATGACTTCTTCACCGCCGTGGACGATCTCAAGACCCGCGATGAGGATGCCGGCGGCGCCCATCTCGGCGAGCATGCGTTCGGCTCGGGCGTCTATTATCTCTATGCCTGCGTGAACTGTGATCTTCTGGTGGAGAACTTGCAGAACGATGCGGCCCTGGCCCGCAAGGGTGTCGAGGCACTCGTTCGGGCCCTGGCCACGGCGACGCCCAGCGGTAAGCAGAACAGCCACGCCCATCATCCCCGCGCCGGCTACATCCGGGCCGAGATCGGAGCAGAGGCGCCGCGCGACCTGACCGGAGCCTTCCTGAAGGCGATCGCCGGCGACCATCTGCTTGAGGCGTCCATCGGCGCCTTGGAGGACATGGCGGATCGGATCGACGCCGCCTATGGCCCCGCTGCCGAGCGGCGGGCGGTCATGAACGTGTCCGCAGGCGAGGGAACGCTGGACGAGATCGTGGCGTTTGCCGCCTCGGCGGTGCGCCGGGATGACTGAGTATCTCGTCTTTACCTTGAGCGCCGCCATGGCCGCCATGGGCGATCTGGCTGGCCACGAGCGGCGCGGCACCCTCGCCTGGCCGGGGCGGTCCGCCGTGCTGGGCTTGCTGGCCGCAGCCAAGGGCATTCGGCGCGACGATGCGCAGGCTCTGGCGCGTCTCGAGACATTGCGCGTGGCCGTGGGCATTCTCGATGCGGGGGAGCCAATGCGCGACTATCACACGGTGCAGACGGTGCCCACGGCCGCCGCCAAGCGCCCCGACAGCCGCCCGGCCGCCCTCGCGACCGCAGGGCGTTTGGGCCTCAACACCACCATCACACTGCGGGATTATCGCGTCGGTGTCGCCTATGCGGTGGCACTTTGGGGGGCGCCGTTGGAGGGCCTCGCCGAAGCGCTCCAGCGCCCGGCCTTCACGTTGTATTTCGGCCGCAAGTCCTGCCCGCTCTCGGCTCCGCCGGCACCGCGCCGCGTCCAGGCGGACGATGTGGTCGCGGCCCTCCAGCAGGCCACGCTGCCGCCGTTTCAAAAGCCGGCACGGCTGGCCCTTGTGGCATCGGACGAGCGGATCGAGCCGGACGACGTGGAGGACAGCCGCAACGATTTGGCCATCGACCGTGGCAAGTGGCATTTCGCCGCCCGCCGCGTCTTTATGCATCGGCCGGCGGAGGGGGGAACGGCAGGATGACCCTTTATCTGTCGCGTCTCACCATCGCGAAGACGCCCGCGGCCAGCGCCATCCGCGCCTTGATCGATCCGCTGCCGGAGCCGGGACGCGACCGCCTGCATGATCCGGCGCAAGGACGCATCATGGATGCCCACCATCGGCTGATCTGGTCCGTCTTCGCCGACACTCCGGAGCGGGAGCGCGACTTTCTCTGGCGCTCGGAAGGAAAGGGCCGCTTTCTCGTGCTGTCCTCCCGCGCGCCGGCAGCGGATGGCGCTGGACTGTTCGAACCGCCGGAGACAAAGGATTTCGCGCCCGACCTGCGCGAAGGGGACCGCCTCGCCTTCATTCTGCGCGCCAACGCGACCCGCACCCGCAAGACTTCGGCCGACCCCAAGGCACGGGGGGCGCGGGTGGATGTGGTGATGGATGCCATCCATGCTTTGCCCTCGGGCAAGACCAGCGGCGATCGCCGCGCGGCGCGAATGGATGCGGCCCAGACGGCCGGGCGCCAGTGGCTGGAGCAACAGGGCACCAAGGCTGGCTTTACGGTGGTTGAGGCGGCGGTCTCTGACTATTCGGTGGTTCCCCTCCCCGCTCATGCCGGATCTCGTGCCCGCCAGCCCCAGTTCGGTGTGCTTGAGCTGTCCGGACAGATTGAGGTGCGCGATCCAGCCCTTCTCCTCGACGGCCTTGGGAAGGGCTTCGGCCGCGCCAAGGCGTTCGGATGTGGCCTCATGCTGGTGCGGCGCGCCTGAGGCGGTAATCTCGCGGCCTGCCTGCGGGAGGTGCGCGCCGGGGTCTATGTGGGAGACTATTCGGCTCGCACACGAGAGCGCATCTGGGAGCAGGTGGTTGCCTCTATCGAGCACGGCGACGCAGTGATGGTCTGGCGTGCCGCCACTGACCAGGGATTCGACTTCCTCACGGTCGGCGCCAATCGCCGCATGCCCGTCGATTTTGACGGCCTCAAGCTGGTGGCCTTCAGCCCGCAAGAGTGAGAATTATCCGCTCCGAAAAATCGGTAGATTGACCAGGCTCGAAATTCTCAATGTAATTCAATGCCCTCCAATTGGACTGTTCCCCGCATGCGCGGGGATGAACCGATCTCGGCGGCGGTGCCTCCCACGTTGGCGCCCACCTGTTCCCCGCATGCGCGGGGATGAACCGACGACGCTCGCACAGATCTTCGTCGCCGGCTCCTGTTCCCCGCATGCGCGGGGATGAACCGATGGTGATGGGCCGCGCGGTGTGGAGTGTGGTCTGTTCCCCGCATGCGCGGGGATGAACCGGGAGCGGATGTGCTTACCTGCGGCGACGATGACTGTTCCCCGCATGCGCGGGGATGAACCGTTGACCGTCTTCCGCGCCACGATGCCGGACCACTGTTCCCCGCATGCGCGGGGATGAACCGATGCAGGGATCGCCCCGGGCCGCAGCGTCGCGCTGTTCCCCGCATGCGCGGGGATGAACCGCTGTCGTTGATGAGGCGGAGCTTGAAGCCCCGCTGTTCCCCGCATGCGCGGGGATGAACCGATCTCCATCGACAATGTGGCTGAGGATCTGACCTGTTCCCCGCATGCGCGGGGGTGAGCCTGTCCAAGTCAGAGGCTAGACACACGTTTAGCACTGCTCCCCGCTCCGGAAGAGACAACATCTTTCAGGAGCATCTCAGCATCGAAAAACACATTGAAGCACGGCTAGCCGATACGATGTGTCTCGAAATTCAAAAATTATGAGACGCATGGCAGCCTCAGCCTTTTCAAGCCGTTACGCGTCTCAGAATTTAGTCTCAAAACGAGACAGCATTCTTGCTGCCTCACACTGCTTCCGCCTCTGACTCTCCGCTGCTCGTTCACAGCCCTTTCAGCGACGTCCGCTTTGCGCCCCCATCCCAGTCATTCCGAACCCGTCAGGTCAAACCTGAAAAACTCCCTTCGCTGATGCGACCGGCTCATCGAACAGGTGATGCCATGGTCGGCCATCAGTCGCTGGAACTGCTCGCTCGTATATTGACTGCCCT
>NZ_JBQUYX010000009.1:0-322122 GCF_056314145.1 Aquabacter sp. DMC10 | reverse complement strand
CTACCAAGCGCACCAACGTCCCCTCTCCCGCAAAGCGGGGGAGGGTTAGGGAGGGGGCAAAGACCCAGGATGGGGAGAAGTTGAGGAAAAAGGTGGGGCGCGGCTTGGGGGAGGAGGACGCTTCATCCTTGCTTCCCACTCCCCAACCCTCCCCCGCTTCGCGGGAGAGGGGGCCGGTCACGCCGGTGAAAAGGTCCGGATGACAGCCGCCATGACGGGCAAAGCTCGGCCCTAACCGGGCGCACCAAAGTCCCCTCTCCCGCAAAGCGGGGGAGGGATAGGGAGGGGGCAAAGACCCAGGGTGGGGAGAAGTTGAGGAAAAAGGTGGGGCGCGGCTTGGGGGAGGAGGACGCTTCATCGTCCGACATGTCCCCCTCCCCAACCCTCCCCCGCTTTGCGGGAGAGGGGGCCGGTCGCGCCGGGGGAAAAGGTCCGGATGACAGCCGCCATGACGGGCAAAGCTCCGCCCCGACCGGGCGCACTAAAGTTCCCTCTCCCGCAAAGCGGGGGAGGGTTAGGGAGGGGGCAAAGACCCCGGGAGGACGGGGCGGGAGGGCCGCATGACACCACGGCCGCGGCCCAACCCCTTAGTCCTTCGGCCGGCGGTCGATGATGCGCTTGGCCTTGCCGGCGGCGGTGCGCTCGATGCCGCCGGGCTCGTGCAGCTCGATGCGGGTGGTGATGCCCACCGTGTCCTTGATGCGGGCGAGGATCTGGCCGGCCACCGCGTCCAGATTGGCGCCCGCCCAGCGGTCCTCGCGGATTTCCGCATGCACGATCATCTCGTCCATGCGGCCTTCGCGGATCAGCTCCAGCTGATAATGGCCCGAGCAGGTCTCGGCCTTCAGCAGGATCTCCTCGATCTGGGTGGGGAAGACGTTCACGCCCCGCAGGATGATCATGTCGTCCGAGCGCCCGGTCACCTTCTCCATGCGCCGCATGCCCGGCCGTGCGGTGCCCGGCAGCAGGCGGGTCAGGTCCCGCGTGCGGTAGCGGATGATGGGAAAGGCTTCCTTGGTCAGCGAGGTGAAGACCAGTTCGCCCTTGGCGCCGTCGGGCAGCACCTCGCCGGTGATGGGATCGATCACCTCCGGGTAGAAATGATCCTCCCAGATGTGCAGGC
The DNA here is from genome assembly GCF_056314145.1 of Aquabacter sp. DMC10. Taxonomy (NCBI): domain Bacteria; kingdom Pseudomonadati; phylum Pseudomonadota; class Alphaproteobacteria; order Hyphomicrobiales; family Xanthobacteraceae; genus Aquabacter; species Aquabacter sp. DMC10. The sequence goes on along the minus strand of NZ_JBQUYX010000009.1, from coordinate 320,999 downwards.
CGTCCTTGGTCTCCACGCATTCCTGGGCGACGCCGGGGCCGATGACTTCGGACAGGCCATAAATGTCAGTGGCATCCAGCGCGAAGGCCTGCTCGATCTCCGTCCGCATGGCATTGGTCCAGGGCTCGGCGCCGAAGATGCCATATTTGAGCGAGGTGGTGCGCGGGTCGATGCCGGCCTTCAGGAAGCCGTCCATGAGCGCCAGCATGTAGCTGGGCGTCACCATGATGGCGTCCGGCTTGAAGTCGTGGATGAGCTGCACCTGGCGCTCGGTCATGCCGCCCGACATGGGCACCACCGTGCAGCCGAGCCGCTCGGCGCCGTAATGGGCGCCGCGCCCGCCGGTGAACAGGCCATAGCCATAGGCCACATGCACCATCTGCCCCGGCCGCACGCCGGCGGCGCGGATGGAGCGGGCCATCACGTCGGCCCACATGTCGATATCGGCCTGCGTATAGCCGACCACGATGGGCTTGCCCGTGGTGCCCGAGGAACCATGAATGCGGGCGAGCTTCTCCCGCGGCACGGCGAACAGGCCGAAGGGATAGTGATCCCGCAGGTCGGTCTTCACCGTGAAGGGGAATTTGGACAGGTCCGACAGGCGCTTGAGGTCGGACGGGTGAACGCCGGCCGCGTCGAACTGGGCCCGGTAGAAGGGCACGTTGTCATAGGCATGGCGCAGCGACCAGGACAGGCGCTCCAGCTGGAGCGCCTGGATCTCGTCGCGGGAGGCGCGCTCGGCGGCGTCGAGGCCGCCCTTCACGTCGCGGTCGAAGGCATAGGCCGGGAGAGCCATGGGGTTCGTCTCCTCCACTCAAGGTCGCGTTTGCGAGGGGCGGTTCTCGTCCCCGACCTCGGGCAGCATGCTGCCGCCGATGAGCCGGGAATGGCCGCGAAATTCAGCAATGGTCACGCCATCCTGCGTGACGGTCACGTCATAGATGCCGCTGCGCCCGGTCCGCGCCACCTCGCGCCCCGTGGCGATGAGGCGATGGCCCTTCAGGCCCGGCCGCAGATAGGTGATGGCACACTGGGCCGCCACCACCCGCTCGCCATAGGAATTGCAGGCGAAGGCAAAGGCGCTGTCGGCCAGCGCGAAGATGAAACCGCCATGGGCCATGCCATGGCCATTGGTCATGTGGTCGGCCAGCGTCATGGCGAGCTTGGAGGTGCCGGGGCCCACCTCCAGGATCTCGATGCCGAGGCCCTGGCTCGCATTGTCGGTGGCCCACATGGCGGCGGCGGACAGGCGCGCCACCTCGGCCGGGTCGCGCGTCGGCGCGGCGGAGGCCGGGGCGCTCATGAGGAGCGACCGGTAAAATGAGGCGCGCGCTTCTCCATGAAGGCTTTCACGCCTTCCGCATAATCCGGGGTCCGTCCCGCCTGGCGCTGGAGGTCGCGCTCCAGGTCCAGCTGGGCGTCGAGATCATTGCCGCCGGAGGCGTTGAAGGCGGCCTTGGTGAGGGCAAGGCCCTGGGTCGGCTGGGTGGCCAGGCGCGCGGTCAGCGCGCGGGCTTCCTCCTGGAGCGCGGCATCGTCCACCGCCTTCCAGATCAGGCCCCAGCTCTCGGCGGTCTCCGCCGGCAGCGGCTCGGCCAGCAGCGCCAAGGCGCGGGCCCGGGCATCGCCGATGAGGCGGGGCAGGAAATAGGTGCCCCCCGAATCCGGCACCAGCCCGATCTTGGCGAAGGCCTGGATGAACTTGGCCGAGCGGGCCGCCAGCACGATGTCGCAGGCGAGCGCGATGTTCGCCCCCGCTCCCGCCGCGACCCCGTTGACCGCGCACACCACCGGCTTGCGCAAAGCTCGGATGCGGCGGACCAGGGGATTGTAGAAGGCCTCGATGGTGGCGCCGAGGTCGCGCGGGGCATCAGAGGGGGACCGGTCGCTCAAATCCTGCCCGGCGCAGAACCCCCGTCCCGCGCCCGTGAGCAGGACCGCGCGCACGCCTTCGTCCTGACCGGCCTCATCGAGCGCGCCGGCCAGTGCCCGGTGCAGGTCCTCATTGAAGGAATTGAGCCGGTCCGGCCGGTTCAGCGTCAGCGCGGTCCAGCCTTCGTGGCGGTCCACGAGAAGAATTGGCTCCACTCCATCCTCCCAGTCGGGCTCTGTATGAGCCTCTTGAATTAACCGATCGATCGGTTAATCTTTAGCGCAAGGGGCGAGCTTGTCAACAGACGGGCGCACGGCTCCGCCATCAGGGAGGAGAGTATGGCTGATCTGTTCCAGGCGCACCGCGCGCTTCTGGAGGCTGCGGTCACGGCAACCCGCGAGCGCGGCTTCTGGAGCGCCTTCTCGGAGGTGCCGCGCACCTATGGCGAGGCGGCGCCGGCAGAGGGAAAGGCCGCCTTCGAGGCCCTCATCGGCCGCCCCTTCGACCTGGATCAGACCGGCGATCTTGCTCCCGTTGGCGGCGAGCTCTCGCCCTATGGCCTGAAGCTCGGCATCACCTATCCCGCCTTGAGCGCTGAAGCTCTGGTGGCCGCCGCCCGGCGCGCCGCGCCGGCTTGGGCCGAGGCCTCGGTCGAGGCACGGGTTGGGGTCGCGCTTGAAATCCTGGTGCGGCTCAACACAGCCAGCTTCCTGATGGCCCATGCGGTGGAGCACACCACCGGCCAGGCCTTCGCCATGGCCTTCCAGGCCGGCGGCCCGCATGCCCAGGACCGGGGCCTCGAAGCCGTCGCCTACGCCTATAAGGAGATGGCCGAGGTGCCTGGCGCGGTGCGCTGGGAAAAGCCGGCGGGGCGCAGCACCATCCGGCTCGACAAGGACTTCCACATCGTCCCGCGCGGCCTCGGCCTCGTCATCGGTTGCGCCACCTTCCCCACCTGGAACAGCTATCCGGCGCTCTTCGCCAACCTCGCCACCGGCAATGCGGTGATCGTCAAACCCCATCCGGCCGCCATCCTGCCGCTGGCCTTGACCGTGCAGATCGGCCGGCAGGTGCTGGCCGAGGCGGGCTTTGATCCCGATGTCCTGCAACTGGCGCCCGACACGGCCGAGGCGCCGCTCGCCAAGGACCTCGCCACCCATCCGGCGGTGGGCATCGTCGACTTCACCGGCTCGCCGGCCTTCGGCGGCTGGCTGCGCGACCATCTGCGCGGCACGCTGCTGTTCACGGAGGAGGCGGGCGTCAACACCATCGTCATCGCCTCCACGGCGAGCTTCGCCGGCATGTGCCAGAACATCGCCTTCTCGCTCTCGCTCTATAGCGGGCAGATGTGCACGGCGCCGCAGACGCTCTTCATCCCGCGCGGCGGCATCGCCACCGACGAGGGCCATAAGAGCTTCGAGGAGGTGGCGATGGGCATAGCTGGCGCCATCGATGCGCTGCTCGCCGATCCCGCCCGCGCCGCTGCCGTGCTGGGCGCCATCCAGAACCCGGCGACCCTGGACCGCATCGCCGCCGCCCGCAGCCTCGGCCGCATTGTGCGGGACAGCGCGCCCTTGGACGGCGCCGCCCGCACCGCGACGCCGCTGCTCCTCGCCGTTGAGGCCGCCGACGAGGCGGCCTATCTGGAGGAGCGCTTCGGCCCCATCGCCTTCCTGGTGGCGGTGGACGATGCGGCCGAGGGCATCGCCCGCGCCGCCCATGCGGCCCGCGAGAAGGGCGCCATCACGGCCGCCCTCTACAGCACGGATGAAGACGAGATCCGCGCCGCCGCAAAGGCCAGCGCGCAAGCCGGCGTCGCCCTGTCGGTGAACCTGACCGGCGGCATCTATGTGAACCAGAGCGCGGCCTTCTCGGACTATCACGTGACCGGCGCCAACCCCGCCGGCAATGCGTGCCTCACCGACGCCGCCTACATCGCCGGCCGCTTCCGCATCGTGTGCGTGCGCCGCCCGGCCGCTGCCGCCTGAGCCGGACAGATTGGAGACAGACATGGTCGATGCCTTTATCTGCGACTTCGCCCGCACGCCCATTGGCCGCTATGCCGGCGCCCTGAAGGATGTGCGCGCCGACGATCTGGCCGCCCATCCCATCCGCGTCCTGAAAGAACGCAATGGGGGCGTGGACTGGGAGGCGGTGGACGACGTGATCCTCGGCTGCGCCAACCAGGCGGGCGAGGACAACCGCGACGTGGCCCGCATGGCCGCCCTGCTGGCCGGCCTGCCCGTGAGCGCGCCGGGCACCACCATCAACCGGCTGTGCGGCTCGGGCCTGGATGCGGTGGGCATGGGGGCCCGCGCCATCATGACCGGTGACGCAGACCTCATCATTGCCGGCGGTGTGGAAAGCATGACCCGCGCGCCCTTCGTGCAGGGCAAGGCGACGGAGGCCTTCTCGCGGCAGGCGGAAATCTTCGACACCACCATTGGCTGGCGCTTCATCAACCCGCTCATGAAGGCCCAGTACGGCGTCGATTCCATGCCGGAGACCGGCGAGAACGTGGCCGAGGACTTCGCCATCTCCCGCGCCGACCAGGACCTCTTTGCCTGGCGCTCCCAGCAGCGCACCAAGGCGGCGCAGGAGGCGGGCTTCTTCGCCCGCGAGATCGCGCCCCTCTCGGTGAAAGGCAAGAAGGGCGCGGTCGCGGTGGTGGAGGCGGACGAGCATCCGCGCGGCGACACCACGCTCGAACAGCTCGCGGCCCTGAAGACGCCGTTCCGAAAGGAAGGTGGCTCGGTGACCGCTGGCAATGCCTCGGGCGTCAATGACGGGGCGGGGGCGCTGATCCTCGCCTCCGAGGCGGCGGCGCGGAAATACTGCCTGACGCCCCGCGCCCGCGTCATCTCGGTGGTGCAGGCGGGCGTGCCGCCACGCATCATGGGCATTGGCCCGGCGCCGGCGACGCAGAAGCTGCTGGCCAAGAATGGCCTTTCCCTGGCGGACATTGATCTCATCGAACTCAACGAAGCCTTCGCCTCCCAGGCCTTGGCGGTGCTGCGCCAGTTGGGCCTCCCGGACGATGCCGAGCACGTCAATCCGCACGGGGGCGCCATCGCGCTCGGCCATCCGCTGGGCATGTCCGGCGCCCGTCTCGCCATGACGGCGGTGAGCGCGCTGGAGGTGCGGGGCGGCAAGCGGGCGGTGGCCACCATGTGCATCGGCGTCGGGCAGGGGATTGCCGCGCTCATTGAGCGGGTGTGAGCCAGCGCTACAGGACGCCGCGCCTGAGGGCGCGGCCTCTTCTCCTCGAAGACACAGGACGCACCCGGCTCGGCCCGGCTGCTCACCTCCAGGCAGAAAAAGGCACGCCATGACAAACGCCGCCGCTTCCCTTGATGTCTCTGCCGCGCCGCTGGCGCTTGAAAGCTATGCGCTGGGCCGCTTCGTGCCGACCGGCCCCGATGCGGTGGACATTCCCAGCGCCATTGACGGGACCATCGTGGCGCGGACCTCCACAAAGGGGCTCGACTTCGCCGCCATGGTCCACCACGCCCGCGCCGTGGGCGGGCCGGCACTGAGGGCCATGACCTTTCATGAGCGCGCCGATCGGCTGAAGGCCCTGGCCGCCTATCTCTCCGAGCGCAAGGAGCCGCTCTATGCCCTGGCGCTCCTGACCGGCGCCACCAAGCGGGACAACCTCATCGACATCGATGGCGGCATCGGCACCCTCTATGCCTATGCCTCGCGCGGTCGCCGCGAATTGCCGAGCGAACGCTTCGTGGTGGAAGGCACGCCCGAAAGCCTGTCCAAGGGCGGCTCCTTCCTGGGCACCCATATCCTGACGCCGCTCCAGGGCGTAGCGGTGCATATCAACGCCTTCAACTTCCCCTGCTGGGGCCTCTTGGAAAAGCTGGCGCCCGCCATCCTGGCCGGCGTCCCCGTCATCACCAAGCCGGCCACCGCCACCGCCTATGTGGCCGAGGCGCTGGCGCGGCTAATCGTGGAGTCGGGTGCCCTGCCGGAGGGCGCGTTCCAGTTCGTCTGTGGATCCACGGGCAATCTGCTGGACCATCTGACCGGACAGGACGTGCTGTCCTTCACCGGCTCGGCGGAGACCTCCGACGCGCTGCGCAATCATCCTGTGGTTTCGCGCAACGCGGTTCGCTTCATCGCGGAGCGGGACAGCCTCAATGCCGCCGTGCTGGGACCCGACGCGACGCCGGGGGTGCCGGAGTTCGACCTCTTCGTGAAAGAGGTGGTGCGCGAGATGACGGTGAAGGCGGGTCAGAAATGTACGGCCATCCGCCGCATCCTGGTGCCCCGCGCCGTGGTGGGAGACGTGGCCGAGGCGCTCTCCGCCCAGCTTGCCGCCATCCGCATCGGCGATCCCCGCCGGGACGAGGTGCGCATGGGCGCGCTGGCCTCCCTTGCCCAGCGCGAGGCGGTGCGCGCGGCCATTGCGGAGATCGCGACCGAGGCGAAGATTATCGCCGGCGATCCGGCGACGGTCGATCCGGTGGGCGCCGATGCCGCCACCGGCGCCTTCCTGGCGCCCGTCCTGCTCCAGTGCGACCGTCCTATCGAGGCCCACGCGCCCCACGCAGTGGAGGCCTTCGGGCCGGTGGCGACCCTCATGCCCTATGACAGCCTCGCCGACGCGGTTGCCATCGTGGCCAAGGGGGAGGGGAGCCTGGTGGCGTCCGTCTTCACCTATGATGCCGCCGTGGCGGAGGAACTGGTGTTCGGCATCGCGTCCCATCATGGCCGGGTGCTGGTGGTGGACCGCGACTGCGCCAAGGAATCCACCGGCCACGGCTCGCCCCTTCCTGGCCTCGTCCATGGCGGCCCCGGACGGGCCGGCGGCGGCGAGGAAATGGGCGGCCTGCGGGGCGTGTTCCACTATATGCAGCGCACCGCCCTCCAGGGCTCGCCGGCACGGCTCTCCAGCCTGACCCGCTCCTGGATCAAGGGCGCGCCAGCGCCGGTCACGCCCGAACATCCCTTCAAGCGGCCGTTCGACGCCCTCTCCATCGGCGAGAGCGTGGAGACAGCGAGCCGTGTTATCTCTCTGGACGACATCGAGCATTTCGCCCATTTCACCGGCGACACCTTCTATGCCCACATGGACGAAGAGGCGGCCAAGGCCAATCCCTTCTTCCCGGGCCGGGTGGCGCACGGCTACCTCATCCTGTCCTTCGCCGCCGGCCTGTTCGTGGACCCGGCGCCCGGCCCGCTGCTGGCCAATTACGGCCTCGACAATCTGCGCTTCCTGAAGCCCGTCTCGCCCGGCGACGAGATCCGGGTGCGCCTCACCGTCAAGCAGAAGCAGGCCGCGCGGCTGCCGGCCTATGGCGAAGTGCGGTGGGATGCGGAAGTGTTCAACCAGACTGGCGAGACGGTCGCCCGCTACGAGCTGCTCACCATGAGCGCCCGTACCCCGTCCGCCTGATCGTAGGACCACATATGACAACGGCCCCGGTCGGTTCGACCGGGGCCGTTGCTTTCGCGAAGCCTGCCGGGGCGGTCAGGCCGCCCGGCGCGGGCCCACCGACTGGACGGGGGTGAAGCTGTCCGCGTGGGCGGCCGCCCATTCGGCGGCATAGGGGGTGGCCTCCGGCGTCTCCAGAAGAATGCCGGGGTCAAGGAAGGGATAGAGCTTGTCCAGGGCCTTCGCCTCCACCGGCGTGATCCGGTGCCAGACATGGTGCGGGGCAAGTTCGCTGGGATGGGCAAGGCCCGCCGCAGCCACGAGGTCCGCCAGCGCGGCGACCGTGTGGCGCTGGTAGCTTGCCACGCGCTCGGCCTTGTCGGACACCACGAGGCCCCGCTGGAGGTGCGGGTCGTTGGTGGTGACACCGGTGGGGCAATGGCCGGTGTGGCAGCGCATGGACATGACGCAGCCCAGCGAGAACATGAAGGCGCGGGCCGCATTGCACCAGTCGGCACCCACCGCCATGTTGGCCGCCATGGAGAAGCCGGACGTGACCTTGCCGCTGGCGGCGAGGCGCACCTTCGGGCGAAGGCCGGTGCCCACCAGGGCATTGCGCATGAGCACGAGGCCCTCGCGCAGGGGCATGCCCATATGATCGGCCAGCTCCTGGGGCGCCGCGCCGGTGCCCCCCTCGGAGCCGTCAATGACCACGAAGTCGGGATGGATGCCCGTCTTCACCATGGCTTTGGCGATGGCGAAGACCTCGCTCGGGTGGCCGACGCACAGTTTGATGCCCACCGGCTTGCCGCCGGACAATTCGCGCAGTTGGGCGACGAACTCCATCATCTGGGCCGGGGTCGCGAAGGCGGGGTGGCGCGAGGGCGAGATGCAGTCCTCGCCGAGGGGAATGCCCCGGATCTCGGCGATCTCCGGCGTCACCTTGGCGGCGGGCAGCACGCCGCCATGGCCGGGCTTGGCGCCCTGGGAGAGCTTGATCTCCACCATCTTGACCTGCGGGTCGGTGGCTTTCTCGGCGAACCGCTCGGACGAGAAGGAGCCGTCCCGGTTGCGGCAGCCGAAATAGCCCGAGCCCAGCTCCCAGACGATGTCGCCGCCGTGGATGCGGTGATAGGGGCTGAGGCCGCCCTCGCCGGTGTCGTGATAGAAGCCGCCCATCTTGGCGCCCAGATTGAGCGCCTCGATGGCATTGCGCCCCATGGAGCCAAAGCTCATGGCCGAGATGTTGAGGGTGGCAGCGGCATAGGGCTTGGCGCAGGTGCCTTCTCCGACCATCACCCGGAATGGCTCTTCCGCAGCAGTCATGGGCGAGATGGAATGGGTCATCCACTCATAATGGGAGGCGTTGGTGTCGAGCTCGGTGCCGAAGGTCTGGCGATCTTCCTGGCTCTTGGCGCGGGCATAGATCAGCGAGCGCTGGTTGCGATTATAGGGATGCCCCTCCAGGTCGTCCTCGACGATATACTGGCGCAGGTAGGGACGCAGCGCCTCGAACACCCAGCGCATGGAGCCGATGACGGGATAGTTGCGCAGCAGGGAGTGGCTCTCCTGCGTCACGTCGAACACGCCGATCCAGGCCAGCGGAAACAGGACACAAAAGGCAAAAAGCCACGCCGGATTGCCGACAAAGGAGGCGATCAGGGTGAGAACGCACAGCGCCAGGATGATGCCGAACGTGCTGTAGCGGCCGAGCAGAAGGCGCGTGCTCTGACTGAGGTGGAAGGGCATGTAACTCCCCACTTCGTTTTTATCCAGGCCAAGTCCGACCGGCACCGTAGAGCTTGGCCGCCCTACGGAAAAGCCGCCTCGAAAGAGGTTGGTTGGTATTTTATAGCCGCTGGCGCCGGGGCGGCACCTCAGGCGGCGTCCGCCAGGGCGCCCTTGAAGCGGGCCTCGAGCGCCCGCATGGCCGACACCTGGAGCGGCAGTTCCGACCAATAGCGGCGGTGCAGTTCCAGGTTGAGGATGGCCCCCGCATCCAGGCGGGCCTGGTCGGCGATGGTCTCCCAGGGGATCGAGCCCCAGCCGATGGGCAGGTGCAGGTCGCCTTCGCCCAGCGCAAGACGCTCGGCGTCGTCAATGGCCCAGCTGCGCGCCGGCGTGCCGAAGCTGTCGTGCACGTGCACATGGCGGGCAAACGGGGCCAGGGCGGTAATTTCGGGAAGGAAATCCAGCCGGCCCTGGGTGCAGCGAAGGAAGGCGTGGCTTACATCCAGGGTGGCGCGAACGAAGGGATGCGCGATGGAATCGATCTCTTCCGCCAGCCGCGAGGGGGAAGCGGTTTCCCGCATGGTCTCGAACTCGAAGACGTTCTCGACGCACACCGTTACGCCCCGCGGCGCGGCGAGGTCTCCGGCCCGCTGGAGGGCTTCGCGCTGGCGGGCATAGGCAAGGCGCACATAATCATCGGGATCGCGCACGCAGCCGGTATGGATCACCAGGTTGACGGCGCCGATGGCGCCCGCCACCTCGATGGCGGCGGCCAGAAGCCGCTCATGGGCGGGCAGTCGGGCGGGGATTTCCATCAGGTTGATGGCCAGATGCCCGTGCACCGTGTAGCCGAACGGCCGACCTTCCAGGCACCGCTGCAGGGTCTCCAGCCGCTCGGGCATCACCCGGCCGCCGGCGATAAGCGTCCACGCGAAGAGGGGCAGTTCGACAAAGTCGACCCCCAGCCGCTCAGCCTCGTCCAGCTTTCCGGTCAGGTCGTCGAAGTCCGGTGACGTTGCGCGAATGGAATAACCGATACCCCGGATGCCCGCATTCTGTACGGCGGCGATCATGGTCGTATTCCCCCAATCCGTCAGGAGCGGGGACATTAGGCGTGAACGTGGCTGAAGGCACGTGAATTTTGCATTGCAGTCAAGGATATGCTGCGCCGCCGCGTCATTCCGCGCGGGAACACAGTCTTCGAACTTGGATCGCGAGAGTCATCGGATCGAAAGGCTTTGCGATGACGCCCACAGCGCCCAGATCCAGGAAATGGGCCACCTCGTGCTGCTGCGTGCGGGCGGTGACGAAGCCGACCGGAATGTGTCGGGTTGCCTCGTCCTTGCGCAGTGCGGCGAAGGCGGCGGGCCCGTCCATCACTGGCATCATCACGTCGAGCAGGATGAGGTCCAGGTCGCCGCGGCGCGCCCGCTCCAGCGCGGCCATACCGGATCCGGCGGTCTCCACCTGGATACCCGGATCAAGGCTCAGCGAGAGGGCGACGATCTCGCGGATGTCGGCTTCGTCGTCCACGTACAGGATGCGCAGGGTCATGAGTGGGCCGGAGGTTGGAAGGACGAGGTCAGGCGGAGGGAAAGGCGGTCCGCACCACCTCGCGGGCGGCCGGCAATTGGGGGCTGCGGACATGGGCGAAGGCCTCGATGGCCAGGCTGACCGCCCGGTCACGCAATTGCGGCGCGCACCCCGCCACGGGAACGCCCCGCTGTCCGAGCGCCGCGAGGGCGCGGACCATGGTATCCAGCGCCGGGCCGGTCTCTGACAGGTCGACCACCGCAAAGGTGCAGGCGCCCATGGCCAGCGCCGCCTGGGCGTCGTCCGCCGAGGCGGTGGCGAAGACGGTCGCCGTCTCCCGGGCTGCTTCGGCAAAGCGCCGGCGCAGCTCGCCGGAGGGGCACACATGCAGCAGCGGCGGCTTTGGGGCCCCCATGCCGAAGCGCAGGGCGAGCGCGGCGAGACGCTGCTGGTCCGGCGGCATGTCGAGCCAGTCGGCGATGGGCAGGACGCGTGTGCCGTCCTGCGCCACGGCGTCCGGATCGGGAGAGGCGAGAAGAAAGAGCGGCGTCAGCCGCGTGCGATCCGACCGCCGCAAGGTGCGGATCAGCCCGATGCCGTCCCGGTCCCGCAGAGTGGGGGCGATCAGGATCACGCCATAGGCGCGCAAGGCCGCCCGGCCTTCCGCCTCGGCGGCGGTGACGGCCACCTCGATGCCGAGGCCGAGGGCCTCAAGGTCCTGGGCGACGGCCTGCGCGCGGGCGGGGTCGCTGTCCACCACCAGCAGGGGGGTGACGGCGGGATTGGCCGGGGAGGCCTGCAGAGGCAGGCGGGCCGGCAGATCCACATGGAAGGTGGTGCCCACGCCTTCCTCGGTCTCGAACGAGACCCGGCCATTGTGATGGTCCACGATCTCCTTGACGATCGCCAGGCCGAGACCGGTGCCCCCCCGTTGGCGGGTATCGGAATTGTCGGCCTGGGCAAAGCGCGTGAACATGCTGCCCCGGAACGAGGGCGGGATGCCCGTTCCGTGATCCTGCACGGAGACGCGCACCATCTCCTCGCTGCGGTCCACCCGCAGCTCCACGATGCCCTCGGCCGGGGAGAATTTCACCGCATTGGAGATGAGGTTGGTCAGGACCTGTATGAGGCGGTCGTGATCGCCCACCAGGGTGGTGTCCAGATCCGTGATCTCCAGGTTGAGGCGCACATTATGCTGGGCGGCGAAACCGAGATTTTGTTCCACCGCCTCGCGCGCCACGTCGGTCATGGAGACCGGCTCGCGGGCGAAGGTGAGGGTGGAGGACTGCATCTTCTGGATGTCGAGGACGTCGTTGATGAGCCGCACCAGCCGGCGGCTGTTCTGGTGGGCGATGGTGACGAGGCGCTTCGCCGTCTCGGGCAGCGGGCCGGCGGCCCCTCCGTCCAGGAGGCCCAGCGAGCCGGAAATGGAGGTGAGCGGGGTTCGCAGCTCATGGCTGACGGTGGAAACGAATTCGTTCTTGGCAATGTCGGCGCGCTTGCGCTCGGTGATGTCGTGGAGGATGGCCACCAAGTGATTGCCATCGCTCGCGCGCATCTGGCCAACCGCCACGTCCAGGGGAAAGCTGGAACCATCCTTGCGGCGGCCGGTGAATTCCGCCGCGTGCCCGCCGTCGGCGGCATTGTCTTCCAGCAGCCTCAGGGCCTCGCCGGGCTCGGTGCCGTCCGGCAAAGTGAAGAGGTCGGCCACCGGGCGGGCATTGAGCTCTTCCTGCGTCCAGCCGAACATGCGGGTGGTGGCTGGGTTGCTGGTTTCAATGCGCCCGGAACTGCCGATGGTGACGATGCCGTCCATGGCGCTGGCAAGAATGGCCCGGTGCCGGGCCAGCGTATCGGCCAGGGCCAGTTCCGCGCGCCGACGGCCCAGCAGGTGCGCGATGATGACGAGTGACGAGCCGGCCACCACCGCGATGGCCGCTGCCAGCATGAGCAGCACCGTCTGCCGCGTGCGCTGGCTTGCGACACGCACCTCGTAGGTGCGGCGCTCGATGGCGGCCACCTCCTCGCGCGACATGTCGGACACCGCGGAGCGGATCTCGTCCATCAAGGACTTTCCGCGCCGGGTCTCCATCACGCTGGCGGCGGAGATGCTGCCGGATGCGTTGCGGGTGGCGACCATGTCGCGCAGGAGCCGCATTTCCTCTTCCGCATAACGGGCGAGTTCCTTCAGCGTGGCGGCGTGCTGGGGGCGCTCCACCGCGAGCCGCGCCAGAGAGGCGATCTCGTCCGCGATCTGGGTGCGGGTGCGCTCAAGCGGCGCCAGGAACTCTTCGCGCCCGGTAATCACATAGCCAAGCGTGCCGCTCTCCGCCTGCAGCAGGTCCTCGTAAATGCGCTGGAGATTGTCGCGGATGGACGAGGAATAAAGCAGGTCCTCCCGCAGGTGGTTGCCCGCCGCAAATTCCTTGAATGTGGCAAAGCCCACGGCGAGCACGATGGTGACCGCCACGAGCGCGGCCAGCACGGTGACTGCGGTGACGCGCCGGATGCCCCGCCGGTGCCTGCGCCGCTCGAAACGCGGCTGCGCCTTTCCGGACATCCCACCGACCTTTCATTTCGACCGCGGGGAGCGCGTGCCGCCCCCGAGCGCCCCCCGTACCCTGGCGCGCTTTTGGGAGGAAGAAGCAGCCCGCATCCTGCCATCTGTCGTCGTGCCAAGCCAACGGGCAAATGGTCAAGCCCCAGCTGTGCCGAAAGTGGCGGCCTTCGGCTCGTCTTGGCGCGACAGCCAAAGGTCCAGGAAACCCGTGAGCCAGCGGCAGATGGCCGGATCGTAGCGCGACCAGCCCTCAAAGTGCGCTTCGCCCGGTTGCGCCCCCGGAAGGCCGAGCTTGGCGGCCCCCCGCGTGGTCCAGCGGCACATCATTTCGTGGGTGACTTCCGGGTGGAACTGGATGCCATAGGCGCAGCGTCCATGGCGAAACGCCTGGTTGGGGAAGACATCCCCGCACGCCAGCAGGTCAGAGCCGGACGGCAGCTCGAAGCCTTCCGAATGCCAGTGATAGACATGGCTCGGCCAGGGCAGGACGCCCTCGCTCGCGGGGGTCGGGCGGACCGGATAATAGCCGATCTCACTGAGGCCCTCTCCGTGCCGCTCCACACGCGCGCCCAATTGCACAGCCATCAACTGGGCACCCAGGCACACCCCCAGCAAGGGCTTGTCCGCCGCCATGACCATGCCGACAAAATCGATCTCGCGGCGGATCCAGGGCAGGTCATCATTGGCGCTCATGGGGCCGCCAAACACCACCGCGCCGGCATGGGCGTCCATGGTGGTGGGCAGGTCGTCGCCGAGGGCGGGGCGGCGCACGTCCAGGTCATAGCCGCGCTGTTCCAGCCGCATCCCAATGCGCCCCGGAGTGGAATGCGCTTGGTGCAGGATGATCAGGATGCGCTCGCGGCGGGTGATCGGCGCGGGGGAATTCCCGCCGCTCCACCCTTCGTCACTGCTCCGTCTGTCCACCTTCCGCTTCCGCCTCCTCACGGACCTCGCGCCGGATCTGGACGCGCTCTCTCGAACCTACATGCAAAAGTTCTGCCGCGCGCCAGACGAGGTTGTCCTCGAACTCGGTCAGCCCGCCGTCCGCATAGGCCACCTCGAACATCATCTCCACCACCCGGCGGCGGCCTTCGTCATCCATGGCGCGGTTCAGGATGCTGGTGAAGGCATAAAGATCCACCGCCTCCGCATCGCGGGCGATGGCCAGATCAATGAGGGCGCGGGTTTGTTCCTCGTCCAGATCGAAGCGGGAGGACAGGATGCGCTGGACGATCTCGCGTTCGTCCTCGGTCACGGCGCCGTCGATGGACATGACGTGGACGAGGAGGACGGCCGCGGCGAGGCGATAATCGTTCTCCGCAAAGGCGGCCGCGTCCCGGTGGCCGCCGGTGATCTCTGAGATGAAGTCGGACAGGACGCGGAACATGGCTTTCCCTCGGGCCTCTGGCTCCTTTTGGTGCCTGAAGCGCGCGACGGGAACAAGGCGAAGCTGAGAGCAGGCCTTCCGCCCGGTTAAATTCTGCGCGAGGTGTGGCGCCGGGGCCGCCCTTATTGGTTTGGCATCTGTGGCGCAGGCATGCGGGAGCGATAGTCCCCATTGATGCGCGTGGTGGAATCGCCTTCACCCGGGCGCGTCACTGGCGCGGGCGGTGGGATCATGTTTTGGCGCGGGGTGGGCACCGAAGCCTGTGGCACGGGGACGATAATTACCTGCGACGCGGGCGGCGTCGTGGTGGTGCGGGTCTGCGCGACCGCCGGGCACATGCCCAAGGATGCGGCAAAGGCAGCGGCGACGGCCGCTGCGGTCCCGAGACGAAAGCCCCGGGTGAGAAAGTCCATCATGATCCTGCCTCCCGGAACCACTCGGCGTTCCGATGCTTATTGGCACGGAGGGGCGGCGATGCCTATTCCCTCCCGTTCTTCGATCCCCAGACATGTGGGAATGCCGCTTTCGTATTCAAGAGCCCACGCGGGGTCAGCGGCAGGTTGGCTCAAATTTAACGCAAGGGAAGTCAGGAACAAAAACGGCTCTTTCGTGTTCTTTCCACGTAATCACATGCAGCGCGCCGCTCGGATGCGAGCTGCCAACGAGGGAGTTACGCATGAAGAAAGAACTTCTGTCTGCCGCCGCTCTGGCCGTCATGCTGACCGCGCCGGCTTTTGCGCAGTCTACCGCCCCATCGGCCCCCTCCACGACGGCCCCTTCTGCGACGCCGGCTCCCGCCGCGCCGGGCGCGACCTCCCCAGCCACCGGGGGCACCTCCTCCAACATGAATACCGGCGGGGCCGCATTCATCCCGGAGCAGATGCAGGAACAGTGGCTGGCCTCCAACCTGATCGGGACCAAGGTCCGTGGCACGGGCGACGAGTCCGTGGGCGAAGTGAACGACGTGCTGCTGGACCGCAACGGCAACGTGGTTGGCGCCGTTATCGGCGTTGGCGGTTTCCTGGGCATGGGCGAGAAGGATGTGGCCGTGCCCTTCACCTCGCTGCAGATGGTCCGCAATTCGGACGGCGACCAGGTCATCCTCAACAAGTCCAAGGATGAGCTGAAGAACGCGCCCACGTTCAAGGAATACAGCCGTACCGGCACCGGGACGGCCACCGGGACCGGCGCCGCCGGTACCACGGGCGCGCCCGCCGGGGCTCCCGCCACCACCCGCTGATCGGTTCTGCTCTCAGGACTGACATACCCCCGCCGCGTCAGCGGCGGGGGTTTTGCGTCGTCGGCGCAGGGAGTGCGGCGGCGGGCCTTGTGTTGCACCGCCAACGCCGAATCTTAGGATGAGATTGCCACAAGACTTCGCATGCCGCTTCGCTGCGGCGGGAGCGTTGTCTCAAGCGTGGCCCAATGAAAAGGGAGATGCCCACAGTGCAACCGTCTCGGCATCAGGTTCTTCTTGTGGAAGACGAGCCCTTCGTTGCCCTGGTGGCCCAGCAGATTCTGGAGGACGAGGGATTCGACGTGCATCTGGCCGCGTCTGGGGCCGATGCACTTTCCATCGTCAGGGGCGCCGGGACGGAGATCCGGGCGGCGCTTGTGGATTTCGGTTTGCCGGATGTGCGGGGGGACGCGCTGGTGATGCAGCTGCGGGCGGTAGTGCCGGACCTGTCGGTGGTCATCGCCAGCGGATATGGGGCTGATGAGCTGACGGCGCTCTTCCGCGGTCAGCCCGGCATTGGCATCGTGACCAAGCCCTATGACGGAGAGGCACTGCTGGCCGCTTTGCGCCGGGCCAATCCCGCATTGTGAAGCCGCTATCCCGGTGGCTGATGCGGCGCAGGTCGTTTCCAGAGCCGGATCCCCTCACAGTGAATTGCTTCGGCGATTCAATCCGGTCGGTGAATAGCGCGCTAGGGCCAAAAAAGGGCGGCGTCGCCTTGCGGGACGCCGCCCTTTGCACACGAGCAAGGTCAGCGGCGCAGGAAGAGCTGACCGAGGACGAAGCCGACGCCGGCGGCGATGGCGATCGACGTCACCGGCTGGGCCTGGATGGAATGGCGGAGCGTGAGATACTGGTCTTCCGCCCAGTCGGTCACTTCGCCCATGGCCACTTCCGCCTCCGTGGTCGCGCCCTTGACGCCGTCACGCGCGGTCTTGCCCAGGGTGTCCGTGAGTTGCGCCAAGTCCGCCTTTAGCGCGGCGAGGTCACTGCGCAGCTCGGCGAGCGCATCGCCGGACTTCTGGCCCTCATGGGTGTCGGCGGTGAAGCCGGGATTGTCCACCATGTGTCGTCTCTCCTTGTGGACCCGCCGGGGGCGGGCAGGGTTCGGTGAGGCCGTCTGTCGGCAAAGGGCCAAGTCTGTATCAGGCGATGCGCCGGGCAGCCTCCGGCGCGGTCCGCGCACCGTGGAAGAACAGGGCCTGCGCGATCGTCGCTTTCACCGTTTCGCCCAGGAACGGCTTTGTGATGAGATAGGTGGGCTCCGGCCGCTCACCGGTGAGGAGACGGTCGGGAAAGGCCGTGATGAAGATCACCGGCACGTCGAAGCTGCGCAGGATGTCGGTCACCGCATCAATGCCGGACGAGCCGTCGGCCAGCTGAATGTCCGCCAGCACCAGACCGAAATTCCCGATCTCGGCCAGTTCCAGGGCCTTGGAATGGGTGGGGGCGACGCCGACCACCTCATGCCCGATGTCCGTCACCAGGGTCTTCAGATCCAGCGCAATGACCCATTCATCCTCGATGATGAGGACATTGGTCTTCAATTGCGCGTCGATCTCGGCCTGGACGGCGACGACCTGTGCCTCCACCTGCTCGATGGAGCTCGACAGGATCGAGGAGGCTTCCGCAAAGGAAAACCCCTCCATGGCGGTCAGCAGCAGCGCCACGCGTGAACCCGGGTCGAGGCGCTGGAGGCGCTCGTCGGCCTTATTGGCAGCGGCGCTGTCGGCCGCCTGGTCCCTGGACCAGACCTCATGGCACGCCTTGTAAAGGGCGACCCGGGGGGACAGAGATGTATCCAGCGTCACCGACCCGTCGAGGGCCGATTGCAGAGTACGCTGGACGAGGGCGTCGCCCGCCTGCTGACTCCCCAGCAGGGCGCGGGCGTAGCGCCGCAAAAGAGGAAGCTGCTTAATGAGCTGCTGCTGAAACATGCTCTCTCGCCTCGAAGGAAGTCACAAGGAACGCACGCAAGCCCACAATGGTTCCGCTAACATGGAACCGAGCGCCCCGGATCGGCATTATAGGCGCGTAAAATTCTGGTTGAAGCCCGCCGCAGGACCTAAGGACAAGGGGTTGGGGACGGCGCCAGCGCCTGAGGCGGTGGGCGCGGGCTTTGCGATCCATGGAATGTAAGGGGGCGCTTTCCCTCATCTTTTGGCGTGGAAGGCGAGGCGGGGGGATTTTTGTGGTTCGGAGTCTGGCATGCGGTGGCTGAAAGGGGAGGCGGCGCGCGCGCGCAACAACGAACGCGCTGCCCTTTTCGCGTCTGCCGTGGGCCAGCCCCGCCATCTGCTGGATAGTGTGCGGCGTGGCCTGATCCTGGTGATTCTCGTCGCCATCATGCCGATTGCCACGGCCGCCATGCTCCAGGGCGTGCTGCAATTGCGCCGCTCCGCGGAAGAGGCCAAGCATAAGCTCCAGCAAGGTGCCATCGTGGCAGCCGCTGGCCAGGACAATATCTTCACGTCGGCCGACAATGTGCTTCAGGCCCTGAAGAACGTGCCCCAGGTAACCTCCGGCGGCGGGGAATGCCAGGCGCTGCTTTACGGCGCAACCCTCAGCCTGCCGTTCGCTTCCAATGTCGCCATGATCGGCAGTGACGGCGTCGTGCGGTGCTCCGCCCTCCCCACACCCAACCCCAATGTTTCCCAGCGCCCGTGGTGGCGCGAGGCCATCCGGGAGAAGGGCTTCAGCCTGTCCGGGCGGATCGTGAGCCCCGTCACGCGCGGCGAAATCCTGCCGGGAACCCTTCCGCTTTTCGGTGCCGACAATGTGCTGTCCGGCGCCTTGTCCATCGCCATCGATGGGGTGTGGCTCGACAATTTGCTGAAGCGCGAGGCGCCAGTGGCCTCCGGCGTGGTGGCGGTGATCGATCGCTACGGCCAGGAAATCGTCTCCAACGCCCCCGCGCTCAGCCGAGTGCTGTTCAAGGACCGGGACCTGCGCGCTCATCTGGACGATCTCGCGGAAGCCACCGACGGAGCCGGCCAATCCTGGAGCTATGCCGTCGCGCCGCTGGAGCGCTATGGCCTGATCGTGGCGTTCGCTCAGCCCACCGACCAGCTCTTCCAGTGGACGACCTTCCATGTGGCGGTGAGTTTCATCCTGCCCATCTGCATGGTCATCTTCACCATCGTCGCCATCTGGCTGGCCACCGACCGCATGGTGCTCCAGTGGCTCCTTTATCTGCGCCGGGTGACGGCGGTCTATGCCCAAGGCCATTACGGTTTTCGCCCCTCGCGCATGGACCAGGCGCCCAGCGAATTCCGGGTGCTGGGCAACGCCATCGAGGAGATGGCCCTCGCCATCCGGGAGCGGGACGGGCGCCTGCGGGAGGGCCTTGCGGAAAAGACCGCCCTGGTGCGGGAGATTCACCACCGCATCAAGAACAGCCTGCAGATCGTCGTCAGCCTCATGAGCCTTTACGGCTCGGGCATCGCCAACGAGAAGGACCGGCGGCGGTTCGACCAGTTGCGCACCCGCGTGAACACGCTCGCGGTGGTCCACCGGGTCCTCTACGAGGCCAATGAGGGTTCGGAGGTCCGCTCGCGGGAGTTGCTGCGCGAATTGGGCGGCCTGCTGGAAGTGGCGTTGGACCGCCATGTGCTGATCCTCGTGGAGGCCGAGGATGTTCCCCTGCCCACCGATTCCGCCGTGCCCCTGGCCCTGCTGTTGACGGAAGTCATGATGGTGGTGGCGGCGGCCGAGGCGGCGGGGCCGGGCCGGGTGGTGGTGACCTGCGTGCAGGAGGTCAACGAGGTGGTGATCCGGCTGGACATCTCTCGCCCGCTCGGAAAGGCGTTGGAGGAGACCCAGGCGCCCCTCGCCCATGGCTTCGCGCGCCAGCTTGGCGGGGCGATCTCCACGCGGGAGGAGGGGGGACACGCCGTCGCCGAGCTGCGCTTCAAGGTTCGGCCGAAAGCTTCCTGAACATCATTGGCGGAATTTGCCGCGTCCGGGGGAACCGGAGCGCGGTCAATGACGTTTGCCTGGAGTAGCCCTGAAGCAGGGCGTCATACAATCCTACTTTGAGAAATTCCGCAGGGAGTTTGCAGATGGCTGAGACTCGAGGAAAGGGCGGCTCGAACCGCGGCTTTGCGGCGATGGACGCCGAAAAGCAGCGGGCCATCGCCCGGAAAGGCGGCGAAAGCGTTCCGGCCGAAAAACGCAGCTTCTCGCAGAACCGGGAGCTTGCCTCCGCAGCGGGGCGCAAGGGTGGGCAGAGCGTGGCGGACGAGCAGCGCAGTTTCTCGCGCGATCGGAACCTCGCGTCTCAGGCCGGGCAGAAGGGCGGTCAGGCCTCCCATTCCACCCGTTCGTCCTGACATCCCTGGCGTGGCACGGATAAGGGGAGGCGCGCCTCCCCTTTTTTATTGAGGATCACGGAATTTACGGGAACCGACCGGCCATCGGCCGCGTTTAAGGTTTCAGGATGGGGATAGCGGGCAGGGATCGTCTGTGCGCGGGCCATCCGACCGAGCTGTTCATCGAAGAGAGCGGATAAGACAAGCCCATGGATGTCCAGCAGTCTCGCGCCGCCGCGGCCGCCCCGGACCTGCGAACGCAAGTGCTGGAGCTTTTGCCCGCCTTGCGCGCCTTCGCACGCTCGCTCACGCGCAACCGGACCGAGGCCGACGATCTCGTCCAGGAGACCTTCCTGAAGGCGCTCTCCAACATCGATAAGTTTGATCCCGGCACCAATCTGCGGGCCTGGCTCTTCACCATTCTGCGCAACACTTATTACACCGAGATCCGCAAGCGCCGCCGCGAGAGCGATGGCATGTCCTCCCTGGCCCAGCAGGACACCAATATGGGGCCGGGGCAGGAATGGTCGGTCACCTTGAGCAGCCTGAAAGAGGCGCTGGAAATGCTGCCGTCGGACCAGCGGGAAGCGCTGGTTTTGGTGGGAGCGGCGGGGCTGTCCTACGAGGAAGCGGCGGAAGTGTGCAATTGCGCCCTCGGCACCATCAAAAGCCGCGTGAACCGCGCGCGGGCCAAGTTGCTGACCCTCATGGGTGCCGAAGCGACCGCCGACGTGGTGGAGGCCGATCCCGTCGCCATGTCGGCTGTGCGGCTGCCCAGCAGTTCGGGCTGAGGCCCTTCTTGGCTCCCGTGCCGAGTGGTCTGCGGGCCAGTTGGAAATGAAAAGACCCGGTCCGCCTGATGCGGGCCGGGTCTTTCTTTAACTCCACAGTGCGTGGGGGCCTCTATTCGTCAGGCCAAGCGTCCGCGCCACTCGTGCGCTCAAGTATCCGCGACACCGGCGAGGGCGAGCGCGCACGCAAAAAAGACGGCCCGGATGGGCCGTCCCAAGGGGTCCCCGACAATAGGTCAGCGCTCAGCGCGACGGGTCCTGCCCGTCCTTGGTCGCCGGCGCCTCCGGCGCAGCTGCGGAATCGGCTTCGGGTTCCTGCGCGGGGGCGGGGCCCTTGCTCTCCATCGCGCCCTGCAACTGCATGGCAAGGCGCATCAATTCGTCCGGGACATCCTCGCGCGTGTAGTCGTCGAAGAGCTGCCTCAGCTCCTTGCCGAGCAGATCCTGGCGCGCAGAAATGTCTCGGCGGTGAGTGGCCCGGGTGGAGCCGCTCTCGCTGTGATCAGGTGTGGTCATGGGCCGGTCGGACCGCATTTTTCGCATCAGGGTTCTACGCCGTTAGCCAGCAAGCCGGTGGAAAATCCAACAGGCCCCCTGCCACGGACAACGGACACACGAACGACAGGGCTCTGCCCCCACCGTCCACCGGGGTCGGGAGATGGGGCCGGCCTTGCTACAGGCGTCGTTTCCTGCACTGGAGCCATGCTCATCATCCCACTTTTTCTGTTCCGGGTAACCCCCAAAGAGGGCACCACCACCGCCATATGCGCCAAGCGAAGACATGGACCTCGGCCCATCCATCCCCGGCCTACAGCCTTGTGTCCCCTAGCAACGCGCGGCCCTGCCGATTGTTCCGCGGGGACGCGAAACAAATTGACCGCATCCCGACACATCGCCGGGCCGGGCTGGGGCACTGACCGCAGCCGGATGCGGTCGGGCGAAATTTTGCCGTTTTTGGACCGGCGGCGCGGAACCCTCTTTCTGCGCTTACGTTGAAACCAAGGAAATTGATGCCCGCGACGCCGATATGGGGCGGAAGGCGCGGGAGAAAGGAAGCATCATGATTAGCTGGGCCATCACATTTCTTATCGTTGCTCTGATCGCTGCCGTTCTCGGCTTCGGGGCACTCGCTGGAACGGCCATGGAGATTGCCAAGATCATCTTTGTGGTCGCAATCATCCTGTTCCTAATCTCGGCGATTACGGGCGTGGTGCGGCGCGGACGACCCTAAGGCGGGGTAAGGCGCGCGGTCATTTCGGATCGCGCGGCCGTCCCGTCCTCCCTGTCGTGCGCGGCATGCGCCCGGCGTTGAACAGCGTCGCCCGGTCCTCACGGAGGGTCGGGCGGCTTTCATTTGGCGCTGGGGCCGGCTCCGGCCTATGATACCGGGCATGAGGGGTGTGAGCAGATGAGGCGTCTAACGGTCGAACATCGCACGCAATATCATTATGCGGAGCCGGTGAATTTCGGACAGCATCGGCTCATGCTACGCCCGCGGGATAGCCACGGCCTCAGGCTGCATTCCGCGACACTGACGCTGTCCCCGACCGGGAATGTCCGCTACATCTATGATATATTTGGAAATTCCATAGCTCTTGTCGACTTCCATACGGACGGCAAGGAGCTTTTGATCGAGAGCGTGCTCGAACTGGATGTGTATTCCACACCGGAGCTCGACGGCCTCATCGATCCGGCGGCGACCACTTATCCCTTCGTCTATTCCAGCGACGACCGCTTCGATGCCTCCCAGATGGTGACCCGTCATTATCCCGACGACGGCGAGGTGAAGACCTGGGTGAGCGGGTTCTGGGGCCCCGGCAAGTCGGTGGACACGCTTCAGTTGCTGGAGACCCTGAACGCGGCGATCCGGGACACCTTCACCTATAATGCCCGGTACGAAGAGGGCACCCAGACGCCGGCCAAGACGCTGGCGCTGCGCTCGGGCACATGCCGTGACTTCGCCCTTCTCTTCATTGAGGCGGTGCGCGAACTCGGCTTCGCCGCACGTTTTGTGACGGGGTATCTTTATACGCCTCACCTGGATCTCAGCTTGGAGCAGGAGTTTCAGGGCGCCGGCGCCACTCATGCCTGGGCGGAAGTTTATCTTCCCGGCGCCGGATGGATCGCGTTCGATCCGACCAATGCGCTGGTCGGAACCGACCATCTCGTGCGGGTGGCGGTGGTCCGAGATCCCCGCCAGGCCTCGCCCATTGCCGGCACCTTTTCCGGCTCCGCCAGTGCCTTCGTTTCGATGGAAGTTGCGGTCTTCGTCTCCTCCCGCCCGGCGCCGCCTTGGCCCGAGCCCGAAATCTCCATCATGCCCCTGGGTGCCCGTCCGGATGTGCCCACCACACCGCCTTCGCCAGTGGAGGAGGTCACCCAGGGCGACGAGCAAAGCGTCGATGAAGATGTGCCCCCTGAGCGGGAGCTCCCTTTGGCGGGGGCAGGGCAGGGGGAGGGGGCAGCAGAGGACGAGGGCTTGGACCCGTGTCGCGTGCTCGAAGAGGGGGATGGCGCCCAATCCATCCGGCTGGAGACCGCCAGCCTGCTCCCCGGCGCCCTGGACATGGCGCCTGCGGTGGAGGGCGGGGAAGCCGATCTCGACCTCCTCGATGCGCCCGAGGTTGCCCTTGATCCGGTGCGGACGGACAGTCCCGCGCCGCAGGCACCTGCCCTGTAAAATCTCCCCCTCCCGGCGATCGACGAAAAAAAAGGGCGGCCCATGGGACCGCCCTTTAGTGTGCCTGGAGGTGTCGATGAAAACCGACAATGGGAGAACTCTGACACAGTTCAGAAGTTCCGTCGATCAAGCCCCTGTGATTTCGGCATCCTGCAAGGCAGCCTTGAGATAGACGCAGGGGTAACGGGGACACTCGGCGCCAAAAAACAAAGGGCGCCCGAAGGCGCCCTTTCCAGATCCTCCCGCAGCTGCGGGGATGAGGCCTCAGGGACAGGCCACGCGGTAATTGTTGCCATAGGCGTCGCGCGCCCAGCAGGCCTTGGGCGTGGTGGCCGCACCCACCATGGCGCCGGTGGCGCCGCCGAGGACGCCGCCCACGAGCGCGCCGCCGGCCGTGCCGGTAGCCGCGCCGCCGATGAGAGCACCCGCGCCCGCGCCGAGCAGACCACCGCCCACGGCGCGGTCCGACTCCGAATACTGGCTGCATCCGCCCAGGGCCAGTGCCGCCGCAACAACGATGATAGCCGCCCTCATTTTAGTCTCCATTCTCCTTGCACGCCGGCTTGATGGCGCTCACCTGACAGGTCCATGCCTCACCTAAAGGCACAGGTGCGTTACTGCTAAGCCTCGATTGAGGCAGATCGCCGGCCGAACGTGAACCGGCGCCTAAAAACCTTGCGGCAGGTCAGTGATCCCACCGCGCGGATTTCGACGTCCGGCCTGCCCCCGCGGATTCGCGCGCGGCCATCCAATTAAGCATACAAACCGCAGCAAGGCCTATCCCGACCACGGCGAGCGCGGTGGAGGTGGGATGGCGCGTGGCGACGGCCCGCACCTGGGTCATGGCCTCGTCAGCGTGACGCAAGGCTTCGCGTGACCCGGTGGCGGCCAGGGACAGGGAGGTGTCGGTCAGGCGATGCACCCGTTCACCGGCATCCTCCATCGCTTCCTGTGCCAGGCGTCGCGCCCGGCGGCGCTGGTCCCGCGTGCCTTCCTCGGCCGCGTCGGCGATGGCAGCCCCGAGCAGCGTGAGGTCCTCCTTCAGGTCCTCCAGGCGCCGGGAGATTTCGTGCGACTTGGATCGCGACTTCAGAGCGAACATCGGCATGTCTCCTTTTGAAGGGCGCAACGCCTCGGGCGCGGTTCGGTTCCAGCGACGGTTCAGTTTCACCCCTTCAAATCAGTGATGAAAAAAGAGGCGCGCGTGTTCGTGGCGCATTCTTGGCGGTTTTTTGGGGAACCGGAGGCGGACCTTCGCGGTTAAAGGCATGTGTCGCATCTGTATCAAAACGTGAAAGGCGTCATCGCGCCCATGCCCACCGTGCCGATGCTCCAGTCTGTGGCCCGCCTGAAGACCGCTCCTCACACCGGGGCGGAGGCGGGAAGCGGAAACTGGGGCTTCGACGTGGAAAGGGATGCCTTCTTCTTTGACGTGGACGGCACCCTTCTCGACATCGCCGACCACCCGGACGGCGTGGTGGTTCCCGAAGGTCTCGGCACGGATCTGCTCCGCTTGCGGGAGCGAGCCGGCGGCGCCCTTGCGCTGGTGTCGGGCCGCACCATCGCCCGCCTCGACGCCATTTTCGCCCCGGTTCGCCTCATCGCGGCGGGCGCTCATGGCGCGGAAATGCGTCCCTCCCTTGAGGGGGACGCGGAGCACATGACGCCTGCGCTTCCCGCGGAGATCACGCGGGCGGCGCTGGATCTGGCGCACGCCCTTGGCGATCTCCTGGTGGAGGACAAGGGTGCCAGCCTCGCCATCCACTATCGCACCCGCCCTTCGGCGAAGCGCGAATTGGAGCAAGGCCTTTCCTCCTTGGCGGGGCGCGCGGTGGAGCCCCTGGTGGTCCTGCCCGGGCACATGGTGTTCGAGCTGAAGCCTGCCGGGCGGGACAAGGGCCGTGCCATTGACGGCTTGATGCAGATTGCCCCTTTCGCCGGCAGACGTCCGGTCTTCATCGGTGACGACGTCACGGATGAGGCTGGCTTTGCCGCAGTTTTGCGCCATGGCGGCCTCCCCATCTCCGTGGGGCGGGCCTTCGAGAATGTGGATGTGGTGCTCCCCCGGCCCGCCGATGTGCGGGACCTGGTGCACCGCTTGTCCCTCTAACCTGCGTGGAGATCAGGCCATGTCACGACTGATCGTCGTATCCAACCGGGTCGCGGTTCCTCAGGCAGGAGGCAAAGCTGCCGCCGGAGGGCTCGCGGTCGCGGTCAATGCCGCACTCAATGAGCGGCCGGGCATCTGGTTCGGCTGGAGCGGGCGGATCGTGGACGAACCCTCGTCCCGTCCCACCGTGACCACGCGCGGCAAGGTGAAATATGCGGTCATCGACCTCAAGGAAGATGACTTTCAGGAATATTACAACGGTTTCGCCAATCGTGTGCTCTGGCCCATCCTGCATTATCGGGTGGACTTGGCGGAGTTTCAGCGCTCCGACCTCTCCGGCTATATGCGCGTCAACCGCATCTTTGCCGATCACGTCTCCAAGATCATCGACGAGGACGACGTCATCTGGATCCACGACTACCACATGATGCCGCTGGCGAAATATCTGCGCGAGAAGGGCCACAAAAACAAGATCGGCTTCTTCCTGCACATCCCCATGCCGCCGGCAGACCTGATCCAGGCCCTGCCGCGCCATGGCGAGATCATCGGCTCGCTGGCCCATTATGACCTTGTGGGCTTCCAGACCGAGGGCGACCGGGACAATTTCGGCCGCTATCTGGAGTCCCGCGGGGGACGAGCCATTCCCGAGGCCAGCGCCTATGAAGTGGCCGGCCGTCGGGTCCGCATCGGCGCCTTCCCCGTGGCGATCGAATCCCAGTCCTTCGCCCGTCGCGCCCGCCATGCCTCCCGCACCGGCTTCGTGCGGGCCTTCCGGGAAAGCCTGGCCGGCCGCAAGCTCATCCTCGGCGTCGATCGACTGGACTATTCCAAGGGCATTCCCAATCGTCTGGAAGCCTATGAGAACCTGCTGCGGGCGGCGCCGGAATGGCACAATCGCATGACCTTCGTTCAGGTCACGCCCCGCAGCCGCACCGATGTTCCGGAATATGCGGAGATGGACCGCGCCTTGTCGTTCAAGGCGGGCCAGATCAACGGCCGGTATGGCGATGTCGCCTGGACCCCACTGCGCTATGTGAACAAGACCTATTCCCGCTCGGCCCTGGCGGGCTTCTATCGGGCCGCGGACGTGGCGGTGGTGACGCCTCTGCGCGACGGCATGAATCTGGTGGCCAAGGAATTCGTCGCGGCGCAGGACCCGGAAGATCCCGGTGTGCTCGTGCTCTCGCAGTTCGCGGGGGCCGCTTCCGAGTTGGGCGGGGGGGCGCTGCTGGTCAATCCCCACGACACCGACGGCGTGGCTGCCGCTTTGCGGCGGGCCCTGGAAATGCCCCTGGATGAACGCCAGGAGCGCTTTGCCCGCATGATGGCGGTTCTGAAGCAGTATGACATCGCCCAGTGGGCGTCCTCCTTCCTTAACGCGCTTTCATTTCCACCCCAGACGGTACGGCTGGGCGGTAATTCGCGGGTGAGCGCAGCCCGTCTTGGCCTCGGCGCCTCCTGGGGCGGGGAGCATCGCGCCGAAGGGGCTTGAAAGGATGGTCCGCGCCGCAGTCCCCGGTTTCATTGACCGGTGATGGAGGGCGTAGAAATAGCCGGCCCCCGCGGGGCCGGCTATTTTCGTTCAAGCCTGGGCTGGCGGGTCCCACTGTGGGGCGAACGCCGGGTTCACATAGCGCCGGGCTTTCGGAAGGGTCGCGATGGCCGCATGGTCGGCCTCGTCCAGCTGGAGGGCTTGGGCGCCGAAATTCTCCAATTGACGGGCGGCACCCGCCGCCTTGGGAATGACCGCCACCTGCCCCTGGTCCATGAGCCAGCGCAGCGCCACCTGGGCAGGGGTCGCGCCGTGCCGCGCGGCGATGCGCTGGAGCACCGCGTCTTCCCCCACCTCGCCCTTGGCGATGGGGCAGTAGGCGGTCACTGCGATGCCGTGAGGGGCCAGATAGGTGCGGATCGGCGTCTGGTCCAAATAGACATGATACTCGATCTGGTTGCAGGCGATGGGCGCGCCGATCTCCTCCACCGTCCTCTTCAGCAAGGGCAAGGTGAAATTCGCCACCCCGATGGCCCGGGTGAGCCCCTCGTCCTTGAGCGCCACGAGGGTTTCCAGCGCTTTCGGCAGGTCCATGCCGGCGCCTGGCCAGTGGATGAGAAACAGGTCCACATGGTCGAGCCGCAACTTCCGCAGGCTTTCGCCCAGGGACCGGCGGATGGCCTCGGGGGCGAGCTGGTCGTGCCAGACCTTGGTCGTGACGTGGAACTGGTGGCGGGGGAGGGCGCTTTCAGCCAAGGCCGCGCCCACATCGGCCTCGTTTTCGTAGCGGGTGGCCGTGTCGATGTGCCGGTAGCCGATGGACAGGGCGCTCTCCACGGACGAACGGCAGATGTCCCCCGTCATCTGGAACGTGCCGAACCCCATGCGCGGCATGCGGATGCCACGCGTCTCGATGTCACTCATCACGGAATCTCCAGAAAGACGCGGTGAGACTACGCCTTGCCTGTGAGAAGGGTACGCTGGTCGATGCCGAAAATATCGGCAAGCCAGTCCGCCATCAGTTCCTGCCCGATGGTGGGATTGTCGTGCTGGCAGTGGTCGGCGCCGGTCTCCTCTTCGCGCACAAGACGAAGCGTCACGTCCACGCCCTTGGTGCGGGCGTAATCGGCCACCCTCTGTGCGGCGGCGACCCCGAGCACATCATGACCGCCGTGGACGATGAGATAGGGGCATTTCATGTGGTCCAGATGCCCTTCCAGCTTGAAGGGGGCGGCCTTTTCCATGGCCTCCTTCACCGTGTCGGCGCCGAACACGGTCTTGATGTGATCGGCAAGCCCGTGGTCCTCGTCCGCAGTCGCCCACAAGGACGGGATGGACCAGATCGCGCCGTGGGAAATGGCGGCGGCCAGGCGCGGCTCGTAGCAGCCGGCGCGCGCGGCGTAATAGCCGCCCAGCGAAGAGCCGCACACGGCAATGCGGGCGGGGTCGATGTCGTCGCGGGTCAGGAGATAGTCGATGCACTTGCCCACCGGCACCTCATAATCGTGGCGCGTGGGGATCTTGTGGCGGCGCAAGGTGCCGCCTTGTCCGGGTCCGTCGATCATCAGCACCGAGATGCCCCGCTGGCGTGCGCCATGGGCCTGCATGAACCACATCTCATCCTTGATGGAGTCCAGACCACCCATGCAGATGAGCACCGGCTGCTTGCCGGTGTCGAACGGCGCGCGCACGAAATAGGCATAGAGCGTTTTGCCATCCTCATAGGGGATTTCCAGCACTTCGCCCGGCGGGTTCAGATTCTCGATAAATTTGCGGGAGCAATTCTCCATCTGCGTGAAGGCGGGCAGGCGCCGGGGATCTGAGTACTCCAGCCAGAATTCCGTGTGGCGGTAATAATTGGCAGCGCGCTGCCAGCAATTCATGGCGGTGCGCACATGGCCCTTGGCATATTCCGCATCGCCCCGCTCCTGATTGAAATCGGCGATGCGCTTCCATTCGCGATGCCAGCTTTCCTTGTCCCCCGGGATCATGCGGCTGGCGGCCAGGAAGCATTCGGAGACTGCGCCGCCGCCTTCCTGCGTCTCCCCCAATGCCCGACGGAACTGGTAGCTCATCCAGGGAAATTGCGGCCAGTGATGCCAGCCATAAGGCTGGTAGGTGCCGTGCGCCTCTTCCATCACCCGGTCGATGAGCAGCTCTTCCGCCATCTTGTCCTCCATTGACCCGTCAGGCCCTGGGAGCAGCTAAGGCGAGCGCGGCAGAAAATTCAAGTCACTTGAATAACAGGAAAGTCGAGGAAAGCGAATGACAGAGGGAAGGCGCGTGCGTTCGCAGCGACTGCGTCACAGCGCGGGCCTGTCCAAGGTGTCGCGGCGGGAGGGGGGGCGCCGCCGCCGGGATCAGAAGGAGGGCGGGGTATTGATGAAGAGGATGCGCGCCTCCTCGTCCCCTACATTCCGATAGCCGTGCGGGATTTCAGAGCGATAGGTGAAGCTGTCGCCGGCGCCGATCTGGTAGGTGCGCTCGCCCAGCGTCAATTCCACCTGGCCGGCGAGCACATAGCCCACCTCTTCGCCCTCATGGGCCACCAGGCCGTCGCTGCCGCCGCCGGGCGCCACGATATGGATGTTGCCCTGAAGCAGATGGCCCTTGGCATAGGGGATGAGCCGCTCCATCTGGATGCCCGCGCCGCGCCGCAGCGGGTCCAGTTCCACCACCATGCGCTGGCCGGCCCGCAGCACCACATCATGCGCCGCCTCGGGCGTGGCGAACAATTCGCCGATGGTGAGGTGAAGGGCATCGCAGATGCGCGCGAGCATGTTCAGCGAGGGCTGGATCTTGTTGTTTTCCAGCTTTGACAGCAGGCTTTCCGAACAATTGGCCGCCTCGGCAATGTCCTTCAGCCGGGCGCCTGCCAGAAGCCGCGCGTGGCGCAGGCGGGTGCCCACCTGGAACTTGCCGGGCGTGTCCTCGCCCCTGGCCTCTGCGGCCCGCGCGCCCATGTCCGTCAAATCAGCCATTCCCACTCATCGATCCTGGTGTTCGGCGCGCCCGGCTCCCGGTTGCGTGCAGCCTATAGAGGCGGCGCACGGAAGCGCAACGGCCTGCCTTGCGGCCCGGTGCGCAGGCTTGCCCGTCACCCCCCGCCGGCACTGGGGCGTGGCAAGGTGGAGCGGCGCTGGATGAGGTCGTGCCCGGCGAAAAGGTCCGCCACCCAATCCACGAACACACGCAGGCGCGCCGACAGATGCCGGTTGGGCGGGAAAACGGTGAAGACGGGAAAGGACTCGGTGGTCCATGGGGTCAGCACCGGCACCAGCCGTCCCGCGCCGATGTGGGGCTGCGCCATAAAGGTGGGCAACTGGATGATGCCGAGGCCGGCGAGGCCCGCCGCCAGATAGGCATTGCCGTCATTCACTGCCACCATGTAGCGGCCGTGCAGCTCCAGTGTCTCGCCCTCGCGCTCGAACTCCAGTTCCAGCAGGCGACCGGTACGCGCGTTGAAATAGCGCACGGTAGGAAAATCCGTTTCCAGGTCGCGCGGATGGATGGGCATGCCGTAGCGCTCAAGGAAGGCCGGCGCGGCGCACGTGATGCGGTGGATTTCGCCGATGCGGCGCGCGACCAGGGAGGGGTCGGTCAGGTCTCCGCCGCGGATCACGCAATCCACATTCTCACTCACCAGGTCCACCTGCCGGTCGGTGACGCCAAGGTCCAGCTGGATGTCGGGATAGCGGGCGAAGAAGTCCGGCAGGGCGGGCACGAGGACAAGGAGGGCCAGGGATGCGCTGATGTCCACCCGCAGCCGTCCGCGTGGCGCGGCCTGCGAGAGGGTCATGGAGCCATCCAGCTCGTCCAGGTCGTTCAGCAGCGCAAGCGCCCGCTCATAATAAGCCGCGCCGTCCGGCGTCACGGTCACCCGGCGGGTGGTGCGATTGAGCAGCTTGGTGCGCAGATGGGATTCCAGCGCCTGTACATGCTTGGTCAAGGTGGGCTTGGGAATGCCGAGCAGGTCGGCGGCGCGCGTGAAGGTGCCGGCCTCCACCACGCGCACAAAGGCGCGCATCGCCGCTAGCTGGTCCATGTTTCGCTGCCTTCCAGCTTCAATTCATGTCTGATTATTTCCATACAGAAACAATGATGTCACGTTTGCCGTATTTTTTGACGCTGTGCTGAGAAGTAGGTTTTGTGCACTGCGAAGCGCCCGATCGGCGGGCGCGAACGGCAGGTGCAATCATGATCCCCCATTGGACTGAGGAGCAGGTGGAGACCACCGTGGCCGGCGCCATGCCGGTGCGGATCTATGGCGCGGATCGCGCTGGTCGCTCTGCGCCCCTCGTCCTCCAGCTCCATGGCGGCGCCTTTACCGGCGGCTCGCTGGAGAGCGGGGCGGATGTGGCGGGAATCCTGGTGGAAGCCGGCGCCGTGGTCGTCTCGGTGGACTATCCCTGCGGCCCGTCCCATCCCTTTCCCCAGCCCCTCCAGGCCGCCTATGAGGCGCTCGCCTGGACCGAAAAGGCCAAGCCCCGGCTCGCCGCAAAGTCCGCACGCCTTTATGTGGCGGGGGCGGAGGCCGGCGGCAACCTCGCCGCGGCTTTGGCCATGATGGCGCGGGACCAGCAGTTTCCCAGTCTCGCGGGTCAGATCCTCATCTCGCCCATGCTGGATGCGAGCCTTGCCACCTGTTCCCTGCGGATGGCCGATGCCGGCCCCGTGGGGTGCAAATGGGCGGACGGCTGGCACACTTATCTGGGCTCCGCCGAGAAGGCTGGCCATCCCTATGCGGCTCCGCTGACGGCCACCCGCCTGGGCGGCCTTGCCCCGGCCCTGGTCATCACGGCCGAGGATGACCCCCTGCGGGACGAGGCGCTCGCTTATGCGCAGCGTCTCGGCAGCGCTGGCGTCGCGGTTGAGAAGTTCATCGTTCCCGCGCCGACCGGCTGGCCCTGCACCATTGATGGCGAGAGCGACGGCGAGTGTCCATGCCTGCGTTTCCTTCCGCCCGTTCTGCGCACCTTTTTCGACACCACGCGCGCCGGACCCGCCAAGCGCCCGGCCAAGCAAGCAACTCCCTAGATTTCCAAGGAAAATCGCCATGTCCGGCATCGAAAATTCTTCGTCCGGCGCCCCGCTGAAGCGCCGCCGGCTTC
Source organism: Aquabacter sp. DMC10 (assembly GCF_056314145.1). Taxonomy (NCBI): domain Bacteria; kingdom Pseudomonadati; phylum Pseudomonadota; class Alphaproteobacteria; order Hyphomicrobiales; family Xanthobacteraceae; genus Aquabacter; species Aquabacter sp. DMC10. Next base: position 288,798 of record NZ_JBQUYX010000009.1, on the reverse strand, counting down.
TCGTTCCGGCCCTTGCCGCCCTCGTTATCGGGGCGGGATTGGCCACACCCTACGTGCTGCCGCTTGGCGGAGCACGGGCCGCCGACCCGGTCACCGCCGCCGCCCCTTCGGCGGTGCCGGTGTCGGTGGCCATCGTTGAGGCCCGCGAGGCCCCTGTCTTCGACGAGTTCTCCGGCCGCCTGGAGGCGGTAGAGCGGGTGGAGGTGCGCTCGCGCGTCGCCGGCGCCATCCAGAAGGTGCATTTCCGCGAGGGTGACCTGGTGCAGGAGGGCGAACTCCTCATCACCGTGGACCCTGCGCCCTACCAGGCGGAAGTGGATCGCTTCCAGGCCCAGGTGGCTGCGGCCGAGGCGCGTCTTGCCCTCACCAAGGCGGACCTGGATCGCGGCCAGCGTCTCTTCGACAGCCGCACCGTGTCCCAGCGCGACCTGGACGAGCGGGTGAATGCCTCCAAGGAGGCCATCGCCAACCTGAAGGCGGCCGAGGCCGCCCTCCATACCGCCGAGCTGAACCTGTCCTACACCCAGATCCGCGCCCCTGTGGAAGGACGGGTGGGCAAGCTCGAGATCACAGTGGGCAACCTCATTTCGGCCGGCCCGTCTTCCGTGCCCTTGACCACTCTGGTGTCGGTGGACCCGGTCTATGCCGCCTTCTCGGTGGACGAGCAGGTGGTCACCCGGGCGCTGCGCTCGCTTGCGGCCAAGCCCGGCAAGACCTTGCCCGTGGAGAATATCCCCGTGCAGATGTCGACCGCCATCGACGAGGATATGAGCGCGGGCAAGACCTATCTGGGCCACCTCCAGCTCATCGACAACCAGGTGGACCCGCGCACCGGCACGGTGCGGGTGCGCGCCGTGTTCGACAATACGGACGGCCGTCTCATTCCCGGGCAGTTCGTGCGCCTGCGCATGGGCCGGCCGGACACCGGCAAGGCCCTGCTCATCACCGAGCGCGCCGTAGGCACCGACCAGGACAAGAAGTTCGTGCTGGTGGTGGGCGAGGACAACAAGGTGGCCTATCGCGAGGTGGCGTTGGGGGCGTCGGTCAACGGCCTGCGCATCGTCTCCTCCGGGCTGAAGGCCGGCGAGACCATTGTGGTCAATGGCCTGCACCGCATCCGCCCCGGCGTCACCGTTGCCCCGCAGCAGGTGGCCATGGACGGCACCCGCACCGCTTCCGCCACCTCAAACGACGTGGCGCAGCGCTGACCTCGGGCGGAGGGCACCGGCGCCCTCCGCGCCCGACCTGACACAGACGTTTACGACCTGAAGGGCAGGGGGCGTTCCTTGCCTGCCCGCTCTTTCCATGCCGTTCCCAGCCTCGCGCCCCCGGCGCCGGGGCCACCGTGGCGCTTGCGCGCCGGCGGGCGGGGAGGGCTTTGCCGCGCCCCGATGGGGGAGGATGCCATGAACATCTCCAAGTTCTTCATCGACCGCCCCATCTTTGCGGGGGTCCTGTCCACTTTGATCTTCCTCGCCGGCCTCATCGCCATGCGGGTGATGCCCATTTCGGAATATCCCGAAGTGGTGCCGCCCCAGGTGGTGGTGCGCGCCCAGTATCCCGGCGCCAATCCCAAGGTGATCGCCGAGACGGTGGCAACCCCCATCGAGGAACAGATCAACGGCGTGGAGGGCATGCTCTACATGTCCAGCCAGGCCACCACCGACGGCCTGATGACGCTCACCGTCACCTTCCGCCTGGGCACCGACCCCGACAAGGCCCAGCAGCTGGTGCAGAACCGCGTCTCCCAGGCCGAGCCGCGCCTGCCGGAGGCGACGCGCCAATTGGGCATCACCACGGTCAAGTCCTCGCCGGACCTGACCCTGGTGGTTCATCTGCTGTCGCCCAATGGGCGCTATGACATGACCTATCTGCGCAACTATGCCGTCCTCAATGTGAAGGACCGCCTGGCGCGCATCGATGGCGTCGGCCAGGTGCAATTGTTCGGCTCGGGCGACTATTCCATGCGGGTGTGGCTCGACCCCCAGAAGGTGGCCGAGCATGGCCTCTCCGCCGCCGATGTGGTCAACGAGATCCGCGCCCAGAACGTCCAGGCGGCCGCCGGCGTGGTGGGCGCCTCGCCGGGCCTGCCGGGCATCGATCTCCAGCTCTCCGTGAATGCCCAGGGCCGCCTCCAGACCGAGGAGGAGTTCGGCGACATCGTGGTGAAGACCGGCGCCAATGGCGAGGTGGTGCGCCTGCGGGACGTGGCGCGCATCGAGCTGGGCGCGGCCGACTATGCCCTGCGCTCGCTCCTCAACAACAAGTCCGCCGTCGCCGTGCCCCTGTTCCAGGCGCCGGGCTCCAACGCCATCCGCATCGCCGATGACGTGCGCAAGGTGATGGAGGAGATCAAGCAGAACATGCCCGAGGGCGTGGACTATGAGATCGTCTACGACACCACCCAGTTCGTGCGCGCCTCCATCGATGCGGTGGTCCACACGCTCCTGGAAGCCATCGTGCTCGTGGTGCTGGTGGTGATCCTGTTCCTCCAGACGTGGCGGGCCTCCATCATCCCACTGCTGGCAGTGCCGGTCTCCATCGTCGGCACCTTCGCCGTGATGTATGTGTTCGGCTTCTCCATCAATGCCTTGACCCTGTTCGGCCTGGTGCTCGCCATCGGCATCGTGGTGGATGACGCCATCGTGGTGGTCGAAAATGTGGAGCGCAACATCGAGGAGGGCCTGTCCGCCCGCGCCGCCACCTACAAGGCCATGCAGGAGGTGTCCGGGCCGATCGTCGCCATCGCCTTGGTGCTGGTGGCGGTGTTCGTTCCGCTGGCGTTCATCACCGGCCTGACGGGGCAGTTCTACAAGCAGTTCGCCCTCACCATCGCCATCTCCACCGTCATTTCCGCCGTCAACTCGCTCACCCTGTCGCCGGCGCTCGCTGCCTTGCTGCTGAAGGGCCATGATGCGCCCAAGGACCGCCTCACCCGCATCATGGATGCGAGCCTGGGCTGGCTGTTCCGGGGCTTCAACGCCGCCTTCAGCCGCGGCTCCAACGCCTATGGGCGGGGCGTGAAGGGCGTGATCGGCCGCAAGGCCCTGATGATGGGCCTTTATGTGCTGCTGCTGGGCGCCACCGTCTTCCTGTTCCGTACGGTGCCGCCCGGCTTCGTCCCGGCGCAGGACAAGCAATATTTGGTTGGCTTCGCCCAATTGCCCGATGGTGCCACCCTCGACCGCACCGAGGAGGTGATCCGCCGCATGAGCGAGATCACGCTCGCTCAGGAGGGCGTGGCAAGCGCCATCGCCTTCCCGGGCCTGTCCATCAATGGTTTCACCAATTCCTCCAATTCCGGCATCGTCTTCGTGGGCCTGAAGCCGTTCGAGGAGCGCACGCGGCCGGATCTGTCGGGCGGTGCCATCGCCCAGCAATTGAACGGCAAGTTCGCCGCCATCGAGGAGGCCATGGTGGCCATGTTCCCGCCGCCCCCCGTTCAGGGGCTGGGCACCATCGGCGGCTTCAAGCTGCAGATTGAGGACCGGGCGGGCTTTGGCTACCAGGCGCTCAATGAGGCGACCCAAGCCTTCCTCGCCAAGGCGCGGCAGGCACCGGAACTGGCCGGGCTCTTCTCGTCCTACCAGATCAACGTGCCGCAGCTTTATGCCGACATCGACCGCACCAAGGCGCGCCAGCTGGGCGTCGCGGTGACCGATGTGTTCGACACCATGCAGATCTATCTCGGATCCATCTATGTGAACGACTTCAACAAGTTCGGCCGCACCTACACGGTCCGCGTCCAGGCCGACGCGCCCTATCGCGCCCGTGCCGAGGATGTGGGCCTCCTGAAGGTGCGCTCGGCCACCGGCGAGATGGTGCCGCTGTCTGCGCTCCTGAAGGTGAAGTCGGTGGCCGGTCCCGAGCGGGCCATGCGCTACAATGGCTTCCTCACCGCCGACATCAATGGCGGCGCGGCGCCGGGTTATTCGTCCGGCGAGGCGCAGAAGGCGGTGGAGCGCGTCGCTGCCGAGACATTGCCCAAGGGCATCGGCTTTGAATGGACCGAACTGACCTATCAGGACATCCTGGCCGGCAATTCGGCGGTGTGGGTGTTCCCGCTCGCCATCTTCCTGGTCTTCCTGGTGCTGGCGGCCCAGTATGAGAGCCTCGTCCTGCCGCTCTCCATCATCATGATCGTGCCCACGGGGCTGCTGGCCGCCATGACCGGCGTCTGGCTCTCGGGCGGGGACAACAATGTCTTCACCCAGATCGGCCTCGTGGTGCTGGTGGGGTTGTCGGCCAAGAACGCCATCCTGATCGTGGAATTTGCCCGCGAGCTGGAATTTGCCGGCCGCACGCCCCGTGAGGCGGCGGTGGAGGCGAGCCGCCTGCGTCTGCGGCCCATTTTGATGACCTCGCTGGCCTTCATCATGGGCGTGGTGCCCCTCGTCACCTCAATCGGCGCCGGCGCGGAGATGCGCCATGCCATGGGCGTGGCGGTGTGCGCGGGCATGATCGGCGTGACCGTGTTCGGCATCTTCCTGACACCGGTCTTCTACGTGCTGCTGCGCCAGCTCTCGGGCAACCGTCCCCTGGTGCAGCATGGGGCGGCCGTTTCCGTCCCGCACGGGTCGCCCACGGACCATTCTGCACCCGTTGACGCCCACTGAGACGGGCAGGGGGCAACGCCCTTCAAAGAGCCGCCCTTCGCGCCGAAAGCGCCTCTCCCGCATGAGCGGGGGAGGCGTCTCATTCACCGATCATGCGCGGCCGATGACCGGGACGTTTTTCTCCGTTCTTGAAAGGCGCGTGATGCAGGTCCCGCATGACGCGCACATGGCTGATTGGGCGACGTTTCCCGCGCCAAGCGACCGGCTCGCCCACACGGTGCCGCTCCTGCCGTGGGTTGACCGGTTGGATCGTCTTTAGGGCCGCGCGCTTCAGTCCTTGCCTACACCCCTTGGTGCTTCCCCCAAGGCGCTCGCAAAGGGATTTCAGGCAGACGCCACCTCCCGCGCCCCCGGTCATCCACAGGCGCGCGCCCGAAACCGGGCTCATTTCCGCGAGCCTATGGACAGGAGCCGACGAACTGACTATACCCGCCACCGTTCCCGACGGCATCGCCGCCCGGACGCCCAGGTAGCTCAGTTGGTAGAGCATGCGACTGAAAATCGCAGTGTCGCTGGTTCGATTCCGGCCCTGGGCACCATCACTTCCGGAAATGCGTTTTCCGACAAAGACTTAGCTTCATTTTCTGTCCCACTTTCCGGCTTCTCTGAAACCGGTGGGACAAACTTCGGCGCCAGGCGCCGCGATTGCGCGGACCGCGCAAGGTGCTTCTGGCTGGCCGAACGCGTGTAGCGGTCCACCTCCTTTGACGTTCTGTGGCCGGTCATCGACATGATCTCGCGGTCGCTCGCGCCACCTTCCGCCAGCTTGGCCGCGAAGTACTTGCGCAGCCCATGGGCGGACCGGTCGGTGAGGCCCGCAGTGCGGCACCAGTCGCGAAACCGGTTTCCGAAGGCGGCTGTCGAGGCGAAAGGCTGGCCACGGTCGCTGACAAGGAAAGTCTCGCGGTCCTGCGGCAAGGCCGCTAGGACGGCCTGCAACTCGTCGCTGAGGGGCAAGGTCAGCGTGATTGGCTTGCGGTGCCGGTTCTTCCATTGCGTGAAGGTGATGGCGCCGTCCTTCACCATGGCCGGCCCAAGCCGATGAATGTCCGAAATGCGCTGGCCCAGCTCCGTGAACAGCATCAGCGCCAGGCGGCCCATGGTGCCGCTGGGAAACGCGGCCTTGAACTTTTCAACGTCGGCGTCCGTCCATGCGGGGATGCCCTCGGCACGCACGGCGGGAAGGTATGGCACGTCCTTTGCCGGGTTCGTGTCCGCCAGGTCGCATTCCAGTGCGAAGGTGAAGAGCTGGCGCAGTGCCTTGACCAGCGCATTCGCTGCGCCCGGCGTCTCCATGCGCTTGTCGCGCATTGCCCGGATATGGCGCGGGAGGATCTGGCGATAAGGCAGATCGCCGAGCGGCTGCTTTCCGGGCGTCGCCTCCTGGCAGAGGCGCTCAAGAATGGAGCGGCGCACCCGCCGCGTGCTCTCATCGAGGCCCTTGAATTCCGATCCCCGGTAATAGGTCTCGCAGAGCGCCCGGAGCGATCCGGCCTGCGAGGGCGCCTTGATGACACGCGAGCCTTCCGCCTGTGCGGGAGCCCGGCCGGTGAGCGCATCGCTGTAGGCTGCCCAGAAGGCGGGGGTCCCGTATTCCTGCCGAATGCGAACCTTCTTCTTGCCCGGCACGCGCACGTACCAGCGCACGTTACCGTGCCTGTCGGTGTCGCGGGAAAGGTGGGGCGGATTCGGGCGTGGCATGTCAGCCGAGGGCCTCGTCCCAAGGGTTGGCGGGTTCGGCGGTCACCGGTTGCGTGGTCGGCTCGGCGTCCGGCATGTCGAAGCGCACTGACATTGTGCCGTCCGGGCCAATCTTCATCTCTTTCGGCTCCATGCCGGCGGCGCGCGCGCCGACAAGGACGCGGGTCACGTCGGCGGCTTTGAAGCGCGCACGCGGGCGGGCCATCACTGCACCTCCGAAGAATGGAATGCGGCCTTGTCCACCTTGACCCCCGTTGCATGCGAAATGGCGCGCGGAAGGGAGGTGGACTTTCCGGTGTTGGGCCGGCCGCTGGCCCGCAAAGAAGATCCGCGCGCCAAGCTCATGTCACACGCCCTTTGCCGAGTAGATGCGGACCGTCCCGACACGCTGGCCGGTCAGGGCAGCGAGGCGGCGTTCCAGGTCGGCAATGGCGCGGCCAAGTTCATCCGAAGACGCGTATTGGACCGAGCGACCGTCGCTGTACTGCACACGCAGCACGCCGCGCCCTCGGATCTGGCGCAGCTCGGTGAGCTGCGCCTCCAGTGTGGTGATGTCGTCCGCCATCGTCAGCCCGCCGCCTTGGAGGCGTACCAGCCGCGCCAGTCCACGAAGCCGGCGCCGAAGTCGAGGCGGACCTTGACCTTCACGCCGTCCACGTCGAACCCCGCCTGGGTTTCGATCTGCGGTCCCGGCTCGCCCTCCAGATAGGCGTATTCCAGGCCGTCCACCTCCGCCGGGTCGGCGGTCACATACCAGCGGCCCGCGTCGGTGAGGCGGGGTTCCACCAGCGGCACCAGCTTGGCGGTGAAGACGTTCACATCCTCGACCGTGGCCGGCTTGATCTCGGCGAGGATGCGTTCCGCCAGCGTCTCCAGATCCGGCGGCACGAGCAGGTACTTGGGCGTCACCGCGACGGGTTCGGCGGCAAGGCCTTTCTGCTTGCGCATGGCCAGGCGCGCCAGGGAGAGCGAATCGACGGTGAGCGCATAGGTGCCCTTGTTGCCATGGTCCGCATGGAACAGGGCCTTGCCATCGGCGAGGTTGGGACCCACGCCGGCATTGCTCACCAGCAGGCTCACCAGGAAGTCGGCCTCGAAGGCGGCGGCGGCCCGGCCCATGCGGCGGGAGAGGTCGGAAAAGGCGCCAAGGTCATCATTCACCAGCGCCTGGCGGGTGATGGAGATGATCTTGCCGAAGGTGTCAATCTTGTAGGACTCCCGAGCCTCGGCGAGGCCGCCATACTTGAACTCGCCATTCTCAAGCACCTTTTCGAGGGTGGGCGCTTCGGAGAGCTGGAGGCGATGCTTGGCGCGGAAGTCGCGATTCGTGGTCTGGCGGCCGAGCTGGCGCACGGCGGCTTGGGCGGTCCGGTAGCCGTCGCGGAGCGTGCGGCCCACCGCGTCGCCGAGGATCAGCGGGAAGTCGCTGGTGGAAAGCGCGCGCTCGATCACCCCGGCGGCGGAAAGGCCGGTGGTCTGCATGCCGCGCGCGCGCAAGCAATCGCGGGCCACTTCCGGGATGGAGAGGCCGACGAAGGCGCGGGCGCGCTCGGAGGGCTGGTGGCCGGGATTGGCGCGGGAATAGAGCGCCTCGCCGATGGCCGCCGCCCGCTGCACCGGGTCGGTGTGGTCGGCGGTGATGCTGATGGTAGCGGTGCGCAACTGCCCGGCGGGCGCCGAGCGGGTGCGCATGGCATCGAAGGCCGCCGCGCGGGCCGCCTCGGTGGAAGCACCGGCATCGATCTGGCCATCGATCCAGGTCTGATCGAGCCCTGCGACGGTGGCGATGGAACGGATCTCCGTGTTGACGGCGGCCCGATCCGCGGGCGCCGAGTGGGTGGGGGCCGCCGCGGCGGGCGGGGTGGCGTCTGCGGAGGGGGAGGGGGCGGCAGAAATGGGCATGGTTTCACCTCGAATGGTTGCGTGGGGGTCGGCGGGAATGGGGACGATGGAGAGTTCGACCGGGGTCCAGCGGGTCGCGGTCTTCACGCGCTGCCCGCCCTCGGTCGTTTCCTTCCAGTCGTGCACGACGTAGCCGACGGACACCCCGCGAAGGTGTCCGTCCAGTATGTCCTGCACGATGGGCTCAACATCGGGTCGGCGGGACAACTTGATGACGGCCCGGGCCTCTCGGTTCCCGCCGGTTGTCCAGGCTTTCTGGACGGACCCGAGGACGTCGGTCAGGTCGCCCCGCCGATGGGTGTTCAGAACTGGCGCACCAACAAAGGGCGTCCAGTCTTGTTCAAGGGATAGGCGCTCGGCATACCCGCCGCGCGTGTCCATGCGCGGCACCTCTGCGCCGGTCGAAAAGACCACCTCAAGGGTTCGTTCTTCAGGGTTCCAGCTTGCAGCCGCGAGGGGCGCGCGGCGGGTAATGATTTCGGCTGTCGGGTTCATGGGGCGTCCTCGGTGGGGGACGTGGGTGAAGCGGCGGCGGGTGCGTTGAAGGTGAGGCCCAGCGTGGCGGCCCGCGCCGCATCGGCCGCGATCTCGGCATCAAGGGCTTCGAGGTCGTAGCCGCGCGCGGCCACCGCCTGGCGGCGGCTCATGAGGCCGGCGCCGATAGCGGCGATCTCGGCTTCAGCATCCTTCTTGGGGTCCACCCATTCTTGGCGGGGCGTGATCCAGCGGGCACCGAGCCACGGCTCGGGATTGCGCTCGAAGCCGGGCGCGGCGAGGCGTCCGGACAGGATTTCGGTGGTGACGAAGCGGCGCCAGGTGGGGCGGCAAAGCTGGAACACCAGCACATTGTGCTGGATGGCCTCCACGCGGCGGCGAAACTCCACCAGGCCGGCGCGGATGCTGGAATAGTTGGTGCCGGAGAGGTCGCCGGTCAACGCCTCATAAGGTACGCCCAGCCCGGCGGCGATCTCGCGCGCCATCGCCTTGAGGAAGTCGATGGCTTCCGCGCCGATGGTCGCCGGGTCGGAAAAGCGGATGTCCTGGCCGGGCAGCAGCACTTTGAGCGAGCCCGGCTCCAGGCCGCCGTCCAGGTTGCCCATGCCATCCCCTTCGCCCGTGAAATCCGCAGGCTGGCCGTTGGGGTCGGTGATGAAGCCGGTTAGCAAGGCGGCGATCTTCTGGCGCATCAACTGCGCATCGGACGCGGCGTCATAGTCCGCGAGCCGCAGCAGCGTGGGAGCGAACCAGGACAGGCCGCGCACCTGGCCGGGCACGTCGGGGCGGAATAGGTGGCACACATCCTCCGCCGGCAGGCGCACCGTATCGAGAATGGTGCCCAGGGGCAGGCCAGGGCGTTCGCGGAAGGCGTGATAGGCGAGGCGCCGGCCTTGGCTGTCGAACTCGACACCAGCCACGATGCGGCTGTCTCCACCGTTCTCGCGGTGTAAGGCCGGGTCCACCTGTTCGGCGTCCAGAAGTCGGATGCGCAGGCCGCCATTGGCGTCATGGGCGAAGGTGGCGAAGCTCTCGCCATCCACCACCAGGCGACGGGCGGCGAGCGCCTGCAAGCCGTAGAGGTCGGCGACGCCTTCGGCGTCGGCTTCATCGGTCCAACGCTCGAAGGCGGCGTTCAGGACCGCGCGCACGTCGGCATCAGGGTGGGTGGACTGCGGCTTGATGCCGGTGCCCACCAGCGCGGAGACCCATGTGTCGGCGCCGGACGCGGCGAGGGGGTTATTGGCCACCAGCGCGCGCGCGCGCTTGCCCACGGGGCCGCGCGCGGCGATCTGCGCCGCGAGCTGGCTGGGCATATCGGTGAAGCCGCGCCAGCGCCGGCCGCCGCCGGCCGCGTCATAGGAGCGGGCGGAAGGTCTGCCGAGGGCGAGGATGCGAGCCAGGAAGCTTTTCATCGCGCGCCATTCCACTGCAGGCGGACCACCGGGCGAGGGGCACGACGTGCGATTTCATGACCGAGCGCGCGGCAGTCCACGATGAAGCTGGAGGCGTCCTGTCCGTCCCTCTCCCGGTCCGCAAGCCAGGAGTCCAGGGTATCGGTTCCGGTCAAGCGCCCGTTGCGGGCGCAGACGAGATAGCGCCAGATACGAACGCCGTGGATGCCGACGAAGAACGCTTCATCGGGCATGCACGATGCCTCTTCGGCCACCGAGACCACCGAGAACCGGGCGGCGGGAGCAGCCTTGAGCGCGGCACCCACGGCCATGCCGAGGGAGGTCAGTGTCTTGAGGACGATCAGGTCCGAAAGGTCTTCGAGATTGTAGATTGTCCGGTGCGCGACCTTGCGCGGCTTCATGAGCTTGCGGCGGGTCCAGTCGCGCATGACGTGCTGGGACACGCCCGTGATCTTCTCGGCTTCCATGGCCGAGAACACCTCACGGTGAACTTGGACAGACAGCGACATAAGGGGCTCCTTTGACTGCGTGCGGGGTGTGCTCGAAATGGTTCGCGCGGCGGGCGGCGCGGCGGCGGATATTGCGGGCGGCGCCGACGAGGCGCATGGCCTCGCGCATGCCCGCAAAGTGGTTGGCGCGGTGATATGCGCGGTAGGTCTCCCAATGCCGCCGGAAGGCGCATTCCTCGCTCCAAAGGAACAGGGCGCCGCCGTCCGCTAGACCGCGTTCCGCGATGTCTTCCTCGCGCTCGTCTTCATCATGCGGCTGGTCGAGAATGTCCCACTCGCCATCGGCGCCGATGCTGAACCCCTGCGACCACGCGCGCTCCTGATTGAACGGGTCGCGGGCCGCATAGAAGAAGTCCGATTTCGGATGCCAGTCCGGCCCGCGCGCGTCGTCATAGGACACCTCCAGGGCGCCGAGGGACGGCTCGTCGTCGGAGTCATCGGCCCATGGATCGTCATCCTCCTCGGGCTCGAAGGCCTCTTCGTCTGGCGATCCATCGATTTCGTCGAGAAGGTCGATCAGGCTTTCGATTGCGGTTTCGATGCGCTCCCGCAGGGCGGAAGGGGTCAGCGAGGCAAGGCTTTCCTGTTCGCGAACATGGGTGCCCATGCGCGTGCTCCTGTGGTATGATCCTAAAACCGGCAAGATTGCCGAATTGAGATATACCTAAAACAGGCAACGTTGCAAGATGTCGCTTACATCAGCCCAATGCCGCGCTGCGCGAGCGCTGATTGATTGGTCGCGCGACGAGCTTTCGGCTGCGGCTGGCGTCGCCGTCCGGACGATTGCGGACTTCGAGGCGGGGCGCCGCGATCCGATTAAGTCGACGATGGCGGCTATGCGGGTGGCGCTCGAAGCCGCAGGCGTCGAGTTCATCCCGGAAAATGGCGGCGGGCCAGGGGTGCGGTTGCGGAAGGAATGAGCCATTCCATTCCCTGGCAACCGGCCATGAAAAAACCCGGCGCGCTGACTGCGAGCCGGGTTCCTTTTTATCTGTGCAAGAGAAGAACCTAATTACCGTCGCAAGTCAAGCGGCGATTGAATCTCTCTTCCGATGGATCGATCACACGACTCAAAGGCGCACACCGCTAGTGTCTTCATCGCGGGAGCGGACTTACGCGCCTTGGCATTCGGCCATTAAAAAACCCGGCGCGCTGGCAGCGAGCCGGGTTCCTTTTTATCTGTGCAAGAGAAGAACCTAATTACCGCCGCAAGTCAAGCGGCGATTGAATCTCTCTTCCGATGGATCGATCACACGACTCAGGGGCGCGCACCGCTGGTGTCTTCATTGCGGGAGCGGCCTTACGCGCCTTGGCAACCGGCCATGAAAAAACCCGGCGCGCTGGCTGCGAGCCGGGTTTCTTTTTATCTGTGACAAGTGATGCACCAAGTCCGTGCTGTAAGTCAAGCGACGACTGAATCTCTCCCCCGAGGGATCGATCACACAACTCAACGTGGCCGGCCTTCAGCTCCTGCGAAGCGGGGGGCGGGGCCTCAGCCTTCCATCCACCGGCTTTTCACCGTGCGGGCCTCGTGCGCCTTGCCAAGTGGAAGGCCCTCCGCCGGCCCTTGCGGAGGTTGCACGGACGTGGGGGGCATCGATCTCCCCAGCGTGGCCAGCCCCTGCAACGCAGCATAGGCATAGACCCTGCAATCCAACGCCTCATTTCGCACGCCGGGGTCCTTCCGCCATTCGCGGATGGGCACGCCTCGGCGCCAGGTCTTAAGCAGGCGTTCGGCGCCGAGCTGGCGGAAATAGTCGAGGTCTCGCCCGGTCGGGAAGTGGCAATAGCCAGGGCCCGGCGCGGTGAGGCGCAGGCGGTTAGTGATGACTTCCTTCGCCGAGTCCACGCCGACGATGAAGGGGGCCATCATCTTCGCCCGATCCTTCGGCCTGGGCGGGCGCTTGGGCCACACGGGAAGGCCGGGGCCGGCGCGACCCTTGATCGCCCACACGCGCCGCGCGCCCCTGTCCCGCGCGAAGCGATAGACCGTCTGTGTATGGTGGCCGCCCGAATCGATGGCCACCGCCCGGATGGGCTGGGCGCCCGCGATGGGATGGCGGAAGGTGCGCAGCAGCTCGGCGTCAAGCGCCCGCCACACCTCCGGCTCGGCAGGGTTTCCCCAAAGCACCGTGTATTCCAGCGACCAAGATTCCTCGCCCGCGCCCCAACCGACGATTTCCAGTTCGAGGCGGTCCCCTTGCACGTCCACCCCGGCGGTGAGCACCGCGACACGCTCGGGCAGATCCTCGCCCCAGTCCTCGAGGCGGGCGAGGAAGCCGGCCGCCTCGATGGCGGAATCGTCCCGATCCTCGAAGGGCTCGCCGAGCTTGAGGTTTGTCCAGGCCTTCAAGCGTGAAGGGTCATCCTTCGAGGCTAGGAAGTCGGTGGCGATCTCCCCCCAGCTCTCGAAGGGTGAATAGAGGGCGGACAGGTGAAAGCCGGCGGTGAGCCCGTCGCCTTCGGCAGTGGCCCGCCATTCCCCGGCCGCCAGCAATGCGGGCTTGTCGGCTTCCTCGATCACCCCGCCGCAGGCCTCGCAGCTATAGAACGCCTTGCGGGGCTCTCCCTGCGGCCATGTCACGCCGCGCCAGGTCAACACCTGATGCGTGCCGCAATGCGGGCAGGGCACGAAGTAACGGCGTCGGTCGCTTTCGGCATAGGCCTTTTCGATGCGGGACAGGCCCGCCACGGTGGGCGTCGAGATGAGGAACACCTTGCGCCGTCCCCGGAAGGTCACGGTGCGTTGGATGGCGAGCGCTACCGGGTCGCCTTCACCGTCCGCGTCGGCGGGGAAGGCATCCACCTCGTCAAGCACCAGGTAGCGCGCCGGGGTCGAGCGCAGGCCGGCGGCGGAGTTAGCGCCGGTCATCACCAGCGCGCCGCCGGGAAACTCCTTCAAGCCCACCGTGTTGCCGGGCTCCTTGGCGCGGGCAGGGGCGATCTTCTCCTTGAGGGCAGGGGTCCCCTCGATCAGGGGATCGATGCGCGTGCGGGAGTTCCGGCGCACCATGTCGATAGAGGGCCACACAGCGAGGATCAGCCCCGGCGCGTGAGCGATCCAATAGCCGATGGCGTTGAGCCCCGCCTCGGTGCCGCCGGTCTGTGCGCCCTTCATGAGCACCACGCGTTCGGTAGGCGAGGCCACCGAGAGGCAATCCATGATCTCGCCGAGGTAGGGCACCCGCGCCGTGCGCCAGCGCCCTGGCTCGGCGTTTGTGCCCGGCAGAATGCGGTGCTTGTCCGCCCACTCGGTGACGGTGAGTTGCGGCTCGGGTTCCAGGCCGGCGCGCCATGCGGCGTCCACCAGCTCGGCGGTGAGGCTGGCGAGGTCAATCACGGTCGAGGTCTCCCAATGGCAGCGAGGCGAGCATGACGAGCTGGTCGCGCACCAGGCGATCCAGCGTGGCGATGACGGGCGCGAGGTCCGCGCCGGTCGCCGAGGCCAGCTCGGGGGCGGCCCGGTTCACCCAGCCAATCCAGGCGTCCCGTTCGGCCCGTGCGCGGCTCTCCACCGTGCGCAGCACCGCCGCACGGTCCACCAGATGGCCGCCGAGGCGTTCCGCCTTCAGCCGAGCAATTTCCGCCTCTGCCACCTCACGAGCGGCACGCGGCGACTGGAGGGGCGCCGGCGCCCGGTCTTCCAGCGAGGCGCGGCGGCGGTTCGGGTCCACATTCTCCGCCACCCACGCCTTCCCCCGCTCCACATGCACGCGCCCATTGGGCTCCAGCGGAAGGCCGGCGGCAATGAGCTGGGACACGCGGCCAGGCGAAACGCCGATCAGCTCGGCAAAGCCTTTCTTGGAGAGGGTTTCCGCCGGGCGGACAGGATCGGAAAAGAGGCCGAAGCCATGCGCGTTCTGCATGCTCAAGCCTTTCTCAAGTCAGGCATTTTAGGCCTCAAACGCCCCCCGTCTAACGCACCCCTGCGCTCAAGCTGCCCGTATACGTTCGTGGCGGGGAGGACCCTCGCAAGCTCGTGCAAGGCCGCTTCGATCTCGGACTTCGCCTCGTGGAATGCGTGCGGGTCTCGATGCGATGGCGAAAGCCTACGCACCTGCTCGGCGAGAGATGAAAGGATGTCGGGGAGTGTCATGTCCTCCCCTTGGCTGGGCAAGGGTGAGTGACACAGTGACGAATGGAGACGGTAGTTTCTATATTGGGAAATGCGTGTGCGCGCGCACACACATAGGGGGATTATATAGGGGCAAGCGTCCTCATCCGTCACTGTGTCACTCGACGGGGACCGTTGGCGGCGGCTCATTGGTTTTCCTCCCCCGCCCGCACGTACCAGCGGATGCCACCGGTTCCGCGCTTACCCTTTGTGAAGCCCAAGCGCTCCAGACAGGAGATGATCCGCAGTTGGTCCGCGCGGGTGACCTTCGCTGTCTCGATGAAAAGGGCCTGAGATGCCACCTGGCCCACCGTCACGCGGGTTTGGCCCTTGAGCCATGGCGCTATGGTCTCCTCCCACGCATCGCCCTGGAAGCGGTCCTCTTGCTGCGGCTTGATATGCTCGCGCTCGAAGTCGGCAGAAGGCCACCAGCGCCGCCCCTCTCGATAGAGGTGCAGGGCCTCGGCGAACAATTGCTCGCGGTCCCGCTGCAAGGCGTCCGGATTGATCCGACCGACCGAGACGGGCCAATAGCGCCGGCCGCCGGTCTCGTCCCGGAGATACTCTGACTTGTTGGTGGTGCCGATGAACACGCACTGCCTGGGCAACTCCACCTCAGTCCGGCCGTAGGGCGGGCGGAACATCTCGGTGGGGCGCGTGATGAAGGCCTTCAGATCCTCATTCACGGCGCGGCTGATCGCGGATAGCTCGGCGATCTCGATCAGCCATTTGCCCCGCAAGTGAAGGCTCGCCTCTTTGCCAGAGGTCACCGGAGGCATGTTGTCGGAGAACCACTGCCCACCGAGGATGCGGCAGACAGTGGACTTCATGGCGCCCTGTTCCCCCTCCAGGACAAGCATGTAATCGGCCTTGCAGCCCGGATCGAAGACACGGGCCACCATGGCGATGATTGTCATGGTGCCGATCTGCGACTCGTAGAGGCCGTCATTGCAGCCGAGATAGACATGCAGCCACGAGCAAAGGCGGGGCGTGCCGTCCCACGTTAGGTCTTCGAGCCAGTCGCGGACAGGATGGAAGGCGCGCTCATTCGCGCGGGCCTCCACCGCTTGATGCGTCGTGTCTCGCCCAAGCCGCCGCAGGCCCGCGTTCTGCAAGTATTCTTGGATTTTGCTCAGGTCATTGTCGCACACCGGGCGCGGCTGGAAGTCGTCGTCCGGAAGGGCAAAGGGGTCACCCGATGGGGGAACCGGCCTATTGAGAACGGCCGCGCTTCGCATCAGATCGAAGGCCAGCAGGTCGCAGAGAGCCGGGTCGCACCGCAGGGCGTGCAGTGCGTTGGCAAGGTTCGCAATCGGCATGCCCCGGTGATCTTCATGCCACTCGTGACGCCAGTCCGATTTGCGGGTGTGATTGGGCCTGGGCGCGGGCGCAACCGGCGGGGTCGCCTGCGCCTTCTGTATGATCTCCGCGACCATATGGGCGCCCGTGGCCCTCGGAGGCTCTGTCAATCCGCTTTCCTTTCCGGTGGGAAGGCCCCATCGGAAAAGCCTTGAGCGTCAGTGGCCGATTTACCGTCCCACCGATGCTCTATCTCCTTGAAGGTCGGTGCATTTTGAGCCTCGGCCCTGGGCACCATCGCCCTTCTAAGGTGTTGATCTGCAAGCTCCCGCCCTACCGGAGCGAAGTGATTGCCCCAGCCCGCTGATGATCTTTTCTCGCGACGGCGAGGCGGCCGCTAGGACTTCACGTCCTTGCCCACGCACCGCATCTGTTGGCGTTCGCGGGCTTTCGTGCGTCGGTCCGCGGCGGGGCGCGAAGGCCTGTAAGGCAAAGCGAAGGGGGCTGCGTCCTGCTCCGGCATTACTCCCCTTGCGGGACGTGAAATTCTATCAGCTCCTGCGCGGGCGAAGCGCGTGCGGGGCCGCGATCTGCAAATCAACTGGCCCCCATGCGGCGGGCTTCAGTGTTTCCGGTGCGATGGGATGCCACCTAGACGGCGGAGAGGAAGGCCTCCGACTGGGATTTCGCCACCCTGCTGATCTCGGAAGACAATTCAACCACCATGGGCGAACGTGACTGCCAGGTGGGATGCAGGAAGCCATATTGCAGGGGGAAGGCGGGCTTGAAGGGGCGCAGCACCAGGTCGGGGACGCCGCTGGAACGGGCGACGAACGGATCTGCCAGGCAGCAGCCCAGGCCCCGCCCGGTCAGCTGACAGGCAATGACGCCGTTGGTGGCCTCGAACCTGACATTGAGGGGCTTTCCCGCTGCCCGGCTCAGGCGCTCAAGATGTTGCCGCAGGATCGAGCGGGGATGCGTGACCACCACTTCCTCGGCGACGAACTGGTCGAACGTCACCACCTGTTGCGCCGCGAGCGGGTGATCTGGACGCATGGCGACCATGGCTTCCACGCGCAGGAATTCCTCGGTCTCGAAGGCCGCATGGGAGAGCGGCAGGATGGTGATGCCGAGATCGAAGGTTTCCTGCCCGACCCACGTTTCTATGTCCAGGCGCACCCGGGATTCGATCGAGGCGGTGAAGCTCGGGCGCCGCTCGGCAATGGTGGCCACCGCATCGGCGACCATGGCATGGGCAATGAAAGGGGCGGTGAGGATTCGCAGATGGTCGCGGCTGCCGCGGCACATCTGCGCCGCGAAACGCTGTAGCCCATCATGGCCCAGCAGGACCCGCTCCGCCTGCGCGTAGAATTCGCGCCCCTCCCGCGTCAGCGTCAGGGGACGGCTGTCACGCCCGAAAAGCGCGAAGCCCAGTTCCTGCTCCAGGGCGCTGAGCAGCCGCCCCACTTGCGGCTGGGTCCGCCCCAGGCGCTCGGCCGCCCGCGACACCGACCCAGTCTCAACGAACGCTCTCAAGGCCTCCAAGCCACGCTGGTTGGGCAAGTCTCTCTCCCCATATGCGTCTTTCGCACTTTACACGACAAATTACGCATTTGACGCATGTTGATTGCAATGTTTGTTTGCAGAACAGACAGGCGCCCAATGGATGGGCATGTGAGACGAGCCATGATCGCGGACAAAGAGACGGACCCTGCCTGGCACATTGCCCCTGGCGACTATGTCGCGCGCCGGCCGGTCGCCTTCTGCTTGGCCGAGCCCACGTCCTGCTACGTCACGATGCGCGATGGCTGCCGCCTTGCCGTTGATGTCTATTTGCCCGAGGCCATCGACAGCGCGGCGGCACAAACCTCGTTCGCCACCATCGTCCTGTTCACCCCTTATTATCGCCGCTTCAAGCTGCGGCCGGGCGGGACGGGGGAGGTCAATCCCAACAGCGGCAAGTTCCGCGACTTCTTTGTGCCGCGCGGCTATGCGGTGGTGGTGGTGGATGTGCGCGGCACCGGTGCCAGCTTCGGCACCCGCGACAGCTTCCGGTCCCCCCGGGAGCGGGAGGACAGCCGGGACATCGCCGATTGGATCGTGGCCCAGCCCTGGTCCAATGGCATCATCGGGGCGACCGGAATCTCTTATCTCGGCGCCGCCTCGGACTTCCTGGCCAGCACCGGCCACCCCGCAGTCAAGGCCATCGCGCCGCTGTTTTCGGTGTGGGACACCTATACGGACAATTATTTCCCCGGCGGCATCCAGGTCACTTCGCTGACGGCCATCTATGATGACCTCCTGGTCGGCCTGGACCATGACCGGCGCGACGTCCTCCAGAACTTCTCCTATTTCAACAATCCCGACTTCCAAGGCCCCCAGCCGGTGGACGAGGACACCGACGGCAGCCTGGTGCGGGCGGCCATCCAGGAGCATCTGGCGAATTTCCGCCAGACGGATTTCATGGCGGAGTTCAAGTTCCGCGAAGAAGGTCTGCCCTACGACCCGTCCTTCAGCTCCGGCTCGTTCAGTCCCTATGCGGTGTCGGCGGGCGTTCGGCGCGATGTCGCCATCCTCTCGGTGTCCGGCTGGTGCGACGGCGCGGGCTACATGAACGGCGCCATCTCCCGCTTCCTGACCTTGAAGGACAATCCGCACCACCTCCTGATCGGCCCCTGGGACCACGGCGCGCGCATCGACATCTCCCCCTGGCGGACATCGGAGGCCGCGGACTTCCCTCTCCTGGGCGAGATCCTGCGCTTCTTTGATACCTATCTTCTGGGCTGGGAGACCGGTCTTAAAGCCGAGGCCCCGATCCATTATTACGCCCTTCACGCGCAGGAGTGGCGCGCGTCCGCGACCTGGCCGCCGGTGGAGGAGCTGCACCCCCTGTTCCTGGCCGCAGGCCACGCCCTTGATGCGGCCGGCGTGCAGGGGAACGCGCAAGGGAGCGTGCAGGCGGGCACGGACCACTACAAGGTCGACTTTACCGTCGGCACGGGCCAGCAAACCCGCTATGAGCGCATCGCGGGCGTCGACAGCCGGGTCTATTATTCGGACTGGCAAGGGCGCACGGACCGCATGCTCAGCTACATGTCGGCGCCTCTGCCTCAGGCCATGGAGCTTGCAGGGCATGGCATTGCCGACCTCTGGATCGCTTCCAGCGAACCGGATGCGGCGCTGTTTCTCTATCTCAGCGAGATCGAGGCGGATGGCACCGAGCGCTATGTGACCGAGGGGCTGCTGCGCGCCCTGCACCGGAAGGAGGCGCCGGCGCCAGATACCTATCGCACCACCTGGCCGTTCCGGACCTTCTCTCGGGCCGATGCGGCGCCGCTGGTGCCCGGCCGTTTCGAGCGCATCCGCATTCCCCTGCTGCCCGTCGGCTGGCGTTTCGCCGCCGGCAGCCGGATCCGCCTGTCCCTTGCCGGCGCCGACGCCGATCATTGCGGGCAGGTGCCGCACGGCCGGCCGCCGCTCCTCACCGTGGCGTTTGGCGGCGAGCATGCGTCGGCGCTGCACCTTCCGCTCATTGCCAGCGGCGGAACCACCTCATGACCCCTGGCAGCCCCCACCGATGCGGCGATCCGCTGGCCTCGCTCCTGGCGCTGGCGCAGGGGCTGGCTGCGGCGGGCCAGCCCGAGGCCGGCCTCGGCATGCTGGACCGCATGCTCGCCGAAACCGTGGGCCACAATCTGTTCACCGCCTTGCTCTATCGCCCGGCGGACGGGGTCGCCGACCGGCTCTATAGCAGCGCGCCGGATCGGTTCCCGGCCAGAGGGTCGAAAGCCCTGGACGATGCCCCCACCATGCGCCGCGTGTTGACCTCCGGCATGCCCTATATCGGCCGGGATGCCAGCGACATTGCACGGGATTTTCCCGACCACGAGAAGATCTTTGCGCTGGGCTGTGGAAGCATCCTCAACATGCCGGTGCGCTGGAACGGGCAGGTCCTCGGCCAGATCAACCTGCTCCATGAAGCCGGGCATTTCCATGACGGGCATCTGCCGATGGTGGAGGCCATGGCCCAATTGGTCGTGCCAGCCTTTCTTCTCGCAGCACAGCCCGCAGGGAGGGACCCGCCTTGACCGCGCGCCGTCTTGCCTATCGCTCCCTGGTGGTGCTTGCCTATGGGCTGATGCTCGCGCCCGTGGTCATGGTGGTCATGACCAGCTTTTTCCGCGACGAGATCGTTTCGTTCCCGCCGAGCGGCCTGACGTTTCGCTGGTATCTCAACGCCTGGCAGCGCCGGGAATTCGCCAATGGCTTTCTTGTCAGCCTCCAGGTGGCGCTGATCGCCACGGCCATCGGCGTGCCCCTGGGGACGGCGGCAGCCCTGGCTCTGGCGCGCAGCACCATCGTTGCCAAGTCGGCGATCAACACGCTGCTGCTTGGCCCTCTGGCGGTCCCCGGGATCGTCGCCGGCACGGCGCTGTACCTCTTCTATCTCAAGCTGGAAAACGGGTTGGACCGCGACATCGTGGGCACCCTGCCGGGCCTCATCGGCGCGCATGTGCTGCTGACCATTCCGTGGACGGTGCGCGTGGTGACCGCCAGCCTTCAGGGCCTGGACACCGCCGCCGAGGAAGCTGCGGCCAATCTTGGCGCGCGTCCCTGGACCGTCTTCCGCCGCGTGACCTTGCCCATGCTGAGGCCGGGCATTGTCGCGGCCACCATGTTCTCCTTCATCCAGAGCTTCGAGAGCCTCGAACTGACGCTCCTCCTGGTGGGACCCGGCAAGACGACGCTGCCGGTGGCTATGCTCAACTATCTGGAATTCCGCATGGATCCGACCCTTGCCGCGGTGGCGACGGTGCAGATCCTCATCGTCGCCGCGCTGATGCTCATCACCGACCGCTTCGTCAAGCTGTCCCGGGTCGTCTGACCCTTCGAGGAGGAAACACCATGGGCACGCTCCTTCTCGAGGGGCTCCGAAAGGAATATGGATCGGCCGTCGCGGTGGAGCGCGTGGACATTTCGGTCGCGGAAGGCGAGCTGGTCTCCCTGCTCGGCCCCTCCGGCTGCGGCAAGACCACGACGCTGCGGATGGTCGCCGGATTCATCGAGCCCACCGCCGGCCGTGTGGTCATTGCCGGCCAGGACGTGACGCGCACCGCGCCCTATGCGCGCCAGACCGGCATGGTCTTCCAGTCCTACGCGCTTTTTCCCCATATGAGCGTCGCCGACAATGTGGGGTTCGGCCTGGAGATGCGGAAGGTCGGCCGCGCCGAGCGCGATCGGCGCATCGCCGAAGCCCTCAGGCTGGTGCGGCTGGATCATCTGGCCGATCGCATGCCGCGCCAGCTCTCCGGCGGGCAGCAGCAGCGCGTGGCGCTGGCCCGTGCGCTGGTCATCAACCCCGCCGTGTTCCTGCTGGACGAGCCCCTGTCCAACCTGGACGCCAAGCTGCGCGCCGATGTGCGCGCCGAGATCCGTGCCCTCCAGCAGCGTCTCGGCCTCACCACCTTGATGGTGACGCATGACCAGGAGGAGGCGCTGACCATGTCGGACCGCCTGGTGGTGATGGAAAGCGGGCGCGTGCGGCAGATCGGCACCGCCGAGGAGCTGTACGAA
This sequence comes from Aquabacter sp. DMC10, assembly GCF_056314145.1. NCBI lineage: Bacteria > Pseudomonadati > Pseudomonadota > Alphaproteobacteria > Hyphomicrobiales > Xanthobacteraceae > Aquabacter > Aquabacter sp. DMC10. Next base: position 267,173 of record NZ_JBQUYX010000009.1, on the reverse strand, counting down.
CGCCCGGCGGACGCCTTCGTCGCGGACTTCGTGGGGCGCTGCAACATCATCGCCGGCACCATCGAGGGCGAGGCCCTGCGCAGCGCAGGGGGCAGCCTGCTGCCGTGCAATGTCACGGCTGTGCCCGCCAAGGCCAGTGTGCTGGCGCTGCGTCCGGAGCGCATCGCGGTCCACGCGGCCCCCGATGCCGCGGGGCTTCCCGCGCGGATCTCAGGGATCCTCTATCTGGGCGCGCAGACCGAATATCGGCTCGAACTGGACGGCGTCGCGCTCACGGCCATCCGTGCGACCCCTGCCGCCGGCGATGCCCTGCGCCAGGTCAAGACCGGGGACACGGTGCGTGTGAATTGGGATCCCGCCGCCGCGCGTCTGATCCCTGCCTGAAGAGAACAAGACCGAACCAGAAGGGATAAGATCATGACCGCACTTACCCGTCGCGGATTTATCGGGGCCGCGTCAGCGGCCGTCCTGCTGCCCTGCATGGCGCGGGCGCAAAGCGCCCAGGTCGTTGTGGGGACATGGGGCGGCGACTATGGCGACCTGTTGCGCGAGAGCATCGATGGTCCCCTCATGAAGCCGATGGGCATCGAGGTTCTCCAGGACATTTCCGGCCCGGTCCCACGTCGCACCAAACTGCTCGCCGAGCGCCAGAACCGGCGCGGCAGCATGGATGTGGCCTGCCTCGCCGACTTCGACATGTTCGCCGCGGCCCAGCTCAATGTGCTCGAAGACATCTCGCCCCAGGTGGTCCCGCGCACCGCCAAGGTGCTGCCCTTCCTGACCAAGCCGAGCTCGATCCCGCACATCTATTCGGCCCACACCATCGTCTACAACACCAGCCGCGTGCCCACGCCGCCGAAGTCGATCCAGGATCTCTGGGACCCCAAGTATCGTGGCAAGGTTGGCCTGTCCGACTTCCTGTTCACCACCAACACCGCCTTTGCCGCCATCGCCGGCGGCGGCTCCATGAGCAATTTCGAGCCAGCCAAGAAGAAGCTCATGGAATGGCGGTCCCTGGATGTGAAGGTCCTGGCCTCCACGGAGGCTGTCGCCGCGGCGCTGAAGTCGGAGGAGATCTGGTTCACCATCATTGCCGCGGCACGCGGCTATATGTGGAAGCAGACCGGCATTCCGCTGGGCCATGTGATTGCCGAGGAAGGGGCTTTCCCGACCATTTATGAGGCTGCGGTGCCGCGCAATGCCCGCAACAAGGAAGACGCCTTCAAGTATCTCAACGCCATGCTCGAGCCTTCGGCCCAGACCGCCTTCGCTGCCAAGATGGGCTATCTGCCGACGGTCACGGATGCACCGCTCCCGCCGGACCTGGACAAGCAGATCAACTTCTCGGAGGCGGAGCGCGCGCGGCTCTGGACGCCGGATTTCGCCTATCTTGCCAAGCAGCAAGCCGCGTTGCTCGACTTCTGGAACAAAGAGTTCAAGGGCTGAGGCGCGACATGGCCATCTTCATCTTCCCCGCGGGGCTGCTCGTCTGCCTGCTCCTTGTCGCGCCGATGCTGATGATGGCCCGCATCTCGCTGAACCACTATGACGCGGCCGCGCTGATGGTCGAGGCCCTGACGGCCCAGAACTATCTGCGCGCCGTCGCGGACCCCTATTATCAGCGCGTCCTGCTGACCACGTTGGGCGTCGCCGTCTTCTGCACGGCGGTCACCGTCGTCCTTGCGTTCCCGGCGGCCTACTGGCTGTCGCGGATGGAGAGCAAGCTCAAGAGCATGGTGACCATCCTCACCATGTTCCCGCTGCTGGTCGGCAATGTGGTCCGCTCGGCGGGCTGGATCGCGCTGCTGGGAAACGACGGCCTCATCAATGCGATGCTTCAGGGGAGCGGGCTCACCTCGGCGCCCCTGAAGCTCCTATACACCCCCGGCGCGGTGGTCATCGGCATCATCGGCATCGTCCTGCCTTACATGGTTCTGACCCTCTCGGCCGTGATCGAAGGCATTCCGCGCCAGACCGAGGAGGTGGCTGCCAATCTGGGGGCCCGCCCGCTCACCGTGTTTCGCCGCGTGGTCCTGCCATTGGCCATGCCTGGCGTCATTGCGGGCAGCGTGCTCGTGTTCATCCTGAGCATGAATGCCTATGCCACGCCGGTTCTGCTCGGAGGGCCGCAATTCCAGATGATGGCGCCCGCCGTCTACGACCAGTTCAACCGTGTCAGCAACTGGCCGTTCGGCGCTGCGCTGGCATTCATCCTGCTGGCGGTGACGCTCATGATGACGCTGATTGGAAGCGCGGCACTGGCCCGCAAATACAAGACGTCATAGGTCCCTTCGGAAGGGGCGCGAGCGGGGGGCGAGCGGTCGACGCCCCGCCCGCGGCACGTCAGACGCAGGGACGCTGCTCAATCGCCTGCGCGCGGGTGAACCCCCCCTGAACAGCGCGGCCCGCGCCGGGCCGGGTCAGGCACACGCCTGCCCCGACGGCCGCCCTCTCCCAGGATGGGCTCCCGGATGCCGCGAGCCCATCGGGCGGTAGACGGTCCTTAGGGGAGCGGGCGATTGCCCGCCCCCGGATCAGAACTTCAGCGAAAACTGCGCCGTGACGGCATTCTGGCTCGCCTGCGCGGCGATCTGGCCGGCATAATTCACCTGGAAGGTGGCCTGGTTCGACAGCGCATAGGCGAACCCGGCGCCCAGAATGGCCGAATCCTGCGCGATCGGCACGCCTTCCACCTGGAACGGGGTCGTGGTGCCGGCGAACGTCATGTTCGCGATGGACGACGTGTCGCCGAACGCATGCTGCCAGCCCACCGTCACCGAGGGCGTGAGGGTCCGCCCCATGACCGTCAGGCTGGTGGCCGCCCGCACGCCCAGCGTGGTGTAGAAGGTGCTCTGCCCCTGCACGTCCACATTGAGCGCGGCTGCCGTCGTATAGGCTTCCTGCGTGCTGGCGCCCGACAGGTTCACATAGGCAAGGCCCAGGAACGGCTCCAACGCATAGGCGCCCACCGCGAAGTCATAGGCGGCCTCGCCGAACACCTGCGTCGTGCCCTGGGTATAGCCGCCCGACGTGCTGCCCGAAAAGCCGGGGAACACAATGGAGCGGCTGAGCGAGACGTCGTGCCACGTATAGGATACGCCGCCGCGCAAGGCCCAGGGTCCGAGCTGGGTGCCGGCATAAAGGCCGAGGTCGAAATTGCCGATGGAGCCCGTGGAGTTGCGGGCATCCACATCGAATTGCGACAAGCTGTAGCCGGCCACCAAGCCCACCCGGCTGTTGCTGCTCGCCGCCACGTCGAGGCCCGCCAGGAAGCCGCCGATGGAGGAGGAGATGCTGGCCGCATTGCTATTGCCGGAGACATTGCCCCAGGCGCCATAGCCCTGCATCCACAAGGTGGGGGTGAGGCCCTCCCCGAGCGAGGCGGTGGCGGGTCCGGCGGCATTGGCCGCATAGCCCAGCGCCTGCGCGCCCAATGGGGTGAGCCCCTGCCGCAGACGGGCGTTCACCGCGTCCCGCAGGAAGATGGCTTCCTGCTGGATCACCGTGTTGACCGAAGCATAGGCCTCGCCGGAGAGCTGGTTCAGGGCGGGCGCCACCGCCCCCGCCGGCAAGGTGACGAGGCTCTCCCACACCGTGCTGCCGATCGGCAGGACCTCCGCCGCCGCGGCCACCGCCAGCTGGTTCGGCGTCTGGGCGAAGTCGGTGAAGTTGAGGCCGTTATAGGTCAGCGTCAGGTAGACGTTGCGTGCGTCATAGCCAAGGGTCGGGGTGAGGAAGGCATAGTCCGACGTCAAGGCGCCGAAGGTGCCCGTCACCTGGTCGGTGCTGGTCAGGATGGCGTAGGTGGTTTGCGCCCGGTAGATGCCGCCTGCCGCCCGCACGGCCACGCCGGCGTCGGACGAGATGGTGACCGGCCCGGTGGCCGTGATGAGGTCGTGGGCGCCCTGGGGGGTCACGTCCACCTGGTAGGTGGCGCCGGAATTGAAGGCGACCGGCCCCGCCACCGCCAGGGTGCCGGGCGAATAGCCGGGCGAGATGGTGGCCCCGGAATTGGCAACGATGCCGCCAATGGTGCCCGAGCCGCTCAGCGTGCCGCCCGAGTCCACCGTGAAGACCGACGAGGTGGTTACGCCGCTTTCGAGCGTCACCTTGGAATTTTCCACCGTCACCGCCCCCTGATAGGGCGAGGAGAATTGCACCGTGCCGCCACCCTGGAACAGGACCGCGCCGGCGCCGCTGATGGAGCCGTTGAAGGTGTAGGTGTCCGAGCGGTTGAAGATCAAGGTGGCGTTATTGACCACATCCCCCAGGATGGAGCCGGTGGTGCCGCCATTGCCGAGCTGGAGAACCCCTTCGGAGATGGTGGTCAGGCCCGTATAGCTATTGGTGCCGGTCAGCACGAGGGTGCCCGCGCCCGTCTTGGTGAGGGCATTGGTGCCGGAAATGACCCCGGACAGGGTCAGGGTCGTCTCACCCCCCACCTGCATTGTGCCGCCGCCGGTGCCGAGCGACACATTGCGCGCGGTGGCGATGTCGGCGGTGGTGGCAAGGGTGCCGCCCTGGAGCGTCAAGGCGCCGCTCACCGCGCCGAGCGCGGCATCGGCCGCAATGGAGATCGCGCCACCGGCCACAAGGGTGCCGCCGGAATAGGTGTTGGCTCCTGTCAGGGTCAAGGTGCCCGCGCCGATCTTCCCCACGATGCCGGTGCCGGAAATGATGCCGCCGAACGTGGTGTTGTCGGAACGATAGAAGGCCAGCACGCCATCATTGGCCACGTTGCCGGTGATCGACCCGGTGGTGCCGCCATTGCCCACGGCGAGCCCGCTGCCCGCGGCAATGCTGGTGCCCTGGGTGTAGGTGTTGGTGCCGGTGAGATAGGTGGCGCCCGCCTGCACGTCGAGCGCGCCATTGCCGGAAATGTCGGCGGACAACACATAATCGCTGGCGGTGTGATTGAGCACGATCCGGCCGCCCGCAGAACCGAACACGATGCGGGGCGTGGTGACCGCTCCGGCCGCGGCGGCCGTGGAGCCGCTCTCCGCGCCGATGACCAGGGTGCCTGAGCCCCTGGTGTCATAGCCGATGCGGATTTCGTTGTCGGCCTTGATGCTGGCGCCATTGGCGACGATGACGGTCGCGGTGCCATTATAGCCCACGTAGAAATTGCCGGGGGCTTCGTAATCCGGGTTCGCCTTGGCCCAGAGCTGGGTTCCCGCGCCGGTCACGGTGAGACGGCCCACGGACTTGGGGTCCATGCCGACGCCCACCGTGGCGGTGGTGACGACAGCTCCCTCGGAAATGGTCAGCTGGCCATTGCCGTTCATGGGGTCCACGTCGCGGACGCCATTCTGGCCGCCCACATAGATGCGCTCGGCGGAATCCACTACGGTGCCGGCGCCGGTGATGGTCATGGTGGTCAGGTTGCTTCCGCCCGCCCCCACATAAATGCCGCTGGCGAACAGATAGGCCTGATCCGACACCGTCACCGTTCCGCCGGTCGGACTGAGCCAGGCGGCCGATGCGGTGTTGTTGGGATCGCCGATCTCCACATGGGTGCCGGCGCCGGTGAAGGTGATCTGCGATCCCGCGCCCGTATAGATGCCGATATTGACGATGGAGGCGAAGGCGCCGCCGGAGATGGTGAGCGAGCCCGTGCCGCCCGCAGTGCGCGCGATGTCCACGCCGCCGGTGTTGTGCCAGGAGCTTCCCGCTCCGGTGACGGTGAGCGTGCCATCGCCGCCGCTGCCGCTCTGCCAGGTGGCGGTGGATAGGGCCAGGCGCCCCGTGGCGAGGGACGCGCCGTCGGACACCGTGATGGACCCGGTGCCACCATCATAGCCGATGCCGAGTTCCGAGGTGTTGGTCCAGTTCGTCCCGGTTCCGCTGAGCGTGACGGTGCCGGCGCCGCCGGCCGGCCCGCCCACGGTGGCATTGGCGCTGGTGAGACTGCCGCCGCCGGAAAGGGCGAGGGTGGCGGGCGAGGCACTGCCGACGGTGGCGGTGGCCACCGACAGGCTTCCCGTGAGCGCCAGCGTGCCTTCCTGCACATCCAGGGCGCCGGACAGGCTGCTGCCGCTGCCGGAGACCGTCCAGGTGCCGGAACCGGCCTTGGTGAGATTGGCAAAGCCCTGGTACTTGCCGCTGGCGCCCACCGTGCCCAGGTTGAGCGCGCCGCTTCCCGTGCCGATCAGTCCCAGCGTGTTGTTGCTGCTGGCATTGGTGACCTTGCCGACGATTGTCGCGGTATCGGAGATGAGCAGCGTGTTGGAGCCCGAGCCCATGCTGATGGCTGTGTCGCTCTCGGACGCCGCGGCAATGCTGCCGGTGTTGGTGATGGTGGTGTTGCCGTTGCCGGTCAGCACGGCCACCGTGCCGGTGGAGGTGAGGGAGCCGGAATTGGTCAGCGTATTTGTGGTGGCATTCAGCGAGACGGCGTAACCGCTGGCGGTGACCGTGCCGGTATTGGTCACGGTGGCATTGCCGTTCACGCTGGCGACGGTGGCACCGGTATGGTGGGTGGCCAGACCGCTCTCCACCACGATGCCGGACAAGCCGCTCAGCTGGCCATGATTGACCACCGTGACATTGCCCTGCGGCGTCTCCGCCCGGATGGCCGCGTCGCGGTTGGCAGTGACAATCCCTGTGGTCTCGTTGGTGATGGCAATGTCGCCGGTGGTATAGGCGGAGCCGAGCAGGCCGGCATAGCCCGCAGGGTCCCGGACGGCGGCACGCGCGGCATCATAGGTCGGGTCACCGGTCGCCGTGACGGTGCCGCTATTGGTGACGGTCGCCTTGCCGTTGTCGGTCGAGGCATAGACGGCATTGTCCGTGTTGGACGTCACGCTGCCGGTATTGTTGATGGTGGAATCGCCCGTCTTGGACCAGGTGACAAGGCCCTGGAACAGGGTGGAACGCACCGAGCCATTGTTGGTGATGGTGGAGAGGCCACGATAGTCGATGACGCGAATGGCGGCCATGGTGGCGTTCACGACGCCGGTGGCGGTGTTGGTGACGGAAACCGTCACCGGCGTCTCCGCGCCGATGCAGCCATCGTCCCCCACCGGGCCGCAATTGCCGTCCGCATAGAGGCCGCGTCCGCCATTGGAGGTCACGAGGCCGCTATTGGTGAGGGTCACGGCCCCCAGATTGGTGGTCCCGTCAATGGCCGCGGTCAGGGCGTTGGGGGCGTTCAGGGTGATGGTGCCGGCGTTGTCGATGGCGACGTTGCCGGCATTGTCGTTGCGCACCCACAAGGTGCCAAAGCCGCCGCTGGGGCCGGACGTGGCCACAACGTCGGGGCCGACGGTGACGGTGGCATTCACCACCACCTGGTTGCGCTGGGGCGGCGAGCTTGTATCGGTGCCGAACTGCATCACCAAGCCGCTGTAGCTTGGATTGTTGAGGGTGGTGGCCCCGAGGATTTTCACCGTCTGGTCGTAGGTCCCGGCGGTCTGCGGCGAGGCATAGACGACGGAGACGGTGGTCACGTCCTCCACCGTCAGCCCGCCCGTGCCGGGCGTCATGGTCACCGAGACGCTGGAGGCATCGCAGGTCTGCAGGGTGGTGGTGCCGCTCACCGTGCAGCCGAGCGGCGTCGCCCCGGCGGTGTCGGCGGCCAGCAGCGCGAAGGCCACGCCCGCCAGGGCGGAGGCCGGCGCCGTCAGGGCGGATGTCAGCAGCAGGCGGCGGCGTCGCGACGGAAGGCGGTGGAGCGAGGGATCACGGCGCCCGGAGGCGCCTTCGGCGCGCGCGGAACCTGCCGCGTTGCCGCTGGCATTCGTCATGATGGCCTCCCCCTGCACGCACGTCGGCGGCGTTTGTTCTTGTCGCTGTTCTTGTCGCGCGGTGGACGTGCCCACGCGTTAATCATCTGGCCATAATTATGGCACAGTCCAGCAACGTTGCATGGCGCCGGTCCGCCCTGCAACCGAGTTTCCCTTGGGTGCAGGCTGGGATTGTGGTTTGTGACAAAAATGCATCATTGAGGTGATGCAGCCCTGCGGCAGGGATTTCCGGCCGCGCGGGACCATCCGCACGCCCTCGGAGAGAAGGGAGCAAGGCGGGAGGGCCGCTTCAGACTGGTGATCCGGCTGTTATGCTGGGCGGGGCGGCCGATCGCTCGCGAACCCGGGCACTGCCCCGTCGTGCCGGACGGGGGCAGAGGGGCTGGCTCCCCTTGTAGTCCGAAGGCTCGGGCCTGGGGGGACCCGCGCATGCGGGGAACAGAACGCCTCAGGGAGCCAAAGGGCATCCGACCTCGGTTCATCCCCGCGCATGCGGGGAACAGGACGTGCATCTGATCGGCGCGAGTGACGACGCCGGTTCATCCCCGCGCATGCGGGGAACAGAACCACGCCGGCGGTGGCTGCCCGCTTCTTGACGGTTCATCCCCGCGCATGCGGGGAACAGGCGCCGTTGGTCACCACCTGCAGGTTCACACCCGGTTCATCCCCGCGCATGCGGGGAACAGCTGGAGAACGCCGAAAGCGCGTTCCTGAGCGACGGTTCATCCCCGCGCATGCGGGGAACAGGGTGCGGATTGTCGGGGTGCCACCCGGTGTCTCGGTTCATCCCCGCGTATGCGGGGAACAGACGGCGGCCGAGTGCGTCGCGCGCTTCCGGGCCGGTTCATCCCCGCGCATGCGGGGAACAGTCGGGCGCGCCGCTGCCCTGGGCAATCTCGTCCGGTTCATCCCCGCGCATGCGGGGAACAGCGGCGGAAGGGGTGATGGCACAAGCCTTCACTCGGTTCATCCCCGCGCATGCGGGGAACAGGTGAAGCCGGGGTTTCCATCAGGCTCAACATACGGTTCATCCCCGCGCATGCGGGGAACAGCGCAAAAGGGCCGTCCGCGCGATTTCCCGGCACGGTTCATCCCCGCGCATGCGGGGAACAGGTGTCAAACTCATGCCTAAGGTTGGCCATATACGGTTCATCCCCGCGCATGCGGGGAACAGGCCGAGGTCCGATGGCTCAAGAGCTCCCTCACCGGTTCATCCCCGCGCATGCGGGGAACAGTTGCTGCTCAACGTGGGTGTGGGTGGCATCACCGGTTCATCCCCGCGCATGCGGGGAACAGGGGGCCGCTGAGGGCATGGGGTTCATGCTGGCCGGTTCATCCCCGCGCATGCGGGGAACAGTCCAATTGGAGCGCCTTGAACGACAAGGATAATTTTAAGGCCGCTGACTCTACCGGTTTTCGGGCCGCCCTTACAGACCCGCCTGCGGGGAGACCCCCGCCTTGCCCGGGGGCAAAGCGGGGGAGGAAACGGGCGGGGCGCGCCGGCCGGCGGTCAGCGGGAGATGTCTTCCAGCGACCGGTTGGTGGTCTCGATGGCGAGCGCCGCCACCACCACCCCGGCCAGGACCGCCGCCGCCGCGAAGACGACGAACACCGTGCCGATGCCGTCTGCGACGAAGAAGCCCACGATCAGCGGTCCCACCATGGAGGCGAGTCGCAGCCAGGCGGTGCCCAGCGCGGTGCCGATGGCGCGGGCCCGGGTGGGGTAGATTTCCGGCGTGTAGAGATAGATGCCGAGCACCGACAGGCCGGCGAAATAATAGGCGATGCCGCTCAGCACCACGAACTGGGGCACAGAGGTGAGCCCGACGATCCAGATGCACAGCAGCGCCGCGGCCGCGCCGAAGAAGGCCACCATGAACAGCCGGCGCCGGCCGATGCGGTCGATGACGAAGCCCGCCGTCAGGCCCCCGGCCAGCTGCATCAGGCTGCCCACCGTGCCGAAGCGCAGCGCGGTTTCCAGCGGCAGGTTGAAGACCGAGCGGTAGAGCGTCGGCAGCCAGGTGCCCAGGCCATAGGTGATGAGGAAGGTGGAGAACCAGATCACCCACACCACCACCGTGCGCTTGATGTAATCGGGGCCGATCACATCCCGCCAGGACGACTTGCGCGGGTCCACCGCAACAAAAGCGGTGGGCGGCGCCAGCTTCTGGCCCGTGGAGGCCTCGATCTCCCGCTCGATGCGCGCCATGGCGGCCTGCGCGTCGGCGGCGCGGTTGCGGCTGGCCAGCCAGCGCGGCGATTCCGGCAGGAGGAAGCCAAGGCTCGCGCCGATCAGGATGGGCAGGACGCCGATGAAGAACATGGCCTGCCAGCCCAGGTGTGGCACCACCACCGAGCCGATGAGCCCGGAGGCGAACAGGCCGAAGGTGAAGACGCATTCGTACAGGATGAAGAAGCGGCCGCGCTTATGGGCCTTGGCGATCTCGCTGATATAGACCGCCGCAATGGGCACCTGCGCGCCGAGGCCGAGGCCCTGGATGGTGCGCAAGGCGAGCAGCGTTTGGTAGTCGCTGGCGAAGGCGCAGGCCAGGCTCATGGCCGACATGATGAAGATGGCGCCGATCATGGTCGGCAGGCGGCCCCAGCGCTCGGCGCACAGGCCGGCCACCAGCGCGCCGACCAGCTGGCCCAGATAGCCGGTGGAGATCAGGAGCCCCACCTGCGGCCCGCTCAGGTTCCACAGCGGCCGCAGCACGGGAAGGACCTGGGCGATGGTGAGCGCGTCAAAGGCATCGAAAAAGGTCGCGGTCCCGATCAGGATGCGCGCCTTCAGATGCCATCGCGAGAAGGGCAGGCGCTCGATGCGCGCGGCCACATCGCGGATGACATCCGCGTGCCCGCTCGGCGCTTGGCCCATGCGGATGTTCGTCATTCTTGACCTCCCGGTATGGCTTGATAGGCGTGCGCGATCAGCCGCGCCGGTGCGTCCGGGCGGGTCTGCACGGGGTGCCGGTCTTCACGCCAGCTTCAGAAGCCTGGTGGCGTTGCCGCCGAAAATGCGCGCCTTGTCCGGCGCGTTGAGCTCGAACCGTCTGAGCCACTCCACGCCCGGCGCGTTCTCCACGAAGGGCCAGTCGACGGAGAACAGGACACGCTCCACGCCCATCTCCTGGATGCAGCAGGCGAGGGCCGCATTGGAGAAGAAGCCGCTGGTGGTGACGTGGAAATGGTCGGTAAACAGCTTGCGGAACGTCTTGGTGGGCGTGTCGCGGCTCAGCGCCTCGTCGATGCGCCCCATGAGGAAGGGAATGGCCTCGCCCAGGTGTCCGAGGATGAACTGGAGGCGGGGAAAGGCCTCCAGCGCGCCGGACAGCACGAGCCGCATGGCATGGGTGCCGGTCTCGATGGTGAAGCCCCAGGCCGCGGTGACGAAGGTCGGGTGGCTCTGCGCATACCTGCCCATATAGGCCTCCCGGACCGCAGCCATGGGCAGGGCCGGGTGGAGATAAAGCGGCACGTCCAAGGCCTCCGCCCGTTCCAGGATCGGCCAGAAGCGGTCCTCGTCCAGGAACTGGCCGTCAGTGGGCCCATGGATCATGGCGCCCTTGAAGCCGAGGTCGCGCACCGCGCGCTCCAACTCGCGCGCCGCCGCCTCGGGCACCGCCGTGGGCAGTGCGGCGAATGCGGCGAAGCGGGTGGGATGGGCCGCCACCTGTTCGGCCAGACGGTCATTGACGCGCCGCGCCAGATCGGCCGCGATGGCTGCCGGGACCTTCTGCAATCCCGGCGGCGCGTGGGAGAGGACCTGCATGTCCACGCCCGCCGCGTCCATTTCCCGCAGGCGCTCGGCCCACAGGTCCCGCATGCGGGTGGCGAGGCGGCCGCCGGTGCCGCCGGTGATCGCCTCCACCTCGCCATCGAGATAATGTTCCTCGATGGCCACGATCGGACCTGGCGCAGTCATCGTCAGCCTCCTGTGCTGGAATGCGTGTCGGATGCGCCCCTGCCATGTCCCGCCCCCGCCATGTCCTGCGCCGGCCTTCCGCCGGCAGCCGGCGCCGGGAGAGGCCAGGGTCAGGCGCAGAGGGCGGCGAGTTCCGCGTGGGTGGTCAGCCGCGCCAGGCCCTCGTACTGCCGGGCGAGGCGAAGAGATTCGACCAGCTCGATGATCCCGTAGGGCCGCCCGAACACATGGGCGTGCACCGTGATGTCGAGGCAGCAGGGGCGCTTGTGGGCGTCCGGCCAGTGGGCGAGCAGCCGCTCGAGGATCTGGCTGAAGGCGCGCGGTTCGTTGCCATAGCGGATGTAGAGCGGCATGTCGTTCACCTCCATGGTGAACGGGACGCCGACGAGGCTGCCGCGCGGCGTTTCCAGGCGATAGGGCACGTCGGTGTCGAAGATGTCCGCGTGCCAGGCAAAGCCCTGTTCCGCCAGGAGGGCAGAGGTCACCGCGCTCGGCGTGCAGCGCGGGCTGATCCAGCCCGCCGGACGCCGTCCCGACGTCGCCTCGAGGACCGAAATGCAGCGCAGGAGGTCCGCCCGTTCCTCCGCCTCGCTCTGATAGGCTGGCACGATGTTTTGCGCCCAGGCATGGGCGGCGATGTCGTGGCCGGCGTCGACGATGGCCTTCATCAGGTCCGGGTAGCGCTCGGCCAGGATGCCGCTGACATAGAACACGGCCTTCACATTGGCGGCGGCCAGCGCATCCAGGATGCGCCAGGTGCCGACCTTTGGCGCATAGTCCGCCCAGGAGCGCCCCTGCAGGTCGAGCACGCCGGCTTTCAGCGGATTGCCCATGGGGCCGATGCCGGGGGCGGAATCATCGGTCCAGGCTTCCAGCATCACGCTCACCGAAAGGGCGAGGGGACGGTCGAGGGGCCAGGCGGCAGGGGTGGGGGCGAGGGCAGTCATTCGGCACGCCTTCTTTCAGAGGGGCAGGTCACGGTCAGCCGACACGGTTTTCGAGCGTTCCGATGCCTTCCACGTGGCAGGTGACCACATCGCCCCGCTGCAGGCGCTGGGGGGGCGTCATGGCATAGCCGACGCCGGAGGGCGTGCCGGTGGCGATGATGTCGCCGGCTTCCAGCGTCATGCCGCGCGACAGATCCTCGATGATGCGCGGCAGGTCGAAGATCATCTGGGCGGTGTTGGCGGACTGGCGGCGTTCGCCATTCACCTCCAGCCAGATGTCGAGCTTCTGGGGATCGGCGACGGCGTCGTCGGTGACGATCCAGGGGCCGATGGGGCAACTGCCATCCAGGCCCTTGCCCTTGAACCACTGGTCGTGGCGCCTCTGCAGGTCGCGGCCGGTGACGTCGTTCAGGACGGTGTAGCCGAACACGTAGCTGCGCCAGTCCGCGGCGGGAATGTCCCGGCCGGTCCGGCCGATAACGAGGGCGAGCTCGACCTCATAGTCCAGGAGCGCCGTGATACCCTCGTGAAGCGGGATGGTGTCGCCGGTGGCGATGACGCTGGTCGGCGGCTTGCTGAAGAATTGGGGAAACTCCGGCAGCTTCAGCTCCAGGCCGCGCGCCTTATAGCCCTCGGTGACGTGGTCGACATAATTGCGGCCCACGCAGAAGACGTTCTTGGCCGGGCGCGGGATCGGCGCCAGCAGCGTGACCTCTGCAAGCGGCACGAGGTCGCCGCCGGTGCGACCGGCTTCCGCGACTGCGCGCGCCTCTTCGAGGGCACCGGCGCGGATCAGAGCCAGCATGCTCTCGAACTGGGGCTGCCCGGTCGCCGTCAGGTCGACCACGGCGTCGTCGCGCACCACGCCCAGGCGCGGCGCGGGGGACGGCTTGCGAAGGAAGGTCACGAGTTTCATGCGTCAGTCTCCTTGGTCAGAAAAAATATCTAATTTCGGAGTCGGTCAACAAAAATATCGTTTTTTTAATGATGCAGCGCAGCAATGTCGACCAAACGGGCTTTACGTGGCCCGGTTCATCATCCAGATTTGGAGCGGTAAAATGGAGCGTCGGCGCAGGTGATGACGAAAAGCGCAACCCTGGCCAGCGAGGCCTATGGACGGCTGCGGAGCGATATCATCAGCGGCGCGATCAAGCCGGGCGAGAAGCTCAAGATCCGCAATATCTGCGAACAATATGGCATCGGCGCCAGCCCAGTGCGGGAGGCCTTGAACCGCCTGGCCAGCGAGGGGCTGCTCGACCACCGGGATCAGCGCGGCTTTCGCGTGCACGCTGTCACGCTCGAAGATCTCGACGAGCTCATCCTGGCCCGCTGCTGGGCCAATGAGGTGGGGCTGCGCAATTCCATCCGCAGCGGCGGCCTGGCCTGGGAGGAGGGCGTGGCCTCAGCGCTCCAACGGCTGGACAAGATCCCGCGCTATCTTTCCGAAGATGCCACCGAGCGCAATCCCGCCTGGGAGCAGGCCCATGGGGCCTTTCACGCGGCGCTGGTGGCCGCCTCCGGCTCGTCCTGGATCAATGATTTCTGCACCCAGCTCTATATCGCGGCGGAACGCTACCGGCACGCCTCCCGCGCCGTTCCGCGCTCGGGACGCAATGAGCAGGAGGAGCACCGCGCCATCGCGCAAGCCGCCATTGCGCGGCGCGAGAACGAGGCGGTGGAGCTGCTGATGGAGCACTTCCGGCTCACCGCGCGCCTGGTGCGCGCGGCGCTCCGCCAGAGCGGCATGTAGGGCGGGGCGCAGTCAAACACCTCTGCCACATCCCCGCATGCGTCAAGGGATGAGAGGGACGGCCCCAAGGGGCTCTCCCGCCATCAGGGCGGAATAGGCCACGGACGAGGTGAAGACGGGCGCCTTCACCTGGGGCTGGCGCGTTTGAAAATGCGGGGGAGGGGGAGGCGACCGGGGAAATGGGCGCCTCCCCGCCTGCTTTAGCTGTGTGCGGACCCCGAGCCGCGGCGGCGATAGATCAGCACCGTCGCCACGAGGCCGGAGGCGGCAGCCGCCATGAGCCAGAAGCCGGGTGCGGCGCGATTGCCGGTCTGGTCAATCAGCCAGGTGGACACCAGCGGCGTGAAGGTGCCGAACAGGGCCGCCGCCAGGGCAAAGGCCAGCGAGAAGCAGGTGGTGCGCACATGCGCCGGCACTTCTTCCGACAAGGCGGCGACCATGGCGCCGTTATAGACGCCGAAGCACATGGAGAACCACAGCTCCACCATCAGCATCTTGTTGAAGGTGGGCTCCACCACCAGCCAGGCCAGGGCCGGATAAGCCGTCACCAGCGCCAGCATGGCAATGGTCAGCAGCACCGGCCGCCGGCCCACACGGTCCGAAATGGCCCCGCCGATGGGAAGCCAGATGAAGTTGGTGGTCGCCACCATCAGCGTGACCAGCAGGCTGTCGGTAATGGACAGCTTCAGCACGTTCTTGCCGAAGGTGGGGGTGTAGACGGTGATGAAGTAGAAGGTCACCGTGGTCATGGCCGTCAGCATCATGCCGAGCACCACGATGCGCCAATTGGCAAGCATCGCCGCGAACACTTCGCTCTGGGTGGGCGGCTTCTTCTGCTTGAGGAACTCCGGGGTCTCCTCCAGCGTGCGGCGGATCAGGAAGATGAAGGGGATGATGGCGCAGCCGATGAAGAAGGGAATGCGCCAGCCCCAGTCGGCAATGGTCTGGGCCGGCATCAGCTGGCTCAGCGAGAAGCCGATGATGGCGGCGAAGAAGATGGCCACCTGCTGGCTCGCCGACTGGAACGAGGTGTAGAAGCCCTTGTTGCCGGGCGTCGCGATCTCGAACAGGTAAATCGAGACGCCGCCCAGCTCCACGCCCGCCGAGAAGCCCTGCAACAAGCGCCCGAACAGCACGATGAGGGGGGCTGCGAGGCCGATCTGCGCATAGGTGGGGCAGACCGCGATCAGCACGGTGCCGGCGGCCATGATGGCCAGCGTCACGATCAGGCCCTTGCGCCGGCCGATATGGTCGAGATAGGCGCCGAGCACGATGGCGCCCACCGGGCGCATGAGGGCGCCAAGCCAGAAGGTGGTGAAGGTGAGCAGCAGCTCAGTGACCTCATTCCCCGTGGGGAAGAAGGCCTTGGAAATGGACGTGGCATAGAAGCCGAACAGGAAGAAATCGAACTGTTCGAGGAAGTTGCCACTGGTGGACCGCAGGATGGCGGCGGTCCGTGACTTGATCGTGGGGGTGTCTGCGGTCGCGCTGGATTGCACGGCGGCTGCCGATGGCCCGGCCATACGTCTTCTCCCGTCCCGGCGCAGCAGCCTGCGGCTGCCCTGCGCTGCTTGTTGTTGCTTCAATCGGAACCGTCGGGGCAGGCGGGCTTCTGGCAAAGGTCCGCGCGGCCGGTGCATGACGGCATCCTCGGGACCCTACGGGGCAGAACCTGTCAAGAACCTGTCACGCCTCCGGGGGCGTTCGGCCCGCCCTCACTGGGCTTCCAGGGCCTTGCGCCAATCGCGGAAGAAGATCCGGCGTCGAGACTGGTCCTGGAAGGCGAGGAGGTCCGGCCCCACATGGATGGGGCGCAGGCGTGCGCCGTCGCCGCCGGTGCCGTCCGGCGCGGCCATGTCGAGGCGCACGGTGCCGAACGCCCGCCGCGCCAGATCGGCCTGGCCTTCCCGGGACAGGAGGAAATCCAGGAACAGATGCGCCTCCGTGAGATGCGGCGCGCGCTTGGGAATGAGCGCGATGCGGGTCATCACCAGCGTATAATCGGTGAAGTCGACGATGCCGATGGCCGGCTCATCCATGGCCCGCGCCCGGGCATAAGAAGAGATCATGTTGTAGGCGAAAAGCTGGTCGCCGTTGGAGATGCGGTCCAGCATGGTATGGGCGAAGGAATAGAGCTTGGGCCCGGTGCGCCCGAGCGCCCGCACCAGCTGCCAGGTCTCGGCCGTGATGCGCACGTCGCTGTTCCAGAACAGATAGCCGGTGCCGCTGCGCTCGGGATCATAGGCGGCGATCTTGCCGCGATAGGTGGCGCCCTTCTCGCGCAGCAGGCGCGTGAAGTCGGCGTGGGTGCGCGGCACGTCGTCCGGCGGCACCAGCATCTTGTTATAGGCGAGCACAATGGGCTCTGCGGTGATGCCATAGGCCTCGTTGCGCCACACCGCCCAGGGCGGGAGCACTGCTGCGGCCGCGCTGTCGTGGCGGGCGGCATAACCGTCATTCACCAGCTTGATCTGGAGGTCCATGGCTGAACTCCAGGCAAGGTCCGGGCAGGGCCGCGCATCGTCACAGTCCAGCACGTCGGCATTGATCTCCAAGGAGTTCTTGTGGGTGTAGGTCAGCCTGATGTCGGGATAGCGCGCGCGCCAATGTTCCAGAAGCTCGCCCACCTCCACCAGGTCGATGGAGGACACCACATGCAGGGCGCCGGCGTGGCCGGTGCCGATGGAGATTTCATTGGGACGCTGGGCTTGCGCGGCGGCGGTGCCGCTCGCCACTGTCCAGAGGGACGCCGCAAGGGCAAGCACGGCTCCGATCGGGGCGAAACGACCGCGCTGGCTCGCCGCGGGAGCGGGGCGCGCAGCCTCTCCTTGGCAGGCGGACATGTGCGGGCTAAGGCTCCCTTCCGTCCCTTTGCTGCCGCCCCCTGCCATCGCCCTCTCCTGCGGCTGCTGCGCAGCTTCTTGAAATTACGCCGGTTTGCCGGTCTACATTAGGTGATGCAACGAATGCGGTCACGACCGGGGTCTCCTGGCTTCAGAGGACAGCAGGCCTTCAGGTCCCGCCGGACGTCTCGCCCGCGCCGGGAGGCGCCGTCATGCGGATCCTGATTGTGGAGGACGACCGCGCCCTGGCGAGCGGGCTCAAGCGCTCGCTCTCCTCGCTGGGCTATGCGGTGGACCATGAGGCCGATGCCGCCGACGCCGTGGGGCTTGCCACCCGCGAGGCCTATAATCTGGTGGTGCTCGATCTCGGCCTGCCCAATGGGAGCGGCTACGATGTGCTGCGCGCCCTGCGCCGCGCCGGCCTCAAGACGCCGGTGATGATCCTCACCGCCCGCGACCATGTGAGCGAGAAGGTCAAGGCCCTCGACCTGGGCGCCGATGATTATGTCAACAAGCCCTTCGCCCTGGCCGAATTCGAGGCGCGGGTGCGGGCCCTGGTGCGGCGGGGCTTCGGGGTCAGCGACACCACCCTGGAATTCGGCGCGCTCCAGTTCGATACGGCGCAGCAGGTGGCCTGCCTTGAGGGCAAGCCGCTGGATCTGCGCCGTCGCGAACTGGCGGTGCTGCACCTCCTCCTGTTGCAGGCGGGCAAGCTGGTCCCCAAGGCGCGCCTCATCTCCGAGGTGTTCGGGCTGGATGATGCGGTGGCCCCCAACGCCCTGGAGCTTTACATCGCCCGCTTGCGCAAGAAGCTGGGCGAGGCCGGCGTGCGCATCCGCACCGTGCGCGGGCTCGGCTATATGCTGGAGAAGGAGTGATGATGCGCGCCCGCCGCTCGCTGAGGCGGGCGGTCCTCGTCAATCTGCTCGCGCCCGTCTTCCTGCTGGCCGTGGCCATCGCCGCAGGCGGCTATCTCACCATCACCTCGGTGGTGGAAACCTCCCACGACCGCCTCCTCGACGGCTCTCTGATGGCCATCGCCGAACGCCTGGCGGTGGAGAATGGCGAGCTGGTGGTGGACATGCCGCAGGTGGCGTTGGGCATGCTGGAAACCAAGACGCAGGACAGCGTCTATTATCTCGTCGCCACCGCCACCGGCCCGGTGACCGGCTATGCGGACCTGCCACTCGGGCACAGCGTGGCCGCCGCAGCGGACGAGCCGGTGCATTGGGACGACACCTATCGCGGTCAGGCCGTCCGCCTCGCCGCCGTGGCCCGGCGTGTCTATGGCATCGAAAGCCCGGTTTTCGTGGCGGTTGCCGAGACCCGGCTCGCGCGCAACCAGCTGCGCAACGAAATGCTGCGCAATCTCGGCCTCGCTGAGGCGGCCCTGATCCTCGCGGTGGCGGTCCTGGCGTGGGTATCGGTGGAACGGGGCCTGATGCCGCTGGCGGATCTCAGCCGGCAGATCGACACCCGCGCGGTCGCCGACTGGCGGGACCTGCGGCCGCTGGATTTGTCCGACGTGCCGGAGGAGGCGCTGGCGCCGGCCACCGCCATCAATGCCATGTTCGAGCGCCTGCGCTCGGCCACCGAGATGTTGCGGCGCTTCACGGCGGACGCCTCCCACCAGATGCGGACGCCGCTGGCCATCGTGCGCATGCATGTGGACCTGCTGCGCCGGGAGAGCGCCGATGCCGCCGTGCGCGCCAGCACGCTGGAAGAGCTGGACCAGGGCGCCGTGCGGCTGGAGCGCCTCATCACCCAGCTCCTTACCCTCGCCCGCGTGGAGGAAAGCGGGGTCGCCGCCGCCGGAGCCGCGCCGTGCGACCTGGCCGAGGTAATGGAGCATGTGATCGCCGAGCGCATCGCCGGCATTCCGCCGGACACCCAGATCACCTGCCATCTGCGCCATCGCCCCTTGCCGCTCCTGTCCGATCCCGTGCTGCTGGCCGAGCTGCTGGGCAATCTTCTGGACAATGGGGTGAAATATTCCGGCGTCGGCGGCCAAGTGGTGCTTGCTGCGGAGCGGGACGGGGCGGTGGCGGTGGCCACCATCGAGGATAGCGGGCCGGGAATCCCCGAGGCCGAGCGCGAGCGGGTGTTCCAGCGGTTCTATCGCATGCCGAGCCGGGCGGTTGTTCCCGGCAGCGGGCTGGGCCTGTCCATCGTGAAGGGGATCTCGGACCTGCTGCACATCGCCATCGTGCTCGACCAGAGCCCCGACCTCGGCGGCCTTCGCGTCACCTTGCGCATCCCCCTCACGCCGCAGGCCTCCCCCGCCCAGGCCTGAGAGGGGGCTGCACGCCCGACCGGCGGCAGTCCCGCACCAAAGTTTTGCCGCGCATTCCCGTCAATGCGCGTGGCCGAGATAGGCGGCGCGCACGGCCGGGTCGTCGCGCAACTGGGCGGCGGGGCCGGAGGCGGAGAGGCGGCCATTTTCCATCACATAGCCGAAATCGGCCACCTCCAGCGCGGCGGCGGCGAACTGCTCCACCAGCAGCATGGTGATCTTCTGCTCCTTCAGCCGCGCGATGGTGGCGAACACCTCCGCCACCAGGCGGGGCGCGAGGCCCATGGACGGCTCGTCCAGCAATAGCACGCGGGGATTGAGCATCAGCGCCCGTGCCATGGCCAGCATCTGCTGCTCGCCGCCCGAGAGCGTGCCCGCCAATTGCTCGCGCCGCTCCTGAAGGCGCGGAAAGAGGGCGAACATGCGCGAGAGGTCATGGTCCACGTCGCCCTTGGGCCGCGACCCGGTGAGGCGGGGAAAGGCGCCCAGCAGCAGATTGTCGGTGACCGAGAGCGTCGGGAACACCCGCCGACCTTCCGGCGAATGGGCCATGCCCTTGCGGGTGATGCCATAGGAGGGCAGGCCGCCGATCTCCTCTCCGCCGAGGCGGATGGAGCCCGACTGGGGCGCGATCATGCCGGAGAGCGCGCGCAAGGTCGTGGTCTTGCCCGCGCCGTTGGAGCCGATGAGGGTGACGAGCTGGCCCTCTTCAACGGTCAGGCTTAGGCCGTGGAGCACCTGCACCTTGCCGTAGCCGGCCACGAGATCCTTCACTTCGAGCATGGCCGCCCCCTCATTCCGCTGCCAGGGCGGCGCCGCCCAGATAGGCTTCGATGACACGTTCGTCGGCCTGCACCTCGGCCGGGCGGCCTTCGGCGATCTTCTGGCCGAAATCGAGCACGCTCACCATGTCGCAGACCCCCATCACCACATCCATGTGGTGCTCGATGAGCACGATGGTGATGCCCGCGTCGCGCACCTTGCGGATGATCTCCA
The DNA here is from genome assembly GCF_056314145.1 of Aquabacter sp. DMC10. Taxonomy (NCBI): domain Bacteria; kingdom Pseudomonadati; phylum Pseudomonadota; class Alphaproteobacteria; order Hyphomicrobiales; family Xanthobacteraceae; genus Aquabacter; species Aquabacter sp. DMC10. Next base: position 246,674 of record NZ_JBQUYX010000009.1, on the reverse strand, counting down.
TGAGCACGCGGATGTCGGGCGCGGTGAGGCCCGCGGCGGGCTCGTCCAGCAGCAGAAGCTGCGGGTCCAACGCCAGGGCACGGGCGATCTCCAGGAGGCGCTGCTTGCCATAGGGCAGGTTGCGCGCCTCCTCGTTGGCGAGGTCCTGAAGGCCCACGAAGGTCAGCAGCCCCATGGCCCGCTCGCGCGCCGCCCGCTCTTCCCGGCGGATGCGGGGCAGGCCGAGGGCCACCTCCAGGAAGGTCGCCCGATAGGTGTGGTGGAGGCCCACCAGCACGTTCTCGATCAGCGTCAGCTCACCGAAAAGCTGCACGTTCTGGAAGGTGCGGGCGATGCCGTCGGTGGCAATGGCCGCCGACTTGCGGCCGGCAATGTCCTGACCTTTGAAGCGGATGGCGCCGCCGGTGGGCACATAGATGCCGGTGAGCACGTTCATCATGGTGCTCTTGCCCGAGCCGTTCGGGCCGATGAGGCCGTGAATGGTGCCGGGCTTCACGGCGATGGACACCCGGTCCAGCGCCCGGAGGCCGCCGAACTGCATGATGACGCCGTCGGTCTCCAGGAGGACGCCGGGCCCGCTTGCGCCGGCGGTGGTGACCGCCGTCTTGGCGGCGGTGGCGTCGATCACCGCATGAGCGTGGAACAGGCGCGGCCAGAGCTTGATGGCGGCGCGCTTGAGGAAGCCTACGATGCCTTCGGGCAAGTAATAGACCACGAACAGGATCATCATGCCGAAGACGGTGAGCTTGTAGTCCGTGATCTTCTCCAGCATCAGCGAGAAGATGAAGAAGCCGATGCATAGCGCCACGGGGATGGCATTCTTCAGCCGCCGGTCCGGCTCGGCGAAGAAGGCGCGGATGCCGGCGATCACGGCGATCACCGCCACGAGCCCCGCGATCTGGCGGAACAGGTTGATGTCCGCGAGCAGGTTGGGCAGGAAGACGATGATGACCGCGCCGAGGATCGGTCCCAGGCGCGACTTGCGCCCGCCCACCGTCACCGCCAGCAGGAATTGGACGGACAGCTCGAAGCCGAAATTGTTCGGCGCGATGTATTGCTCCGAATAGGCAAAGAGCACCCCGGCAAGCCCAGCAAAGCCCGCGCTCACCACGAAGGCCAGGACCTTGTGCTTGTAGACGCTCACCCCCATGCAGTCCGAGGCGATGGGGCTGTCGCGTAGCGCCTCGAAGGCCCGCCCGAGGTGCGAGGCGAGGATGCGGTTGATGACCAGCAGCGCCAGCACCAGCGCGATGGCGCAGATGTAGTAATATTCCACTTCCTTCATGCGCTTCAGCGACATGTCGAACAGCGGAATGGTGCTGCCCCAGTCCCGCAGGTCCAGGAAAAGGGGCGTCGACAGCTTGATGCCCAGCGGCCCGTTGGTCAGGTCGCTCATCTCATTGATGAGGATCTGCACGATGGTTCCGAAGGCCAGCGTCACCATGGCCAGATACGGCCCGTTCACCCGCAGCGCCGGGAAGGCCAGGATGACGCCGAACAGGGCCGCCATGATGACGCCCAGCGGCAAGGACGGCCAGAAGCCGATGCCGAAATGCATGGACAGCACGCCGGCCGTATAGGCGCCGATGCCAAACAGCGCCGCATGGCCGATGGAGACTTCGCCCGTATAGCCAAACACCACGTCGAGGCCGAGCAGCAGGATGGCATAGATGGCGATGGTCACCATCAGGTGCAAGTAATAGGGGCTCGTCACCGCGAAGGGCAGGACGAGCAGGACGGCAAGGCCGAGAACGGCACCGACAAGCTTTACCGGCATCTGCTCAGACCTTCTTGATGGCGGCGCGGCCGAACAGGCCGGACGGCTTCAGGGACAGGACGAGGAGCAGGAGGACGAGGCCGGGCACGTCCTTGTAGCCGGTGGAAATGTAGTAGCCGGTCAGCGTCTCGGTGATGCCGAGGATGAGGCCGCCCACGATCACGCCCATGCCGCTGGACAGGCCGCCGATGATGGCCACGGCGAAGGCCTTCAGCCCCAGCGCGGCGCCCATGGTGGCCCCCGTGAGCGTCACCGGGGCGATGAGCACGCCGGCCAGCGCCGCGGTGGTGGAGGAGAGCGCGTAGGAGAAGGTGATGACGAGGCGCGTATTGATGCCCATCAGATCGGCCGCGTCCTTGTCATTGGCGGTGGCGACCACCGCCTTGCCGTAGATGGTGCGGCGGTTGAACACCTCCACCGCCAGCATCATGGCCAGCGCGCCGAGTACGATGGCGATCTCCATGGGCTGCACGCGGATGGGGCCGATGTTCAGCGCCGCCTCGGGCAAGGGGGAGGGAAAGCGCAGCGCGTCGCGGCCCCAGATGTTCTCGGCGAGATTGCGGAAGATGATGCCGAGCGCGATGGTGGCCATGATCCACCCTGCCTCGGACTTGGCCTCCACCGCCCGGCGCACGCCGAGCCATTCCACCACCGTGCCCTGGGCCATGCCGAAGACGAAGACCACCGGCAGCATCAGGAGATAGGCGATCCAATTGCCCAGCGCCTGGCCAATGAGGAAGTTCACGGTGGTGAGCCCCACCAGCGCCCCCAGCATCAAGGCTTCGCCCTGGCCGAAATTCAGGGTTTTCGAGGTAACGAAGGTGAGCTGATAGCTGAAGGCGATGACGCCATAGATCATGCCGACGGCAATGCCGCTGACGACGAGCTGCAACAGGATGTTCATGGCCGGTCCCGAAGGCGAGGAGCGGGAGCCCGCGCGCGGCGCGGGGCGGGAAGCGTCGCACTGCTAAGAAAGTCTTGGCCGGGCATGAACCGGCCCATCCCCGAACTGCGTCGGGTGGAGCTAGAGCGCGATCCGATCAGATTGAATCAATCTGGTCGGTGAATCGCCCTCTAACTCATTGAGAGAGAATGCGTAATCCGATCGGCCTGCGGTGCAGGGCGCCCGGGACGCGCCCGGGCACCCTTGCCGCATGCAAGGCGGGCCGGTGAGGCCCGCCCCGATGGCTCAGTTGGTGGCGGGCTTCACCCGCACCGCCTTGTCGCCGGCGATGTCTTCGGGGTGGGCGGCGACCACCCGGCCATTCTTCACCACGCCGAACACCGGGATGTTGGACGTGATGGCCTCATGGTCGGTGGCGCTGAAGGGCTTGTCATAGATGGTGACGACGCCTTCCACCTTGGTCTTCAGGTTTTCCAGCGCCTCGCGCACCTTCTTGCCGTCCGTGGAGCCGGCCTGGGTGATGGCGGCGGCCAGCAGATAGACCGAGTCATAGCCCTGCGCGGCCGAGACCGGGGAGGGGATGCGGTCCACCTTGTAGGCGGCCTGATAGGCGTCGATGAAGGCCTTCCGCTTGGGGGTATCACCCAGCTGGATGAAGGTCTGGGGCATCATCGCGCCCTCGCCATTGGCGCCGGCCGTGTCGATGAAGCTGGCCATGGACAGGGTCCACGACCCGATCATGGGCACCTTCCAGCCGAGCTTGGCCATGCCGTTGGCGATCTGCGCCAGTTCCGGGCCGATGGCATAGGTCAGGATCACGTCGGCGCCGGCTTCCTTGGCGCGCAGCAGCTGCGCGGTCATGTCGGTGTCGCCGATGTTGAACTTCTCGGTGGCCACCGGCTTGATGCCCATGGTGGCCAGCGCCTTTTCCAGGTCCTGGCGACCGAGCTGGCCGTAATTGGTGCTGTCGGCGAGGATGGCCGGCTTCTTGAAGCCCTGCCGCTTCACCGCTTCCTCGGCGATCATGGCGCTCTGGATGGTGTCATTGGCGGCATTGCGGAAGATGTAGTTCGCCTTGTCCTTCGGCGGAACAAATTGCTGCGTCACTGCCGTTCCGGTGGCGACGTTGTTGATGACCGGGATCTCGGCTTCCTGGTAGAAACGCTGGGAAGCGAGCGCGACACCCGTGTTGATGAAGCCGAGGGTGGCGATCACTTCCTCTTTATTAATCAGCTCCTGCGCAATCTGGACGCTGACCTCGTTCTTTGCTTCGTCGTCGCGCTCGACGACCACCAGCTGGCGCCCGAGAACGCCGCCATTCTTATTGATCTCGGCCACCGCCAGCTTGACGCCGTCGCGCATGGACACGCCCATGGACGAGGAGCCGCCGGTGAAGGGGCCTGAAAGACCGATCTTGATGGGATCCGCCGCAATCGCGGCTCCGGCCATGGCAAAGGTCACGGCGGCCGCCGTGAGGAACCATTTCAGTCGCATGTTTCACTCCCTATGGGGCGCCGGATTTTTCGGCATTCTTATCGGGACGCCTCTTTGAGCGTCCGAGCTTCAATCGTTTAGAGTAATCACCGCCAAGGCGCCAGTTCAACCTTGAGATGATGACGTAAGGTAATGCTCCTGTGCGGCCCCGTGCAAGGCTGAGGACGTGGAGGTACGCCCGCGCGGTGAGGGGCCTGCGGTGCCGTCACGGCGAAGCCAGGAGGCGGCCTATTCTGCCTTGCGGCGCCAGGCACCGCGCTCGGCGAACAGGCGCGTGACCTCTTCCATGTTTTCCGTCCCCCAGGTGCACAGGGGCACGAGCGCCTGGGCGAGGCTGTGGCCGCGGGGCGTGAGGCTGTAATCCACCCGCGGCGGAACCTCGTGATGGTCGGTCCGTAGCACGAGGCCGTCCGCTTCCAATTCCTTGAGTTGCTGAATCAGCATCTTGTCGCTGACGTCGCGAATGGAGCGGCGCAGCTCGCCATAGCGCGTGGGGCCGCCCTGGGCGACGAAATAAAGGATGAGCGGCTTCCACTTGCCGGCGATGACCCGAAGGGTCGCATCGAGGCCGCAGGTGAAGCCGGGGAGGGTGGGCGTGCAGCCGGGCGTGGCATTCGGCATGGGAGACGAGGGATCCATGGTCATCTCAGGTACTTACCAAAAGGTGCATACTTGTCAAAAAGTAGGTGGGGCGCCAGCTATGTGCAACCTCAACGCAGGAGCACATGATGAGACGGCTGGAAAACAAGACGGCGGTGATCACGGGCGGCGGCAGCGGCATTGGCCTTGGATCGGCCAAGCGCTTCATCGAAGAAGGCGCTTTCGTCTATCTCTTCGGGCGGCGGCAGGACGTTCTGGATGCGGCGGTCGAGGATCTCGGCCCCTCCGCCCGTGCCGTGCGGGGATCGGTGACGGACCTTGCCGATCTCGATCGCCTCTATGACAGGGTGAAGGCCGAGCGGGGCGGCCTCGACATCGTCTTCGCCAATGCGGGAACGGGCCTGTTCGCGCCCCTGGGCGAGATCACGCCCGAGCATTACGACCGGATTTTCGACACCAATGTGAAGGGCCTCGTCTTCACGGTCCAGAAGGCCCTGCCCCTCATGAGGGCGGGCGGGTCCATCATCCTCACCGGCTCGTCCACCGGCGTCATGGGCACGCCCGAATTCAGCATCTACAGCGCCTCCAAGGCGGCCATCCGGAACCTGGCGCGCACCTGGGCGCTGGACCTGAAGGGCACGGGCATCCGTGTGAACGTGCTCTCGCCGGGACCGACCCTCACGGAGCTGGCCATGGAAGTGGTGGGCAAGGATGCTCTCGACGCGCTCGGGCGCACGACGCCCATCGGACGCATGGGCCAGCCCTCCGAAACCGGTGCGGTTGCCGCCTTCCTCGCCTCGGCCGACAGCAGCTTCATGACCGGCGGCGAAGTCTTCGTCGATGGAGGCCTCGCCCAGGTTTAAGGCGGCGACGGGCCTGCGCCGCGCCCGGGGGCTTGCAGCCCTCCGGCGCGGTGCGGACACGCCGGGCCTGCCGTCGGCCCGGAATGAACGCAGCCCTCAGGCGCTGAGCGCAGCCTCCACCACCGCCTTGAGATCCTTGAAGACATAAGGCTTGCGCAGAAGCAGCGCGTCGCCCGCATCGCGGATGCTGGCCTCGCCGGTGGCGAAGATGATGCGCATGCGGGGATGGGACTGGCGGACCTGGGCGGCAAGGTCGCGCCCGCTCATGCCCGGCAGGTTCAGATCGGTCATCAGCACATCGGCGCTGGCGCGGTCCAGCAGGGCGAGGGCCTCCTCGCCTTGATGGGCTTCCAGCACCCGGTAGCCGGCATCCTTGAGCATCTCGCTGGCGGACAGGCGGATGAGTGGATCATCCTCCACCAGCAGAACCACGGCGGGGGCGGCCGAAGCCGATGCCGCGACGGGCGCAGCCTCCTCGGCCCGGGACGACAGCTCCGAGGCCTTGGCGAGCATGGCGGAGCGCTGGCGTTCATTGGCGAGCACATGGCGCAGCTTTCGCGCCAGGGCCTCGCGCGTGTAGGGCTTGGAGAGCAGTTCCACCCCCGCGTCCAGCCGCCCGCCGTGCACGATGGAGTTTTCCGTATAGCCGGAGGTGAAGAGCACCGCGATCTGCGGCAGGCGCTCCTTGGCCTTGCGGGCCAGTTCCGTGCTCTTGATGGGGCCGGGCATCACCACATCGGTGAACAGCAGGTCGATGGGGATGCCGCTTTCCACCACGCTGAGGCCCGACTGGGCATCCACCGCCTTCAGGACGTTGTAGCCGAGCTCGCTCAGCATCTCCACCACGGTCGCGCGGACTTCCTCGTCATCCTCCACCACGAGGATGGTTTCCGTGCCGCCCGACACGTTCGCGGCGGTGGCCACCACCTCCACGTCCTCGCTGTCGGTGGCCCGCGGCAGATAAAGGCGGATGGTGGTGCCTTCGCCCACCTCAGAATAGATTTTTACATGGCCCCCGGACTGCTTGACGAAGCCATAGACCATCGACAGGCCCAGGCCCGAGCCCTTGCCCTCGGGCTTGGTGGAAAAGAAGGGGTCGAACACCTTTTCCATCACCTCGGGCGGCATGCCGCAGCCGGTGTCGCTCACCGCCAGCATCACATATTGGCCGGGCGCCACTTCCGCATGGGCGCGGGCATAGTCGTCATCGAGCGTGGCATTGCCCAGCTCGATGGTGAGCTTGCCCTGGCCGTCCATGGCGTCGCGGGCGTTGATGGCGAGGTTCAGAAGGGCGTTCTCGATCTGGGTGGGATCGATGAAGGTGTTCCAGAGCCCGCCGGAGGCGATGGTCTCGATCTCGATGCCCTCGCCGATGGCCCGGCGCAGCATCTCATCCATGCCGCGCACGAAGCGCGTGACGTTCACCACCTTCGGCTCCAGCGCCTGCCGCCGGCCGAAGGCGAGGAGCTGGGAGGCGAGCTTGGCGCCGCGCGAGACCCCGGCCAGCGCATTGGCGATGCGCTTCTCCGCCTTCTCGTTGCCGGCCACGTCGCGGGCCAGCAATTGCAGATTACCTGAGATCACCTGGAGCAGGTTGTTGAAGTCATGGGCCACGCCACCGGTGAGCTTGCCCACGCTTTCCATCTTCTGGGCCTGGGCCAGGGCAAGCTGGGCCTGACGGGCCTCCTCGATGGCCGCAGCCACCCGGCATTCCAGCGTTTCGTTCAGGGCCCGCAGCTGGTCTTCGGCGCGCTCGCGGTGGCGCATCTGCCGTTCCAGCTCCTCGGCATGGTCGCGCAGGCGCTGCTCGGCCTCCCGCTGCTCGGTGATGTCGGTGTGGACGCCGACCCATTCGCAGATGGTGCCGGCATCGTCGAGGACCGGGATGGCGCGAATGGAGAAGGTGCGCCAGACCCCGTCATGTCGGCGCACCCGATGCTCGAAGATGAAGATGGACCGTGCATCCACCGCCTTGCGCCAGGCGATGATGGAGGGCTCGATGTCGTCGGGGTGGACGGCCTTGGACCAGCCGTAGGCCTGGTATTCGTCAAAGCTCTGGCCGGTCAGAGCGGCCCAGCCGGGCTGCTCGCCCACCATCTCGCCCTCGGCGGAATTGGTCCACAGCACACCGCTGACCGCCGCCACCGCTCCCTGAAAGCGGCGGTTGCTGGCGCGCAGGTTCCGTTCGGCCATGACGCGCTGGGTGGTCTCCTGCACCGTGCACAGCACGCCGCCGATCTGACCGCTCTCCGTAAGGACAGGGGTGTAGAAGAGATCGAAATAGACCAGTTCCGGCACGCCGTGGCGGAGCAGGGTCATGGGCTGGTCGGCAAAGGACAGCACCTCGCCCCGCATGCCCGCTTCGATGACCTGGCGGTTGAAGTCCCAGATCTCCGCCCAGATCTTGTCCACCGCCCCGCCCAGGGCTTCCGGGTGGTTGCCGCCCGCGATCACCGCATAGGCATCGTTGTAGATCATGATGTGGTCGGGCTCCCACATCAGCACCTTCGGCACCGGAGAATTGACGATGGTGGAGACCGTGGAGCGGAAATGCTCCGACCAGGTCTCGATCGGCCCGAGCGAGGTCTTGGACCAGTCGCGGGTGGCGATAAGGGCGCCGCATTCGCCGCCGTAGGACAACCAGGAAGGTGGCATGTGAAGACAGGCGTTCACCAAGTTTGATCCGCTGACACTATGGGGGAGATCGCGTTGGGATGCGATAGGTGGGCGGAACGGGGTAGGGGAAAGGGCGGGCCAGCGCCATGATCTTCGGCAAGGGGCCGGAGCGCTCCGCCGTGACGGACCCGCCAGCGGTCTCCCCTGGGGCACACCAGGGGCGAGGGATCGCATGAGGCGGTCGAGGGCGCACGCCCTGTGCGCCGGCGGCCGCTCCGCAGATCAGCGCCGTGCCCACGCCGCGCCAAGCTCATGCTTCCCCCTCCGGCCGGAACCGACCGCGCCGTAAACGCAGGAGCTCGGCATTTGTTCCGGCAAGGGAGCGGGAAAATCCACTGGCCTGCGATCACTCCAGGGCGGCATGACAAACGCCATGCCTCTGCGGCCTTTCGCCATGGCGGGAGCCTCTTCTATGGTGCGTCCGCAAGGCTCGGGCCGGGCCAGGCGGCTCGGCAGCCTGTGCGGGGGTGGGACATGCAGGGTCTGGCGCGCTTGAAAGCCTCGCTGAAGGCCTCCATTGGCGATGTGGTCTTCGGCATGGAAGACGGGACGGTCTCCATTTTCGGCCTGGTCTTCGGCGTCGCCATGACCACCAGCGATCCGCGGACGGTGCTGATTGCGGGCGCGACGGGCGCTGCTGCTGCAGCGGTGTCCATGATGGCGGGCAGTTATCTGGATGCGGAATCGGTCCGCGATGCCCGGCGCGCCCGGCGCAATGCGACGGTATCGCCCGAGATTGCCGCTTCGGAGGCTCGCGCCATTACCGCCGCTCTGGCGGCCGGCGGCATGGCGGCGGCAGATGTGGACGCGGTGGCCGGTGCGCTCGCCCGTGCGCCCCGCGCTGCCGCCGGTTTGCGCGCGGATCTGGCGGAGGCCGAGGATGGTGCCAGCCCCACCTCCCATGCGGCCTGGATGTTCGTTTCGGATCTTTTCGCCGGCTTCACCCCGGTGCTGCCCTTTGCCTTTCTGCCCATGGAGACCGCGCGCATCGTGTGCCTGGTGCTGACCACCATTCTCCTGGTGGCCCTGGGCGTGGGGCGCGGTCTGGTGGCCAAGCGCCCGCTGTTCCGCGCCACGCTGGAAACGCTGGGTATCGCCGCGTCGGCGGCGGTCGCCGGCATCCTCATGGGCCGGCTGCTTTCGTAGCGGGCGGGAGGGGGGCGGAGCCGACCCTGACGCAGGTCAGCGCGAACGGGGCACCAGTCGAGCGTTCCGGTGGCTCCATGAACCACTGGACCGTCTAGCCGTCGTTGGAGGCATTCAGCTCCTGCGGCGGGATGCCTTCGGGCGCCACCGCATCCGGGCGCCGCACCACCTCATAGCCGGAGGCGCGCAAGGCCGCGATCACCGCGCCCGCCCGCCGCAGGGGCAAGCCATTGCCCGAGGCGGGCTCGCCATTGGTGGACGCCAGCGCGGCGGCGATGAGGGCGATGACATCTTCGTCCATGAGCTTGCACTCCCGCTTTTCATGTGGGGTCAGGGGACCGGGCGCGGATCTCATCGCGCGGGACCCGTGGAGGCCGGCGAAGACGCCGCGGTCGAGCGCCGCTGGCCCTTCGCCTCCAGCCAGCGCTCCAGCGGATGGGCCACCACCAGGAGGAAGAGCGCCAGGCCGACGCCTGCCACTATGAGCGTCCATGAGGCCAGTGCACAGGCAATTCCCAGCGCCGCCGTGACCCAGACGGTGGCCGCCGTGGTGAGGCCCGCGATGCGCTTTTCCGCGTGATCCACCAGAACCACGCCGGCGCCAAGGAAGCCGATGCCGGTCATGACGCCCTGGAGGATGCCCTGGAGCACGCGGCTGGTGGCGTCGGGGTGGCCGAAAATGCCCTCCACGCGCAAGCTGACCACCCCGACCAGCGCCGCGCCGAGGCACACGAGGCCGAGGGTGCGAATGCCCGTGGGCTTGCCCTTGAGGTCGCGATTGAGCCCCACCGCCATCCCCACGACCACGGCGACGGCAAGGCGCAGGGCGCCATCCAGATCCTGCGGGGCCATTCCCAGAATGCCGTCGTCCATGACCTCCCTCGGGTGCGGCGCTGCGAGCGGCGGGGCGTTGCTCCCCCGCTGCGCGCGGTTGCCGGTCTGCGGGATCAAGGCCGGCGGGCCGGCTTGGTTCCGCAGCGAGAGGTCGCGGCCGGTCCCGCGCTCAAGAAAGCCGCGTCCCCGGCCGCAGGCCGTCGGCAGCGCGAGCACTGGACCGCCGCGCGGGTCGCAGGCGCGGCGCCGCGCTCACGGTGGGGCCAGCCTCGGAAGACGGGGAAGACCGGGCTAGAAAACGGCCGGCATTCCCGTCAGGTAGCCCACCGCCGCGCCGACTTTTCCACGGCCATCGGCATAGTTTTTCTCGATCAGCGGGTCCAGGCGTTGATAGACCTTGGCGTGAAGGCCGCCGATGACGGTGCCCGCCGCGTCCTTCTTGAGCTCCCAGTCTCCCGGATGCTGGAAGTTGCTGACGATGTAGGTGAAGCCGTTCACCTGATCGACGGCGTGCAGCCCGGTGGATTCGGCGCCGGCGGGGGTCGAGAGGATGCGGGTCAACTCCTTGGTGTCCACATTATAGGCCCAAAGGAAGTTGTTGACGTGCATCCCGCTGTCCTCTCCGATGAAGAGGGTGCGCATGTCCTCGTTGAACTTGATGTTGTCGGGGTTGGCGACGAGAGCGGGATTGGCGAGATTGCCGAGATCGTCCGGGGTGGCCAGGTCCTCCCCGACGAGAAGCGCCTGGGTGAAGACCGGAACCCAGTCGCTGTTGATCGGCGCGCCCGTGTCGTCGATCTGTCCGCCTGAGAGCCGGTGCTGATAGACGATCCCGGCGGCTGGCCCTTCCACCTTCAGGTCGCCGGAACCGTCCTTCATGGCGGCCTGGACGTAGCTCATGGCCGAATAGGCGATCCTGTCCTTGGCGTTGACCGTGGTGCCTTCCATCTTGGTGAAGCCAAGGCTTCCGCCCTTATAGGGCGCGTAGCGGCGGGTCTCGAGAAAGGCGGCCGCAAGCTCTTGGCCGGGCGCGAACTTCACCCATTCGGTCTTGCCCTCGAAGGGGATTTTGACATAGCTGGGGTCGTTCGGGTCCTCACGCTTCACATCGACAATATCGGCCGCGGTGAGCCGGTCCGCGAGCTCTTTGATCTGCCCGCTCGTGGCGTGGCCGAGCTTGATCCAGGACAGGTCGGCGCTGCCGCCCTTCGCGGCCGATTTCTGCTTCCACTTGGCCACATAGAGCGTGCCGGCATCGAGCTTGCCCGGCGCGTCGGCCACGAACATGAACAGGCCGCCATTGGTGGCGTCGTCGCCCATCAGGGCGGTTCGCCCGTCGGGCATCACCTGCGCCAGCTCGTGGGAGATGCGGCCCATGCAATAATGCTTGGTGAGGGTGCCGGTGCCGTCGGGATGGACCGTGACTTCCGGCATGTGGCCGTAATGATAGGGGTTGGCCTTTTCGGGATCGCCGAACAGGTTCTGGCTGAAGGCCCGGAAGGTCTTGTCGGCGCGGGCCTTGGTGGCGTCGGGTTCGTATTCCTCGCTGGACAGATGGGTGTTCCAGGGCGTGATGGAGGCCCCGCAGGGCGTCCAAAGGCCCTGCACCGGCCCCGCGTCCAGGGGTACGTATTTGACCAGCTTCAGCCGGCCGGTCTGCGGGTCCTGGTCGAGGGTGAGGATGGCCATGGGCGCAGGCAGCGTCCGGTAGGTGTTGGCACCTGCCGCATTCTTGGTCATGTACTCGAACTGCACCACCAGGAAGACCGGCTTGCCCTGGACCCCGTCCACGGCCGCGCCCTCCACTGTCAGCAGGCTGCTGCCGTCGGGGCAATCGGAGAACAGCTGGGGCTTGGTGTCCCCCGCCGCGCTGGCATCAAGGATGGGCCGGTTGTTGATGTCGTAATAGCCGCCTGCAATGACCGTCCCGCCCTTGCCATCCGGCACGGCCTCGCCGGTGATGAACAGCGGCTGGTATCCCAGAGCAAAAGTCTTCTTTGAGCCATCCGCATAGGTCACCTCCATGGCCGATTTCACCAAGGTGGTCGCCATTCCTGCGGGATCATCAAGGTTTGGAGCGTCCATGCCGACGAAGCGCGCGCCGGTCACTGGCGCGGTCGCGGCCGGTCCCGCGCCGAAGACGGAGGCCAGGGTCCCGCCGGCGAGGGGGAAGATCGGAAGGCCGCCCATGATCTTGAGCGTGTCTCTGCGCGTGAGATCCCGTTTGCCCGCCATCACCGCCTCCCAAATGCAGGTGTCCGAGGCTGACGGGCGCGCTGGAATGCGGCCCACCCCGGGAAATCCGGGATTTTGGCGCGGGTTTGTCACGCGCCTGTGACGCCCGGTGCCCGGGACGCCAGACGCCAAACACCAGACTCGGGGGGAGGGCGCGGGGGACCGCGCCCCCAGGATCAAAGGGCGGCGCAGACGGACTTGACCTCCGTGAAGGTGCGGATGGCGTCCGCCCCTTGTTCACGACCCCAGCCCGATTGCTTGAAGCCGCCGAAGGGCAAGGCTGGGTCAAAGAAGTGGTGCATGTTGATCCACACGCTGCCCGCCTTGATGCGCCGCGCCATCTTGTGGGCAATGGAGAGGTCGCGCGTCCAGACGCTGGCGGACAGGCCAAAGGGCGTGTCGTTGGCGGCCGCCGCGACCGCATCGAGGTCGTCATCGTCATAGGACATGACGCACAGCACCGGGCCGAAGATTTCCTCGCGCACCACGGCCATTTCGGAGCGGGTGCCCGCGAGGATGGTCGGTTCCATGAAGTAGCCGCCATTGCCGAGCCGTCCGCCGCCCGTGACCATCTCGGCGCCGCTCGCCATGCCCTGGTCGAGATAGCCCATCACGCGATCCAACTGCCGGCGGGAGACCAGCGGCCCCATGGTGGTTCCCGCCTCCAGCCCGTGGCCGATGACGAGCTTGCCCGCCTCGGCGGCGATGCCGTCCACCACCCGGTCGTGGATGGACCGGTGCACGAAGAGGCGCGAGCCGGCCGTGCAGACCTGCCCCTGGTGGAAGAAGATGGCCGAGGCGAGGCCGGGAATGGCCCGGTCGAGATCGGCATCCTTGAACACCACCATGGGCGACTTGCCGCCCAGTTCCAAGGTCACGCGCTTGAGGCTGGAAGTGGCGGCGCGCGCCACCGCCTTGCCCACATCGGTGGAGCCGGTGAAGGCCACCTTGTCCACGTCCGGGTGCTCGGCCAGCGCGGCGCCGGCGGTGGTGCCATAGCCGGTCACCACATTCACCACGCCGGGCGGAAAGCCCACCTCCGCGATGATCTGCGCGAGGCGCAAGGTGCTGAGCGGTGTCTGCTCCGCCGGCTTGATGATGCAGGTGCACCCCGCCGCGAGGCTCGGGGCCAGCTTGTAGGCGGTGAGCACGAGGGGGAAGTTCCAGGGCACGATCTGCGCCACCACGCCGACGGGCTCGCGCAGGGTGTAGGCGTGGAAATCGCCGGGCGTGGACACGCCCACCGTCTCGCCGGTGATCTTGCTCGCCCATCCGGCCATGTAGTGATAGGTGGTGGCCGAGAGGCCCACATCCACATAGCGGGCATAGGCGACCGGCTTGCCGCAATCGATGGCCTCGATCTCGGCCAGTTCATCGCCCAGTTCCTCGAGCCGGGAGGCAAAGCGGCTGATGAGCTTGCCCCGCTCAAGGCCGGTCATGCGGCCCCAGGGGCCGTCCAGCGCTTTCCGGGCGGCGATCACCGCGAGGTCCACATCCTGCACGCTGGCACTGGGCACGGTGGCGATCACCGTGCCGGTGGCGGGATCTTCCACGTCGATGGTCTCGCCGGAGAGGGCAGCGCGCCATTCCCCGCCGATGAGCATGCGGTGTGGCCCCGGCACGAAGGTCGCTGCCGCGGTCTTGAGCAGGGAGAGGCCGGAAGGGAGGTCGGTTCGCATGGGATGGGCTCCTCTCACGCGTGCGCCAGGCCGTAATGGGCCTTGATGATCTCGCCGGCCCGCTCGCCGATGATGACGGTGGGCGCCATGGTGTTGCCGGTGGAGATGTCCGGCATGATGGAGGCGTCGGCGATGCGCAGGCCCTGCACGCCGTAGACCCGCAGTGCGCCATCCACGACGGACATCTCGTCCTGCCCCATCTTGCAGGTGCAGCTCTCGTGGAAATAGGTGCCGGCGGCGTTGCGGATGAAATCTTCCAGGGCCGCCCCCTGGAGCGGGCCGGGCATGACCTCGCGCTTGCGATAGGGGGCGCAGGCGGCCGAATTGCCGATCTCGCGGCACATTTCCACGCAGCGGACCATGGCCCGCATGTCGGTCTGCGTGGAGAGGAAATTGGCCTCGATGATGACCTTGTCGAACGGATTGGCGGAGGCGAGGCGCACGCGGCCGCGACTGTCGGGGCGGGCAAGGCCCGGCGCCAGCGTCCAGGCGGAGGCGGGGCCGACCGGCAGGTCGAATTGCTTGGCGGTGACTTCCGAGCCGAACGGGGTTTCCTCCAGCACCGGCATGAGATCCGGCGTCTTCAGGGAGGGGTCGCTCTTGGCGATGAAGACGAACTCCGCCGCGTTGTTGCGGGGCGGTTCGGGGGTGATGTACTCCCAGCAACAGCCGGCGAGCAGGATGTGGTCCTGGAAGTTCCGGCCCACCCCCGGCAGATGCTGGCGCACCGGGATGCCATGGGCGCGAAGCTCGGCCTCGTCGCCGATGCCGGAGAGCATCAGCACCTTCGGCGTGTTCATGGCGCCCAGGGAGAGGATCACCTCCTTGTCGGCGCCGACGGTGTAGGAGCGGCCGCGCCGGGTGAAGGACACGCCCGTCACGCGCGCGCCCTCAAATTCGAGCCGGGTGACCTCGGCGCAGAGCAGCACCGCAAGGTTCGGCCGGTCCATATAGGGATGGATATAGGTGGCGGCCATGGACACACGCTGGTTGCCATCCTGCACCAGCACATTGGGCAGGCCGCAGCCCCCCTCGCCCTCCATGGCGGCGCCGTTCATGTCGTCCACATGGGGGATGCCGATGTTCACGGCGCCCTCGATGAGCCCGGCGACGAGGGGGATGGGGTCTTCCGGCTGGAGGATGTTCAGAAGGCCGCCGGTGCCCCGGCGGTGCGCGTCCTTGGGGCCCTGCCAGTCTTCCACCCGGCGGTAGATGGCCAGCACCGAGTCATAGTTCCAGGCCGGGTCGCCGGCGGCCTCGGCCCAGCGGTCGAAATCATGCTTGTGCCCGCGCGCCCAGACCGATCCATTGATGCTGGAGCCGCCCCCCAGCAGCTTGCCCATGGGCAGGAGCGGCGTGCGCCCATTGAGCGTGGGCGAGGGCTCCGCCTTGAATCCCCAGTCCCGTTCCGTGCCGATGTTCCACATCCATTGGGTGGAATCGATCACGGACGGCACACGGTCGCTGCCGCCCGCTTCGAGCAGAAGGACCGTGACCTCCGGGTTCTCCGCCAGCCGCCGCGCGACCACGCAGCCCGCGGAACCGCCGCCGCAGACCACGAAGTCATAGGTTGAGTTCACGTGCTCGTTGAGGATTTCCCGGTCCACCCTGAGTCCAGCCAGCATTGTCGCGTCCTCGTTCTGCCGTGGCGCATCCTGTTGGCGGCTGGCGAAGGCCCGCCGCCGGGCCTGGAACCAGCAAGGGGCATGCCAATCGTTTCTGTACGAATGAGTTTTCCCCCGCCGGGGCGGAGCGGGAGCGCGCGGAAACGCAGGGATCAAGGCCTGACGCTGGCGCCCGCGGCCGGGTCGCGCAATTCATCGCCAATTCATCGACAAATCGATTGAATACTGACCTAAGGTCCGATGAATACAGTTTTGGCAAATAAAACCCCGCCTGCCTGAATCATATGCATGCAAACGACGAGGCGCCCCGGCAGCGGTGGTCTTGCCTTCCTTCACGCGGGCCGGGCCGGGAGGAGGGCATGGCGGGTGGGTGCTTCCTGAAGCCTATATTCTTCAAATTGTTATGAGAGGCTTGGCCGCCATTTCCCACTCGGCTTCAGGCGTGCTGACGGCGCCATCGGGCGAGAAATGTTTGTATAAAAACGAATTGGTACATCGCTTGCTAGTTGAGGTCCCGGGAGCCCCCCTGCGGTGACCCGAGGCGTGCGCCGCCCCACCCGCCGTTCTGGTGCTTTCCGATGCATGCGACACGCCGGCTGCAGGCGCGCCGGCGGGCGCCAGGCTCGTCCATATGCGCCTCCATACGAGGGGATCTGAAGATGACGACACCTCTGCAAACTTTTACGGAGCAGGTGACGACGCACCAATATCTGGTCGCCTTCTTCTATATATTCGCCACCATTGGCGTGATGCTCGGCGTGGCGGCGATCATTCTGATCGACGCGGGACTGGTGAAGCGCGCCAACCTTATCGACACCATCGTCCAGAAGGTGCTCTCCACCTTCATCGCCGGCGCCGCCTTCATGGTGGTGGGATATGGCATCTGGAACTGGCAATATTACCAGGCCTTCGGCGTCCCCGATGCCCTGTCCGTCGCCATCAAGGACTGGTCCATCTTCGGCGGCAACCTCCTGCACTTCTCGCAGAACATCGATCCCAAGGCGGTGGCCGAGGGGGACACGTTCCAGATTTTCAGCGTCTTCTTCTTCGCCTTCGCCGGCCTCACCGCCATCCTGATCCACGGGGCGGGCCTGGAGCGGCTGAAGGCCTCCGCCTGCTACATCACGTCGGCGGTGGTGGGCGCGGTGGTGGTGCCGTTCGCCGCCTATCTCACCTATGGCTCAGCCAGCCCGCTGACCAATGCGGGCCTGCATGATTTCGTGGGCGCCTATTGCCTCTATATGGTGGTTGGCGTGTGGGCGGTCGTGCTGGCCTGGCGGCTCGGCCCGCGGAAGGGCGGCGTCTCGGCGCCCGGCAGCTTCTCGCTGCTGACCATCGGCGTCCTGCTGCTGCTGCTTGCCATCCCCATGTTCGTCATCGGCTGCGGCTTCATGGTGCCCGAGGCCGGCTATTTCGGCCCCACCCTCGCCACCTCGGGGCTGGGCATTGTCTTCACCAATGTCTTCCTGTCCTTCGCCGGCGGTGCGCTGACCGGCGGCCTCCTCGCCTATCGCAAGCAGAAGCCCGCCTACATCCTGCTGGGACCGATTGCCGGCTATATCTCCTGCTCGGCGCTGTTCGACGTGGTGATGCCGTGGCAGGCCTTCGCCATTGCCCTTCTTGGGCCCTTCATTCTGGTTGGGGGCGAGCGCCTGCTGCTGGCGGTGGGCATTGACGAGCCGAAGGTGGCGCCGCTGGCCCTCGGACCCTCCATCTACAGCGTTCTGATGGCGGGCATTGTGGGTGCCGGCGTGCCGCAGGGCGGCTTCTTCGGCATCAAGGACGGCGCCTTTGCCTTCCAGCACGCCACGGTGAACCTGGGCATGCAGGTGCTGGGGCTGATGGTCATCGTCGGGCTGACCGCCGTGACGGCCTTCGTGGTCACCTACCTGATCGAGCGGACGGTGGGGCTGCGGGTGTCGGCCGAAGCGGAAGAGAAGGGCCTCGACGTCAGCCTTTGGATGCAGGCCGTCTCCGCCACCGCTCCCGAGCCGCAAGGGGCGGCGCACGCGAAAATCGCGTGAGGGATCGGGCAGGGGCCTTGAGCCCCTGCCCGTCGCATGGGCGTGTTTCCCACCCCTGGGGGCGGTGTCAATCATGCGGGGCCGGTGACGAGGGCCTGGTGTTGCTGCCGTCGAATAGGCCGCCCGGACCGCGATCCGTGTGACCGGCTCAGTGGCGCGTGCATCCCGCCCGCTTCAGCATGTCCGCGACGATCAAGGGCGTCGCCGGTGTCTCCACCGCATCGCGATCCCCAGCCCTCCCGAGCGCTTGGCCGACATTGGCCGCGTTCAGGCTCATGGAGGTCTGGCAGGTCACGTCACCGATCTTGGCAACCGCGCCCGCCGTCTCACCGACGCCGGCCAGATAGGCGGTGAGGACTTGCTGCGCCATGCGGTCGGTCGGAGCCTTCCCCAGCATCTCCGTCACCTGAGCCACCGAGATCTGGCCACGGGACGTGGTCGGCGTGGCAAGGGAGGGGGATGCCGTGGAAAGCAGGGTGGCGCAGGCCACAAGGGCCAAGGCGGGTTTGACGGGGCGATGGGGCATGGGAGACCTCCGATGTGAGGATCAATCTGTTTCATGACAAAAAATTATTGTCAAACAATAATGATTGGGGCAAGGTCGACCGGGATCACAGAGGAGCCGCTGCGCCATGGTTCGATCATCCGCTCTGCCCGACATGACCTGCGAGCAGGACCGCGAGAGGCGCATGGGGCGCATCCGGCAGCTCAGCCGGCTGATGGCGACGGGCTGCCTGGTCTCATCCTGGCTGCTGGCCGCGGCCATGTTGGTCTATTGGGCGACAACGCCGGCGCCCGCCGTGTTCAGTCAGGCCGGACTTGCGGGTGATCCGGCGGCGGAGATCGATTTTTCGGTGAGGATGCTCGCCTTCGCGGTCTCGATGCTTCCCCTGGGCGCGCTCATCTATGGATTGCTCAGTGCGCGCCGTTGCTTCAACGCCTTCGCGGCCGGCCAGATCTTCTGCAGGGAGCCGATCCGGCGACTGAAGGGATTTGCGATGGGCATCGCGGCCTCCGCTCTGCTGAAGCCGTTCGCCGGAGCGGCGCTTTCCCTTCTTCTAAGCCTCCACCGCCCGGCGGGCGCGAAAGTGCTCATGCTGAACATCGGCTCCGATACGCTGATCGCCCTCATTTTCGCGGGGACGATCGCGGCCATCGCCTGGGTGATGGCCGAGGCCTTGGATATCGCCGATGAAAACAGACAGTTCATCTAGGGGGCAGGGAATGCCGATCCGGGTGCGACTGGGCGTGATGCTCGCCGAACGCAATGTGAAGTCCAAGGACCTGGCCGAATACGTCGGCATCACCGAGGCCAATCTCTCCCTTCTCAAGCAGGGGAAGGTCAAAGGCGTCCGATTTGAAACCATTGAGAAAATCTGTCAGTTCCTGAACTGCCAGCCGGGGGATCTACTCAGATATGAGGAGGACGCATCCGCCGACGATGGCAGCAAAGATGGATCATCTCCTTAGGCAAGGCCGGCAATGCCGCAGCCGACCTTTGTTCATGTCAAAGAGGAACAGAACGACGGTCGGTTCTGGGGAGCAGGAGGCTTCCCGCACCGCTGTGCCTGCATTCGCTACGAGAGCGCAAAGCCTTGCACATGCTCGGCTTTGAAACGGCGCAACGCGATGTGAAGGGGAGAAATGGTGCCGCAAGAGGGATTCGAACCCCCGACCCCCTCATTACGAATGAGGTGCTCTACCAGCTGAGCTATTGCGGCATCCTGCGGCTGTTGGGGCCGCGCACGCCATCGACCGCCGGGGCGATGCGAGGACGTTAGGGGCCTTCTCATACGTGGCCACGCGGTGAGTTGCAAGCCCGCCCTGCAGGATCTCCCCAGGCGGGGCGGGGACCTTGCCGCTGGCGCGCGGCGTGGACGGTCCCTTGACAGCAGCCGGGGCGTCTTGCGCCGCCCCGGCGGGCGCATTAACGAAAGGCATGTCCAGCGATCAAGACAAGGCGGCCCGTCTCGCCAGCGCCCTGCGGGCCAATCTCGCACGGCGCAAGGC
Organism: Aquabacter sp. DMC10; assembly: GCF_056314145.1. NCBI lineage: Bacteria > Pseudomonadati > Pseudomonadota > Alphaproteobacteria > Hyphomicrobiales > Xanthobacteraceae > Aquabacter > Aquabacter sp. DMC10. The sequence goes on along the minus strand of NZ_JBQUYX010000009.1, from coordinate 226,807 downwards.
GCAGGGCCGTGCCCGCCAGGCGGCCGAGCGGGGGCAGGGGGGGGCAGCGGCCGGCGCGTCGGCATCGCCCGCGCCGGAACCCGCGACAGCGGTACAAAGTCCGCCCGAGGTGCGGCCCGTGTCGGGCGGGGAGGGGGCCACGGCGCCCGTGGCGGCGACGCCCGACGGCGCGGCCGAAGCCGCCGCCTCCGCAAAGCCCGGGAACGCAGGGTGATTGTGCGCGCCGCGCCGCCGGGCTAGACACGCTCTTCAGCCTCCGTAAAGGCGGGGCGCGCTGAAATGCGGCGGAGGCAATCAAGGAGCGTTTTGCGCATGGACAAGATCCGCATTGTCGGCGGCCAACCCCTTCAGGGCTCCATTCCCATTTCCGGCGCCAAGAACGCCGCCCTGCCGCTGATGATTGCGAGCCTGCTCTCCGAGGAAAAGCTGATCCTGGAGAATGTCCCGCGGCTTGCAGACGTGGCGCTGCTCCAGCGCATCCTGGGCAATCACGGGGTGAACGTCACCACCAATGGCAAGCGCGTGGGCGATGATCCCCATGCCGGCCAGACGCTGGAGCTGGATGCCCGCGTCATCGTGGACACCACCGCCCCCTATGACCTTGTCTCCCGCATGCGGGCGAGCTTCTGGGTGATCGGCCCGCTCCTGGCGCGCATCGGCGAGGCGCGGGTGTCGCTGCCCGGCGGCTGCGCCATCGGCACCCGCCCGGTGGACTTCCACCTGGACGCGCTGCGCGCGCTCGGCGCGGAGATCGACATCGACCAGGGCTATGTGATCGCCCGCGCGCCCAAGGGGCTCACCGGCGCGCGCATCGTCTTCCCCAAGGTCTCGGTGGGCGCCACCCACACCGCGCTCATGGCCGCCGCGCTCGCGCGCGGGGAGAGCATCATCGAGAATGCCGCCCGCGAGCCGGAAATCGCCGATCTCGCGGCCTGCCTGGAAAAGATGGGCGCGCGAATCAGCGGCGCCGGCACCTCCACCATCCAGGTGGAGGGCGTCGCCCGCCTGCGCGCCGCCCGCCATGCGGTGCTGCCCGACCGCATCGAGACCGGCACCTATGCCATGGCCACCGCCATGGCCGGGGGCGACGTAACCCTGCTCGGCGCGCGGGCCGACCTCCTGGAAAGCGCGCTCGACACGCTGCGTCAGGCTGGGGCCGAGATTGACGTGACCAATGAGGGCATCCGCGTGCGCCGCAATGGCGCCGGCATCTTCCCGGTGGATGTGGAAACCCAGCCGTTCCCGGGGTTCCCCACCGACCTGCAAGCCCAGTTCATGGCGCTGATGACCCGCGCCAAGGGCCGCTCCCACATCACCGAGACCATCTTCGAGAATCGCTTCATGCATGTGCAGGAGCTGGCCCGGCTCGGCGCCCGCATCCAGCTTGATGGCGACACCGCCACCGTGGACGGCGTGGAGCGCCTGAAGGGCGCGCCGGTGATGGCCACCGACTTGCGGGCCTCGGTTTCGCTGGTCATCGCCGGCCTTGCCGCCGAGGGCGAGACCATGGTGCAGCGGGTCTATCACCTGGATCGCGGCTTCGAGCGGCTGGAAGAGAAGCTCTCCCGCTGCGGCGCGCAGATCGAGCGCATCAGCTCCTGATCTGACGCAGGGCCGATCGCGCCCTCCGCCCTTGCGCCACCGGGGGCGCGACGCTATCTGCCCGAGGAGAGGGCGGTGGATGGGTCCTGTGCGCCGAAGGGGGCCAGGACCAGACATCACGCGCGCTCCATCAAGGCTTTAGCGCCTCACGCCCGGATCAGGCTCCGGGCCAGGGGGCGAACCGACGGCCCCGGAAGAAGGCGGACGCATCATGGATGGCCTCAAGCTGCTCGCGCTGGACATGGAGGATCTTGCCGTCATCTCCGCGCATCTCCAGGACGCGGTGGTGAAGGTGAAGGACATGGGCTTCCTGCCCAGCTGCCAGCGCTTCGCCTTGCTGCTCAACCGCTTCGACTGGGACAGCAAGGAAACCGCCGCCCAGAATGTGCGCCGGCGCGCAGGCCTGCATTTCGAGCGGGTGAGCGCGGCCAAGGTGCGCGGCATCGACCTGAAGAACGGCGAGGCGGTGCTCAATCTCCTCGCCATCACCTTTTCGCCCGACGACGAGCCCTCCGGCACCGTCGCGCTGACCTTCTCGGGCGGCGGGGAGATCCGGCTTTCGGTGGAATGCATCGAGGCGCGGCTTGGCGATCTCGGCCCGGCCTGGGGCTGCTCCAAGGCCCCCGTCCATGAGGCCCCTTCGGTAGCCGGCCCTGTGAAGGATGCCTCGCTCTGAGGCCCGGGTGAGGCGCGCACGGGCGCGGCGCGGCGCCGCGTGGCGCAAAAATAAGCCCATATGGGCTGACCACCGCTACCCAGGCCGTGGGAAAATGCTCTAGAGCCTTGGTCCGACCTGTCTGTCTTCAAGGAACGAGAGAGCGGCCGCCGCCGGCAGGGGCGAAGTTCCTGTCGCGGAGCGCACTCCAGGAAACGGCATGCCCATCCGTATTGACGCCCAGAGCCCCGATTTCCCCGCCGCCTTCGCCGCCTTCCTGGCCGGCAAGCGGGAAGTGTCCGTGGACGTGAACGCCGCCGTGGCCGACATCATCGCCGACGTGCGCGCCCGCGGCGATGCCGCCCTCATCGACCTGTCGCGCCGTTACGACCGGGTGGACCTGGAAGCCCTGGGCATCAAGGTCACCGACGCCGAACTGGACGCCGCCATCGGCCAGGTGCCGGCCGAGACGCTGGAGGCCCTGACCTTCGCCAAGGCGCGCATCGAGGCGCACCATGCCCGCCAGAAGCCGCAGGACGAGCGCTACACGGATGCCGTGGGCGTGGAACTGGGCCAGCGCTGGACGCCGGTGGACGCGGTCGGCCTGTATGTGCCCGGCGGCACTGCGGCCTATCCCTCCTCGGTGCTCATGAATGCGGTGCCCGCCAAGGTGGCGGGTGTGCCGCGCGTCGTCATGGTGGTGCCGGCCCCCGATGGGCAGATCGCGCCCCTGGTGCTGGCCGCCGCCCGCCTTGCTGGCGTCGACGAGGTCTATCGCGTGGGCGGGGCGCAGGCGGTGGCCGCGCTGGCTTATGGGACTGAGACCATCGCCCCGGTGGACAAGATCGTCGGCCCCGGCAATGCCTATGTGGCCGCCGCCAAGCGCCAGGTGTTCGGCAAGGTGGGCATCGACATGGTGGCCGGTCCGTCGGAGGTGCTGATCCTCGCCGACGACACCGCCAATGCGGACTGGATCGCCGCCGACCTCCTCGCCCAGGCCGAGCACGACACCGCCGCCCAGGCCATCCTCGTCACCGCCAGCGCCGCGCTGGCCGATCGGGTGGAGGCGGCGGTGGAAGGCATGCTGAAGACCTTGCCGCGCGCCGAGATCGCCGGCGCCTCCTGGCGCGACCATGGTGCCATCATCCTGGTGCCGGACCTCGACGCGGCCCTTCCGCTGGTGGACCGGGTGGCCCCCGAGCATCTGGAGATCCAGTGCGCGGAAGCCGAGCGCTTGGCATCCGCCATCCGCCATGCGGGGGCGATCTTCATCGGTGCCCATACGCCCGAGGCCATCGGCGACTATGTGGGCGGCACCAACCATGTGCTGCCGACCGCCCGCTCCGCCCGGTTCTCCTCGGGCCTTGGCGTGCTGGATTTCATGAAGCGCACCTCGATCCTGAAATGCACCGCCGAGGCGCTTCAGGTGATCGGCCCGTCGGCGGTGCGCCTGGCCCAGGTGGAGCGGCTCGATGCCCATGGCCGTTCCATTCTCATCCGTTCCAATGCCGGGGCGCCGGGGGGATCAGCCCAATGACCAAGGCCAAGCCGGTGAACCGCCTGTGCGCGGTCCATCTCGACGAAGGGTCCATCGGGCGCGGTGGCGCGGATGTGGAGCATGAGCGGGCCACCGCCATCTACGACCTTCTGGAGGACAACCGCTTCGCCCCCCACAATGACCCGGGGGAGGGGCCCTATACGCTGCATATCGGGCTCATGGACAACCGGCTCGTGCTGGACATCCAGCGGGAGAGCGGCGAACGGGTGGTGCAGCACCATCTCTCGCTGACCCCCTTCCGCAAGGTGGTGAAGGACTATTTCCTCATCTGCGAGAGCTATTACGCCGCCATCCGCACCGCCTCGCCCACCCAGATCGAGGCCATCGATATGGGCCGGCGCGGGCTGCACAATGAGGGGTCGGAGCTGTTGCAGGAGCGCCTGAAGGACAAGATCGAGGTGGATTTCGACACCGCCCGCCGCCTCTTCACCCTGATCTGCGCGCTCCACTGGAGGGGTTGAGGGTGGCCGAGCCTTCTGCGGTATCCTCGCGCTCAGCGCGGCCGCAATCGGTGCTGTTCATCTGCGGACAGAACGTGGTGCGTTCTGTCATGGCGGCGGCGCTCGCCAAGCACCTTTATGGCAAATCGATTTATGTGGGCTCCGCCGGCGTGATCGCCGGGGAGGCTGACCCGTTCGTGACCGCGGTCATGGACGAACTGGGCCTCGACGTGCAGCGCCATCGGCCCAAAAGCGTGGACGAGCTGGAGGAATATGAGGGGCTCGGCTTTGACCTTGCCATCTCGCTCTCCCCCGACGCCCACCACAAGGCGCTGGAGCTGACCCGCACCAACGCCTTGGACGTGGAATATTGGCCCACTTCCGACCCGACGCTGGAAACAGGCAATCGCGAGCAGCGCCTCGAGGCCTATCGGGCCGTGCGCGACGAGCTGGACAAGCGCATCCGTGCCCGCTTCCGCGCCACCTGACCGATCAAGGGCGCGGTTCCCGCTTGCCCCAGGCGGCCAGGAGCGGTCGCTTGATGGCAACCGCCCAGGGATGGGCATCCACCTTCAGCGGATAGAGCATGGTGACCGGGCCGGGCGGGAAATAGGCATAGATGCCCGGCAGCAGCCCATAGACCACTGCGCCCGCCGCCAGCAGCCCGGAGCCCACCCGCTTCAGGGGCGTCACGCTGGGGCACGGGGTGCGCGAGCGCGCCTCCGCCGCCAGCAGGAACAGGAGGCCGGCGCTGAAATTGGAGATGGTCAAGAGCCGCGACAGGTCCCACGCAATGGCCAGCACGGTCACCGGCACCAGGCCCGCCAGCGCCAGCGCGGCGTTGCGCCAGTCCGGCCGGGTGCGCCAGAACAGGAGGCCGAGGCAGGCGATGACGCTGGGCAGCAGGAAGAAGGCGAAATTGCCCACGTCATAAAGCGGCGCGCGGGAGAAATGATCGGCCATCACGACGAGCATCTGGCCCACCCCTTGGCCGAACTGCTGCTGGATGAGGGCCTGCTTCATCTCGGGGGTGAGCGGCATGCGCCCGATCTGGGCCACGGTGGCCGCCGGATCGGCGTTCAGCATCACGAAGGCCGCCACCGCCATGCCGAGCACGCCCAGCCCCGCAAGGGTCCACAGTGAGAGGGGCGTGCGCCGGTCGGGGGGCGTGCCCGGCAGCAGGCCGGCGGCCAGCGCCATGGGCAGCAGGAACACGAAAAACTCGTGCACCAGCGGGCCGATCGCAATGGGCAGCGCGGCGAGGAAGGGCCGGCCCGCCCATACCAGCAAGGCCGAAAGGGTCGCCAGGGCAAGGACGGGGGAATCCAGATAGCCGGCATCATAGGCCAACAGCGCCCAGCCCTGAGCGGTGAAGCTCCACAGCACCAGCCCCAGGAACACGATCTGGGCGCGGCCCTGCAGGCGCGTCATCACCGTGGCCGCCAGCGTGCAGAAGGTGGCGCCGAGCAAGACCAGGCACATGGCGTGGAACACCAGCACCGGCCGGGTCAGTCCCGCTTCGCTCAAGGGGCCGAACAGGCGATGGAACACCTCGCCCGCCAGTCCCCGCCGCACCAGGCCGTCGCCGTAGGAAATGTACCAATAGGGCAGGCCCCAGCCCTGCACCACGCCGCGCCAGCCCTTCAGCACATCCAGCCAGATGAGAATGCCGAACAGGACGAACCAGGTGGCAAATTCGCGCGCGCGGGTCGCGTTCATGGTCGGCATGGTGCCACTCCCTGTCCCGCCTGCCACGGCGGCCCCCTTGGCCTGACATGATCGCACCGGCCATGGCCCGCGTCATGTCGGCGGACGGCGGACGGGTGCGAGGCACCATAGCCCGAGTCGCCCGCCGCCGCTTAGCCGGTGTGCGCAGCACCGACCGGGGCGCGGATGGGCCCTATGCCTGCTAAGGCGCTCGTTCCGCACGGCTTTCCGCCGGGATCGCCAGGTTGCCCTGGCCTGCCGCACCGGCACGGCCCACCGGCGCGGCCATGCTCTGCACGCATCGCCGTTCACACCGCGCCGCCTTTGGGTTAGCGTCCGTCGGCCGCCGGTTGGGGCCAGCCGGTGGCCGCCGGCATGCGGCCGGCCGCGCGAGAAGAGGACGACGTGAGGGAAAAGGTGAAACTGGTGTTGGCCTCGGGCTCGCCCCGTCGGCTCGCCCTTCTCAATCAGGCCGGGATCGAGCCGGATCATCTCATGCCGGCGGACATCGACGAGACGCCCGAGCGGGGGGAGCTGCCCCGGCGCCTGGCGGTGCGGCTCGCCCAGCAGAAGGGGGAACTGGTGGCCGCGCGCGCCCGCGAAGCCGGCCTCGAGGGCATGGTGCTGTCCGCCGACACGGTGGTGGCGGTGGGCCGACGCATCCTGCCCAAGCCGGAGCTGCGGGACGAGGCGGAGGAGTGCCTGCGGCTCCTGTCCGGCCGCGCCCATCGCGTGTTCACGGGCCTGTGCCTCGTCACCCCCCGGGGACGGGCGCGCACGCGCCTGGTGGAGACGCGGCTGCGCTTCCGCCATCTGTCCCATGAGGATGTGACCGCCTATCTCGATTGCGGCGAGTGGCGGGGCAAGGCGGGCGGTTATGCCATCCAGGGCATTGCCGGCACCTTCGTGGTGAAGCTGACCGGTTCCTATACGTCTGTGGTCGGCCTGCCGCTGCCGGAGACGGTGGCCCTGCTTTCGGGCGAAGGCTATCCGGTGCGCGCCGGCTGGGCGGAGCGGGCGGCATGAGCGGCGCCAACGACAATGAAAAGGGCACCGGTCGCAAGGCCATGGGCCGCGGCTGCCCCATCTGCGGCAAGCCCCCGGTGGAGGCCTATCACCCCTTCTGCTCCAAGCGTTGCGCGGACGTGGACCTCAACCGCTGGCTGACCGGGGCCTATGCCATTCCGGTGGTGGCGGATGAGGACGAGGATGGCGAGGCGCCCGACACCGGGCGCCAGTAAAGGCAGATGCGTGCCCGCTTTGGGGCGACGTGGCGGAAAGCTGTGCGGGACGGGGGGTGTTTTTAGCGCGAGCGGCACGGTAAGAATGGAGGCATCGGGCGCCGATGGCGCCCCCGTGGGCGGCCCCCGCATCCGCCGTCCCCGGTTCCAGGGGTCCAAGGCGACCCCAGGGTGCCTGTGAGTTGCAGGAGTTCGCGCATGACCGTCGCGGCACGACACGCACCGGTGGCAGCGCCCATCTTTCGCACCGACGCCTTCATCAACGGGCGTTTCGTTCCCGCCCAGAGCGGCCGCCGTTTCATCGCGGTGAACCCGGCCACCGGCCAGCCGCTGGCCGAGGTCGCCTCCTGCGATGGCAAGGACGTGGACCTTGCCGTCCAGGCCGCCCGTGCCGCCTTCGAGGATCGCCGCTGGGCCGGCCTGAAGCCGGGCGAGCGCAAGCGCATCCTGGTCAAGTTCGCCGAACTGGTGCGCGCCGCCCGCGAGGATCTGGCGCTGACCGAGACGCTGAACATGGGCAAGCCCATCTCGGACGCCCGCTCCATCGACGTGCGCGCCACCGCCGATGCCATCGCCTATTATGGCGAGGCGGCGGACAAGGTGTATGGCGAGATCGCCCCCACGTCCGACGACAATCTCGCCCTCATCATGCGCGAGCCGCTGGGCGTGGTGGGCTGCGTGACGCCTTGGAACTTCCCCATGATTATGGCGGCGTGGAAGTTTGCGCCGGCGCTGGCCATGGGCAATTCGGTGGTGCTGAAGCCGGCCGAGGAATCGCCCCTGACGGCCCTCAAGCTCGCCGCCCTGGCGCAGGAAGCGGGCATCCCCGATGGCGTCTTCAACGTGGTGCCGGGCCTTGGCGAGGAAGCCGGCGCGGCACTCGGCCTGCACCCCGACGTGGACGCCATTGGCTTCACCGGCTCCACTGAGGTGGGGCGCTATTTCATGCGCTATTCCGCCGACAGCAATTTGAAGCGCGTGGCCCTGGAACTGGGCGGCAAGACCGGTTTCGTGGTCGCCCACGACGTGCCGGACCTCGACGCGGTGGCGGAAGCTGCCGCCGCGGGCATCTTCTTCAACCAGGGCGAAATGTGCACGGCCGGCTCCCGCCTGCTGGCGGACTGGCGCATCAAGGACGAACTGGTGGAGCGCATTTCCGCTGCCGCCCAGAAATGGATGCCGGACGATCCGCTCAACCCGGAAGCGCCTGCCGGCGCGGTGGTGAGCGCCGTGCACCAGAAGCGCATCCTCGCCGCCATCGACGAGGGCCTCGCCGAAGGCGCCCGCCTGGTGGTGGGCGGCACGGCCGTGCGCGAGGAAACCGGGGGCGCTTTCGTGGCGCCCACCGTGTTCGACGGGGTGGAGCCCAATTCTGCGCTGGCCCAGAAGGAAATCTTCGGCCCGGTGCTCTCGGTGATCGGCTTTGACGGCCTCGACGAAGCCGTGGAGATCGCCAACAACACCGTCTACGGCCTCGGCGCGGCGGTGTGGAGCGCCGACCTTGGCGCCGCCCACAAGGTGGCGCGGCGCTTCAAGGCGGGCGTCGTCTATGTGAACTGCTTTGACGCCGATGACATCACAACGCCCTTCGGGGGCGTGAAGCAATCCGGCTTCGGGCGCGACAAATCCCTGCACGCGCTGGAAAAATATTCCGACCTCAAGACCATCTGGACGCGGCTGTGAGGCTTTGAGGCCGTCGCGTCCGGCCTGTTATCCCTGTCCGTTCGACAACCCAGGAGTGTGCCTATCGTGTCATCTGCCCCGGTTTCAAACTCCACCGCCCACTGGCGTCACCTCGACGCCGCGCACCACCTGCATCCCTTCTCCGACACCAAGTCGCTGAATGCGGAAGGCGTCCGGGTCATCACCCACGCGCAGGGGAGTTACATCTACGATTCCGAGGGCAACAAGATCTTGGACGGCATGGCCGGCCTCTGGTGCACCGCAGTGGGGCACGGCCGGCATGAGATCGTCGACGCGATCTCCGGCCAGCTGAAGAAGCTCGATTATTACAACACCTTCTTCAAGACCACCCATCCGGCCGCCGCCGAACTGGCCGCCGCCATCGCCGACGTGGCCCCCGAGGGCATGAACCATGTCTTCTTCACCTCCGGCGGGTCGGAGGCGGTGGACACTGTGCTGCGCATGGTGCGCCATTATTGGGCGGCGCTCGAGCGGCCGGAAAAGCACATCTTCATCGCCCGCAAGAATGCCTATCACGGCTCCACCGTGGCCGGCGCCAGCCTTGGCGGCATGAAGCCCATGCATGCCCAGGGCGGCCTGCCCATTCCCGGCATCATCCATGTGCAGCAGCCCTATTGGTGGGGCGAGGGCGGCGACATGGACCCCGAGACCTTTGGTCTTCATGCCGCCCGGGAAGTGGCCCGCGCCATTGACGAGGTGGGCGCGGAGAATGTGGCGGCCTTCATCGGCGAGCCCATCCAGGGGGCCGGCGGCGTTATCATCCCGCCCTCCACCTATTGGCCGGAAGTGCAGAAGATCTGCCGCGAGCGGGACGTGCTGCTGGTCTGCGACGAGGTCATCTGTGGCTTCGGGCGCACGGGCGAGTGGTTCGGCTGCCAATATATGGGCGTCCAGCCGGACCTCATCACCTTCGCCAAGGGGGTCACCTCCGGCTATTTCCCGCTGGGTGGCGTCATCGTGAGCGATCGGGTGGCCGAAGGCTTCATTGAATACGGCGGCGATTTCAACCACGGCTATACCTATTCCGGCCATCCCGGCGGGTGCGCGGCGGCGCTGGCCAACATCAAGATCCTCCAGGACGAAAAGCTGGTGGAGCGGGTCAAGACCGACATCGGCCCCTATCTCCAGGAGCGCTGGCTGAAACTGGCCGACCATCCCCTGGTGGGCGAGGCGCGCATGATCGGCCTCATCGGCGCCCTGGAACTGACGCCCGACAAGGCCACCCGCGCGCGGTTCGCCGCCGAGGAAGGCACCATCGGCCTCATCTGCCGCGACTTCTCCTTCCGTTCCGGCCTTGTGATGCGGGCGGTGCGCGACAGCATGATCCTCGCCCCGCCCTTCACCTTGAGCCATGGGGAGGCGGACGAACTGGTGGCCACCGCCCGCAAGGTGCTGGATCTGACCTATGCAGAGCTGAAGGAGCGCGACCTCCTGAAAGCGGCGCCCGCCGCCGCCTGAGGGCGGCCCCGGCCCTGTTTGCCATAGGCTGCGTTGAGAACGCCCGGGCCCAAAGCCTGGGCGTTCGCGTTTGTAGATGGCCTCGATCGCGGGCCGACCGCCGCGCCTTCGGGCGCGTCGGGAACCAAGGGTGGGGAAGGATGTTTGTCTCGCCGGCCCCTGCGGGCTGGCGAATGCGCCGGTTTTTTGTGGTCTGGGACTCTTGCGCGCTGGCCCCGGCCCCCAACCCTGAGGCCTCACGGAGCTCTTCTTGCCGCAGTGCAGAAGGCATCATGTATAACTCTGCGGGAACACAGTGGCGCTTCCGGCGTTTGTTAGATGGTTCGCTAGACAGGAGAGATCCATGCGAAATCATCTTTGTGCCGGCGCGGTTGTTCTTGCTGCGCTCGCTCCCGGTTTCGCCTTCGCCCAGGCGTCCACCGCCACCGGCGCCATTGGTGGCGCGGCCGTGGGCGCCGTGGTCGGTGGTCCCGTAGGCGCGGTGGTGGGTGGTGCGGTGGGCGCCACCATGGGTGCCGCAGCCGAGCCACCGGCGGAAGTGCGCACCTATGTGCTGGAAGAAAACCGCCCCTCCTACCGCGTCGAGCGCGAGGTGGTGGTGGGTGAGCCCTTGCCGCCTGACGTGCAGGTCTATGCAGTGCCCAAGTATGAAAAGTATCGCTACACCGTGGTCAATGACCAGCGTGTGATCGTCGATCCCGAGACCCGCAAGGTCATCCAGATCGTCCGCTAAGCCCGCTGATCCCAAAAATGGCCGCTCCCGCAGCGCGGGGGCGGCCATTTTCATGTGCCGATCAGGACGGGGCGCTGTCGAGGAACAGGGGCGCGCGCTTCACGAAGCTGTCGTACCAGGCCACAAGGCGCGGATGATCCGCCCGCCAGCGGCCCTCCAGGCGGAAGTCCAGATAGCCGAGCGCACACGCGAGCGCGATGTCGCCCACGGTGGGATCGCGATCCGCCGGCGGGGGCGAGGCTTCCAGCGCGTCGAGGGCGGCGGCCACCTTGCCGGCCTGGTGCGCCAGCCACTTGGCCACCCGATGCTCCTCCGGCCGGAAGCGCACCTCATAGACCTGGAGCAGGGCGGCGTCGGCAATGCCGTCGGCCAGGGCCTCCAGGCGCATTTCCTCGAACCTGGCCTCGGGGTCGGAGGGCAGCAGGCGCCCGCCGGACAAATGGTCGAGATAGGCCAGGATCACCGAGGAATCATAGAGCGGCCCCTTGCCCTCCCGGAGCAGGATCGGGATCTTGCCCAGCGGATTCTGGCTGCGCAGGGTGGCGTCGGGGTTGAGGGTATCGGCCACGTCCAGTTCCAGCGGGATGCCAACCAGAGCGGCGGCGACGCGGACCTTGCGGGCGAACGGCGAGGTGGGGGAATAGCGAAGACGCATGCGAACTCTCTTGGAAGGGGAAGACCCTTGTGCGGGTTCGCCTAAAGCCGTAGCCGGCTTCGCCGCCGTGAGATAGGGGCCGGGCCGCACTTTTCGCCCCGCTGCGCCGGCTCAGCCCTCCGGCGTCAGCCAGCCCACCCGCACCCGGCCCTTGCCGTCCCGCGCCAGAAGCGGGGCCAGGGCAGTGAGTATGGTGCGCATCTCCTCCGCCAGGGTGAAGGGCGGATTGACGATGATGAGGCCGGAGCCGGACAGGGTGTCGAGGCTGCGCGTCTCGGCGAAATCGATTTCCACCCGCAGCGTCTTGGGCATGTGGAGCCGCGCCACATCCTTGCGAAAGGCGTCCACCGCCCGCAAATCCTTGATGGGATACCAGAACATGAAGGTGCCGGTGGCGAAGCGCTCATAGGCGGCCTTCAGGCCGAGGCGCATGCGGTCGAACTCGCCGGGCTCCTCGAAGGGCGGGTCCACCAGCAGCAGGCCACGCCGCTCGCGCGGCGGCAGGTGGGCGCCGATGGCGTGCCAGCCGTCCTGCAGCAGGACCTTGGCCCGCTTGTCCTCGCCCATGTGCTTTTCCAGCTTCTGCTTTTCTTCCCGGTGCAGCTCGCAGAACAGGAACCGGTCCTGCGGACGGCCCAGGGCCAGGGCCAGCGCCGGGGAGCCGGGGTAGCGCTTGGGGCCGGCGTGGGCGCGCAGGGCGCGGATGGCGTCCAGATAGGGGGCGAGCAGAGCCAGGGCCGGGGCGGCGATCTCGCCGGCATCGGCGGCGGCCAGCACCTTCTCGATGCCCAACTCCGCTTCGCCGGTGCGTTGGGCATTGGTGCCCGCGAGGTCATAGAGGCCCGCCCCGGCATGGGTGTCCACCACCCGGTATGGGGTTTCCTTGCGGGCGAGATAGGTGAGGATGCGCGCCAAGGCGGCATGCTTCATCACGTCGGCCGGATTGCCGGCATGGAAGGCGTGGCGATAGTTCATGGACGGGCGTTCCGGCGGTTGCGCGGGCGCGGCCGCTCAGGGGAGGGGCCGCGGCGGCGGCACGTCAAGGGGGCGTCCTCCGCCACAGGCGCGGCGGTCCACTTCGGGACAGGAGGTGAAGGCAAAGTCGCGCGTGAGGCACACACGCACCTCCTTCAGGCGGCCATTGGCGCAGCTCACCGCGATCATATCCCCTTCCAGGCCGGGATTGGCAGCCCGGAACGCGTTTTCCACGTCTTGGGGCGTCATGTGCAAGGTGGCGGCGGGCGCAATGAGCGCTTCCGGCAGCTTCACATGGCTGGAGGCGTTGCGCACCGCGCCGAAATAGGCGGCCGGGGAGAGGCCCGAGCAGGTGCCGTGGCGGCGCCACTCATGCAGGACAAGGCCCTTGCTGGGCATGAGGTCGGTGATGCCGGAAATCACCTCGTCCGGCACATAGGGGGCAGGGGACTGGCAGAAATCGGGGAAGCCGCGGGCATATTGCGGCCACAGCCCATGCACCACGAAGCCGCGCGGCGTGGCGGTGCGGCATTGGGCGGGACTTGCCCGCTCGCCCAGGCAATAGGTCGGGCTCCAGGACAATGCGAGCACGTAGAAATCGAACGTGCCCGGGGAATCGTCCTTGGCCTGTCCCGCGCCGGCGCCGAGGACGAGAATCCCGACCAGCGCCGCCAGCAGGCGAGAGATCACGGACGGGCCATCTTGCAGTCCGGCGCATAGGCGAGGTTGCGATCCAGCCCCGTCACGCACCACTCCACACCCCAGGTATAGCCCTGGAAGCTGGCATCGGAGATGATGGAATAGAAGATCTGGTGCGGCTTGGCGTCGGACAGCACCACGGTGGCGCTGCAATAGCGGCGCGGCTGGAAGCCCTCGCCCCAGGGGCGATAGGCCACTTCGCGCACATTGGAGAAGCTGTTGATGTTGAGCGCGCTGTTCCAATACATGCGCTCGGTCTCGGCGAACCGCATGGAGATGGTGCCGAGCGCCAGGGGCTCGCTGCACACGGGCAGCTCGCCAGTATATTTGTCGTTGGGCAGCCAGAAATTATCGAGCAGAGACGCGGCACCGGCCGCGGACGCCGAAAGGGCACAGGCGATGACTGCCGCAAGGCCTGCCCGTCCGCTACGCACCGTGAGACCCATGCTCAGCTCCCGTCCCTCAACCCGACAAAACTTGCCGGACGATGCTGCGCCTGCGCGCCACGGTCAAGCGCATGGGGGCAACACTCGCCCGGAAAAGCGCGCAATCTTGGAGCAATCCCCGCCTGCGATGGGTGCGAACGGCCGTTGACCGGCCCAAGGGTGGGTGGCACCAGTGACATCGGCTTGTGTCTTGGATGAGGGATCATGTCCAAATCCGGTTTCGCTCCCCGGGTCGTGACGGGGGGCGCCGCGACGAAAGGTTCAGGCGTGGCGCAACAAAATCTCCCGCGTTTCACCACCGGGCGCGAAGCCGCGCTCCAATTGCGCTCCGACCAGCCGGTCTATTGCTTCCGCCCGTCCGTGCTGGCGCAGGATGCCCGCGCCTTCATGGCGGCCTTTCCCGGTAAGACCGCCTATGCGGTGAAGACCAATGGCGAGGACCAGGTGCTGGCCGAACTGGCGCGGGCCGGGGTTGGCGTGTTCGACGTGGCGAGCCCGGCGGAATTTGCCGCCGCCCGCGCGGTCGCGCCCGCCTGCGAGCTGCTCTACATGCATCCGGTCAAGGCCCAGTCCGACATCCGCCTCGCCCTGGAGCGCTATGGCGTGCGGGTGACGGTGGTGGACCACGAGGACGAGGTGGCCAAGGTGCTGCGCATCGTCCATGCGCTGGACCTCGACCCCGAGGAATTCACCCTGTTCGTGCGCATCGCCTCGAAGGGCGAGGCGGCCTACGAATTGTCGAAGAAGTTCGGCGCCGCCCCCGCCCATGCGGCCGAGCTGCTCCAGCGCATCGACAATATCGGCTTCAAGTGCGGCATCTGCTTCCATGTGGGCAGCCAGATGGAAGACCCCACCACCTTCGAGCGGGCCATCGCCACCGCTGCGGAGGTGCGCGACGCCGCCAAGGTGCCGATTGTGGAGCTGGACATTGGCGGCGGCTTTCCCGCCTCCTATGCGCTTGATCCCCGCAAGCCCAATGCGGCCATGCCGCCGCTCAGCGAATTGATGCGCTCCATTCTGGGCGCGGTGGAAAAATACGGCTTTTCCGGCACGCCGCTGGTGGCCGAGCCTGGCCGGGTGATCGTGGCGCGGGCCTATTCGGTCATCACCCGGGTGATGCTGAAGAAGGGCCAGCGTCTTTATATCAATGACGGCATCTGGTCCTCGCTCTCCGACAGCTGGACCGGCAAGCTGCTCTTGCCAGTGAACCACATTCCCGATCCCGCCCGCCGCCGGCGCTCGGGGGACCCCAACAAGATGGTGCCGTTCCGCATCTATGGCGCCACCTGCGACAGCGTGGACGTGCTCTCCCGTCCCTTCTATCTGCCGGAGACGGTGGATACGGGGGATTGGATCGAGATCGGCCATATCGGCGCCTATTCGCTGTCCCTGCGCACCCGCTTCAACGGCTTTTATCCCGACACCTTCGTGGAGGTGGCCGAGCCGTTCGAGCCCAATGTGCCGGGCTTTGTCGTGGCCGAGCCGGAGCGGCGGACCGGGGGAGACCGGCGGATCGGGGGTGACAGCCGGGGAGAAGACGGGACGGTGCCGGTGGAGAACCGCTAAGGCGCCTCGCGCCCGGCAAAAGGCTTGTGGTTGAAGAGGCCGGCTCCCTGTGGGGCCGGCCTTTTTGTTGGCCAGGGCCGGGGGGACAGCCGGCGCTAGAGGGCGATTCACATTGAGAGAGAATACCTGATCCGATCAGCCTGCGGTGCAGGCTGATCGGCGCATGCAATAGGCATCCCTTAACCATGCCGGAGACCGGACTGCGGCGACCCAAGCCTTGGAGAGCCGCCGTTAAGGGGCGAGCGGCGAGGGTGGCGGCGCGGCCTTGACCACACCGGGGCCCGTCGTCCTCGGAGCCCCCATGCCCGTCTCCCTCAATGCCGTCCTGCCCATTGTGATGCTGCTGGCCTCCAATGTCTTCATGACCTTCGCGTGGTACGGCCACCTCAAGTACAAAACCACCGCTCTGGCCATTGCGGTGGTGGCGAGCTGGGGCATTGCCTTCTTTGAATATTGTCTGGCGGTACCGGCGAACCGTATGGGGTCGGACTTCTACACCACGGCACAGCTGAAGACCATCCAGGAGGTCATCACTCTGGTGGTTTTTGCTGGTTTTTCAGTGCTTTACCTGAAGGAGCCGCTGGGCTGGAACCACGCCGTGGGCTTCGCCTTCATCATCGCGGGCGCCTACTTCATTTTTCACAAGTTCTGAGGTCCCCCGGAGACGCGGAAGGGGAGGGGAGCTCGCGCCTCTCTTAATTCTTAATCTAAAACATTAACCATAAACTATTGATATATTTGAGAAAAATACCGTTATTAAAGCGACCACTTAACTTGAAGCTTGAACAGGAGTGCGCGCTTTCTTCCGGCGGCGGCGTCGCTTTAAGAGTTGGTAATTTACTATTTTTATCAATTCATTATGGTTAATATCTCACTTTAAGAACAATCTTCGCCTGGATCGCCGCCCCATCGGCCTCCCGTCCCGCCATTCCGGTGCCGTGCGAGCACAGGCGCATGCGCCTCATGCCGCGTTCCTTGCGCGTCATCCCGCCGACGGCCCCCCGCGCGGGCAGCCGACGGTCAGGAATTGGAAGCGGATTGGAGGGGATCGGGGCCGGGGAGGGGCGGAGCTTCAGGGCGGCAAGTGCACCCTCGAGGGCTGCGGCCGCGTCAGGCGGAGGTCACGCGGGAGGAGATCTCGCTCCGCTCTGCGGGCGATCGGGAGGAGAGGCGGCGGCAGGGAGGGTTGGCCCGGCGGCCTGTAATCCCCATGGGGCAGGGCGAGCGGCAGGGGCACGTTCCGCCGCCCATGCACCCAGGCGCGGGCCGCCGGGTGCCAATGCACATGCCCAAACGAAAACGGCCGGCGTGTTGCCACGCCGGCCGTGCCTTCAGCTTCATCTTATGCCCGGCCGCAGCCCGGCGCGAAAAGGATCAGTTGGGGCGGCGCGCGCGCACCGGAACGGGCGCCGGCCGCAGGCGGGCGTCGCGCTTGTCCTGCAGGCGCTGGCCCAGCAGCACCGCCGTGCCCAGTGCCGCCACGCCGGCGCCGATGGCGAGGCCAAAGGCAAAGGACGGCCCGCCGGCATCGTCCAGCAGGAGCGTTGCGGCCGCCGCGCGGTCCAGCGTCAGGACGAAGGTCACCGCGCAGATGGCGATCATCAGCGCCACGGTGATCGCCGCCTGGGTCATGGCATCGCCGGCCTTGTGATTGCGCACGACCCGAGCAAGCGCGTCCGGATCGGCGGCGGAGGTGCCCGCCTGAAGCATTCCGTACTCACGAAACTCGGACATGATGGTCTCGCTACTGGCAGTGCCTTTCCGCGTGGTGCGCAAAGGCGGTGAGTCTCGGTTCCCTCAACGTCGGCGTGCGGCGATTCGGTTCCCTCGGTCCTGTGGAAAAATGACTGCCGAGCTGGTTGTGAATGTGGCGGCTTCGCGGCCGGGCAAGGAAAAAACGTGGCCGAACCAGGGCTTGGATCACACCCGCGCGAGCCGCCAGGAACAGGGCTCCACCGCTTCGGGACGCCACGTCATGGGCACGTGGCCGGGGGCCTGTTCGACCCGTGCGAGCCAGGTCTCCACGGCAGGGAAATGTGACAGATCGAAGTCACCTTCCGGCGCCACGTGCGTATGTGGATAAAGGGCAAGGTCTGCCACGCTCAGCTGGTCACCCGCGAAGAAGGGGGTGAGCTGGAGATGGCGCTCCATGATGCGCAGCGCCCCGTAGCCTTCTTCCATCCAGCGGTCGATGTCATGGGTGCGCAACTCGCGTCCGCCCCGCACCTGGTTCAGCCAGAAGCGCGCCTGGGCGATGCCGGGCTCGTGATTGTTCTGCTCGAAGAACATCCAGCGCAGCGCCTCCGCCCGCGCCAGCCGGTCGGCGGGCAACAGGGGCGTACCCTCCGCCAGATAGAAGAGGATGGCATTGGATTCCGGCAAGGTGGTGCCGTCCTCGAATTCCAGCAGCGGCAGGCGCCCTTCCGGGTGCTTGGCGAGGAATTCGGGCGTGCGATGCTCGCCGGCGAAGATGTCCACTTCCACCAGGCGGAAGGGCAGGCCGAGCCTGGCCAGCAGCAGCCGCACCTTATAGGAATTCCCAGATGACTGCGTGGAATAAAGTGTAAGCACAGCGCCCTCCCGGCGCTCGCTAGATGGCCCTGCGCCCGCCGCTCCGCAAGCGGTCCCATCAACAAAGCGGGGCGCAGCCATTCACGATCCTTGCTTGTTCGGCAAATGGGCCTCCGGTAAGAACAGGTGCACGCATCGGCGGGCATGACGCCGCCGGTGCTTCATACCATCCACCGCGCCCTGTTCTCCCGCGCCGCCCGGCGCGACCAACGGGGTGCGGGAGTTCGGAGCCTTTTGGCCATGAGCCTCCTGTCGCCCGCCCTGAAGCGCATCAAGCCGTCCGCCACCATCGCCATCTCCAACAAGGCCCGTGAGCTGAAGGCGCAGGGGCGGGACGTGATCGCTCTGTCCGCCGGCGAGCCGGATTTCGAGACCCCCGAGAACATCAAGGAAGCGGCCATTGCCGCCATCCGCCGGGGCGAGACGCGCTACACCGCCGTCGACGGCATTCCCGAGCTGAAGGCCGCCATCGTCAAGAAGTTCAAGCGCGAGAACGGCCTCGACTACAAGCCGAGCCAGGTGACCGTGGGCACCGGCGGCAAGCAGGTGCTGTTCAACGCCCTGGTGGCCACCGTTGGCCCCGGCGACGAAGTCATCGTGCCCGCCCCCTATTGGGTGTCCTATCCCGATATTGTCGAATTCTGCGGCGGCACCCCCGTTTCGGTGGCCACCACGCTGGCCGACAATTTCAAGCTGCGCCCCGAGGCGCTGGAAGCGGCGATCACGCCCAAGACCAAGTGGCTGATCTTCAACTCGCCGTCCAACCCGTCGGGCGCCGCCTATAGCTATGACGAGCTGAAGGCGCTCACCGACGTGCTGGTGCGCCACCCGCACGTGTGGATCCTCACCGACGACATGTATGAGCACCTGGTCTATGACGACTTCAAGTTCGTCACCCCGGCCCAGGTGGAGCCCTCGCTCTATGACCGCACGCTGACCATGAACGGCGTGTCCAAGGCCTATTGCATGACCGGCTGGCGCATCGGCTACGGCGCCGGTCCCGAGCCGCTCATCAAGGCCATCGGCACGCTGCAGTCCCAGTCCACCTCCAATCCCTCCTCCATCGCCCAGTGGGCGGCGGTGGAAGCGCTGAACGGGCCGCAGGACTTCATCGCCCGCAACAATGCGGTGTTCAAGGAGCGGCGCGACCTGGTGGTCTCCATGCTGAACCAGGCCAAGGGCCTTACCTGCCCCAAGCCCGAGGGCGCCTTCTACGTCTTCCCGTTCTGCGACGGCACCATCGGCAAGACCGCGCCCTCGGGCAAGGTCATCGCCAATGACGAGGACTTCGCCACCGAGCTGCTGGAAGCGGAGAATGTGGCGGTGGTGCATGGCTCGGCCTTCGGCCTCGGCCCGGCCTTCCGAATCTCCTACGCCACGGCCACCTCGGACCTGGAAGAGGCGTGCACGCGCATCCAGCGCTTCTGCGGCAGCCTGAGCTGAGGCTTTGCCGGACGCGGGTAGGGCGTCCGGCAGATATTTTCGCAATCTTGGCCATTTTGGCGTCTTTTGCGAAACATTCGGGAAGTCCTGGCGTTGGCGAACCGGGCGTGCCGAGCTAAGGCTTCGGTGCGCCGGCCATCGCGCGGTCCGCGAGGCCGGTGTCCTTTGGAGGAAGAGACCATGAAGACTTTTGTGAAGGCTGGTTTCGCGGCCGCTCTTGCCGCTTCCGCCCTCGCGTTCGCCGCCGCTCCCGCCGCGGCGCAGACCCGCGTGCAGGTGGGCGTGCTGACCTGCCAGATGGCGCCGAACGTCAGCTTCATCATCGGCTCCGTGCGCGAGATGAGCTGCACGCTGCGTCCGTCCGTGAAGGGCGCCCCGAAGGGCACCTACGCCGGCACCGTGCGTCGCTTCGGCCTCGACATCGGCGTGTCCGGCCAGGGCGCTCTGGTGTGGACCGTGCTCGCCCCCACCACCAAGATCGGTGCCAAGGACCTGCGCGGCACCTATGCCGGCGTGTCCGCCAATGCGGCGCTCGGCGTCGGCCTTGGCGCCAACGCCCTGGTGGGTGGCTCCAACAACACCATCGCCCTGCAGCCCCTGTCCGTCGAAGGCCAGACCGGCTTCAACGTGGCGCTGGGCGTTGCCGAGCTGACCCTGCGCTGATCCGCGCACGCGCGGCAATGTCGCAACGGGCGCCCCATGGGCGCCCGTTTTCGTTGGTAATTCCGTAAGACGGAGCGCAGGCTTGCCACATTCGCCCGTTGAATGGGGTTGGCTTCGCCCGCGGTTGGAATCACACCCCGCGCAGGATGCGCGGGCCTGTGTCCGAACCGGGACTTCGAGCTGTCCTTGACCACCCAGAGGGGGATCAGATGCGTCCGTCTTCCATCATCGCCGGCCTCGCGCTTGCCGCCTGCGCCGTCCTGCCTGCCGCCGCCCAGACGCCCGCCCGCGTCCAGGCCGGCCTGCTCATGTGCAAGGTCCAGCCCGCCGTCGGCTTCGTGATCGGCTCCATGCGGGAAATGACCTGCGAGCTGCAGACCGGCGCGCCCAACGCGCTGAAGACGGTGGGCACCTATAAGGGCACGGTTGCGCGGTTCGGCATCGACATCGGCTTCACCGGCCCGAGCACGCTGGGCTGGGCGGTGTTCGCCCCCACCACTGCGCCCGCTCCGGGCGACCTGAAGGGCAGCTATGTGGGCGTCAGCGCCGATGCGGCCTGGGGCCTGGGCGCGGGCGCCAATGTGCTGCTGGGCGGGTCCAACAAGACCATCGTGCTTCAGCCGCTCTCGCTCCAGGGCAATACCGGCATGGCAGTGGCCGCCGGCATTTCCGACCTGACCTTGACCCCGACCCCCTGAGCATCATGAACCGCGTCGCCCCCCTCCTCGCCGGCAGCCTGCTCTGCCTTGCCGCAACAGCGCCCCTGCGGGCCGAAGACAGCGTCAAGGTGGAGGCGGGCCTCCTGGAATGCCGGGGGGCGGCCGCCGTCGCCTATGGCTTCGGCTCCACCCGCGCGGTGACCTGCGAGTTCCGCCCCGCCGCCGGCGTCAACCAGCATTATGTGGGCACGCTGGAGCGGGCGGGCCTGGATTTCGGCGTTTCCGATCAGGGCTCCATGCTGTGGATGGTGCTGGCCACCAGCCCGCAGCTCACCCCCGGCGCCCTGGCCGGCCAATATGTGGGCCTGGCCAGCGGCGCCGCGCTCGGGCCCGGCTTTACCGCCAATGTGCTGGTTTCCAAGGACGCCGCCAACGGCATTTCCCTTCAGCCTTTGAGCGTGTCCGCCGATAGCGGCCTGTCCATCACGATCGCGGGGGCAACGCTCACCCTCAACCCCGCGCCGCCGCCCAACCGCCGCTGATGGCGGTCCACACGCCCGTTTGAATTGCCTTGCGGCCCCCGTGGCCGCAATCCTCCGCCCGAACGGAGGATTTGGCATGCACATTCGGCGTACCCGCGGCTGGGAGATCCCGGAGAGCGCGGCCACACCCGAGCACATTTTCCTGTCGCGCCGGGCGCTGCTCGGCGCAGGGGCGGGACTGATCGGGGCGACCGCCCTGCCGGCCTTGGCGCAGGCCCAGCGGGCGGCTGACGTCCCGGACCCGTCCGCCGACCTCTATCCCGCCAAGCGCAACGACGCCTACACGCTGGACCGGCCGCTGACGCCCGAGAAGGTGTCGAGCACGGTGAACAATTATTACGAGTTCGGCACGTCCAAGGACGTCACCCGCGCCGCCTCCCGCCTGAAGGTGCGGCCCTGGACCATCACGTTCGATGGCTTGGTGGAGAAGCCGAAGCAAGTGGCCATCGACGATCTCCTGAAGTCCGTCACCCTGGAGGAACGGCTCTACCGGCATCGCTGCGTGGAGGCCTGGTCCATGGCGGTGCCGTGGACGGGCTTTCCCATGAAGGCGCTGGTGGAGGTCGCCAAGCCCTTGAGCAGTGCCAAATATGTGCGCTTCGAGACCTTCCTCGACAAGGCGGTGGCGCCCGGCCAGTCCGGCCGCTTCTATCCCTGGCCCTATGTGGAAGGGGTGACCATGGCGGAAGCGACCAACGACCTCGCCTTCATGGTGACCGGCGTCTATGGCAAGCCCGCGCCCAACCAGTTCGGCGCCCCGCTGCGGGTGGTGCTGCCCTGGAAATATGGCTTCAAGTCCATCAAGGCCATCGTGCGGGTGTCGTTCGTGGAGGAACGGCCCAAGAGCTTCTGGGAGGTGATCCAGGGCTCCGAATATGGCTTCTGGGCCAATGTGAACCCGGAAGTGGCCCATCCCCGCTGGAGCCAGGCGACCGAAGAGGACATCGGCACCGGCCAGCGCCGTCCGACGCTCCTCTATAACGGCTATGGGGCCTATGTGGCCGACCTCTATAAGGGCATGAGCCCAAAGGAAAACCTGTTCATGTGAGGGGAGGGGGCGCCCCGTCCCGTAGGCCTGATCGGAACAGGTTCTATCCCCGCGACCGCAATTCCCGGCGCAGGATCTTGCCCGTGGCGGTCATGGGCAAGGCGTCGGTGAAGGCGACGGCGCGGGGATATTCGTGGGCGGAGAGGCGCTCGCGCACGTGGCGCTGGATCTCGGTGGCCAGCTCGTCTGTGCCCTCCACACCGGGCTTCAGCACCACCCAGGCCTTCACCGCCTCGGTGCGCACCGGATCGGGCACCCCCACCACGCCGACCAGCGCGACAGCCGGATGCTTGAGGATGCAATCCTCGATCTCGCCGGGGCCGATGCGATAGCCGGCGGAGGTGATGACATCGTCTGAACGGCTCACATACCAGAGATAGCCGTCCTCATCCTGCCGGCCGAGATCGCCGGTCAGCAGGAAATCGCCCGCGAACTTGGCGGCGGTGGCGGCGGGATTGTTCCAATATTCCAGCATCATGACCGGATCGCCCCGGCGGATGCCGATATGACCCTCGGTGCCGGGCGGCACGGGAGCGCCCCCTTCGTCCACGATCTGAACGTCATGGCCCGGAATAGGCTTGCCCATGGCGCCGGGACGGATGGGGAAGAAGGAGGAATTGGAGCCCACCACCAGATTGCATTCGGTCTGGCCGTAAATCTCCCGCGCCTCGACGCCCAGCCGCTCCTGCACGAAAGCGCCCAGCTCGCTGCCCAGCGTCTCGCCGCCGGTGAGCAGCGAGCGCAGCTTCAGCCCCTCCTGGCGCACATCCGCCTGGCGCAGCAGCTTCAGCGCCGTGGGCGGCAGGAAGACGTTGCGGACCCCCTGGTTCGCCATCAGCGCCATGGCGGCGTCGGGATCGAACTTCTTGGCCCGATAGGCCAGCACCGGCACGCCCAGATGCAGGGTCGGGAACAGCACGTCGAACAGCCCGCCAATCCAGGCCCAGTCGGCCGGCGTCCAATGCAGGTCGCCGGGCTGGGGCATGTCCTCGTGGACGAATTGCAGGCAGGGCAGATGGCCGAGCAGCACGCGATGGCCGTGCAGCGCGCCCTTGGGATTTCCCGTGGTGCCGGAGGTGAAGATAATGATGCCGGGATCGTCCGGGGTGGTGTCCACCGGGGTGAAGCGGTCCGAGCCCTTCTCCAGCGCCGCGTCGAAGGAGAGGGCGCCGCCGCTGTCGGGTCCGATCACATAGACATGGGTGAGGGCGGGCAGGTGGTCGCGCACCCGGTCGAGCTTGGCCAGGCCCGCAAGGTCCGTCACCAGCACCTTGGCGCCGGACGCCGACAGCCGATATTCCAGCGCCTCGTCGCCGAACAGGGTGAAGAGCGGCACCGAGATCATGCCCGCCTTGAAGGCGGCCAGGTGCGCGATGGCCGTCTCCGGCGCCTGGGGCAGGAACACCGCCACCCGGTCGCCGCGCGTGAGGCCGGCAGCAAGGAGCACATTGGCGAAGCGGTTGGTGAGGCGGGCGAGATCCTCGAAGGTGTAGCGGATGACGGCGCCGCTCTCTTCCACGAAGATCAGGGCCGTTTTGCCGGCGCCGGTGGCGTGGGCATCGGTGCAGGCGACGCCCATATTGAAGCGCGCGGGCAGGTTCCAGCGGAATCCGCGCACCGCTTCGTCATAGCTCCGGGCCATCTCGTCCTCCCCGCATGCCACGCGCATAGGCGCGTCTCCGCGGCCGGTCTGTGCCGGCGCGCAGGAAACAATCGAACGTTTTTTTAATTCGGCGTCAAGCGCCGTCGCAAAACGCTCCGCCCGCCATCCTCAGGCGCGCAGCGTCAGGCCACAAGCCCCAGCGCGCTGGCGGCCTCATTGCGGATGGCGGCGATGTTGGTGCGATAGCCCTCGATGCCGCCCTTGAAGACGGCAGAGCCGGCCACCAGCACGTCGGCACCCGCGCGGGCGCAGAGCGCGCCGGTCTGCGGGTTCACGCCGCCATCCACTTCCAGGCGGATGTCGCGGCCGCGGATCATGTCGCGGATGCGCTCGATCTTGGGCAGCACGTCGGGGATGAAAGCCTGGCCGCCGAAGCCGGGATTGACGCTCATCACGCAGACGAGGTCGATCTTGTCGAGGAGATAGGTGAGGGCGGTCTCGGAGGTGGCCGGGTTCAGCGCCACGCCCGCTTTCTTGCCGAGGCCCCGAATCACCTGGAGGCAGCGGTCCAGATGGACGGTCGCTTCCGCCTGCACGGTGATGATGTCGGCCCCCGCCGCCGCGAAGGCCTCCAGATAGGGCTCCACGGGGGAGATCATCAGGTGCACGTCGAACACCTTGTCGGTGTGCCGGCGCAGCGCCTTGATGATGTCCGGGCCGAAGGTGATGTTGGGCACGAAATGGCCGTCCATCACGTCGAGATGGATATAGTCGGCGCCCGCCGCCGCCACGTCGCGCACCTCCTCGCCAAGCCGGGAGAAGTCCGAGGCCAGGATGGACGGGGCGATCAGCGGCAAGGTCATGATGGTCACTCCGGCGGGCGGCGGCCCGTGTGTCATGTAGGGCGCCGCACCCGGCGGCGCCATGGTCGCTTCCCGCGCGCGCCAGGGCGCCCGCGCCTTGAGATCAGTAATAGGAGGCGATCTTGGCCACTTCCTCGCGCGAGCCGAACACCAGCGGAATGCGCTGGTGCAGCTTGGCGGGGACGATGTCCAGGATGCGGGTCTGGCCGTCGGTGGCGGCGCCCTTGGCCTGCTCGGTGAGGAAGGCGACGGGATTGGCCTCGTAGATCAGGCGCAGGCGGCCTTCGGCATAGCCCTTCCGGCTGTCGCCCGGATAGATATAGACGCCGCCGCGCGTGAAGATGCGGAAGGCATCGGCCACCATGGAGCCGACCCAGCGCATGTTGAAGTCCTTCCCCCGGGGGCCGTCCTTGCCGGCGAGGCAATCGGCGAGATAGGCCTGCATGGGCGCCGCCCAGTGGCGGACATTGGACTGGTTGACGCCGTATTCCTTGGTCTCGGCCGGGATCTCCACTGCCGCGCGGGCCAGGATGAAGGTGCCGCTCGCCCGGTCATAGGCGAACACCTGCGTGCCCTCGCCCACGGTTGAGACCAGCACGGTGGAGGGACCATAGACCAGGAAGCCGGCCGCCACCTGCGCCGAGCCCTTCTGCATCAGCGCGGCGGTCGGATCGGGGAAGGTCGCGGCGTCATAGGGCAGGATGGAATAGATGGTGCCGATGGAGACGTTGGTGTCGATGTTGGACGAGCCGTCCAGCGGGTCCACGGAAACCACCAGGGAACCGCCCTCGACCACCGGAATGGCGGTCTCGCTTTCCTCGGAGCCGAGATAGGCCACCGGCGCGTGCTTCAGCGCGTCCAGGATGGTCTCCTCGGCGATCACGTCCAGTTCCTTCTGGGTGTCGCCGCCGGCATTGGCCTCGTCGCCGCGCACCTTGGCGAAATGGTCGGCCAGCGGCCCCTGCGCCACGAGGTCGGCAATGGTGATCCCCGCCCGCGCAATGCTCTTTACCGCCTCGGCGACCGCGCTCCTTTGGGAATCGCCCGCCGCCCAGGTGGCCAGATAGCTGTCGAGGGTCACCGCTTGGCTCACGTGTCTCTCCTGTTGCCGCATCAGTCGACGGCGCCCTTATGGCTGAAGGCGCGGGGCGCGTCGAGGGTGACGCACCGCCACCGCCCCCGCGTCAGCGGCATGGCACGCCAGCTTGCCTCGCTGCTCCGGCTCGCGTTTATTGCATCGACAAGATATTTCTTGCTGGGAAAAATTGCGGAATGAGCTGGATCATCCTGTTTCTCGCCGGCCTGCTGGAGATCGGCTGGGCCATCTCCATGAAGCACTCCGAAGGCTTCACCAAGCCGCTGGCGAGCGTCATCACGGTCGCCCTCATCGTGCTCAGCCTCATCATGCTGAACTTCGCCATCAAGACCTTGCCGGTGGGCACGGCTTATGGGGTTTGGGCGGGCATCGGCACGGTGGGCACGGCGGTGGTGGGCATTCTCGCCTATCACGAGCCGGCGACCTTGCCCCGCCTTGCCTGCATCGCCTGCATCGTGGTGGGCATCGTGGGGCTGCGCCTGCTCTCCGAGCATTGAACCCTCAGCGGGTGCGGAAGATCTCCACGCCCACGTCCCCGAACACCCCGGTGATGGGCGCGCCGGGCTTGTGAACCACCACGCGCACCTGCTCGATGGCGGGGAAATGGTCGAGCAGGCGGGTGGCGATGCGCTCGGCCAGCGTCTCGATGAGATGGACGGGCTCGTCCTCCACCACCGCGCGGATATGGCCGTAGACGTCCTGATAGGAGACGGTGAGCCCCGCATCATCCGCCCAGGCGGCGGGGCGGGTGTCGAGCCACCAGTCCGCATCCACGACGAAGCGCTGGCCCAGCTCCTGCTCGGCCTCATGGACCCCATGGCGGGCGAAGAAGGGCAAGGCGCGCAGGAACACCCGGTCGCTGCGGGAGGGGCCGGGCAGCGCCTGGGCGTCGGCGGCGGGCAGGTCGAGGGCGGGGGAGGAAGGCTCGATCATGATGCGTCACGCGGTCAGGAGGAAGGCATCGGCGGCGGAAAGGGCGAGGCGGCCCACGGCCACCGCCGGGGCGCAATCGGCGGCCCGGACGGCGCGCGCCTCATCCTCGCAAAGCAGCGGGGCGAGGTTCAAATAGGGCCGATCCAGCCGCGCCGCCAACCGCGCCACAAAGCCGCGCCCGACGCCTGCCCCCACCACCGGGGCGGCGGCCGGCAGGCGGGCGGCGGAGCGCACGCAGGCAAGCGCCTGGATGAGGCTGCACATCTGCGCTTCGCTCGCCGCAGCGGCCAGCGCGCGGGCCTCGTCGAGACTGGCGCCCCAGGGGCTGCCGGGATCATCTGCGATAAGGTCACGCCCCACCATGCGCAGCAGGCGGCGGGCGCTGGCTTCCTCGGTCTTCACGCCATTGTCGGCGGCGGCGTGGAGGTCGGCCCCCTCCGGCAAGGCGCCGGTGAGGCGATGAATGTCGGCGCTGGTGGCGAAATATTCCGCCATCAGCGGCACCTCCTCGCCCCGGAAGGGCAAGGTGCGCGCGAGCGCCATGACCGGCGTGCGGGCAAGGCCCGTATAGACCAGCTCCCGCGTCACCAGCCGCTCGGCATCGGAAAAGCCCCGGGCGGCCACGCCGCCGCCGCGCACGGGAATGATGTCCGTGGTGGTGGAGCCCATGTCGATGAGGACCGCATCGGGCACCATGCGCCCCACCGCCGCGGCGGTGGCGTGCCAATTGGCGGAGGCGATGAAGGGCGCGGCCTCCACGGCCCCGGCAAGGCTCACGAAGCCGCGCGGCCCGGCATAGAAGCGCGTCTGCGGCCCGAGCCGCGCCGCCAGTGCGGCGGTGAGCGCCGCGACGCCCGCCTGCCGGTCCGGCCACAGATCCACCAGCTCGCCGGTCATGGTCACCGCCGAGGGCAGGCCGGGCAAGGGCGGGAAGCCGGCGAGCGCCCCGTCCAGTTCGGCGAGGCCGCGCCAGAGTGCGCAGGGGGCAAGGTCCACGTCCAGGAGGGTGCCGGCAGCATCGAAGACCGCGCGCTTCAAATGCGCGCCGCCCACGTCCCAGCCGAGGAGCGCCGCCTTGGTCATCTCACCCGCACCTCGACCGGCTGGGCCTTGGGCAAGTGCGGCAGGGAGGGCGGAACGCCGTCGCGGATCAGCTCGGGCAGGAAGGCGGCGGGGTTCACGCCGATGGCGGCGTGCAGGCCCGCATAGGCCGTGGTGACGCGGGGATTGACCTCCACCACCACCGGCCCGGCTTCGGTGAGCAGGATGTCGATGCCGATGATGCCCGACAGGCCCGGAAACGCCGCCACCACGGCTTCCGCCAGGGCGGCCAGCCGCCCATCGGTGTCGCTGATGCCGCCCACGGTCAGGCCCGTCAGGCTGAGGCGGCCTTCCACGACCGCCACATGCTGGCGGTTGGCGGCGAGCAGGCGCGTACCATCCGGCCGGCACAGAACGGTGAGGCTGGCGGGCATGCCCTCCACGAACGGCTGCACCACTAGGCCCGCATCGGTGGGCGTGGCGGCGCCGGCCTCCCACACCCGCGTGTCCACCGCGCCCGCGCCCTGGTCAGGCTTGGTGAGGCGGCAGCCGGTGAGGCGGCGGGGCGCCGTGGCGGCGGGGAAGGTGGGAATGGCCGGCAGGCCATGGGCCTCCAGGCGGCCGGCGGTCTTCAGCTTGCTGGAGGCGAGGGCAATGGCCTCCAGCGTGCAGCCGATGACGCGGGCGCCGCTCGCATGCGCCATTTCCACCATGCGGGCCAGCAGCCCGTCGGTCTCCGGCGCGATGGGCCAGACCACATGGCTTTCCGCGCACAGCCGCGCCCAGATGACCCAGGGGTCCGCGCCGTCCGGTATCGCCTCGGCAGGCAGGGCAGCCGGGGGCAGGCGATCATCCCCGGCAAGAAGGGGATGCACGCCGGGAAGGGCGGACACATCGGCGAGGATCGCATCGCGCATCAGCGTGCCTTCGGGCAGCAGATCCTCGGGCAGGGGCTTGTCCCTGAGACCGCCGGCTGTCACGAACTCGCAGACGAACACGCGCATTCCGCTTGCCTCCCGATTCGGACACCCGCCGATGCAGATTATCCCGGTCATCGATCTGAAGGGAGGCCAGGTGGTGCACGCCCGCCGGGGCATGCGCCATCTCTACCGCCCCGTTCAATCCCGCCTCGCCGAGGGGGCGGACCCGCTGGTCCTGACAGAAGCGCTTCTGGCGCTCGGCGGGTTCCGAACCCTTTATGTGGCCGATCTCGATGCCATCGCGGGCAGCGGCGACAATGCCCCCGTGGTCGCGGCGGTGCGGGCGCGCTTTCCCGCCCTCCATGTGTGGGTGGATGCCGCTGAGGCGCGCCTTGAGGCCCTCGCGGCCCGCCGGGCGGCGGATCTCGGCACGCCCGTGGTGGGCAGTGAATCGCTCCCCCATGCCGATGCCCTCGCCGCCCTCGCCGGGCGCGATTTCGTGCTCTCGCTGGACCGCACCGCCGATGGTCCCCTCGGCCCGATCGCCGTGCACGAGACCCCTGCCTTGTGGCCGTCCCGCCTCATCGCCATGACGCTCGGCCGCGTCGGCTCGGGCGAAGGGCCGGACCTCGCCGGCATCGCGGCCCTGCGCGCCCGTGCGCCAAAGACTGAAATCTATGCCGCCGGCGGCGTGCGCGGGCGGGCGGACCTGGACGCCCTGGCGGCGGCGGGCGCGGCCGGCGTGCTGGTGGCGACTGCCCTTCATGACGGCACCCTCACGGCGGCGGATCTGGCGGATTTTCGCTGAAGGCACCCTCACCCCTCACGGGCCATGAGGGAGTCCGCAAGCAGGCTGGCCACGGTCAAGTCGGCACTGGTGCCCGGATTGAGGCCGCGGGCCTTCAGGTCGGCATCGAAGGCCAGGAGACGCGCCGTGCGGTCTGCCTCTGAGAGGCCCTCAAGGCCGGTGCACACCGCCCGCGCCTCCTCCCGCACCGCCTGCGCGGTGGCGCCGCCGAACTTGCGGCCGATATGGCTGTCGGGAAAGGCCTGGAGAAACGCCAGATAGACCGCCTGCGCCGCCTGCGCCGGATCGCCCCGATGGGGCGCCGCCACGGGCACGCCGAGGGTGAACACCTCCGCGAATCCGCCGGCATATTGCCGGGCGATGAGGTCGCGATCGGCCGCCGCCGCCATGGCGGCCCGCAGCGGGACGCGGGCGGGCGCGCGCACATCCTCGTCGGCATCGCCAAGGCCACCGGGATTGGCCGCCGCGATGGCGCGGAAGACGGCCTGGGCGTCCTCCAGGGTCAAGGCGTCCAGCACCGCCTCCACTCGCTCGGGGAACGGCCGGTCGGCGGGGGCTTCGGCGGCCATCAGCAAGGGCGCGCACAGCAGCAGGATGCCCAGATTGGTGTTGCAGCCGGCCACCGCCAGCGAAGCCGCAACGGCCTGTTCGATGCGTGCGCCCACCGGCGCGCCCGCGACCGAAAGGGGGCCGGCGGCGGCGGTGGCGGCGGCCTCGAACTGGGCCACCTCCATGCCGTGGCCGGGGGCATATACATGCACATTACCCGGCTTCAGGGCGGCCAGCTCCGCCCGGCAGGCCGCCTCGAACAGGCGCGCGGCCGTGTCGGGGGCGATCATGCCGGCTGGGCGACGCCGCACAGCAAGGCGGCGATGGGCGCGGCCATGTCCCGCCCGGTGGCGCCGAAAAGGCCGTTCCAGGCGGGCATGGAATTGACCTCCAGCACCAGGAGGGCGCCGTCCCGGTCGCGGATGAGGTCGACGCCGGCCACTTCAGCCCCCACGGCTTGCGCGGCGGCCACCGCCAGATCGGCCAGCGCGCCGGTGGCGGGCACCGGCTCGCCCTCGGCGCCCTGGTGGATGTTGGTGATCCAGTCCTCATTCACCCGCCGCATGGCGGCCTCGGCATGCCCGCCCACCACGAAGACGCGGTAGTCCGCATGGAGGCCGTCGGCGCGGGGCACGAAGTCCTGGAGATAGAACACGCCCTCCACCGCTTCGGCCTCCGGCAGGTCGGTGCGGGGGGAGAGGCGCAGGAGGCCGCGGCCCTGCGAGCCGAACAGGGGTTTGAGCACGGTGTCGCCGGGCGCCGCATCCAGCAGCGCCTGGGCGGGGGCGCGGTCCTGGAGCACGAAGGTGCGCGGGGTGGGCAGGCCGGCGCGGGCGATGAGGAAGGAGGTCATGGCCTTGTCCACGCACCGCTCGATGGCGCGGGCGGAATTGACCACCTTCACCCCCAGCGCACCGAGCGCATGGAGCACGCCGAGCCGCAGCGTGATTTCCTCCGTCGAGCCATTGGGCACCGTGCGCACGAAGGCGGCGGCGGGAAGCTGGTCCTCGAAGCCGGGCAGGATGAGGCCGTGGACACTCTCGCCGATGGCGAAGCCGCAGCGGGAGAGGGGCACGATGCGCCCCTGCCGCCCCTGCGCCTCCAGGGCCGCAAGCAGGCGGCCGGTGTGCCAGTCCGGCTTTTCGGCGAACAGTGCGACAGGCGCGGGGGCGCTCATGTCAGCCGCCGAAGGAGCGCACCACCAAAGCGGGGTCCAGCGCTCCGGCGGCAAAGCTGGTGCCATGGTCCACCGCCGTCACGGTGACGCGGGCAGGGGAGAACAGCATGGGATCGATGCGGTAGAAGTCGCAGTCGCAGGCCGCAAACGTCTCGGCGAACGGCTGGCCATAGTCCCGCGAGGTGCTGCTGGGCAGGCTTTCCGCCAATTGGCGCGCCTCGTCCTGCGGCCCGGTGACGAACAGATGCACCTGCCCGCCATAGAGGGTGGCATCATTGGTGCGGCCCATGGCGGCGATGAAGTCGGGCGCGGGCGGCGGCACCGGCGCGCTGCCGCGCCCGTCGAGGATGCGCTCCAGCGGGAAATGCAGCGCGTGGGCCTTGTGGAGCGCCACTTCCAGCACCCGGGCGGCGATCTGCACCGCGCCGGCAAGGCTCGACGTGGGGGTGAGGATGAAGGTCACCTGTCCCGCCGCCACCGCGCAGGCGCGCGCCACTTCCACCACCACCTCGGGCGGCGGCACCTGGCTGGCCTCCAGCACCAGCGCGACGCTTTCCCCGGCTTCCTTCAGGCCCAGTTCCGCGAACAGCGGCTCCACCGCCGCCGTGGCCCGGCCGGGGCCGGAGCCGAGCGCGAAGAAGTCGCCTGCCGCCAGTTTCCAGCCCGCATATTGGCTGCCGAGGCAGGCGAGCACCGGGTCGCCGGTGCCGACGCTCACTAGGGTCGGGAAGGGATCGAAGAGCGGGCTGGTCTCGAAGCCCACGGTGCCGAGGCCGCCCAGGCAGATCTCGGCGACGCGCCTGCCCGCCTCCAGGCCGCCGGGCGCGGCGATGCCGGCATCGATGATGCGGGCGCCGAGCGGCCCCTCGCTGACCTTCAGGCGAAGGGCGCGGGCATCGGCGGCGAGGGCGTCCACCAGAAGGGCGGCGCGAGAGGCCAGCAGGGGCGTGGCAGTCTGCGTCATGGTCCGCCTCACCCGCGCGCCGGCAGGCCCAGATGGGCGCGGGCGGCGGCGAGGCGGTCCGCCAGCTTCTGCCGCGCCGCGTCCGCCGTCCCCGCCTTGGCCTTGACGGTGCAGATGGGGCCGCCGGCGGGAATGACGGTGCCGGCGGCGGTGCGGTCATAGACCCCCTCCGGCCAGTCGCCGGGCGGGATCATCACCGGGGTGTCCGCATAGAGCACCGCCGCCGCCACCGCATCGGCGGGCACGGGCAGGCTTTTCGGCAGCTTGCCGCCGCAGGCGGTCAGGTGCAGGGCGAGGAGCGGGGGCAGGGGGTCCACGTCGAAAATGTCCAGGCTGGCGCCGGGGCGGGGATTGATCTCGACGAGCCACCAGCCCTCCACGCCCACCAGCAGATCCACCGAGACGAGCCCTACCAGGCCGCAGGCGGTGATGGCGGTGATGGCGGCACGGCGGATGTCGGCGTCGAAGCGGGCCGGCAGCGCCACCGGGCCGGCGGCGCCGCCGAAGCGGAAGGGATGGGCCTCATCGCCGTCCGTCCATTGGCGCGAAGCGCCCACCACCAGGGCCTCCCGGCCGGAGGACAGCAGCAGCAGCGAATGGGCCTCGCCCGCCACCTCCTCCTGGAGGTAGCACCCCGACGCGGGCGGGGTGGCATCGCCCGGCGCCCGGCGCCGGATATGGCCGCCGCCGGCGCCGCCGATCTTCTTTTCCAGGAGCGGCACGTCTGCCAGCGCGCCCTCGGGGGCGGCGAGCGTCACGCGCGGGAAGGGGATCTTCAGGTGCCCGCACAGCGCGGCGAGCGCCAGCGGGTCCTTCATGACCCGCACCGTGTCGGCCATGTTGCCGAGAATGGGATTGCGCGCTCCGATGCGCGTCATCAGCGCGGGATCATCCTCGAACCCGCCCCCCAGCACCACCGGCAGGCCGGGCGGGGAGAGAGAGGTCAGCGCCTGGATCAGATCGTCACCGTCAAAGGCGAAGCCGTCCTTCTTATGCACGCGCACGCAGCGCTTGGCATTGGCGCAGGTGTCGAGATCCGCGAACAAATCGAGGGCAAGGGCCGAGAAGCCGGCGCGCGCCGCGCTGGCGGCCAGCGGGCGGGCGGACAGGGCAATGACGGCAAGATCCATGGGCTACACCGTAAGCTCGCGGGCGAGGGCGAAGGCCTCGTCGAGGCCGATGTACAGCGCCTGCTCGGTCTCGCGCATGCGCTTCAGCAAAAGATGCTGCACCTGATACTTTAATTGGCCGATGGCCAGCGCCCCGATGCCCACCCCATGGGGGAGCGGGGCGGCGGCGTCCTGCGCGCCGATGCCGGCAATGCCGGCGGGGGGCACGGCGTTGACGTCGGCGGCCACCTTCAGGCGCGCGGCGGCGGCCAGGTGCGCGGCGCCAAGGATTTCAACGCCCGCCTTGCCGGCGGCAAGAATGACCTCTGCCTCCGGCACCAAGGCGAACTTCTGGGTGTCGTCCGCGGCCTCCGCGTAGGCGAGGGTGACGCCGAAGCGCCGGGCATACTCCTGCGCCTTCAGTTCCACCGCCCCGAGGCCGCGATGGCTGACCAGCGTCACATGGGCCCCCGCCCGGGCGGCGATGATGGCGGCGACCCCGCCCACCACGCCCGTGGCGCCATAGACCTGCACCGCCGCGCCCTGCAAACCCTCGGGCCGGGTGGCTTTGAGGGCCTGTTCCACCCGCGCGATCATGGCGGCGGCAGTGGTGAAGGACCCGGCGGGGTCCGGGAAGATGGAAATCTCGAAGGGCGGGAAGATGGACTGGCGGGCGATCTCCGCCATGTCGAGGGCAAGGCCCGCATCCTTGCCGCCGATGAACAGCCCGGTGCGGGCGGCGGCGGAGGGGGCGCGGGAGAACATCATATCTTGCACCAGGTCGCGCACCTCATCCAGCGCCACGCGGGAATAGGGGGCAAGGTGCACATAGCCCGCATCCACTGCCATGTTCACATCGAACGGGCTGACATGGGGTAAGGGCGAGATGAGGTGGAGGATGGGGGCGGCGTCCGCCATGGCCGTACGGCTCCGTGCTGGGGAAACAACGGGACAGCGGGTGGCGAGGCAGAGCGAGAGACGTGGATCGCGGGTGCGGTCCTAAAGGTCCACCACTTCTGCGCCGCGGTTGTTTCCCCGCACGCAATCAAAACCAAGATTGGCTTTGCCAGCATAGCGGCTGCGCAGCCGGGATGAAAGCGCCTCCGCATGGTCCGGCGTGCCGAGAATGGCAAATCCAGTGGGCCCCCAGGAACTCTGGCCGATGCCCGCGACCCCTTCGGCGGCAAGGAATTCCATCACCTCGGCCACGTCCGGGCTGGAATAGCGCCCGCCCCCCTGTGCCGCGGCATAATGGTCGCCCAGATGCTGCTGGATCTCGCCCACCGCCGCGCCGAATCCCTGCACCTCGCCTTGCGCCAGCGCCGGCAAGGCACGCATGAGGGTGAGGTGGCACAGATGGGCGGCCAGCGACTCAGGGAAAGGGGGCAGGCGGCCCATAGCCCGCGTCTCCGCCTCGCCGGAAAGGCCGGCGCGCGCGGTATCGGTGACGAGCAGAATGCGCCAATCGTCCGGCACCGGCAGGCGGGCGATGACCGGGGGCGGGGCGTCGGTGTCGCCGCCCACTGGCTTGCCGCCATCGAGAACCACGCCCCCCGCCATGAAGGCGGCCAAGCCGATGGCCGAACGCCGGCCGCGCCCCAATCCACCGGCGAGGGCGCGCGGATCATCCGGGCGGCCTTCCAGGCGGGCCATGCCGGCGGCCACCGCCAGCGCCAGCTGGGTGCCGGAGCCGAGGCCATTATGGGCGGGGAGGGCGGTTTCCACGGTGATGGCCAGCGGCCGGGAGGCGCCGGTGGCGGCGCGCACAGCGTCGCGGGCCTTTCCCGCCCGCGCGCTGTCGGGGCCGGCGAGGGCGTCCATCTCGGCAGGCGCGAGATGAACCGTGGTGACGGGGCGGTCCAGGGTCAGGCCGAGGGAGCCGAAGCGCCGGCCGAGACTGCCGCCAAGATCGAGGAAGCCGAGGTGCAGCCGGGCCGGGGCGGTGACGCGCACAGCGGCCGGAACTGCGCTCGCGGGGCCGTCCGGGCCCTGCGTGCGGCTGCCCGTCACTGGGCCAGCGCCGCCTTCAGCTTCTCGGCATGCTCCGCCAGAACGGCCATGTCTTCCTTGATGCTGGCGGCGGGCTTCATGGGCACGCCCTCATGGCGGGGAATCACGTGCACATGCAGGTGGAACACCACTTGGCCGCCGGCGGCCTCGTTGAACTGCTGGACGGTGACGCCATCGGCGGCGAACACCGCCTTGCCGGCGCGGGCGACCTTCTGGGCGACCTTGGCCACGTGGGCGAGGTCCTCGGGGTCGATGTCCAGGATGTTGCGGGCGGGGGCCTTGGGGATCACCAGCGTGTGGCCGGGCGCGCGGGGCATGATGTCGAGGAAGGCATAGGCCTTCTCGTCCTCATAGACCTTGAAGGCCGGCAGCTCGCCCCGCAGGATCTTGGCGAAGATGTTGTTGGGATCGTAGGCGGGCGCGTCGCTCATCGGGGCCTCCGGCGATTGCTTTGGCTTTTCGCATCGCAGGCGATGGGCGAAGGGTCAAGCCCCCTGCGCGGCGCGCTCCGGCCGGTCCGGGCTGCAAACGCCCGGAGCGCAAGGGTCCGGGCGCTGTGACACAGGGCGTCATCGCGCCCGGACGGTGCCGTGGCGCGGGGCGCGTCAGCGCGCCTTGTAGGTGCTGTGGCAGGTGCGGCAGGTCTGGGCGACGGCGGAAAACGCGCTCTTGAAGCCGTCGGCGGTGGCGATGTTGTGGGCGCCCGCCGCCACGGCCTTGTTGAAGGCGGCCAGGTCCGCCTCGAAGCCGGCGCGCTTGCTCCACACGGCCGGCAGGGCCTTGGTGTCGCCCTTGTCGGAACCTTCGGGGAAGAGCGTGCCGAACTTGGCGCCGCCCTCGGCGAAGGTCTTGAAGATGGCAGCGGCCTTGGTGGTGTCGAAGGGCGCCTCGCCCTTCAGCATGGCCGCTCCGGCGCCGGTCTGGTCGCCGATCTGCTTCATGATCGCCTGCCGCTCCTTGATCGGGTCGGACTGGGCGCCGGCAGAGACCGCGACAAACGGCAGGACAAGGGCAGCAAGGAAAAGGGGACGCATTATATGCTCCGTCTGAAATGACGCAGCGTTATATGAAAGGCGTCCTATCCAGGGCTAGTGCCCTAACGTCACGCTTGCGCGAGCCGAGGGCGTCGCACCCGCCGGCCCCTGCGTCGCAACGCTTTGCTTCCGCTCACGCTTGCGCGAGCGGAGCGGCGTCAGTGCGATACGCCCGCCGCAGCAATGGCCTCCCGCACCGCCAGCGGCGTGGCGGGCATGTCCAGATGCGCGATGCCGCATCCGCGATGAAGCGCATCCACCACCGCATTCATCACCGCCGGGCAGGCGCCGATGGTGCCGGCCTCGCCCGCGCCCTTCACGCCCAGCGGATTGGTGGCGCAGGGCACGTTGCGGGTCTCGAAATGGATGGGCGGGATGTCCTGGGCGCGGGGCAGGGCATAGTCCATGAAGGAGGCGGTCAGCAGCTGGCCCTCGTCATCGAAGACGGTGCGCTCCAGCAGCGCCTGGCCGAGGCCTTGAGCGATGCCGCCCTGCACCTGGCCTTCCAGCAAAGCCGGCGTGACCACGGCGCCGAAATCATCCACCACCGTATAGGAGACCACGCGCACTTCGCCGGTGAGCGGGTCGATCTCCACCTCGCAGGCATGGGTGCCATTGGGATAGGTGGCTTCCGGCGGGGCGAAGGCATCCTGGGCTGCGATGGTGTCCTCGTTGGCTTCAGGCAGCGCGGCGAGGGCGGAGAAGTCCAGGCGCCGGTCGGTGCCGGCCACTTCCACGCCGCCGTCCACCAGCTCGATGTCGCCGGGATCGGCCTCAAGCGCGTCGGCGCCTAGCTCTCGCAGCTTCTGGGCGAGGCGCCGGGCGGCGCCCGCCACCGCCGCGCCGCCCACCGGAATGGAGCGCGAGCCGCCGGTGCCGTGGCCTTCCGCCGTGTCGTCGGTGTCGCCCTGGAGCACCCGCACCCGGTCCAGCGGCACCTTCAGATGGGCGGCGGCCAGATGCGCATAGGCGGTCTTGTGGCCCTGGCCGGACGACTGGGAGCCGATGCGCAAGGTGAAGGCGCCATCCTTGTCGAGGCGCAGGAAAGCGGGCTCGGGCAGGCCGCCGCCGCAGGCCTCGATATAGGTGGCAAAGCCGAAGCCGCGCAGCAGACCGCGTGCTTTGGAGGCCTCCGCGCGGGCGGCAAAGCCGGCATGGTCGGCGCGCTCCAGGGCGCGGGTCATGTGGCCGTCGAACTCGCCGCTGTCATAAAGGCGGCCGGTGGCGGTGGCATAGGGCATGGCGGACGGCGCGATGAAGTTGCGCCGGCGCAATTCTTCGGGCGGCAGGCCGATCTGGCGGGCGGCGGCATCCACCAGCCGCTCGATCACATAGGCGGCTTCCGGCCGGCCGGCGCCGCGATAGGCGTCCACGGGCACGGTGTGGGTGTAGATGCCGCGAATGCGGGCGAACACCGCCTTGATGTCATAGACCCCCGGCAGCATGCGGGCGCCGCCCACCGGGACGAAGGGGCCATAATAGGCGAGGTAAGCACCCATATTGGCTGCGGTATTCACCCGCAGCGCCAGGAAGCGGCCGTTGGCGTCGAGGGCGAGTTCCGCCTCGGTGATGTTGTCGCGGCCTTGGGTGTCGGCCTGGAAATGCTCGCTGCGGTCGCCGATCCAGGCCAGCGGGGCGTTCAACTGGCGGGCGGCCAGCGCCGCCAGGGGATATTCCGGGAAGGGGAACATCTTGGTGCCGAAGCCGCCGCCCACGTCGGGGGTGACGACGCGCAGTTCCTCGCGCGGCCATTTCAGGATCTTGTCGGCCACCGCATTGCGCAGGAGATGGCTGCCCTGGCTGCCCAACGTCAGGCGCACGCGGCCGCTCTCCTCCACCTCGGCGAGGACGCCGCGGGTCTCCATATAATTGGTGATGACGCGGTTGTTGACGAGGCGCAGGCGCACCACATGGGCGGCGTCCGCAAAGGCGGCGTCGGTGGCCGCCTCATCGCCGATCTCGCTGGTGAAGGCCACATTGCCGGGCCGCTGCGACCAGACCTGCGGCGCATCGGCGGCGGTGGCGCTGGCGAGGTCCGCGATGGCGGGCAGGGGCTCCCATGCGATCTCCAGCGCCTCGCCGGCATCGCGGGCGGCCTCCGCCGTATCGGCGACGATGAAGGCGATGGGCTCGCCCACATGGCGCACGACGCCCTGGGCGAGAATGGGGTGCTCGGGCTTCCACAGGCGGGCCTCGCCCACCACGGGAATGACCGCGGCCACCGGCAGGCTGCCGCAATCGGCCACGTCTTCGCCGGTCATCACCAGACGCACGCCCGGCATGTCCGCCACCGCCTCGCGGCCAGTGATCTCGAACCGGGCATGGGCATAAGGCGAGCGCACCACATAAGCGCAGGCGGCATTCACCTTGGCGGCAGCATCCGCCACGAAGCGGCCGGCGCCGGTGAGAAGGGCGGGGTCCTCGAGCCGGGTATAGGGTTGGCCATGGCCGAACTTCATGGACGTCATGGGGTCACTCCGGCTCGAGCGCGATCCGCTCAGATTGCATCATCCGGCTCTATGGGGATGGCGCCCGCGCCGCCCGCCCCCCGGCGGTGCACGTTCGGCCTCTTCTAGATGTGGCGCGCGCGGCGCCTCAGCGCAATACGGGCGCGCGAATGAAGCGCGCCCGAGCCATGCCCTCAGCGGGCGACCATGGCCGCCACCGCGCCCGCCACTTCGTCCAAGAGGGCGGCATCGCGGGTGCGCACCACAAGGTTGGTGTTGGGCCGGCCGGCCTCGTCCAGGAACGGATAAGAGCCGATGATCGCCTTCGGGTAGCGCTTGGCGATCTCGCCCAGCGGGGCGGCGATGTCGCCTTCCTTGGCATTGGCGAGCACCGTGCGCGAGAGCATGGGCGCGCCCTTGCGCAGTTCCGGGATGATGGCTTCCAGCATGGCATGCATGATGCGCGGCACGCCGGCCATCACATAGACATTGCCAAGGCGAAAGCCCGGCGCCTTGGAAACGGAATTGACGACGAGGTCCGCCCCATCGGGGATGCGGGCCATGCGCAGGCGGGCCTCGTTGAGGTCCTTCTCGGCGATATATTCCAGCAGCATGGCGCGGGCGCGCGGGTCCACGTCGATGGAAACGCCGAAGGCCTTCGCGATGGCGTCCGCGGTAATGTCGTCATGGGTCGGCCCGATGCCGCCGGTGGTGAAGACATAGTCATAGCGCCCGCGCAGGGCGTTCACTGCGGCGACGATCTCCGGCTCCTCGTCCGGCACCACACGGACCTCCTTCAGGTCCACGCCCACTTCGGTGAGGCGTTCGGCCACATGGCCGATATTCTTGTCCTTGGTGCGGCCGGAAAGGATCTCGTCGCCGATCACCAACAGCGCGGCGGTGACCGGTTCCTTGTCTTCTGCCGCCATCATGATCCGACCTCCTGCTTGGTACAAAAGCACCGAACGCGCCTTTGCCCACGTTTTGACCACCTGGTGCCCCGTCTTTCCCCTGACACCACCCTTGCGGGTGCCGGGTCTTCCTTGGCACGATGTTTGTACATAGGGTGGAATCAAGCGGAGTGGCAGTCCAAATGCGGCGTACTTTCGACGAGATGTCCAGCGACGACGGCGTCGTCCGCCCGGCCTATGAGACCTTGAGCAAATGGCTGAGCACCGTCCCCCATGACGTGCTCAACCAGCGCCGAAAGGAAGCCGAGTACATCTTTCGCCGCATCGGCATCACGTTCGCCGTTTACGGCGAGCAGAACTCCCAGGAACGGCTGATCCCGTTCGACATCGTCCCGCGCATCATCACCCACGACGAATGGACGGGCCTCGCCAAGGGCCTGGAGCAGCGCACCAAGGCGCTGAACCTCTACATCAATGACGTGTACGGCAAGCGCGACGTGCTGCGCGCCGGCATCATTCCCGAGGACCTCGTCTACCAGAACCCCGCCTTCCGGCCCGAGATGAATGGCCAGAAGGTGCCCCACGACATCTATGTGCACATTGCCGGCATCGACATCGTGCGCACCGATCCCTCCACCTTCTATGTGCTGGAGGACAATGCCCGCACCCCGTCCGGCGTGTCCTACATGCTGGAAAACCGGGAGATCATGCTGCGGCTGTTCCCCGAATTGTTCTCCATGCACAAGGTGGCCCCGGTCGACAAATATGCCGACGACCTGGTGACAACCCTGCGCTCGCTGGCGCCCCATCGCAGCCACGAGCCCAATGTGGTGATTCTCACCCCCGGCATCTATAATTCCGCCTATTACGAGCACTCCTTCCTGGCCGACAAGCTGGGCGTCGATCTGGTGGAAGGCCGCGACCTCTTCGTGAAGGACAATGTGGTGTACATGCGCACCACCGAGGGGCCGAAGCGGGTGGACGTGATTTATCGTCGCCTGGACGACGACTTCCTCGATCCGCTCGCCTTCCGCCCCGACAGCGTGCTGGGCGTGCCCGGCCTCATGAGCGCCTACCATGCCGGCAATGTGACGCTGACCAATGCGGTGGGCACCGGGGTGGCGGACGACAAGGCCGTCTACAGCTACATGCCGGACATCATCCGCTTCTATCTGGGCGAGGAACCCATCCTCCCCAACGTGCCCACCTGGCGCTGCCGCGAGCCCGACCACCTGAAATATGTGCTCGAGCACCTGCCTGAGCTGGTGGTGAAGGAAGTGCACGGCTCCGGCGGCTACGGCATGCTGGTGGGCCCCAAGGCCGACAAGGCCCAGATCGAGGTCTTCCGCAACAAGCTCAAGCACGATCCGGCCAATTTCATCGCCCAGCCCACCCTGGCACTCTCCACCTGCCCGACCCTGGTGGAGGAGGGCGTCGCCCCCCGCCATGTGGACCTGCGGCCCTTCATCCTCACCGGCAGCGACAAGGTGCGCATCGTGCCGGGCGGCCTCACCCGTGTGGCCATGAAGGAAGGCTCGCTGGTGGTCAATTCCAGCCAGGGCGGCGGAACCAAGGATACCTGGGTCCTCGATGTGTAATCGGGGCCTCGCCGCCTAGTCCTCGTCCAAGACGCGCCAACGCGCGGCGCCCCGAAGCGCCGCCTCCCGCCCCCTTCCAGATGGTGCCACCATGCTCTCCCGCACCGCAGACAACCTCTACTGGCTGACCCGTTATGTGGAACGCGCCGACTGCCTCGCGCGCATCCTGGACGTGGCGCAGCGCCTGTCCTACCAGCCGGTCTCCTATGGCGGGTCCACCAATGAGTGGGGCTCGGCCATCCTGACCGCCGGCTGCTCCGAACTGTTCGTGGCCAAGCACGGCCCGCTGGAGGACGCGACCGAGGAGGCGGTGGTCTCCTTCCTCGCCTTCGACGCGGAAAACCCGGCCTCCATCCGCAATTGCGTGGAAGTGGCGCGCACCAATGCCCGCTCCGTGCGCACGGCGCTCACCTCCGACATGTGGGACGCCATCAACGGCGCCTGGATCGAGCTGCGCGCCTTCCCCGACAAGACCCTGAGCCGGGAGGAGCTGACGCGCTTCCTCGCCTTCGTGAAGGAGGCAACCCTGCGCTTCGACGGCGCCATGTACCGGTCCATGCTGCGCAACGATGCCTATTGGTTCGCCCGCACCGGCACCCATGTGGAGCGCGCCGACAACACCGCCCGCATCCTGGACGTGAAATATCACGTGCTGCTGCCCGATAAGGAGCGGGTGGGCGGGCCGCTGGATTATTTCCAGTGGGCGTCCATCCTGCGCTCGGTCTCGGCGCTCACCGCCTTCCACTGGGTCTATCGCGACAGCGTCAAGCCGTGGCTGGTGGCGGATCTGTTGATCCTGAACCGCGCCATGCCCCGCTCGCTGGCCTCCTGCTACGAAAATCTCACCCGCTCGCTGGACGACATCGCCGGCGCCTATGGCCGGCAGGGGCCGTCGCAGCGCCTCGCCCGGGCCACCCAGGCCAAGCTCACCAATCACAGCATTGATGATGTCTTCCAAACCGGCTTGCATGAATTCATTTCCGAGTTCATCTCAGAGAACAACAAGCTGGGCTCCGCCATCAGCGAACAATATCTGACCTGAGGGCGGCAGGGTCCTGCCGTCCCAGCCGCCGAGGGGTTCCATGCGTATTCGGATCCGGCATGAGGTTCGCCACCGGCTCGAACCCAATTTGCGCACCGCGACCGCGACCATTCGCGTGACGCCCCGCAACCATGTGGGCCAGCACATCCTGCGCTGGTCCCTCGACATCGTGCCCGACTGCCGCATCTATCCCCAGGAGGATGCCTTCGGGAACCTCACCCACACCTTCTCGCTGGAGGGGCCGGGCGAGCACATCACCCTGCTGGCCGAGGGCGAGGTGGAGACGCAGGATACCAGCGGCATCGTGCGCGGCACGGTGGAGCGCTTCCCCGCGTCCTTCTTCCGCCGGCAGACGGACCTGACCGCCCCCTCGGAGGATCTGAACGCCCTGGCAGCGGAAGTGGCGAAGGCGGCGGAGGATGATCTCAGCCGCATGCATGCCCTCATGGGCCTCATCTCCGAGCGGTTCGAGGAGACCGAGGCGGAGGGGCCCGTGCCGGCCGCCGCGGATGTGGCCGAAAAGCTCGTCGGCACCAGCGCGGGGCTCGCCCAGGTGTTCACTTCCGTCGCCCGGACCCTGGGCGTGCCCGCCCGTCAGGTGTCCGGCTATGCCGCGGAGGAGGGCACGCGAGGGGCCGCGCGCCAGTGGGCGGAGGTCCATCTGCCCAAGATCGGCTGGGTGGGCTTTGATGCCGGCCGCTGCCTGTGCGCCACCGAGGCCTATGTGCGGTTGGCCGTGGGGCTCGACAGCCTGGGCGTCGCCCCCATCCGCGCCCTCGGTGTCACCGGCGTGGTGGATGTGCTGGCCAAGGACGCCCAGTGCGCGCCGCGCGGGTCCCAGAGCCAGACCCAGTCGCAAAGCTGAGACCGGCGGCCGCTCCGGCGGCCCCCACCTTGCGCCCGCCGCCCCGATGGAGGGCGGTGCGGCGCAGCCTGTCGTTTATTGCCGCAGGCGGTCGCCGGGCCGGCCCCGACACCCCTTCGCGCCCCCCTTTGCACCCCCCTGGCATCCCCCTGGCATCCCCCTGGCACCCCCCTTGCGCCCCCCTGGCACCCTTGCAAAATCACCGCTTTGCCCGTCCTGCGCCGCCGCCCTGCGCCGCTGTGGGCGTGAGGACAATGCGCGCGGTTCAGGGGCGGTTGATTTTCAAACGAACCTTTTTCTGATTGAAGGAACATCCCGGCGCCGAATCCGTGAATGGGGCGAGACCGGAGGATTGAGCGGACGTGGGCGCATCAGAGCCCCCAAGGTCCCATCCAATACGGGCATGGAATGCGGTCGGCGGCGGGGACACCCAACCTTTTCATTCTCGGCGCGGGGAAAAGCGGCACGACCACCCTCTACGATCTGCTAGG
This sequence comes from Aquabacter sp. DMC10, assembly GCF_056314145.1. NCBI lineage: Bacteria > Pseudomonadati > Pseudomonadota > Alphaproteobacteria > Hyphomicrobiales > Xanthobacteraceae > Aquabacter > Aquabacter sp. DMC10. The sequence goes on along the minus strand of NZ_JBQUYX010000009.1, from coordinate 182,981 downwards.
GCGGCATCGCGACGTCCATCTGTGCTCCCCCAAGGAGCCCAGCTTCTTTTGCCGTCACTTCCAGGTTGTGCGCGACCCCATCACCTATTTCAGTCTGTTCAGGTCTGATCGGCGCTACCGTGTCGATGCCTCCCACGCCTATTTTACCGATCCCGAAACGGCACCTGTTCTGAGGGCACTGTTTCCGCGGGCCAAGTTTCTCCTGATTTTGCGCGCGCCGAAGGCGCGGGCCTATTCGCTCTATCGGCACATGCGTCGCACGCGCCACAGCGATGGGCGCCCCTGCGAACTGGCTGACAGCTTCGACCAGGCTCTCATCCTGGAGGAGGAGAGATTTCATTCGCCTGATTTCATGGAGCACTGCCGCCAGTATTTCTGGAATTTCATGTATGTACGCTCGTCCTTCTATGACGAGCAGATTTCAAGATACTTCAGCCTTTTCCCACGGGAACAGTTCTTCATCCTGACGCTTGGGGAATTGGTTGCCGCGCCGAACAGGAAACTTGCTGAGATCGCAGACTTCCTGGGTCTGGACCCCGTTTATTTCGGAACAGATGTCCCGGTGAGCAATGCGTCCCCCGCCGAGGCCGGCTTCGATCGCGTCTGCAATGCGCTGATGGAAAGCCGCTTCGGCACGCTCACCCACCGTGTGGAAGCGCTCGTGGGGCGGGAGATGGATTGGTCGCTGTGAGGCGACCCTGGTGTTTTTGGAGGTGGGTCAGTGCAGCTTCTTCAGTCTCTTCTTCGTCCAAAATGGCTGCGGCGCCCGGGTGAAACGCGCCCCTCCGCGGACGGTGCTGAGGCTCCTTCCGCCGCGCCGCAGGCCGACCTGCGGCAGCAGAGGCTCGCCGAGGTCAAGGCCCGCATCTGGTTTTATGAATTCGACTTGCCGGACGGCTCGACCACCCAGACGGATGTTCCGCCCACCGTTCTGCCCATCCATATGTCGCGGCGGGACAAGCTGCGCCACATCATCGCGCGCCACGTGCCCGACGCGCATGATCTGGTCGCCTATGATTTTGCGTCGCACGAAGGCTATTACAGCCTCGAGCTGGCCCGGCATTTCAAGCAGGTGCGCGGGTATGAGATCCGGCAGGAGAGCCTTGCCGCCGCACGGCTCATCACCGAGGTGCTGGAGGTCGGGAACGTCGAGTATCAGCAGGCCGACCTTCAGGTGATGCCCTATGATCCCGCCCAGACGGCCGATTTCGTGCTGCTCTACGGGCTGGTCTACCACTTGGAAAACCCGGTGCACACCTTGCGGCTGGCCAGCCAGATGACCCGCAGGCACATCCTGATCGAGACCCAGGTCTTCCCCTATGACATTGCCGGCTTGATCGAGGACGGATTCTTCACCAACCAGCGCCGGGTGGAGGGCGTCTTCGGCGTCGCGCCGGATTACTCCTGGGGCCGCGAAGGCGGGTCCACGAACCTTGCCCTCATTCCCTCGCTGAATGCCCTGCTGTTCCTCATGCGCGACTTCGGCTTCACCACCATCGAGGTGTGGCCCCGCGAGCCCGGCGATTTCGAGCAGTTCGCGCGGGGCACCCGCGTGGTGGTCTATGGCCGGAAGGACCCGTGAGGGCCTCCTGGCGCGGGCGCCTCAGCCCAGTTGGGATAGGCCCCACACGGCCGCCGCACTGGCCGCCAGCAGCGCCACCGCCAGGGCCGGCGAGCGCAGGCGCGGGGCAGGCGAGGTGGCGGGCAGGCGCTTGACGCCGGTCACCATGGGCCGCACCAGATCCTGGCCCTTGAAGGCGGCATAGGCCAGCACCGCCGCCACATGCAGCGCGGCCGCCACGACGATCAGGTTGAAGTTGAAGGCGTGCCACCCGGTGATGGTGTCCGACAGGCCGCCGACGAAATGGGCGAGCGGGCCTTCCGTGAACACGCCGTCGTTGGAAAACAGCCCGGTGCCGGTCTGCACCAGCAGCAGCGCCAGCAGCGCCACCACCATCCATCCCCCGGCCGCATTGTGCCCCACCTCGCGATCGGGCTCCCGGCGCATCATGTGGGAGAGATGGCCGAGCGCCGCCGCCGGGCTCTTCAGGAAGCGGGAGAAGCGGGCGGTGTCGCTGCCGAACAGGCCCCACAGGATGCGGAACAGCACCAGGGTCAGGATCGCGTAGCCGCAGCGGAAGTGCCAGTCGATGAGGCCAAGTTCCGCGGTGAAATAGGCGCCGACGATGAGCCCCGCCAGCGACCAGTGAAACAGGCGTGTGGGCAGGTCCCACACTTTTGTGCGCTGCAGCGGCGGATGCATGAAAGGTCCTCGTGCCGGGCTCAAGATGGACCTGCCCATACGGCAGGGGAATGAGCGCCGGCAAGGAATAAGGCCGTGATGGGTCGCCGCTCGGCGCTCAGGTGCCGGCTCGCGGGACGGGCATGCCATTGTTGCATGACACAAATTTAAGGGAAGCGGGTATAGGACAAACGTCGGCTGTGGGTCTTTCCAACCGACCAAAACGAATCCAGACATGCGCCCCTCCCTCGGAATTTTCCTGCAGCTGTGCGCGACGCTTGCGTTCGCCATCATGTCCACGCTGGTGCGTGGCGTGGCCGACGAAGTGTCCAGCGGCCTCGTGGTCTTCGCCCGCTCCATGATCGGCATCGTGCCGCTCCTGATCTGGCTCGGCGCGCGCGGGGAATTGCGCGGGGCGTTCGCCACCACCCATTTCGGCGGCCATGTGGTGCGCGGCCTCGTGGGGGTCAGCTCCATGTGGGCCGGCTTTGCCGCGCTGGCCTATATTCCCCTCGCCGAGGCCATCGCCTTCACCTATGTGACGCCCCTCGTCACCGTGATCCTGGCGGCCGTCATCCTGAGTGAGCGGGTGCCGGCTTATCGCTGGATGGCGGTGGGCATCGGCTTCGTCGGCATCATCACCATGCTCACCCCCATCTTCTCCATGCACGGCATGAAGGCTGAAGGTGCGGCGCTGGGCGTGGGCCTGGCCCTGTTCGGCGCCATCGGCGCGGGATTTGCGGTGACGCAGGTGCGCCGCCTCACCCAGACCGAGACCACCGGCTCCATCGTGTTCTATTTCTCCATCGTCGCCGCCGCGGCGAGCCTTGTCACCGTGCCGCAATGGTCGCTGCCCTCCTGGCATGCGGCGCTTGTGCTGGTGGGGGTGGGGCTGTCCGGCGGCGTCGGGCAGATCCTGCTCACCGCCGCCAATCGCTATGCCCCCGCGTCCGTGGTGGCGCCGTTCAACTATGCCACCTTGCTGTGGGCGGTGGCCTTCGGTGCGGTCTTCTTCCGGGAATGGCCGCACTGGCTGGTCTTCTGCGGCGCGGCCCTGGTGGTGGCGGCCGGCGCGGGTGTCGCCTGGCGCGAGGGGCGTGTCGCCCATCGGTCCCGAACCCTTCCGTGATCCATCCCTGACGGGGCCTTGCGCATGAAGGACGACGCTCCGGCTTCCCCGCTCTCCACGGCACCGGGGCCGGGCGTCCCGGACCTGTTCCTCACCTTCCTGCGCATCGCACTCTCCGGCTTTGGCGGCGCCTTGCCCTTCGCCCGCCGCGAACTGGTGGAGCGCAAGGGCTGGCTGGACGCGCGGGAGTTCAACGACCTCCTGTCCATCTGCCAGCTCATGCCGGGCCCGAACATCGTCAACATGTCCTTCTGCATGGGGGCACGCTTCGCCGGCTTCTTCGGCGCCGCCGCGGCGTTCGGCGGGCTGATCCTGGCGCCCTGCGTCATCGGCATCACCATCACCGCCATCTATCTGCGCTACGGGCAGGTGCCGGAGGTCTCGGGCATCCTGCGGGGCATTTCGGCGGCGGCGATCGGGCTGTTCCTGGCTCTGGGGCTGAAGATGGCCTTCGCCGAGCGGCGCAGCCCCCACATGCTGGTGTTCGCGGCCCTTGCCTTCGCCGGCGCCGGCCTGATGGGCTATCCGCTGCCCTTCGTCATCCTGGCGCTGGCGCCGTTTTCCATCGCGGCGGCCTGGCGGTGGTCCAAATGACCGGGCGTGATCCCCTCTTCGATCTCACCGCCCACATGTTCATGCTGTCGTTCCTGGCCATTGGCGGGGCGAACGCGGTGATCCCCGAGCTCCATCGCATGGCGGTGGACTCCTATGGCTGGATGGGCGACACCACCTTTGCCGACCTGTTCGCCATCGCCCAGGTGACGCCGGGCCCCAATGTGCTGCTGGTGACGCTGATCGGCTGGTATGTGGCCGGCGTGCCCGGCGCCATCGCCTCCACTCTGGTCATGTGCGTGCCCTCGGGGGCGGCCGCCTATGCCATGTCGCGCCTGTCCCACCGCTACAAGACGGCCCGGCCCCGCATCGCCATCCAGCGGGGGCTGGCGGCGCTGACCATCGGCATCGTGCTGGCGAGCGCCTATATCCTCATGGGCGTCGCCGACACCCATGCGCTCGCCTATGGGGTGACCGCGCTGGCCGCCATCGGCTCGCTGACCACGCGCCTCAATCCCATCTGGCTGATAGGGGTGGGCGCGCTCGCGGGGGCGTTCGGGCTGGTGTGACGGGCTCAATAGCCGATCATCTTAAGCGCGGCGGCTCCCGGCGCCAGCATGGCGAAGGCCCAGAGCGCCGCGCTGGAAATATTGGCGGCCTGGAACGGCAGCTGCCCCATGGCCATGATGCCCGCCACCAGCGGCACGATGGCCCGCAGCGGCCCGAAGAAGCGGCCGATGAACACGCCCCACACGCCGTAGCGGCTGAAGAAATCCTCCGCCCGCACCACCAGGTCGGGGCGCCGGCTGAGCGGCCAGAGCGTCTTGGCGCGGGCCTTGTAGTGGAAGCCCAGCCAATAGGAGATCGCATCGCCCAGCGCCGCCCCCGCCACCGCCGCGCCCCAGATGGGCCAGAAGGGCAGGCCGCTCGCCTCGATGAGGGCGCCGATGCCCAGCAGCAGCACGGTGGCCGGGATGAAGATGGAGACCAGGGCCAGGGACTCCCCGAAAGCGAGGCCGAAAACCACAAGCGGTGCCAGACCTTGCTGCTCCCGCACGAAATTCAGCACGGGGTCGACATAGGATTGCAGATCGAACATGGCTCCTCCGCACGCCTATGTCGGAAAGGCAGGGCACTTCTGCAAGAGGCTCGCTTTTTTGGCCACAGGAAGGGGCGCGAGAGGCTTCAGGGCTTCATCCGCCTTGAAATGACCATGGATCTGCGCCATATGAGCGCTGCAGCAATCAGGCGACGCCCGCACAATCAGGGCGCGGGTTGCTCTCGGGCCGCGTAGCGGAAGCGAGCTGATGGCCGGCCGAGCCGGTGTCACAGGCTTTTGCCCGATTTCGACCAGATGTTTTGCGACAGCCCAGGCCACGCGGGGTGTCATCGACCCTCGCGAACGTGCGCGGTGTGCGGAATGCATCCGCCGCGCCGATGCCGTTCGCCGCATGAAAGTTGTAGCTTGACAACGTTTTCCGAACTCGGCCTTGCCGAGCCTATCGTCCGCGCGCTCACCGATGTGAAGCATGTGACGCCCACGCCGATCCAAGAGCAGGCCATCCCCCAGGTTCTGGCCGGCCATGACCTGATCGGCATCGCGCAGACGGGCACCGGCAAGACCGCAGCCTTCGCCCTGCCCATTCTCGACCATCTCGTGCGCCGTCCGCACACCATCGCCCCCAAGTCCGTCCGCGTCCTCGTCCTCTCGCCCACCCGCGAGCTGTCGGGCCAGATCGTGGAGAATTTCCAGAAGTTCGGGCGCCACATGCGCCTGTCCGTGGAGCTGGCCATCGGCGGCGTGCCCATGGGCCGCCAGATCCGCGCGCTGCATCGCGGCGTGGACGTGCTGGTGGCCACCCCCGGCCGCCTCATCGACCTCATGGAAAACCATGCGGTGAAGCTGGATGCGGTCGAGGTGCTCGTCCTCGACGAAGCCGACCAGATGCTGGACATGGGCTTTGTCCATGCCATCCGCGCCATCGTGCGCAAGCTGCCGGCCAAGCGCCACAGCCTGTTCTTCTCGGCCACCATGCCCTCGGCCATCGCCGAATTGGCCAATTCCATGCTGCACAAGCCCGTCACCGTCTCGGTGACGCCGGCGGCCAAGACCGCCGACCGGGTGGAGCAGCGGGTCATCATGGTGGAAAAGCAGGGCAAGCCCGCGCTCCTGGCCGAGCTGCTCGGCACCGAGACCATCGACCGCGCGCTCGTCTTCACCCGCACCAAGCATGGTGCCGACCGGGTGGTGAACGCGCTCGCCAAATATGGCCACACCGCCGAGGCCATTCACGGCAACAAGTCGCAGAACCAGCGGGACCGCGTGCTGGCCGCCTTCCGGGTGGGCACCGTGCGCACCCTGGTGGCCACCGACATTGCCGCCCGCGGCATCGACGTGACCGGCGTCAGCCACGTGTTCAATTTCGACCTGCCGAACGTGCCGGAATCCTATGTGCACCGTATCGGCCGCACCGCCCGCGCTGGCAAGGAGGGCATTGCCATCTCCTTCTGCGACGGGGAGGAGCGCGCCTATCTGCGGTCCATCGAGCGGCTCATCCGCATGCAGATCCCGCAGTCGGACCGCCGCGGCGTGCCGGCCAGCGTGACCGTCGTGCAGGGCTTCGTGCCCGCGACGGAAGAAGACGGCGAGCGCCGTCATCCGCGCGGCGGCCGCCCCAATGGGGGCCGGCCCAATGCCGGTGGCCGTCCGCCCCGCGCGGGCCGTCCCGATGGGGGCCGTGGTGAAGGCGTGCGGGCCGAAGGCGATGCCGGTGCAAACCGGGGCCGTGGCGGCGAGCGCCGCGATGGCCGTGCGCCGGAAAAGCGCGCGGGAGAACCCCGCGCCGAGGGCCGCACCCGCGATGGGCGCGGCCATCATGAGGGCCGTCCCGAGGGCCGCGAGGGTCGTCCGCATGACGCGCGCCCGGCTGGCCGCCGGGATCAGCGCGGCAGCCGCCCCCAGGGTGGCGCCGGCGGTGAGGGCACCGACATCGGTGCTGTTGGATTTTTGCGGTCTGGACCTGCGCGCGGCGGCAAGCCGGGCTCGGCGTTCAAAGGTCCGCGGTGAAAATCAGGGCACGCGCCGACCGGCGCGTGCTCTTTCCTTATGATACGGGGTCGCTTTACCGGACAGATGGTTTCATCTAATCGGAGCGCCTGCCGGGGTAGCTGGAGAAGACTATATGGCGAAGGAAGAACTGCTGGAGTTTGAAGGTACGGTCACGGAAGTCCTGCCGGACGGCAATTTCCGTGTGCGGCTCGACAATGACCATCAGATCCTGGCCTACGCGGCCGGAAAGATGAAGAAGAACCGCATCCGCACCATCGAAGGTGATCGGGTGGTGGTTGAGATGTCCCCCTACGATCTCGATCGCGGGCGCATCAACTTCCGCCACAAGGCCGAGGGCACCATGCCTCCGCCCGGCGCACGCCGGCAGCAGAACTTCCGCCGCCGCTGAGGCGCACTGGCCGCCCGGCCTCGGTCGGGGCCGGAGCCAGTCAGCCCCTTTCTTGCGACCCGGGTCGTGCCAGCGCACGGCCCGGGTCGCCTGCGTTTGCGGGGCAGGGGAGGGGCGCCGCCCGCGCGCCATTCCCCTTGCCTCCGGCGCTGCCACACCGCTACCTTCCCCGCCCATAAACGGCCGCAGCGACGGCAGGGGAGAGCGAATGGGAGGGGTTGAGATGGCGGGCGCCACGGCGCAGCCGGGCGCCGTGAGCCTGAGCGAGGTGCGCATCGCCTTTCCCGACGCCAAGGGCGGGCCCGGCTATGTGGCTGTGGATGCCGCCTCCCTCCATGTGGCCGATGGGGAGTTCGTCGCCATTGTCGGCCCCACCGGCTGTGGCAAGTCCACCTTGCTGAACGCCACCGCGGGCCTGCTCACCCCCGCCGCCGGGCGGGTGGAAATTTATGGCACTCCGCTCGCCGGCCTTAACCGCAAGGCCGGCTATCTCTTCCAGGCCGAGGCCCTGTTTCCCTGGAAGACCGCCATCGACAATGTGGCCATCGGCCTGGAAGTGGCGGGTACTCCCTCCAGTGAAGCCCACGCGCGCGCCCGCGCCTGGCTCTCCCGCGTGGGCCTTGCCGCCTTTGCCGACCGCTATCCCCACATGCTCTCCGGCGGCCAGAGAAAGCGGGTGGGCCTCGCCCAGGTGCTGATCCGCGACCCCAAGATCCTGCTCATGGACGAGCCCTTCGGCCCGCTGGACGCCCAGACCCGCCAGATCATGGGCAACCTGCTGCTGGACCTGTGGAGCGCCGACCGCAAGGCGGTCCTGTTCGTGACCCACGACCTGGAAGAGGCCATCGCCTTGGCCGACCGCGTGGTCATCATGGGCGCGGGACCGGCCTCGCGCATCATCGGCGAGTGGACGGTGGCGCTGCCGCGCCCCCGTGACATTTCCGACGTGCGCCTCGACCCGGCCTTCCATGCCCTGCACAAGGAGATCTGGTCGGCGCTGAAGGAAGAGGTGGTCAAAGGATACCGGCAGGCGGAGGGCGTGGCGTGAGACGGGTCAAACTGCTCTTCCTCCAGGTCCTGGTGGCGGTGGTCCTCATCGCCATCTGGCATTTTGGATCCACGGTGAAGGTGCCCGGAGGAATCGTCTCGACGAAGCCCTTCTTCCCCCTTGATCCGTTCTTCTTCTCCACTCCTCTGGCGGTGTTCGAGCGCACGTGGCGCGACTTCGCAACCGGGGTCATCTGGTATCACCTGGGAATCACGCTCCTGGAGACGGTCCTGGCCTTCGTCATTGGTGCCGTGGGCGGCGTATTGGTGGGCTTCTGGTTTGCCCGCCAGCAATTGGTGGCTGAGGTGTTCGACCCCTATGTCAAGATGACCAACGCATTGCCGCGCGTGGTGCTTGCGCCCATATTTGCGCTGTGGCTGGGTCTTGGTATCTGGTCCAAAGTGGCACTTGGTGTCACGCTGGTATTTTTTATCGTCTTCTTCAACGTCTATCAGGGCGTTAAAGAGGTGAGCCCGACCGTGCTCAACAATGCCCGCATGCTCGGTATGAGCGAGCGGCAGTTGCTGCGCCACGTCTATTGGCCATCTGCATTGTCCTGGATGTTTTCTTCGCTTCATACGGCGGTCGGCTTTGCCCTTGTTGGTGCCGTGGTGGGCGAATATTTAGGATCTGCTGCGGGGCTGGGATATCGCATCCACCAGGCCGAAGGCGTCTTCGACGTTACTGGCGTGTTCTCGGGAATGCTTGTCCTGGCCGTCTTCGTTATTGTGATCGACACCCTCGTGACTGCAATCGAAAACCGCCTCATGGTGTGGCGGCCAACGGCTGCAGCACAACAGAAATAATCTCGGGAGGACAATGGGATGAGCACATTTTCCAGGACTCGCAGGCAGGTTTTCGCCGCCTTGGCGGCGGGCGCCCTGGCGCTCACCGCGGCCGGTCCCGCCTTGGCCCAGAAGGCCGAAAAGACCCAGCTGACGCTCGGTGTCGGCGGCAAGCCGCTGCTTTATTACCTCCCGCTGACCATCGCGGAACGCAAGGGCTTCTTCAAGGAGGAGGGGCTTGACGTCTCCATCAACGACTTCGGGGGCGGCGCGAAATCCCTCCAGGCGCTGGTGGGCGGATCGGTGGACGTGGTCACCGGCGCGTATGAGCACACCATTCGCATGCAGGCCAAGGGGCAGGACATCGTCTCCGTCATCGAGCTTGGCCGCTATCCCGGCATTGTCCTCGTCGTGCAGAAGGACAAGGCTGATAAATACAAGTCCATCAAGGATCTGAAGGGGGCAAAGATCGGCGTGACGGCGCCGGGATCGTCCACCAACTTCTTCGTCAACTTCCTGCTCGCCAAGGACGGCTTGAAGCCGGACGATGTATCCTTCGTTGGCGTCGGCGGCGGCGCCTCGGCGGTGGCCCAGATGAAGCGTGGCGAGATCGACGCCATGTCCAACCTCGACCCGGTCATCACCAAGCTTCAGAGCGATGGTGACGTCGTTGTCCTGGCTGATACCCGCACCGAGGAAGGCAACCAGAAGATCTTCGGTGGCACAAACCCCGCGGCGGTTCTCTATATGAAGCGGGACTTCATGGAACAGAACCCCGTCACCACGCAGAAGCTTGTGAACGCCTTCTATAAGTCTCTGAAATGGCTTCAGACCGCAACCCCGGAAGACGTGGCGAAGGTGGTTCCGGAGGAATATCTCCTGGGCGACCGCGATCTCTACATCGCTGCCGTAAAGGCATCCAAGCCCACTTACTCCCTCACCGGCGTCATTCCTGAGAGCGGAATGAAGAACGCGCTGGGAATGCTGGTGGAGTTCGACCCGGAGCTGAAGGCAGCGAAGATCGACCTGCCGAAGACCTTCGATGGCCGCTTCGTGACCAAGGCCTCCGAGACCGTCAAGTGAGGTGACCTTCTGCGAACTTTCGGCGAAAAGCGCATCTTCGCCGGAGTTCAGCCCTTGAACCGCCCATTTCGGCTCCTACATAGGGAACAACAGGCCAATGATCGCGTTTCCATCGCGGTCTCGGGAGACGGACGGATGTACTCCGATCCCTTTGGCCAGAAGCCGGACCGACCCGGTCCTGCTCGCCTTTCCAACTGGATAAGGGCACAAGGCGGGCGCTTCCGGCGCCCATGCCGCCCGGCTCATGCTTTTAGCCATGTCCGGTCCGCATCGGGAGTGCCGATGGGAAATCTTGCGACAGCAAGGGGTTACGGACGGATGTACTCCGGACCCCAGGTGGATCGCAAGCCGCCCCGCGGCGCCCAAGCAAGGTTCGGCCAAGCTATGCCATGCTATGGCCAGGGTACCGGGTTGGACGGACGGATGTACTCCGATGCCCCGGTAAGCGTGCCGGCCGGTCGGTCTTGATCGGCCCGGCGCCAGCTTAAGAAAGGCGGTCCGCCTCGGCGGGTCGCCTTTTCTTTTGGGCGCCTTTTTCGCCTCACTTACAATCTGTTGTCGGGTGCCGGAATGGCGTCCGTGCGGGCGTCACGGGGGCCCTGAGGGGTGCTGGCAAGGGCCGCGTGCAGGCTGGTGCGGGACAGGTTGGGATTATAGTGCGGGTCCACCAGCGTGGAGGTGTGCCACAGCGCTTCCATCCGCTGGCGCTGCGCTTTGAGCCGGTTGCGATGCGCCCGCGCCCGGCGCCGCCCGCGGGACGCCGATTCATGGTGCACCAGGCACGCATAGGGCGTCCATACCACCTCGTAACCGGCGTGGCGGGCCCGCAGGCACAGGTCTATGTCGTTGCAATCCTCGGCAAATCGCTTTGCGTCCAGGGGGCCGATCTCATCCCAGCAGGCGCGGGTGATGACGAGGCAGGCGCCGGTCACGGCGCTCACATTGGTGCGGTTCACCAGGCGCCCGAAGGGGCCCGTCGCCTGTTCGGGAGCATGGGAAAACCAATGCGCCGCGTAGCGGAACAGGCCGACAATGACGCCCGCATGCTGGATGGTGCGATCGGGAAAGAGCAGCTTGGCCCCCACGATCCCCGTGCGCGGCAGCGCGCTCAGGGCCACCATCTCGCCCAGCCAGGCGCCATCCACCACCTCGATGTCATTGTTGAGGAGGCAGAGCACCGAGCCTCGCGCGGCGGCGACCCCGGCATTGCAGATGCGCGGATAGTTGAAGTCGCCCTCGTCGCGGATAATCTGCGTCTTCGGCCAGGCCCGCTGGATTTCCTCGAACAGGGCGAAGGTTTTCTCCTCCACCGAACCGTTGTCGACGATGACGATTTCGAAATTCTTGTACTGTGTCTGCGCGATCAGCGACCGCAGCGCCATCCCCATCAAATCCGCCCTGTCCCGCGTCGGCACCACCACCGACACCAGAGGCCCTGGCTCCGGAACGGTATAATGAGCCCGCAAATGACCCTCCCCGGTCAGGCTCACCTCGACACCGAGGATCCGGGACGCGGCCGCTGCATGCGTGGCGAGCGGCGCGGCGTGGCAGGGGGCCGGCGTTGAGAAGGCGACGCGGGGGATGTGGCGGATGGCGCCGGGTGGAAGACCGTCCAGAATGGCCAGGTGCAGGGCATGGCGGTCGCCGTCCAGCCATTGGCGCGGCGCGCGGCGCAGCGTATCCGTGCGCAGGGCCACCAAGTCCCCCACATAGTTGGTCGCGCGCAGCAAATGGCGGTTGAATGCCGGCTTGAACAGGCCGGCCTCGGGCCGCCCCTGGGCATCCAGCCGCTCCTCGTCCGTATAGACCACCTCGCAGGCGGGATGGGCGGCGAAGGCAGCGCGGATCATGGCCACCGCGTCCCGCGTGGGGCGCCCGGAGAGCGGCAGCGCGGCCACAAGCCCGCCCTCAATGCAAGCCATGGCCTGTTCCAGCAGGCCATTCCCGGTCGCCTCTGCGCGGACCAGCCGCACATTGGGACAGGGGGAGATGAGGTCTTGCACCACGTCAGAATGATCGGCAGGGGTGTTCGCCGTCGCTGCCAGGAGCCACTCCCACTCCGGATCGCTCTGGACCTTGAGAGCCTCGAGGGTTTTGGAGATCGTCTCGCGCGTGGTGTCGCAATCCAGCACAGACAGGAAGGTCAGGCGCAACTCGCGTGCCGGTGGCACCACCTCCTGGAAGTCGCCCACATGGGTCGCCCTGTAGCGGCGGTAGCGCACCGCCTGTTCAGTGTGCCGGGCGGGAGACGATTCCAAGAGGGCAGCATGAAACCCGCGCAGGTCCCGGGCTGCAGCCCCTGCCTCCCGCCACCGCCGGCCGGAAGGGCCCGAAAACCGACCGAAGATGAAGGCGTGCAGCTTGAGGGCGACCTTGCTGCGGGGAAAAAGCCCCAATCGCACGGGAGGGGCGCTGCGGGACCGGATGCGCGTCGTGCCCTTGGGAAGGAAAAGGGCGCAGCGTGGGCCGGTGGCGGACGTGCGGGCGAGTTCGGTACCAGAGGTGGAAAGGAAGACCAGTTCCGCGCTCGCCTCCTCCCCTTTGGCGTTGGGCGCATCAAGGGCGATGATGAAGGCACACCCTCCGATGGCTAGGCGCAGACGCCACGGCAGGGGGAGGGTGTGCACCTGCTCACCCGACGCCTGCGCGGCGGCCTCAAGCCATATGGGATCTATTTCTACGGCCATCCGGGCCCCTTGCCGACATCCTGATCCGCCAAGCTAAGCATCTTTCCCTTAGCTTTCCCTTGAAGCACCTCTCATCCGTCGACGGCAAGCGCATGACGGCAATGACATGTCGCCTCTTGACGCGCTGCGGCAAGCGGACTTCAACTCCCCCGGCGCCGCCTCGCCCGAGGTTCGGCCGTTTCCCCCGGCCTGATGCGATTTTGTGTCCGGCCGCGTTCCATGTCTCAGCCGCAGGACGGGTCCGGCCACGTCCGATGCGCGTGTTCCGCGGAGGGCACCATGTCTGGATCCAAAGTGGACCTCTTCGTCATTGGCGGGGGATCGGGCGGTGTGCGCGCGGCCCGCATTGCTGCGCAGCATGGCGCACGGGTGATGCTGGCGGAGGAGTTTCGCATGGGGGGCACCTGCGTCATCCGCGGGTGCGTGCCCAAGAAGCTGTTCGTCTATGCCGGCCGCTTCGCCCATGACCTGGAGGACATGGCGGGCTTTGGCTGGACGGTGGAGGGGGCTCGCTTCGACTGGCCGACCCTGATCGCGAACAAAGACAAGGAAATCGCACGCCTTGAGGGCATCTATCAGCGCAATGCGGAGGCGGCGGGCGCGACTGTCCTCGCCTCGCGCGCGGTGGTGGAAGGCCCACATGCGGTGCGCATCCTCGCCACCGGCGAGGTCATCGAGGCTGAGCGTATCCTGATCGCCACCGGCGCCAAGCCGGCGCTCGGGCCGGACATTCCCGGTCGCGATCTCGCCATCACCTCCAACGAAGCGTTCAACCTGAAGCACTTCCCCAAGCGCATCCTGGTGCAGGGCGCGGGCTATATCGCCGTGGAGTTTGCTGGCCTGTTCCGCGCGCTGGGCGCCGAAGTGCATTTGGTGCTGCGGGGCGACAAGATCCTGCGCGGCTTCGACGAGGATGTACGGGACCACCTGACGGCCGAGATGACGCGGGCGGGTGTCAATATCTTGACCGGCCGTACATTGAACGCCATCAGCCAGGAGGCCGACGGCAAGCATGTGCAATTGTCCGACGGCGCCCTCGTGGTGGTGGACGAGGTCATGCTGGCCATTGGCCGCGATCCCAATTCCCGCGCCTTGGGCCTTGAAGAGGTGGGGGTCGAGCTGGACCCGCTGGGCGCGATCAAGGTCGATGCCGGTTCGCAGACCACCGTGCCTTCCATCTTTGCGGTGGGCGATGTGACCAACCGGGTCAATCTGACCCCGGTGGCCATTCGGGAGGGCCATGCCTTCGCCGATACAGTTTATGGCAACAAGCCCTGGACCGTGGATCATTCCCTGATTGCGACCGCCGTCTTCTCCGAGCCGGAGATCGGCACCGTCGGGCTGACCGAGCAGGCGGCGCGGGCAGCGGGCCATGCACTGGACATCTACAAGGCCACCTTCCGCCCGCTGAAGGGGACGCTGTCCGGCTCGCCCACGCGAATGCTCATGAAGCTGGTGGTGGACCAGGCAAGCGACAAGGTTCTCGGCTGCCATGTGGTGGGAGACGGGGCGGCCGAGATGATTCAGATGGCCGCCATTGCCATGGGCATGGGCGCCACCAAGGCGGACTTCGACCGCACGGTCGCCGTCCATCCCACCGCCGCCGAAGAGTTCGTGACCATGCGTACCAAGGCCTCCTGAGGGGAGGAGACCTTGGCCTTTTCCAGCTCTGCCCCGACACTGGTTGTCAGATGAAGAAGATCTCAGTCCTTGCCTTTGCTGGCCTTGTCTCGGCCAGCCTTGCGGCGCAGGCCGCGCCGATCCTCCCCGCCCAGGACAAGGCGGGGGACGTGAACACCTACCAGGCGCTGGCTCCGGCCGATCGCATGGCGACGCTGGAAGCCTTCACCGGCAAGACTCTCCGCCCGGGCGATGTATTCGACAATCTGGATGCATGCACCCTGCGCGCAACCACCGAGCCTTCCGCCGGCAGCATGCGCCTCTCCAAGGTCATTCCGGCCTGCGAAAAGGAACTGGGGTATTGAGATTAAAGTCCGCGCCGGGCGGAGCTTCCGTCCGGCGCGGCGGGAAGGCCTCAGGCCTTCGCGTCGGGTTGGCTTGAAAAGAGCCGGCCCTTCTCGGCCCAAAGGGCGAGAAGGATGGAGGCAAGCCCCAGAACAAAATAGCCGAGACCCAGCGGCAGCACCGTGCCATTGAAGGCTTGGCCCACCACCACGCCCAGCACCGCCCCAACCAGCGTCGTGTAGAACCCGATGAAGGACGAGGCGGAACCGGCCACTTCGCCCACCGGCTCCATGGCCATGGAATTGAAATTGGGGACGGTGAAGGCGAACAGCGCCTGGTTCAGCGACAGCAGGGCGCAGAAGAGAAGCAGCGGCGGCTTGCCGGCAAAGGCGAGGGCCGCAATCACCTGAATCCCGCCCACCAGTGTGAATCCGCAAAGCCCGAAATGGGAGATGCGCCGCATTCCGAGCCGTCGGACCAGCTTGGCATTGATGAAGGAGGCCACAGACATCACGCCCGCGACCACCGCAAACGCGATGGGGAAGAGGCCGCCGAGCTGGTAGACGTCGGTCTCGAAGATCTGCTGGGCCGAGGCCACATAGGCCATGAGCGAACCCATCATGAAGCCGATGGCGGTGGCATATCCCACCGTCCGGCGGGTCGAGAGTGTGATCCGCATGGCCCGGCTGATGCCCGCGACCGAGAAGGGCACGCGATATTCCGGGTGCAGCGTTTCCGGCATGCGCACCCCGAACCAAATCGCCAGGATGAGGCAGAGGGTGAGCATGGCGCCGAAGATGAAGTGCCAGTGGCCCACCGTCAGGATCGCCCCACCGATGGCCGGCGCCACCACCGGGATGATGAGAAAGACCATCATGACGAAGGAGGAGACCCGCGCCATCTCGCGGCCGGCGAAGCGATCGCGCACGATGGCCATGGACAGGACGCGGGCGGAGGCCGAGCCCATCCCCTGCACGGCGCGGGCCAGCAGCAGCACCTCGAAGGTGGGGGCGAAGATGGCAAGCAGACAGCCGAGCGCATAGATGGCGAGCCCCGCCATCAGCACCTTCTTGCGCCCAAGCACATCGGAGAGCGTGCCATAGACCATCTGCATGAAGGCAAAGCCGATCATGTAGGCGGTGACCACCCATTGCAGGTGGTTGGCTTCGGCGACTGAAAAATGCTCGCGGATGGGGACGAAGGCGGGCAACAGGTTGTCGATGGAAAAGGCGGTCAGGCCCATCATCAGGGCGACGATGGTGACGAATTCCACGAAGCCGGGCTTCGTGCCCGTCTCCTGCGGCCGGCTCTGGGGTTGCGACATCTGCAGCTCGAATTTCGGCCGGCGAGGGGCGCCGGCGCAGGCTGCTGCCTCTTACGCTATTGCCGTGGCAAACTGAATGTCGCATCTCGCATGGCCCGCTCCAGCGGATCGGCGCGCCATGCGGTGCAGCAAAAGTCAGTTACTTAACGGGCCGCCACCGGCATGGGCGTCGCGATGCCGAAGCGCTGGCGGTAGACCAGATAATTCTCCATCACCCGCTGCACATAATTGCGCGTCTCGGAGAACGGGATGCATTCCACCCAATCGATGGGGTCCACGTCCTTGTCGCGGGGATCGCCATAGCGGGCGAACCACTTCTTCACGCTGCCGCGCCCGGCATTGTAGGCGGCGAAGACCAGGAGGGGATTGCCGCCGTAATTTTCCACCAGCTCGCCCAGTTCCGCCGCGCCGAACTGCACATTGTAGGATTGGTCGCTCATCAGGCGCGCTTCGTTGTAGGGCGCACCGGTCTGCTTCGCCACTTCCCGCCCGGCCGCCGGGGTCACCTGCATGAGGCCCATGGCCTTGGCGCTGGACAGGGTGCGCGGGTTGAACTGGCTCTCCTGCCGAGCCACCGCATAGATCATGGCCTTGTCCACCGGATTGCCGATGGGTGTGTAGGAGGGCAGACCGAAGGTGGGGAAGGCCGACTGTTCCAGCGGATGACCCTCCGCAAGGCCTTCCTTGCCCACCACCAGAGCGCCGCGGGCATCGCCATTGGCCTGGGCGAGCTGGGCGAGGAGCACGAGGTGGGTGGTATCCTCCATGCGCCAAGCCATGTCGTAATAGATGGTGATGGGCGTGTCCCGATCCCCCACCGCGTAGAGCAGCTTGAGGGCGCGGACCACCTCGATGCGATCGAAGTTCGCCTTGGCCTGGCTTGAGGCCTCCGGCTCCCGGCGCAGCGCCACTTGGGGCAGGCCGAGGCGGGCGCGGGCGGCCTGTCCGTAGAAGGTGGTGGAGAAGCGGGCGGCGGCCTCATAGCGCCCGCGCGCGGTGCCGGTGTCGCCCATAGCCTCCGCAGCGCGGCCCTGCCAATAGGCCGCGCGCGAGAGCGTAATGGGGTGGTCCTGCTGGTGATCGATGCGGGCGAAGTGCTGGGCGGCGAGCCGCGGCTCGTTCAGGAAGCGCAGCGCGATCCAGCCGGCGGTGAAGGCCTGTTCGGCGCGGTAGTTGTTGGCGCTCGGCGGCGCGGCTTCCGCCGCCACCTTGTAGGCGAGGCGGGCATTGCCGGCGTCCAGCAGTTCGCGCGAGACAAGGCGGCGCTCGATCCACCATTCGTCGGTGTCCACTTGGGCCTCGGCGCTGTTGGGTGCCGCGAGGAGCGCCTGTGCGGCTTCCTCGTTGCGGCCCGCGCGGCGGGCCAGCATGGACTTGGCGAACAGATAGGCCGGGTCGTTGGACAAGGTCATGGGGACCTGGGCCAGAAGACTAGCACCGCTGGCATCCTGGCGCTGCTCGATGGCAAGGCGCGCCCGCGTCAGGGCCACCACATCGGAGCCGGCGCGCTGGGCGGCGCGCATGGCGCGTTCCGGGTCGGGCTTGTAGGAGAATTTGTCCGCCCGCGCCTTATGGTCGCCGCGGGTGATGAGCGGGCCGAACTCGCTGAGGATGGCGGCCTCGCTCGATTCGGACAGGTCATCGGTGCGATAGGCGTCGCGCACCAGGGCTGCCACCGTGGCGCGGTCGCCGGAAGCGGACAGGACGCGGGCGAGCGCGATCTTGCCGGGGCCGGTGAGCGGGGCCTGATCGCCGAAAAAGGCGCGGACGGTCGCAGCGGAGGGCTTTTCCGCATAGAGCACCGCCTCCGCCTTGCGGCGCAGGGTGGATTGGGTGGGCCAGTAGGGCTTTTCTTTCAGGAACTGCGCGATCCGCTCGAAGCCGAGGTCATTGGGCGCGTTGCGGATGACGAGCCATGTGACGAGGTTGCGCGCCACCGGATCATCGAGAGAACTCACCGCAGCCATGGCGTCCGCGCCCTTGCCGTTCTTGGCCAGGGAAATGGCATTGCGCAGGGTGCCCAGTTCGCCCGTCAGGGCCGGTGCGGCGGGGGCCGCCGGCTTTGCCGCGGGCTTTGCCTGCGTCTTGCTGTCGGTCTTGGAAGCGGGTTTGGACGATGAGCTGGACTTGGCCGCCGGCTTGGGCGCGGGCTTTGAGTCGGACGAGGACGTGGCCGCGGAGGCGGACGGCACAATGGCCGGGCTCGCGCAGGCAATGGCAATCGCCAGCGCAGTGCGGGAGATCAGGCGGGTGGCAGTCGGCATACCGGTTCCTCGCGGCCATGAGGCAGGCTCAATTGCCCTGATACTCTCCGACCTGCATTGACGAATTCCTAAGCATACGTGCCGGGGGAACCCGGCAAAAGCAGGGCTCATGCCCCAAGGTTTGCAACGTTGAGGCCTTCCAGCTTGGCCCGCAACAGTTTATCTCATGCGCTCCGCCCCGCGCCGTAGGTGGCCGCGGGGTGCGCAACCACGAACCAGAACACGAACCAGAACAAGGCCGCCGCCATGACGTCGCCATCCTCCGCTTCCCGTTACCGTGGGTCGTTCACCGCCCTCGTCACGCCGTTCAAGAACGGGAAGCTGGATGAGAAAGCCTTTCGCGACCTGGTGGATTGGCAGATCGACGAGGGCACGCACGGCCTCGTACCGGTGGGCACCACCGGCGAAAGCCCCACTTTGTCGCATGACGAGCACCGCCAGGTGGTCGAATGGTGCGTGAAGCAGGCGGCCGGCCGCGTGCCGGTGATTGCCGGGGCCGGCTCCAACAACACCATCGAAGCCATCGACTTCGCGCGCCATGCGGAGAAGGTGGGGGCGGATTCGGTGCTGGTGGTGACCCCCTATTACAACAAGCCCACTCAGGAAGGCCTCTATCAGCACTACAAGGCCATCGACGCGGCCATCGGCATTCCGATTTTCATCTACAACATCCCCGGTCGCTCGGTGGTGGACATGTCGGTGGAGACCATGGCTCGGCTCTATGAGCTGAAGAACATTGCTGGCGTGAAGGATGCCACGGCCTCCATGGCGCGGGTGTCGCAGCAGCGTCAGGTGCTGGGCGAGGATTTCATCCAGCTTTCGGGCGAGGATGCGACCGCGCTTGGCTTCATGGCTCATGGCGGGCACGGCTGCATTTCCGTGACCTCCAACGTGGCGCCGCGCCTGTGTTCCGAGTTCCAGGCGGCCTGCCTTGCGGGTGACTACAAGGCCGCTCTGGTGCTGCAGGACAAGCTGATGCCCCTGCACACTGGCCTGTTCGTTGAAACCAACCCGCAGCTCCCCAAATATGCCCTGTCCGTGCTGGGCAAGATGGAGGAGGAGCTTCGCCTGCCGCTGGTGCCCGCCACCGAGGGCGCCCGCGCCGTGGTCCGCAAGGCCATGGTCCACGCCGGCCTGATCAACTGAATGAAGGGGCCGGCCTTGCGCCGGCCCTCAAGGACCTGAATGAGCGAGAAAAAGAAGGAACGCCCCCGCAAGGTCGTCGCTGACAACCGGCGGGCGCGGTTCGACTACGACATTGGCGAGGCGTTCGAGGCCGGGATCGCGCTGAGCGGCACCGAGGTCAAGAGCCTGCGCAACGGCAAGGCCACCATCGGCGAGAGCTATGCCGCGGCCAAGGGCGGCGAGATGTGGCTCTACAACGCCTTTATCCCGGAATATCTGCAGGCCAACCGCTTCAACCACGAGACTCGCCGGCCGCGCAAACTTCTGCTGCATAAGCGCCAGATCGCAAAGCTTGCCCATGCGGTGGAGCGCGAGGGAATGACCGTGGTGCCGCTGAAGATCTATTTCAACGAGCAGGGCCGGGCCAAGGTCGAGGTGGCGCTCGCCAAGGGCCGCAAGACCCATGACAAGCGCGAGGCCGTGAAAGAGCGCGACTGGGCGCGTGACAAGGCCCGCCTGATGCGCGACCGTGGGTGAGGGCGCCCGGCCGCGCAGGGCTTTGCCCCGCGCGCCAGGCTGCAATTGACATTCGCCCCGCCCCGGCTGGAAAGTCAGGCCCCATACGCACAGAGACTTGCCGGGGGTGGGATCTGTGCGGGATTTTCGTCTCTATCGAAGGTCGAGCGCACCGTGACCGACTATACCCAGCTTCCTGAAAATCTCCCGGAGCCCGAGGATGACGGGCTTTCCGATCATCTGCTGGGCCTGGAACTGCCGATCATCAACCTGCCCGCCACCGATGGCAGGCTGGTGGATCTGTCGTCCCTGTCCGGGCGCGTGGTGGTCTATTGCTATCCGCGAACCGGAGATCCCAATGCTCCAAGCCCCATCGGCTGGGACGAAATCCCGGGCGCCCGGGGCTGCACGCCTCAGTCTTGCGCCTTCCGCGACCATTATGCCGACCTGACCGCCCACGGCGCGGCCCATGTCTTCGGCCTGTCGACGCAAAACAGCGCCTATCAGCGCGAAGTGGTGGAGCGCCTGCACCTTCCCTTCCCGCTGCTGTCGGACCATTCGCTATCGTTTGCCCGGGCGGTGGGGCTGCCGACCTTCACTGTGGAAGGCATGGTGCTGCTGAAGCGCCTGACCCTCATCATCGAGGAGGGCGCCATCGGACATGTGTTCTATCCGGTGTTCCCGCCCCACAAGAATGCGGCTGATGTGCTCGACTTCCTGAAGCGCCGTCACCCCAGATAGGCGCGCACCGCCCGGAAGACGGCGCGGAACATGTCCGGGGTCAGGACGCCCGTATTGGTGTTGTAGCGGGAGCAGTGATAGCTCGCGAACACCTCCAGCCCGCCGACCTGCGTGCGGGCGCCATGGCCGAAGGGATGATGGGCGGGACGGGCACCGAGGGCGGCGATGGTGGAATCATGGGCGATCTTGCCCAGCGTCACCACCGCCTTCAGGCCTGAGGTTCCCTGCAGCACGGGGGCCAGGAACGAACGGCAGGTGCGGATCTCGGCCGTGGTGGGCTTGTTTTCCGGCGGGACGCAGCGCACCGCATTGACGATGCGTGTATCCAGGAGCTGAAGCCCGTCGTCCGGCCGCGCCTCATAGCTGCCTTCGGCAAAGCCCATCTCAATCAGGGTGGAATAAAGCAGGTCACCGGCATAATCGCCGGTGAAGGGCCGCCCAGTGCGATTGGCGCCGCGAAGACCCGGGGCGAGCCCCACCACCAGAAGGCGGGCCTGCGCCGGGCCGAAGATCGGCACCGGGCCATTGAACCAGGAGGGTTCCGCGGACCGCCACTGGTCGCGGAAGGCGACGAGGCGCGGAC
Source organism: Aquabacter sp. DMC10 (assembly GCF_056314145.1). NCBI lineage: Bacteria > Pseudomonadati > Pseudomonadota > Alphaproteobacteria > Hyphomicrobiales > Xanthobacteraceae > Aquabacter > Aquabacter sp. DMC10. The sequence goes on along the minus strand of NZ_JBQUYX010000009.1, from coordinate 161,479 downwards.
ACAGGGGGCAGTCGTGCCCCGGCTCGCAGCTCATGGAGACTCAGCTGTCGCTGTGATCGACGCTGGCGGGGCCCCGCCGCTCCAAAAATCGTGGCGTCTCCTGCATACGCCCCTGCCGTTCGGCCGGGTCGCGGCCGATCTTGGGCTGCAATTCCACCAGGTCGATGAAGATATCCGCCTGCCGCCGCAGGTCGTCGGCGATGAGCGGGGGCTGGGTGGCGATGGTGGACACCACGCTGACGCGGATCCCCTTGCGCTGCAAGGCTTCCACCAGGGACCGGAAGTCGCCGTCGCCCGAAAACAGGATGATGTGATCCACGAAGCCGATCAGCTCCATGGCATCCACCGCAATCTCGATGTCCATGCTGCCGCGCACCCTGCGCCGACCCTGGGCGTCGGTGAACTCGCGGGCGAGCTTGGTGACGACGGAGTAGCCGTTATAGTCCAGCCAATCGAGCAGGGGCCGGATGGAGGAATATTCCTGATCCTCGATCAGGGTCGTGTAATAAAAGGCACGCAGCAGGTAGCCCCGCGACTGGAACTCCTTCAGCAGCCGCTTATAATCAATGTCGAAACCCAGGGCCTTCGTGGCGGAGTACAGGTTGGCGCCATCAATCAGGAGCGCGATCTTTTCCGAGGCGATCATTATGGGGTCCGCGCGAGGGCTTTTTGCCCGTTAGATAGAACGGTTAAAAAATGGAACCGCGCAACTTTTTCCGATGTTCGCGCGGCGAGCGCAAGTGAAAAAAGAGGAAACGTCTTGCGCCTTCTGCCCTTATAGGCTATGGGGCGCAGCTTCAACGCACCCGTTGCGTCTTATTTTACCGCGCACGAGGGAGTGCCTGTCCAATGGCCCGTGTTACCGTTGAGGATTGCATCGACAAGGTGGACAACCGGTTCGAGCTGGTCCTCCTCGCCGGCCACCGTGCCCGCATGATCTCTTCCGGCGCCCCCATCACCATCGACCGCGACAACGACAAGAACCCCGTCGTGGCCCTGCGTGAGATCGCCGACGAGACGGTCAGCCCCGAGGATCTCAAGGAAGACCTCATCCACTCGCTCCAGAAGTACACCGAGGTGGACGAGCCGGAGCCCGAGGCGGTTCCCATGATCGCGTCCAGCGAGTCCGGCTCGGTTGACGATGCGGACATTGTGATGGACCGCATGACCGAGGAAGAGCTGCTCGCCGGCCTCCAGGGCCTGGTGCCGCCGGAGCATTCGGACGACGACGAGGGTTGAGGCCTTCCGTCTCCAGGAAACAAAACGGCCGGGAGAAAGCCCGGCCGTTTTCGTTTTGAGGCTGGCTGGGATGGCGGTTAGAAGCCCACCGCCGTGCCACGCAGGTCATAGGCATCGGCGCCTTCGATCTTCACCGTGGTGATCTCCCCCACCCGCAAGGGGCGGCGGGAGGCCACATGCACGCGGCCGTCAATTTCCGGCGCATCGCCCTTGGTGCGGCCGATGGCGCCGGCGGGCGTCACCGCATCGATGATGACCTGCTGGCGCGTGCCCACCTTGCGCTTCAGGCGGCGGGCGGAAATGGCCTGCTGGGTGCGCATGAAGCGGTCATAGCGCTCGGCCTTCACCTCTTCCGGCACGGGATCGGCCAGCGCATTGGCGGGCGCGCCATCCACCGGCTCGAACTTGAAGCAGCCGACACGGTCGAGCTCTGCCTCGCCGAGGAAGTCCAGCAGTTCCTGGAATTCGGCCTCGGTCTCGCCGGGGAAGCCGACGATGAAGGTGGAGCGCAGCGTCAGGTCCGGCACCGCCGCCCGCCAGGCCTGCACCCGCGCCAGGGTCTTTTCCTGGGCGGCCGGGCGCTTCATGCGCTTCAGCACGGTGGGGCTCGCGTGCTGGAACGGGATGTCCAGATAGGGCAGCACCTTGCCGGCGGCCATCAGCTCCATCACCCCATCCACATGGGGATAGGGATAGACATAGTGCAGGCGCACCCACGCACCCAGCTCGCCCAGCGCCTCGGCGAGATCGTAGAAGCGGGCCTGCCGCTCCTTCTCGCGCCAGGTGCTCGGGGCATATTTGATGTCGACGCCATAGGCCGAAGTGTCCTGGGAGATGACCAGGAGCTCCTTCACCCCCGCCGCCACCAGCTTCTCCGCCTCCCGCATCACGTCGCCGAGCGGCCGGGAGACGAGGTCGCCCCGCAGCTTGGGAATGATGCAGAAGGTGCAGCGGTTGTTACAGCCCTCGGAAATCTTCAGATAGGCATAGTGCCGGGGCGTCAGCTTCACGCCGTGCTCGGGCACCAGGTCCAGGAAGGGGTCGTGCTGGGGCGGCACCGCCTCGTGGACGGCGGCAAGCACGCTCTCATATTGCTGCGGGCCCGTGACCGCCAGGACGCCGGGATGGGCGAGGCGGATCTGCTCCGGCTCGGCGCCCATGCAGCCGGTGACCACCACCTTGCCGTTTTCCGCCAGAGCGTCGCCGATGGCGGCGAGGCTCTCGGCCTTGGCGCTGTCAAGGAAGCCGCAGGTGTTGACGATGACAAGGTCGGCGCCCGCATGGGTGCGGGTCAGCTCATAGCCTTCCGCCCGCAGGCGCGTGACGATGCGCTCGCTGTCCACCAGCGCCTTGGGGCAGCCGAGGGAAACGAAGGAGATACGGGGCGAGGTCTTCGGCGCGAGTTCGGCCATGGCGCGGGGCGCAGTGTCCTTAAGGTCAGAAGGCCGAGCCGTTAAGGGAGGACGCAAGCGCCGTCAATCCCGGGCGGGCTCATGGGAGGCCTGCACGATCACGAGAGCGGGAGCCAAACGGGGGCCTCGCCCGCGGCTTGCTTCACACAGGCGTGCCCGGCGGCTACAGCAGAATCCAGAGGCCGCACTTCAGCCGGCCGGGGAGGGGCCCATGATCTACGTGATTGCCTGCATCGCGGGCATTGCCGGCCTGTTGTTCGGCTTTGACGAGGGGATCATCGCCGGCGCCCTTCATCCGCTGCGCGAGACATTCGGGATCACGGCGCTGGAGGAAGGCCTGATGACGGCCACCGTCCCGCTGGGCGCGTTGGCGGGGGCGGTCCTTGGCGGCTGGCTCGCGGCGCCCCATGGCCGGCGCAAGCTGCTGATGGGGGCCGGCTTGCTGTTCATCTTGGGCGCCGGACTGTGTGCCCTGGCGCCCAACCTCCTGGTGCTTTCCCTGGGCCGCCTGCTGCTGGGCATTGCCATTGGCGCGGCGGCCATGGTGGCGCCGCTCTACATTTCCGAAACCGCCCCTGCGCGCATTCGCGGCATGCTGGTCTCCATCTACCAGCTGGCCGTGACTCTCGGCATCCTCTTCGCCTATCTGGTGGGGTGGGCCTTCGGAGAGGCCTGGCGCAGCATGTTCGCCACCGCAGTCCTGCCGGGCGTTCTCCTGCTGTTGGGGGTCGCCGTCCTGTCCGATACGCCGCGCTGGCTGATGTTGCGTGGCCGTGTCGCCGATGCGCGGCAGGTGATCGCGCGCATCGAGGGCGTGCCGCCGAGCGATCCCAAGGTTGAACGCGCCCTGGCGGACATCGCCGAGGCGGTGGCGTCCGACCGGGGCGGCAGCCATTGGCGCGACCTGTTCGGCCCGGTGGCCCGTCCGGCGCTGGTGGTGGGCATGGGCCTGTTCCTGCTCCAGCAATTGTCCGGCATCAATGCGGTGATCTATTTCGCCCCCACCGTCTTCGCCCATTCCGGCTTCAGCTCCACCCACACCCAGCTGCTCGCCACCATGGGCATCGGTGTGGTCAATGTGCTGATGACGGTGGTGGCCATGGGGCTCATCGACCGCATCGGCCGCCGCAAGCTGCTGTTCATCGGCTTTGCCGGTGCTGCCGCGAGCCTTGGCATGATCGCCATTTCCGCCTGGACGGACGCGCCGGGCATGGAGCTGGTCTCCATCCTCGGCCTTGGTCTTTACATCGCCTCCTTCGCCGTCAGCCTGGGGCCGCTGCCCTGGGTGATGATGGCGGAGATCTTCCCGCTGAGCCTGCGCGGGCCGGGCATGGGGGCCGCTTCGCTCACCAATTGGGCGTTCAACTTCCTGGTGGTGCTCACCTTCCCGCTTTTGATCGAAGGCATCGGGCTGGCCGGCGTGTTCGCCATCTACGCCCTGGTGTGCGTCTTCGGCCTGTTTTTCACCGCCCGCTATGTGCCGGAGACCAGTGGTCTTTCGCTTGAGGAGATCGAAAGCCACCTGAAGGCGGGAAAGCCGTTCCGCAGCCTCGCCGCCACCGGGCGGGCGTAACCGGGCGAGACGTCAAAGGCCAGCGGCGGCCCTACCCCGCTCCGGCGGGGGCGCCACTGCCCCACGTGAGGGCGGGTGTGGCTCGGAAAACCCTTTGTGCAGGTGCGAGGGATTGGCTTATTCAGCGTATGCGAGAGCCGACGCGTGCCGTTGGGCTCGTGAAGGGGCGTTGAGAGGAAGCGTGCAATGGCCGACTACACCATGATCGATCAGTGCCGTATCGGCGGCGGCAGCACGCTCATCCCGGTCCTCGACCTTGGCGAACAGGCGTTGACCGGCGTCTTCCCGAAGGACCCGGCCGCGCCCATCACGCGGGGACCGTTGCGCCTGGTCTGGTGCCCCAATTCGGGGCTGCTCCAGCTTGCCCACTCCTTCAGCCTCTCGGAGATGTATGGCGAGAATTATGGCTATCGCTCCGGCCTCAACCAGAGCATGGTCCGCCATCTCACCCAGAAGATCCGCTGGCTGGAGCGCTTCGCCGCCCTTGCCCCCGGCGACACGGTGCTCGACATCGGCGCCAACGATGCCACTTCCCTGAAGGCCTACACCGTCCCGGGTCTCAAGCGCATCGGCATCGATCCCACCGGCGCCAAGTTCGCCGCCTATTATCCCGACGACATCCAGCTGGTGCCGGACTTCTTCAGCGCGCGCGCCTTCGCCGCGGCGGGCGCGGCGCCCGCCAAGATCGTCACCTCTATTGCCATGTTCTATGACCTGGAGGACCCCATCGCCTTCGCCCGCGAGGTGGAGAGCGTGTTGGCGCCGGGCGGCATCTGGCATTTCGAGCAGAGCTACATGCCCTCGATGCTGCGTCTGACCTCCTACGACACGGTCTGCCACGAGCATCTGGAATATTATTCCTTCGGGGTGGTGCAGGCGATCCTGGCCGCCGCCGGCATGCGGGCCATCGACGTGAAGATGAATGCGGTCAATGGCGGCAGCTTCGCCGTGACCGCCGTGCGGCAGAACGATCCCCGTGAGGGCACGCGCGCCGTGCTCGACTGGCTGCTGTCACAGGAAGAGCGCATGGGCCTCGGCACGCCCCGTCCGTTCCGCGACTTCGAGGAACGCGTCTATCGCCACCGGGAGGATCTGGTGCGCCTGCTGCGCGCGCTGGCCGCCGATGGCAAGAAAGTGTTCGGCTATGGCGCCTCCACCAAGGGGAATGTGGTGCTGCAATTCTGCGGCATCACGGAAAAGGAGTTGCCGGTGGTCGCGGAGGTCAATCCCGACAAGTTCGGCGCTTTCACGCCCGGCACCAACATCCCCATCGTCTCCGAGGAGGAGGCGCGGGCCATGAAGCCGGACTATTTCCTCGTCCTGCCCTGGCACTTCAAGGACGGCATCGTCCAGCGCGAAGCCCAGTTCCTGGCGGACGGGGGGCACCTGATCTTCCCGTTCCCGGAGATCGAGATCATCTGACCGTGGCGCCCTCTCCGGTCTCCTTGCGGCGCCAGGGCAGGACGAACCTCTCCCCGTCCCGCGTGCCGGTCTGGAGCGTGACGGCAAAGGCGGTTTCAACGCGCGTGGCCGAGAGCACATCCTCCGGGGTCCCCACCGCCAGGAGGCGCCCGCCCTGCATCAAGGCCAAGCGGTCGCAAAACCGGGCGGCGAGCGTGAGGTCGTGCAGCACCAGCACCACTGCCGCGCCCCGCCTGGCTGTGGCCCGCATCACTTCCATGACCTGAAGCTGGTGATAGGGGTCGAGCGCCGCCACCGGCTCGTCGGCCAGCAGGACGGGAGCCTCCACCGCCAAGGCGCGCGCCAGCAGGACGCGCGCGCGCTCGCCGCCCGACAGTGAACCGGTGATGCGGTGGCGCAAGGCGAGCACATCCGCCGCCCACAGGGCGCGCTCCACGGCGGCGGCGTCCGCCTCGGGGGAGGGGGTGTGCGGCAGCCGGCCGAGGGCCACCAAGTCCTCCACCCGCATGGGCCAATGGATGCGCCCCCCCTGTGCCAGGTAGGATACGGTTCGGCCGAGGCCCGCGCGGCCGAGCGTGGCGAGGGGGCGGCCGTCGAAGGTCACCGTCCCGGCTTCCACTTCCTCCAGCCCGCATAAGGCGCGAAGGAGAGTGGTCTTGCCCGCCCCGTTGGGGCCGATGAGCCCCAGAAGCTCGCCAGGTGACAAGGCCAGGGCTACGTCCTCCAGGACCGCAATTCCGTTCCGCCTCACGCGGATGCCTTGGGCTGCCAGCATCATTCCCCCTCCACCTTAAGGTGCCGCAGCATGGCGAAGAAGAAGGGGGCGCCGATGAGGGCGGTGACCACCCCCAGCTTCAGCTCGGGGCGGGTGGGGATGAGGCGCACAGCAATGTCGGCGCCCAGCGTCAGCGCCGCACCGGCCAGCCCGCTCACCAGCAGGAGCCGGCCGGGGCGCTGGCGCACCAGGGGCCGCATGAGGTGGGGCACCACCAGCCCCACGAAGCCGATGGCCCCGGACACAGCCACCGCCGCGCCCACCGCCGCCGCGGTTCCCCCCACCACCAGGAGGCGGACGCGCGGCATGGAAAAGCCGAGGCTGGTCGCCGTGTCCTCGCCGAGGGTCAGGGCATCCATGGCGCGCCGGGTGGAGAGCACCAGCGCCCAGCCGGCGACCATGAAGGGCAGGGAGAGCGCCACATGGACTAGGGAACGATCTGACAGCGATCCCATCAGCCAGAAAACCACCTCCAGCGCCGCATAGGGGCTGGGCGCGAGGTTGAGCGCCAGAGCGGTCAAGGCGCCGGTCAGGCTGTTGATGGCGACGCCCGCGAGCACCAGCGTCGCGGTGCCCGTGCCGCGCCGGGCCAAAGCCAGCAGAAGCGCCGTGGCGATGGCGGCGCCGATCAGCCCGCCGATGGGCAGCGCCAGGGAGAAGGCGGCGCTCAGTCCGAAATAGAAGGCCACCACCGCGCCGAAGGCGGCGGCGCCGGAGACGCCGACCACGCCGGGGTCGGCGAGGGGATTGCGCATCAGGCCCTGCATGGCCGCTCCCGTCAGGCCGAGGCTGAAACCGACGGTGGCCGCAAGAATCGCCCGGGGCAGACGCAATTGCAGGAGCACCAGGGCAGGGATGCTGTCTCGCCCGGCGACAAGATCGGAGACCGCCCGCGGCCAATCGAGCGGAGCGTAGCCCAGCGCCACCGATACGGCGAAGAGACCGGCCATCAGGACGGAAAGTGCGGTGACAAGCCAGGCCTGGGCGGACAGGCCGAAGGAACGGCGCGGAGCTGGCTTCGGTGCCGGTGCGAGGGCCCTCATGGAATGACCTGCCCCGAGGGTGTGGGCGCCATGGCCTGGGACGTCCCTGGCCCGGGTGTGGGCGCTGCAGACAGGCGGGCGGCGGCCTTGGCCAGTTCGGGTCCGGCGCACGCCCACAGGCGCGCGGGGACAGCTACCATTTGGCCGCGCCGGCTGAACATGCGCAGGGCAGGGTGGTCGAGGATGCCCTCGGCGAGGGAGGGCGGAGCAGCTGGGTCGGTGTCCACCACCAGCACATCCGGGTGCGCCACCACCACCTCTTCGAGCGGCAATTGGCCGAACTTGTCGGCGGGCAGGCGGGCCGCCAGATTGTCGAGCCCCGCCCGTGACATGAGATCATCCGCCAGGGAGCCCTTGCCGGCGGTAAAGCCGTTGGGCCGCAGAACGATGGCGGAGCGTTCCGGCGCGTGAGGGGCGGGCAGGGCGGCGATCTCCGCCTCAACCCGGGCGATCATCTCTTCCCCGCGCTCGGTCTCGCCAATGCGCTCTGCCACGCGCCGGATCTGCTGGTAGGCCTCGTCCAGGGTTGCGGGCATGGGCAGTTCGAGTACGGGGACGCCCAGCCTGCGCAGCAGATCGGAGGTGGCGCGGGTGGTGAAGGCGCCTGTGATGACCAAATCCGGTTCCAGCGGAACGATTTCTTCTGCCAGCCCGCGATTGGTGGGGAGGCCACGGGCGAGGTCAGACACATTGGAACTGCCGGGATCAGCGGCCAGGAAGGTCACTGAGGCGATTCGGTCGCGATCGGCCAAGCGCAGCAGCAATTCATCGCCGCACAGATTGAGTGAGGCAATGCGGGCCGGCTTTGCCGTGGGACTGGCAGCCCGTGTCGCCTCCTGTGCCATCGCCGGCATGACGGCGAGGCACAGGAGCATTGCAGTGATCCTCCGCACGCACCTCTCCCCTCCCTGCCGGAGGCGGGGGGTGAGGAGAGGGCGGCGGGAGACGCGCGTCATGGTCACTCAGAAGGTGAAGCGAACGCCGCCATAGGCGCCGAAGCCCGGAGCCAGGAAGCCATTCGGATCCTCATAGGTCTCGTTGAACAGATTGTTGATGCGCCCATAGACGGTGGCGTTGGGGCTCACCGCATAATTGGCCGCCAGGTTGAGGATGGTGTAGCCGGGCTGGTCCACATAATCCGACGACAGTCGCACAATGTCCCACCAGCTGGACACATAGATCAGTGTCGCATTGAGGTTCAGCTTGTCCGTGGCCTGCCAGTTGGCGGCAACGGACACCTTGTTGTTGGGCCGCCGCAGGAGGTTGCAGGTGTCCAGCGTGGCGGGGGCGCAGGCCCCGGCGGAATAGCTGGAGCCGGGCGTAAATGAGCCTTCGGCGTCCGTATAGGTGTAGTCGACCCGCAGCGAAAGCGTCTGCGTGACCTGCACCGCCACGAAGGCCTCGACGCCCTTGGTGGTCGCTTGGGACACGTTCACATAGGCATAGGTGACCGGGTCATAGCCGATGAGATTGGTCAGGTCGTTGTGGAAGTAGGTGGCGCCGAACGACGCCTTGCCATTCAGCACCTGCTGCTCGAAGCCCGCATCCCAGCCGGTGCTCTCCTCGGGCTTCAGGTTGGGATTGCCATAGACGGGGGCGTAGAGCTGGTACAGCGAGGGCGCGTTGAAGCCGGTGCCATAGGTGGCCTTCAGCTTGGTGCCCGTCTCCGGGATCAGATAGGCGGGCGCGATGCGATAGGTGGCGTGGTCGCCATAGGTGTCATCGCTGTCGAAGCGCCCGTTGAGCGCCAGGAAGAAGCGTTCGCCGAAAGAGGATTGGAGCTGAAGATAGGCCGCCGTCTCCCCGTTCGAGGCGGACAGTTCGCCGGAGCTGTAATAGCTAGACGAGGTCATGCTCTCATTCTTGCGCTCGATCCCACCGAGCAGGGTCTGGCCGGGCATGAAGCTCCAGGTGGAGCGCAGATAATAGGTCTGCATCTGGCCGTCATAGGTGCCGTTCTCGGTCACGTTCGGCCCGGTGGTCGGGCGCGACTGATCGGTGGCCGAGACGCCGAATTGGCTCACCAGATTGCCGTCGAGCGCGGTCCACACGCCCTCCGCCTTGCCCACGAACACACGCGAGAAGGACGTGCTCGTCTGCATGGCCGGCATGGAGCTGTAGGTGGCCGTGGAGAAGATGTCGGGCGTATAGGCCAGTTGGCTGTCGATGTAGCGCCCGGTGAGGTTCACCGAGAACGTCTCGGACAGGTCGAAATCGAGTCGGCCGGAATAGGTCCAGTTGTCGAAAATGTTGAAATTGGTGGGGTAACCGGGGGGAACGAGGCCCTGGGGCGTCACCGGGATGGAGGTTGAGGCGAAGTGTCCGACATTGAAGGCATAGCCTACCGTGTCGGTGCCGCCGCTCACCCCGAGTGCCTGGTTGAAGGTGCCGAGCGCACCCGCTTCCACGAAGCCGGTGATCTTGGCCGGTCCACTGCCGCGCTTGGTGGTGATGGAAATCACGCCGCCAATGGCGTCCGAGCCATAAAGGCCGCTCTGGGGACCGCGCAGGACCTCGATCCGTGAGACGTCGTTGGTCATGAGCTGGCCGAGGTTGAACGTGCCGTCCGGGGAGGACGGATCGGTCATATCCACCCCATCCACCAGGATCTTCACCTGGTTGGAATTGGTGCCGCGCATGAAGATGGACGTGGTGCCGCCCGGGCCGCCGGTCTGGACCACATTGAGGCCGGGAACCGCCTGCAGGACGTCCGGGACCGATCGCTCCTGCGTCTTGGCGATGTCGTCAGCGGTAATGACGGTGACGGACGAGGCCACAGCGCTGGCGGGGGTCGCAGTCCCCGTCGCGCTGATGACAATCTGCGGCAGGTCGATGTCGGAGCTGGAGGGACTGGCGGACTGCGCCCGGCTGGCTGCGGGAGCAAGGGCAAGGCAGGCAAAAGCCGCGGCCGGCAACGCGGGCCAGGAGACGGCGGACAGGAAACGGGCAGGCATAAGGGCCTCGGGCGGGACGATGTGGCACGTCACCGCGAACGAGGCGGAAAGGCAGATTCCTTCCATTCGCCACCACCAGGACACCCCGCCCGATGTGCTCGCGTGTGACCACGACTGACGGCAGGTCTCCTGGCTTGCGGGTCAATGTTCCTTCGTCGCCTTCCCAGGCCCCGAGTGGCCCAGTGGCTCGTGACGAAGAACTCGCCGCTCACAGTTGCGGGGGCAGCTGCAGAGTCGGCGCACAAGGCGCCTCACCGCATTCCCTTTTGATCCCTTGCGGGAACCGTCGCAGCGACCCTAGGCACCGCCGGCAGGTGGGTCAAGCGCGGCGGTGCTCCTCTCTGCCAGGGCTTCCCGTCTAGGTGGTACCGGGACGCGGCGTGGCCAGGGGAAGCTTCGTGCTTTCGCTCATATCGCGAACGAAAGGCGTCGGGATGTCGCTGCCAAGCGGCGCAGGGGCGACGGTTGTCGCCTTCAGGGCGTCGGCCACGCACTCGATCTGGAGCGCGAAGCATGCAGCCATGAAATATTCCACGCCCCGCAGGATCGGGGGGAGCAACTCCACGGCCCCCTGTGTGCTTGGCAGACGTCGGATCAGCCCCGCATCCTCCGCTTCCCGCAACATCTTCAGCACGTGGGCGCGCGATACGTCGAACTGCCGGGCAAGCGCCGCAACAGGCACGGGCACCGGCTGGCTCGGGGGATAGGTGTCGCCCTCGCCGCCGGAATTGTACAGGCAGATGGCGATCAGGACGCCGGCATCCCGTTCCGCCAGAACCTGCATCTGCGGCGAGTGCTCCAGCAGCCGGTATCCCGCGCGATAGCGCACGCCCTGGTTGCGCACCAGGGCAGAAAGGAAGCCCGGCTCGTTCAGTCGCGCGAGCGCCTCGTTCGCGATGGGATCGAAGCAGGCGACGGCCGAGAGCATGGTCTGCCAGCGGCGAATATATTCGTTGGTCATCCGTGCGGTGGGCGCCAGGGGGCGCTGGCGCCGGTTCCCGGTCGAATCGGGCGCCATGGCGTCCACATAGCCCGCCCAGCGCATGAGCGTTATCAAGGCCTTTGCCCGGCCGCGGCTGCACAGATTGGTCTCTTCGCACAGGTCGGCAATGCGCGTGACGGTGAGTCCGACACCATTTTCATCCGGGCTGCATGCCAGATAATAGCAGAGCAGTCCGAAGATGACCCGGCCACGGTCGTTCATGAGCCGGTTGAGCAACCGGTTTCCATGATACATTTCCAGAATGCCACGTGTGGCAATCTCCATGGCCTCGTGAAAGCGCGGATGACCGGTCAGGACCGGAATCCGCTCGTCCGTTCGCCGCTTCATCTCTGCGAATCGGTATGCCGCCCGCCGGAGCGTCGGCTCGTCTTTGTGCGTCATTTCCATCCACTTACGTCCGCCCCGCGCGGGACTCAGAGGGGTTGACTTCAAACGCCACTATAGTTCCTGGCTAACGGGCGAAGCGAGGGCTCAAGCGCAAATTTTGGCCAATAATCGCCGTTGTGATGAAGGGGGGGCAGGTCTACCGCCACACATCGTGTGTGGGGCGCAGCCCCGAAAACGCGAAAGGCAAGAACCATGTCCCTCTGGAAAAAGAGCCTTCTTGCGATCGGGCTGGCCGGTTCGGCTTTGCTGCCGGCGACGCCAGGAAATGCCGTCGTTTATTGCACAGGAGTGGGTGTGCCTGAGGGATGCGTGGCGCGACCGACGGCGGTCGTGCATTGCACGCGCCCTGGCTATCCCGCCGGATGCGTCCCGCATGAAGAGGACGGAGTCGGTGTGCGGCCCGGCGTGGGAGCGGGAGCCGCGGGCGCCGGCGTTCGACCCGGAGTTGGAGTGGGCGGTGCCGGCGCGGGTGTCGGCTATGCCCCGGAGAATGCCGGCGGCCCCGTCAATCGGGCTGGCGTGCGTTGAGAACAGGAGACAGGTGATGAAGACGTTTGTCCTTGCCGCTGCACTGAGCCTTGCTGCCACGGCTGCCCTGGCCGACAAGTCTGCGGCCGATGCCTGCGCCGCCAATCTCAGCGGCGATGCGAAGACCATCTACAACGCCGTGGCCCCCCAGATGGCGCCCGGTGCCTCGGTTCGCGATCTGGTGACCCAGCAGACCCGTGCGCTCGTCCAGGGTGGCACCATCGCGCAGGGAAATGCCCGCGCGGCGGCCGAGCAGGCCGGCCAGTGCCTGCTGAAGTTCTGACCTTAGCCTGACCGGTCGCACATTCCGCATAGAAAAGCCCCGGAGGCCAGTGCCTCCGGGGCTTTTTTGTATGCCTGAGGCCGGGCTGAGGTCCCGGCGCAGCAAGGGATGGGGGCGCCAAGAGGCGCCCCGCAATATCAGGGACGGGGTGCGGCCCGACCGAGCAGGGAGGCCATCTCCGCCTCCAGATCCTCGAACGGATCGACGGTGTCCGCTTCCTTCGCCTTTGGTGCGGCGGGGGCCATGGCATCGGCCTCGCCGGCCTTGGGTCCCCCGGCCTGCTGCACGGCGGCCGCGGGCGAGTCCTGGGCCTGACCGAGGGGCTGGGCCGGCTGCGCCACATCATCGGCCAACGGGGCGGCGCTGGCCTCTCCCGCCACGTCCCGCGCGAGCGTCAGTTCCAGTTCCCGCATCAGGTCGGTTTCGAGATTGAGGTTCGTTTCCATCTCGATGAGAGAAATGCTCTCCGGCGAGACGGAAGATGTTGTGCTTGCGATGGGTTCGACCACGCGAACGGGCGGCGGCGCCTCACCCTCGGCCTCGGCTTCCGCTCCGTCCTCGCCTTCGGGCGCTGGGCTGCTGGAGTGGGAATCCATCCGGTCCATTGCGGTGGACGGATGGTCCTGCTCCTGGCTCGGCTCCTCCGACGGTGTCGCCAGAATTTCAGGCGGCAGAGGGGTCGCCCGGAAGGGGCTCGCGGGCCGGGTGGCGGCCGGCTTCGCCGGCGGCGGCACGAAGGGCGGCACGGGCGGTGCCGCAGGTCGGCTCGAGAAGGTCGCCGGCGGGAATGTCGCCGTGGGCCGTGCGGTGCGCTCGGCCACGTGCGGTTCCTCCACCCGCTTTTCGGCGACGGGGGCGGGGGCAGGCGTGTCGCTCGGCCCGGTCAGAGACTGGTCGAGGCTGGCCTGCAGGCGGGCGGCCACCTCGCCCAGCTTGGGTTCTGCGCGCACGGGCGCTTCCCGGCCGGGGCGGCCAAAGCTGAAGACCGGGCTGCGCCGGGGCGGCGGAGGAGCAGGCACCTCGGCAGCAGCAGCAGGCAGCGGGGCCGGCGCGACAGGAGCGGGCGTGACCGGAACCGGCGGCACCGGCGGCCGCTCGAAAGCGGGCTCAACCTTGGGCGCGGCCTTGGGCGGCCATCCGGCTTCAATCTTGGGTTCGATCTTTGGCTCGACCTTGGGCTCACCCCTGTGTTCGACGACCGGCGGCACCTCGGCCGGGCGCTGCGCTTCGATCTGTGGCTCGATCTTGCCTTCAGGCTCGAGGTCGAAGGCTCCCGGACCAAGCAGATCCTCGATCTTCAGCTCCACCTTGGTGACGGAAGCTTCCACGGGCCGCGCCTCTGCCGCCGGGGCGGCGGGCAAGTCGAAGGTCGGCTCCACCTTCGCGGGCGGGGTCGTCTCGGCCGCCACCTCTGGGAGTGGGGTCACCTCGAACGTGGGGAGGGCATCCACGATGGGGCGCGTCTTGAAGGCCGGTTCGGCCTTCACCTCTGGCAGCGATTCTGCGGCCGGCGCGTCCTTGACGATGGGCGCAGGCGCTTCGACCGCAGGGGGGGGCGCGGCCACTTGGACAACGGGGGGCGGGGCGTGCTCAGGGCTGACCAGCGGGATCGGGGAGGGCGGCGCGACCTCGGTCGGCACCGAAGGCAGCGGCTGCGCCTTGGTGACGAGCGTGATCTCATCCGCCACTGGCATCTCTGCCGCATCGGGCTCGCGGGGGGCAGAATCCGCCGGTTCAGCCTTGGGGGCAAGACTTTGAGGTGTCGCGGCCGGCGCCTCCGGTGCGGCGATCACCGGCTCGGGGTCCTTCGCGGGCACCCTCGGCGAGGCGCCGAGCGGATATGCCGGAATGGTGCGCTCATCGGCGCGCGGGTCGGGCGCCTTGGGAGCGGGGCTGCGAGGCTCGAACACCCGCTTGGCCGCGGCGAAGGTGGATGCGGCAGCGGCGAGGCCGCCTGCGCCCGCTTCTGGCGGCAAGGTCGGCCGGGGAGCGGCCTCCGCATCCGGCCGCGGGGTGGAGGGCCGGCGAAGGGCCGCAAAGCGGGACGCCGGGCTGGCAGGGGCGGCCGGCTCGGCCGGCGCAGTCGCCTTGGCGGCGGCGGCCTCGGGGGCGGCGGGCGCTTCTGTCGCAGATGGGGGGGGCGCGGCCGGCGCCATCAGGGGCGGAGCGGCGGGCGCGCGGCGCAGGAGCGTCGTCTCTCGGCTCGCCAGGGCCTCGCGCCCGGGCTCGCGGGCGGGCAGCGCTTCACGCGGCTGGGTGGGTTCACGCGGCACGCCACGGGGAATCGAGGGCTCCACCACCAGGTCGCGGCTGCCACCGATCAGCAGCAGATGTTCCACCTCGTCGCGGCGCACCAGCACGAGCCGGCGCTTCTGGTCGACCGGAACACTGTCCATGACCGCAAGGCGCGCCTGACGCGAGCGCCCGCCAGGGCCGCGCCCACGACCGCTCAGGGCTCGGACGATCATCACGGTCAGACCGAGGAGCACCACGATCACCACCGCTGCGATCGCCAGGCGCACCGGCAGTTCCAGATGCGTCCCAAGGAGATCCTGCAACATGACTCTTCCTCATTGCTCCGCGCCGATGGTCCCCTACCGGCGATAGCGTGTTACCTACATACGACACGACGCGGTCGCGACGCAGGCACTCATACCAAGAAATTCTTGACGAGCATGGCCGGATTTCAATCAATGCCGCACCAATGCGTTAAAATCCAGGAGTTGAAGTGTCGGGCGAGCAGCGCACGCGGCGCGAGAGGAAGGCTTCTGCCATGAGCAATCAAGCGCGAGAAGCCGCAGCCACACCTTCCAAGGGTACCTACCGGACGAAGGTGGCGCGCTTCCAGCGGCTGACGGTGGGGCTCGCTTCGTTCGCCGGCGGTCTGGTGGCAGTGATTCTCCAGAGCGGCAGCGGTCCGGTCCTCACGGCCGTCATGGTGGGGTTCGCCGCCATTGGCGTGTTCTCCATCATCACCACATCCGTTCGCCTTCTGCGCGGGGACGAACGGCGCAATGAGGAGCTGGCCCGCTCTCTGCTTTCTGCGACCGGAGACGCGGTCGCGGTGGTGGAGGACGGCGATCGCCTCGTGGAGGTCAACGCGCCATACCTGCGCCTGACCCGGGCGCGCGAAACCCAGGCGCCGACCCCCGAGCGATTCTTGAGCCGCATTCCCGGGGCGCAGGCCCCCATGGCCATGCTGCTGCGCTCCATCTCGGAAGGCGTCCATGTCTCTCAGTTCTTTCCCTTCGACCCGGAGCCGGACGGCCGCCGCCTGACGGTGGGGGTCTATCCGCTGGAAGGCGCGCGGCGGGTCCTGTGGGTCCTGACCGTGACCGAGCCGGACGGGCGGACGGTAGCGGCGGGTGCCGACCGTCAGCGCCCTGCCTCCTCCCCCGCCATCGCCTCCGCTTTGACGGACCTGGACGGTGCGAGGGTGCTTGCCGAATTGTGGGAAGCCGCGCCGGTTGGGCTTCTGGTCCTAAACGGGGAGACGGCGCGCCTGCCCAACGGCACGTGCGCCCATTATCTCGGCTATGACCTCGCGGAATGGGCGCATGAGGTCCTGCCGCTGGAAGAAGTGATCGATCCCGTCCATGTCGCGGCGGTGCGCACGGCGGTCACGCAGGGCAGCGCCGGCTCGGATGGCGTGGACGTGGATCTGGTGTGCCGGGACGGCGGAGTGTTCCCGGCGCGCCTCTGGCTGGCCGGACAGGCGGGTGGCGAGTGCATTGCCGCCTTCGTGCCGCGCACGGCCACCCGCGCCATCCCGGCGCAGGACATCCTTCCCCCCGTGCCGGTGCCGGCGGTGCCGGAGACGCGGCGCAGCGCCGGCGCGGACGCTGTCTTCTTCTCCCGCTCCCCGCTCGCCATGGCCATGGTGGACAAGGCCGGACGGGTGGTGGAGGCCAATGGCAGCTTCTCGCGCCTGTTCGCGGGGGCCTCGGCGCAGGTGATCGAGGCGCGGCTTGATCATTTGGTGAGCGAGCGCGACACCCAGGCGGTGGACCGCCTGGTGAAGGACATGCTGGCGGGGGCCGCGCCGCCCGCGCCGCTGGAGGTGAATGTGGCCGGGGAGGCGGGGCGGTCCGCGCGCCTTTATGTCTCGACCCTCGGGCCCACGGTGCCGGGCCTTGCCGTCTATGCGGTGGACACCACCGCCCAGCGCGCCCTGGAGGTGCAGTTCGCCCAGTCGCAGAAGATGCAGGCCATCGGGCAGCTGGCCGGCGGCGTGGCCCACGATTTCAACAATGTGCTGACCGCGATCCTCGGCTATTGCGACCTGCTTCTGACCAATCACCGGCCGAGCGATCCGTCCTTCCCGGACATCATGCAGATCAAGCAGAACGCCAACCGGGCCGCGGGCCTTGTGCGGCAACTGCTGGCCTTCTCGCGGCGCCAGACTTTGCGGCCTCAGGTTATCCAGCTGACCGACGTGATCTCGGAACTGTCCATGCTGCTGCGCCGGCTGATCGGCGAGCGCATAACCCTGGACGTCCAGCACGGCCGTGACCTCTGGCCTGTGAAGGTGGACGTGAACCAGTTCGAGCAGGTGATCGTCAATCTGGCGGTCAATGCCCGGGACGCCATGCCGGGTGGCGGCACCTTGACGCTGCGCACGGCCAACGTTTCCGCGGCCGAGACGGAGGCCTATTCGGACGGCTCCCTGGCGCCTGCGGACTACGTGCTGACCGAAGTCGCCGACACCGGCAGCGGCATTCCGCCCGGCATCATCGATAAGATCTTCGAGCCGTTCTTCTCCACCAAGGATGTGGGCAAGGGCACCGGTCTCGGTCTCTCCACCGTCTATGGAATCGTCAAGCAGACGGGCGGCAACATCCTGGTGCAGAGCCGGGAAGGGGAGGGGGCCACGTTCCGCGTGTTCCTCCCGCGCCATGACGCTGTGGAGGCGGAGGACCAGCCGGCCGCCCCCGAGCCGGAGGCCCGGGCGGCCGATCTCACCGGCCAGGCCACGGTTCTCCTGGTGGAGGACGAGGATGCGGTGCGCGCCTTCGCCTCCCGCGCCCTGTCCGCACGCGGCTACAATGTGGTTGCGGCTGCCAGCGGCGCCGAGGCGCTGCAGGCCTATGAGCAATCCAGTTCGCGGATCGAACTGGTGGTGTCCGATGTGGTGATGCCGGAAATGGACGGACCGACGCTTCTGCGGGAGCTGCGCGCGCGCGATCCGAACCTGAAGGTCATTTTCATCTCCGGCTATGCCGAGGAGGCGTTCTCCAAGAACCTGCCGGAAGGGGAGAAGTTCTCCTTTCTGCCGAAGCCTTTCACCCTCAAGCAACTGGTTGCGGCGGTGAAGGACGCCACCCGGCGCTAAAGAGAGAATCGCGGCTCGGCAGGAGGCGTCCGGTGGGCGCTGACGGCCGAGCTGTCTTTCTTCCGCCCCAAACCCCTGTTCGTTTATCGCACAAGGAAGCGGGTTTGCGCGATGCGTGCCGTTCCGCCCTGGCAATGCGTGCAACGCAACGCGCTGCATTGCCGGCAGGCGCGGGCCATCCCCGTCGCGCCGCGGACGATTTCGGACGGGTGTCACCGCAAAGTCGCTCCGCAGAAGGATTTTTCGCGGTGCAGCAGCGGATGCCCCAAAGGTATTCCGCAGCTTGCTCTTGCCTCCTATCTGGCGCTGCGATAAGCCTCGCTCACCCGTTTCGAATTCCTCCAACCGAGGCCGGCGCGGTAACGCTTCAGGCGGATCGCCCATGCGCCCCGAGGTGCGGACAATGGAAACCTTGCTCCAGGACTACCTTCCGGTGGTCATTTTCATCGGGGTGTCGCTCGTCATCGGGCTGGCCCTCATGGTGGCGCCCTTTCTCGTCGCCTATCGCAACCCGGACCCCGAGAAGCTCTCCGCTTATGAGTGCGGCTTCAACGCGTTCGACGATGCGCGCATGACGTTCGACATCCGCTTCTACCTGGTGTCGATTCTCTTCATCATCTTCGACCTTGAAGTGGCCTTCCTGTTTCCGTGGGCCATCTCCTTCGGTGGTCTCGGCGATCTCGGCTTCTGGTCGATGATGCTGTTCCTCGGCGTGCTGACCGTCGGGTTCATTTACGAGTGGCGCAAGGGAGCGCTCGAATGGGATTGACCCCTGCCGAATCCAAGCCGCTGGTCGCCCCTGCGCCGAAGGGCATCATCGATCCTTCGACCGGGCGCCCCGTGGGTGCGGACGACCCCTTCTTTCGCGAGATCAATTCCGAGCTCGCGGACAAGGGCTTCCTCATCACCACCGCGGACAATCTCATCACCTGGGCGCGGACCGGTTCGCTCATGTGGATGACCTTCGGTCTCGCCTGCTGCGCGGTCGAGATGATGCAGGTGTCCATGCCGCGCTACGACGTGGAGCGCTTCGGCTTCGCGCCGCGCGCCTCCCCGCGCCAGTCCGACGTGATGATCGTTGCGGGCACGCTGACCAACAAGATGGCGCCGGCTTTGCGCAAGGTCTATGACCAGATGCCCGAGCCGCGTTACGTGATCTCCATGGGCAGCTGCGCCAATGGCGGCGGCTACTACCACTATTCTTATTCGGTTGTGCGCGGCTGCGACCGTGTGGTGCCGGTGGACATCTATATTCCGGGCTGCCCGCCGAGCGCCGAGGCGCTGCTGTATGGCGTGCTTTTGCTGCAGAAGAAGATCCGCCGCGTCGGCACCATCGAACGCTGACGGCCGCTTGAGACCGCGGGTGGCGCCTTGGCTCCATCCAGCTCGGGGAAGACGCAGATGGACGAGACCCTGAAGGACCTGTCGGTCCATATTTCCGGTGCGCTGGGCGGTGCTGTGCTCGCCTCGCACATCGCCTATGGCGAGCTGACGCTCGAGGTGGACCGGGAGCAGATCGTCAAGGTCGCGACCTTCCTGCGCGACGACCCGAGCTGCCTGTTCGCCTGTATCGTGGACGTGTGCGGGGTGGACTATCCCGCCCGTCCGCAGCGCTTCGACGTGATTTATCACCTGCTGTCCCTGAAGCAGAACCTGCGCATCCGCCTCAAGGTGGTCACCGACGAGGACACCACGGTGCCCTCCATCTGCAGCGTCTATCCCGGCGCCAACTGGTTCGAGCGGGAGGCCTACGACATGTACGGCATCCTGTTCACCGGCCACCCGGAGCTGCGCCGTCTCCTCACCGACTACGGCTTCGACGGCCATCCGCTGCGCAAGGACTTCCCGCTCACCGGCTTTGTGGAAGTGCGCTATGACGACGAGGTCAAGCGCGTGATCTATGAGCCGGTTCGCCTGATGCAGGAGTTCCGCAAG
The DNA here is from genome assembly GCF_056314145.1 of Aquabacter sp. DMC10. Taxonomy (NCBI): domain Bacteria; kingdom Pseudomonadati; phylum Pseudomonadota; class Alphaproteobacteria; order Hyphomicrobiales; family Xanthobacteraceae; genus Aquabacter; species Aquabacter sp. DMC10. The sequence continues at coordinate 141,593 of NZ_JBQUYX010000009.1, read as the reverse complement.
TTCGACTTCCTGTCCCCGTGGGAAGGAGCGGACTATGTGCTGCCCGGTGACGAGAAGGCTTCCGGCCAGCCCGGCGCCCCGAAGGCCGGCTGAAGGAGCGACCCATGGCCCATACTCTTGATAGCGCTCGGCCCGACGCTCCGGTCCGCAACTTTCAGATCAATTTCGGCCCTCAGCATCCGGCGGCGCACGGCGTGCTCCGCCTTGTGCTGGAGCTGGACGGCGAGCTGGTGGAGCGGGTCGATCCCCATATCGGCCTGCTGCATCGCGGCACCGAGAAGCTGATCGAGGCCAAGACCTATCTCCAAGCCGTGCCCTATTTCGATCGGCTCGATTATTGCGCGCCGATGAACCAGGAGCATGCCTTCTGCCTGGCGGTGGAAAAGCTGCTGGGCATTGAGGTGCCCAAGCGCGGCCAGCTCATCCGGGTGCTGTATTCCGAGATCGGCCGGCTTTTGTCCCATCTGCTGAACGTCACCACGTTTGCCATGGACGTGGGCGCGCTCACCCCGCCGCTGTGGGGCTTCGAGGCGCGCGAAAAGCTGATGATGTTCTATGAGCGCGCCTCCGGCAGCCGCATGCATGCGGCCTATTTCCGTCCGGGCGGCGTGCACCAGGACCTTCCGCCGGAGCTGGTGAAGGACATCGGGACCTTCTGCGAGAGCTTCTACGGCCTTCTGGACGACCTGGACGCCCTCGTCACCGGCAACCGCATCTTCAAGCAGCGCACCGTCGATATCGGCGTGGTGAGCCTGGAGGACGCGCTGTCCTGGGGTTTCTCCGGCGTCATGGTCCGCGGCTCCGGCGCCGCATGGGACCTGCGGCGGGCTCAACCCTACGAGTGTTATTCCGAGCTCGATTTCGACATTCCGATCGGCAAGCACGGGGACTGCTACGATCGCTATGTGGTCCGCATGGAAGAGATGCGGCAGTCCACCAAGATCATGCAGCAATGCGTGGCCCGGCTCCTGAAGGAGCCCGGCCCGGTCTCCACCACCGACCACAAAATTTCTCCGCCCAAGCGCGGTGAAATGAAGCGGTCGATGGAAGCCCTCATTCACCACTTCAAGCTATACACGGAAGGCTTCCACGTTCCCGAAGGGGAAGTGTACGCGGCCGTTGAAGCACCGAAGGGTGAATTCGGCGTCTTTCTCGTGGCGGATGGCACCAACAAGCCTTACCGCTGCAAGATCCGCGCTCCCGGTTTCGCCCATCTCCAGGCCATGGACTTCCTGTGTCGCGGGCACATGCTCGCCGACGTTTCGGCCGTGCTGGGCTCCCTCGACATCGTGTTCGGGGAGGTGGATCGGTGAAGACTCTTCTTGCCAGTGCCGTGGCCGTTGTTCTCGCCTGCGGCGTCGCCCAGGCGGCCGACCCGGCGGGTCGTTCGACCATCGACGTGGTGGTTCCGGTCGGAACCCCGGCCGAGCCTCCAAAGGCGGTGGTTGTCGAGCGCATCACCATGTACAGCCTTCTGACCGGCGGTTGGCAGCCGGTGGATGCGGCCGTGATCCCCGCGTCCGGCGTTCCCGGAACCCGGGGCAGCTTCGCCCATACGGACGGCTACGCCATCAAACTCTACAAGGATGGCGTCTACGCCTATTGCGGCATCGCCCAGGTGGGCGGTGCCTATAATGATTGTCGCATTGCCGGCTCGGGAACTCGCTGATGTCCGTCCGCCGCCTCGCCGCCGAACAGCCCGAAAGCTTCGCCTTCACGGCGGAGAACGAGGCCTGGATCGTGCGCCAGATTTCAAAGTATCCCGAGGGCCGCCAGGCCAGCGCCGTCGTGCCGCTGCTCTGGAAGGCGCAGGAGCAGGCTGGCGGCTGGCTGCCGGAACCTGCGATCCGCGCCGTGGCGGATCGCCTGGGCATGGCGCATATCCGTGTGCTGGAGATCGCCACTTTCTACACCATGTTCAACCTTGAGCCTGTGGGCCGCCATTTCGTGCAATTGTGCGGGACCACGCATTGCATGCTCCGCGGCTCGGAAGAGCTTAAGGACGTCTGCCGGCGCAAGATCGGGCCCGAGCGGCATGTGAGCGAGGATGGTGCGCTGTCCTGGCTTGAGGTGGAATGCCTCGGCGCCTGCGCCAACGCTCCCATGGCGCAGATCAATTACGATTATTACGAAGACCTGACGCCGGAAATCTTCGAGAAGCTGCTTGATGACCTGCGGGCCGGTCGTCCGGTGAAGACCGGCTCCCAGATCGGGCGGACGGCGTCGTCTCCGGTGCTGGGTCTGACCTCACTGACCGATCCCAGCCTCTACACCCGCGGCTCCTCCGCCGCTGCCCCGCAGGGTGGCACGACGGGTGAGACCGGTGATCTGCAGCAGGCCGGCCGTCCGAGCACGGCGGTTGAGACGCCAGCCGATCCGCTGGGCGCCGCCTCGGCCAGCCAGGAGAAGGCGGCTGACGGCAAGGATGCCCGCGAGAAGCGGGAAGAGGTGGCTGACGCCGCCAAGGCAAGCAGCCCCGAGGTGACCGGGTCGGAGCGCGAACCGCTCAAGACCGGCACCGGCGTGCGCGACCCGGAGGTGTGAGAGATGCTCCAGGATAAGGACCGGATCTTCACCAACCTTTACGGCTACCAGGACTTTGGCCTGAAGGGCGCGCTGGCGCGCGGCAATTGGGACGGCACCAAGGCGATCCTGGAAAAGGGGCGCGACTGGATCATCAATGAGATGAAGGCGTCCGGCCTGCGCGGTCGCGGCGGCGCCGGCTTCTCCACCGGCATGAAGTGGTCCTTCATGCCCAAGCAATCCGACGGCCGCCCCCACTATCTGGTGGTCAACGCCGACGAATCCGAGCCCGGGACCTGCAAGGACCGGGAGATCATGCGCAATGATCCGCACACGCTGATCGAAGGCTGCCTGATCGCCTCCTTCGCCATGGGCGCCCATGCCGCCTACATCTATGTGCGCGGCGAATATGTCCGTGAGCGCGAGCGGCTCGAGGCGGCCATTGACCAGGCCTATGAGGCGCGCCTCATCGGCAAGGACAATGTGCACGGCTACCCCTTCGACCTCTATGTGCACCATGGTGCCGGCGCCTATATCTGCGGCGAAGAGACGGCGCTGATCGAGAGCTTGGAAGGCAAGAAGGGCATGCCGCGGCTGAAGCCGCCGTTCCCTGCCAACATGGGCCTTTATGGCTGCCCCACCACGGTCAACAACGTGGAATCCATCGCGGTGGCGCCGGAAATCCTGCGCCGGGGCGCGGCTTGGTTCGCCGGCATCGGTCGGCCGAACAATGTGGGCACCAAGCTGTTTGGCATCATGGGCCATGTGAACACGCCCTGCGTGGTGGAAGATGCCATGGGCATTACCTTCCGCGAGCTGGTGGAAAAGCATGGCGGCGGCATCCGTGGCGGCTGGGACAATCTGCTGGCCATTATTCCCGGCGGCGCGTCCTGCCCGGTGGTGCCGGCGGCGGCCTGCGAAGACCTCATCATGGACTTCGACGGCTTGCGCGGGGCGAAGTCCTCTTTCGGCACGGCCGGTTGCCTGGTGATGGACAAGTCCACGGACATCGTCCGCGCCATCGCCCGCATCTCCTACTTCTTCAAGCATGAGAGCTGCGGCCAGTGCACGCCGTGCCGCGAGGGCACGGGCTGGATGTGGCGCGTGCTGAACCGCATGGCCGAAGGCCGGGCGCAGAAGCGCGAGATCGACGTGCTGCTGGAGGTGACCACGCAGATCGAGGGTCACACCATCTGCGCGCTGGGCGATGCGGCTGCGTGGCCGGTCCAGGGTCTCATCCGCAACTTCCGCGGCGAGATCGAGAAGCGGATCGACCAGTATGCGGCCAATCCGCATCCTGATCCGGTGCCGGTGGCGGCGGAGTGAAAAAGGCGCGCCTGCTGCGGGCGTGTCCCACCCTGGCTTCGGCGGATGTTCCCGCCGCGGTTCAGTGGTACAGGGACCGCCTCGGCTTCGAGGCGCGCATGGCGAGGCCGGACTATGGCATCGTCGAACGGGACGGAATCGAGCTGCATTTCTGGCTCTGCCAGGACCGCAGCATCGCGGAGAACACGTCGGCCTATCTGCGGGTGGACGACGTGGACGGCTTGCACGCCAGTTTCGAGGGAGCGCGCGAAGGCGGACGCATCTCGGAAGTGGCAGACCGCGCATGGGGCATGCGCGAATTCTATGTCTGGGACCCGGACGGAAACCTGTTGCGCTGCGGCGCTCCGGTCGCCGGATCGGGCTCGGTCTGAGACGAGGGAAGTTAGATGGCGAAGATCGTCGTCGACGGCACAGAGGTTGACGTCCCCGCCGAGTTCACGCTGCTTCAGGCGTGCGAGGCGGCCGGGGTCGAGATTCCGCGCTTCTGCTTCCATGAACGGCTGTCCATCGCCGGCAATTGTCGCATGTGCCTGGTCGAGGTGAAGGGCGGTCCGCCCAAGCCGACCGCCTCGTGCGCCATGGCCGTGAAGGATCTGCGTCCCGGCCCCAACGGCGAGCCGCCCGTGGTGCTCACCAAGAGCCCCATGGTGAAGAAGGCCCGCGAAGGGGTCATGGAGTTCCTGCTCATCAATCACCCGCTGGACTGCCCCATTTGCGACCAGGGCGGCGAGTGTGACCTGCAGGACCAGGCCATGGCCTATGGCGTGGACTCGTCGCGCTTCGCGGAGAACAAGCGCGCTGTCGAGGACAAGTATATCGGGCCGCTGGTCCGCACCTCCATGAACCGGTGCATCCATTGCACCCGCTGCGTGCGCTTCACCACGGAAGTGGCTGGGGTGGCGGACCTCGGCGCCATCGGCCGCGGCGAGGACATGGAGATCACCACCTATCTCGAGCACGCCATGCGCTCGGAGATGCAAGGCAATGTGGCCGACCTCTGCCCGGTGGGGGCGCTCACCCACAAGCCCCAGGCCTTCCACGCCCGTCCCTGGGAAATGGTGAAGACCGAATCCATCGACGTGATGGACGCCGCCGGATCCAACATTCGCATCGACACCCGTGGCCGCGAGGTCATGCGCATCCTCCCGCGCACCCATGAGGATGTGAACGAGGAGTGGATTTCGGACAAGACCCGCTATGTGTGGGATGGTCTGAAGACCCAGCGCCTCGACCGGCCTTATGTGCGTCAGGGCGGCCGCCTCGTTCCGGCCAGCTGGAGCCAGGCCTTCGATGCCATCGCCGCAAAGGTGAAGGGGACGAAGGGAGACCGCATCGGCGCAATCGTGGGCGACCTTGCCACGGTGGAAGAGGCCTTTGCGCTGAAGCTGCTGGTGGACAAGCTGGGTTCCACCAGCATCGATTGCCGCCAGGACGGCGCCGTGCTCGACCCGTCTCTCGGCCGGGCCACCTATGTGTTCAACCCGGCCATTGCCGGGATCGAGGACGCGGATGCTATCCTCCTGGTGGGCACCGATCCGCGCCATGAGGCGTCCGTCATCAATGCCCGAATCCGCAAGCGTTGGCGGGCAGGTGGCCTGAAGGTGGGCCTGGTGGGGAAGCAGGTTGACCTTACCTATCCCTACGAATATCTGGGCGCTGGCCCGGAGAGCCTGGCCGATCTGGCCGGTAATTCCGCCTTCGGCGAGGTTCTGCGCGGTGCGGAGCGTCCCATCGTCATCGTGGGCCAGGGCGCGCTTGCGCGGCCCGACGGAGCAGCCGTGCTCGCCCTGGCGGCCAAGGTGGCCATCGGGGTTGGGGCGGTGAAGGAAGGCTGGAACGGCTTTGCGGTCCTCCACACCGCTGCGTCTCGGGTGGGAGCCCTCGACGTGGGCTGCGTGCCTGGGGCAGGGGGCAAGGATGCCGCCGCTCTCGCCGCCGCCGGTGGCGCGGATGTTCTGTTCCTGCTGGGTGCCGACGAAATCGAAGTCGCCCCTGGCGCCTTCGTGGTCTATGTGGGCACCCATGGTGATCGCGGCGCCCACCGGGCCGACGTGATCCTGCCGGGAGCGGCCTATTCCGAGAAGCCGGGCCTTTATGTGAACACCGAGGGCCGGGTTCAGTTCGCCAGCCGCGCGGCCTTCCCTCCGGGCGATGCCCGGGAGGACTGGGCGATCCTGCGCGCATTGTCCGAGGCACTCGACAAGACGCTGCCCTTCGACACGCTGTTCGCCTTGCGTGCACTGGCCGTCGGGGCCTTCCCTCATCTGGCCCGCCTGGACGTGGTGGAAGCTGCCGACCCGGCCGCTCTGTCGGCTCTGGCGGGTGCGCAGGGTGCCCTCGACAAGGCGCCGTTCGGGCTCGCCATTCGCGATTTCTACCTGACCAATCCCATCGCCCGCGCCTCGGCCATCATGGCCGAATGCTCGGCGCTGCGGATCGGCGGGACCGCGGTTGCCGCGGAGTGAGCCCGATGGCCATGGGCTTCGAGGACATGGCGCGCGGGACCTCGCGCGCTGAATACGAGATGACTGCGACCGGCCCGATGGCCGCGTCGTACGAGGCGTGAGGGGCAGGAAGAACCAATGACCTGGCAGGACACCCTTCTGAAGGTCGCGATCATCGTCGGGCAGAGCCTTGCCCTGCTGGTGGCGCTGCTGATCTTCATCGCCTTCATTCTTCTCGCCGATCGCAAGATCTGGGCGGCGGTGCAGCTGCGGCGCGGTCCCAACGTGGTGGGGCCGCTCGGCCTGCTGCAATCCTTCGCCGACCTTCTGAAGTTCGTGCTGAAGGAGCCGGTCATTCCGTCCGGCGCCAACAAGGCGCTGTTCCTCCTGGCGCCGCTGGTGACCTGCGTGCTGGCGCTGGCCGCGTGGGTGGTCGTGCCGCTGGCCGATGGCTGGGTGATTGCCGACTTGAACGTCGGCATCCTCTACATCTTCGCCATTTCTTCTCTCGGCGTGTACGGCATCATCATGGGCGGCTGGGCTTCGAACTCGAAGTACCCGTTCCTGGCGTCCCTGCGGTCCGCGGCGCAGATGGTGTCGTATGAAGTGTCCATCGGCTTCGTCATCATCACCGTGCTGATGTGTGCCGGCTCGCAAAACCTCTCCCAAATCGTGCTGGCGCAGTCTGGCCCCTACGGCTTCCTGCACTGGTACTTCCTGCCGCTGCTGCCGATGTTCGTGATCTTCTTCGTGTCGGCGCTCGCGGAGACGAACCGCCCGCCCTTCGATCTCGTGGAAGCGGAATCCGAGCTGGTCGCGGGCTTCATGACCGAATATGGCTCCACGCCCTACTTGCTCTTCATGCTCGGCGAGTACGTGGCCATCATGACCATGTGCGCCCTCGGCACGATCCTCTTCCTGGGCGGCTGGCTGTCGCCGCTCCCCTTCGCGCCCTTCACCTGGGTGCCGGGCCTCGTGTGGTTCGTGCTGAAGCTGTGCTTCATGTTCTTCCTGTTCGCCATGGCCAAGGCCATGGTCCCCCGCTATCGCTATGACCAGCTGATGCGTCTGGGCTGGAAGGTGTTCCTGCCCATCTCGCTGGTGGCCGTGGTGGTTGTTGCTGGCGTCCTGCACTTCACGGGAACGGCGCCGCGATGATCGCTTTCGCCCTCCCGACCGCATCTCATCGGAGCTGAGACATGAAGCTCGACCAGGCGGCTCGCGCCTTCCTCCTCACGGAGTTCCTCTCCGGCTTCGTCCTCGCCATGCGCTATTTCTTCAAGCCCAAGGCGACGATCAACTATCCGTTCGAGAAGAACCCCATCTCGCCGCGCTTTCGCGGTGAGCATGCGCTGCGCCGCTATCCCAATGGCGAAGAGCGGTGCATCGCATGCAAGCTGTGCGAGGCCATCTGCCCGGCGCAGGCCATCACCATCGAGGCCGGCCCGCGCCGCAATGACGGCACCCGCCGCACCACCCGTTACGACATCGACATGGTGAAGTGCATCTATTGCGGCTTCTGCCAGGAAGCCTGCCCGGTGGATGCCATCGTCGAGGGCCCGAATTTCGAGTTCGCCACGGAAACCCGTGAGGAGCTCTATTACGACAAGGAAAAGCTGCTGGCGAACGGCGACCGGTGGGAGCGCGAGATCGCGCGCTCCATCGCGCTCGACGCGCCTTACCGCTGAACGGGGCGCCCGCCGGTGCGCGGGCATTGAGGGATCACGGCGCCCGCGTCCTGCGGATGCCTTAGATAGTGGACGTTGGTCATGGCTACGGGCTATCGACGGACCGGCCGCCGCTTGCGGTGCCCGGCCATCGGCGCGAGGGGAACCGGCGCGAGCGCGCCACGCAAGGGGGAGCTCGGCGCATGAGTGTCGCGGCAGTGTTTTTCTATCTCTTCGCGTTTGTGCTCGTGGCGTCCGCCTTCATGGTCATTGCCTCGCGCAATCCGGTGCAGTCGGTGCTGTTCCTGATCCTGTGCTTCGTGAATGCCGCGGGCCTATTCATCCTGATCGGGGCGGAGTTCCTCGCGCTGATCCTGGTGGTGGTCTATGTGGGCGCCGTGGCGGTGCTCTTCCTCTTCGTGGTCATGATGCTGGACGTCGACTTCGTGGAGCTGCGGCAGGGCTTCCTGCAATATCTTCCCATCGGCATGGTGGTCGGCGCCATCTTCCTGGCCGAACTGGTGTTGGTGGCCAGCTCTTGGGTGTTCGGAACGGCCCTTCCCACCACGCCCATCCCTTCGGGCGGGCAGGCGGTGAGCAACGTCCGGGCGATCGGGCAGGTGCTCTATACCGACTATGTCTACTTCTTCCAGGCCGCCGGCATGGTGCTGCTGGTGGCTATGATCGGAGCCATCGTCCTCACGCTGCGCCACAAGGCCAACGTGAAGCGGCAGAGCATCGCGGCCCAGGTCGCCCGCACGCCCGAGGCCGCCATCGAGGTGGTCAAGGTCAAGCCGGGCCAGGGCATCTGAGGAGGGAAAGATGGCTGTTGGACTTTCCCACTACCTGATCGTCGCCGCGATCCTGTTCACCTTCGGGACGCTGGGCATCTTCTTGAACCGGAAGAATGTGATCGTCATCCTGATGTCCATTGAGTTGATCCTGCTCTCGGTGAACATCAACCTGGTGGCGTTCTCCGTGTTCCAGGGCAACCTGGTCGGTCAGGTGTTCGCGCTCCTGATCCTGACCGTCGCGGCCGCCGAGGCGGCCATCGGCCTCGCCATCCTCGTGGTGTTCTACCGCAACCGCGGTTCGATCGCCGTCGAAGACATCAACGCCATGAAGGGCTGAGGCCATGTATCAGGCGATCGTCTTTCTCCCCCTCATCGGCTTTCTCATCGCCGGCCTGTTCGGCCGGGTGATCGGGGCGCGGGCGTCCGAGGTGGTGACCACCTCGTTCCTCTTCATTTCCTGCGTCCTGGCCTGGGTGGTGTTCTTCAATGTGGGCTTCGGCGGGCACGACGCCCGCGTGCAGGTGCTGCAGTGGATCTATGTGGGCGACCTCAAGATCGACTGGGCGCTTCGGGTCGACACGCTGACGGCCATGATGCTGATCGTGGTCACCACCGTGTCCTCGCTCGTGCACCTCTATTCCATCGGCTACATGCACGAGGATCCGAGCCGGCCGCGCTTCTTCGCCTATCTCTCGCTGTTCACCTTCGCCATGCTCATGCTGGTGACGGCGGACAACCTGCTTCAGCTGTTCTTCGGCTGGGAAGGCGTGGGCTTGGCCTCGTACCTCCTCATCGGCTTCTGGTACGAGAAGCCCTCGGCGAACGCGGCGGCCATGAAGGCCTTCGTGGTCAACCGCGTGGGTGACTTCGGCTTCATCCTCGGCATCTTCGCCATCTTCGTGATGACCGGCTCGGTGGCGTTCGAGGGCGTGTTCGCCGCGGCGCCGTCGCTGGCGGGCAAGACCATCAATTTCCTCGGTCACCAGTGGGATGCCCCGACGGTGATCGCGCTGCTGCTGTTCGTCGGCGCCATGGGCAAGTCGGCGCAATTCATGCTGCACACCTGGCTGCCGGACGCGATGGAGGGCCCGACCCCGGTGTCCGCCCTCATCCACGCCGCCACCATGGTGACGGCGGGCGTGTTCATGGTGGCGCGCATGTCGCCCATCTTCGAGCTGTCGCCCACCGCGCTTGACGTGGTGATGCTCATCGGCGCCACCACCGCCATGTTCGCGGCCACGGTTGCGCTGGTGCAGAACGACATCAAGAAGGTGATCGCCTATTCCACCTGCTCCCAGCTCGGCTACATGTTCGTGGCCATGGGGGCGGGCGCCTATTCCATCGGCGTGTTCCACCTCCTGACCCACGCCTGCTTCAAGGCGCTGCTCTTCCTGTGCGCCGGCTCGGTCATCAATGCGATGCACCATGAGCAGGACATGCGGCACATGGGTGGTCTCTATAAGAAGATCCCCTTCACCTACGCCATGATGCTCATCGGCACCCTGGCCATCACCGGCTTCCCCTTCCTCGCCGGCTATTACTCGAAGGACGCGATCATCGAGTCCGCCTGGGCCTCGCACAATCACTTCGCCCTCTATGGGTGGCTGATGACGGTGGCCGCGGCGGCGCTCACGTCCTTCTATTCCTGGCGCCTGGTGTTCATGACCTTCCACGGTCATCCCCACGACCATCACCATTACGAGCACGCCCATGAATCCCCGGCGGTGATGACCATTCCGCTCGGCATCCTGGCGGTGGGCTCGGTGATCGCCGGCTTCGCCCTCTACAACCAGTTCGTCGGCGAGGACGTGCACGAGTTCTTCCGGCACTCCATCTTCATGGGGACCGAGAACCACATCCTGCACGCCATCCACGACATTCCCGGCTGGGCTAAGCACCTGCCCACCGTGATGATGGTTCTGGGTTTTGTGGTTGCCTACTGGTTCTACATTGTGAACCCGAAGGTTCCCGTGGCGCTCGCCAAGAGCCAGGACGCGCTCTACAAGTTCCTGCTCAATAAGTGGTATTTCGACGAGCTGTACAACGCCATCTTCGTGAAGCCGGCGCTGTGCATCGGCCGCATTCTCTGGAAGCAGGGAGACGGGCGGATCATCGATGGGTGGGGACCAAACGGGGTCTCGGCCCGTGTGCTCGACGTCACCGGCCGCGTGGTGCGCCTGCAGAGCGGCTACCTTTATCACTATGCCTTCGTGATGCTGATCGGCCTCGCCGCCATCATCACCTGGTTCATGTTCGCCGGAGTGTGACGATGACCACCTGGCCCATCCTCTCCGTCGTCACCTTCCTGCCGCTGGTCGGCGCCCTCTTCATCCTTGTGGTGCGGGGCGACAGCGAGGTTACCGCACGCAATGCCCGCTGGGTGGCGCTGTGGACCACGCTGGTGACCTTCGTGGTCTCGCTGTTCCTGCTGCCGGGCTTCGATAGCGCGGCGCCAGGCTTCCAGTTCGTCGAGAAGCATGCCTGGCTCGGCGAAATCGCTTCCTATCACATGGGCATTGACGGCATCTCTCTGCCGCTGGTGCTGCTGACCACCTTCCTCATGCCCTTCTGCATCCTCGCCTCCTGGGAGAGCGTGCATAAGCGGGTGAAGGAATACATGATCGCCTTCCTCGTCCTCGAGACGTTGATGATCGGCACCTTCTGCGCTCTGGACCTGGTGCTGTTCTACTTCTTCTTCGAAGGCGGCCTGATCCCGATGTTCCTCATCATCGGCATCTGGGGTGGCCCGCGCCGCATCTATGCCAGCTTCAAGTTCTTCCTCTACACGCTCGCCGGCTCGGTGCTGATGATGCTGGCCATCATGGCCATGTATTGGAAGGCCGGTACGACGGATGTGCCCGCCCTCATGCAGTTCGGCTTCCCGGCGGGCATGCAGACTTGGCTGTGGCTGGCCTTCTTCGCCTCCTTCGCGGTGAAGATGCCCATGTGGCCGGTGCACACCTGGCTGCCCGACGCCCACGTGGAAGCGCCGACCGCCGGCTCGGTGATCCTCGCCGGCGTGCTGCTGAAGATGGGCGGCTATGGCTTCATCCGCTACTCGCTGCCCATGTTCCCCGAGGCGTCCCACCTGTTTGCGCCGCTGGTGTTCACCCTGTCCGTGGTGGCCATCATCTACACCTCGCTGGTGGCGCTGGTGCAGGAGGACATCAAGAAACTGATCGCCTATTCGTCCATCGCTCACATGGGCTTTGTGACCATGGGCATCTTCGCCATGAATGAGGCGGGGCTTCAGGGCGCCATGTTCTTGATGATCTCCCACGGCTTCGTGTCGGGCGCGCTGTTCCTGTGCGTGGGCGTCATCTATGACCGCATGCACACCCGCGACATCGCCGCCTATGGCGGCCTTGCCAAGCGCATGCCGCTCTATGCGACGGCGCTCATGGTCTTCACCATGGCCAATGTGGGCCTGCCGGGCACCTCCGGCTTCGTGGGTGAGTTCCTGACCATGCTGTCCGCCTTCGAGCGGAACACCTGGGTAGCCTTTTTTGCGGCAACCGGCGTCATCCTCTCGGCCGCCTATGCCCTCTGGCTCTACTGGCGGGTGGTCTTCGGCCCGCTCCAGAAGGACAGCTTGAAGGACATTCTGGATCTCAGCCCGCGCGAGGTGGCCATCATGGTGCCCCTCGTCATCCTGACCATCCTGTTCGGCTTCTGGCCGTCTCCCATTCTCCACATGACGTCGGCGGCCGTGAATGCCGTCGTCGCCCGCACCGACACGGTCGCGGCGGCGGTGAAGACCGCCTCGCTCCTGTTCAGCTTCTGATCCGAGGTCGCCAGATGTCCGTCCTGCCTCCGCTCGGAGCCGTCCTTCCCGAACTTCTGCTCGCACTTGCGGCGATCGTGCTTCTGCTGATCGGCGCGGTGCGGGGGGAGAAGGCCACCAATATGGTGAACGGCCTCGCCATCGCGGTCCTGGTCGCTGCCGGCGTCCTGACGCTCATCGGGCCCGGGCAGACCGTGACGGCCTTCAACGGCTCGCTGGTGATCGATCCCTTCGGTCGCTTCATGAAGGCGCTCGCCATTCTCGGCGCGACGGTGTCGCTCATCCTCTCGGTGGATTGGCTCGGGCGCGAACAGCAGCGCAAATATGAGTATGCGGTGCTGGTGGTGATCGCCACGCTCGGCATGACCATGCTGATTTCGGCGGGCGACCTGATCGCGCTTTATCTCGGTCTCGAGCTGATGAGCCTGTCGCTCTATGTGGTGGCGGCCTTCAACCGGGACTCGGTGCGCTCCACGGAAGCGGGCCTGAAATATTTCGTCCTCGGCTCGCTCTCCTCGGGCATGCTGCTGTACGGCGCCTCCCTCATCTATGGCTTCACCGGCACCGTGAACTTCGCCGGCATCGCCGCCGTGGTAACCCAGCCGTCGGTCGGCCTTATCTACGGCATCGTGTTCCTGCTGGCGGGGCTGTGCTTCAAGATCTCGGCCGTGCCGTTCCATATGTGGACGCCGGACGTGTATGAGGGCGCGCCCACCCCGGTCACCGCCTTCTTTGCCACTGCGCCCAAGGTGGCCGCGATGGCCGTGTTCCTGCGGGTGACGGTGGAAGCCTTCCCGCATGTGATCCATCAGTGGCAGCAGATCGTTGCCTTTGTCTCCATCGCGTCCATGGCACTGGGTGCCTTCGCCGCCATCGGCCAGCGCAACATCAAGCGCATGCTGGCCTATTCCTCCATCGGTCACATGGGCTTTGCGCTGGTGGGTCTGGCCGCAGCCACGCCCCAGGGTGTGCGGGGCGTGATCGTCTATATGGCCATCTATGTGGCCATGACGCTCGGCTCCTTCTCCTGCGTGCTGGCCATGCGCCGCAACGGCCGGGCTGTGGAGACCATTGATGACCTGGCCGGCCTTGCCCGCACCAATCCGGTGATGGCGCTCCTGCTGGCCGCGCTCATGTTCTCGCTGGCGGGCATTCCCCCGCTCGCCGGTTTCCTGGCGAAGTACTATGTCTTCCTGGCGGCCATCGAGGCGGGGCTCTACGGCCTTGCGGTGCTCGGCGTGCTGTCCTCGGTGGTGGGTGCCTTCTACTACCTGCGGGTGGTGAAGGTGATGTATTTCGACGAACCGGCGGACGCGTTCGATCCGATGCCGTCCGAGCTGAAGGCGGTTCTCGGGCTTTCCGGCCTGTTCACGATCTTCTATTTCGTGTATCCGGCTCCTCTCATCGAGGCAGCGGGCGCGGCAGCGCGCTCACTCTTTTGACAGATGGCGCCACAGCGTTTTCAGAGCCTGACCATACCTATCGTCCGGTTTACGGAGATCGGCTCCACCAATGCGGAAGGCCTTTCGCGCCTTTCGCGGGGGGAGCCGATGCCCGTTTGGCTGGTGGCGGACATCCAGACCGCAGGGCGGGGACGGCGCGGCCGTCCCTGGACCAGCGAGCTGGGCAATCTGTTCGCCTCCCTGGTCCTGCCCAATCCGGCTCCTCCTGCTTATGTGGCGCAGCTTTGCTTCGTCGCCGGCCTTGCCCTGCGCGATGCGGTGCTTGCCGCCGCGCCGCTGGTGGTGCCGGAGCAGTTGAAGCTGAAATGGCCCAATGACTTGATCCTGGACGGCGGCAAGCTGGCCGGCATTCTTGTGGAGGGCGGGACGGATCCGGCCGGCCGCCCGGCGGCCGTGGTCGGCTTCGGGGTGAACTGCCTGCACCACCCGGAGGGTCTGCCCTATAAGGCCATCAGCCTCGATTCGGTGGGCTGCCCCACCGCGCCGGACCGGGTGCTCGAGGCGCTGGACCGTGCCATGGCCGTGCGGCTCAACCAGTGGAACGGGGGCAACGGCTTCCCCTCCGTGCGCACGGACTGGTTGCGCCATGCCCTGGCGCTGGGTGACGCGATCACCGTTCGCATCGGCGAACGGGAGGTCACGGGGCGCTTTGAGAATATCGATGCCCGCGGCGCGCTCATGCTCCGCCGGCGAGACGGAATTGCTGAGATCATCACCGCCGGTGACGTCTCCTTGCCAAAGGCGGAATGACCGTGGCGGATTTGCAGGAACTGGTCTTCGCACCGCTGGGCGGTGTCGGAGAGATCGGCATGAATCTCGGGCTCTACGGCTTCGGCCCCCGCCGCGCGCGGCGGTGGCTGATGGTCGATCTGGGCATGAGCTTTGCCGGGGAAGAAGCGCCGGGCGTGGACCTGGTGCTGCCCGACATTCGTTTCCTCGAGGCTGAAAAGAAGAACATCGAGGGCCTCCTCCTCACCCATGGACATGAAGACCATGTGGGGGCGGTGCTGGACCTTTGGCCGCGCCTGAAGGTGCCGGTCTACACCACGCGCTTCACGGCCGGTCTCCTGGAGGCCAAGCGCTGGGCGGAGCCCGGCGCGCCCAATATTCCGATCACGGTCGTGCGGGCAGGCGAGCCGTTTCAGCTGGGACCGTTCGGGGTGGAATTCATCCCCGTCGCCCATTCGATCCCCGATAGCCACGCCATCGCCATCCGCACGCAAGCCGGCCTGGTGCTCCATACGGGCGACTGGAAGCTTGATCCCAACCCCGTGGTTGGGGCGGTCACCGATTCCGCTCGGCTGAAGGCGCTGGGCGATGAAGGCGTGCGCGCCATCATCTGCGACTCCACCAATGCCATCCGGGACGGTGTCTCCCCCTCCGAAGCGGATGTGGGGACGACGCTCAAGGAGATCGTCGCCAAGGCCAAGCACCGGGTGTGCTTCACCACCTTCTCGTCCAACGTGGCCCGCATCCGCTCCATCGGCGAGGCGGCCATGGCGGCTGATCGCGATGTGGTGGTGGTGGGCCGCGCCATGGATCGGGTGATTGGTGTGGCCCGCGAGCAAGGCATGCTCGACGGTATTCCACCGTTCCGCTCAGTGGAGGCCTATGGCTATCTCCCGCGCGACAAGGTGGTGGCCCTGTTGACCGGGTCCCAAGGCGAGCCACGCGCCGCCCTGAGCCGCATTGCCAGCGATGACCATCCAGAGATCGCCCTGTCATCAGGGGACCTGGTGGTGTTTTCCTCGCGCACCATTCCCGGCAATGAGCGGGTGGTGAACAAGGTCATCAACGGCCTCGTGAAGCGTGGCGTTCGGGTGATGACCGACCGCGACGGGCTGGTTCATGTTTCCGGCCATCCCCGGCGCGGGGAGCTGGAGCAGATGTACGGCTGGGTCCGGCCGCAGGTGTCGATCCCCGTGCATGGCGAGCCCATGCATCTGGCCGAACATGCCGCGCTCGCCCGGCGTCTCGGAGTCAAGGAAGTGGTGCTGTGCAGCGACGGCCACGTGGTGCGCCTTGCACCCGGGCCTGCGGAGCGCGTGGACGACATCCCCTTCGGCCGCCTCTACAAGGACGGCAAGGTGCTGGTTTCCGACGCCGCCCGCACCATCCCCGAGCGCCGCAAGCTGGGCTTTGTGGGCGTCGTCTCCGTGGCCCTGGCGCTCGATGCCAAGGGGGCTGTGGTGGGCGATCCCTCGGTGGAGCTGACGGGCATCCCCGAGCGGGGGGAAGGCGGTGTCGACATGCTCGACCATGTCTTCGATACCGTTGTCGCGACGCTCGACAGCCTGCCGCGCGGGCGCCGGCGAGATCCCGACTCGCTGTCCGAAAGCCTGGAGCGGGCGGTGCGGTCCGCGGTGAACGGGGCCTGGGGCAAAAAGCCCGTTTGCCACGTTCACATCGTGGAGGTCTGATATTAGCTCGCGCCTTGTGGCGCGGCAGGGGAGGGGACAATGATCGGACGTCTCAACCATGTGGCGATCGCGGTGCGGGACATCGCGGCGGCAACCGCTCTCTATCGTGACACGCTTGGTGCCGAGGTGTCGGAGCAGGTGGCCCAGCATGCTCATGGCGTGACCACGGTCTTCATCAATCTGCCCAACACCAAGATCGAGCTGCTGGAGCCGCTGGGCGAGGGATCGCCCATCGCCAAGTTCCTGGAGCGGAACCCGGACGGCGGCATCCACCACATCTGCTATGAGGTGGACGACATCGTCGCGGCGCGCGATCAGCTGAAGGCGAAGGGTGCCAGGGTTCTGGGCGATGGCGAGCCCAAGATCGGGGCCCACGGCAAGCCGGTGCTGTTCCTGCACCCCAAAGACTTCAACGGCACCTTGGTGGAACTGGAACAGGCCTGACGCGCCGTGCAGATCGGGTCTATCCTCGCAGTCTATTTCATCGTCTGGTGGGTGGTGCTGTTCGCGGTGCTGCCCTTCGGCGTGAGATCCCAGGCGGAAGCCAATACGGTGGAGCCGGGCACAGATCCCGGCGCGCCCACGCGTCCGCTTCTGCTGCGCAAGGCCATCGCCACGTCCATCCTGGCGGCCGTTGTGACCGGGATCCTCATCTATCTGGCCAAGAGCGGCATCGTGCGGCTGGAAGACCTGCCCATGCCCTTCAAGACGGACGTGGACTGAGGCGCCGGCCCGCCCCGCGCCCATCCCCGGCCGAGATCACCGGAGCGCCACGCAAAAAGGCGCCCTTTGAGTCTTCCTGCTCAGACCGACGGTGAAGCCAAGAAGAGACGAGGCGCCAACGTCTTTGCCGCACTGCCGCAAATTCAGGCATTGCCGTGGCGGAATGTCGCAGCGATAGAAGTTCTTACCAGGCCGTTAAGTTCGCGGTTTTGTGATCAAGGGGTAGGAAATTGCGCCCGCCGCCCCGTCTCCAGACCTTATCTGGATGCCGATCAGGAATCCCTTTTCCGAATCTTGCGGCCACGGGCGCCCGAAAAGAAAAAAGGCGAGGCTCGCGCCTCGCCCTTTTCCTGATGCACTTTTTGGCGGGTGGCGCGGGTGCAGCCGAGCCTACCCAGTGCAGCCGTTCCCGTTCCCACGCCTCGAAAAGGCGGTCTCCGGTCGGCTTTGGTTTGTTTTCCTCCCGAGACCTGGACCCCTCTATCCACGATGCCTGCGAAGGCTCAGTGGCGGTCCCCTTTCTTTTAACCCGTGAAAAGTAGAACAAGATGTGCGGCTTTGTCATCCTTGCGCCGCAATAGGCAAATTGTTGCGTCGCAACACAATCTGGCCCAGGCCGGGCTTGTGTTTTCAGGGTCGTTCCGCTTTCAGTGTCCTCGCCCGACCTCTCACTCAGCCTGCGAGTCCAACGCAATGCGTCTGTCCCGTTATTTTCTGCCCATCCTTCGCGAGGTTCCGAAGGAGGCGGAGATCGTTTCGCACCGGCTGATGCTGCGGGCGGGCATGGTGCGCCAGGAGAGCGCCGGCATCTATGCCTGGCTGCCGCTCGGCCATCGGGTGCTCAACAAGATCTGCAACATCATCCGCGAAGAGCAGAATCGCTCAGGCGCCATCGAACTGTTGATGCCCACCATCCAGTCGGCGGACCTGTGGCGGGAGAGCGGCCGCTATGACGATTACGGCAAGGAAATGCTGCGCATCCGGGACCGGCATGACCGCGAGATGCTGTTCGGCCCCACCAATGAAGAGATGATTACCGAGATCGTCCGGGCCTATGTGAAGTCCTACAAGGCCCTGCCGCTCAATCTCTACCACATCCAGTGGAAGTTCCGGGACGAGGTGCGCCCGCGCTTCGGTGTCTATCGCTCGCGCGAATTCCTGATGAAGGACGCCTATTCGTTCGACCTCGATCAGGCCGGCGCCCGCCATTCCTACAACAAGATGTTCGTCGCCTATTTGCGCACCTTTTCCCGGATGGGGCTGAAAGCGATTCCCATGGTGGCGGACACGGGGCCCATCGGCGGCAACCTCTCCCACGAATTCATCATTCTCGCCTCCACCGGCGAGAGCGAAGTGTTCTGCCATGGCGACTATCTCGATCTCGCCCCGCCGCCGGCCGGCGTGAATTTTGATGACGCCGCTGCTCTCCAGACCACCGTCGACCAGTGGACCACCCTCTATGCGGCCACGTCGGAAAAGCACGACGAGGCGGCTTTTGCCGCGATTCCGGAGGGCCGGCGCCTCGCCGCGCGCGGCATCGAGGTGGGCCACATCTTCTATTTCGGCACCAAATATTCCGAGCCCTTCGGCGCCAAGGTGCAGGGGCCGGACGGGGCCGAGCACCTCATCCACATGGGCTCCTACGGCATCGGCCCCTCGCGGCTCGTTGCGGCCATGATCGAGGCGTCTCACGATGACGCCGGAATCATCTGGCCGGACGCCGTGGCGCCCTTCCAGGTGGGCATCCTCAACCTGAAGGTGGGTGATGCGGCCGTGGATGGGGCCTGCGCGGAACTTTATGCGAAGCTGACCGCGTCCGGCGTCGATGTCCTCTATGATGACACCGAGGAACGCGCCGGCGCCAAGTTCGCCACCGCCGATCTCATCGGCCTGCCCTGGCAGGTGCTGGTGGGGCCGAAGAGCCTGGCGGAAGGCAAGGTGGAGCTGAAGCGCCGGGCGGACGGAAGCCGTGAACTGCTTTCGCTGGTCGACGTCTATGAGCGCCTGAAGGCACACTGAAGGGAGCGCGGCGTATGGCATCTTCCACGGCGACCGGGACCGACGAGCCGAGCGGCACGCGGCCCTTCTCCGCCTTCGAGTGGATGCTGTCGCTGCGCTATTTACGGGCCCGCCGCAAGGAGGGGTTCATCTCGGTCATTGCCGGCTTCTCCTTCCTCGGCATCGTGCTGGGCGTCGCGACCCTCATCATCGTCATGGCGGTGATGAACGGCTTCCGGCAGGAACTGCTTTCCAAGATCCTGGGGCTGAACGGGCATCTGCTCGTCCAGCCCATGGAAAGCCCGCTGACCGATTATCTGGCGGTGGCCGAGCGCATCTCCAAGCTCAACGGTGTGCGCCTCGCCGTGCCGCTGGTGGAAGGCCAGGCGCTGGCCTCCTCGCCCTACAATGCCTCCGGCGTGCTGGTGCGCGGCCTGTCCGAGAAGGACCTGCGAGCACTGCCTTCCATCGCCAACAATATCCGGCAGGGCACGCTGGAAGGCTTCGATCAGGGCCAGGGGCTGGCGATCGGCAAGCGCCTCGCCGACCAATTGTCCCTCCATGCGGGGGACAACATCACCCTGGTGGCGCCGCGCGGGGCCGTGACCCCCATGGGCACCTCGCCGCGCATCAAGGTCTATAAGGTGGCGGCCGTGTTCGAGATCGGCATGTCGGAATATGACGGCGCCTTCGTCTTCATGCCGCTGCCCGAGGCCCAGGCCTATTTCAACCGCAATGGCGATGTGAACGCCATTGAGGTCTATATCGACAAGCCGGACGACGTGGCCGAACTGCGCCCCGCCATCCAGGCGGCGGCGGAGCGGCCGGTCTATATCGTCGACTGGCGGCAGAGGAACGCCACCTTCTTCAATGCGTTGCAGGTGGAGCGGAACGTCATGTTCCTGATCCTGACGCTGATCGTGCTGGTGGCGGCGCTGAACATCGTGTCCGGCCTCATCATGCTGGTGAAGGACAAGGGCCACGACATCGCCGTGTTGCGCACCATGGGCGCGACGCGGGGCGCGGTGATGCGCATCTTCCTCATCACCGGCGCTAGCATCGGTGTGGTCGGGACCTTGTGTGGCTTCCTGCTGGGCGTGCTGGTCTGCCTCAACATCGAGGAGATCCGGCAGTTCATTTCCTACCTGACCCGCACGGAATTGTTCTCGCCGGAGCTCTATTATCTCAGCCGCCTGCCGGCCGAGATGAATATTGGCGAGACCGGAGCCGTCGTGGGCATGGCGCTGATTCTGTCCTTGCTGGCCACCCTCTATCCCTCCTGGCGCGCCGCGCGGCTCGACCCGGTGGAAGCCCTGAGATACGAGTGATGACCGCTTCCGCCTCCGACGATTTCGCCGGTCCCCCGGCCCTTGCGCTCGCCGATGTGTCGCGCCGCTATCCGCAGGGCGAGGCCTATATCGAGGTGCTGCGCGCCGCCAATCTGGTGGTGGAGCCGGGCCAGTCGGTGGCGTTGGTGGCGCCGTCCGGTTCGGGCAAGTCCACCTTGCTGCATTTGTGTGGCCTGCTGGAGCACCCGGACGAGGGCGAAGTCTATATTGACGGCCGTCCCACGGCGAAGCTTGCCGATGCGGAGCGTACCCGTATGCGGCGACTCCATGTGGGCTTCGTCTACCAGTTCCATCACCTCCTGCCCGAGTTCACGGCGCTGGAGAATGTGATGATGCCGCAGATGATCCGCGGCCTCTCCAAGAAGGATTCGGCGGCGCGGGCGAAGGACCTCCTGTCCTATCTTGGCCTCGGCCATCGGCTGTCCCATCGGCCGGCGGAATTGTCCGGCGGCGAGCAGCAGCGCGTGGCGATCGCACGTGCGCTGGCCAATGCGCCGCGCCTGCTGCTGGCGGACGAACCCACCGGCAATCTCGACCCGCGCACGTCGGACCATGTGTTCGGCGCGCTTTCGGAACTGGTGCACGCCACCGGGGTGGCTGCGATCATCGCCACGCATAACCTGGCGCTCGCCTCCCAGATGCATCGGCGGGTCACCGTCATGGACGGGCAGGTGGTGGAGCTGGATTGATCCCTTGGCCGGCCGGCGCGGCTGCTACCGCACCGCCACCAGGATCGCCCCGCCGGCGATGAGGGCGACGCCCAGCCAGTTCAAGGCGCTCAACCTCTCCCCGAGGAACAGGGCACCGAAGATGGCGACCATCACCACGCTCAATTTGTCGAGCGGCGCCACCTGTCCCGCATCCCCCATCTGCAGCGCGCGGAAATAGCAGAGCCAGGACGCGCCCGTCGCGGCGCCGGACAGGATCATGAAGACCCAGGTCTTGGTGGGAATGGTGCTGGGCGCCTGCCAGGCATCGCCCGCCATCACCACCAACGAAATGATGGCGAGAATCACGACGGTGCGGATGAGCGTCGCGAGATCCGAATGGACGGCGCTGACGCCCACCTTGCCGAAAATGGCCGTGAGCGCCGCGAAGACCGCCGCCCCCAATGCCCAGAATTGCCAGCTTCCCGCAAACGCCTTCATCGCAGTGCCCGCTGATGCCAAGTGATGGCCAGGCAGGACGGCCCGGCCCACCGCCATTGCGGCGAAGGGCGAGGTGGCGTCAAGACGGCCCTGCGGTCAGCGAAGGGGAAGGGAAACGGCGGCCTGGGCCTGACGTCCACTTGGTGCTCGCGCCATCGGCGCAACAAGACGAGGCGCTGTTTCCGCGGCGTTCGGAACGACTCGTTTTCCCGCACGCGCCGCCCATCTAAGATGGATCTGGAACCGTCCTTCTCCGTCCCCGAGTCCCCATGCCCGATCCCGGCTTCGTCCACCTGCATCTTCATTCGGCCTATTCCCTGCTGGAAGGGGCGCTGACGTTCGGCAAGCTGGCGGATCTGGCCAAGGCCGATGGCCAGCCCGCCCTGGCGCTCACCGACACGGGCAATTTGTTCGGTGCGCTGGAATTTTCCGAGAAGATGTCTGGCGTCGGCATCCAGCCCATCCTGGGCGTGTCGCTGGCGGTGGACGTGGAGACGCCCCAGCAGCGCGGCTCCGTCCTGCCGGTGAAGAAGCCGCGCATCGTGCTGCTTGCGGCGCGGGCGGAGGGCTGGCGCAACCTCATGACCTTGGTCTCCCGCTCCTATCTGGAGACGGCCAATGACGATGAACCGCGCATACGGCTCGATTGGCTGGAGGACGCCAATGCCGGCCTGATCGCGCTCACGGGCGGTCCGTCGGGGCCGATCGACCGGGCCTTGGCGACCGGTCATGGGGACATTGCGGCGGAGCGCCTCGCCACGCTGGCGCGCCTCTTCCCGGATCGACTCTATGTGGAAGTGCAGCGCCACGGCATGGCTGTAGAGCAGTTCGTGGAGCCGCAGCTCCTGGACCTTGCCTATGACCGCGCGCTCCCCCTCGTCGCGACCAACGAGCCCTTCTTCGCGGCCCAATCGGACTATGAGGCCCACGACGCCCTGGTGTGCATCGCGGAAGGCCGCATGGTGTCGGAGGGTGATCGCCCGCGTCTGACGCCGGAGCACCGCTTCAAGACACGCGCCGAGATGCTCAGCTTGTTCGCGGATCTCCCCGAGGCGACGGCCAATACGGTGGAGATTGCCCGCCGCTGCGCCCACCGGGTGCGCACCGCCAAACCCATCCTGCCGCGCTTCACCACGGGGGAAGGGCAGGGGGAAGATGCGCTCGCCGCCGAGGCTGCCGAGCTGGAGCGCCAGGCGCAAGAAGGCCTCGCCCAGCGCCTCGCCAAGCACGGCCCGGCCGAGGGGTTGGACGTCAAGGTCTATGAGGAGCGCCTCGCCTACGAGATCTCCGTCATCACCAAGATGAAGTTTCCCGGCTACTTCCTCATCGTGTCGGACTTCATCAAATGGGCCAAGGCCCACGACATTCCGGTGGGGCCGGGCCGTGGTTCGGGCGCCGGTTCGCTGGTGGCCTATTCGCTCCAGATCACGGACCTCGACCCGCTGCGCTTCGGCCTGCTGTTCGAGCGCTTCCTCAATCCCGACCGCGTGTCCATGCCTGACTTCGACGTGGACTTCTGCCAGGACCGGCGCGACGAGGTGATCCAATATGTGCAGCGCCGCTATGGGCGCTCGCAAGTGGCGCAGATCATCACCTTCGGTACCCTCCAGGCGCGCGGCGTGCTGCGCGACGTGGGACGCGTCCTGGAAATGCCCTACGGCCAGGTGGACAAGCTCTGCAAGCTGGTGCCGCAGAACCCCGCCGCGCCCGTCACCCTGAAGCAGGCCATTCATGACGAGCCCCGCCTCCAGGCGGCGCGCGAGGAAGAGGTGGTGGGCCGGGCCTTCGACATCGCCGTGAAGCTGGAGGGCCTCAACCGCCACGCCTCAACCCATGCGGCGGGCATCGTGATCGGCGACCGGCCGCTGCACCAGTTGGTGCCGCTCTATCGCGATCCCAAGTCCGACATGCCGGTCACCCAGTACAATATGAAATGGGTGGAGCAGGCGGGCCTTGTGAAGTTCGACTTCCTCGGCCTGAAGACACTGACCACCATCACCACGGCTGTGCGCCTCATCCGGCAGCGGGGCATCGACCTCGATATTTCCAAGATCCCCCTGGACGATCCCAAGACCTACGCCATGCTGGCCCGCGGCGAGACGGTGGGCGTGTTCCAGGTGGAAAGCGCGGGCATGCGCCGCGCCCTCGTGGACATGAAGGCCGACCGCATCGAGGACCTGATCGCCCTCGTGGCGCTCTACCGTCCGGGCCCCATGGCCAACATCCCCGTCTATTGCGACTGCAAGCACGGCCGGGCGGAGCCGGACTATATCCACCCCAAGCTCGAGCCCTATCTGAAGGAAACCTTCGGCGTCATCATCTACCAGGAACAGGTGATGCAGATCGCCCAGGCGCTGGCCGGCTATTCGCTGGGCGAAGCGGACCTGCTGCGCCGCGCCATGGGCAAGAAGATCCGCGCCGAGATGGAGAAGCAGCGCGCCCGGTTCGTGGACGGCGCGCAGGAGCGCGGCGTTCCCAAGGCCCAGGCGGACACCATCTTCGACCTCCTGGCCAAGTTCGCCGACTACGGCTTCAACAAGTCCCATGCGGCCGCTTACGCGCTGGTGGCCTACCAGACCGCCTGGCTGAAGGCGAACTACGCCACCGAGTTCCTGGCGGCGTCCATGACCCTCGACATGGGCAATACGGACAAGCTGGCGGAATTCCGTCAGGAATCCCAGCGGCTCGGCATCGAGGTGGTGCCGCCCTCGGTGAATTTGTCGGCTCGGGAATTCCAGGTGGTGGACGGCAAGATCATCTATGCCATGGCTGCCATCAAGGGCGTGGGGGGCGCGGCAGTGGATGCCCTTGTCGCCGCCCGCGGCAGCCAGCCGTTTAAGGACCTGTCCGATTTCGCCGACCGCCTGCCGGTGAAGATGGTCAACAAGCGTACGCTGGAAAGCCTGGTGAATGCCGGCTGCTTCGACGTGCTGGAAAAGAATCGCGCCCGGGTGTTCGCCTCCCTAGAAGTGATCGTCGCCCATGCCGCCCGCGAGGAGCAGGGCAGGGCGATGGGGCAGAACGACATGTTCGGGTCGGGACCGGTGAAGGCCGCCTTGCCGCTGCCCCAGGCGGAGCCGTGGGAGCCTTCCGAGCGGCTGAAGCGCGAGCATGACGCCATCGGCTTCTTCCTCACTGGCCATCCGCTGGATGATTACGCCCCCGCGCTGAAGAAGATGCGGGTGCAGTCCTTCGCCGATTTCTCCCGCGCCGTGCGCAATGGCGCGGCGGCGGGGCGGCTCGGGGCCACCGTGGTGTCGCGCCAGGAGCGGCGAACCAAGTCCGGCACGCGCATGGGCATCGTGGGCTTGTCCGACCCCTCCGGCCATTTCGAGGCGGTGATCTTCTCGGAGGGCCTTGCCCATTATCGCGACCTTTTGGAGCCCGGCACCCCCCTCCTGCTGATGGTGGGGGCGGAGCTTCAGGGCGAGGATGTGCGGGTGCGCATCCAGACCTGCGAGCGGCTCGATGCGGTGACCGCCCGCGCCAATCGCAGCCTGCGCATCTTTGTGAAGTCGCCTGAACCCCTCGACGGCATCGCCCGGCGCCTGTCGGACGGCAAGGGAGACGGGGAGGTCAGCCTCGTCCTGCTCATGGAGGAGAGCAAGGCGGAGGTGGAGATTCGCCTGGAGGGACGGTTCCCCGTCTCGCCCCAGGTCGCGGGCGCACTGAAGTCCATTCCAGGCGTGATTGCGGTGGAGGCGGCCTGACCCCCCGCGCTTCAGGGTGTTTGACCAACACGTAAGCGCGTGCCCTGCCTCTGGCGCAGGGCCTTCACCCGAACCGATACCGCCGGCCCCGGAAAGCGCCTAGGTCGCCAACGGCCGGATGGACTGCGGGTAGCGGAACAGCTCGTCCGGGTCGATGCGGCCCTTGATGCGGCGCAGGCGTTCCAAATTGGCACCGTAATAATGGCGGGGCGCGTCCACGAGCCGAGGGTCGGGGAAATTCTGAAATGCGCCTTCGCCGCAGAAGGGCAGCAAAGTTTCGTATAACTCGTCCAACCAGTCCTGCGTCCGCGCAACGCGCGCGGACGTCTCCTTTTCCTCCCAATAGGCCGCCGCCGCGATCAGCCAGAGGCTGTTGCGATGCACGAAGGCAGATCGGTCGGCCGGGACCTTGTTCATGGCGCCGCCGCACTGAAACAGCTTCAGATTGCCGCTGCCGTGCTGGCCCGGGAACTGGCGCACCAGGCGGAACGCGATCTCAAGGGGCCTGCCGCCGAATGAGGCGGACGCAAAGCGGGAGCGCTCCCGGAACGATTCGTATTGGGCAAACTCGGTCAGCAAGGTCTGGCCATCCCAATAGGGGAGGGTCGCGATGCTCGCCTTGGTGGGAGCAGCGACCTTCAGGGCGGGGCCCAGGATGTCCATGAGGGTATCGCGCTCGCCAATCCACTGGCCGAGCAGCGTCAGGTGCGCCGGTGCCTGCGCATCGGTGGGCGCAGCCACGATGGCGACCTTGACCCCCAGGCCGTCCGGCGCCTTCTCCAATGCGGGAATGAGGACCTGCGCCACCTCTTCTGCGCGGGTGGTCCAAATGAGGTCGAAGGCGGTGCAGCGCTCCACCGGGAAAGTGGCGAGCTCGAATTCCGTGTGGATGCCGAAATTGCCGCCCGCGCCACCCCTGCAGGCCCAGAAGAGGTCACCATTCTCACGCTCGTTGAGCGACCGCAGTTGGCCCGTGGCATCCACCATGCGGGTCGAGGTCATCAGGTCCGATCCCACGCCGTGGCTGCGCATGTCGAAGCCGATGCCGCCGCCCAGAAGGAAACCGGCCAGTCCGACAGTGGCGCAGCGGCCATGCACGACGGAACGGCCAAGAATCGATAAGGCTGCGTGGACATCCCCATTGCGCACCCCCGCCTGCGCAACCAGCCGGCCAGTGGCCGCATCGTAGGAGATGCCCTTCATGCCGCCGGTGTCGATCATCAGGCCCGGCGTGGTCGAATAGCCCGCATAATTATGCCCCCCGCCGCGGGCCACAAAGGGCAGGCCTTCGTTTCGGCACCAAGTGATGGCCGCCGCCACATCCTCGGCCCTTGTGCAGCGGGCGATGGCCGACGGCTGGACATCCGCATAGATCAGGTTGGCAGGCCGCGCCATGTCGGCAAATCCGGCATCCCCCGGCCGCAGCAGGCGGCCGGCGAGACGCTGCTCCAATTCCCGCCACGCGGTGTCGGTGACGTTCGGGCCTTGGAGCGCCCGCACCGGCCGGACACCCGCGGCCAGAAGGCCCAGTGCGACGCCGCCGCCCAGGAAACGGCGGCGCGAGGGGCTTGCCGGTGCCGGGGCTGGCCGGAAGCTGTCATCGGGCCGGGGCGCGCGCTGCGGCATCATGATCGGAGTGTCCTATGCGGGATGATGCCGATGATGGGGCGCCAGCGGCAGCTTGGCAATAAACAGAGGGCAGTTGCGGCCCCATGTCCCCGTCTCGTCAGCCGTCGCCGGATCGTCAATCGGATGCGGTACGATGGTCAGGTGTGATGAGGGAGCTGAAGATGCGTTGGATGAAATCCTGTATCGGTGCGATGTTTGTGGCTGCGCTCATGCAGACGGGAGCCTGGGCGGCCCCGCTCAAGGTGGCCTTTGTGGATACGGGAAATACCGGCCGGAGCATCACCGCCGAGACCATCGCCAAGATCTATGCTTGGTCTCACAACCTGGACGCCCTCTTCATCTCGCGCGGCATTGACGTCAACCCCTACGAGACCAAGGTCGAGATGAATGCTCAGATTCTCTGGTCACAGAAGGGTGTTGACCTGTCCACCCATGTGGCCGAGCAACTCAATGAGCGCGACGTCAAGCGCTCCGATCTGATCCTCACGCTCACCGAGCGGCATAAGAACCATATCCTTGAAAAATATAAGGAAGCCGCCGGAAAGACTTTCACGCTCGGCGAATATGTGGGCGGTATGGGCAGCGATGTGGACGATGCCTGGGGCAAGCCCATGGAGGTCTATGTCCAGATGTTCGCCCAATTGAACAAGCTGGTGCCTGCCGCCCTTGACAAGGCTATGGCCGGCCGTCCGGCACCGGCCGCCAAATGAGACGTCGCGTGTGGCGGTCCGGGCTCGGGCGTTGCGCTGAAAGGGAACCCGTTCGCGCCGCCAAGGCCCGGCGGGCGGGCGCAAGATGAATTTTCGCGGAGGACACGAATGCCTCCGGCCTTGCCTCTTTGAAGGGCTTCGCCTATAAGCCGCGCCATTCCGCACGCGGACATCGGCCGAACTCGGCCATCCGGTGCCCTCGGTCATGTCTGATCGAAGGTACGTCCGCGGAGGCTCAACCGGAGATACCAAAGTGGCGCTTCCCGATTATTCGATGCGCCAGCTGCTTGAAGCTGGCGTGCATTTCGGCCATCAGTCCCATCGCTGGAACCCCAAGATGTCGCAGTACATCTTCGGCGTCCGCAACAACATCCACATCATCGACCTGTCGCAGACCGTGCCCGCGCTGCATCGCGCGCTGCAGGCCGTGTCCGACACGGTGGCCAATGGCGGCCGCGTGCTGTTCGTCGGCACCAAGCGCCAGGCCGCGGACCAGGTGGCCGATGCCGCCCGTCGTTCCGCGCAGTATTATGTGAATTCTCGTTGGCTGGGCGGCATGCTCACCAACTGGAAGACCATCTCCCACTCCATCCAGCGCCTCAAGAAGCTGGAAGAGATGCTCTCCGGCCCCGAGCAGGGCTCCGGCTACACCAAGAAGGAGCGCCTGACGCTCTCCCGTGAAAAGGAGAAGCTGGAGCGTGCTCTCGGCGGTATCCGTGACATGGGCGGCCTGCCCGACCTGCTGTTCGTGATCGACACGAACAAGGAAGACATCGCGGTGAAGGAAGCGCAGCGCCTGGGTATCCCGGTGGCCGCTATCCTCGACACCAATTGCGATCCCGACGGCATCGCTTTCCCCGTCCCCGGCAATGACGACGCCGGCCGCGCCATCCAGCTCTATTGCGACCTGGTTGCCCGCGCCGCCATCGACGGCATTTCCCGTGGCGCCGGCGAGTTCGCCGACCTCGGCGAAGCCGAGGCCCCGCTCCTGGACGACGTGCCGGCCGAAGCCAGCATCTGGTCCTCGTTCGAGCCCCTGTCCGGTCCCCGCGGCGTTGCCGACGACCTGAAGAAGCTGACGGGCGTGAGCCCCGAGATCGAGCAGAAGCTCAACGATCTCGGCGTGTTCCACTTCAGCCAGCTGGCTGCCCTCGACGCCCACGATGCCCATGTGATCGGCGAGGAAGTGGGTCTGCCGGGTCGCGTGGACGGCTGGGTCGCCCAGGCCAAGGAGTTCTCCGCCGAGGTCGAGTGATCGTTCCGCGCGGAGTTGAACTGAAGAGGGGCCACCAGGCCCCGACGGCCGGCTCGGGATGCCCCCTTGCCGGCCGTGGTGTGAGAAGAAGAGGAAGCTGAGCATGGCCGCGATCACTGCAGGACTGGTGAAGGAACTGCGCGACAAGACCGGCGCCGGCATGATGGACTGCAAGGCCGCGCTCACCGAGACCAGCGGCGACATCGAAGCCGCCGTGGACTGGCTGCGCAAGAAGGGCCTTGCCAAGGCCGCCAAGAAGGCCGGCCGCGTGGCGGCCGAGGGCCTGGTGGCGGTGGAATCTTCCGGCCACTACGCTGCCGCCGTCGAGGTGAATGCGGAAACCGACTTCGTCGCCCGCAACGCCGACTTCCAGGCGTTCGTGCGCGAGGCTGCCAAGGTGGCCATCAACACCGATGGCACCGTTGAAGCGCTCGCCGCTGCCAAGTTCCCGGGCGAGACCGTCACCGTCGCCGACCGCCTGCAGAGCCTCATCGCCACCATCGGCGAGAACATGACCCTGCGCCGCTCGGTGAAGCTGCAGGTCGAGAAGGGCATCGTGGCCACCTATGTGCACGGCGCCGTGGTCGAGGGCCAGGGCCGCATCGGCGTGCTCGTGGCGCTGGAATCCGCTGGCGACGTGGAGAAGCTGTCCGCTCTCGGCCGCCTCATCGCCATGCATGTGGCGGCGCTGAACCCGCTGGCGCTCGACGCCTCCGGCATCGACCCGGCCACCGTCGCCCGCGAGAAGGCCATCCTGCTCGAGAAGCACCAGGGCAAGCCCGCCAACGTGCAGGACAAGATCGCCGAGAGCGGCATGAAGTCCTTCTTCAAGGAGAACACCCTCCTCGACCAGGCCTTCGTGCATGACGGCTCCAAGTCCGTCGCGCAGGTGCTGAAGGAGAATGAGGGTTCCGTCGGCGCCCCGATCGCCATCAAGGGCTTCGTCCGCTATGCGCTGGGCGAGGGCATCGAGAAGGAAGAGACCGACTTCGCGGCGGAAGTGGCCGCCGCGGCGGGCCAGTCCTGAACCGGGAGGGAGGGGCGTGACCGACCTTCCCTATCCCCGCGTCCTCATCAAGGTCTCTGGCGAGGCCTTGATGGGACCGGAGCCGTTCGGGCTCCATCCCCCCACCGTCACGCGCATCGCCCGTGACCTCGTGGCCGTGCGTGCGCTCGGCTGCGAAGTGGCGGTCGTCGTTGGCGGCGGCAATATCCTACGTGGCGCGCGGGTGGCAGGCGAGGATCTCGACCGCTCCACCGCCGATCACATGGGCATGCTGGCCACCGTCATGAACTGCCTTGCCCTGGAGCAGGCGGTGGAGGCGGCCGGCGAGCCGGCGCGCACCATGTCGGCGATCCCCATGCCGACCGTGTGCGAGCCTTATGCGCGCCAGCCTGCCATGCGGCATTTGCGGCGTGGCCGGGTCGTGCTGCTCGCGGGTGGAACGGGCAACCCCTATTTCACCACCGACACCGGGGCCGCTTTGCGTGCCGCGGAACTGGACTGCGACGCGGTGCTGAAGGCGACCAATGTGGACGGCGTTTATACCGCTGACCCCAAGATCGACCCCAACGCCCAGCGTTATGACCGCCTCACCCATGACGAGGCGCTTGCCCATGATCTCAAGGTCATGGATGCCGCAGCCTTCGCGCTTGCCCGCGAGGCGGCCTTGCCGATAATCGTCTTTTCCATCCGCGAGCCGGGCGCCATCGTCTTGGCGGCGCGGGGCGAGGGACGTGTGACGGTGGTCGCGCCCTAGAACCAGTGTTCCCGGCCGTGGTGTTCGCACCCGGCCGGAGCCGGTCCAAGGGGCACCGGGTTATCACGGATTGGACATTCCAGCCTTCCCAGCCACCCCTTCATGACGTTTCCGCAGGTCCCCGGGGCCAGTGCGGGCGGGAGGAAGGGGAGGGGGAGGCGGCGGCCGAAGTGCCGCAGCACAGAAACAGAGGTATGCCATGAGCAGCGGGCCCTTCGACATCGCCGACCTGAAGCGCCGGATGCAAGGTGCGATCGCCGTGCTGAAGCAGGAACTGGGCGGCCTGCGCACCGGCCGTGCCAGCGCGAGCCTGCTGGAGCCCATCCAGATCGACGCCTATGGCGCCCACATGCCGCTCAACCAGGTGGCCACCGTCTCGGTGCCGGAGCCCCGCATGCTCTCGGTTCAGGTGTGGGATCGCTCCATGGTGAGCGCGGTGGAAAAGGCCATCATCAATTCCAATCTCGGCCTCACCCCGGCAACCGAAGGCCAGGTTCTGCGCATCCGCATCCCGGAGCTGAACCAGGAGCGCCGCCAGGAGATGGTCAAGGTCGCGCACAAATATGCCGAGGCGGCCCGAGTTTCCGTGCGCCATGTGCGCCGCGACGGCATGGATCTGCTGAAGAAGCTTGAAAAGGACAGCGAGATCAGCGCCGATGATCTCGAGCGCCAGTCCACCCAGGTCCAGAAGGCCACCGACGAGGCCATTGCCGAGGTGGACCAGGTGTTGCAGCAGAAGGAAAAGGAAATCCTCTCCGTTTGAGGATGGCCCGGTTGCGGATGGCCAAGACAGGGGACGGGCCGATGTCCACGCGCGAGGGCGCCGACAGCTCTGAGACACAGGCGCCTGCCTGCGTCCCGGTGCATGTGGGCGTCATCATGGACGGCAATGGCCGCTGGGCCACCTCGCGCAACCTGCCGCGCTTCGAGGGGCACCGGCGGGGTGTGGAGGCGCTGCGCCGCTGCGTGCGCGCGGCCCGTGAGATGGGCATTCGCTTTCTCACCATCTACAGCTTCTCCAGCGAGAACTGGTCGCGGCCGGCGAGCGAGGTGTCGGACCTCCTCGGCCTTCTCAAGCGCTTCGTGCGCCACGACCTTGCGGAGTTGCATGCGGCCAATGTGCGGGTGCGCATCATCGGCGAGCGCCAGAGCCTGCCGAAGGACATCGTTCTCCTGCTGAACGAGGCCGAAGCCCTTACCAAAGACAATTCCGGCCTCACCCTGATCGTCGCCTTCAATTATGGCGGACGGCAGGAGATTGCCGCCGCCGCCCGGCGCATTGCCGAGGACGTTCTGGCGGGAAAACTGTCGCCACAGGACGTGACGGCGGATCTGGTGGGCGCCCATCTGCACACGGCGGGCATTCCAGATCCCGACCTCATCGTGCGCACCAGCGGCGAGCAGCGGCTGTCCAATTTCCTACTCTGGCAGGCGGCCTATTCCGAATTGGTTTTCCTGCCCATCTATTGGCCGGATTTCGACCGGGCCGCCCTCGAGCAGGCGATTGAGGAGTTCGCCCGCCGCGACCGGCGGTTCGGGGGCGTGACCGCGCGCACCGGCAGCGCGCGCTCGTGAGCGGCAATCCAGACCTCAAGCAACGCACGCTTTCCGCGCTGGTCCTGGCGCCGGTTGTGCTCGGTCTCACCTATCTCGGCGGTGTCCTGTTCGCCGCCCTCTGGCTGTGTGCCGCAATGAGCGTCGCCTATGAATGGGCGAAGGTGGCCGGGATCGGGCCCCGTCAGGCCTATGTGGCGGTCTCGGGGGTCAGCCTATTGGCGGCTGTCGCGGCCGTGCTTCTGGCCGAAAAGCAGTTCGCCCTGCCGATTCTTTTGGCCGGAGCCCTGGCCACCGCTACCTTTGCCCGCCCCGCCGGCTGGTCGGCGGCCGGCATGTGCTGTGCCGGGGTGGTGTGCCTGCCCATTATCCTGTTGCGGGGAGAGGACTGGCTCGGCCTTTGCGCCGTGCTTTATCTCTATGCGGTGGTGTGGGGGACGGACATCGGCGCCTATTTCACCGGTCGCGCCCTGGGCGGTCCGAAGCTGGCACCACGTCTGTCCCCCAATAAGACCTGGTCCGGCGCCATTGGCGGCGCAGTGATCGGCACCGCGGCCGGGTGTGGCCTGCTGGCGGCCACGGGCCTTTACATCATGCCGCCTCTGGTGGCGCTTGGCGCCTTCATCTCCATCGCCTCACAGGCGGGGGACCTGGCGGAATCGGCATTCAAGCGCGCCTTTGGCGTGAAGGATACGAGCCGTCTCATTCCCGGCCATGGCGGGGTGCTGGACCGGGTGGATGGCTTCATGGTGGCGGGACTCCTGGCCTGCCTCATCGGCTTTGCGCACAGTCCTTCTTCGCCTGCGGCCGGACTGCTGCTGTGGTAGGTGGTGGCATGCTGAGCATTTCCATTCTCGGTGCCACCGGCTCGGTGGGCCGGAGCACGCTCAAGGTCCTCGAAGAAGCCCCGGGGCGCTTTCAGGTGGATGCCGTCGTGGGCGGACGGGACGCGGATGGCCTGGCGCAGATCGCCCTGGCCGTCGGTGCCAAGTTCGCCGTGGTTGCGGATGTTACCGCTGGACGACGTCTGGCCGATCTTCTGGCCGGCTCGGGAATCGCGTGTGGCGCAGGGTCCGGCGCCGTGTTTGATGCGGCGCGGCGTCCGGTCGACCTGATGGTGGCCGCCATTTCCGGTGTGGCGGGGCTGGCGCCCACGGTCGCGGCGTTCGGGGAAGGCCGGCGCATTGCGGTCGCCAACAAGGAGTGCCTGGTGGCGGCGGGCGCCTTTTTCATGGCGGAAGCGGAACGCACGGGGACCACGCTGCTGCCCATGGACAGCGAGCATAATGCGGTGTTCCAGGCTCTGTCCGCCGGGCGTCGGATAGATGTGGAGCGGGTGACGCTGACGGCCTCGGGCGGGCCATTCCGCCGTTCCAGCCGGGAGGAGATTGCCCGCGCCACCGCCGCGGATGCCCTGAAGCATCCCAACTGGTCCATGGGCAGCAAGATCACCATCGATTCGGCGACCATGATGAACAAGGGCCTAGAGCTGATCGAAGCCCATCATCTGTTTTCCCTGGCGCCCCACCAGGTTGAGACGGTGGTACACCCGGAATCGGTGGTGCATGGGCTGGTGTCCTATCGCGACGGGTCGGTGGTCGCAGGCCTTGGCATGCCCGACATGCGGGTTCCCATCGCCCATTGCCTCGGCTTTCCCGAGCGCCTCGACACCTCCTGCCGCCGCCTCGATCTCCCGCGCTTGGGGGCTCTGACCTTCGAGGCGCCCGACCTCGACCGCTTCCCCGCCTTACGGCTGGCCATCGAGGCCATGTCAGCGGGGGGAGGGGCCACCACCATCCTGAACGGCGCCAATGAAATCGCGGTGGCCGCCTTCCTCGAGGGGCGGATCGGCGTCTTCGGCATCGCCGCCATCGTGGAGGAGACGCTCCAGCGCTTGCCTGGCGGTGTCGCGCCGGGCTCGGTCGACGAAGCGCTGGCCCTTGATGGCGAGGCGCGTGTGATTGCGGCCTCCCTCTTGCCTAAGTTTGCCGCAAAGGCGTCCTAAGGGCAGTATGTGCCCCAAGGGTCCGCGCGTTCCTCCCCGCTCGTGAGGTGACGCTGCGTTATCGAGGAACGGATGATGGAAGTTTTGACAGGCATGGGTTCGCTGGGGTCCTCGATTCTTGGCTATATCGTCCCGTTCCTCTTCGTCCTGACCCTTGTGGTGTTTTTCCACGAACTGGGCCACTTCTGGGTGGCGCGGCGTGCCGGAGTGCGGGTCCTGACCTTCTCGCTGGGCTTCGGCCCGGAGATCGCCGGCTTCACCGACCGTCACGGCACGCGCTGGCGTCTGGCGGCGGTACCGCTCGGTGGCTATGTGCGCTTTTTCGGCGACGAGGATGCCGCCAGCACCCCGGATGAGCAGAAGCTGAGCCAGATGACCCCGGCGGAGCGCCGCGAGAGCTTCTTCTATCAGCCCCTGCGCTGGCGGGCCGCCATCGTGGCAGCCGGTCCGATCGCCAATTTCATCCTGGCCATCGTCATTTTCTCTTTGGTCTTCATGACCTTCGGCCGTCAGATCACGCAGCCGCGCGTCGACCAGATCAACCCCAGCAGCGCGGCCGAACGTGCCGGCTTCAAGCCCGGCGACCTCATTTTGACCATCGACGGCAAGCCGATCGAGAGCTTCTCCGACATGCAGCGCGTGGTGGGGGCGAGCGCGGGCCAGCAGCTTACCTTCGTGGTGGATCGCGGCGGCGCGGATGTCACGCTGACGGCGATTCCCGAGCTGAGGGAGATGAAGGACGGCTTCGGCAACGTGCATCGCCTGGGTCTCCTCGGCATTTCGCGTTCGCTTGCGGCGTCTGACGTCACCACCCGCCGCTATGGCCCCGCCGAGGCGGTGGTGATGGGCGCTCAGGAAACCTGGTTCGTGGTGAGCCGGACCTTCGATTATCTGGGCGGCGTCATTTCCGGCCGCGAATCCACAGACCAACTGGGCGGACCCATCCGCATCGCCCAGGTGTCCGGCCAGGTGGCGACTCATGGAATCGGCGCGCTCTTGTCGCTTGCGGCGGTGCTGTCCGTCTCCATCGGCCTTCTTAACCTGTTTCCCATCCCGCTCTTGGACGGCGGCCACCTCCTGTTCTACGCTGTGGAAGCCGTGCGGGGACGTCCGCTCAGCCCGAAGACCCAGGACATCGGCTTCCGCATCGGTCTTGCGATTGTGCTGATGCTTATGGTCTTCGCCACCTGGAATGACGTCCTCCACTTGGCGGCCATGTAAGATTTAATTCAGCATGGCTAAAGGGTGACGTGGCGTCCGGGCCACGGTGGTGGGAAAACCGGAAGCCGCTGGTGTGTCAGGCGTTTGCAGCACGGTGAAAAGCCTGTACAAGCGCCACGGAAGGTCAGAATCCGGACGCTTGGCGCCCGGGCTCATGGACAACGAAATTTGAGGTTGCGTGCCATATGACTGCTCCGATGCGGGTTCTCGTGAAGCTGGCCGCCACCCTGGGCATCGCGCTCTCTGTCGCGACGACCTCAATGGCGACCGTTTCACTCCTTTCGGCGAGCCCTGCGGCTGCGCAGTCCTCCAGCTCGATCATCGTCGAGGGTAATAAGAGGGTGGATTCAGACACCATCCGCTCTTATTTCGGCACCGGGCCGCTGACGCCGGTGAAGATCAATGAAGGGCTTGCGGCCCTTTATGCTACCGGCCTCTTCTCCGATGTGAACGTCTCCCAGCAGGGCGGCCGCCTCGTGGTGCGGGTGTCCGAGAACGAGGTGATCAACCGGATCGCCTTCGAGGGAAACAAGAAGATCAAGGATGACGTCCTTCTGGGCGAGATCCAGTCCAAGCCGCGCGGCACCCTGTCCAAGGCGACCGTGCAGGCCGACACCCAGCGCATCATCGAAGTCTATCGCCGCTCTGGCCGCGACAACGTGCGCGTCAATCCGGTGACCATCGACCGCGGCAACGGCCGCGTGGATCTGGTCTTCGAGATCACCGAGGGCGAGAAGGTCGGCGTCAAGGACATCAAGTTCGTCGGCAACAAGGCCTTTTCGGACTACAAGCTGAAGGACGTCATTTCCACGTCCACCACCAATTGGCTCTCCTTCCTCAAGTCCACCGACGTTTATGACCCCGATCGGATCAATGCCGACCAGGAAATGCTGCGTCGCTTCTATCTGAAGAACGGCTATGCGGACTTCCGCATCCTGTCGGCTTCGGCGGAGCTGGAGCCCGACGGCAAAGCCTTCGTCATCACCTTCGTCCTGGATGAGGGCAGCCAATATAAGTTCGGCAAGGTTGACGTGGTCTCCAACATCCGCGACGTCCCGGCCGCCAATCTGCGCAACGCCCTGCGCGTTGCCGAGGGCCAGATCTACAATGCGGAGCTGGTCGAGAAGTCGGTGGAGAACATCACCATCGAAGTCTCCAAGAGCGGCTATGCCTTCGCCCAGGTGCGCCCCCGCGGTGACCGCGACTTCGAGGCCAAGAAGATCAATGTGGTCTTCGTGGTGGAAGAGGGGCCGCGCGTTTACATCGAGCGAATTGAAATCCGCGGCAACACCCGCACCCGTGACTGGGTTGTGCGTCGCGAGTTCGATATCGGTGAAGGCGACGCCTATAACCGTGTGATGGTGGATCGGGCGGAGCGCCGGCTGCGCAACCTCGGCTACTTCAAGACCGTCAAGATCACCACCGAGCCGGGCTCTGCCCCCGACCGCGTGATCCTGGTGGTGGATGTGGAAGACCAGCCCACCGGCGAGTTCGCGGTGTCCGGCGGCTACTCCACCTCGGACGGCTTCATCGGCGAAGTCTCGCTGGGTGAGAAGAACTTCCTCGGCCGCGGTCAGTATGTCCGCATCGCCGGTTCGCTCGGTCAGTACGCTCAGGGCGCCGAGTTCTCCTTCACCGAGCCTTACTTCATGGGCTATCGCCTGGCGGCGGGCTTCGACCTCTACTGGAAGGAGACCAGCGCCACCAGCTATACGTCGTATGGCTCTGAGACGATCGGTGGCGGCATCCGCTTCGGCCTGCCCATCACTGACGAAGTCACCCTGGCCCTGCGGTACAACCTGTATTCGCGCACCCTGACCTTGGGTTGCGACGACTATGCAGGCACCATTTATGGCACCACCATCTATGCGGTGTGCGCCGGGCAGGCTTCGTGGGCGGTCATCGAGGCGGTGGCGCAAGGCACGACCATCACCTCGGTGGTTGGTTACACCCTGTCGTTCAACACGCTGGACAGCAACATCAACCCCACCAGCGGCATGTACGCCGAGCTGAAGCAGGACTTTGCCGGCCTCGGCGGCGACGTGAACTTCATCCGCACCACGGGTGACGTGCGCTACTACTACCCGCTGATCAATGACTGGGTCCTGATCCTGCGTGCCCAGGCCGGCTACGTGTCTGCGTGGGGCAATAACGACCTCCTGATCATGGACAACTTCTTCAAGGGTCCTGATCTGGTTCGTGGTTTCGCGCCCTCCGGCATCGGCCCGCGCGACATTGCCTCTCTCCAGCTCGACTCGCTGGGTGGTACGGCATATTGGGGCACCTCGGCTGAAGTGCAGTTCCCCATTGCCTTCCTGCCCAAGGACGTCGGCCTGAAGGGCGCCATGTTCTTCGACATGGGTTCGCTGTTCGACTATACCGGGTCGACCACCTTTGCGGGCGCTCCGGTCTATACCTGCCCGTCGGGCTCCAAGAATGCCACTGGCTCCGTCTGCGTGGCCGACGACAATGGCATTCGGTCGTCTGTGGGTGCGAGCTTGATCTGGCAGTCGCCGTTCGGTCCGCTCCGCTTCGACTATGCCTATGTCCTCTCGCAGGCCCAGTACGACCAGACGCAGGCCTTCCGCTTCTCGGGCGGCACCAAGTTCTGATATCAGGTCCCGGAGGTCGGGCGCCGGCGTGCACTGCGCCCGGCGCCCGTTTCACGTTTAAGCATCGGCATCGGTGCAGACCAAAAGCGATATCCTTCATGAGCGATCCCACCTTTTTCCCCCTGCCAGCGCCGCTCGGGCTGGACGAGGTGACCGCTCTGAGCGGTGCGCGGCTCTTCGGTGAGCGTCCCGCTCACGCCCTGGCCATTACGGGTGTTTCCACTTTGGCCGATGCCGGGCCAGGGGATCTCGTCTTCTTCGACACGCCCCGCTATCTGCCCGCGTTCCAGGAAACCCGGGCCGGGCTGTGCATCACCACGGAGAAGTTCGCCCCGAGTGCGCCCTCCGGCGTGACCATCCTCGTCTCTCCCCGCCCGTCCCAGGCCTTCGTGACGGTGACGCGGACCTTGTTTCCCAGTGCACTGCGGCCGCAACCCATTTTCGGGCATAAGGGCGTTGCGCCCGGCGCCTTCATCCATCCCTCCGCGCGCCTGGAGGATGGCGTGACGGTGGATCCCGGCGCCGTGATCGGCCCAGGAGCGGAAATCGGCTCGGGCAGCGTCATCTGCGCCAATGCCGTGCTTGGGCCAGGGGTACGCATCGGCCGCGACACCGCCATTGGGGCCGGCGCCACCTTGATCCATGCCCTGGTGGGAAACCGCGTGATCATCCATCCGGGGGTGCGGATCGGCCAGGATGGATTCGGCTTCCAGCCCAGCGCCCGTGGCCATCTCAAGGTGCCGCAGATCGGCCGTGTGGTGGTGCAGGACGATGTGGAGATCGGTGCGGGAACCACCATCGATCGGGGCGCCCTGCGCGACACGGTGATCGGCGAAGGAAGCAAGATCGATAATTTGGTGCAGATTGCCCACAATGTGGTGATCGGGCGCCATTGCATCGTGGTATCGCAGACCGGCATCTCCGGCAGCGCCACGCTGGGTGACTTTGTGATGCTGGGTGGCCAGGTGGGCGTGATCGGCCACGTGACCATTGGCGACGGCGCGCAGATTGCCGCGTCCAGCAATGTGAAAGATGACGTGCCGGCGGGGGTGCGCTGGGGCGGGTCGCCGGCCAAGCCCGTGCGGGAATGGTTCCGGGAAGTGGCGACGCTGAAGAGGCTCGCGGAGGCGGGCGCCAGACGGGCTGGGGAGGATAGCGGGTCATGAGCGAGGCACAGGTTTCAAACACGACGGAGCGTCCGGTGAGCCTGGGAAGCGCCGGCATCCAGAAGATCATGGCCTGCCTGCCGCACCGCTACCCGTTCCTCCTGGTGGACCGGATCGACCAGATCGACGGGGACCAGTCCTGCGTCGGCTATAAGAACGTCACCGCCAACGAGCCGCAATTCCAGGGCCACTTTCCGGGCAATCCGGTCTATCCCGGCGTCCTCATCATCGAGGGCATGGCCCAGACCGCAGGGGTGATCTGCATCCTGTCCAATGGCGAGCCCGGGCCCGGCTTTGCGCCGCTCGTTTATTTCATGACCATTGACGAGACCAAGTTCCGCCGGCCGGTGGGCCCGGGGGATGTGCTTGAATACCACATGACCAAGGTGGCGCGCCGCCGTAACATGTGGTGGTATCGCGGCGAAGCCCGCGTGGCGGGTGAATTGGTGGCCGAGGCCAAGCTCGGCGCCATGATTTCTGGACTTTGACGTGCCCATCATCGACTCCACTGCCCGCGTCTCGGACGGCGCCACCCTTGCCGACGACGTGGTCATCGGCCCCTTCTGCATTGTTGGGCCCGACGTGACCCTCCAGGCGGGTGTGCGCCTGCGCTCCCATGTGAATGTGGAAGGCGTCACCACCATTGGCGCGCGCACGGAGGTCTATCCGTTCGCGTCGCTTGGAACGGCGCCCCAGTCTGTCCATTACAAGGGCGAGCGGACCGAGCTGGTCATCGGCATGGACTGTGTCATCCGCGAGCATGCCACCGCCAATATCGGGACGGCCGGGGGGCACGGGATCACGCGGATCGGCGACCGCTGCATGATGATGACCGGCTCCCATGTGGGCCATGACTGCAAGGTCGGCGACAATGTGATCTTCGCCAACAATGCGGTGCTGGGCGGTCACGTGGAGGTGGGGGACTTTGTCTTCCTGGGCGGCCAGTGCGCGGTTCACCAGTTCACCCGCATCGGTGCCCAGGCCATGATCAGCGGTCTGACTGGCGTGCGCGAGGATGTCATCCCCTTCGGCTATGCGCTCGGCCAAGCGGCACGGCTCGTGGGCCTGAACACCATCGGCATGAAGCGGCGGGGCTTCGTCAAATCCGACCTCCATGCCGCCCGCGCCGCCTATCGCGACCTGTTCTTCGGGGAAGGCGTCTTTGCCGAGCGCCTGGCGCGGCTGCGCGAGCAGGCGGAACGCTCGCCGTTTGCGGCCGTGATCGTGGATTTCGTGGATGCCGGCGGCAATCGCGCGCTCTGCCAGCCGTCCCGCGGCGTGGTGTCTGAGGACTAGCATGGATGCGTCCCCTGCATCCCGCCGGGGATCGTCACGCCTGGGCACCGCCGTGGGTCCCCTTGGCATCGTGGCGGGGGGCGGTGCCTTCCCGGCAGCGGTGGCGGATGCCGTAGTGGCCAGTGGCCGCCCGGTGCTGCTCTTCCTGATGCAGGGCTTTGCCGACCCGGCCCTGGAGCGGTTTCCCCATCATTGGTTCAAGCTCGGCTCGCTCGGCACGGTGACCGGCAGGGCGAAGGCCGCGGGCGTGCGGGAAGTGGTGATGGTGGGCAACCTCACCCGGCCCCGGGTGCGGGACCTGGGGCTGGACTGGACCATGGTCCGCCTGCTGCCTCGCATTGCCCGCCTATTTCGAGGCGGGGACAATCACCTTCTGTCCGGTGTCCTGCAATTGGTGGCAGAGCAGGGCTTCACCTTGATCGGTGCCCATGAGGCGGTGCCATCTTTGCTGCTGCCGCAGGGCGTTCTCGGCAGCATTCAGCCCTCTGACCAGGACCGGATCGATGTGGGCCTTGGTCTTGAGGTGATCCGGGCGCTCGGTCCCTATGATGTGGGGCAGGGCGTCATCGTCGTCGACCGCTTTGTGGCGGCTGTGGAAGCCGCCGAAGGAACGGACGCCATGCTGTCCCGCTATGGCTCGCTGCGCGCGAGCGGGCGCCTGCGTTTCCCTGCCGGGCGCGGGGTTCTGGTGAAGGCGCCGAAGCCCGGCCAGGACCGCCGGGTGGATCTGCCGTCCCTCGGCGCTGCCACCGTCCGTGGCGCCGCTGCTGCGGGGCTGGGCGGCATCGCCTTCGAGGCCGGCGGCGCCATCGTGCCGGATCCGCAGGAGCTCATTGGCGCCGCCGATGCGGCGGGGCTTTTTCTCATGGGCGTGCCCCTTGTGGGGGAGACGTGATGCCCGTTCCGGCGCGGCCGCTGCGGGTCTTCGTCATTGCGGGCGAGGAATCGGGCGATCAGCTTGGCGGGGCCCTTATGGAAGGTCTTGCGCGCCTGGCACCGGACGGGGTGACCTTTGACGGTGTCGGGGGGGCGCGCATGGCTGCTGCGGGCCTCGTCAGCCGCTATCCCATGGATGATCTCACGGCCATTGGCTTCGGCCAGGTGCTGGGCAAGCTGCCCTTGATCCTGCGTCGGCTGAATGAGACGGTTGAGGCCGTCTGCGCGGCTGCGCCCGACGTTCTGGTGCTGGTGGATGCCCCGGACTTCACCCACCGCGTGGCGGACCGGGTGCGCCGGCGGGCGCCGCATATTCCGATCGTCAAATATGTCTCGCCCACCGTCTGGGCGTGGCGTCCCGGGCGTGCGCGGGCGATGCGCCCGTCCATTGATCTTCTGCTGGCCCTGCTGCCGTTCGAGCCGCAGGTGCATGAGCGCCTGGGAGGGCCGCCCACCCTTTATGTGGGGCATCCCCTGCTGGAGCGCCTGGGCGATCTGCGTCCCGCGCCGGATGAGGCGCAACGCCGGTGGGAGGCACCGGCCCGCGTGCTGGTCCTGCCGGGCAGCCGCCGCAGCGAAGTGGAGCGGCTGGGGGACGTGTTCGGCAAGGCCTTGGGGGAGGTGGCCAAGGGTCGGGGGGTGGAATTCATCCTGCCAACCTTGCCGCGGCGATTGCCCCAGATCGAGGCGCTCACCGCCACCTGGCCCGTGCGCCCGCAGATCCTGACCGACGAAGCGGAGAAATACGCGGCCTTTCGCACCGCGCGGGCGGCGCTGGCGGCCTCGGGAACGGTCACCCTGGAATTGGCGCTCGCCGGTGTGCCGACCGTGGCAGCCTACCGGGTCGCCGCTTGGGAAGCCGTGATCGCTCCCTATATTCTGACCATCCCGAGCGTCCTTTTGCCCAATCTGGTGCTGGGCGAGAATGCCATGCCCGAGTTCCTGCAGCATGATTGCACGCCCGAGAAGCTGGCCGGAGCGCTTGGGGCGCTTCTGGACGACGGGGCGGCGCGGCGCCGGCAGGAAGAGGCGTTCGCGCGCCTTGACGGCATCTTTGGCACGCAGGA
Organism: Aquabacter sp. DMC10; assembly: GCF_056314145.1. Taxonomy (NCBI): domain Bacteria; kingdom Pseudomonadati; phylum Pseudomonadota; class Alphaproteobacteria; order Hyphomicrobiales; family Xanthobacteraceae; genus Aquabacter; species Aquabacter sp. DMC10. The sequence goes on along the minus strand of NZ_JBQUYX010000009.1, from coordinate 99,033 downwards.
GGCGCATCCGAGCGAGCGGGCGGCGCGGGCGGTGCTGGATTTGGTGGCGAAACGCACCAGCGCCTGATTGCCCGATGTCAGTCCAAAGAAAAAAGGCCCGGATCGATCCGGGCCTTTTCGTTTTCCAGTCGTGAGGTTCGCACGGTTAAAGGCCGAAGCGACGGAACTAGTCCGCCGCCTCGGCCCCTCCCGAACTCACTTGCGCTTGGACATGGGGATATAGTCGCGCTGGGCGGCGCCGGTATAAAGCTGGCGGGGACGGCCGATGCGCTGGCTCGGATCCTCGATCATTTCCTTCCACTGGCCGATCCAGCCCACGGTGCGGGCGAGAGCGAACAGCACCGTGAACATGGAGGTGGGGAAGCCCATCGCCTTCAGGGTTATGCCGGAATAGAAATCGATGTTCGGATAGAGCTTCTTCTCGATGAAATACTCATCGTGAAGGGCGACGCGCTCCAGCTCCACGGCCACGTCCAGCAGCGGGTCGTCCTTGATGCCGAGCTCGCTGAGCACTTCATGGCAGGTGCGCTGCATGATCTTGGCGCGCGGGTCGTAATTCTTATAGACCCGGTGGCCGAAGCCCATGAGACGGAACGGATCGTTCTTGTCCTTGGCGCGATTCACGAATTCCGGGATGCGCTCGGGACGGCCGATCTCGGTGAGCATCTTCAGGGCCGCTTCGTTGGCGCCGCCGTGAGCGGGCCCCCAGAGGCAGGCGATGCCGGCGGCGATGCAGGCGAAGGGGTTGGCCCCCGACGAGCCGGCGAGACGCACGGTGGAGGTGGAGGCGTTCTGCTCGTGGTCGGCGTGCAGGATGAAGATCTTGTCCAGCGCCCGGGAAAGGGTCGGCGAGACCTTGTACTCTTCGCACGGCACGGCGAAGCACATGTTCAGGAAGTTCGCCGTATAGGCGAGGTCATTCTTGGGATAAACGAAGGGCTGGCCGATCGTGTACTTATAGGCCATCGCCGCCAGCGTCGGCATCTTCGCGATCATGCGGATGGACGCAATCAGGCGCTGCTGCGGGTCCGAGATGTCCGTCGAGTCGTGATAGAAGGCCGACAGGGCGCCGACAGAAGCCACCATCACCGCCATCGGGTGGGCGTCGCGGCGGAAGCCCTGGAAGAAGCGGTTCATCTGGTCGTGAACCATCGTGTGACGGGTCACGGAGTGATCGAAGTCCGCCTTCTGGGCGGCGGTGGGCAGTTCGCCGTAGAGCAGGGTGTAGCAGGTCTCAAGGAAGTCGCCATTCTCGGCCAGCTGCTCGATGGGATAGCCACGATACAGCAGCACGCCAGCGTCACCGTCGATATATGTGATCTTGCTTTCGCAGGACGCCGTCGAGGTGAAGCCGGGATCATAGGTGAAGAGCCCGGTCTGGCCGTAGAGCTTGGAGATGTCGACCACATCCGGGCCGATGGTGCCCCCGTTGACCGGGAAATCCCAGCTCTTCTCACCGATCGTCAGCTGAGCTGACGTTACACCGGACTGTGTTGTGGTGGCCATGAGGTCTCCCATCTATTGTCTGGGCGTATGGTACCACTTTCGCGACTGCGAAGGGTCTCGTGGGCAGTCGTAAACCGTCCCCATTTTTGCCGCAAGCGTGACCGTGCCCCACATGAGGGCACGAGACGCGGAATTTGCACGAAGACGGAAGGATCAGGCGGCAAAGCCCCGTGGACGCAACGTCAGGGGATGGATGCATTAGCCGAAAAGTGAAACCGGGTAACGGTTCAAAAACGAAAAAGCCCGGCCGGAGCCGGGCTTTCCGAAGCGTGGTCTGGTCAGATGCAGTGCATCAATCGGCCAGCGCGGAAGGCGGCTGGCTCGCCCGCAGCCGGCGGGGGAGGGCGACGAGCCGGGCGCGCAGCGACCGCCACGTGGCGAAGTCGTTGAGCCGGGACTGCTCCGCGAGGCCAATGATAGCTGCGGCCAGGAACGGCAAGCTCTGGATGACCAGGGCCAGGGCATAGAAGTCCACTTCCCGCACCACATGCCAGTTGGTCATGTGGAGGCCGATTCCGCTCACCAGCAGCGCCACACCCACCACGGCCTCGGGCAAGGCCGGGAAGGAGCGGGCGGCACCCGCCAGCCAGTTGCCACCCTTCGCCGTGCGGGCGAAGGCCAGATCCTTGTAGCGGAAGCCGTCCACCACGGCCTTTGCCACCGTGAACTGGACCGCCATGGCGGCAATGGCCGCGCCGACCATGCGCAGCGGCGTGGTGGCCACCCGCAGCCGATACAGCGCGACGAAGTGCAGCACATAGACCGCGAACGTCGCGATGATCGGGAAGGTCAGGACATAGGCGGGCACGGCAATGCCCAGCGCCAGGACGAAAGGCACGAACAGGAGCGACAGCACCGCGGCCAGAGCTCCGATCGACTCGGCGCCGAGCCAGGACACCCAGCCGAGCACAAAGTGCCGGCGCTGGGCGGTGGTCAGGCGCGAGCGGTTGGGCAGGAAGCGCGACCAATGCTTGCGGATGATCTGGAAGCCGCCATAGGCCCAACGGTGACGCTGCTTCTTGAACGCCTCGAAGGTGTCCGGCAGCAGGCCCCAGCCGTAGCGACGACGGGTGTAATGGGTCTTCCAGCCATTTTCCGCGATGGACAGGCCAAGGTCGGTGTCTTCGCAGATGGTGTCGGACGACCAGGAGCCGGCCTCCATCATGGCGGCGCGACGGATCAGGCACATGGTGCCGTGGACGACAATGGCGTCGTCCTCATTGCGCTGGACCATGCCGATGTCGAAGAAGCCGGCATATTCGGCGTTCATCGCCTCGTGCATGGGGCTGACGTGGCCGTCGCGGTGATCCTGCGGCGCCTGCACAAGGCCCACGGTCGGGTCCTCGAAGACGGGGACCAGATCCTTCAGCCAGTCAGGGTGCACCACATAGTCTGCGTCGATCACGCCGATGATCTCGGCGTCCGGCGCGGTGTGCTCCAGGGCGATGCGCAGGGCGCCGGCCTTGAAGCCCGACATCTTCTCGATGTTGAGGAACTTGAACCGGCTCCCGAGGGCCTCGCAATGGGCGCGGATGGGCTCCACCATCGCCGGGTCCGGCGTGTTGTTGAGCACGATCACGCATTCAAAATTGGGCCATTCCAGGCGGGAGACGGCATCCAGCGTCTGCTTGAGCATCTCCGGCGGCTCACGATAGGCCGGGATATGGATGGACACCTTCGGATGCCGTCCGGAAGCGCTGCGCGGACGCATGTCTACCAAGCGGGTAGGATTGCGGCCGAAGGCGATCGCCGACAATTCTTCAACGCGATAGAGCAGGACCACCACCAGCGGGCCAAGCAGGGCGAGGCTGATGATGAGGGTGACGAAATTGCCGCCCGTCACATAATGCGTCGCCCAATAGTCCACCACGATGGCGATCCAGGCGCCCACGCCGCTGGCGGCGGCGCCAAGCACCAGCCCCTGGGAGGCGGTCATGCGGCCGAGCCGCAACATGGGCAGGCAGAACACCACGCCGAGCAGGATCGCAAGGATGGCGGTGCGCTCGAAGGTCTTCTGGGTGAGAGGGCCGGACAGCGAGAACTTCAGGTGGCGATCGGCATCGAACACGCCCCAATACTGGCCCACCGAGCCCTCGAAGCTCTTCCAGGGTGCGTCGAAGGCCTCGATGATGTTGTAGTCGATGCCCAGCGCGTCGGCGCGGGTGGTGAAGGTGCGGATGACGTTGGCCTGGGCGATCTCGCCGGGCACGGCGGCATCGCGGTTATAGCCGGCGCTGGGCCAGCCGAACTCGGCGATGACGATGCGCTTGCCGGGATAGGCGGCGCGCAGCCGGTTGTAGATGTCGATGGAGCGGTCCACCACCTGCTCGGCGGGCACGCCTTCCCAATAGGGCAGGATGTGCGCGGCGATGAAGTCCACCGCAGACACCAGCTCAGGGTGGTCAAGCCAGACGTTCCAGATTTCGCCGGTGGTCACCGGCACATTGGTCTGGCGCTTCACCTTGCGGATGAGCTGGGCCATTTCCTCGGCGCTCTTCTCACCGCGGAAGATGGTCTCGTTGCCCACCACCAGGGCATCGACATTGGAATTCTGCTTGGCGAGCCCCACCGCGTTCTGGATCTCCAGCGCGTTACGGGTCTCGTCCTTGTCGATCCAGGCGCCCACCGACACCCGCAGGCCGCGCTCGGCAGCAATCGAGGGGATCAGCTCAAGGCCGCCAGTGGAGGAATAGGTACGGATCGCCTTGGTGTAATTGGCCACCGCATCCACGTCGGAGCGAATCTGCTGCGCGGTCACCGCCGGACCCTTGTCCGGGTGCCGCACATCTCGGCTGTAGGGCGCGAACGAAAGCGAGGCGAAGCGCTCCGTGATCGCCGGAGCGTCCGCCTGGGGACGCAAGGAATACCACACCGCGGCGTGGAACCCAGTCACAACCGCAATGATCGCTGCCGCAGCAGCCAGCCCGGGACGCATGGCAAGACCCATTCGAAGGGATTCGAACCGTGAACGCTGACTTCCGGCGACGGTTCCAGCCGAAAGCCACGGGACACTCTTTCGACCTGCCCCCAACGGTCGGCAGTGCCAGTTTTATCTGGCACCGCATCGAGACTCTAAACCTCTCATAACAAGAGGTAAATGCCGACTGTGGCAGACGTTCGGCGCCGCCGGGGCGGCGCCATGATCTAATTATTGCGCAGGTGCAGCAACATAGTCGGGATTAACCCAACATTGCTGCACGCGGCCGGGCAGGCGCTCTTGCGTTTTTGGATCGATGTTGCCTTGGCGCACCAGGCAGCGGAAGGCGAGCTTCAGGTGCTCGGTGGGGCATCCGAAACGCTCATAGAGCTCCATGTGCCGACGGGCGGTATCGATATCGTCGCGCCACAAAAGCGTGGCGATGCGACGCCCGGTCCAAACGCATTCCGGCTGGCCTGCGGCCCCCGGAAGAAGCTTGGCAGCCTCGGCGAACTCTTCCACCGAGCGACGCTGCGCCTCGCGGGCGGCCTGTTGCTCGGGGGTGAGCTGCTCCGGCTGGGGCGGCTTCTGGTCGGGATTGGACTGCGCGGCCAGCGGACTGGCGCAGGCGAGGAGGATAGCGCCCGCAAGAAGCGCGAAACGAAGACGGTCCATGACGGCCATGAGTTTGATAGGCGGGGAACGGAAATCTTTCCGCGACGCCAACTTAGAAGAATGTTGCGAATTTGTCAGCATGACGGCAGCGCCGACGAGACGGTGTCCGTGACGGCCGAGCGCGCCGGCTTCACAGGTCCCGCCGAAGCCGCTATGTCGCATCAAAGTGCGGCGTGAGGAGGCCGAGCGGCCATGGCGTATTTCCTTCGGTTGCCGGCATTGCTGTTCCTGGCCGTGGCTGTCCTTGTGGTGGCGATGTGGGCCTGGATGGGGCGGCCGGTCCCGATGCCGCCCTCGCCGCTGGCCGCGGGCGAAAAGCTGCCCTGCGTCTCCTACGCGCCCTTCCGCGACGGACAGTCGCCCCTCGACCGATCCACCATCATTCCCGAGCAGCAGATCGACGAGGACCTGGCGCAATTGTCCAAGGTGACCGCCTGCGTTCGGACCTATTCGGTCGAGCTCGGTCTCGACAAGGTGGCTCCGCTGGCCCGCAAGCACGGCCTGAAGGTTCTACAGGGCATCTGGCTCGGTTCAGACCAGGCAAAGAACAAGCAGGAAATCGACGCTGGCATTGCCTTGGCGCGCGCCTACCCCGATACCATTTCGGCCCTGGTCGTGGGCAATGAGGTGATGCTGCGTGGGGAACTGTCCGCTGCAGACATTTCCGCCATTCTGAAGGATGTGAAGGCGCGCGCCGGCGGTGTCCCGGTCACCTATGCCGACGTCTGGGAGTTCTGGGAGCGGGCCAAGGCGCTCGCAGGGGACGTGGATTTCGTCACCGTCCACATCCTGCCCTATTGGGAGGACTTGCCGGTGTCTGCGGCCGAGGCCGGCCGGCATATCGACCATATCCGCCAGCATGTGGCGGACCAGTTTCCGGGCAAGGAGATCCTGATTGGCGAGACCGGCTGGCCCAGTGCCGGGCGCATGCGCGAGGGGGCTCTGCCCTCGCTGTCCGATCAGGCGCTGGTGATGCATGAGGTAGTGCGTCTCGCCAAGGAGAAGGGCTATCGGGTCAATGTCATCGAAGCCTTCGACCAGCCTTGGAAGCGGCGCAACGAGGGCACGGTCGGCGGGCACTGGGGGCTCATCGACGCGGGGACCCGGCAGGAGAAATTCCACTGGGGCCAGCCGGTCAGCGATCATCCGCGCTGGATGGTGCAGGCCTTGTCCGGGGTGGTGCTTGCGGCGGCAGCCTTCGGGGCGGCGCTCTGGGCGGCGCGACGCGCCCGCCGGGCGCCGGCGGTGGGGGAGTGGATCGGTGTCGCTGTCATTGCACTCGCTGGCGGAGTGACCATCGGCGGGACCTTGTCCCACCTGCCGCTGGAAAGCCTCGGCTGGGTGGGCTGGACGCGCAATTGTGCCTTTCTCTTGCTCTCCGTCGGCGCCACGCTGGTGGCTCCGGCGCTGGTGACGCAGGGCACCCCGCTTCACCCGCTGGCGTTTGCCCTCAATGGCGGCTATCGGCGTAGTGCCTCCTTGGGCGCGGCGATGGGGGCGGGGCTCTTGGCCTTGACGCTGCTCGCAGTGGGCGAGACGGCGCTCGAACTGGTGTTCGACCCCCGCTACAAGGATTTTCCCTATTTTCCCCTGACCCCGCCGGTCGCGGCGGTGCTGGTCTTGTGCGTGATGCGCCGGCCGGTGAGCGCGGGGGCGGGCATGGCGGAGCAGATCGCGCTCTTCGGTCTGCTGGCCGCCGGCATCTATGTGCCCCTCAACGAGACCTTGCAGAACTGGCAGGCGGCTTGGTTCGGCCTTCTGTCCCTGGCGCTTGCCTTTACGGTGTGGCGCGTCCGGGGCGGGCGAGGGAAAGGATGAGCAGCATGGTGGCGATCGCCGCCGCCAGATTGTTGTAGAGCACGAGCCCGATGCCGGAAAAAACGAGCCCGGCGGCCAGCATGGGTACCGACGGCCGGATGAGCTGGATCACCGCGGCCGCCAAAGCCAGACCGCCGAACACCGACCAGCCGAACAGGGCGATTACCACCGAGCGCATGCGGCAGGTCATGGTTTGCAGCCCCGCTTCGCAGGCAAGGCCCACCACGGAGGGCTCGATCACCAGGTAGCGCACATAAAGCGCCCAGCCGGTTGCCCCCATGGCGAGGGCGATCAGCCAGTTCAGGGCCCGCGGGCCGGGGCGGAAGCTGCTCTTGTCCACGGGGGGTCTCCGCTCGGTTCGCTCCTTCAATGCCACCGGCATCCGCTCGGCGCAATCGCGGGGCGGACGGAGCCTTTTCGGACGCCGCGCGGCGGGCTAATAGCCAGCGCATGGCAGCCGTTTGACGCGCGGTCGCCACGGCCCGCCTGGGGCTCGTGGGATGAATCAGGGGGTCATGATGAGGGAACGCAGCCTGCTCGTGGTGATTCTGGCCGCTGGTGAAGGCACCCGCATGGCCTCGCGCCTGCCCAAGGTGCTGCACAAGATTGCCGGCCGCTCCATGCTGCATCACGTGCTGGCCGCCACCCAGGCGCTCGGCGCTGGCAAGGTGGCGGTGGTGGTCGGACCCGATCGCGCGGACGTGGCCGCCGAGGCGCAGCGCATTGCGCCGGGTGCCCGGGTGTTCGAGCAGACGGAACGCCTCGGTACGGCCCATGCGGTGCTCGCCGCCCGCGAGGCGTTGGCAGAGCCGGTGGACGATGTCCTCATTCTCTATGCCGACACCCCCTTGGTGCGTCCCGAGACGCTGGAAGCGCTGCGCGCGGCATTGGCGCAGGGGGCCGCGGTGGCGGCGCTGGGCTTCCGCCCTGCCGATCCCAGTGGATACGGGCGCCTCATCACCAAGGGCGAGACCCTGCTCGCCATTCGCGAGGACAAGGAAGCCAGCCCCTCGGAGCGGCTCATCGATTTCTGCAACGGCGGGCTGATGGCGCTCGCCGGCGCTCACGCCCTGCCTCTGCTCGAAGCGGTGGGCAATGACAATGTGAAAGGCGAATATTACCTCACCGACGTGGTGGAGATCGCCAACGCTCGCGGCCTGGCGGCGGTGGCCACCGAGACCGGGGTCGATGACGTGGTGGGCGTGAACAGTCGCGTCCAACTGGCCGAGGCGGAGGCCATCCTGCAAAAGCGCCTGCGCCTCGCGGCCATGGCAGGCGGTGCCACTCTGGTGGCCCCCGACACTGTCTTCTTCAGCGCCGACACGCGACTGGGGCGGGATGTGGTGGTGGAGCCCCACGTGGTGTTCGGCCCGGGCGTGACCGTGGCGGATGACGTGACCATCCACGCCTTCTCGCATCTGGAAGGCGCCCGGCTGGAACGGGGGGTGAATATCGGCCCCTATGCGCGCCTGCGCCCCGGCTCCCACCTGGAAGAGGGGGTGCGCATCGGCAATTTCGTGGAGACGAAGGCTGCCCATCTGGAGAAGGGCGTGAAGGTCAACCACCTGTCCTACGTGGGTGACGCCCATGTGGGCGCGGACAGCAATCTGGGCGCCGGTACCATCACCTGCAACTATGATGGCTTCGTCAAATCCCGCACCGAGATCGGCGCCGGTGCCTTCATCGGCGTCAACACGGCCCTTGTCGCGCCGGTCACGGTGGGGCCGGGCGCTTATGTGGGGACCGGGTCGGTCATCACCGACGACGTGCCCGCCGATTCGCTTGCCCTTGCCCGTGGGCGGCAGGTGGTGAAACCCGGCTGGGCGGCGGAATTCCGCGCCCGCAAGAGCGGCGAGAAGGCGAAGTAAGAGATGAGAAATTACGACAAATGAAGTGATTGATGCACTGCGTCACGCCCGTGCTAGAGCCAGAACATCGCTCGGTGGAGGTTCCGCCGGGTGACAAGGTCTTCAGGCGGATGGGGATGGATTGCCGGGCAATCTGGCCGGCATCGGCGCTGCGGACCCTTTTTGACCCATCGACGGAGCGCTACCCGACATGTGCGGCATCGTAGGCATTCTCGGCAAGGGACCGGTGGCGGATAAGCTGGTGGAATCCCTGCGGCGGCTGGAATATCGCGGCTATGATTCGGCCGGCGTCGCCACGCTGGAGAATGGCCAGCTGGCCATCTGCCGCGCCGAGGGCAAGCTGCGCAACCTGGAGCACAAGCTGTTCCGGCATCCGCTTTCGGGCCATTCCGGCATCGGCCACACCCGCTGGGCAACCCATGGCAAGCCTTCCGAACGCAACGCCCACCCCCATGCGTCCAAGCGGGTGGCGGTGGTTCACAACGGCATCATCGAGAATTTCCGCGAGCTGAAGCTCGAGCTGGAAGCGGCTGGCGTTCATTTCCTGTCCGAGACCGACACCGAAGTGGTGGCCCATCTGGTGGATCGCGAGCTTCTCGCCGGCCGGGATCCGGTGGCGGCGGTGGGTGCCGTGCTGCCACGGCTCCGGGGCGCCTTTGCGCTCGCCTTTCTGTTCAATGGCAAGGACGATCTCTTGATCGCCGCCCGTCGTGGCTCGCCTCTGGCCATCGGATATGGGCATGGCGAGATGTTCCTGGGTTCGGACGCCATTGCGCTCGGCCCGTTCACGGACCTCGTTACCTATCTGGAGGAAGGCGACTGGGCGGTGCTGACCCGCGAGGGCGCCGTGATCCGCAATGCGGAGGGCGAGGTGGTCCATCGCCCCTCCACCCGCGTGCCCGCCGGTGCGCTGTTGGTGGACAAGGGCAATCACCGCCACTTCATGGCCAAGGAAATCTATGAGCAGCCGGAGGTGGTGGCGCACACTTTCGCCCATTATCTGGATCTTGCCGAAGAAAAAGTGGCGCTGCCCGATCTGCCGTTCGATCTTGCGGGGGTCCAGCACATCTCCATTACGGCCTGCGGCACCGCGCTTTATGCGGGTGCGGTGGCGGAGTACTGGTTCGAGCGCTTCTCCCGCCTGCCGGTGAGCACCGACATCGCGTCTGAATTCCGCTATCGCGAGACGCCGCTGCCGCCCGGCGGCGTGACCATCGTCATTTCCCAATCGGGTGAGACCGCCGACACCTTGGCCTCCCTGCGCTATGCCAAGGAGTGTGGCCAGAAGACCGTGGCGGTGGTGAATGTGCCGACCTCCACCATCGCCCGCGAGGCCGATGTGGTGTTGCCGACGCTCGCCGGCCCGGAAATCGGAGTGGCCTCCACCAAGGCTTTCACCTGTCAGCTGGCGACCCTTGCGGCGCTGTCTGTGGCCCTCGGGCGCGCCAAGGGCCTCCTGTCGCGGGATGACGAGCAGCGGCTGGTGCGGGCCATGATGGAAGTGCCCCGCCTGATGACCGAGGCGCTGAAGCTCAGCCCCGAGATCGAAACCCTCTCCCGCACCCTCGCGAAGGCGCGGGACGTGCTCTATCTCGGCCGCGGCACCAATTATCCCCTCGCCCTGGAAGGCGCGCTGAAGCTGAAGGAAATTTCCTATATCCACGCCGAAGGCTATGCCGGGGGAGAGTTGAAGCACGGCCCCATCGCCCTCATCGATGAGACCATGCCCGTCGTGGTCATCGCCCCCCACGACCGGATCTTCGAGAAGACCATCTCGAACATGGAGGAAGTGGCCGCCCGCGGCGGGCGCATCATCCTCTTGACCGATCCCGAAGGCGCGCGCCTTGCCAACGTGAACGCGATGCAGAAGCTGATCCTGCCGGAAATGCCGGCCACCATCGCGCCTTTGGTCTATGCAGTGCCGGTGCAACTCATCGCCTATCACACGGCGGTCATCATGGGCACCGACGTGGACCAGCCGCGCAACCTGGCGAAATCCGTCACGGTGGAGTGAACCCGCCGCCAGCGTGGCTTCGATTGCTTCAGGACATCATGGAAACTCTGAAGCGATCCAACTCTTTGTTTCGGCGCATTCCCTTAATGCGAGCCGGTTCTCCCTTCGCTCGGAAATGCTCGAATGGTCACTGATTGGGCCGGGTGACCATGAACACGGCCAGGGCCGAGAAGAGGATGCCGAGGCCGATCAGCACGGCGTCGGGCGCTCCGAAATACCAGGAGCCGGTCCAGGTGCCGACGAAGCTCGTCAGCGCGAGCAGCTTCACGGGCAGCGGGATGGCGCCCGTCTCCTGCCACCGCCGCACGCTCGGTCCCAGATAGCGGTGGTTGAGGAGCCAGGCCTCGAAGCGCGGCGAGGAGCGGGCGAAGCACCAGGCGGCCAGAATCAGGAAGATCGTTCCCGGCAGCATGGGCACGACCATGCCGATGGCACCGACGATCAGGAACAGCACGCCGGCCCCGAACAGGGCCCTCTGCCACAACACTTGCATCGTCCTCGTTTGAACCTTCAGCCCGCCGAGAGCAAGCGCATCGTGGCGTTGCTGTCGTGCAGATGGAGCAGCAAGCGCATGGGGAGCGAGGCTCGGCTTTCCAGCTCCGGATCGGCTTGCACCGCCTCATGGGCCAGGGTCCGCGCGGTGGCCACCAGATCCGCATGCATCTCCAGCCGCGCGATGCCGAAGCCGGGAAAGCCGCTCTGGCGGGTGCCGAGCACATCGCCTTCCCCACGCAGCCGCAGGTCTTCTTCCGCGATGGCAAAGCCGTCTTCGCTCTCGCGCAGGATTGCGAGGCGCGCCTTCGCAGTTTCGCTTAGGGGCCCCCGATAGAGCAGCAGGCACGTGGAGGCTTTGCTGCCGCGTCCCACGCGGCCGCGCAATTGATGCAATTGGGCAAGGCCGAAGCGTTCTGCGTGCTCGATCACCATCAAGGTGGCATTGGGCACATTGACGCCCACCTCGACCACCGTGGTCGCCACAAGCACCCGGATCTCCCCGCTCTGGAAGCGGGCCATCACCTTGTCCTTTTCGGAGCCGCTCATCCGGCCGTGGACGAGACCCACCGTGTCGCCGAAAACCTGTTGCAAGGTCTCGGCCCTTTCGCTGGCGGCGGCGAGGTCGGAGACGTCGCTTTCTTCCACCAGGGGGCAGATCCAATAGACCTGGGCGCCGGCCCGCAGCGCGCGGCCCAGGCCGTGGACCACCTCGTCCAGACGCTCCAGGGAGACGGCGCGGGTGTCCACCGGCTGGCGACCGGGTGGCTTCTGGCGCAGTTCGCTGTGGTCCATGTCGCCGAACAGGGTCAGGACCAGCGTGCGAGGGATGGGGGTCGCGGTCATCAGCAGCATGTCGGTGGCCGGCCCCTTGCGCGCGAGCGCCAGACGCTGCTCGACGCCGAACCGGTGCTGCTCGTCCACGATGGCAAGGGCGAGATCGGCGAAGGCCACGTCCGGCTGGATCAAGGCGTGAGTGCCGACCACCAGTTGGGTGCGGCCCTCCGCCAAGTCCTTGAGAATCGCCTCGCGGACGCGACCCTTTTCCCGCCCGGTGAGAATGGCGGTGGACAGGCCTGCGGCGGCGGCCAGGGGGGCGATGGTCTCGTAATGCTGGCGGGCGAGGATCTCGGTGGGCGCCATGAGCGCGGTCTGGCGATCCACCTCCGCAACCTCGGCGGCCGCCAGGAGGCCGACGACCGTTTTGCCGGACCCCACATCGCCCTGCAGCAGCCGCAGCATGGCGCGATCCGAGCGGATGTCGGCGCGGATCTGCGCCAGTGCCTGTTCCTGGGCCTCGGTGAGGGCGAAGGGCAGGGCGGCGAGGAGCTGGCGGGTCAAACGCCCGTCGCCCACGCTGGATCGCCCGCCGGCCCGGCTCTGGCGGCTGCGGACCAGCGCGAGCGTAATCTGATGCGCCAGCAATTCCTGGAAGGCGAGGCGGCGCCATGGGGCACCGGAGGGCACCGCGTCCGACGGGCTCTGCGGATGATGGAGACGGGCGAGGGCGGTGGCAAAGTCGGGCCAGCCCTGCGCCTCAAGAAGGGGGCCGGGCAGCAGCTCCGGCAATTTGGGGACGCGCGCCAGCGCGCCGTCCAAGGCGCGGCGCACATAGCCGCCGGCCAAGCCCTCCACCAGCGGATAGACCGGCTCGATGGCCGGCAGCTTGGCCAGGCCGGCCTCGTCCAGGATCCGGTCGGGATGGGCCATCTGCCGCATGCCGTCGAACAGAGATATGCGCCCGCACACCCAGCGCGTCGCGCCCAGCGGCAGGAGACGCTCGATGCGCGCGGCCTCGATGTTGAAGTGCACGACCGTCAGGTCTCCACTCTCGTCGGAGACAAGGGTGCGATGCGGGGCGCGCCGGCCGGGGGGAGGGGGATAATGGGCGTCCACCTGCACCTTCAGCGTGACATCCGTCTCCGGCACGGCGCCGGCGATGGTGGGGCGGGCGCGGCGGTCGACGAAGCCCGAGGGCATGTGAAACAGCAGGTCCAGCACTCGCGGCGCGTCCCGGTCCAGGAGCCGCGCAAAGGGGCGCTCCAGCTTCGGGCCGATTCCCTTCAGGGCGGTGATCGGCGCGAACAGGGGATCAAGAAGGGTCGGACGCATGGCCGGGAAAGTGGCCGAGCCTCCGGTCGGGCGCAAGGGGCAGGCGCCGGCGGCGCCCGCGGGGAAATCCTGCTAGGCTTCCGCCTCCGGGGTGGGAGAGGTGCGATGACGGATTCCGAGGCCGAGAAGAGAGAGCGCGCGGCGTTCGTGCTCGGCCTGCGCCATCGCGGCGTGCAGAGCGTCATGGTGCTGCGCGCCATGGAACTGGTGCCGCGCGCCTTGTTCGTGGACCCGGCGCTGCGTCCGCTGGCCTATCTGGACGTGGCCCTGCCCATCGCCTGCGGCCAGACCATGTCCCAGCCCACGGTGGTGGCAACCATGACCGAGGCTCTGGGGGTGAATGCACAGCATCGGGTTCTGGAGGTGGGCACGGGCTCCGGCTATCACGCTGCGGTTCTCTCTCACCTGGCTTCCGAGGTCATCACGCTGGATCGCTATCGCGGACTGGTGGTCGAGGCGCTGGTGCGGTTCGGCGTCCTGTCCCTGCACAATGTCGCCGCCTTCCATGCGGACGGGCGAGCGGGGTTGGCGGTGCGTGCGCCTTATGATCGGATCCTGGTGACAGCGGCCGTGCGGGCGGTTCCCGAGGCCCTGGTGTCGCAATTGCGGCCGGAGGGCATATTGGTGGCGCCGGTGGGCGAGGCCGACGGCATCCAGACCTTGACGCGCTTCGTGAAGACGCCCGCCGGCCTGTCCGGCACCGCCCTCATGCCCGTCAGATTTGCGCCTCTCACGCCCGGGATCGCCGGGGTTCTCTAGGTGTCCCCCCGTGACCCGCGGAGGGCGATGCTCCTGCTTGTGCATTGAAACACCGGGCCGCCTTCGCTATCGAAGCGGCGGGGGTGCGCCCGGCTTGGCCGGGCGGTGCTGTCGGAGCCTAACGTTTTGAAGTGCTGCACCGGCCCTCGGGCTTACCGCGCCCTCACGCTGTTCCTGCTCCCCCTTCTTCTGGCGGGGTGCGGCGGGCGGCCGCCGGGAGTCCTGGTGCCGGTGGAGGCAACCGTCCCGGGCGCCAGCACGGTTGAAATGATCGTTGCGACCACGCGGGCCCGGTCCAAGGGGCTCGACATGTATTCCGGCGAGCGGGGCACGGATCCCTCCTATGCCGAGATCACCGTTTCCATCCCGCCGGACAGCGCCCGCAAGGCTGGCGACGTGCAATGGCCGAAATCGGTGCCGGGCAATCCCGCAACGGACTTCGTGACCCTGCGCGCCGACGTGGTGAATGCCAAGGAAGCGCGCCAATGGTTCGACCAGCGCATCGCCCGCACCCCCCGTCGGCAGGTGCTGGTCTTCATCCACGGCTACAACAACCGCTTCGAGGATGCGGTCTTCCGCTTCGCCCAGATCGTCCACGATTCCCGCGCCGACGTGGTGCCGGTGCTGTTCACGTGGCCCTCGCGCGGCAACCTGCTCGCCTATGGCTATGACCGCGAAAGCGCCAGCTATTCGCGCGATGCCCTGGAGAAGCTCCTGACCCTGCTCGCCACCGATCCCGACGTGGGCGAGATTTCCATTCTCGCGCACTCCATGGGCAATTGGGTGACGCTGGAAGCCCTGCGGCAGATGGCGATCCGCAACAAGCGCATCTATCCCAAGATCAAGAACGTAATGCTGGCGGCGCCCGACGTGGACGTGGACGTGTTTCGCACCCAGCTTGCCGATCTTGGCCGCCCGCGGCCCAACCTGACCGTGTTCGTCTCCCAGGATGACCGCGCCCTTCAGGTGTCCAAGCAGGTGTGGGGCGGCGTGTCGCGCCTCGGCCAGGTGGACCCGGAAAGCGAGCCCTATCGCTCGGAGTTCATCACCAACAAGATCACCGTTCTCGACCTGACCAAGCTGAATACCGGCGACCAGCTCAATCACGGCAAATTCGCCGAGAGCCCGGACGTGGTGAAGATGATCGGTGCGCGCCTCGCCCAGGGGCAGGTCATGACCGACGGGCGCGAGGGAATCGGCGACCGCATCATCCAGGTGACCGCAGGTGCCGCCTCCAGCATCGGCACGGCGGCCGGCGTGGTGATTTCCGCGCCGGTGGCCGTGTTCGACCCGGCCACCCGCGACAATCTGGGCGCGCAGGTGGAACATCTGGGGACCAGCGTGAGCAGCACCGCCCGCTCGACCGGCGAACTGGTGACAACCCCGCCGGCCCTGCAATAGGGCATGTCGCATGTTGCCCGGCTGCAACAGGTGTGGGCAAAAGCCACAATTCCGCTGCGTTTAAGTCAGCGTTTACCGTTGGCATCCTTAACTCGCCTCACGTTCGTAGCGTGCGAGTACGGCCCCATGCTTCCTTCCTGCGAGTCCCTCGGATCCAGCGTCCTGGCAAAGCTCGCCTTTGCTGCTCTGCTGACAACTGCGCTTGCGGGTTGCAGCTCCGACTCCGCCCGCTTCGCGTCCCTCAACTCTCCCGTTGGGGGGCAGCAAGTGGCCTCTCAGGAGGTCACCGGGTCCCTGGGCGCTGCGCCCACCGGTCGCGTGGATTCCGGTCCCATCGGTGGCGAGCCCCTGGCCGCCGCAGCCGGTGCACCGCCCACCGCCTATGCCGCCCCGGGTGCGCCAGCGGCCCAGCCGCTCTCCGGCACCGCCGCCTATAACAATGCGCCGGCCTATGGCGCCACCTCCGTGCCGCGCCAGCCGGCCGGCGCCACCCACGTGGTGGTTGGTGGCGAGACTTTGACCTCCATTGCCCGCAGCTACAATACGACGCCCGCTCATCTGGCGAGCGTGAACGGCATCTCGACGGATGCCACCCTGCGGGTCGGTCAGACGCTGGTGGTGCCGCCCGGGGCCTCCGGCAATCTGGCTCAGATCCGCCCGGCGCCGACGCCGGCGAAGCCGTCCGTGGTGGCGGCGCCCGCTCCGGTCGCGGCCGCGCAGCCGGCCCCGGCTGCCGCTGCAGCGACCACGCCCACCCTGCAGACCGCACCCACCTTGGCGTCTACCCTGCAGCCCGCCAAGCCTGCCGCCAAGACCACGGCCGTGGCCGCCGCGCCGGCGACGCCCGCGGCTGCCGCGCCCACCTCCATCGCCGCCGCCACGGCTCCGGCTGCTACCCCCGCCACCACGGGCAAGGCGCAGGCGAGCGCCAATGTGAAGACTGCAGCTGCGGAAGAAGCCGAAGATGCGCCGCGCGCGCCCGGCTCCGGTCCCCAATTCCGCGCTCCCGTGCGGGGCCGGGTCATCTCGGGCTTTGGCCCCAAGCCCGGCGGTGCCCGCAATGACGGCGTGAACTTCGCCGTGCCGGAAGGCACCGCCGTGCGGGCCGCCGAAGACGGCACGGTTGCCTATGCCGGCAACGAGCTGAAGGGCTATGGCAATCTGGTGCTCATCAAGCATGCGGACGGCTATGTCACCGCCTACGCCCACAACAGCGAGTTGATGGTGAAGAAGGGCGACACCATTCGCCGCGGCCAGATCATCGCCAAGGCCGGCCAGACCGGGGGCGTGACCACGCCGCAACTGCACTTCGAGATTCGCAAGGGCTCCCAGCCTGTGGATCCCAGCCAGTATGTGGCGGGCCTCTGAAGGTCCCTCCAAGGGGAGCGGTCCGCTCCGGCCGGACCTGACAGTCACCAAATTGAAGATGCGGCCGGGCTCAGTCCCGGCCGTTTTCGTTTGGGCCGGTGCGGAGCAGTGTAGGGGGTGAACCCGGATGGCATACGGGGCAGCTGAAGGCCACGACCCAAAGGCGCGGTAGGATCAGTGGGACGGACCAAAGGGAAAGGCCCGCGTCCCACGCGTCGGTCTGAGGCCGTGATGGACAGGTTCGCGCCGGGGCGCCCAAGATCCAGCAAGCGTCCGCAGGGAATGCGCCGACCTGGACAGCCTGGGCGCCTGTCCGAGGAGGGGGCGCAAATAAAAAGGGCGCCCAGCGGGCGCCCTTGAAACCTCACCGCATGCGGCCCTCGAAGGGCCGCCGGGGATCACTTGATCTTGGTTTCCCGGAACTCCACGTGCTTCTTGGCGACCGGATCGTACTTCTTCAGCACCAGCTTGTCGGTCTTGGTGCGAGAGTTCTTCTTGGTCACATAGAAGGCGCCCGTGTCCGCGGTGGACAGAAGCTTGATCTTGATGGTTGCAGCCTTGGCCATAATCTAATCCCTGGTGCCGCTGTGGCGCGCGAGCCGGTTCTGGGTCGCGGCAATAAAAATCGGACGCGCTGCCGTTGCGGCGGCTCGTGGAGGCGGAAAGTCGTTCAAAACGTCACGGATGTCAAGCCTTGGCGGTGCCCATGAACACCAGCCGGCCCGCCACCACGGCCACATAGACCCCGAGCATTCCTGCGATCACCATCGCGAAGCCGTAGGGGTCGTACAGGTCCATGCCGAAGCCCACCAATGGCGGGCCGATGATGAGACCAATGGAATAGAGCATCACGAACGCCGCATTGGCGGCAGCGAGGTCGGCGCCATTGAAACGCGAGCCCAGGTGGGCAAGGCCCACGGTGTAGAGGCTGCCCACAATGCCGGTGACTAGGAAGATGGCGATCTTGAACGGCACGCCATCCACCGGCATGTGCGGCAAGGTCAAGGCCCCGATGGTGCCCACGCTGGCGCAGAACAGCAGCAATAGGCGCCGATCGATTCGGTCGCTGACGATGCCAAGCGGGATCTGGAACGCCACGTTGCCGAGGACGGCGATGGTGAGGAGCAGGGACGCCTGCCCGTCGGACATGCCGAGCCGCACGCCATAGAGCGGCAGGAAGCTCATAACCGCCGTCTCGATGGCCCCGAAGATCAGCGCCGCCAGCGTCGCAATGGGCGAGCGTCGCACAAAGCCGAGCACCCCGTGATGATCGCCATCACCGATGACCGGGGTCATGCCGCGGGCAAGAAGAATCGGCACCACGCCCAGCGACAGCACACAGGCGCCTGCCAGATAGGGAGCCCATCCCTTGGTGCCGAGGAAGCCGAGAATGGCCGGGCCGATGGCCGCTCCCACCGACAGCGCGGTGGCATAGATGCCCATCACCAGCCCGCGTCGGCTGGGTGGTGCCACGGCATTGATCCAGAACTCGCTGACGGCGAACAGCACGCACAAGGCGGCGCCCAGTGCGAAGCGCAGCGGGAACCAAAGGAGGAAGGATGAGGCGAGCTTGAAGGCCGGCAGGCTTAGCGCGGTGACCACGATGGCCAGCGTCAACAGCCAGCGGCAGCCGAGCTTGCGCACGAGAAGGGGGATGAACGGGGCCGTCGCGATGGTGGCGACGCCCGCCACGGCGGTGTTGATGCCGATCCAGGTCCCTGAGACCCCACGCGATTCCAGCTCGAGCGCAAGGAGGGGAATGGACAGGCTGATGCCGACGCCCACCACCGACACGGCGGAGATGGCGGCGGCAATGGAGGCGGTGCGGTTCGCCTGGATGGGCGACCGCGCGGGTGCGTGCATGAAACAGGGCCTCGTCTAATCCAGCAAAGCGCGCACGAACTTGCCGTGATGCATGCTGTAGAACGGCACGGGCAGATGTCGGCCGAAGCCTGCATCCAGCCGGGCGCGCAATTCATCGAGAATGACGCGCGTGATGGTCGGCAGTTCCGCGGCCTCAGTCTCCTTGAAGGTGAGCCAGCGGGTTTCGATAAGCTCCGATTGCGGCCCAACCATGCCGTCCACCTGGCCACCCACCGCGCTCACGTCCGCAGCGAAGAAGCGGGTGTCGAAGCGCTTCGGACGCCGGGGCGGCGTGATGGCACGCAGAACGAAGGTCAGCTCTTCCAGATTGGGGAAGATCTCGTGCTCGGCAAACGCTGCCCACGAATCGGACGGCACCTCGGGGGCGCCCGCTTCCTTGGTGCCGACCAGAAGGCCGGTCTCTTCGTACATTTCGCGGATTGCGGCCACTGCCAGGGCGCGGGGCCGGCTGGCGCTGGCGCGCGACACCGATTGTCCGAGCCGCCGGTCGCTGTCCGCATCGAGCATCCCGAACACCGGCATGGCGCGGTCCGTGGCTTCCAGGCGACCGCCGGGGAAGACGAACACATTGGGCATGAAGCGGTGGTCGGGATGGCGCAGGCCCATCAGGACCCGCGGTTCGCGGCCGGACCGATCCAGAAGGATCAGCGCCGCTGCATCCGACGGGCGTACATTCGGCCAGTCCTGTTTGCGTTCGGCGGCGGTGAGGCGTTGGGCGAGATCGGTCATTGTGTGTTCGGCCGTGCGGCCGGCGTGACCGGCTCGTGTTCGGGGCTGAGGGGATCGAAACCATGCATGCGCAGCGCCCATTGGAGGGCGACGAGCGCGCCCTTTATGGGCGGCAGAAGCGCAAGGCTCAAGAGCAGTGTGAGGGGAAGGAAGATCACGAGGTGCAGCCAGATGGCCGGACGGAACAGTTCCTCCACCAGGACCAGCAGCGGAACCACGATGTGGCCGACAGCGAAGATGACCATGTAGGGCGGCGCATCATCGGCGCGGTGGTGGTAATAGGCCTCGCCGCAGACGGTGCAATGGTCGGCGACCTTGAGATAGCCGCTGAACAGGCGACCGGAGCCGCAGCACGGGCAGCGGCACATGGCGCCCCGCGCCATGGCATTGCCCCATGCACGGGGAGCCGGCTCTTGCTCGCCTTCCATGACCGGTCAGTTTCCCTTTCCGCTCGTCCGCCGCTTCGGGCCTCGTGCCGAATGCGCGCGTGCTGGACCCTTGCGACCGCCTGCATCTCCATCCCCGGTGCTCGGGTGATCGGAGGGGGCGCCCGTTCTCCGCTTCCCGAAAGGAAGGGAGCGCCGCCGCGCGCCCTTTACATAGGTGCCTTCCGTCAGAAGCTCAAATCTCAAAGCGCCCGCCACCGGGGCTGCTTCCACCAGCTTGACTTCCACACGGTCGCCGATGCGGTGCATTTCGCCGGTGCGGTCGCCCACCAGGGCCTGCCGGGCTTCGTCGAAGCGGTAGTAATCCATGCCCAGGGTTGAAGCCGGGATGAAGCCGTCGGCGCCGGTTTCATCCAGGGCGACGAAGAGGCCGGCCTTGGTGGCGCCGGTGACGCGGGCGCGGAAGGTGGCGCCGATCTGGTCCGCCAGGTGGTGCGCGATGAGCCGGTCCACGGTCTCCCGCTCGGCCGCCATGGCTCGCCGTTCCGTCGCCGAGATGGTGGTGGCGATTTCTGCGAGCTGGTCGGGGGTGGTGCCCTCGGGCAGGCCGTCGCGGCCGGCATCATGGGCGCGCACCAGGGCGCGGTGGACGATCAAGTCCGCATAGCGGCGGATCGGCGAGGTAAAATGCGCGTAGCGGCGCAGGTTCAGGCCGAAATGCCCATAGTTTTCCGAAGCATATTCAGCCTGCGATTGGCTGCGCAGGATCACCTGGTTCACCAGCGGGGCCACGTCTGTGCCGGCAACCTGGGCGAGGATGCGGTTGAAGGTGGAGGGGCGCACCTGGTCCGCCTTCGGCAGCTTGATGTCGATGGTGGCCAGGAAGTCCCGCAGATTGGCGATCTTTTCGAGGGTCGGGCCGTCATGGACCCGGTAGATGAGGGGCGTGTGCTTGGCTTCCAATGTTTCTGCGGCGGCCACATTGGCGAGGATCATGAATTCCTCGATCAATCGGTGGGCGTCCAGGCGTTCGGGCACGACCACCTTGTCCACGGTGCCGTCCGGCTTCAGCAGGATCTTGCGCTCCGGCAGGTCCAGTTCCAGCGGCTGGCGGGCATCGCGTGCCTTCTTCACACAGGCGTAGGCCGCATAAAGCGGCGTCAGGACGTGGTCCAGCAGCGGGGCGGTGGTGTCGTCCGGCGTGCCATCCTTGGCCGCCTGCGCCTGGGCATAGGCCAGCTTGGCGGCCGAACGCATGAGGATGCGGTGGAAGGTATGGCCCTTCTTGCGTCCGTCGGGCGCGATCACCATGCGCACGGCAAGGGCGGGGCGGTCTTCCAGCGGGCGGAGCGAGCACAGATCGTTGGAGATGCGCTCGGGCAGCATGGGGACGACCCGGTCGGGAAAATAGACCGAGTTGCCGCGCAGCAGGGCCTCGCGGTCCAGCGCCGTGTCCGGCCGCACATAGGCGGCCACGTCGGCAATGGCCACGGTGACGATGAAGCCGCCTTCATTGTCGGGGTCCGCGTCCGCCTCCGCATGGACCGCGTCGTCATGGTCCTTCGCATCGGGCGGGTCGATGGTGATGAGGGGCAGGCTGCGCCAGTCCTCGCGGCCGGCAAGGGAGGCGGCCTTCGCCGCTTCCGCTTCCGCCATGACGGAGGCGGGGAAGACGTGAGGGATGCCATGGGCATGGATGGCCACAAGCGAGACCGCCTTCTCGGAGGCCAGTGAGCCCAGGCACTCCTTCACCCGTGCGGTGGGCAGGCCGAAGACACGCTGGCGCATCACCTCGACGGTAACGAGATCACCGTCCTTGGCGTCATTTTCGGCGCCGGGGGGCACCTGGAGTTCGCGGCCGAGATTCTTCTTGTCGACGGGAATGATCCGGCCACCCCCGTGGGGGGCGGCCCGGAAGATCCCCAGGGTTTGCTTGCGCGCCTTCTCCAGCACCTTGATGACCCGGCCCGCATAGAGACCTTCGTCGGGCCGGTGATCGGAAATGCGCAGCAGGACGCGATCCTGAAGGCCGGGAGCTGGACCTCGAGCGCGGCGGGGCACCTCGACGAGGATGCGCGGCGGCTCGCCCTGTTCCTCGTCCCATTCCACGGGCACGGCCACGAACTCGCCATCCGCGTCGCGCGCGGTGATGTCCGCCAGCACGACGCCGGGGAGGGCGCCGGGTACGTGCATACGCCGCCGGCGCCGATCGAGTGCGCCTTCGCTCTCCAGGTCTTGGAGGAGATCCTTCAAGGCCAGTTTTTGGTCCGCATCCAGGCCGAAAGCGCGGGCGATCTCGCGCTTGCCCACCTCGCCCGCCTGGGAGGCGATGAACGACAGCACCTCGGCCTTGGTGGGCATGGTGCCCTTTTCGCGGCCGGCGAACAGGGTGTCCGCGGCCTCCTGAGCGGCATTGGCCGCCCGCGCGGCGCGGCGCGCAGCCCGGTTCTTGCCGTGCACGGCTGTGCCCGCCTTCGAGCTGGTCTTGCGCGCCATGGGCGCGCGGCCGGGGGGGACAGAGCGTTTGGCCAAGCTTAACCTTCCATTAATTCCCGCACGCTAGCCGACCCGCGGCCTCGCGGCCAGCCCACCTTTCACCCTCATGCGCTGAGCGCCGGACTGGCGTGGCTCATATGCCGCATGCCGGGTTGATGGGACCGGACTCAAGGGCCAAAGTGCGGGCGCTTCGCTGCTGGAGGCATCGCCCGGCAGTGCTCTCCCCATTTTGGGCGTTCGCCGCCTCTTCTTTCCGCGAGTTACCCCATGCATGCCCCCGTTCCCCCAGAGGACGCACCGCCTGTGCTTGGCCATGCGGAGATTCGCAGCATCCTCCTTGGCATCATGCTGGCCATGCTCCTGGCCGCGCTCGACCAGACCATCGTCGCCACGGCCCTGCCCACCATCGGGGCGGACCTGAACGACTTCGTGAACCTGTCCTGGGTGGTCACGGCCTATCTCCTCGCTTCCACCGCGGTGACGCCGCTTTACGGCAAGCTCAGCGACATCCACGGGCGCGGGGTCATGATGACCGGCGCCATCATTGTGTTCACGCTGGGCTCCATCGCCTGCGCCCTCGCCCCCAGCATGCTGGTTCTGATCCTGGCGCGGGGCCTGCAGGGCCTCGGGGGAGGGGGGCTCATCTCCCTGGCGCAGACCATCATCGCCGACATCATCCCGCCGCGCGAACGGGGCCGCTACCAGGCGTTGATCGCCAGCGTTTTTGCCGCCAGCTCCATCGCCGGGCCGGTGCTCGGGGGCGTCATGGCGCAGCATCTCGACTGGTCCATGATCTTCTGGATCAACCTGCCGCTGGGCATTGGCGCCTTCCTGATGATCCGCAAAATCATGGGGCGCCTGCCGCGTCACGAGCGCCCGCACAAGCTGGACTTGCCTGGGGCGCTGCTTTTGATCGTCTCTGCGGTCTCGCTCATGCTTGCCCTGTCCTGGGGCGGTGTCTCCTATCCTTGGCTCAGCTTTCAGGTGCTCGGGCTTTTCGTCGTGGCGGTCATTGGCAGCGTCGCCTTCGTGTGGCGCATGCGCGCCACCAGCGAGCCCTTCCTGCCGCTGGACATGATGTCCAACCAGGTGGTTGCCACCGGCATTGCCGCCGCCTTCTTCATGTATGGGCTGATGATTGCCCTGACCATCGTGACCCCGCTGTATTTCGAGGCGGCCTGGCGCCTGTCCTCCAGCGCGGCCGGCCTTGCACTGATCCCTCAGATGGCGGGCACGGTGGTGGGCGCCATCTCATCGGGACGGGCGATGGCGCGCCTGAAGAGCTACAAGCTGCCGGCGCTGGTGGGATCGGTGTCCAGCACGGCCTGTCTGTGCGCCATGGCGGTTTTTCCCGCCGGCGGCTCCCATGCCCTGCAGATCGGGCTTCTCGCAGTGGCCTCCGTGGGCATGGGAACGGTGTTTCCCCTGTCGACGGTGGCGATCCAGAATGCGGTTCAACCCCATCAGCTGGGCACGGTCACGGGCGCGGCCAATTTCTTCCGCGCCCTGGGCGGCGCCCTGTTCGTGGCGGTGCTGGGCGCGGTGCTCCTGGGCACCATTGGTGGTGGGGAATCCGGAGATGTCAGCGCCCTTGCCGCGCATGCGGAACCCGCGCTTCTGACCCACGCCTTCCATCTGGTCTACGGAACGGCGGCCTTTGTCTCTCTGCTGGGCACCGTCTGCATCTTCGCCATGCGCCAGCTTCCGCTGCGGGCCAGCGTGCAGAACAACCCAGAATTGAGTCTGGTCGAGTAAGCAGCGCGGCGATCGCAGGCGCCGCGCTTTAGGACCTTGGGGCCTGAGAAGGCCTCCTCGCGCCGGTCGTCGTGCGGGCAAGGCGGCGGCAGACCACATGTCCCCGCGGCGCCTGCCGGACGATGAGCCGGATTAGGTCCGCGCCCGGCCGGGCGCGAGCCTGCGGCCTATCCAGCCTTGGCGGGCTTTGCCGCTCCGCTGGTCTTCGGGCTTCCCGCCTTGGGCGCAGCCTTGGCGGCAGACGGGCTCGCCGTCTTTTTGGCCGCCGTCTTCTTGGCTGGCGCCTTCTTCGCGGCCGTCTTCTTGGCGGGGGCGTCGCCGTCCGCCGGCTCGGCAGCCTTGGCCTTGCGCGCGCCACCCCGGGCGGGCTTTGTCGGCGAGGCGGCCGCCTTGGCGTTGACGATCTCGACCGCCTGCTCCAGGGACAGCGTCTCCGGGTCAACGGACTTGGGCAAGGTGGCGTTCACCTTGCCGTGGTTCACGTAAGGCCCGAAACGGCCGGCGCGCACGGTGATCGGCCCGCCGAGGGTGGGATGATCGCCCAACGTCCGCCCAGCGGCTGCGGCGCCTCCGCGCCCGCCCCGTCCCTTGGACTGCTTGTCGGCGATGAGTGCCACGGCCCGATTGAGGCCGATGGCGAGGATGTCGTCGTCCGCCTCCAGATTGGCGTAGGTCCGCCCGTGCTGGACATAGGGCCCATAGCGGCCGATGCCGGCCAGGATCGGCTCCTGGTCGTCCGGGTGGCGGCCGATCTCGCGCGGCAGAGCGAGCAGCTTGAGAGCCGTGTCGAGGTCGATGGTGGCCGGCGTCACGCCCTTGGGCAGGCTGGAGCGCTTGGGCTTTTCGCCCTCCGCCCCTTCGCCGAGCTGGAGATAGGCACCAAAGCGCCCGTCCCGGACGGTGACCTCCAGCCCGGTCTCGGGATCGGCGCCGAGCTTGCGCACGCCATCGCCTTCCGGCGCCGCCTCTCCGCCCGACAGGGGGCGGGTATAGCGGCATTCGGGATAGTTCGAGCAGCCGATGAAGGCGCCGAACTTGCCCATCTTCAGGGACAGACGCCCGGTGCCGCATGTGGGGCAGGCGCGCGGGTTGCTGCCATCGGTGGCCGGCGGGAAGATGTGCGCGGTCAGCATCTCATCCAGGGCATCGAGCACCTGGGAGACGCGCAGGTCCTTGGTGGCGTCCACCGCCAGGGCAAAGTCCGCCCAGAACTCGCGCAGGACCTGTTTCCAGTCGATCTCGTCAGCCGAGATCTTGTCGAGCTTTTCTTCCAGGTCCGCCGTGAAGTCATACTCCACATAGCGGGTGAAGAAGCTCTGCAGAAAGGCTGTCACCAGCCGTCCCTTGTCTTCCGGGACGAGCCGCTTCTTCTCCAGCTTCACATATTCCCGGTCGCGCAACACAGCGAGCACCGCCGCATAGGTCGAGGGGCGGCCGATGCCCAGCTCTTCCATGCGCTTGACGAGCGAGGCTTCCGAATAGCGCGGCGGTGGCTCGGTGAAGTGCTGGGTGGTCTGGATGCCGCGCTTGTCCAGCTTCTCGCCGGCGGACATTGCAGGCAGGCGGCGGCTCTCCTCGTCGTCGTCCTCGTCGTCCTTGCCCTCCCGATAGAGGGTGAGGAAGCCGTCGAACTTCACCACCGTGCCGGTAGCGGTCAGCTCCAGGGCGCGGGAGCCGGCCTGGGCGAGGATGTCAGCGGTGGTGCGCTCCAGCTCGGCGGATTCCATCTGGCTGGCCACGGTGCGGGTCCAGATGAGGTCGTAAAGGCGCGCCTGCTCGTCATCCAGGTGCCGGGCCACGGATTTGGGCGTGCGGGAGGGATCGGTCGGCCGGATGGCCTCGTGGGCCTCCTGGGCGTTCTTGGCCTTGGTGGTGTATTTGCGTGGAACACCAGGCAGATAGCGTCCGCCGAACTGGTCGGAGATGGCACTGCGCGTGGCGGCGACCGCCTCGGGCGCCATGTCCACGCCGTCGGTTCGCATATAGGTGATGAGGCCCACCGTCTCGCCGCCCACGTCCACGCCTTCATAAAGGCGCTGGGCGATCTGCATGGTGCGAGCCGGGGCAAGGCCCAGCTTGCGGCTGGCCTCCTGCTGCAGGGTGGAAGTGGTGAAGGGCGGCTGGGGATGCCGCTTCAAGGGCTTTGCCTCCACCGAGCGGACGGTGAAGGCCGCGCGCTCCAGATCTGCGCGGAAGGCGGCCGCTTCCTCGGCTGTTCCAACCGAAAGACGGGTGATCTTCTTCCCGTCGGCGCCGGAGAGCCGGGCCTCGAAGGCATCGCCCCGCGGCGTCGTGAGCTGGGCAAGGATCGACCAGTATTCGCGGGCGACGAAGGTCTCGATCTCCCGCTCCCGGTCACAGACGAGGCGCAGCGCCACCGATTGCACGCGACCGGCGGATCGGGCGCCGGGCAGCTTGCGCCAGAGCACGGGAGAGAGCGTGAAGCCCACCAGATAGTCGAGGGCGCGGCGGGCCAGATAGGCATCCACCAGCGCCACGTCGACGGCGCGGGGGGCCTTCATGGCATCCAGCACGGCCTGCTTGGTGATGGCGTTGAACACCACCCGCTCGACCTTCTGGCCCTTCAGTGCCTTCTTTTCCTTCAGGATCTCAAGCACATGCCAGGAAATGGCCTCGCCTTCGCGATCCGGGTCGGTGGCGAGGATGAGGCCGTCGGCTTCCTTCACCGCCTTGGCGATCTCGTTGAGCCGCTTCTGCGCCTTGGGGTCGACCTCCCAGAGCATGCGGAAGTCCGCATCGGGGTCCACCGATCCGTCCTTGGAAGGAAGATCGCGCACATGGCCGTACGAGGCGATCACCTCGTAGTCCGGGCCGAGATATTTGTTGATCGTCTTCGCTTTAGCCGGCGATTCGACGATGACGACCTGCATGACCGACGCTGTCTCTTGAAAGGCTACCGCAGCCCCTGGCGGCGGCGGCAACATGGGGGGCGATGGGGAATGTGTCAAATCTTCCGCGATGGAACGGGCAATCAGCGGAAGAATGGTGCTCTACAACCCTTGGTAGCTGGAAAAAAGATTGTCTATCTACAGTATGGGATGGCAGGGATGGGAGCAACGGCATGTCGGGCGGACCCGCCGGGAACGAACCGGGCGACGCGGTGGATTTCGCGGCTTACGTCGCCTCGCTGGCGGCGGAACTGTCGCGGGTGGCGCGCGGCCATCGGCTGACAACCCTCGGATATCTCTTGGAAATGGTGCTTCTAGAGGCGCGCGGTGTGCTGCGCAAGGCCGAGCCCGGGCGGGACTGAGGGGGAGGCTCACAGCAGGGACACCATCCCTCCGGCGTGGCGCTCCAGACGTCCAGCCAGTTCCAGCTCCAGCAGCACCACCTGGACCTGGGCGGCGCTGGCGGGAGCGAGGCGCACGAGATCGTCAATCGGGGTGGGCACCGGGCCCAACAGTTCCACGATGCGGGCGCGAACCGTGTCAGGAGGCGGCTCAAGACCCAGGGGCTCGGCGGGGGCCTCCACCTCGGGAGGCGTGCCATGCTCCAGCTGAGGCGCCAGAACTTCAAGAATATCAGCAGCTTCCGTCACAAGCGTGGCACCGGTCTTCAACAGCTTGTTGGAGCCTCCGGCGCGCGGGTCCAGCGGCGAGCCGGGCACGGCGAACACTTCCCGGCCCTGCTCGGCGGCGAGGCGCGCGGTGATGAGGGAGCCGGAGCGCTCCGCCGCTTCCACCACCACCACGCCGAGCGCCATGCCGGAGACCAGACGGTTGCGCCGGGGGAAGTCGCGGGCGCGGGGTTCCCAGCCCAGCGGCATTTCGGAGACGAGGGCGCCCTGGGCGAGGATGTCCTCCATAAGGCCAATGTTTTCAGCCGGATAGGGCTTGGCCAGGCCGCCGGCGAACACCCCCACCGTGCCGGTTGCGAGGCTGGCCCCGTGGGCGGCGGCATCGATGCCGCGGGCCAGGCCCGAGACGATGGAAAAGCCGTTTGTCCCTAAGTCCTTGGCGAGGCGCGCGGCCATGGTGCGGCCGGCGGCTGAGGCGTTGCGGGCGCCCACGATGGCCACCATGGGGGCCATCAGCGCCCGGTCCTGCCCGCGCACCGCCAGCACCGGGGGAGAATCGTCCAACCCCTTCAAATGCTTGGGATAAGAGGCATCGGCCAGGGTCAAAAGCCGCCCGCCCATGCGGGTGAGCGCCGCGATCTCGTCCTCGGTTTCGGCGATGGTGGGAATGCGCGGCGGGATCAGGCGGCCACCCCGCAAAGCCAGTGCTGGCAAGGCTTCGAGGGCTGCGGAGGCGCCGCCGAACTGGTTGATGAGGGCCCGGAAGGTGCGGGGGCCCACATGCTCGGTGCGGATCAGCCGCAGCCAGTCGCGGCGCTGGGCTGGGGAAAGCCGCGCGCCGCTCTTGGTCATCCCTTTGAGCCTTCAGCGCTTTTTGACTTTGCGCCGATCCGCCCCTCGGTCCCAGCCAAAAGCCGTGCGATGTTGGCGTGGTGCTTCAGCCAGAGCAAAATCGCAAGGCCCGCCAGGAAGATAGCGGTGGTCGGGGCGCCCAGGAGATAGGCGCTGATGGGAGTCGCTACCGAGGCGGTGAGCGCCGCGAGGGAGGAGTAGCGGCTGAGATAGGCGACGGCGAGCCAGACCAGGGCAAAGGCGAGGGCGGACGGCCAGTAGAGCGCCAGGGTCACACCCAGGAAAGTCGCGACCCCCTTACCACCCTTGAAGCCCAGCCAGACCGGCCACAAATGCCCCAGGAAGGCAAAAAAGCCAGCAACCAGAGCGGCTTCCGGCCCGAACAGAGCGCGGGCCAGGAGCACCGCCACGGTGCCCTTCAGGGCATCGCCCAGGAGGGTGGCGGCGGCCAGGTCCTTGCGCCCAGTGCGCAGCACATTGGTGGCGCCGATATTGCCGGAGCCGATGGTGCGGATGTCCGTGGTGCCGGCGAGGCGGGTCACCAGGATGCCGAAGGGGATGGACCCCAAAAGGTATCCCAATGCAGCGCTGGCCAAGGTGAGGGGGAGCGAAAGGCTCCAGATCAAGGTCGACATGGGGTCCGAGGAAGCCGGAGGAACATCAATTCTAGGCTTAGACTAAGGTGCGCTCCCGGCGCATCGCAATCCAGGGTGCCGCGCGTTCTCTAAAGCGGACGATTTGGCCGCTTCCGCGATCACGTCGTGCCAGCCGGGGCGGGTCGGCCCCGGCCGGATCGGGCTCACACCAGTTCGTAGACCGTCCGCCCGGCCACCACCGTGCGCAGCACCCGGCCGGACAGGCGGGCCTCGTCGAAGGGGGTGTTGCGCGAGCGCGACTTCAACTGCCGGGGGTCGAGCACATAGGGCAGGTCGGGATCGAACACGATCACGTCCGCCGGGGCGCCCGGCCGCAAGGTGCCGGCGTTCAGCCCGAGCAGGTCGGCCGGCTTGGTGGAAAGGGCATAGAGCAGGTTCACCAGATCCACCTGCTCGGAATGCACCAGGCGCAGGGCGGCCGAGAGCAGCGTCTCCAGCCCGATGGCGCCCGGCTCGGCTTCCGCGAAGGGCAGGCGCTTGACCTCCACGTCCTGCGGCGTGTGGTCGGAGACCACCACGTCGATGAGGCCGGAGGCGAGCGCGCGGATCAGGGCCTGGCGGTCGTCCTCGGCGCGCAGCGGCGGGCGCAGCTTGAAGAAGGTGCGGTACTGGCCGATGTCCAGCTCGTTGAAGGACAGGTGGTTGATGCTCACCGAGGCGGTCACCGGCAGGCCGGCTTCCTTGGCGCGGGCGAGCACTTCCAGCGATTCGATGCAGGTCAGCGAGGCGGCGTGGTAGCGGCCCTGGGTCATGGCCACCAGCCGCAGGTCGCGCTCCAGCACGATGGTTTCGGCGGCGCGCGGATTGCCGGGCAGGCCGAGGCGGGAGGCAAAGGCCCCCTCGTTCATGGCGCCGCCGGACATGGTGGCATCCTCGGTGTGGTGCACCATGAGGGCGTCGAAGTCGCGGCCATAGGCCAGTGCCCGCCGCAGCACCTGGGCACTCTTCACCGAGCGGTCGCCATCGGTGAAGGCGACGGCGCCGGCGGCCTGGAGCAGGCCGATCTCGGTCATCTCCTCGCCCTTGAGGCCTTTGGTGAGGGCCGCCATGGGGTGGACGCGCACCACCGCCGTGTCACGGGCGCGGCGCAGGATGAAGTCCACGATGGCCGGGTCGTCCACCACCGGGTCGGTGTCGGGCTGGCAGACGATGGTGGTCACGCCGCCGGCAGCGGCGGCATGGCTGGCGGAGGCCAGCGTCTCGCGATGCTCGGCGCCCGGCTCGCCCACGAAGGCGCGCATGTCCACGAGGCCGGGGGCGACCACCGCACCGGCGCAATCCACCACCTCGGCGCCATCGGGCACGCCGGTGGCGGCAAGGCCGAAGCCGGCATCCCGGATGACACCGTCGGCGAGCAGCACGTCGCCGCGATAATCCGCGTCGCGGGAGGGGTCGATGATGCGGGCATTGGCGAGCACCAGGGGATGGGGCTCGGACCAGAGGGGGCGACCAGTCTCACGCATTGGGAAGCTTCCGCGCCAGCATGTCCAGCACCGCCATGCGCACGGCGACGCCCATCTCCACCTGCTCGCGGATCAGCGACTGGGCACCGTCCGCGACCGCCGAATCGATCTCCACGCCCCGGTTCATGGGGCCGGGATGCATCACCAGCGCATCGGGCTTGGCCCGCCGCAGCTTCTGCTCGTCGAGGCCGAAATAATGGAAATATTCCTTCACCGAGGGGATGAAGGACCCCGCCATGCGCTCGCGCTGGAGGCGCAGCATCATGACGATGTCCGCCCCCTCCAGTCCGCTCTCCATGGTCTTGTGCACCTCGACGCCGAACTGCTCGATGCCGCTCGGCAGCAAGGTGGAGGGGGCGACCACGCGCACCTGGGCCCCCAGC
This sequence comes from Aquabacter sp. DMC10, assembly GCF_056314145.1. Lineage (NCBI taxonomy): Bacteria > Pseudomonadati > Pseudomonadota > Alphaproteobacteria > Hyphomicrobiales > Xanthobacteraceae > Aquabacter > Aquabacter sp. DMC10. The sequence goes on along the minus strand of NZ_JBQUYX010000009.1, from coordinate 67,961 downwards.
GTGTGGAGCAGATGGATGTTGGAGCGGGCCACCCGCGAATGCATCACGTCGCCACAGATGGCCACCGTCAGCCCCTGGATGGTGCCCTTGTTGCGGCGGATGGTGAGCGCATCGAGCAGCGCCTGGGTCGGGTGCTCATGGGCCCCGTCGCCGGCATTGATGACGCAGCAATCCACCTTGCGGGCGAGCAGGGCGACCGCGCCGGAGGCGTGGTGGCGCACCACCAGAAGGTCGGGGTGCATGGCGTTCAGCGTCACCGCCGTGTCGATGAGGCTCTCGCCCTTCTTCACCGAGGAATTGCCCACCGACATGTTCATCACGTCCGCGCCGAGCCGCTTGCCGGCGATCTCGAACGAGGACTGAGTGCGGGTGGAAGCCTCGAAGAAGAGGTTGATCTGCGTCCGCCCGCGCAGGGTGGTCCGCTTCTTTTCCACTTGCCGGTTGAGGGTGACGAACTCCTCGGCAAGATCGAGCAGGCCGACGATCTCGTCGGCCGACAGTCCCTCGATACCGATGAGGTGCCGAGAGGAGAGAGTATAGGGCGAGGCTGATGACATGGCAGGCCGGAGCCATACCGGACCCCACGCCCCCCCGCAAGCACGGAAGGGGCCGGGCGCGCGCAGGCCTTGCGTTTGGTGGGGAGGGCGTCAGCGGGGCGGGGGAGGGAAGGGGGAGTAGCGTGTATCAGTCTGTGATACAAATGCCCGAGAAGACCAAGGAGGGTCGCCGTGGCCGCTCCCTTTGCGAACCCCATTCACCCGGGTGAGTTCCTGCGCGAGGAATATCTGGTGCCGCTCGCCTTGAGTCCCGGCAAGCTGGCGCGGGCGCTTGGCGTTCCGCGCACCCGCATCGAGCGGATCGTGCGGGAGGAGATCGGCATCTCCCCCGACACCGCCTTTCGCCTCGCCCGCTTCTTCTCCACCACGCCGGTCTTCTGGCTTAATCTGCAACTGGCGTACGACCTTGAGAGCGAGGCGCCCCGGCTGGCGGGCGAGATCGAGAAGATCGTCCCTTATGCGGCTTGAGCGCGGGTGGGCGGGGTGATCCCCGCCTGAGGCAGAGCGCGCGGAAGCGGGCATGATAAGGTGCGCCCGCTTTTCGGCTCGGCGCCCGGCCGGGTCCCTCGTTTTCGCGTTCCCGGAGTCCTCCCCCCATGCTGCTCGCCCGCGACCTTGCCCTCGACATCCGCGCCGGCCGGCTTTCCCCCGCCGACGTGCTCGCCCGGGGCGTTGCCGCCATCGCCGCCCATGAGCCGCAGGTGCGCGCCTTCGAGAGCCTGGACCTGGAGGCGGCGGCCAAGGCGGCGCAAGAGCCGGGCTTGGCGCAGCGCCCGCTGGCGGGCCTCGCGGTGGCGGTGAAGGACATTCTGGACACCCGCGACCTGCCCACCACCTATGGGTCAAACATCTATGCCGGCCATCGGCCGACGCAGGACGCTCCCGTGGTGCGGCAGGTGAAGCGGGCGGGTGGCCTCGTGCCGGGCAAGGCGGTGACCACGGAATTTGCCTTCCTGAAGCCCTCGGTGACGCGCAATCCACGCAATCTCGCGCATTCCCCCGGCGGCTCGTCCTCTGGCTCGGCGGCGGCGGTGGCGGCGGGCATGGTGCCGCTGGCGCTGGGCACCCAGACTGGCGGCTCGGTGATCCGGCCGGCGGCCTTCTGCGGGGTGACCGGCTACAAGCCCACCTTCCGCACCTTGCCCACCTTGGGCATGAAGACCTTCTCCTGGCATCTGGACACCATCGGCGTGTTCGGCGCCCGCGTGGCGGATGTCGCCTTCGCGGTGGGGGCCATGACCGGGCGGGACCTGGACATCGGCGAGGGCGTGGCCAATGCCCCGCGCATTGCGCTGGTGCGCACCGCCCGTGCGGACCATGCCGATGCCGACGCCCACGTGGCGCTTGAGGCCGCCGCAAAGGCCGCCGTGGCGGCGGGGGCGAAGGTGACCGTGGTGGACCTGCCCGCCGAGATCGAGGCGGCCGATGCCATGTGCCCGGTGATTCAGGACTTCGAGGCCGCCATCGCCTTGGCGGATGACTTTGACTTCCACCGCGCGGAGATGTCGGACCTGCTGGCCGCGCATCTGGAGCGGGCGGCGGCCATCACCAGCGATGCCTATGATTCCGCCCGCCGAACCGCCAAGCGCGCCCGCCATGCGCTGGGCGACCTGTTCACGGAGCAGGATGCGCTGCTCACCTTCTCGGCCCCCGGCGCCGCGCCGGAAGGCTTTGCCACCACGGGTTCGGCCATGTTCAACCGGCTGTGGACCCTCATGGGCACGCCCTGCATCAATGTGACCGGGCTCGAGAATGCCGCCGGACTGCCGGTGGGCGTGCAGGTGGTGGGCCGTTTCGGCCGCGACCGCAACGCCTTGCTGGTGGCCGCATTCCTGGAACGGGCCATCCGCCAGCGGTGAGGCCGCCGGCACCCGCGCGGGAGCCGGGCGCCCCTTTGCATTTTTTTGCCGCGGTCTCCGTGCGGCGCGTCATGGGATGCGCCGCTGATATGCTTCGACTTTCGTCGGGCCTCCGCCGCGTTGCACGGCGCCTTTGCGGCGTTGCAGTACGTTTATTGCCTTTTAACCCATGAATTCTTCGCTAAAGTTGCGTTGAAGATCGACCTGCAAAGGGCGTTGAGAGGTGAACCACGGCAGGAAGTTCGACATGCTCTCCCTATGTGCCGCTTTGGCCTTTATCGGCGCGGTGCTTCTGGGCGTGATCTGAGCTCGGCCCCACACTCAAGCCGCCTTCCATAAACACAAAAACCCCGAAGGAAGGTCGATCGGGCGGCGCTGGGAAACCCCAGCGCCGCTTTTTTTTGCCCGGCCTGTCGGCGCGGCCCGCCCCCCGTCGTCCTTCGCGGGCGGGAGATGCATCAGGGAGGGTCTGCCATGGCCTATGTGGACGGGTTCGTGATCGCCGTGCCGAAGGAGAAGATCGAGGACTACCGCGCGCTGGCGGAACTGGCCGGGGCCATCTGGAAGGAGCACGGGGCGCTGGCGGTGGTGGAATGCGTGGGCGACGACGTGCCTTATGGCACGCTCACCTCCTTCCCCCGCGCCGTGCAGGCCACCGACGACGAGGTGGTGGTCTTCTCCTGGATCCTGCATGCCTCGCGGGAGGCGCGGGACGCCACCAATGCCAAGGTGTTCGCCGATCCCCGCCTGCCCAAGGGCCCGGACGCCATGCCCTTCGACGGCAAGCGCATGATCTATGGCGGCTTCAGGACGCTGGTGGAGCTGTGACGCCGTCATGAAAGGCCGGCCGGGCCGGCATTTGTCCAGTCCGGCCGACAAATTTTTGACCGTGGGGCGTGTCGGGTAAGATTTTGAAAAGACGTCGGTTTCTCTGAATGCTCGCCGCCCGCGGCGGCCGCCATCACCGAACCGTCACACGTCTGTTGCGGGACATCCTTAATGGAAAGCTCCGGGACGAAGCGGAGCTCTGCGCATGCTCGTTATGGAAGGCCTCACTTGCCGCTTCGGCGACAAGGTGGCGGTGGCGGATGTCAATCTTCAGATCGGTGGCGGCGCCTTCGTGGGCGTGATCGGCCGGTCCGGGGCGGGCAAGTCCACCTTGTTGCGCATGGTCAACCGCCTGCAGGATTCCACTGGCGGCCGCATCCTTTATGACGGCCGCGACGTGACCGGCCTGAAGGGCCAGGCGCTGCGCCAGTGGCGCGCCCAGGCCGCCATGGTGTTCCAGCAATTCAATCTGGTGGGCCGGCTCGACGTGCTCACCAACGTGCTCATGGGGCGCCTGTCCACCATGCCCACCTGGCGCGCGCTCTCCAAGAGCTGGAGCGCCGACGACAAGGCCATGGCGCTCTCCGCTCTCGACCAGTTCGACATGGCGCCCTTTGCCGGCCAGCGGGCGGACAGCCTGTCGGGCGGCCAGCAGCAACGGGTCGCCATCGCCCGCGCCCTGGTCCAGGAGCCCGGCCTGATCCTGGCCGACGAGCCCATCGCCTCGCTGGACCCGCGCAACACCAAGGTGGTGATGGACGCGCTCCTGCGCATCAACAAGCATTTCGGCATCACCGTCCTGTGCAACCTGCACTCGCTTGAGCTGGCCCGCACCTATTGCGACCGGCTGGTGGGCATGGCGGGCGGGCGCGTGGTGTTCGACGGCGCCCCCGCCGCCCTTACCGAGGATGTGGCGCGCGACCTTTATGGTCTCGAGGCGGGGGAGGTGATGGACGTGGACCCGCATCCCGCGCCCTTCGGCACGACGGCGGAGGCCGCCGTCACGGTCTGAGCTGCGGTTCCGACACTTGGCTTTTCGATCCGGGCGGTCCGCTGCCCGGGCGGGACGGCGCGCGCGCCGTCCGACCCGTTGCGCGTTCTCGTGTTCAACATGTCCCGTGTTCAACATGTCCCCATGGACGAGGAAAGACCCATGCTGACCCGTCGTACCCTCATTGCTGCCGGCGCCGCGCTGGCTCTGTCCGCGGGCGCCGCGCTCGCCCAGGATTGGAAGGCCCAGTATCCCGAACTGGTGTTCGCCATCATCCCCGCCGAGAACGCCTCCGGCGTGACCGAGCGTTATGCGCCCCTCATGAGCTACCTGACCAAGGAGCTGGGCACCAAGGTCACGCTGCGCGTGGCCAATGACTATGCGGCGGTGATCGAAGGCCAGCGCGCCGGCAACATCCACATCGCCTCCTACGGCCCGTCCTCCTTCGCCCGCGCGCTGATGACCGGCGCCAAGATCGAAGCCTTCGCCATCGAGGTGAATGCGGACGGCACCAAGGGCTACCATTCGGTGCTCTATGTGAAGGCCGACAGCCCCTACAAGTCCATCGAGGACCTGAAGGGCAAGAATCTCTGCCTGGTGGACCCCAATTCCACCTCCGGCAACAACGTGCCGCGCTTCGCCATGAACAAGATGGGCATCCAGCCCGACCAGTTCTTCGGCAAGGTGGTCTATGCCGGCTCGCATGAGAACGCCGTCATCGGCGTGCAGCAGGGCACCTGCGACGCCGCCTTCAACTGGTGGAACGACGACCAGGAATCCAACCTCATGCGCATGGATCGCAAGGGGATGGCCAAGTATTCGGACTATCGCATCATCTTCAAGTCCGAGCAGATCGTGAACTCGCCCCTGGCTTATCTCGACAGCCTGCCGGCGGACCTCAAGGCCAAGATCCGCGATGCCTTCTTCTCCATCGAGAAGAACGACAAGGCCGCCTTCGACAAGATCTATGAAGGCAAGCAGCAGGTGTGGCAGCCGGTGGACAATTCCTCCTACCAGGCGATCATCGAGCTGAACAAGTTCGTGGACGAACTGCGCAAGAAGAAGGCGTCCTGAGGTCTGGAGGGCGCGGCCGGAGACGGCCGGGCCTTTTCTTTCTGGTCTCCGCTCGCCGACGCCTCTCCGGGGGGAACGTCATGCCCGGGCTTGGCCCGGGCATGCACGCCTCGCCGCCTCGAAGACCGTCGGAAGCCTGATCCAGGCCGCTCCCCGTGGATGGCCGGGACAAGCCCGGCCATGACGGTGACGATGCTGAGAGCCGGTTCATGAAGCCGGCTCCCCTGTTCAGTTCCTTTCGCCCTTTGTCCCTGCCACCGGATCCGCGCGCCTTGGCCCACACCGTCGTCCGCCTCCCCGCAGAGCAGATCGCGCCCATGGCGCGCCTCTATGATGAGGCGGTGGCCGCGCGCCGTCGCCATTCCTTCATCGGGATGGGCGTGGTGGCCGTGTGCATCGCCCTGTCGTGCTGGTGGGGCGAGGTGAAGCCCTCGGTCTTCGCCGCCAATGCCTATCGCCTCGGCGATTATTTCTGGAACATCCTGCCCACGCTGCGGCTCGACCAGCTGGGCGCGGATCTGGCCGAATGGTACTGGAACCTGGATGGCTGGCTGAAGCTGCTCGCCGACACCATCATGATCGCCTATCTGGGCACCGTGTTTGGCGTCATGGGCGCGCTGTGCCTGTGCTTCCTGGCCTCCGCCAATCTCACCCGCAACACCACTGTGCGTTTTGCCGCCCGCCGGCTCCTGGAATTCTGCCGCACCGTGCCGGAGATCGTCTTCGCGCTCCTGTTCGTGGTGGCGTTTGGCCTTGGCCCCATGCCCGGCGTGCTGGCGCTGGCCATCCACACCATGGGGTCGCTGGGCAAATTGTTCGCCGAGGTGGTGGAGAATATCGACATGAAGCCGGTGGAGGGCGCCACCGCTTCCGGCGCCTCCTGGGTGCAGGCGGTGCGGCTTGCCGTGCTGCCGCAGGTGCTCTCCAATTTTGCCTCCTATGGCCTGCTGCGCTTCGAGATCAATGTGCGCGAGGCGGCCATCATGGGCTTCGTGGGGGCGGGCGGCATCGGCCAGGACCTGGTGGAGGCCATCCGCAAATTCTATTATTCCGACGTCTCCGCCATCCTGCTGCTCATCATCGCCACGGTCACGATCATCGACCTGGTGACCGAGCGCATCCGCCATCGGCTCATCAGCATGGAGGCCGGCCGATGAACCGGGCCCGTCTCGCCTTCGATCCGGCCGAGCAAGCGCGCCTGAAGGCGCTCTATCCGCAGCATTTCCGCCTCACCGATGGCGGGCGCATCACCGGCTGGGTGCTGATCGCGGCCATGGCGGTGCTTGCGGTCTATGCCATGTGGCATCTGGGCTTCTCGCTGGCGCGCATCGGCACGGGCCTCGCCCAGCTCGGCCATTTCCTCACCCTCATGGTGCCGCCCGATCCCGGCAAGCAATTGCCGCTGTACCTGCACGCCCTGGGCGAGACGCTGGCCATCGCCTTTCTCGGCACCTTCGCCGGCGCGGTGCTCGCCTTGCCCTTGGGGCTGCTGGCCGCCAAGAATGTGGTCGCCAATCCCCTCCTGCACACCCTGGTGCGCCGGGTGCTGGACGTGTTCCGCGGGGTGGACAAGCTGATTTGGGCGCTGATCTATGTGACGGTGGTTGGCCTTGGCCCCTTCGCCGGCATCCTGGCCATCGCCACCTCGTCCATCGGCGATCTCGGCAAGCTCTTCTCCGAGGCGGTGGAGGCGAGCGACCGCAAGCCGGTGGAAGGCATCACCGCCTCCGGCGGCGGGCCGCTGGAAGGGGTGCGCTTCGGCCTCTTCCCGCAGGTGCTGCCGGTGCTGGCCAGCCAGATCCTCTATTATTTCGAATCCAATTCCCGCCAGTCCACCATTGTGGGCATCGTCGGCGCTGGCGGCCTTGGCCTCCATCTGGCCGAGCAGATCCGCATTCTGGAATGGCAGAAGGTGAGCTTCCTGATCCTGATGATGCTCATCATGGTGGCGGCGATCGACTTCATCTCCTCCCGGCTGCGCTTCGCCATCATCGGGCGCCGCTCCGTGCAGGTGTGAGCCCTCCGGCGGCCAGGGGCGGGAGCAAAAAAAGGCCGGGCGCCCCAGGGGCCCGGCCTTTTTCGTGCTTCTCTTTGAAAGGCGCGCCCGCTCAGCGCCCGATCTCGTCCAGCTGATACGGCGTCGTCTGGTAGATCTCGTTGATCCAGTTGGAAAAGAACAGATGGGCGTGGCCGCGCCAGCGGTTGCGCGGAGCGCGGGAGGCGTCGTCGCCGGGGAAATAATGGGCCGGCACGGGGGTCGAGGGGTTCTTGGCGCTGTCGCGGGCATATTCGGCCGCCAGCGTCCCGCTCTCATATTCCAGATGGTTGAACATGAAGAGCAGGCGGCGCTCCGCATCCTCCAGGAGGCCGAGGCCGGCTTCGTCCGAATCCAGCAGCACGCGCACCTTGTCCTCGCCCGGCAGGTCTTCCCGCCGCACCTCGGTCCAGCGGGAGACCGGAATGTCCACGTCGTCTGAGAAGCCGCGCAGATAGGGAGAGGCGGGGGTCTCCACGCGGTGGCTGTAGACGCCCGAGAGCTTGGCGTTCAGCTCGTGCTTGGGCACGCCATGGAAATGCTGGATGGCCGCCTGGGCGCCCCAGCAGATGGTCATGGTGGAATGCACGTGGCGCTGCGTCCAGTCGAACAGGCGGCGCAACTCGTCCCAATAGCCCACCTGCTCGAAGGGCAAGGTTTCCACCGGCGCGCCGGTGACCAGGAAGCCGTCAAACGTCTCCTGCCGCACCTCGTCCCAGGTGCGATAGAAGGCGGCCATGTGGTCGGCGGAGGTGTGCCGCGGCGTGTGGCTGCCCATGTGCACCAACGACAATTCCACCTGGAGCGGCACGGCGCCCAAGAGGCGCGCGAACTGCGTCTCGGTGCGGGGCTTGTCGGGCATCAGATTGAGCAGGCCGAGCTTGAGGGGCCGGATATCCTGGCGCGCGGCATCGGTCTCGCGCATGACCACCACGCCCTCGGCTTCGAGGGTGGCGCGTGCGGGCAACGTGTCCGGTATCTTGATCGGCATGTCCAAACCCTGTCTCACCTTGGCGCGGGACGGAGCTCGGATCGGATCGCCCGTTTCGTTGCCGCCTCGGCCACATCCTCCCACCGCGGGAGTTCCACCTTGCTCGGGAAAGCAGGTTGGCGTCGGGCCCTTGCCCAACTCTTGATGCAAGGGCTTGCATAGCGCTTGTGCCCGCGGCCCGCAAGACCTCAGGAACAGGCGCGGGCTGCAGGGACCTGCCGCCGGAGCGGCCGCGCGGACCTTGAGACGCGTTGCTGGTCGGAGATTTTGGGAAAAGGTGGTTAACATCGGCCCGCGCCGGACGGTGCGCCAGGAAAACGCCACAAAGCAGCGCAGCAGGCCGAAAAACGCCTCTAAATCAACGCGAAAGCCAAGGTGGCGGTCATAATTCGGAGCCCATTGCAGAGCAGGATCACGATCGATTGAGGGCCGTTTATTTCACTGGACGTGCCCCGAACGGAGTAGTGGACATGGTCACCTTCAGCAAGAAGGTTGCGGTCGCCGGTCTTGCGGCCCTCTTGACCCTGACGGCGGGCGCGCCCGCCATGGCTGGTGGATGGGGACCCGGATACGGGCCCGGCTATGGCCCCGGCTGGGGCCCTCCCGGGCCGCCCCCGCCGCGCTGCTGGAATTGCGGGCCCTATTACCGCAACCACAACAATAATGGCGCGGCAGTGGGGGCGGGCATCGCGCTCGGCCTGCTCGGCGCCGCCGCCATTGCCGGTGCCGCCAGCAGCCCGCCGCCGCCGGTCTATTATGCCCCGGCTCCGCCGCCGCCCACGGTCTATTATGCCCCCGCGCCCCAGCCGGTCTATGTGGCGCCCCCGCCGCCCACCGGCCAGTGCTGGTTCCCCACCAACACGCACGGGGCGGGCTATTGGGCGCCGTGCTGAACGCTTAAGGAAAAGGGCGGCTCTGGCCGCCCTTTGTCGTTTGCGCGGCCCGGTCAGCCCCCGGCCACCTTCATGGCGATGAGGGTGATGGCCGGCATGGTGAAGGCGGCGAACACGATCTGCACTGTCAGCATCTCCGCCAGCAGGGGCGCATTGCCGCCCATCTGGCGGGCCAGCACATAGCCGGCCGGCGCCGATGGCACGGCGGCGAGCAGCACGATGACCGTCAGTTCCAGGCCGGACAGGCCCAGCGCCACCCCCGCCGCCAGCGTCACCAGCGGCTTCACCACCAGGGTCAGCGCCACCGTCAGGCAGGTGACGAGGCGGGGGCGGGCGAGATCGCGCAGCACCAGCCCGCCGCCCACCACCAAGAGGCCGATGGCCAGCGAGGCCCGGCCGAGCACGTCGCCAAATTCCAGCAGCACGGCGGGCACCGGCACCTTCAGCACATTGATGGCCATGCCCGCCGCGCACGACCAGATGAGCGGATTGCGCCCCAATTGCCGGGCCATGAGGGTGAGCGAGGTGCTCCCGGCTGCGCCATAGCGGGAGAGCACGGCCACGCAGATCACATTGACGATGGGCACCAGGCACACAAGGGCCACCGCTGCCACCGTGATGCCGCTCGCCCCATAAAGCCCGCCCACGGCGGCGAGCGCCACATAGGTGTTCCAGCGCAGCACCCCCTGGAACAGGGAGGTGAAGGACGGCCCGTCCACCCCCATCACGCGGTTGAGGGCCGGCCGGGCCAGCAGCAACGCGGCCGCCAGCACCACCAGCATGAAGGTGAAGGCGCCGAGCACCCCCACCAGATTGACCTTGGACAGGTCCGCCCGCACCCCCGAGACCACCAGCAAAGCGGGAAACAGCACGTAATAGGTCAATTGCTCCATGCCGAACCAATGGGCGGGATCGGGCAGGAAGCGCCGGCGCAGCGCGGCGCCGAGGGCGACCACGAGGGCGACGGGGACGAGGGCGGTGAGGATGGCGGACATGGCGGGACTGCGATCGGAACAGGCGGGCGATGGGGCGAAACTGGCGCGCGCTCGGCCGAGGAGGCGGGTCGGTATCAACCGGGAAGGGCCGGCGGAGCGGGAGGTCCGGCGCCGGGCGGGATGAGTCTTATACAACACCCGCCGCCCGGCGCGAGCCTGTTGCGGGCGCGCGGGGCGGCTGCGGGCGCGGCGGATGGGCGCGCGCGGGAGGGCGATGGTCATTCAACGAGGGGAGGGGGAAATCCAATGGTACAGCTGGGTGGGCTCGAACCACCGACCTCCGGTTCCACAGACCGGCGCTCTAACCAACTGAGCTACAGCTGCACAGCGCGGCACCGCAAGGGGTGCCGGCGAGGACGCGGAACCTACGCTGAGCGCCCCAAGGTTTCAAGGGGGGCGGCGTCGATGTCTGCGCGGGGCTGTTGATAGTGGGGCGCGGGGCGCCTTGCAAGGGGCTGGAGGCAGGTCTGGCCCCACTCAACTGGGGAAGAGTTCCACATGGCTCTCGCCCGTGCGGCCCATATAGACCGCCCGCCGGCCGAGGAACGACACCAGATAGGAGGCGCAGCCCGCCGCAGCCACGGTGCGGCAGAAGCCCTGATAGCTGTAGCCTGGCGCCTTCCTCTGCGCCGCCTGGATGGCGGCCTGGATGGGGCCCACGTCGAATCTGTCGGCAACAGGGGTGTGGAACGCATGGGTCGGCAGGTCGAGCGTGCTGCCGTCGGGCCGGTAATAGGTGGCGCGGCCGGCGCGGAAATCCACCGCATACCCCTCGAATCCCGCCTCCATGAGGGCGCCGACCATCTCAGGGAAAGTCAGGGTGTCAGCCTGAGCGGCGGCAAGGCAGGCGCGGGCGGTCTCGATGTGCTTGGGGTCCATGGGGGCTTCCTGAAAGGTCATTCCACTGGCGTGGCGGTGATCCGGCAATGGGCGGCGATGCGGGCGAGCAGGTGTTCCAGGCTTGTCCGTTCCGCCGGGGTGAGGAGGCCGAAGCAATCGGCATCGTTGCGGTCGGCAAGCGCCGCGAGGTGCGGCACCAGGGCGAGGCCGGCGGGGGTCAAGGCGAGGGTCTGGGCGCGCTTGTCTTCGGCATGGGCGGCGCGGGTGAGGAGCGCCTTGGCGATGAGCCGGTCCGCCAGCTTGGTGATGGCGCCGCGCGTCAGGCCAAGACGCGCCGCCACCTGGCTCGGCGGGGTGGGCGGCGTGCCATAGAGGGCGCGCAGCACCACCCATTCGGCGGTGGTCACCCCCTGGCCCGCCAGCTTCGCGGCGAAGGCCTGGGACACATGGTTGGAAACCGCGCGCAGCCGGAAGCCCAGATGCGCATCAAGGTCGGACACCGGGGGAGGGGGGACGGGGGACACCGGAAGCCTCATCTGATTTACTAGGAAACTATCTGGATATGATTTCCTAGTCAACAATATCGAGCCGCCTGCCGGGGTGATCGCCGCCCTCGGAGGGCTTCCGGGACCCTGACGCGCGGTGGCGCCTCCCCGTGCGGATCGGCTGTGGGCGAGCAAGGCGGCGCGAGACCTCCGGCGGCACGAGCGGCCCGGCGCGGCCCGGCGTCCGGGGGGCGGGGCACACCGGGCCGCGGGGGGCGCGGCCTCCGACAAGGTGCGGGTGCCCAAAGGCGCCGGCGCCGGGCTAGGGATGAAGGCGCATTTCCTTGGCGGCGCTGCCGAAGATGTCTTCAAGAAGTTCGCGTATGGGCCGCGCGCCCTTCTCCTGGGAGAAGATATCGGACGCAAGGCGGAATGCCCCAACCGAGATCATCGCGACGGTGCGCAATGCGGTTGAGCGTTCCGGCTCAGGCCACCGCTCCTTGAGCGCGGCGTAGATTTCACTTTCCTGTTGCACGTAGAAGGCCTGCTTGCGGGCCTGAACGCTCGCGCTCGTCCGCATCAGCCGGTCCAGCTCAATCATGTCGTTGGCTGGAAGAGCGTCACAAACCCTGATGACGGCATCGCGCACCGCTTCGATGGGTGTAGAGCCTGCGGGAGCGTTTTTCACCGCATCACTCAGCTGCTCTCCCATCCCGCTGAGGAGGGAGAGCAGAATGTCGTCCTTCGAGGTGAAGTAATAGAAGAAGGTTCTGCGCGAAATGCCGGCCGCAGACGCAATGTCTTCGAGCGTTGTCTGCTCGATGCCGTGCTGAAGGAAAAGGGCGATGCCCGTCTCCGTGATGCGCCGCTTCGTGTCGCGCTTCTTCCGCTCCCGGAGGCCACCGCCTGCTTTGTCGACACGGTCGGACACCTTCAGCGCCACCCTCTTGAAAAATTACACTCGGTGTAATAATCATTTTACACCACGTGCAAAAATTCGCAAAGAGGCGCCAGATGACCCAGTGGACCGCCGCCGACATCCCCGATCAGCAGGGGCGCACCGCTATCGTGACCGGAACCGGCGGATTGGGGTTGGAGACGGCCCTCGCGCTCGCCGGGGCCGGATGTGACGTGACCATCGCCGGTCGCGACCCTCAGAAGGGGGACGAGGCGGTATCCCGCATCAAACAGGCGGTTCGCGGCGCGCGTGTTCAGTTCGGAAAGCTTGATCTGGCCGATCTGTCCTCGGTTGCCTCATTCGCGCGGCAAATGGAGAGCGAGAGGGCGAGCCTTGACCTTCTGGTGAACAATGCCGGGGTCATGCTCCCCCCGAAGCGGCGGGAGACCCGGGACGGCTTCGAGCTCCAGCTGGGAACCAACCATCTCGGCCACTTCGCCTTGACGGCGCGTCTGAAGGGGCTTCTGTCCAAAGGCAGGGACGCCCGCGTCGTTACGCTCTCCAGTCTGGCGGCCAATGGTGGACAGATTGATTTCGACGACATCAATCTTGCGAAGACCTATCGCCCGATGGCGGGCTACAGCCAGTCGAAGCTCGCATGCTTGATGTTCGCCCTCGAGCTTGATCGCCGCAGCCGCGCGGGGGGATGGGGCTTTTCGGGCCTGGCGGCCCATCCCGGCATCTCGCGGACCGATCTCATTCACAACACGCTGGGTCCGCGCAGCGTTGAGGGCGTGGCGCGGACATTTTTGTGGTTCCTGTTCCAGCCCGCAGCCCAAGGCGCGCTGCCCTCCCTCTATGCGGCGACGTCCGCCGAGGCGGAGGGGGGTGGCTATTACGGCCCCGACCGGCTTTTTGAAACCCGTGGGCATCCGCGTCCCGCGCGTCTTCCGGCGCAGGCGCTCGATCTTGAGGCTCGGCAAAGGCTCTGGGCCATTTCGGAAGTCATGACGGACGTGACGCTGTCCTGACATTCCGTCCCATCGGTCGTGTGCACGTGCGCCGGATGGCCCCTGCCGCGACGCGCCTTGCCGCCAGCGCATCGGCTTGGCCGCGTCCATGCCGGCGCGAGGGTTCTCCCGTGGCGGCGCTGCCGCTACCAATGGCGTCCCGCCCCGCCTGCGCCCGCCCCACAGGTTTCCATGTCGGACATTATCGGCCTTGCCTTGCCCTTCTTCGGGCTCATCTTTCTCGGCTATGGCTGCGGGCGGTTCGTGCGCCTGCCGGAAGAGGGGCTGGCCTGGCTCACCTTCTTCATCATCTATCTGGCGCTGCCGGCCCTGTTCTATCGCATCGTGGCGCAGACGCCCTTTTCCGAGCTGGTCAATCCGCGCTTCATCCTGGCGGTGGTGGTCTCCACCTCCCTGTGCGCGTTCCTGGCGCTGGGCATCGGGCTGTGGTTGCGGCGGGGCAATGTGGGGGAGGCGGCCATCGCCGCCACCGTCGGCGGCTATGCCAATGTGGGCTATATGGGCCCAGGCCTGACGCTGGCGGCGCTGGGCCAGGATGCGGCCACTCCCGCCGCCCTCATCTTCGCCTGCGACAGCCTGTTCTTCTTCACCCTCGTGCCGCTGCTCATGGCGGTGCAGCGGCGGGAAGGGCATATCGGCGCCACTTTGCTGCTGGTGGTGCGCCGCGTGCTCACCCATCCCTTCAACGTGGCGACGCTGCTCGGCATCGTCTCGGCCGCCTTCGAGTTCCGCGCGCCCGGCGCTGTGGAGCGGATGCTGGACTTCCTGAAGAATGCCGCCGCCCCCTGCGCCCTGTTCGCGCTGGGTGTCACGGTGGCGCTGCGCCCGCTTGGCCATGTGCCACGCGAATTGCCGCCGCTGCTGGCCCTCAAGCTGCTGGTGCATCCGGCCATCGCTTTGGTGGTGATGACCAGCCTCGGCACCTTCCTCGTGCCCTGGGTGCAGACGGCGGTGCTCATGGCGTCCCTGCCGCCGGCGCTCAACTGCTTCGTGCTGGCGCGCCAATACCGCATCTATGTGGAGGAAGCCTCCGCCGCCGTGCTGCTGGGCACGGCGGCCTCGGTGGTGACGGTGACCGGGGCGCTCTACCTCATCAAGAGCGGCCACCTGCCGCTCCTGCCCTGAGAGCGACCCTCACACCAGCCAGTCGTGGCCGGTGGCGGAGGTGAAGTCGAGCTGCACCACCAGGTCGTTGTAATCGTGGTCGCCGCCGCCATAGAGGTCTTCCCACCCGAAGGTGTTGAGGCCGTAGCTCCACAGATGGCCAACCGACTGCCCGTTCACCTGCTCATTGGCCTGGGAGAAGGCCCAATAGGTGTGGCCCGCTGACGTCAGCGACATGGCGATGATGTCGCCATGGTCGACGCCGGTGATCTCGCTCTGGCTGTATTGGCCATAGCCCGCGCCGGTGATGGAGGTGGTGCCGGTGTCGGTGTGATAGGCGCGCGAAGCCGCAGCCGCCGCATAGCCGGCCTGGCCGGGGGCGAGGCCACCGATGGTGCCGGAGAAATCGTCCACCTTGTAGAAGGTGACGGAACTCTCGTTCATGCCGTTCTGGCGCAGGCGCACCACCACGTCCATGTCATCCGCCGCGCCGGCGGTGAAGGCCACGGCCACCGGTCGGGCCACCTCCACCGCGCCATTGGCATTGGCAAACTCCATGAAGCCGTAGTCGGAGGTCAGCGCCGCCTGATAGGCGCTGGCCGCCGTGCCGCCGATGGAGACCGACACGTCCGTGCCGACAGCCACATGGGTCTGGTAGAGCGTGCCCTGGGCCTGGTGGTCGAACATGGTGACGAGCTCGGCCGAGAAGTCCGACTGCAGGCTCTGCTGGGCGAGTTGGCTGGTCCAGGCATAGGCGGCGGAGGCCGTATTGGAGGAGGTGTTGGGGATCTTGGTGAAATTGAGCGAGATTTCCTCGTCCCCCAGGCCCGTGGACTGGAACAGGAGGCTCTGCGAGGCGGAGGACACCCAATCGCTGCCCGAGGCCTCCAGCACCGGGGTGGGGTCGAAATACATCTGGGTGTGGGCGATGGCGGTGAGCGCGCGGGCGAGCAGCAGGCCGTTGGGCGTGCCAAGTCCCGAGATGAGGTCGAAGCCGGCGCTGGCCTCATAGCCATAGCCGGTGGGCGTGATCTGGGAGCCGGCGGATTCGTAGGCGCCGCCCATGTAGAAGCTGGACGTGTTGTTGCCCATGGTGATGTCGTTGAAGGCACCGGGCGCGATGGCCGAGGCCAGATAGACCAGGTCGTTCATGTAGCCGAGGTTCGGCAGGCCCTGGTCGGCGAAGATGGTGTTGAACTGGGTGATGAGCGAGGCCCAGACCGGGGTCGCCGCGCTGGTGCCGCCCTCGCCGGTGAGGCCGGTCATGTCGCCCTTCGGCGTCCAGTAGAACATGTTGCCGCCGGCATTGGCGGACACGTCGGAGACGGCGCGGCCGGGCAGGCCGCTCACCAGATCGGTGGAATTGAGGCCATAGTCGGTCTGGTAGCCGGGCTGCGGCTGGGTGGTGTCCACGCCGCCGGAGCTGGCATTATTGTCCAGATAGCCGCCATCCAGGATCTTGTTGGCGGTGGTCACGGTATATTCGTTCCACACCGTCTCGACGAAGGTGCTGACGCCGGAAAGGTCGGAATAGGGCGCCTTCAGCCCGCCCTGCACCAATTGCCAGATGGTCGCCATGTTCCCGGACTGGGCCGAGGCCAGGAGAGAGGCGAGGGTGGGGTCGTCGACGGCCGTCGCGGGGGTGGAGACCGAGGTGCCGCCCACCACCAGCGTGAAGGGGCTGGAGGCATTGGCTTCCACATTGGTGACGCCGTTGGCGGTCTCATTGCCCGATCCGCCGTCGCCCAGCGCGATCACCACCGTCTGGTTCTGCAGCGCCGCGTCGATGTAAAGCTGCCAATAGGCCCAGTAGAAGGGCGAGTTCGGCGACTGGATGTTCTCATCACCCCAGGATGAGGACACCACCTGCGGAAGCGTTCCGGCGGGAAGGCCCGTGGCGGTTTGCCAGAAGGCGCTCTGATAGGCTGTGTATGTGCCAGCCTCCGCCCAGCCATTATAGCCCGACCCCACATAGAGGGCGAGGTCGCTGTTGGGATTGATGGCGGTGGCGATGCCCACGTCCAGGGACCGCTCGCCGCTGCTGGTGGCGGGGGTCGCCCCCACCTCGCCCTGCGCATAGGCGGTCCCCGTGCCCGTGACGCCCACCGCGGCCCGATACTGCTCCAGCAGATCCTGGAAGCTGGTGGTGCCCGGCACGGAGGTGCCGATGCCCGGCTCGATGAAACCGATGAGCCCGGTCTGCACCGTCTCGCCGTTCAGCGGGAAATTATAGATGCCGGCGGCCACGTCCTGCGGGTCCACATTGGTGTCCGCCGTGGTGGAATTGCCGATGCTCTGCGGCCCCACCGGCAAGGTGGTGGAGGCGCCGCCCGACAGGTCCTGCGCGGTGGGCGGCCAGCTGCCATTGTCCGCCCACAGGCCGGCAATGCCGGGGGCGATGTTGGAGGGCAAGCTCAGATTGCCGTTCCAGAACAGGAAGTCATAGCCGCTGGAGTCGACCCCCGCCTTCATCAGCTGGGTGCCGAAGAGATTCTGGAACTCGGTGGCGTTCAGCGACAGCCAGATGGTCCGCGATTCCTGCGAGGTGACATAGTCGCCGGTGGTGGCCGCGTGGCTGCCGAGCACGTGGTAGTTCTGGCCCTGCAGCCACTGAAGCGCATTGCTATAAGTGGTCTGGTCCGCCCCATAGGTGCTCCAGAGCTGCTGCGGCGTCATGGAGGCCAGCGTCTTCTGGCGGGTGCCCCAGTCGCTTTCCAGCAGGGCGGTGGGATCGTTCGCGCGATCGAAGATCAGGGCGATATTGATGGAATTGCTGTCGTCCGCCGCCTGGACCTCGCTGTTGGAATAGCCATACGCCGCCTGAACCGTCGTGGTCCCCGGCTGGAGCAGGCCATAGGCGGCAAAGTCCAGATAGGAGGAGTTTGCGATCTCGGTGGTGGGGGCAGTCATCGTGCGAACCTATGGAGCAAAGCGGGAGACCGGCGGGCGGGGAGCGGGGCGGGACCACGGGCGGCGCGGGCATGCTGGCACAAGGGGCGACCCCGGCCACGCAAACACGGAACCATGGCACTCCTCCCCAAGACCGGGGGGCTCTTGCGGGCCCCCTTCCTGACACCACGGCGCACGCCCCTCGAAAGAGGTCGGCCCCGAAGAGGGCGCTCGGGCAGACGCGCCTCCGGCAAATGCCTTGGGTGCGCGCCGTCGATGCTCGCCTTCGGTGCGCGCCCTCGGGGTGCCTGCCCCGACTGCACCCTCCGCCACGCGGTTGATGCAGGCCCTGACGGGGCGGCGATGGTCGCCGTGATGTTGCTGAGTGTGTCGTGGCCGGGGGGCAACCGCAAGCCTTGGGATCGCCACAATTGGGCTAAACCCGCACTGTGACTGAAATTTAATGCGGGGCAGGCGGCCCCTGCGCAGCCACGTTCAAGCCTCGTGCATGTGTTCCTGTCGTCTGTTACCTCCCGCAGCGCTCGCCGCACCGCCATTGCCGGCGGGCGTCGGACCAGCCCGCCTCCCACCCGCCCGCCTGACGCCAGATGGAAAGGCAACCGAGAGGCCGTCGGCGGAACAGCCGTCGATGCCCGCGATCTGCACAATGCCGGTCGCCGCCATTGAGGTCGTCTCATCTGCGCCTCTGCGGGCCCGGGAGACGGCCGGCCGCGCGCTGCGGCTCACACCAGCCAGTCGTGGCCCGTGGCGGAGGTGAAATCGAGCTGGACCACTAGGTCGTTATAATCGGCATCGCCGCCGCCCGTCTGGTCTTCCCAGCCCCAGGTGTTCAAGCCGTAGCTCCAAAGGTGGCCGACGCTGACGCCATTCACCTTCTCGTTGGCGCTGGAAAAGCCCCAATAGGTGTGGCCTCCCGAAGACAGCGACATGGCGACAAGGTCCCCGTGATCGACGTCGGAGAGTTTCGCCTGGCTGAATTGGCCGTAGCCGGCGCCCGAAATGGCCGTGGCGCCGGTGTCGGTGTGGTAGGCGCGGGTGGCTGCCGCCGCCGCGTAACCCGTCTGGCCCGGGGCGATGCCGTTGATGGTGCCGGCATAGTCGTCCACCTTGTAGAAGGTGACGGCGCTGTCATTCATGCCGTTCTGGCGCAGCCGCACCACCACATCCGCGTCATCGGCGCCACCCGCGGTGAATGCCACCGCCACCGGACGGGCCACCTCCACCGTGCCATGGGCATTGGCGAAGTCCACAAAGCCATAATCGGAGGTCAGCGCCGCCTGATAGGCTGTGGCGGCGGCGCCGCCGATGGAGACGGAGACCGTGGCGCCGGCCTCCACATGGGCCTCATACACGCGTCCCTGCGCCTGGCGGTCGAACAGGGTGACGAGGTCGGACGAGAAGTCCGATTGCAGGCTCTGCTGGGCAAACTGGGCGGTCCAGGCATAGGCGGCCGCGCTGCCGCTGGTGACGGCGGTGGCCTGCGTGCTGAACTGCAGCGCGATGTCCGTGTTGGCCGGGCTCGTGGCCTGGAACAAAAGGCTTTGCGTCACGCTCGAGGTCCAGCCCGCGCCCGCCCCCTCCAGCACCGGGGTGGGATCGTAAGACATCTGGGTGTGGGCGATGGCGGTGAGCGCCCGGGCCAGCAGCAGGCCGTTGGGCGAGCCGAGGCCGGAAACCAAGTCATAGCCGGTTCCCGCCTCATAGCCATAGCCGGTGGGCGTGACGGCGGTCTGCTCGGAGGTGACGGGCTGCTTGGTGGTATAGGAGCCGCCCAAGTAGAAGCTGGACGTGTTGTTGCCCATGGTGATGTCATTGAAGGCCCCCGGCGCGATGGCGGCAGCCTGGTAGATCAGGTCGTTCATGTAGCCGAGGTTCGGCAGGCCCTGGTCGGAAAAGATGGTGTTGATCTGGGTGAGGAGGGCGGCCCAGACTGGCGCGGCGGCGCTGGTGCCGCCCTCAGACATATTCAGCGTCATGTCGCCCTGCGGCGTCAGGTAATACATGTTGCCGCCGGCATTGGCCGTGACATCCGGTACGCCGCGGCCGGGCAATCCAGAGACCAGATCGGTGGGCGTCAGGCCATAATCGATCTGGTATCGGGGGGTCGCCTGGGTGGTGTCCACTCCCCCCGAGGAGGTGTTGTTGGTCAGATAGCCGTTTTCGATCTTGTTGCTGGCGGTGACGTAATAATCGTTCCACACCGTCTCGATGAAGGTCATGACGCCCGACTGGTCCGACACCGGTGTCTTCAGACCGCCCGCAATCAATTGCCAGAGCGTTGCCAGCGTGCCCGCCTCGGCGGAGGCGAGCACGCTGGTCAAAGTGTTGTCCTCGTTCGCCGCCCCCACGACCGACACCGAGGTGCCGCCGACCACGAGCGTAAAGGCGCTGGAGGAATTGGCTTCCACATTGGTGACGCCATTGGCGCTCCCATTGCCCGATCCGCCGTCGCCCAAGGCCTCCACGACCGTCTGGTTCTGGAGCGCCGCGTCCTTGTAGAGTTCCGCATAGGCCCGATAGAAGGGGGAATCGGGCGCCTGGATGGTCAGGTCGCCCCACGACGAGGAAATGACGGCCGGCCGCGTGCCCCGGGTCAGACCCTCCGGTGTCTGCCAGAAGGCACTCTGATAGGCCGTATAGACGCTGCTATAGGCCATCCCGTTGTAGCCTGACCCTACATAGAGCGCGAGGTCGCTGTTGGGATTGATGGCGGTGACAATGCCCACGTCGAGCGACCGCTCCGTGCTGGTGGCACCCGTCTGCGCCCCGGCCTCGCCTTGGGTGTAGGCAACGCCCGTTCCGGTCACACCCACATAGTCCCAATATTGCTCAAGCAGGGTCTGGAAGCTGACCGTTCCGGGCACGGAGGTGCCGATGTTGGGCTCGATCAGGCCGATCATTCCAGTGTTGACCGTCTCGCCCGACAGCGGGAAATTGTAGATCCCCTTGGCGATGTCCTGCGGAAAGAAGTTGATGCTGTCGCTGTCCGCGTCGCTCCAGTTGCCGATGCTCTGGGCGCCCTGGGGCAAGGTGACACTGACATTGCCGGCCAGATTCTGGCCCGGCGGCGGGTTTTCTCCATCGTCCACCCAAAGGCCATCCACCGCCGCGGCGATGGTGGAGGGCAGGCTCAGATTGCCGTTCCAGAACAGGCAGCTGTAGCCGTCGCTGGTGATGCCGCCGACCATCAGGTCGGTGCCGAACAGCGCCTTGAACTGGCTGGCCGTCAACGAAAGCCAGATGGTGCGGGATTCCGCCGAGGTAACATAGTCGCCAGTGGTGGCGGGATTGCTGCCAAGGACCGTATAGCCGGAGTGCTCCAGCTCGGTCTTCACTTGGTCATAGGTGGTCTTGTCGGCGCCATACTTGGTCCAAAGCTCTTCTGAGCTCATGGATTGCAGGGTTTTCTGGCGCGTCCCCCAGTCGCTCTCCAGCAGTGCGGTGGGATCGGTCGCCCGGTGGAGCACCAGCGCCACATTGATCGAATAGGTGTCGTCCGCTGTTTCTACCTCGGAATCGCTGAACCCGAAGGCGGCGGCCACCGTATTGGTGCCGGGCTGAAGCAGGCCGTAGGCGGAGAAGTCCAGATAGGAGGAATGGGCGATTTCAGTGGTCGAGGTCATCGCACGTGGCCTGTTGCGCCGGGCAGCGCCGGCAAAAGGACGGAGGGAGAAGACGGGGACGAGCGCAAGCTTGCCTCAGACGGGGCTTGGCTGGAGGCGGGTGATGGGGCGGGACGGGAGAAGGCCCCATGCACGCCCGCGCCAAGGCCCTGGGGCTGGCCGTGGGAAGCGCTTGCCGGCCGGTCGGTGCCGCGCGCCGACGCACCGGCCGAACGTCCCCGCCGATCCCCGCTCCGGGCGCGGCGCTGTCCTGGCGATACCGATCCATGGCCCACCTTCCTCGGATCGCACCCAAAGAGCGCTCGAAGGTCCGCACCCGTCGCCTCCCGCTGGCGCGGCTCCCGCGCAGTCCGGTGCCCTGTGTGCGAGCGGCGCAAATCTGCCGGGACGCAGCGGCAGCCGCAAGACGGGCGGACCGCGCAACCCGCTGAAAAGCCGCTCTATGACTGAAATTTAACCTGGCCGCCGGAGACCCCGGCGGGCGCAGCCGGCCTCAGGCGAGCCACTCCTGCGCGTTCGCCAGCGTGTTCGCCGTATAGGCGCTGGAGAAGTCGAGCTGCACCACGAGGTCGTTATAATCGTGGTCGCCACCGCCATAGGTGTCTTCCCAGCCCCAGGTGTTGAGGCCGTAGCTCCACAGATGGGCGACGGACTGCCCGCCCACCTGCTCATTGCCCCCGGCAAAGGCCCAGAAGGTGTCCTTGCCGTTGAACAGGCGCATGGCGATGAGGTCGCCGGCATCCACGCCAAAGATCGCATCCCGGGCATAGGCGCCATAGCCCGCGCCAGCCACCCAGGTGTCGCCATCCGAGGTCAGGTAGGCCCGGGTCTGCGCCGCCGCCGCATAGCCGGCGGCGCCCGGGGCGAGGCCGGCTATGGTGCCGTTGAGGTCGTCCACCTTGTAGAACTGGACCTCCAGGTCGAACATGCCGTTCTGGCGCAGGCGCACGAGGGCGGTCTGGTCGTCGAGGCCGCCGGCGGTGGCGGCCACCGCCACGGGTCGCGCCACGTCCACCTCGCCCGCCGCCCCGGCAAAGCTGCCGAAGCCGAAGTCCGAGGTGAGGTCGACCTGGTGCCCTGCGGCCGAAGCACCGCCAATGTCCACGGACAGAAGCGCTCCCGCGGCCACGTCCATGTGCGTCACCGTGCCTTGCGCCTGCCGGTCGAACAGGGTGACCAGCTCCGGCGCGAAATTGGCCTGGAGCGACTTCTGCGCGAAGGCGGCGTTCCAGGCATAGGCATCGCCCATGGCGCCGGCGAAGGTGGAGGCGTGCCCGTCCACCGTCAGGCCGAAGCTGGTCGCCCGCGCGAGGCTCGACTGCACGATGAGGCTCTGGCTGGCGCCGGAGACATAATGGATGCCGTCCCCCGTATCCTCGACCAGGGCGGCGACGTGCGGATGCATCTGCGTCTGCCCGATGGTGGCGAGCGCGCGGGCGAGCAGCGTGCCGTTGGGCGTGCCGAGGCCGGTGGTCAGGTCATAGCCCTCACCCGCCTCATAGCCGAGGCCGGTGGGGGTGATGGTGGTGGTGCCACCGCCGCTGGTGTCGGTCACCAGCGTGCCGCCGGCCACGTAGGTGGAGATGTTGTTGCCCAGGCGCACGTCGTTGAAGGCGCCGGGGGCGATCGCCGCCGCGATATAGAGCAGGTCGTTGGACATGCCGAGGTTCGGCAGCAGCTGGGCCTCGAAGATGGTGTTCACCTGCAGCGCCAGCGAGGCCCAGAACGGGGTCGAGGCACTGGTGCCGCCACTCCCGTTTTCCGAGGTGAAGTCGGCGTTCGGCACCCAGTAGGAGAGATTGCCGCCCGAATTGGCTGATACGTCCGGCAAGCCGCGTCCGTTGCCGCCCATGGGGTTGGTGGGGGTGAGGCCGAACTGCGCCTGGTAGGAGGGAATCTCAAGGCGCGTATCCACCGCGCCGGCGCCGGCCGCATTCACCAGATAGCCCGGCAAGAGCCCGCTGCTGCGAAGGTCGTACTGGTTCCAGACCGTTTCGACGAGGGCATTGTAGGCATTCAGGGCGGTGGGTGCCATGGTGAGCCCGCCCTCCACCAGCATCTTGAGCGTGCCGAGATCCTCGGCTTCCACCGCTGCCAGCAGCCCGGCCAGGGTGGCATCCGTCTCCGCCGCCGGCACAAGGCTCAGCGAGGTGCCGCCCACGAGCGTCACATAGGGCGATGAGCTGGCGGCCTGGAAGTTGGGAAGTCCGGTTGCCAGCTCGCCGCCCGACCCGCCATCGCCCGATGCGATATAGATGGACAGGCCGCGCAGGGCGGCATCCACGAACAGCTCCTGGAAGGCGGCGAAGAAGGGCGAATCGGGCGCGGGAAGGGAAACGTCACCAAAGGACGAGGACAGGACCGAGGGATTGTGGGCCAGGTCCCAGATGGCGCCCTGATAGCTGGCGAACGTGGAGCCGCCCAGCAGGCCGGAGCCGGCGTAAAGGCCGATGGTGGAATTGGGATTCACCGCCGCCACCACGCCCACGTCCAGGGAGCGCTCTCCACCAAATTCCGAGCTGAATTCCTGCCCGCCATTGGCCACGGTGTAGGTCTGCGGCGTGCCGGTGACCTTGATCGACGCCAGATAATCCGCCACCGCTTGGTCGAAGGTGGTGGTGCTGCCCACGGTCAGGGCTGAGCCGATGACCGGCTCCACCAGAGCCACGGTCCCGGTCACGGAGGGGCTGCCGGTCAAGGGCAGATGGTAGACGTCGGCAATGTCCTGCGGCGGCAGGACGATGCCGGTGGCGGACGCATTGCCCGGACTCTGCGGTCCGGGCTCCAGCGTCACCGACGTGCCCGTTAGGGCCTCCACCGCTTCCCCGCCGGCTCCCTCGATATAGAGGCCCGTGGCGGGGATGGCGGCCGGCAAGGTCAGGTCGCCCTCATAGAAGACCTTGAAGTTGCCGGGCTCGTCATTCACCAGCAGCGGGGTGCCGAACAGCTGGTTGAATTGCGCCGGGGTGAGATTGACCCAGATGGTGCGCGAGGCTGCCGAGCTCACATGGCCGTCGGTCGCGTCCGCGTCGCCCACAACGGGAATGCCCATGCCGGCGAGGGCGGCCACGGCGGTGTCATAGGTGGCTTGGTCGGCGCCATAGGTGGTCCAGAGCGTGCCGTCCGCCTCCATCCTGGCAAGGGTGGATTGGCGCGTCGCCCAGTCGCTGTGCAGGAGGGCGGTCGGGTCGTTGGCGCGGGGCAGGATGAGCGCCACATTATAGATCGGCGCGGTGCCCAGATAAGGCTGGATGTTCGCCGGATCGAAGCCGTAGGCCTGCTGGACCGTGGTCGCCGAGGTGGTGCCCCAGCTTGTGAAATCCAGATAGCCCGAGTTCTCAAGCACGCTCATAAGCCAGGCCCCCGTCCGGCAATTCGCGATTTATTTCGGCTGGGAACTTAGTCAAGGCGCTGGAGTCGATCAATATGGTGGCGCGCTTTCCCCTGCGTTTTTTCTTTGTGTTACGAAGCCTTTCATCTCTTTCCGCTGTGTCGTTCCCATGTAATGGCCGGTCCCATTCAAGGCCTATCCATCACATGGGAAGACAAGAGCTCAGGCGATGTGACCTGTCACCTTCAGGGCGAACACATAAGTCAGCGCCACTTCCTCCAGCCGGTCGAACCGCCCGGAGGCGCCGCCATGGCCGGCGTCCATGTTGGTGCGCAGCAGGATTGGGTTCTTCGACCTATTGGCCACCCGCAGGCGGGCGATCCACTTGGCCGGCTCCCAATAGGTCACGCGGGGATCGGTCAGCCCCGCCAAAGCGAAGATGGCCGGGTAGTCCTGGACCCGCACATTGTCCACCGGGGAATAGGCCCGGATGCGGGCGAAGGCGTCCGCATCGGCAATGGGATTGCCCCATTCCGGCCATTCGGGCGGGGTGAGGGGCAAGGTGTCGTCCAGCATGGTGGTCAGCACGTCCACGAACGGCACTTCCGCGATGACCCCCGCGAACAGATTCGGCCGCAGGTTGGCCACCGCCCCCATGAGCATGCCGCCCGCCGAGCCGCCTTGCGCCACGATGCGGTCGGGCTTGGTGAAACCCTCTGCCACCAGATGGTCCCCGGCGGCGATGAAGTCGGTGAAGGTGTTGGTCTTCCCCTCCAGCTTGCCGTCCTGGTACCAGTGCCAGCCCTTATCGGTGCCGCCGCGCACATGGGCGATGGCATAGACGAAGCCGCGGTCCACCAGCGACAGGCGGGAAGTGGAAAAGCCGGCGGGAATGGTGATGCCATAGGCGCCATAGCCATAGAGCAGGCAGGGCGCGGAGCCGTCGAGCTTCAGGTCCGCCCGGTAGAGCAAGGTGACGGGAACGCTCTCCCCGTCGGGGGCGGGCGCGTGGATGCGGCGGGTCACATAGGCCTTGGGATCGTGCCCGCTGGGCACTTCCTGGCGCTTCAGGAGGTGGCGGCCGCGCGCATGCATGTCATAGGCCCACACCTCCGCCGGCGTGGTCATGGAGGCATAGGTGAAGCGCAATGCGTTGGTGTCGAACTGGTAGCCGCCATCCATGCCCAGCGCATAGGCCTCCTCGTCGAAGGCGATGGGATGCTCGTCGGAGGAAAAGACCGTGCGGATGACGATGCGCGGCAGCCCGTCCTCCCGCTCCAGCCGCACCAGGAAGCCCCGGAACGCCACATGGCTCAGGATCAGCCGGCCTCGGCGGTGGGGCACGAGGTCGGTCCAATGCTCCCGCGCCGGTGTGGCGGTGGGGGCCATGGCGATCTTGAAGTCTTCCGCCCCCTTCTCATTGGTCAGGAACAGCAGACGATCCTCGCCGCCGAGATCGGGATGGTGCTCCACGTCATAGCGCACGCCCACCTCGCGGGCGGCCACCAGGCGCGGCGGCGCGTCCGGCTCCGACAGATCGATCAGGTGCACTTCCGAGGTCTCGTGGTCGCCGCAGGCGATGAGGCCGAAGGCGCGGGACTGGGTTTCCCCCAGAGAGACGAAGAAGCCCTTGTCCGGCTCCTCATAGATCAGGACGTCGCTGGCAGGGTCGGTGCCCAGCACATGGCGATAGACCTTGGAGGGGCGGTGCTCCGCGTCGCGGCGGATGTAGAAGAGGCGCGTGCCATCGGCGGACCACAGAAGATCGCCGGTGGTTTCTTCCACCAGGTCCCGCAGGTCTTGCCCGGTGGCCAGATCCCGGACGCGCAGGGTGTAGAGTTCCGATCCCGCCTCGTCGACGGAAACGGCCAGGCGCGCATGGTCGGGCGAATGGCGGATGCCGCCCAGGTGGAAATAGGCCTTGCCCTCGGCTTCCTTGTCGCCGTCGAACAATATCTCTTCCGCGCCACCCTCCACTGTGGTGCGGCAATAGAGCGGATGCTGGCCGCCCTGGCGGTGGCGGGAGAGATAGGCATAGGGGCCATCGGGCGCGGGCACGGAGGAATCATCCTCCTTGATGCGCCCGCGCATCTCCTTCACCAGCAATTCCTGCAACCCCTTATGGGGGGCGAAATAGGCGTCCGCATAGGCGTTTTCCGCCTCCAGATAGGCGCGGATGTCGGGTGCGAGCACGGTCGGGTCGCGCATCACGTCGCGCCAGTTCTCGGCCTTCAGCCAGGCATAGTCGTCCTCCAGCGTGACGCCATGCACCTGCCGGCTGAACGGCTTGCGGGGCGCCACCGGAATGGCGGGGGCGGCGGCAACCTCAGTCATGGTCGGCGGACTCCGGGGCGAAGGACAGGGCGGTGCCGTTCATGCAGAAGCGCAGGCCTGTGGGCTGGGGGCCGTCGGGGAAGACATGGCCCAGGTGCCCGTCGCAGGTGGCGCAGCGCACCTCGATGCGACGCATGCCGTGGCTGACATCCTCGTGCAGGGCCACGGCCTCCCGGGAGACCGGGGCGAAGAAGCTCGGCCAGCCCGTGCCCGAATCGAACTTGGTGTTCGAGCCGAAGAGCTCGGTGCCGCAGGCGGCGCAGCGATAGCGGCCGGTGCGCTTCTCGTCCCAATAGGGCCCGGTAAAGGCGCGCTCGGTGCCGTTTTCGCGCAGCACGCGAAACTGCTCCGGCGTCAGGCACGATTGCCATTCCTGCTCGCTCTTGATGACCTTGCGTTCCGCGGTTTCGTCGGTCATGGCCACCTCCGTGGCGTGGTTAGATCGGGAAAATCCAGATGAAATCGCGGCGGGACAGGTGAAGGACAGGCGAGGGGGTGTTAAGTTGAGCCGATAGTCATTTCTGCGTGAAGGCGAACGTCTGAGCGCAGCGCTGGTTCCCTGTCCTGCCGAATGCCGTGGTGACACGTTCGACGGCTCACATATGCATCGGGATGCTGCGTCGCAAGGCGCCATTTTGGCGTCCAATGGTAATCCTTCCGGCAACATTCTCACGCTTATGGCCTGTGCGCGGCCTGTGCACTTGGATCGATGCTAGTGCAGAACGTGCGTTAGCGGGTTTCCTCAGGCGCCGGGAAGAATAAGGGTGAGGAATGGCAGAATGAACTTGCAATTCACTCTGCTTCAACATAACTACCTAACAACAGCGGTTATCGACTCACCGCAACTGTGTCACGGCGCTGATTTTTAGCGGACGCGAAAAAGGGGCAGCGCAGTCCATCTGGAATTCCGCCTCAGAGCTTCAAACCCTGAAGAAAGTCCAATGAGCGACGCAATGGAATCGACCTCCTATATCGAGCTGGCTGCGGATATCGTCTCTGCGTATGTCAGCAACAATTCGGTCGCGGCGGCCGATCTGCCGAGCCTCATCAATGAAGTCCACGCCGCTCTGCAGCGCGTGTCCAAGGGCGAGGCCGAGCCGGCGCCCGAGCCGCTGAAGCCGGCCGTGCCGCTGAAGAAGTCGGTGACGCCCGATTACATCATCTGCCTGGAAGACGGTAAGAAGTTCAAGTCGCTGAAGCGCCACCTGCGCACGCAGTACAATATGAGCCCCGAGCAGTATCGCGAGAAGTGGGGCCTGCCGGCCGACTATCCCATGGTCGCCCCCAATTATGCGCAGGCCCGCTCCGAGCTGGCCAAGCAGATGGGCCTCGGCCAGCAGCGCCGTCGCCGCCGCTGAGCGCACGCTTCCGCATTGCCGGACGTATCAAGGCGCCGCCCCCCGGGGCGGCGCCTTTTTGTTGACCGCCCGCCGCCCCCCCCCAGCCCCGGGGGCGCCTTTGGGCTCCTTCTACGCCGCGCCGCGCGGCGGGGGGCTTTGTTGTCCCCGGCCGCATCTCAGGACGGGGCTTTTCCCTTGAGCAGCCGCAGCAGCGCGGCATGGCGTCCGGGATCGCTGTGCCCGGTGGCGCTGAGGCGGGCCCGGCGCGCCGCCCGCAAGTTGGCCCGCAGCCCGTCAGCCGAGCCCCCAAGCGCCAAGCCCTCCATATGGCGCCGGATGTCCCCCTCCCGGTCGCCGGGCGCGAAGCCCACGATGGCGCCGCGTCGGCGTCCTCGGCCGGCCGATGGCGTCGGCGGTGGTGGACGAGAGGCTCTGGAAGCCTGCATGGGAAAATCTCCCTTGAAAAATGCCTGACAATGATCCTAATGTTGAGGGCGTCGACAGCGGCGCGTGCCGCCGGCTGCGGCACCCGGGTCTTGCGGTTTCTTGCGTGAGGATAAGAGGTTCGGCTCCGGTCGCGGACGCCAGCAAATCCGGCGTGTGTAGTAATAGGATAAATTACCTATTTTGGAGAATGCAAGATGGGTGGTGCGGAAAATTTTCAAGTCCCTTTGGTTGCGGTCCGAGGGGCCGCGGTCGTTCCGCCCCGCCGGGGGCGGCGGGCATGACGCGGCGCCTTTCACCCGCCACCCGGGAGCGGGCCGGTGGCCGTCGGGCGCGCCCCGCCCGCACTTCGGCGCGGCCCTTGGCGGCCCAGCGCATCCTGCTGAATGGGGCCGAGCATGAGGTTCAGGTGGATCTGGCGGAAAGCCCGCTGGCCTGGCTCGCCCAGCGCAAGGGGCGGGATGGCACCGCGCTCATCGATGCCGCCCAATTGGTGGCGGGGGAGCGCCTGCGCTCCGATTTCACCCGGGCCGGCCTCACCCCGCGCGTGACCACCAACTGGGACCCGGCCGGCGGCGCGGGCCCGGGGCAGGGCGGTCTTGCCTTCAGCGAGCAGGTGCTGGCCGCCAAGGGCCGCCTCGACCGCGCGCTCCAGGCGGTGGGGCCGGAACTGAGCGGCGTTCTGCTGGATGTGTGCTGCTTCCTGAAGGGCCTGGAAGCGGTGGAGCAGGAGCACGGCTGGCCGGCGCGCACCGCCAAGGTGGTGCTGGGCCTCGGGCTCAGCCGGCTGGCGCGCCATTATGGCCTTGCCGCCGCCGCCACCGGGCGCGCCCATGGCCCCGTTCGCGCCTGGCGGGCCGATGCGGCGGGCGAGGCGCCCGAGTGAAGAGGAGGTGTCCCTCCGGCACCCCCGCGGGCCGGAGGGACGTTCAGGCGCCGTGTCGCAGGCGCTCGAACAGATCCGGGGCGCCCATCTGGCCGCCCTTCAACAGAAGTTCCATGCCATCAAGGCGGGCATCGTCCGCATGGGCGCGGCAGAGGGCAACGCCCGGATCGGGGGCAGTGACATAGCTCAGGCCCCACAGGCCCAGCGCCTGCACGGCCCGGCTCGACGTATCGCCCCCCGCCACCGCCACCCGGCGCACCGGGCAGCGCGCCAGCACGCGGGCCAGCAGGGTGGCAGTGCGGGACGCGAGGGTGGCGGACAGGGCCGTGTCTGCGGCGGATGCATCGTCCGGCGCCGTCCAGGTGAGGACCGAGCGGCCGGCGGCGAGATGATCGGCAAGCGCTGTGGCCTGCGCCTCCCCATAGGCGGGATCGGCGGCGAGGCGGGCGCCGTCCAGCGGCACGCGGACGAAGGAGGTGGCGGTGGCCACTTGCCGGGCAGTGACGGGGGACAGACTCCCCGCCACCACCAGCAGCGGCCCATCGGCCGGCTTCAGGCGCGGCGGAGCACCCAAGGGCGCGCCGGCGTTCCAATGGCCGGCCACAGCCTCCGCCACGCTGGAGGCGCCGATGGCGAGCAGCGGGTGGGCCTGCGCCCGCGCCCACAGGGACGCGCCGATAAGCGGCAGGTGGGCCGCCTCCGTCACATCGAACAGAACCGGGCCGGCATCGCCCAAGGCGGCGAGGCGCGCCTCCAGCCCGGCGGCGCCGCTCGCATACGCCGGCAGATGCACGCCTTGCACATCGCCCAACCCCTGCGCGGCCAAATGCAGCCGCAGGTCCGCCTCCCCCATGGGGGTCACCGGATGGCGGGCCATGGTGGGGTGGCGATCGATGCGGTGGACGGCGCCGCCTGTGCCGGCGGCCGCGAACAGGGTGCTGAAGGCGCAATAGCGCCCGATGCTGGGTTGTCCGCCGATGAGGGGCAGGAGGGGATTGGGAAAGTGCCGCCCGAGCGTGCGCGCCGCCACTGCCACATTGCCCACATGGGGAGCGCTGTCGAAGGTGGAGCAGACCTTATAGTGCAGGAGCCGCACGCCCAATGCCGCGAAGAAGGCCCCCGCCGGCTCCAGCTCCGCCGCCATCTCGCCCGGCCCCATGGCCCGGGTGGCGCCTGCGATCCCCACCGCATCGAGGTCGCCCGCCCGCGCCAGATGCTCAGAGCGGGGTACGCCCAGGAACATCAGCGCCTTGAGGCCCGCGCGGGTCAGCGTCGCCAGCGTGTCGCTGGCGCCGGTGAAGTCGTCCCCATACCAGCCATAAAGCGGGCCGGGCGTCATCAGCCGCGCGCCCCGAAGAAAGCCAGCGCCGCCGAAAGCTCCGGCGCGCTGCGTGCCGCCTCTTGCAGCGACTGCCCCGCCGCCACCGCCGCGAAGGCCTGCCGGATGGAGGTGACGCCCGCCGCCGGCCCGCCGGGATGGGCCATGATGCCGCCGCCGGACATGAACAGCAGGTCGGTCTCGCCAATGGCATTCCAGGTGGCCGGCACGGTGCCCGCCCACTGGCCGGAGGAAAAGGCGGGCATCACCCGGTCGTCCACCGCGCCGGCCAGCCGCGTGAGGCTGGCGCGGGCACCGGAAATGACCTCCTCGTCCTCCTGCGCGAACTTTCCTTCCAGGCCATGCACATGCATGTGGTCGACGCCCGTCAGGCGCCAGAGCACTTGATAGGCATCATAGCCCATGCCCAGAAGCGGATGGCGCGAGAAGGCGCCGAAGCCGTTGCGGTGGCCGTGCAAGGCCAGGTCCGTGCTGCGCCGGAGGGTCTGGATGGCGGAAAAGCCGCACCAGTTCAGCGAGGCCATGACGCAGGAGCCGCCTTCCTTCGCCACCAGATCCGCATGCCGGCGCATGGCGTCGGTCTCGTCGGTGATGTTGAAGGCCACCATCACATGCTTCCCGGTGCGGTCCTCATGGGCGCGCACGCGGGCCATCACCGCGGGAATGCGATCTGCCAGGGGCGCATGGGCGGGGTTGGCGGAGATTTCGTCATCCTTGATGAAGTCGAGCCCGGCGGCGCAGAGGTCTCCCACCAGCGCGCCGGTCTCTTCCGCCGAGAGGCCCACATTGGGCTTGATGATGGAGCCCACCAGCGGCCCGTCCGCCACCCCCGTCAGCCGTCGCGTGCCGGCCACCCCCTGTCGGGGCAGGTCGAAGGCGGCGCGGAAGGCGGGGGGCAGGCTTACCGTCTCCAGCCGCAGGCCGGTGACTTCGCCGAGATCATAGAGATTGCCGGCGACCGTCGCCGCCAATGTCGGCAGGTTCGGCCCCACATTGGCGATGGGGAAGGACAGATGCACGCGGGCGCGGCGATAGGGGCCTTGGGTGCCGCGCTTGGTCAGATAGGCGTTGGGGAGGCTCGGTTCGGAAACCTGCCCCAAGTCCTCGATGGCCGTCACCTCGGCCCGGGCGCGTTCGCGCAGGGCATCCGTCTCGCCATGGACGCGGGTGAAGGTGCCGCAGGACTGCTCCCCGGCCATCACCTCGGCGACCTTTTCCGGCGCAAAGGGCGTCTCGATGAGATAGGAGGCGGAGAAGCGCGTGGCCTCCCCGCCGGCGCCGATCATGCGATCGGGGGCGCTCATGTCGGGGCCTCAGAGGGTGGCGAGATCGGGGAAGGGGCGCACCGGGTCGGTGCCGTCCCAGCCGATGGAGGCCTCGCGGATGAGCTTGAACAGCTTGCCCTTCGGCCCCGCCACTTCGGACAATTCGATCACCGTGCCCGGATGATACTCGGTGTCAAAATAGATGAAGCGGCCCTTCTCGCCCACTTCCCCGCTCATGGCCGGCTTGAAGCCCTGGGCGAGCAGGCGGGCAAGGTCTGCGTCGTAGTTTTCGGTCCAGTAAGCCACATGCTGGAGGCCGGTGCGCCCGGCCTTCAGGAAGTCGCGATACATGGAGGGCGCGTCGTTCCGGGTCTGGATCAGCTCCATCTGGAGCGGCCCGGAATTGGCCAGCGCCACCGAATTGTGCACCTCATAGGGTTCGCCATGATAGGTGTAGTTCACGATCGGCACGCGCGGATTGTAGAACCACGGGCCGATGCCCAGCACGCGGCTCCAATAATCCATGGCGGCCTCGATATCTTCCACCACATAGCCGGCTTGCCGGATCTCGCCGAAAAATCGGCTCATGACGCACCTCGAGGGTCGGTTAGAAACGCAGGAATCCGATGGAGATCCACGGCACGGCGGCGACGATCACCAGGCCCACCAGGAGCGCGGCCACATAGCCCCAGATGTGCTTGAGGCCTTCGTCGGGATGGATCTTGGAAATGGCGCAGGCGCCGTAATAGCCAACGCCAAAGGGCGGGGCGAAGAGGCCGATGCCCATGGCGAAGATGACCACCATGGCATAGTGCACCTCGTGGATGCCCACGGCCTTGGCGATGGGAAAGAGCAGCGGGCCGAACAGCACGATGGCGGGAATGCCCTCCAGCACGCTGCCCAGGATCACGAAGGCGACGATGGAAATGGCCATGAAGCCGGCGCTGCCGCCGGGAATGGACCCCATGGCCTTGGCCAGATTCTGGGAAAAGCCGGACTGGGTGAGGCCCCAGGCCATGGAGGTGGCGCAGCCGACGATGAAGATGATGGCGCCGGTCAGCGAGGCCGTCTCCACCAGCATGGGCTTCAGGCGCCGCCAGTCGAACTGGCGATAGAGCAGCAGACCGGCCAGAACCGCATAGACGATGCCGATGGTGGAGACTTCGGTGGCGGTGGCCACCCCTTCCACCACCGCCGCGCGGATGACGAAGGGTAGAGCGATGGCGGGCGCCGCGATGAAGGCGAGCTTGGCGATCTCCTTGGCCGGCGGCTTGCGGATATGGCTCAAGTCTTCCTTGCGATAGCGCCACCACACGACCGTGCACAGCGTCGCGCCCAGCACCACGGCGGGCAGCATGCCACCGGTGAAGAGGGCGGCGATGGAGACGCCCGTCACCGAGCCGATGGTGATGAGCACGATGGAGGGCGGGATGGTCTCGGTCTGCGCGCCGGTGGCGGAGAGCAGGGCCACCAGGTCGCCGGGAGGGGCGCCGCGCTTCTTCATTTCCGGGAACAGGACCGGGGCGATGGCCGCCATGTCGGCGATCTTCGAGCCGGAAATGCCCGACACCAGATACATCGCTCCGATGAGCACATAGGACAGGCCGCCGCGCACATGGCCGAGCAGGCTCGCCAGGAACTGGATCATGGCTTTCGCCATGCCGGTCATCTCGATGAGCGCGCCGAGGAAGATGAAGAGCGGCACCGCGAGCAGGATGAGATGGCTCATGCCCTCGTCGAGCCGGCCCACCATCACCAGCATGGGCGTGCGGGTGGTGAGCGCCAGATAGGCGAAGGTGGCGAGCGCGAAGGAAAAGGCGATGGGCACGCCGGAGAGCACGCAGGCCGCCACCAGCCCGACGAAGAAGATCACCAGGTTCCACTGGCCGAGCGGCTTCAGCAGCGGCCCCGCCAGCCAGAAGGCGGCGACGATGGCGGCGGTCAAGGCCAGCGCGGTCAGCACCATGCGGGGCGCGCGCAGCTTGATGAGCCGTATGAGGGTGACCACCAGCATCAGCCCCACCCCCACCGGAATGGCCGAGGCGCGCCAGGAATTGGAAATCTCCAGCGCCGGGGTGACGATGAAGCCTTCCTCCTGGGCATATTCGATGGCCGGGTGGAGGATCAGCAGCAGGAAGGCCAGCGGCGCGGTGAGGGCGGCCCCTTCCAGCAAGGCGGCGGTGCCGGCCTTCACGCGGGTGAGCAGCGCGGCCATGCGCATATGCTCGGAGCGGCGCAGCGCCACCACGGCGCCCAGCATGGACAGCCACAGGAACAGGATGGAGGCCAACTCGTCCGACCAGACGAGCGGGGCGTGCATGACATAGCGCGAGATGACGCCGGCCAGGAGGATGACGATTTCCGCCACCACCAGGGCTGCGACGACGGTCTCGAGCAGCAGTCCCAGGGCCCGGTCGAACAGGTCGATCAGGCCAAGGGCTCCGGTAAGGCGCACCTCGGGCG
The DNA here is from genome assembly GCF_056314145.1 of Aquabacter sp. DMC10. Classification (NCBI taxonomy): domain Bacteria; kingdom Pseudomonadati; phylum Pseudomonadota; class Alphaproteobacteria; order Hyphomicrobiales; family Xanthobacteraceae; genus Aquabacter; species Aquabacter sp. DMC10. The sequence continues at coordinate 33,445 of NZ_JBQUYX010000009.1, read as the reverse complement.
AGGTGGCGCCGGCATGGGGGCCGGACATGGGCGTCCTCCAGATTGATTGCTTCGGTTCTTAAGCGACGCTGCGTCTTAGAACCGGAGCCGACCAGATGGAAAGCACCTGATCGGAAAAGTCGCGCATGACGTTGGGGAAGATGAGGCGAAGCGTTCCAGACTGCGGACCTTCGCGCGCATTTCCCGTCACCCCGGCGCTTTCGGGGGCGTTATTGAAGAATGACCTAAGGGAAGGCCGGGCAATCTTGGCGGGGCGGCTCAGCCTTCGGCGAAGACTTGGCCCGCCCCCGCCGGATCAGAGCTTGCCCACCGCGCCTTCCAGGAGCGCCCAGGCCTCGTCGCCGAAGCGGCCCTTCCACTCGGTATAGAAGCCGTTGTCCCGCAGCTTCTGGCGGAAGCTCGACGGGTCCACCTTGTTGAAGGTCAGGCCCTTGGATTCCAGGTCCGACTGGACGTTCTCGTTCAGCTTCTTGATGTCGCCGCGCTGGGCAAGGCCGGCATCATTGATGGCCCCGGACACCACCTTCTGAAGATCCGCCGGCAGTTCGCGCCAGGCGCGGCCATTGGCGATGAACCAGTAGCCGTCCCAGATGTGGTTGGAGAGGGAGCAGTATTTCTGCACCTCATAGAGCTTGGCCACCTGGATGATGGGCAGGGGATTTTCCTGCGCGTCCACGATGCGGGTCTGGAGCGAGGAATAGACCTCGGAGAATTGCAGGCTGGTGGGCGAAGAGCCCAGCGCCTTGAACATGGAGATGGAGAGCGGGCTCACCGGCACGCGGATCTTCAGGCCGTCCATGTCCTTGGCGTCGGTGATGGGGCGGTTGGACGTGGTGATCTGGCGGAAGCCGTTGTCCCACATCTTCTCGAAGGCATAGAGGCCGGACTTGGCGATGGCGTTGCGCACCAGCGTGCCCACCGTGCCGTCCATGGCCTTCCAGACCTGGTCATAGTCGGCGAACGCAAAGCCCACCGCATTGATGGCCGCCACCGGCACCAGCGTCGCGATCACCAGCGCGGACGGGGTGAAGAAGGTGACACCGCCGGAGCGCACCTGCGCCAGCATGTCGGTGTCGCCGCCCAACTGGTTGTTGGGGAAAATCTTGATTTCCACCTGGCCCTTGGTCTCGGCCGCCACCCGCTCCGCCGCCTGCTGGGCGCGGATGTTCAGGGGATGGGAGAGGGGGAGGTTGTTGGCGTATTTCAGCTCATATTCCGCGGCGCGGGCGATGCGCGGCATGCCGATGGTGGCAGCGGCGGACAGAGCGGCGGCAGAGCCCAGGAATGCGCGGCGCGACAGCGGATACATCACAGCCTCCCGAATATTGGTGTTTTTTGATGGATTGTTCCGTCGATTTGATGGAACAATAGGTTTTGAGCTTATCCTGTCAAATCGAAAGACTGATGTGTTTTGATGTGTTCCGATCAAGTCGCGGCAGGAGTTGACGAAACGGCAGGGGGCGAGGACGCCGCCACCCGCCGCATGGCCCGCATTCCCGACGTGGCGCGGCGGGCGGGCGTGTCCACCGCCACGGTAGACCGCGTGCTCAATCGCCGCCCCGGCGTGCGGGCGGGCACGGTGCAGAAGGTGCTCCAGGCGGTGGCGGAGCTGGGCTATCCCGCCGATCTGCCGGCCCCGCTGCTGGGCCCGGGCCTGAAGCCCCTGCGCATCGTGGTGCTGCTGCCGGCGGGCACCAATCGCTTCATCACCATGCTCGGCCGCATGCTGGCGGAAAGCACGCCCATGCTGGAGGCGGCGCATATCACCTGCCGCGTCGAATACATCAAGAGCTTCAATCCCGAACTGCTCGCCCGCGCCTTGCTCCAGCACGGGCGCACCGCCGATGGCCTCGTCTTCATGGCGCTGGAGCATCCCGCCGTGCGCGAGGCGGTGAACCGGCTGGCGGAGAAGGGCGTGCCCTGCGCCACCCTCATTTCGGATGTGGCGGGCACGCGGCGCCTCGCCTATTTCGGCCTCGACAACCGCTCGGCGGGGCGCACCGCTGCCTATCTGATCGCCCGCTTCGTCGGCAACCGTCCGGCCAAGGTCGCCATGATCGCCGGCTCGCTCTCCTACCGCGCCCATGAGGAGCGGGAGATGGGATTCCTGCACCTCTTCCAGGAGATGTTCCCGCAGATCGAGGTGGTCGGCCTGCGCGAGGGGCAGGACGACGAGGCGCAGAATTATCGCCAGACCCGGCAATTCCTGGCCCAGCATCCGGACCTCTCCGGCCTCTACAATATTGGTGGCGGCGCGGCCGGTGTCGGGCGGGCGCTGAAGGAGACGCGGCGGGCGGGGGAGGTGGTGTTCGTGGGCCATGGCCTCACCCCCGACACCCGCGCCTTGCTGCTGGACGGCACCATGGACGCGGTCATCACCCAGAGTCCGCAAGGGGCGCTCGCCAGCATCGCCACGCTCTTTTCCAATGTGCGGGCGGGGCTTGATCCCCTGGCCGGGGTGGAGCCGCCGCGCATCGAGATCATCCTGCGGGAAAACCTGCCCTGACCTGTGCGCGCGGCGAATCGGGTAAGGACGGGCCAAGTCCTTGCCCGCGAAATCCTTGCCCGCGAAATCCTTGCCCGGAGCGTTTCCATGAGCCTTGAGAGCGTGCGCGCCTTTTTCGCCGAGCATGCCCCCGACATCCAGGTCGAGGTCCTGGAAACCAGCACCGCCACGGTGGCGGAGGCCGCCGCCAGCCTCGGCGTCGCGCCCGCCCAGATCGCCAAGACGCTCTCGCTGCGCATCGGCGAGGAGGTGGTGCTGCTGGTGGCGCGCGGCGATTCCCGGCTCGACAACAAGAAGGCGAAGGCTATGCTGGGCGCCAAGCCCCGCATGCTCGGCCAGGAGGAAGTGGCGGCGCTCACCGGCCATCCTGTGGGCGGGGTCTGCCCCTTCGGCCTGCCCGCGGGCCTCAAGGTCTATTGCGACGTGGCCCTTCGCGCCTTCGACGAGGTGATGCCCGCCGCCGGCGCCGGCAATGCCATGGTCCGCATCGCGCCTGAGCGCATGGCGGAACTGACTGGCGCCATCTGGGTGGATGTCTGCCAGACGGCGGAGTGACCCCCGCTCACCGCTGCTGCTTCTTCACATAGTCCTCCACCGCCGCCTTGTTCTCCGCGTCGATCAGCCGTTCCCCGTCGGCCAGAAGGTCCGCCAGCGTCTGCTGACGCAGGACCGCGCGCCAGGCCTCCTCGGCCGCGAGCATGCGGCTCTTGATGAAGCAGTCCACCTTGTAGACGCACGGATCGGTGGACTTGCCGGGCCCCCGCCTGCGGATTTCCCGGCACACGAAGGCGGGCTCGGCGCCGTCAATGGCCTCCACGATGTCGGCCAGCGTGGTGGCCTCCGGCGCGCGGGCGAGGCGATAGCCGCCCCGCGGGCCGGGCACGGCATCGATGAGCCCGGCGGCGGCGAGCTGCCGCAGGTGCTTCAGGAGATAGGTTTCCGAGACCCCGTGCATCTCGGCCAAGGCCTTGCCCGGCAACACCTTTCCCGCCGGCAGACCGGCCAGAACCAGCGCGCAATGCAGTGCCGCCTCCACCCCATCGCTCATGCGCCGCATGGGCTGCTCCCAGATTTGCGTTTGTCGTCCGCCAGAATCGTGGATAAGATTTATCCATGAATAGGGCTCAGGCCCACTTTAACGGAGGTTTCCATGTCGTCTCGCATGAACATTGCCGCCCTGGCGCCCGATCTCTACCAGGCCATGCGGGGGCTTGAAGGTGCGGTGTTGAAGACCGGCCTTTCCAAGCGCGATTTGCATCTCCTGAAGCTGCGCGCCTCCCAGATCAACGGCTGCGCCTATTGCGTGGACATGCATGTGAAGGAGGCGCTGGCCGATGGCCTCGATCCGCAGATGCTCCATCTGGTCTGTGCCTGGCGGGAATCGCCCTTCTTCGATGCCCATGACCGGGCGCTGCTGGAATGGACGGAGGCCGTGACGCTGGTCGCCGACACCGGCATCCCCGATGCCGCCTATGCCGCCGCCAAGGCGGAATTCTCGGACGGCGACATCGCCCGGCTGGTCGTCGCCATCGGCGCCATCAATCTTTGGAACCGCATCGCGGTGGCCTCCCGCATGCAGCACCCTGTGCCCGCCGCCCATTGAGGCGCGGGCCGTCAGCCCTTCCGGGCGGTGACGGCGAGGGCCGCGCCCACCAGGCCCGCCGCCGCCAGGAAGGTCAGCCGCAGTCCCTCGGACACGGCGGCAGGGGATGGGGTATCCAGCCCGCCGAGCCCCGCCTCTTGAGCGAACAGCGCGCCGAGGAGCGTGGCCCCCGCGATCAGGCCGAGATTGCGCGCAAGGCCCAGGAGCCCGGAGACCGTTCCCCGCCGCGCCGCCGGCACCTCTCCCAGGGTGCCGGTGGTGTTGGCGGCGAGGAACAGCTGGTAGCCGGGCGTGAGGAGGAGGAGAGCGGCCACATAGCCGCAGAGCCCGGCGATCGGCGGCAGCAGGGCCAGCAGCACGGCCCCCGCCGCCAGCAGGGTCAGGCCGCCCCGCGCCACGGGCGCGGCGCCGAACCGGTCCACCAATTGTCCCGCAGGGACGCCGCTCAGCATGGACAGCGCCGGCCCCACGGCCAGAACGAGCCCGATGGCTGCGTCCGCCAGCCCGAGCCCGAGGCGCAGATAAAAGGGCCCCACCACCAGCGTGCCCATCATCACCATGGCCACCAGCAGATTGGCCAGAAGATTGGGCCAAACGCGCGGCACCACCGGCCCGCCCGCTTCCTGCGGGTCACGGGACCCTCGCGGTGGCCGCGATCGGGGCACGGCGCGCCCGGCCAAGGCGAGGGCGACCACCGCCAGCGGCACGAGCAGCAGGAACAGGCCGCGCCATCCGCCGACGCCCAGCACCACGCCCCCGAGCGCCGGGCCGAGCGCGGTCCCCATGGCCGAGACCGTGCCCAAGAGCCCCATGGCCCGGCCCACAGCTCGCCCCGTGCGCGCCGCGCCGGCCGTCTCGCGCATGAGCGCCGTGGCCAGCGTCATCATGAAGGCGGCGCCCACCCCCTGGAGCGCCCGCGCCGCGATCAGCAGCGTGAGGCCCGGCGCCAGCGCGCACAAAGCGGAGGCGAGCGCGAACAGGGCAAGGCCCAGAAGCAGCATGGGCTTGAGCCCGAACCGGTCGCCCAGCCACCCGGCGAGGAGGGCGAAGACGGTCATCCCCGCCAGATAGGCCACCACCACCCCTTGAACCGCGCCGAATGGCGCCGCCAACGACTCTGAAAGCGCCGGAAGCGCCACATTGGCGATGCTGGTACCGAGCGCCGCCAGCAGCACCGCCAGCGCCAGGGCGGCGCCCGCGCCCCATCTTTGTCCTTCACCGTCTTCACGCGTCCCGTTCATGGCCTTGCCCCTTGCGTCAAAAGCGATCGCGGGCGAGGCTACGAATTCAAGTCCACTTGAGGTCAAGGGTCATGCTGCTGGACATTGGCGAGGTCTGCGCGCGCACCGGCGTGCGACCGTCGGCGCTGCGCTACTATGAGGAGGTGGGGCTGATTTCCGCCGCCGCCCGCCATGGCCTGCGCCGGCAATTCGCGCCGGAGGTGCTGGTCCAGCTCAAGCTGATTGCCCTGTGCCAGGGGGCCGGCTTCTCGCTCACCGACATTGCCGGCATGTTCGGCACCGGCGATGCGCCGGCGCTGGATCGCGCGGTCCTCCACCGGCGGGCGGATGAGATCGACCGGCAGATCGACGAGTTGACGGCCCTGCGCGAGACCTTGCGCCATGTGGCGGAGTGCCCCGCGCCCTCGCACATGGAATGCCCCACCTTCCGCCGCCTGCTGGACGGGGCCGTCCGCCGCCGCCCCCCGCGCCTCAAGCGCCCCGGCTAGCTGGCGCCCGTCAGCCGTCCGGCGGCGAAGGCGGGGCCGAGCGGCGTGCCCGGCTCCAGGAGATGGCGCGCCACCATCTCGCCGATGCCGGCGGAATGCTTGAAGCCGTGGCCCGAGCAGGCGGAGACCAGGAGCACGCGCGCCATGTCCGGGTGATGGTCGATGAGGAAGCCATTGTCCCGGGATGTGGTGTAGAGGCACACGACGGCGCGCGTGGCGCGCGGCGCGACACCGCCCAGTTTGCCGGCTATGTGATGGGCGTGCATCGCGGCCACCTCGGGGTCGCGGACGGTGCGGTCTACCGTGTCCGGGTCGCAGGAGGCGCCATATTGCTCGGTGGCGACCTTGATGCTGCCGGGGCTGGCGCTGGGCGGGAAGCCATAGAAATAATCCTCGTCCCCATCCCCATGCATCCAGATGAAGACCGGGCTGCCGGCGGGGAATAAAGCCGGCTCGGTAATCTCCAGCCAGTACAGCACTTGCCGCTGCACCTGGAAGGCGGGGGTGAGCGCCGGCCCGAGGAAGGCGTGCGCCCAGGGGCCGGCCGCCACCACCGCCTGGCCGGCGAGGATCGGCCCGTCCGCGGTCTCGATCCGCACCCCCGCGCCCTCCTGCGCGAGACCGGTCACTCTGGTGTCCGTCACCACCTGCGCCCCCAGCCTTTGGGCCTGTGTGATCTGGGTGCGGATGGCGGCCTCGGGGCGCACATAGCCGCCGCCGGGCTCGAAATAGCCCTGCTCGTCCCCGCGCAGGCCGATGAAGGCCGGGAAGCGGCGGCGGATCTCGGCGGCGTCGAGCACCTCATGGGCGACGGCATGGGAGGTCGCCACCTCCACCGTCCGGCGGAGGAAGTCCGGCTTGCCATGATGGGAATTGGGCGCCGAGGCGGAGGCCATCACCAGCGTCCCGGACGGCACCAGGAGGGATTCGCCCGTCTGCGCCTCCAGCTCCCGCCAGATTCGATGGGAGGCGCGCACGAGCGGGGCATAGGCCGCCCCTTCGCCCACCGCCTCCCGCGTGATGCGCGTGTCGCCATGGCTGGAGCCGAAGGTGTGGGGCGGCGAAAACCGATCGATGCCGATCACCCGCGCCCCGCGCTTCGCCAGTTGATAAAGCGCGGCGCTGCCCATGGCGCCAAGGCCGATCACCGCCACGTCGCAGGAGGGAAGGGGGGTGCGCATGAGGGATCTCCGGGAGGACGCGGCACGGCACCGCCATAAAGCAAGTCCGCGCGAAGGGGGAAGCGGCTTGCGGGGAGGGATGTGTCAGGACGAGGGGCCAGAAGGCGTCCGGCTTGCCCTGTCCAGCGGCCATCTTGCCCGTGAAAGACCCCCGGGTTCCAGCCAAACGCGGTGGCAAGGCGGGGCGCGGGCGGCCCTTCCCGTCAAATCACTCCATTTCGGAGGGATTTGCGGCGGCGCGAAAGCCAACGGCGGACGGTAGCGCGCGAACGCGGCCCAAAATCGGCCCGTGCGTTGCCCTGCTTTGCTTTTCTGCCCCAGGGCGGTCTCAGCGCGCGTTACTGTGTTACCGAATGTGGCTGAAGTTTGCACGCCTAAGTCGTAGGCACCGCCCGTTAAATGCTATCTCATTCCAAAATGGTCTTTTTTTGTCAATTGACCGGAACGGCCTTCGCTCCGACAGTGCAGGCTACGTTGCGAGATCTGCGTAAAATACAGGCAATCGAGCTGGTGTCAGGACACCGGCCTGTGGGGGGTCTCATGTCCGACTGCATGCCGGCTACGCGCCCCGTGGCGCGCCGCTCGCGCCAGCTGGCGCTCGCGCTTCTGGCCTCCTGTGCCATCCCTGCCTCGGCGCTGGCCCAAAGCAGCAATGCCACGGTCGGCCCCAACTACATCCACAATTACCAGCCGGCTGGGTCCAACGGCAGCGGCGGCTATGGGTGCCCGGACAGCAATGGCTACGAGGCCAATGTGGGCGGCGGCCATTCGGGCAGCAACGGCCCCACGGTTACCGAGACCTATTCCAACACGCTCTCCGGCGGCAGCTCGTATGACGGCACCTTCGTGCTGGCCGGGAGCATCGGCGGCAATGGCGGCAATGGCGGCAATTCGGACAATGCCGCCCTGTGCCTGGATGGCGGCGCCATCAATGGCGGCAATGGCGCCACCGGCAGCAATGGCGGCACCATCACCATCACCACCAATGGCGGATCGGGCAATTATTTCTCCGGCACGGCCATCGTCGTCTACAGCAAGGGCGGCAATGGCGGCGATGGCGGCTATTCCAAGACCGATGGCGGCTATGGTGGCTCCGGTGGCCAGGGCGGGCAGGGCGGCCAGGCGCAGCTCACCAATTCCACACCGATCACCACCACCTCCACGGGCGCAGCGGGCCTTGCCGTGCTCTCCGTGGGCGGCAATGGCGGGTCCGGCGGCAATGGCGCCACCGGCGGCAATGGCGGTGGCGGCGGCGCGGGCGGCATCGGCGGCGCGGTCATCCTGAGCAACACCGCCGCGGTAACGGCCCAAAACTCCATCGCCATCTACACTCAGAGCGTGGGCGGCACCGGCGCCGGCGGCGGGTCGGGCGGCGGGGGCTACTGGATCTTCGGCGGTGGCGGCTCGGGCGGTGGCGGCGGCTATGGCGCCGATGCCGGCACGGTCAACGTGACCAATTCCGGCACGCTCACCTCAAATTGGCTGGGATCGCGCGGTATCGAGGCCCAGTCGGTAGGCGGCGGTGGCGGCGATGCGGGCATCTCCAACGGCCTGAACGCGCTCGGCGCCAATGGCGGCCCGGCGGGTTCGGGGGCGCAGGTCACCGTTTCCAATTCCGGCGCCATCGTCCTCACCAATGGCTCGGCCATCGGCATTGCCGCCCAGTCCGTGGGCGGCGCCGGTGGCACAGGCGGCCTTGCCTATAGCAGCGGCATCACCGGCGTCATCGTCGGCGGTACTGACACGGGCGGGGATGGCGGCGGCGGCGGCAATTCCGGCACCGTGACGGTGAGCAATACGGGCAATATCTGCACCGGCAATTCCTGCAATGGCGGGGCCGCGCCCTCGTCCAGCGCCGGCGGGGCCATGGGCATCCAGGCCCAGTCCATCGGCGGCGGCGGCGGCACCGGCGGCTTCGGCGTCGCCACCTCCATCGTCGGCACCTCCTTCGCCATGGGCGGCAATGGGGGCGCAGGCGGCAATGGCGGGGCCGTCTTCGTCGACAATACCGGCTCCATCACCACCCAGGAGATCAATTCCCCGGCTATCCTCGCCCAGTCCATCGGCGGGGGCGGCGGGTCTGGCGGCGGCGCGCTTTCGCTGTCGCTGAGCGGCACCAGTGGCGCCTCCATTTCCCATGGCGGCGCTGGCGGCACGGGCGGCACGGCGAGCGCGGTCACCGTGAACTGCACCAGCGGCGATGCGGGCGCCAATTATGGCGCGGCCTGCAACACCTCGGGCGCCAACTGGCTGACCAGCCTCGGCAATGGCTCCATCTCCACCAATGGCACGGGCTCGCCGGGCATCATCGCCCAGTCGCTGGGCGGCGGCGGTGGCCATGGCGGCTATGCGGTGTCGCTGTCCGGCAGCGCGGTGGCGGCCTTCTCCCTGGCGGTGGGCGGCGCGGGCGGACCGGGCAGCGATGCCGGCAACGTGTTCGCCGGCACGGGTGGCCTCAACATCACCACCAATGGCACGGATTCCCCCGGCGTGGTCGCCCAGTCCATCGGCGGCGGCGGCGGCAATGCGGGGGCGAGCGTCGCGGGCGCCATCGCGCAGGGCGCCTCCATCGCGCTCGCCGTTGGCGCGCACGGCGGTTCGGGCGGCTATGGCGTGAATGCGGCGGCCATCAACCAGGGCAGCAACATCGTCACCTATGGCGATCGCTCGCCGGGCCTGCTCTCCCAGTCCATCGGCGGCGGCGGCGGCAATGGCGGCGCGGCCATCTCGGCCTCGGCGGGCGAGGTGGCGGCGGTCAATCTGACGCTGGGCGGCACCGGCGGGGCGGGTGGCACGGGCGGATGGGCCTATGCCTATAACAAGACCGACAGCGGCGCCGCCGGCAGCGCCAACATCACCACGACCGGCTATCAGTCGAGCGCGGTGGTGGTGCAGTCCATCGGCGGCGGTGGTGGCAATGGCGGCTACACCACGGCCCTCACCTTGTCGCTCGGCCCCTCGCTAGGCGCCAATATTGGCGGGCTCGGCGGCAGCGGCAATTATGCCAACACGGTCTTCTTCGAGAATACGGGCGGCACGCTGAGCGCGGCCGGCGGCGGCGCGGCGATCATTCTCGCCCAGTCCATTGGCGGCGGCGGCGGCAATGGCGGCTTCGTGGCCTCGGGCAATGCCAGCCTGGAGGGCTCGGCCACGCTGGCGGTGGGCGGTTCCGGCGGGGCGGGCTCATCCGCCAATACTGTGCAGGTCACCAATTACGGCGCGATCGTCGCGCCGAGCACGGTGACCACCACCACCACCACGGAAGTGGCCACCACGACGACCGAAACCCAACAGGTGCTCATCGGCTACAACCCGGTCTGGGTCTGCACCATCTACTGCTATGTGGAATACGAGCCGGTCTACACGACCGAGCAGATCCAGGTGACCACCTACACCCCGGTCACCACCACCCAGACGGTGGCAAGCGGCGCCGCCCTTTACGGCAATGCGCCGGGCATTCTGGCCCAGTCCATGGGCGGGGGCGGCGGCTCCGGCGGCTTCGCGGTGGGGGCCTCCATGTCGGGCGCCTATGATGCGAGCCTCGAAGTGGGCGGCTCGGCCGGCTCCGGTGGCTCTGGCGCCGCGGTCACGGTCTATAACGGCAACACCATCACCCTGGTCGGCCCCATGTCGGGCGGCATCGTCGCCCAGTCCGTGGGCGGCGCGGGCGGCACCGGCGGCTTCGCGGTGGGCGGGGGCCTCGAAAGCGGGGTGGCCGCCAATGCCACCATCGGTGGCGGCGGTGGTTCCGGCGGCTCAGCCTCCACCGTGTCGGTCACGCAGACCGGCGGCCCGCTTACCACCAATGGCTCGCAATCTCCCGGCATCACGGCGCAGTCCATCGGCGGGGCGGGCGGCGCGGGTGGCTGGGACGTGGCCGGCTCGCTGGCCGGCGGCGCCTCGGCGGCGGTGGCCCTGGGCGGCACCGGCGGCAGCGGCGGCACGGCGGGCGGCGTGACAGTGACGCAGAATTCCGGCGCCCCCATCACCACCGCTGGCCTCATCTCCCCCGGCATCGTGGCCCAGTCTATCGGCGGGTCCGGCGGCGCGGGTGGCTTCAGCGCCGGGGCGGCGGGCTCCATCGTGTTTGCGGCCGATGTGAGCCTTGCCGGCAATGGTGGCTCGGGCGGCGGCTCGGGCACGGTGAGCGTGACCTCCAACGCCCTCATCACCACCTCCTATGACCAGTCCATCGGCATTCTCGCCCAGTCTATCGGCGGCAATGGCGGCAATGGCGGCTTTGCGCTCAGCGGCGCCGGGTCCACCGGCGGCGGCGATGCCAAGGTGTCCGTGGGCGGGGCTGCCGCCACCGGCGGCTCGGGCGGCTCGGGCCAGACGGCGGGATCGGTGACCGTCAACGCCACCAATATCTCCACCCAGGGCTATGAATCCGTCGGCATTCTCGCCCAGTCCATCGGTGGCTCCGGCGGCAATGGCGGGTCGAGCCGGGCCTTCTCCGTGTCGGGCGCGGGCTCCGAGGTGGACGGCTATTCCGCCTCCGTGGCCATTGGCGGGGCGGGCGCCTCGGGCGGCTATGGCGGTGCGGCCGCGGTCTACCAGGTGGGCCAGGTGGTGGTGGGCACCAATACGGTCACCAGCGACCTCGCTCCTGGCATCTTCGCCCAGTCCATCGGCGGTTCCGGCGGCAATGGCGGCTCGGCCGATGCCAATGCCATCGCCAGCACGGCCTCCGTGTCTGTGGCGGTCGGCGGCGGCGGTGGCCAGGGCAGCAATGGCGGCACTGTCACCATTCAATCCAACAAGGGCCTTTCCACAGGCTCCGTGGCCACGTTTGGCGCGCAGTCGCCGGGCGTGATCGGCCAGTCCATCGGCGGCGGCGGCGGCAATGGCGGCTGGTCGCAGGCCACCGCCTCCTCCAACCAGTATGCGGCGGGCATCGCCATTGGCGGCTATGGCGCGGGCGGCGGCGCGGGCGGCACGGTGACGCTGGACGTGGGCGGCAACGTCACAACCTATGGCGCCCATTCCTCCGGCCTGTTCGCCCAGTCCGTGGGCGGCGGCGGCGGCAATGGCGGGGCGGCCTCCGCGACCACCACGGCCGGGCCGGGCAGCGAGCTGACGGGCGGCGTCACCTCGGTGGCGGGCGCGGGCGTGGCCAATGACGTGAACAACGTCAATTCCGCCCTCTCCAACACCAATTCCTCCGACAAGGGCGCCTCCACCGCCAGCAAGACGCAGCCCGACAATGGCATTGCGGTCTCTCTGGCCATTGGCGGCAATGCGGGCCAGGGCGGCGGCGGCAATACGGTCTCCGTCACGTCCACCGGCGGCATCATGACCTATGGCGACCTGTCCAACGGCATCTTCGCCCAGTCGGTGGGCGGTGGCGGCGGCAATGGCGGCTCGTCCAGCGGCAATGCGGACGGCAGTTCCTATGCCGCCTCCGTGACCCTGGGTGGCGGCGCCGGAACGGGCGGCACGGGCGGCGGCGTGACGGTCAATCTCGATGGCACCGTCGGTAACATCTATACGAGCGGCCAGCAGGCCTATGGCATCTTCGCCCAGTCCGTGGGCGGCGGCGGCGGCAATGGCGGCTCAGCCACCAACAGCGCCACCGGCGGCCAGGCGGCCGTGTCCTTCAGCCTCGGCGGCAATGGCGCCAATGGCGCGACCGGCGGCAGCGTGACGGTGGAAGGCAACGCAGCCTCCGTTATCAACACGCTGGGGGCAGGGGCCATCGGCCTGTTCGCGCAATCGGTGGGCGGCGGCGGTGGCTCCGGCGGCTCCAGCACCACGTCGTCTTCGGCGCCGGGCGTGCAGTCCGGCGGCGGGGGCAGCTCCTCCGCCTCCACGGGCAGCACCAGCGGCTCGGCCAGCTCCTCGCAGACGGCCTCCAGCGCCGGCAATAATGGCGGCACCAACGCGGCCCAGGCGGGTGCGGACGGCGGCAGCGGCACCAGCGGCGGCAATTCGCTGGCCATGAGCATGGGCGGCTCGGCCGGCACCGGCGGCGATGGCGGCAGCGTCACCGTCAATAACTACGCCCTCATCTTCACCGGCATCCCGCTGACCTCGCTCACCGTAACGGCCCCGCCGGACAATGCGCCGGCCCTGCTGGCCCAATCGGTGGGCGGCGGCGGCGGCAATGGCGGGTCGAGCACGTCCAACGCCTCGGCCAACGAGCATGCGGTCTCCCTGGCGCTGGGCGGCAGCGGCGGCTCGGGCGGCACGGGCGGGCAGGTGCAGGTCACCACGGTCGGCACGCTGCAGACGGCGGGCAACAATTCCGCCGCCCTCATCGCCCAGTCGGTGGGCGGCGGCGGCGGCAATGGCGGTTCTTCTTCCACCACCACCTCGACGGGCGGCACCATGTCCCTCGCCCTCGGCCTTGGTGGCAACGGATCGGGCGGTGGCGATGGCGGCACCGTCACTGTGACGGTGAACGCGCCGGTGTCCCTCAACGGGTTGAAGGGCATCGTCACCTCCGGCGCCAATTCCACCGGCATCTTCGCCCAGTCGGTGGGCGGGGGCGGCGGCACGGGCGGCGCCTTCATTTCCTCCGCCACCGGCGGCAGCAGCTCCAGTTCCTCCGGCAGCAACAGCGCCAGCGGCAAGGCGGGCGCCAGCTCGTCCTCGGCCTCCAGCGGCGTCGCGCTCTCCATGGGCCTTGGCGGCTCCGGCGGCGGTGGCGGCAGCGGCGGCGACGTCACGGTCAATGCGACCGCGCAGGTCAATACCAGCGGCGCCCAGTCCCACGGCATCTTCGCCCAGTCGGTGGGCGGCGGCGGCGGCGCGGGCGGGTCCAGCACCACCAATGCCAATAGCGGCAGCTATGCGGTGAGCCTCGGCCTCGGCGGCTCGGGCGGCACCGGCGGCGCGGGCGGCACCGTCTCGCTGACACAGAACGCCAACACCATCACCCAGGGCGCCATGTCCTATGGCCTGTTTGCCCAGTCGGTGAGCGGCGGCGGCGGCTTTGGCGGCGCCAGCAATGCCACCTCCGCCAGCGGCGGGGAGGCCAATATCGGCGTCGCCCTGGGCGGCTCCGGCGCCTCCAGCCTGCCCGGCGGCACGGTGACCATCACCGCCAATGGCGGCGTTCAGACCAACGGCGCCAACGCCATCGCCATTCTCGGCCAGTCCATTGGCGGTGGCGGCGGCGCGGGCGGCTCATCCACCTCCAGTTCGTCCAACGGCAACATTTCCGCCTCCCTCGGCCTCGGCGGCACGGGCGGCACGGGCAATGCTGGCGGCACGGTGACGGTCTCGGCCTATTCCGCGATCGAAACCTCCGGCGCCTACGCGTCCGGCCTGGTGGCGCAGTCCATCGGCGGCGGCGGCGGCATTGGCGGCTCCTCCACCGGCGGCGCGGGCGGCGGCGGGGATGTCACCGCCTCCCTGGCGCTGGGCGGCACCGGCGGGGCGGCGGGCGACGGCGGCGCCGTCAACGTGACCTATGACAATTACGGCTCCGGCACGAGCCTCACCACCTATGGCGCCTATGCCTATGGGCTGGTGGCCCAATCGGTGGGCGGCGGCGGCGGCATGGGCGGCTCCAGCAACGGCAGCGCCACCGGCTCCGGCGATGTGACGGCGACGCTCTCGCTGGGCGGCTCCGGCACCTCCGGCGGCGCCGGCGGCGCTGTTACCGTCAATACGGACAATGCCCACACCGTCACCTATGGCATCGGCGCGGTTGGCGTGCTCGTGCAGTCCATCGGCGGCGGCGGCGGCGCGGGCGGCACCAGCGACGTGACGGCGGCCGGCGGCAGCCTCACCAGCGGCGCCTATGCGGCGGGCCTCGCGCTCGGCGGCAACGGCTCCGGCGGCGGGGCGGGCGGCACGGTGCTGGTCAACAATTGGATGAGCACGGCCACGGCCGGCATCATGGCGCCGGCCGTGGTGGTGCAGTCCATCGCCGGCGGCGGTGGTCTTGCGGCGAGCAACACCGGTATTTCTGGCAATGCCAATACCAGTTCCGTCACCTTGACGCTGGGCGGCACCAATGGCCTCGGTGCCAATGCGGGCACGGTCACGCTGAACAATTACGGCCCCGTCCAGACCGGTGGCGTCGATTCCCACGGCATCATGGCCCAGTCCATCGCCGGCGGCGGCGGCTATGCCACCACGCTTCTGGATGGCAATGGCACCACTGCGGTCTCCGTGCCCTATGGCGCGACGCTGGGCGCGTCCGGCACCGGCAGCGGCGACGGCAACACCGTCTCCGCCCTCTATGGCAACAACATCCTGACCTCCGGCGCCCGCGCCATAGGCCTCATCGCCCAGTCCATCGGCGGCGGTGGCGGCGTCACCGGCCTGCCGTCCATCGACCAGTCCAGCAGCACCTATAGCGGCACGGTGACCCTGGGCGGCTCGGCCGGCGGCTCGGGCATGGGCGTGACGGTGCAGGGCGTGAACGGATGGTCCGTGAGCACCGCGGGCAATTTCGCCTATGGCCTGGTGGCGCAGAGCATCGGTGGCGGCGGCGGCGTGTCCACCATGCCGGCCTCGACCCTTGTCCTCGGCGGCAGCGGCGGCGGGGCGGGCGGCACGGTCAGCGTTTCCACCACCGGCAGCGTGACCACCACCGGCGGCGGCGCCATCGGCATCGTCGCCCAGTCCATCGGCGGCGGCGGCGGCATTGGCAAGGCAGACGGTGCGGTCCAGTTCGCCGGTGCCTCCGGCGATGCGGGCGCCGTCACCGTGACGGTGGGCGGCAACCTCAAGACGACGGGCACCAATGCGGTGGGCGTGCTCGCCCAGTCCATCGGCGGCGGCGGCGGCGCGGCGATCACCGACAACACCGCGCTGACCTACACCGGGCCGAGCGCCTCCGGCACCAGCGGGGCGGTGACGGTGAATGTGAACGCCAACATCACCACCACCGGGCAAGGCGCCTATGGCGTCATCGCCCAGTCGGTGAGCAATGGCGGCGGCCTCGTCATGAACGGCACCGCCATGGAGCTGGTGAACGGCAATTCCACCGCCGGCGGCAAGGTCACCTATAATCAGGCCAAGGGCGTCACGGTGAGCGCCACCGGCGCGGGGGCGACCGCTGTGTATACCCAGGGTCCCGCCGATCCGATCCTGAACATCGGCGCGGGCGCGCAGGTGATCGGCGGCGCGGGCGGCACGGCCATCACCTCCGATGGCGCGCAGACCACGCTCACCACGTATGGCGCGCTCTCCACCGCGGATGGCGCCGAGGGCCTGGCCATCCGCACGCTCAATGGCGTCGCCGCCGTGGTGAATGGCGGCACCATCACCGGCAACATGGCGCTGCAAACGGGCGCGGCGAACACGGTGATGAATCTCGCCGGGGGCACCATCGCGGCCGGCTCCTCGCTGGATCTGGGCGGGGCGGGCAACGGGCTCACCAATGCCGGCACCTTGCGCAGCGCCGCGCCGGGCCTCGGCACGGTGGTGCTCAATGGCAGCCTGGTCCAGACCACCAGCGGCATGCTGGTGGTGCGGGCCGACCAGATCAGCGGCCATGCGGACCATTATGAGGTCAAGGGCAGCGCGAGCCTCTCGGGCGGCGTGCTGGGCGTGGTCGCCAATCCCGCTTTGGCGAAGGCCGGCCATTACGAGGCCGCCTTCCTGAGCGCCGACGGCGGCCTGTCGGCGGCCGGCCTCGCGGTGCTCGGCGATACCGCCATGCTCGACTTCTCCGTGAACCAGGCGAGCGGCGGCCTGACGCTGGGCACCACCATCACCTTCACGCCGGCCGGCCTGTCGGCCACGGGCCAGGAACTGGGCGCCCTGGTGGGGATCATCCAGGCGCAGGGCTCCTCTTCGCTGTTCGAGGCCATTGTCCCGGCCTTGCTGGCGCAGCCCACCGTCGGGCGGCTGGAGCAAGCCTATCAGTCGGTGGGCGGTGGCGCTGTGTCGCTGGTGCCCATGACGATCCTGAACTCCGCCTCCGCCTCCATGGCGGGTATCACCACCCAGATGGACCTTTGGCGCATGGGCCTGCGCCCATCCTCCACCGCGCTGAGCTATGCGAGCGCGCCGGCGGCGAGCGGGTCCGGCTCCACTTCCGCCTCCACCTCCGGCGCGACCGGCAACCGCTATTTCTGGGGTTCACCGGTGGGCGCGGCGATCACGGGGGGCGGGCTGTCCGGCTCGTCCTTCGGCGGCACGGTGGGCCTTGATGGGGAGCTGGCGAACGGCAACACGCTGCTGGGCGCGGCGGTGAACTTCTCCACCACCAATGTGTGGGCGGACGATTACGGCGCTTCCGTCTCCACCTCCTATGGCGGGTTCAGCGTCTATGGCCTGCACCAGTGGGGGCCGGCCTATGTCTCGGCCATCGCGACGGTGGGCTATGGCAGCTCCAATTTCGACCGCAACCTCTATAATCTCGGCCTGAACCTCGCCACGTCCTCGGGCCTGGATGGCATGGTGCTCGGCGGGCGGATCGAGGTGGGTTACAGCTTCGCGATGGGCGGGGGCGCGCAGGTGACGCCGTTCCTGGCCTTCCAGCCGAGCCAATTGTGGCTGGGCTCCGGGTCGGAACTGTTCAGCCTCGGCCGTGGCTTGACCTACGACAGCAGCTCCATCACCGCGCTGCCGATCTATCTGGGCCTGCAATGGGACGGGCAGTGGACCCTGGGCAACGGCCAGCGCATCGCGCCTTATGTGCGCGCCGCCTGGATGCACGACTTCAGCCCCGACCGGGGCGTGTCGCGCAGCTTCGCCGAGCTGCCGGGGCTGACGTTTACCGGCTCGCCTATCCCGACCGTCACCGACGCGGCCGATCTCCATGCCGGGCTGCAATTCTCGGCCGGACCCAACACCGTGCTCTCCGCCGGCGTCGATGCCCAACTGGCGGACAGCTATTCCACCATCGGCGTGTCCGGCAGCTTCCGCGTGCGGTGGTGAGGGGTGAACCCCACACGGCCCCGGTCACCGACCGGGGCTGACGGCCCCAAGCCCGCGCGGCGTTTGAGCGAAGCCCGCTTGGCCCCGGTCACCGACCGGGGCTGATGGCCCCAAGCCCGCGCGGCGTTTGAGCGAAGCCCGCTTGGCCCCGGTCACCGACCGGGGCTGACGGCAAAACTCCCCCTCAGGCGAACCGCTTGGCGCCGGCGACGCAGCCCATGACCAGGGCGGCGGTGGCCACCATGGTCCAGGCCACCGGCTCGCCCAGCACCAGGGCGGCCAAGGCGAGGCCGAAGAAGGGCTGGAGCAGCTGCAACTGCCCCACCCGCGCGATGCCGCCCAGTGCCAGGCCGCGATACCAGAAGACGAAGCCGATCATCATGGAGAACAGGGCCACATAGCCAAGGCCGAGCCAGGCCGGACCCTGGATTTGCCCGAAGCCGTCCGGCCGGGTGGCGAAGGCCAAAGCGGCCATGACCGGCAAGGAGAGGACCAGCGCCCAGGAGATCACCTGCCAGCCGCCCAGCCGCCGGGAGAGGCGCGCGCCTTCCGCATAGCCGAGGCCGCACACCGCCACTGCCGCCAGCATGAGCAGGTCGCCCTTGGGCGAGAGCGTCCCGCCGCCGCCCAGTGCGAACCCCGCCACCGCCGCCGCCCCCGCCACCGAGAACAGCCAGAAGGCCGGGCGCGGCCGCTCCCCCGCCCGCGCCACCGCGCACAGGGCGGTGGCCAGCGGCAGGAGGCCAATAAAGACGATGGAATGGGCGGAGGTGACGTGCTGCAGGGCCAATGCCGTCAAGAGCGGGAAGCCCACCACCACCCCGAGCGAGACAATGGCGAGGGGAATGAGGTCCTGTCGTTCCGGCCGTCTCTGCTTGAAGGCAAGCAGCAGCAGCCCGCCCAAGAGCGCGGCGATGACGGCGCGGGCGGAGGTGAGGAAGAGAGGCGAGAAGCCCTGGACGGCCACGCGCGTTGCCGGCAGCGAGCCGCTGAAGATGAGGACGCCCGCCAGGCCGCTCAGCCATCCCTCGTTTCCGCGCGCCATCCTGGTCTCCGATCCTGTCCGCGCCCCCGCAGCCAAGGACATAGGCCCGCGCGGTTGGCGTCCCCAGCAACGGAGCGGTACAGTTGAATCAAACTGTATGGATGCGATGAGGCACACAGTTGAGCGCGCAGGGCCAAAGCACTGAGGGTCACACGGAGAGCCAGACGGGGCGGGCCATCGCCGCCATCCGCCGCCGCATGACGGGCCGCATGCTGGCCAGCGGGGAGAAGCTGCCCTCCATTCGCGCCCTCGCGCGCGAGTTGGCGGTCTCTCCCTCGACGGTGGTGGAAGCCTATGACCGGCTGGTGGCGGAAGGCGTGGTGCGCGCCCGCCCCGGCTCCGGCTTTTATGTGGCCGGGCCGGTGGCGCCCTTTGCCCTCTCCGAGGCGGCGCCGCGCGTGGACCGGGCGGTGGACCCGCTCTGGGTGTCCCGCCAGTCGCTGGATGCCCCTTCCGATGCCCTCCGCCCCGGTTGCGGCTGGCTTCCGGCCGACTGGATGCCCCAGGAGGCCCTGCGTCGGGCCATCCGAGGCCTCGCCAAGGCGCCGGACGCGATGCTGACGGATTATGGCGGCAGCCGGGGGGCGCTCACGCTGCGCCAAATGCTGGTGCGCCAGTGCGCGGCCGAGGGGATAGAGGCGGGGGCTGACCAGGTTCTGCTCACCGCCTCCGGCTCCCAGGCGCTGGAACTGGTGTGCCGCTTCCTGCTCCAGCCCGGCGACACGGTGCTGGTGGACGATCCCTGCTATTTCAACTTCCAGGCCCTCTTGCGCGCGCACCGGGTGAAGCTGGTGGGCGTGCCCTACACCGCCAGCGGACCGGATACGGACCGCTTTGCCGAGGCGCTCGCGGCCCATCGGCCCCGGCTCTATCTGACCAATTCCGCCCTCCACAATCCCACCGGGGCGAGCCTCGCCTTCCCGGTGGCCCATCGCCTCCTGACCTTGGCGGCGGCCCATGACCTGACCATCGTGGAGGACGACATTTTCACCGACCTGGAGCCCGATCCCTCGCCCCGCCTCGCCGCGCTCGACGGGCTGGCGCGGGTGATCCGGGTGGGGAGCTTTTCCAAGACGCTCTCGGCTTCGGTGCGCACAGGCTATGTGGTGGCGCGGCGGGACTGGATCGAGAGGCTGGTGGACCTCCAGGTGGCCACCAGCTTCGGCGGGCCGAGCCCGGTGGCGGTGGAGATCGTCTCCCGCGTGCTGGCGGATGGCAACTATCGCAAGCATCTGGCGGCCCTGCGCCCGCGCCTCGCCCGCCGCCGGCGGGAGGTGGCGGCGCGGCTCGCGGGGCTTGGCGTGCGGCCGGCGGTGGAGCCGCGCGGCGGCTTCCTGCTCTGGTGCCGCCTGCCGGAGGGGCGCGACGGCGCCGTGGTGGCCAAGCGCGCGCTGGCGGAGGGGATGGTACTGGCGCCGGGCAATGTCTTTTCCGTCAGCCAGACCGCCGCCGGCCTGATGCGCTTCAACGTGGCGCAGATGGGCCCCGAGACCTTCGACATCCTCGCCCACGCGCTCGGCTGACCGGCCTCAGGTGCCGGACACGGCGGCCAGGAGATGATCGAGCGCCGCCTCGGGCCGGGCGCGGGGCCAATCCGCCATCTGGTGGCGGAACCAGGTGACCTGCCGCTTGGCATAGCGGCGGGTGTCGGCCTGGCCCTCGGCGACGGCGTCCGCCCGGCTCATCTGCCCGGCCAGGTGCCGCGTGAGGGCGGGCACGCCATGGGCCTTCAGGATCGGCCGATCGGGAGACAGGCCACGGGCGGCGATCGCGGCCACTTCGTCGAGGGCACCGTCGGCCATCATGGCCGCGAAGCGGGCATCGATGCGGGCGCGCAAGGCCTCCCGCTCCACCTCCAGCACCAGGCGGACGCAGCGCTCCGGGGGCAGGGGCGCCGGGCCTTGCTCCTGCTGCCAGGCCGCCAGGGGCCGGCCGGTGGCCTCCACCACCTCCAGCGCCCGCAGCACCCTCTGCCGGTCGGCGGGGGCAAGGCGCGCCGCGCCCTGCCCGTCGCGGGCGGCAAGGCGCTGGTGCAGCTCGGCGTCGCAAAGCCCGTCCGCCTCGGCGCGCAGGGCTTGGCGCAGCTCTGGCGGGATGGCCGGCACGGCGGCCAGACCCTGGGTGAGCACCCGGAAATAAAGGCCCGTGCCGCCGATGAAGATGGGCAGCCGCCCCTCTGCCTGCGCATCGGCCAGCGTGGCGCGGGCATCGTCCAGCCAGCGGCCGGTGGAATAATCGGTCTCCCCCGCCACATGGCCATAGAGGCGATGGGGCACGCGGGCCTCTTCGGCCACCGTCGGGCGGGCGGTGATGATGCGCAGATCGCCATAGACCTGCATTGAATCGGCGTTAATGACGACCCCGCCCGTGCGCTCGGCCAAGGCGAGGGCGACGGCGGACTTGCCGCTGGCCGTTGGACCTGCGATGAGCACCGCCACAGGCTTCAAGGCTGCCTCACTGGATCTGCCATGGTTTATGTCGCGACCCTTATCTCAAATCCCGCCGACGCGCTGCTCTCGCGCGACATTCTGATCGCGGCCCGGGCGGTTCTGCCGGAAGCCGGAGAGGCCCATGTCCTGGAGCCGGACGTGGCCGCCGACATCCCCTTCGACCCGGAGCTGGGCGCCTCGCCCCGCCTGCTGGCCGAGAGTGTGCGCGCGGCGCTCGACGGCGCGCCCATCGACGTGGTGGTGCAGCTCGCCGCCGACCGGCGCAAGCGCCTGTTCATCGCCGACATGGATTCCACCATGATCGGCCAGGAGTGCATCGACGAGCTGGCCGATGTGGTGGGCATCAAGGCCCATGTGGCTGCCATCACGGAACGGGCCATGCGGGGCGAGATCGCCTTCGAACCCGCTTTGCGCGAGCGCGTGGCCCTGCTGAAGGGCCTCGCCACCGACGTGGTGAAGGACGTGCTCGCCGAGCGCATCCGCCTCACCCCCGGCGGCCCCGTGTTGGTGGCCACCATGAAGGCCCATGGCGCCTATGCGGCGCTCGTCTCCGGTGGCTTCACGCTGTTCACCGGGCCGGTCGCGGCGATGATCGGCTTCGACGAGAACCGCGCCAATGTGCTCGACGTGGAAGAGGGCAAGCTGACCGGTCGGGTGGCCGAGCCCATCCTGGGCCGCGAGGCCAAGACCGCCACCCTCATCGAACTGCGCGACCGCCTGCACCTTGCCCCCTCCGAGACCATGGCGGTGGGCGATGGCGCCAATGACCTGGGCATGCTGGGGGAGGCCGGGATCGGCGTCGCCTTCCACGCCAAGCCCAAGGTGGCGGAAGCCGCCCACGCCCGCATCGATCATGGCGACCTGACCGCCTTGCTCTACATGCAGGGCTATACCCACGAGGAAATCCGCCGGGGCTGAGGGCCTCGCCGCATATCCCAAAACAAAACGCCCGGCTGCACGCGCAGCCGGGCGTTTTTTGTTGTGGGGCTCTGGCAATCAGTTCAGCGGCACGGCGGCGAACTGCATCTGGCCATCGGGATTGGCCACCAGGAGCAGCACCGACTTCTTGTCGCCCTTGCGCAGGCCGTCCAGGCGCTTGGCCACATCCTCGGGATTGACCACCGATTCCTGGCCCACTTCCACCAGCACCTGGCCGGGCTTGAGGCCCTTTTCGGCGGCGGCGGAGGTGCGGTCCACGTTGAGGATGACGACGCCCTTCACGCTGTCCTTGATCTTGAAGCGCTTGCGCAGGTCGTCGGTGAGCGGGGACAGTTCCATGCCCAGCACCCGCTTCAGGTCCGCCTTGGGCGCATCGGGGGCCTTGCCTTCGGCGGCGGGCTTCTCGTCCTCGGGCATGCGGGCGATGGTGACCTTCAGGGTCTCTTCCTTGCCCTTGCGGATCACCACCACGTCCACCTGCTTGCCCACCGGCGTGTCGGCCACGAGGCGAGGCAGGTCGCGCATTTCCTTCACGTCCTTGCCGTCGAAGCGGATCACCACGTCGCCAGCCTTGATGCCGCCCTTGGCGGCCGGGCCGTCATCGCTGACCCCGCCCACCAGGGCGCCGCGCGCCTTGCCGAGGCCGAGTGTCTCGGCGATCTCATCGGTGACCGCCTGGATGCGCACCCCGATCCAGCCGCGCCGCACTTCCTTGAACTGCTCAAGCTGGGCCAGCACCGGGGCGGCAGTGGAGGAGGGCACGGCGAAGCCGATGCCGATGGAGCCGCCGGAGGGGGAGATGATGGCCGTGTTCACGCCGATCACCTCACCGTCCATGTTGAACAGCGGGCCGCCGGAATTGCCGCGATTGATGGCGGCGTCGGTCTGGAGGAAATTGTCGTAGGGACCGGAATTGATGTTGCGGTTGCGGGCGGAGACCACGCCCACGGTCAGCGTGCCGCCGAGGCCGAACGGATTGCCGATGGCCATCACCCAGTCGCCCACCCGCATCTTGTCGGAATCGCCGAACTTGACGGCGGTCAGCGGCTTCTCGGGCTTCACCCGCAGCAGGGCCAGGTCGGTCTTCTGGTCGCGGCCCACCAGCTCAGCCTTGAGCTTGGTGCCGTCGTTGAAGTTCACATAGATCTCGTCGGCGTCGGCGATCACGTGATTGTTGGTGGCGATCAGGCCGGCGGGGTCGATGACGAAGCCCGAGCCCAGGGAGGAGACCCGGCGGGAGCGGTTCTGGGGGGCGTTGTCGCCATCCTCCTGGCCGCGCTTCTTGAAGAATTCGTCGAACAGGTCCTCCAGCGGCGACCCCGGCGGCAATTGGGGCGTTGGCACGGAGCGGGAGGCGGCCACGTTCTGCGAGGTGGAAATGTTCACCACCGCGTCCATCACCTTCTCGGCGGTGTCGGCGACGGTGTCGGGGCCCTTGGTGGCGGCGGCGAGGGCGCCATGGGGCACCGCCCCGGCCAGGAGGCCGACCACCAGAGCGGGGGCCAGGAGCGCGGACAAAGCGCGGAATCCAGTGGGCATGACCTCTCCTCGCAGAGCGCGAAACAGTTCCAATATAGACCGTCTCTCACGGACGGGCAGGGGCGGGAAGCAGAAACGGGCGGCCATGCCGCCCGCTCCCCTCATGTCTTCGGCGCATCCCGGCTCCGGGGCTGGGCCACCTTCAGGCGCCGCGCACCAGCCAGACCACGATGACACCGACGGCGCCGACCACCAGGCCGGCGACGCGCAGCGGTGTCTCGGGTGCCTTCATCACCGCCTGGATGGCACTGCGCCATGCGCTGGGGAAAGCGGCAAGGCACAATCCCTCGATCACGAGCACAAGCCCGACGGCGGCGAGCAGATCCCGCATCGGTTCCTCAGCGGGCCGGCGCGGGCAGAGCCGGCGCAGGCTGGGCCGGGGCCAAGGAAGGCGCCAGGGAAGGCGCGGCAGGGGACGGCGCCGCCTGGGGCGGCGTGGGCAGCCGCGTTCCGCCGAACGGGTCGGTGAGATAGCGGAAGAAGGCGGTGCTTTCCGGCGCCACCAGCATCCGCGTATCGCCGGCCTTCAGGCTGGCATCATAGGCCTGCATGGAACGGTAGAAGCCGAAGAAGTCGGGATCGCGTCCATAGGCGTCGGCGAAGATGCGGTTGCGTTCCGCATCGCCTTCGCCGCGCACCTGCTCGCCCTTGGAATTGGCCTCGGCGAGCACGATGGTGGCCTCGCGGTCGGCCCGGGCGCGGGTGCGCTGGGCCGCCTCGTTGCCCTGGGCGCGGATCTCGGCCGCTTCCCGCTGGCGTTCCGTCTGCATGCGCTGGAACACCGCCTGGCTGTTGGCCTCCGGCAGGTCGGCGCGGCGGATGCGCACATCCACCACGGTGATGCCGAAATTGGCCGCCTCGCGGTTCACCTGCTCGCTGATGCGGTGCATCAGACCCTCACGGTCGTCGCGCACGACGGTCATGAAGTTGCTTTCGCCGAGCACGCGACGGAGCGCCGAGTTGAGCACGGTGGCGAGGCGCGAATTGGCCGCCTCCACGGTGCCGGCGGCCTGGAAGAACTTCAGCGCATTGGTGATGCGGTAGCGCGCGAACGCATCCACCACCAGGCGCTTCTGGTCGGAGGCGATCACTTCCTGGGAGGGGTTTTCCAGGTCCAGGATGCGGTTGTCGATATAGACGACGCTATCGATGAACGGCACCTTCCAGTGCAGGCCCGGCGTGGTGATGGGCGGCAGCGGATTGCCGAGCCGCAGCACCAGGGCCTGCTGGGTCTGGTTGACGGTGAAGGCGGAGGAATACACGCCGACCACGAGGATGGCGGCGAGGATGGCGAGCACGCCGCCGAAGACGGAGTTTTTCATCGGGCGGCTCCCTGCGGCTGGGCGCCTGCGGCGGGGGCCGCGGGCCGGCGGGACAGTTCGTTCAGGGGCAGGTAGGGCACGACGCCGGTCTGGCCGCCGGCCTGATCGACAATCACCTTGTCCATGCCGCCGAGCACGCGTTCCAGCGTCTCGAAATACATGCGCTGGCGGGTCACGTCCTTGGCCTTCACATATTCATCATAGATCTTGAGGAAGCGGGCCGCCTGACCGCGCGCCTCGACCACGGTCCGCTCGCGATAGGCCTGGGCGGCATTCTCGATGCGGGAGGCCTCGCCGCGCGCCTCGGGGACGACGCGGTTGGCATAGGTCTGGGCTTCGTTCTGGGCGCGCTCGGCATCGGCGCGGGCGGCCTGAACGTCACGGAAGGCATCGATGACCTGGGACGGCGGGTCCACCTTCTGGAGCTGCACCTGGGTCACGCGCACGCCCACGCCATACTGGTCGAGGGTCTTCTGCATGAGGTCGTGCACGCCGGTCTCGATGCCCTGGCGGGCGCCGGTGAGGATGGGCTGGATGTCGGTGCGGCCGATCACCTCGCGCATGGCGCTTTCCGCCACCGCCTTGATGGTGCCCTCGGGGTTTTGGACGTTGAATAGGAAATTCTCGGCGTTCGAGATCACCCAGAAGACCGCGAAGTCCACGTCGACGATGTTCTCGTCGCCGGTCAGCATCAAGCTCTCTTCGGGCACGTCGCGCACCACGGTGGAGCCCCGGCGGGGATCGTCGGTGAGGCGCATGCCGATGTCGAGGCGGTTCACGCGCGTCACCTTGGGGGTGAGCACGGTCTCGATGGGGTAGGGCAGGTGGTAGTTCAAGCCGGGCTGCGTGACCTGCACGAAGCGGCCGAAGCGCAGCACCACGCCCTGCTCATCGGGCTCGACCCGATAGAAGCCGGACAGCAGCCAGCCGCCGATCAGGAGCGCCACCAAGAGGATGATGCCCTTGCTGCCCATGGAGCCGGGCACCATGTGGCGCAGGCGATCCTGGCTGCGGCGGATCAGGTCTTCGATGTCTGGCGGCGTTGGACCAGAGGAGGACGGCCCCGAACCCCAGGGCCCCCTTGGCCCGCTCCCCCACGGACCACCACTCTGATTTTTCCACGACATCCGTTGTCTCCCTCGGGGCGCAGCCGCAGCTGCCGCTCCGCGTGTCACCCTGTGCCGCCGACCCGCGAACGCGCTCGGGGTAGCGGGTTATAGAAAGGCACGCGTCACGTTTCAACGCGCCGCGTGCCTGCCTAGCTTCGCTCACATAGGGATGGCTGCAACCTTACGCAACGGGAGCGCCGGCCCCCGAACGTTCGGAATGGCCATGGCCGCGGGCCGTGGCGGCATTCTCCCGGTAATGGTCGAGCACGAACAGGCGGATGGCCGAGGACAGATTGCCCTGCGTCCGCGAGGAATCGATGGTCGCGACCAGGTCGGAAAGCGTCAGCCGCCGGCTCGCGGCGATTTCCTTGAGCGCGTCCCAGAACGCATCCTCAAGGCTCACGCTGGTCTTGTGACCGGCGATGACGATGGATCTCTTCACCACGGGGCTTTTCATTTTCCATCCCTCTCAGTGAGCGCATGGCCTTCGTGAGTCTTTTCCATGAGCCGACGCTCCGCCGCCTGGGCGAGACGCTCGGCCTTGGTGCGGCCGAAGCGCACCCGGTTCTCGGTGGCGGTGGCCTGCGCCTCCTCCCGAGCCCGCTGCTTCTTCACGCGCCTGAGATTCACGATCTCGCCCACGTCGGACCTCTACGAGCGGACCGGTTCCCCCGAAACCGGGCCAAATGACGGGTGCTGCGTCCGCTAGATCCCCACATCCATCGTCGCAGCGGTGATCGTTGCAGTAAATGCCTGATCCGGGGCGAAGCTATGGCAAATCGCACCTCTTGCTTCCACCACCCACTACCGCCACGGAACTATTTTACGGTTTCGTGGCGCTCACAGCCCTGGTTCGGCTGTGATAGAAGGCCGCCGACCGCTTCAACATGTGGAAAGGCGACGCAGGATGACAGCCACCCGCACAGAGACCGATACGTTCGGCCCCATCGAAGTCCCGGCGGACCGTTATTGGGGCGCCCAGGCGCAGCGGTCGTTCGGCAATTTCAAGATCGGCTGGGAGCGTCAGCCCTTGCCGGTGGTCCGGGCGCTGGGCATCGTCAAGCGCGCCGCCGCCGAGACCAATATGGGCCTTGGCCGTCTTGATCCAAAGGTGGGCGCCGCCATCGTCGCCGCCGCCCAGGAAGTGATCGACGGCAAGTTGGACGATCATTTCCCCCTGGTGGTCTGGCAGACCGGGTCCGGTACCCAGTCCAATATGAATGCCAATGAGGTCATCTCGAATCGCGCCATCGAAATGATGGGCGGGGAAAAGGGCTCCAAGAAGCCTGTTCATCCCAATGACCACGTCAACATGAGCCAGTCGTCCAACGACACCTATCCCACCGCCATGCATGTGGCGTGCGCGGAGGAGATCGTCCACCGACTGCTGCCGGCCCTGCGCACCCTGCACGGCGCGCTGGCGGACAAGGCCAAGGCGTGGACGTCCATCATCAAGATCGGCCGCACCCATACCCAAGACGCCACCCCGCTCACGCTCGGCCAGGAATTCTCCGGCTATGCCCAGCAGGTGGAGAACGGCATCGCCCGCATCGAATCGACCTTGCCGGCGCTGATGCAGCTGGCCCAGGGCGGCACGGCGGTGGGCACCGGGCTCAACGCGCCGGTGGGCTTTGCCGAGAAGGTGGCCGAGCACATCGCCGCCATCACCGGCCTGCCCTTCACCACCGCGCCCAACAAGTTCGAGGCGCTGGCCGCCCACGACGCCATGGTGTTCTCGCACGGCGCGATCAACACGGTGGCGGCCTCGCTGTTCAAGATCGCCAACGACATCCGCTTCCTTGGCTCGGGCCCGCGCTCCGGCCTCGGCGAGCTGTCCCTGCCGGAGAACGAGCCGGGCTCGTCCATCATGCCGGGCAAGGTGAATCCCACCCAGTGCGAGGCGCTCACCCAGGTGTGCGTGCAGATCTTCGGCAACAATGCCGCGCTCACCTTCGCCGGCAGCCAGGGTCATTTCGAGCTGAACGTGTTCAACCCGGTGATGGCCTACAATTTCCTGCAGTCGGTGCGTCTCATGTCGGACGCGGCGCTCAGCTTCACCGAGCATTGCGTGGTGGGCATCGAGCCGCGCGAGGACAACATCAAGGCGGCGCTCGAGCGCTCCTTGATGCTGGTGACCGCACTGGCGCCCAAGATCGGCTACGACAACGCCGCCAAGATCGCCAAGACCGCGCACAAGAACGGCACCACGCTGCGCGAGGAGGCCGTGGGCGGCGGCTATGTGACCAATGAAGAGTTCGACGCCGTGGTGCGTCCGGAGAAGATGATCTCCCCCGGCTGACGCCTAGCGCGCCCTGTCTCACCCAAGCCAGACCGACGCCCGGTGCGACACCGCGCCGGGCGTTCGCGTTCAAGGGTTCGGTGCCGGCGGCGCGGCGCATAAAAAATCAGCGCAGGCGAGCCCGTGGGGGCAGATTCGCGCGCTTCCCTTCTGCCGCAGGTCACACTAGATTGCGCGCCGCGGGACCCACCCCCGCGGGTGGGGCCCCTTGGCATAAGGGCATTTCTCATGACCAAACCCGCCGTTCGCGTCGCTGTTACGGGCGCCGCCGGTCAGATCTGTTATTCGCTGCTGTTCCGCATCGCCAATGGCGACCTCTACGGCAAGGACCAGCCGGTCATCCTGCAACTGCTCGATCTGCCTCAGGCTCAGGCGGCGGTCGGTGGCGTGGTGATGGAGCTCGAGGACTGCGCGTTCCCGAACCTCGCCGGCGTCGTCATCACCGACGATCCCAAGGTGGCGTTCCGCGACATCGACGCGGCCTTCCTGGTGGGCGCCCGTCCCCGCTCCAAGGGCATGGAACGCGCCGACCTCCTCCTCGCCAATGCCGAGATCTTCAAGGTCCAGGGCGCGGCGCTGAACGAGGTGGCCAAGCGCGACGTGAAGGTGCTGGTGGTCGGCAACCCCGCCAACACCAACGCCTATATCACCGCCAAGTGCGCGCCCGACCTGCCGGCCAAGAACATCACGGCCATGCTGCGCCTCGACCACAATCGCGCGCTGTCGCAGTTCGCCGCCAAGGTGGGCGTGTCCTCCGCCGACATCGAGAAGATGGTCGTGTGGGGCAACCACTCCCCCACCATGTATGCCGACTACCGCTTCGCCACCGCCAACGGCAAGCCGCTCCCCGAGCTGGTCAATGACGAGGCCTGGTATCGCGATGTGCTGATTCCCAAGGTCGGCAAGCGCGGCGCCGCCATCATCGAGGCCCGTGGCCTGTCGTCCGCCGCCTCCGCGGCCAACGCGGCCATCGACCATATGCATGACTGGATCCATGGCACCAATGGGGGCTGGGTCTCCATGGGCGTGGCCTCGGATGGCTCCTACGGCATTCCCGAGGGAATCGTTTACGGCATGCCGTGCGTGTGCGCCAACGGCGCCTACGAGGTGGTCAAGGACCTGCCCGTGGACGACTTCTCCCGCACCATGATGGACAAGACGCTGCAGGAGCTCACCGACGAGCGCGACGGCGTGAAGGCCATCACCGGCTGATCCAAAAGGGGCCCGGGCAAGGTGTCCGGGCCCGCTTTCTTGGCGATCCTTTTAAGATCCTGTCATAGTTTTGCGCTTTATTACGTCTTGCGCAGGATGGGCCGGAGGCCGGTCCGCTTTGCCGGGTCCTCACCCCCGGCGAGACGCGAGCGAAGCGGGCAGGAAAGCCCAAAATACCTTGCTTCTGCCTGTCCCCGCCCTTGACGGGGCGCGACTCTGCGGTTAGAAGCAGCCCACTTTCGCGGCAGGCGATCGGCGTCTGGCACTGAAGGAGCTGTTCCGGTTCACCGGAACGCCCGGCCAGCAACGCAGAAACGCTGCCAGGAACAGCACTACGAGATTTGGGTGCACGATCGCGGCGCCAGGCTCCTCGGAGTCGAGAGTTCCGCGATCCTCTGTCGCGAATTGGCGTGCAAGCTGCGCAAGCGGTTTGCGACGCCCTTTCTGCGTGGTGCCATCGGCGGGTGACTGCCGGTGCAAAACTGTTTCACGGCGGCCAAGGCCGCCCCATCGTGGTGATCCCCCAAAAGGGGTCGCAGAACTCAAAATTGCGGCGCAAGCCGCAGATCAGGACGAGGCGAAGGCGTATGCCTACGATCAACCAGCTGATCCGGAAGCCGCGGGAAGCGCAGAAGGCGCGGGACAAGGCTCCTGCTCTTCAGTCGAGCCCCCAGAAGCGTGGTGTCTGCACCCGCGTCTACACCACGACCCCGAAGAAGCCGAACTCGGCGCTTCGTAAGGTTGCCAAGGTGCGGCTGACCAACAGCTACGAAGTGATCGGTTACATCCCCGGCGAGGGGCATAACCTTCAGGAGCACTCCGTGGTGATGATCCGCGGCGGCCGCGTGAAGGACCTTCCCGGCGTGCGTTACCACATTCTCCGCGGCGTGCTGGATACCCAGGGCGTGAAGAACCGCAAGCAGCGTCGTTCGAAGTACGGCGCCAAGCGGCCGAAGTGATCTGAGGAGAGCCGAGCATGTCTCGTCGTCATAAGGCCGAGCGCCGCGAAGTCATCCCGGATGCCAAGTATGGCAACCTCGTGCTGAGCCGCTTCATGAATTCCGTCATGCGTGACGGCAAGAAGTCGGTGGCCGAGTCCATCGTGTATGGCGCCCTCGAGACCGTCGAGGCCAAGGCCAAGCACGATCCGGTCGAGGTCTTCATCCAGGCCCTGGAGAATGTCGCTCCGGCCGTTGAAGTCCGGTCGCGTCGCGTCGGCGGCGCCACCTACCAGGTCCCGGTCGAGGTGCGCACCGAGCGTCGCCAGACCCTCGCGATCCGCTGGCTCATCGCCTCGGCCCGCGCCCGCAATGAGAAGACCATGGTGGAGCGTCTCTCCGCCGAGCTTCTCGACGCGGCCAACAATCGCGGCAACGCGGTGAAGAAGCGCGAGGATACGCACCGTATGGCGGAAGCCAACCGTGCCTTCTCGCATTATCGCTGGTGATCGGAACCGAGGACTGAGCTATGCCGCGCAGCCACGCGATCGAGGACTACCGCAATTTCGGCATCATGGCCCACATTGATGCCGGCAAGACCACGACGACCGAGCGGATCCTCTACTACACCGGCAAGAGCCATAAGATCGGTGAAGTGCACGACGGTGCCGCCACCATGGACTGGATGACGCAGGAGCAGGAGCGTGGCATCACGATCACCTCTGCTGCGACGACCGCGTTCTGGAACGGCAAGCGTCTGAACATCATCGACACTCCCGGGCATGT
Source organism: Aquabacter sp. DMC10 (assembly GCF_056314145.1). Classification (NCBI taxonomy): domain Bacteria; kingdom Pseudomonadati; phylum Pseudomonadota; class Alphaproteobacteria; order Hyphomicrobiales; family Xanthobacteraceae; genus Aquabacter; species Aquabacter sp. DMC10. The sequence continues at coordinate 1,942 of NZ_JBQUYX010000009.1, read as the reverse complement.
GGACTTCACCATCGAGGTGGAGCGCTCCCTGCGCGTGCTGGACGGCGCCGTTTGCGTGCTGGACGGCAACCAGGGCGTCGAGCCGCAGACCGAGACCGTGTGGCGTCAGGCGGACAAGTACAACGTGCCCCGCATCGTGTTCGTCAATAAGATGGACAAGATCGGAGCCGACTTCTACCGCTGCGTCGAGATGATCATCGACCGCGTGGCCGGCAACCCCGTGTGCTGCCAGCTGCCCATCGGTTCCGAGAACAACTTCAAGGGCATCATCGACCTCGTCCGCATGAAGGCGGTCGTGTGGGAAGACGAGGCCCTGGGCGCGAAGTTCCACGACGAAGAGATCCCTGCGGATCTCGCCGACAAGGCTGCCGAGTATCGCGGCAAGCTGATCGAGGCCGCCGTCGAGATGGACGACGATGCCCTCGCCAACTACCTCGATGGCGTCGAGCCGGACGAGGCGACCCTGAAGTCGCTCATCCGCAAGGCCGTCATCGGTCGCAAGTTCAACCCCGTGTTCTGCGGTTCTGCCTTTAAGAACAAGGGCGTGCAGCCGCTTCTTGACGCGGTGGTCGACTATCTGCCGAGCCCCATCGATCGCGGCGCGATCAAGGGGATCGACTTCAAGACCGAAGAAGACACCGTTCGTAATCCCTCGGACAACGAGCCCCTCTCGGTGCTCGCGTTCAAGATCATGGACGACCCCTTCGTCGGCACCATCACCTTCTGCCGCATCTATTCGGGTGTGATGGAAGCTGGCATGGGCCTGCTCAACTCGACCCGCGACAAGCGTGAGCGCGTGGGTCGGATGCTGCTCATGCATGCCAACAACCGCGAGGACATCAAGGAAGCCTATGCCGGCGACATCGTCGCTCTGGCGGGCCTCAAGGAAGTGCGCACCGGCGACACGCTGTGCGACACCGCCAAGCCTGTGATCCTCGAGAAGATGGAATTCCCCGAGCCGGTCATCGAGATCGCGATCGAGCCCAAGTCCAAGGCGGACCAGGAAAAGCTCGGCATCGCCCTCTCCAAGCTGGCGGCGGAGGATCCCTCCTTCCGCGTGTCGACCGACCACGAGAGCGGCCAGACCATCCTCAAGGGGATGGGCGAACTGCACCTCGACATCAAGGTCGACATCCTGAAGCGCACCTACAAGGTCGAGGCCAATGTGGGTGCTCCGCAGGTGGCCTACCGCGAGACGCTGACCAAGCGGACCGAGGTGGACTACACCCACAAGAAGCAGACCGGTGGTACCGGCCAGTTCGCCCGGGTGAAGTTCATCGTGGAGCCGAACGAGGTCGGCAAGGGCTTCGCCTTTGAGAGCGCCATCGTCGGCGGCGCGGTGCCGAAGGAATATATCCCGGGCGTCCAGAAGGGCCTCGAGAGCGTTCTCGGCGCTGGCGTGCTCGCCGGCTTCCCGGTGGTGGACGTGAAGGTGACGCTCATCGACGGCGCCTATCACGAGGTGGACTCGTCGGCTCTGGCCTTCGAAATCGCCTCTCGCGCCGCCTTCCGCGAGGCGCTGCAGAAGGGTGGGGCCATCCTGCTCGAGCCGATCATGAAGGTCGAAGTGGTGACCCCCGAGGATTACACGGGCTCGGTCATCGGCGACCTGAATTCCCGGCGCGGTCAGATCCAGGGCCAGGACATGCGCGGCAATGCGAACGTCATCAATGCGATGGTGCCGCTGGCCAACATGTTCGGCTACGTGAACACGCTGCGGTCCTTCAGCCAGGGCCGCGCCACCTTCACGATGCAGTTCGACCACTACGAGCAGGTTCCCTCGAACGTCGCTCAGGAGGTTCAGGCGAAATACGCCTGATCCTCACTCCACCCGTAACGCTCATTCTCGCCAGAGAGACCCAACGGAGAGTCCCATGGCCAAAGAGAAATTCAACCGCTCGAAGCCGCACTGCAACATCGGCACGATCGGTCACGTTGACCA
>NZ_JBQUYX010000008.1:0-347679 GCF_056314145.1 Aquabacter sp. DMC10 | reverse complement strand
ACCCAAACTCCTTCGGTTAGAAGGTTGAATCACGACAGGAATTCCAGATCAAGGGCTTGATTGGGTTTTAGCCCTAGGGCGTGGGAGCTCCGGGGGATCTCAAGGCCTTCGGCCGCAGCCGCGCGGGCCATGGCAGAGGCGCGTGCCGGAGGGAAGATCATCGCAGCGCGCGTCCCTGGGCTCGACGAGCCGCTGTGCAAGCCGGGTGATTGGCCGTTCCCCGGTCTTACGACCTTCGCCTGAGGGGGCGAGCTTGTCCCCTATGCAAACGGGCGCCCGAAGGCGCCCGTTCCTGGTGTGTGATGTGCGTCAGGCGTGATGTGCGGCGCCGCCGGGCCTCAGCGGCGGAAGCCGCCGAAGCCACCACCCCCGCCAAAGCCGCCCCCGCCGCCAAAGTGGCCGCCGCCGAACGGGCTTCCACCGCCGCCGCCGAAGCGGTCACCGCCGCCGAACGGTCCGCCGCCGCCCCCGCCGAAGTTGCGGGCCTGGCTCTCGCGGTTGAACTGGCTCATGTCCGCATTGCGGTCCACAGGCTGCCAGCCATTGCCGGTGTTGCGGCTCCAGCCGTCGGCGGAGTGCTGGTACACGTTGCCATTTCGGTCGGTATAGACGTTGCCGTTGTTCCAGGCGACCGAATTGCCGGTCTTGGTGTTGGTGGCCACGCCTTTGCTGTCCACGTTCAGCTGGCCATTCTCACGGCTGACGTCGGTGGTCGAGGCATGGGCGGTGCCTGAGGTGGGATTGTAGCCCGCCGAGGCGCGGTTGGCGTCGAAATTGCCGGTATAGGCGTTGCCCGTCACGCTGGCGCTCGAGGCTCCCCGCGCACCGGTATAGGGATTGTACCGGCTGGTGTCGCGCGCCGCGCCGTAATTGCCCGTGTAGGGATTGAAGGCAGCGGCGGAGCGGCCGGCGAAGTCGGTGCCGCGGGCGGTGGTGCCGTCCCACGCGCGCGCCGACCAGTTGGTGCCGTTCCAGGTGGTGCCCCAGGCATGGTTCACCGTGGCGTCGGCGCCCCAGCGGCCATAGATGTTGGTCTGGTTGATGTTCACATTGGTCCAGTGGCCGCCATAAGGACCAGCGCCCCAATAGGGTCCCCAATAGGGGCTGACCGCCGCGCCCCAGGCCCAGCCGGCGGCGAAGCCATAGGCAAAGCCCACTTCCGCCCCATAGGCAAAGCCCGCGCCATAGCCATAGGTGACCGGGCAGCCATACCACCAGGTGGCGCCCGCATAGCCGTTGCAGGCATAGCCGGTGCCATAGACCACGGTGCCGCCGTCCACCACCAGCACGCCCAGATAGCCCGGCGTATAGCCGACCACCACCGTGTCGGATTCCACCGAATAGACCCGCACATAGGTCACGTAATAGACGGGAGAATCCACCGGGATGGTGTAGATGACCGCGGGCACCGAGGTTGCCACCCGCCACGGGCCGGTGGGGCTCTTGGACACGAACCAGACGCCGTTCTGGACCATGTAATAAGCGGTCGGCGAGACCTCGATCACGGCCACGGAGGTGTTCACCGCATATTTCAGGGTGGTGCCTTCGATGGCCACGAATTGCGGCGCCCCCTGATAGACCACGGTGGCGGTGGTGGACTTTTTCACCTTGGACGTCTGCGGAATGGTGGCCGCGATGGCCGCCTCCTGGGCCTGCGGCGTGCCGGCCACCGAAACCAGGGCATTGGCCTTGGGGTCATGGGGCGAGATGTTCTTGAAGTCCGCCGGCAGGGCGTTGGACGGCACGAACGCCCAAGGACCCTGGAGCCCGCGGCTGCGGAACCAGCGCCCGGAAATCAGCACGTAGAAGTCGTTGTTGGACGGGTCCATGAACACCGCATGGTCGGCATTGCTCATGGTCAGGAGCTGGGTGCCCTGGACCGGCAGCATTTGCGGCTGGCCGTTGGTCTGGATCAGCTCCGTCGGCACGGTGGAGACCATGATGGCCGGGGGCGGGGTGATCGGCTTGCCGTCCTTGCCCAGCAGCGGATCGGGGCTGCCGGTCTTGGCCGCGGCCTTGGCCGCCGCCTGCAGGGCGGAGGATGGCGCGGGCGTCACCAGCCAGGTGCCCTCAAGGCTCGCGGTCTCATACCAGGCGCCCGCCGCCTGGAGATGATAGAGGCCAGCCTGGTCGCGCAGCATCAGCGGGCGAGTGTTGATGACCCGCTGGAAACCGGACACCCCCTCGATGGGGCGCAGCACCGGTTCGCCGGAGATGGGCACGAGAATGGTCAGCGTGTCCGTGAAGACGATGCGCGGGGGATTGTTGTCCACCGGCTGGGTCTTCAGCTTGGCGATCTCCTGGTTGACCGCATAGCTGGCCTGAACCTGGTTGAGCGAGGTGGTGATGCCGTCCTTCGGCAGGCGCGCCTCGATGGCCTGGCGGACAGTGGCCGCCTTGTCGGGCGCAGTGGGCACTTCCACCCGGGAGATGGTGATGGTGTCGAAATGGACGAGGCCGGCGGCCTTGTCGATGGTCGCATCGGCGGTGAATTCCACCATGCCGTAAATGGGCGACCCGTTCTTCGGGCCGAGGGCAATGGCCGACCGCCCCGTGACCTTATTGCCGTCCAGGCTGTCAATTTGCGGCTCGTAGATCTCGAGCCGGTTGTCGCCCACGTCGAAATCGCGCGGCCAGGCCACGCCGGGCGTGCCGAGGGGGGCATTCTGCGTCTGTGCAGGAGGCTGTTGCGCATAGGCGACCGGCGGCAGGACCAGGCCGGTCATAGTGAGCGCCAGGATGATACCCCGGCTCACGGCTGAGGCCGAACCCATTCTTCATCTCCCTTGATGCAAACCGCGCGAGGCGAAGCTCTAGCACTCCAGCGGTGGTGATGCGCTAGCACTATTTGACCGTGCCGACGCCCTGCCGCCATGCCGGAAGCGCCATGATGCCCGGCCGCAGCGGGCCGGGCGATCAAAAGTTCGGGGGGAGATAGGGGCAGGCGACAGGAGCGGGCGCCCCCGGCTGGGGGCGCCCTGCCGGGCGGCCCGATCAGCGGCGATCGTGATCGCCGTGATGCTCGTCCTCGTGATGCTCCTCGTGATGCTCCTCGTGGTGGCCTTCCTCCCGGTGGGCGGAATGGTCACCCCGATCCTCAGACCGCCGGGCGCTGTCGTCCCGGCGGTCGTCACGATTTCGGTCCTCGCTGGACCGATTGTCGCGCTCCCGGTCCTCGCCGTCCCGGCGCGCGTCGGCGCCCGAACGGTCCGTGCCGGCCTCGTCCCGTCCGCGCCCGCGGTCACCGCTTGTGGCGGCATCGCTTGGGCGGTCGGCAGAGCGGGCGTCCCGCGCGGCATCATCTTGCGATGCAGGCCGTGTCTGCTTGTCAGAGTTCTTGTTGTCCGAGGGCGTCTGGGGACCCAGTTCGCCCGGGGTGCCGGTTCGCGAGGTGGAGCCTTTTTGCTCGCTCGGGCTCAGGCCCTGGCTGGCGTCGGACTTGCCGCCGCCTCCCGACTGGGGTTGGCGGGCAGGTCCCGGCCCCTGGGGCGTCCCGCCCCTGTTCTGCGATCCGCTGCCATTGGGCTCGGCCGGTCCCGGTCCCTGGTGGGTGTCGGGCTGGCCGGAGGCACCGCCTTGGCTGGGGCGGGCAGGCCCCGGTCCCTGCGGCGTCCCTCCCCTGGTCTGCGATCCGCTGCCATTGGGCTCGGCCGGTCCTGGCCCCTGGTGGGTGTCGGGCTGGCCGGAGGCACCGCTTTGGCTGGGGCGGGCAGGCCCCGGTCCCTGGGGCGTCCCGCCCCTGGTCTGCGATCCGCTGCCATTGGGCTCGGCCGGTCCTGGCCCCTGGTGGGTGTCGGGCTGGCCGGAGGCGCCGCCTTGGCCGGGGCGTGCGGGGCCCGGTCCCTGGGGCGTCCCGCCCCTGTTCTGCGATCCGCTGCCATTGGGCTCGGCCGGTCCCGGTCCCTGGTGGGTGTCCGGCCGCCCGTCCGGGCCGATGTTGCCGTGATCGCCATTCTGGCCCCGGTTTCCATCCCCGCCGGGATTGGAGCCCGACGGATTGTGCGGGTCGGGACGGTTGCGGCCATTATTGTTATTGTTGTTGTCGCTGTTCCGGTTGTTGCTGTTGCGGTTGTTATCGTTATTGTTGTCGTTGTTGTGATTGTTGTTATAGGTGTTGTGGTTGTCGTTGTTGATGATGGTGGTGTGATTGTTGTTGTAGGTGTTGTGGATATTCACATTCTGCGACATGTAGCGGCCGCCATAGGCGCTGAAACCGCCATAGCCGAACCCGATGCCGCCAGCGCCGATGCTGACCCCCACACCGCCCCAGGCGCCATGGGACCAGGCGGAGACCCCAAACCCGACGCCACCCCAGCCGCCGCCCACGGCGACACCCTCGCCCCAGCGGCCATAGATGTTGGCGGCGCCCACATCGGCGAAGCCCCAGCCGCGCCCATAAGGGGTCGCCCCCGCATAGGGACCCCAGCCCGGGCCCGCGCCGCCGCCCCAGGACCAGCCCGGCGAAAACCCGTAGCCAAAGCCGCGCGGCCCGGCGGCAAAGCCGGCGCCCACGCCATAGGTGACGGGGGGCGCGATCCAGCGTGTGCCCACATAGCCGGGTGTCACATAGCCGGAGCCGTACACCACGGTGCCGCCCGGTCCCGGCAGAACCCCCATGTAAGCGGGCGTATAGCCGGTGATGACGCTGCTGCCGCTGGTGCCATAGACCCGCACGCCGGTCACATAGTGGACCGGCGAAGCAGCGGGAATGGAGTAGATGGCGTCAGGCACGGAGGTGGCGACCCGCCACGGGCCGGTGGGGCCGGGGGCTGAGAACCAGACGCCGTTGGAGACGGTATAGAGCTGGTCGGGGGCCACGCGGATGACCGGCGTCGCGGTGTTCTGCGCATAGGACAGCTGCGTCCCCGAGATGGGCACGAAATGGGGCGCGCCCTCATAGCTCACATTGGCCGTTGCGGAGAGCGGCACAGCGGCCGTCTGCGGCAAGGTGGCGGCGATGGCCGCATTGCGGGCCTGGGGCGTGCCGGCCACCGAGATCAGCACATTGGCCTTGGGATCGGTGGGCGCGATGCGCGCAAAGTCGGCGGGCAGCGCGTCGGGGGCCACATAGGTCCAGGGGCCGCTGGTGGAGGCCGCCGTGAACCAGCGGCCGGAGATCAGGATATAGAGCGCGCCGGTGCCGGGAGTGACGAAGACGGCGTGGTCCGCGTTGTCCCAGGTGGTCAATTGCGTGCCGGCCACCGGCCCCGTCTTGGGCGGCCCGTCGGTCTGGATCAACTCCGTCGGCGTGGTCGCCACCAGGATGGCCGGTGGGTTCACGGGAGGCTGGCCGGAGGGCGGAAGCAGCGGGTCCGTGGGCTGCTGCGCTTCCGCCGCGGTGGCGGCAGCCTGCACGTCCGGGGGCACCTCCGGGGTGGGAATCCAGGGGCCGGACAGCGTGGTCGCCTCATACCAGAGGCCTGCGGCCTTCAAGTGCAGGACCTGGTCCACATCCTTGAGCAGCAAGGCCTGGGTGTTGAGAACCCGCTGGATGCCGGTGCTGCCGGGCACGGCGCGCCAGTCGGGCGGGCCGGCGACCGGGACCAGGAGGCTGGGACCATCGGCAAAGGCGATGGCCGGAGGCGTGGTGTTGACCACTGGCGGCGGGGCGCTGGCCCTGGCCACGTCCGCGGCCACCAGGCTGGCGGGCAGGCTCACAGCCTGGTCGCGCAGCTTCTGCGCCAGCATCTGCCGCACCGCGGACGCGCGGTCCGGCGCCAGGGGAATGTCCAAGTCCGACAGGCGGATGCGAGAGAGGCGCACGGTGCCCGCCGCCGCGTCGGCGCTGGCGGTCGCGGAAAAGGAGGCGCGTCCATAGACGGGCGCCCCGGACGTGGGGCCAAGCGCGAACGCCATGGTGCCGGAGACCTGGTCGCCCGCATAGGACTGGGCTGTGGGAGGATAAAGCTGGAGGGTGTCGTTGCCCACCCGATAGGCGCGGGGCCAATCCGGCTGGCCGATGGCCGAGGTGCTGGAGGGGGCGGCGCCCTGGGCGAAGGCGGCGATCGGGACGGCGATGATCGGGCAGGCGGCGGCGGCAGCGATCACGACGGCGTGCAACACGGGACGACGGGACATGACATCCTCCGTAGAGGCGCGCCTTATACCCGTCATGGCCAAGGTCCGGCGATATAATATTTTGTAATGAAACGTTTTTTAGCTGTCGAACGGGTGCGGGCGCGCCTGTTGCGCGCCCGCTTTCTTCATCCTGGGGTGGCGATGCTCACTCCGCCGCTTGCGGCCCCTGCGGCATCTTCTGCTGCTGGGCGGTCTCGGAGGCCTTGGCGCGGGTCATCTCGGCCAAAGCGGCGCGCACGCCCGCGCCATATTCGGGATGGACCTTCTCGAAATGGCCGAGCTGGCGCTCGATGATGAAGTCCGGCACCCCGAACATGGCTTCCGCCAGGTTGAGGAACAGGCGCTGGCGCTGGCCGGCATCGAACAGCTCGAACAAAGCCCGGGGCTGGGAATAATCGTCATTGCCCACCCGGTGGCTGTAGCGTTCCGCATCGCCGGAGATCTTGAGCGGGGGCTCCAGATAGGCCGGGTTCTCGACGGCGCCGTTGAACGAGTTGGGCTCGTAATAGGCGTCCGTATTGCCCGTCATCTGCGGGAAGAACCGCATGGCACCGTCCTTGTGGTAGTGGTGGACGGGGCAGCGGGCGGCATTGACCGGCAGGTGCTCATAATGGGTGCCGAGGCGATAGCGGTGGGCGTCCGCATAGGAGAAGATGCGGCCCTGGAGCATCTTGTCCGGCGAGAAGCCGATGCCGGGGATGATGTTGGAGGGCGAGAAGGCGAGCTGCTCGATCTCGTTGAAGTAGTTCTCCGGGTTCCGGTTCAGCTCGAGGATGCCGACATCGATCGGCGGATATTCGCCGTGCGGCCACACCTTGGTGAGATCGAACGGATTGTAGGAGGTCTTCTCCGCATCCGTCTCCGGCATGATCTGGACCTGCATCTTCCACTTGGGGAAGTCGCCCTTCTCGATGGACGAGAACAGGTCTTCCTGGGTGGACTCACGGGTCCGGCCCACCACCTGGGCGGCTTCCGCATTGGTCCAGTGGCGATGGCCCTGCAGGGTCTTGAAGTGGAACTTCACCCAGAAGCGCTCACCCTCCGCATTGATGAAGGAGAAGGTGTGCGAGCCGTAGCCGTTCATGTGCCGCACGTCGGTGGGCAGGCCGCGGTCGGAGAACAGGATGGTCACCTGGTGCAGGCTCTCGGGCGAGAGCGACCAGAAGTCCCACATGGCGGTGGGGGAGCGCAGGTTGGTCTTGGGGTGGCGCTTCTGCGTATGGATGAAGTCCGGGAACTTATAGGGATCGCGCACGAAGAAGACGGGGGTGTTGTTGCCAACCAGATCCCAATTGCCTTCCTCGGTGTAGAATTTCAGCGCGAAGCCGCGCACGTCGCGCTCGGCATCCGCCGCGCCCAGCTCACCGGCGACGGTGGAGAAGCGCAGGATCATGTCGGTCTTCTTGCCCACCTGCGAGAACAGCTTCGCCTTGGTGTAGCGGGAAATGTCGTTGGTGATGGTCAGGGTGCCATGGGCGCCCCAGCCCTTGGCGTGCACCACACGCTCGGGGATGCGCTCGCGGTTCTGGTGCGCGAGCTTTTCCACCAGCTGATAGTCCTGCAGCAGGACCGGGCCGCGGGCGCCCGCGGTCAGCGAGTTCTGGTTGTCGCCGACAGGTGCGCCGGCCGTGGTGGTCAAAGTCGGCTTGGTCATTGGGACGTCCCCTTTTCTCGCCACCCGGCGGGCGGCCAAGTTCCGTTTCGGCGCGCACTGTGGCCCGCGACGAAGATCAGCACAAATCAGTTTACATGCGTTCTATGATAATTTTATCTTATCACATGCTCTCCACCCGACAGCTCCGCTATTTCGAGACCCTCGCTCGCCACCTGCATTTTGGCCGCGCCGCCGAGGAATGCGCAGTCACCCAGCCGGCCTTGTCCATGCAGATCCGGGACATGGAGGCCTATCTCGGTGTCGAGCTGGTGGAGCGCGGCCGCACCGGCGTGCGCCTCACCGCCGCAGGGGAGGAGGCGGTGGAGCGGGCGCGCGGGGTGCTCGCCGCGCTGGCAGACTTGGAGCGCTCGGTCCGGGCCCGGGGGCGGCTCCTGGAAGGCCGGCTGCGCCTCGGCGTCATCCCCTCGGTGGCGCCCTATCTGCTGCCGCGCCTGCTGCCGGAGGTGGGGCGTCTTTATCCGGGCCTGGAACTGGCGCTCCGCGAGACCCAGACGGAGCAATTGCTGGCGGAATTGTCCACTGGCAGCCTGGACTTGGTGATCCTGTCGCTGCCGGTCGAGGACCCGGCGCTGGCCAGCCTTGCCTTGTTCGACGACGCCTTCCTCCTCGCCGTGTCGGAGGCGGGGGCGCGGCCCTTGAGTGGCCTGGCCTCGCCGGACCAGCTGGCGCCCGAGGACCTGCTCCTGCTGGAGGACGGCCACTGCTTCCGCGACCAGGCGCTCCAGGTGTGCGGCACCATGGACCAGCGCCGGCTGCGCCGTTTCGGCGCCACCAGCCTGTCCACGCTGGTGCAATTGGTGGCCAACCAGCAGGGCGTGACCCTTCTGCCGGAAATGTATGTGACCAGCGAGGGCGGCCATATTCCCCGGGTGCATCTTCTGCGCTTTCCAGATCCCCAGCCCTATCGCACCATCGGCCTGGTCTGGCGGCGGACACTGCCCTTCACGGGGGATGTGGAGGCGTTTGCGCGGCTTGTCGAAAGCTGCCGGCCGGGGCTCGAGCCGCCGCCGCGGCTCCCGGCGGGCGCCGGGACGGCCCGGCGATCGGATGGAACGGGGCGGGATGGCGCGGGGTGAAACCCTGCCATGCCTTGCCTCCGGTGCGGTTCGCGGCTAATCCCCGCTGACAGTGCGAGGATGACATGGCTCAGGACGGTCTCAACTATCGTGACGCGGGCGTCGACATCGATGCCGGCAACCGGCTGGTGGATCTCATCAAGCCGCTGGTGAAGGCGACCGCCCGGCCGGGCGCGGACGCGGACATCGGTGGCTTCGGCGGGGTCTTCGACCTGCGCCGTGCCGGCTTCACCGATCCCCTGCTCATTGCCACCACCGACGGCGTCGGCACCAAGCTGAAGATCGCCATCGATACCGGCTGCCACGACACCATCGGCATCGACCTGGTGGCCATGTGCGTCAACGACCTGGTGGTGCAGGGGGCCGAGCCCCTCATGTTCCTGGACTATTTCGCCACCGGCCGGCTGTCGCCGGAGGTGGGCGCGCAGATCGTCGCCGGCGTCGCCCGCGCCTGCCGGGAATCCGGCTGCGCCCTCATCGGCGGCGAGACGGCGGAAATGCCGGGCATGTATCGCGACGGCGACTATGACCTGGCCGGTTTCGCGGTGGGCGCCGTGGAGCGCCATGCCCTGCTGCCGCGCCCGGACGTGGCGCCCGGCGACGTGATCCTGGGCCTCGGCTCCGCCGGTGTTCACTCCAACGGCTATTCGCTGGTGCGCCGCATTGTCGAACGCTCGGGACTGGCCTGGAGCGATCCGGCCCCCTTCGCCCCCGATCAGACGCTGGGGGCGGCGCTCCTCACCCCCACCCGGCTTTATGTGAAGAGCGTGCTGCATGTGGTGCGCGGCACCGGCGCCGTGAAGGCGCTGGCCCATATCACCGGCGGCGGCATCACGGAAAACCTGCCGCGCGTCCTGCCCAAGCGCACCATTGCCCGCATCGACCTCGGCAAGATCGCGGTGCTGCCCGTGTTCAAGTGGCTGGCATCGGCCGGCGGGGTTGACCCCCTGGAGATGCTGCGCGCCTTCAATTGCGGGATCGGCATGGCCGTGGTGGTGCCCGCCGCGGCGGTGGCCCGCGTGTCCAGCGCGTTCGCGGCCGAGGGCGAGCAGGTCTACGAGCTCGGCACCATCGTGGCGGGCGAGGGCGATGCCCGTGTCGCCTATGAGGGGGAACTGGGCCTGCAGGCCTGAACCGGAGACAAGATGCAAAAGAAGCGCACAGCCATCCTCATTTCCGGGCGTGGCTCCAACATGGCCGCGCTGCTGAAGGCGGCGCAGGCGCCGGACTATCCGGCCGAGATCAGCCTCGTGGTGTCCAACCGCGCCGATGCCGCGGGCCTTGAGGTGGCGGCGGCCGCCGGCATCCAGACCATGGTGCTCAGCCACAAGGACTTCAAGGACCGCATCGCGTTCGACGCGGCCCTCGATGCCAATCTGCGCATCGAGGGGATCGAGATCATCTGCCTCGCCGGCTTCATGCGCTTGCTGACCCCTTGGCTGGTCCAGCGCTGGCGGGACCGCATGATTAATGTGCACCCCTCCCTCCTGCCGAGCTTCAAGGGCCTGGATACCCATGAGCGGGCCTTGGCGGCGGGCGTGCGCTTCCATGGGTGCACGGTGCACCTGGTGCGCGCGGAAATGGATGAGGGTCCCATCGTGCTCCAGGCAGTGGTGCCGGTGCAGCCGGGTGATACGCCCGATAGCCTCGCCGCCCGGGTGCTGGAGCAGGAACACGTCATCTATCCCGCCGGCCTTGCCTTGCTGGCCAGCGGGCGGCTCAGAGTGGAGGACGAGCGCGTGGTCCTTGCGGACGTGACCGCACCCCGCCAGGTCCTCATCTCGCCTGACATCTGAAGACGGCCCGGCCGATCAGGCCGGGACCGCCTCCCGCTCCCCCGCGTCCTCCGCCTTGCGCAGGCGCACGCGATTGTCGTGGAAGGCGGCGCCGCCCACCGGTGCCACCGGGTCCGCGCCGGTCAGCGTATTGATGCCCCGCCCCCCTTTGTGGGCGCCATTGGGGTGAATCTGCTCGGCCACCACCACCCCCCGGCGCAAGCCGTCGAAGAGCCGCGCGTGAAGCTCCACGCTGCCGCGCGGGTTGGACACTTCCACCCGATCGCCGTCCGCGAGCCCGAGCCCGGCCGCATCCTCCGGGTGGATGAGCAGGCTGGGGGCGCCCTCGCGCTTCTGGGAGGTGGGGGTCTGGTTGAAGGTGGAGTTGAGGAAATTGCGCGCCGGCGCGGTCACCAGCCGGAACGGGTGCTCGGGGGTTGCCTCCTCGATCACCGCCCAATGGTCCGGCAGCTCCGGCATGTCCTCATAGGGGCCGAAGCGGCCGGGGGCGGGCAGGGGGACCTTGGCCCAGTCCGGCTTCAGATGGAACCGCCCGTCCCGATGGCCGAAGCCTTTCAGATAATGGGCGGTCTCGAAATCGGGCTGCACATCGATGAAGCGCGCCGCCTCCAGTCCTTCCAGGTCGCCGCGCCCGGATTCGCGCAAGGTCCAGTCGATGATCTTGCGCGGCGTCATGGCAAAGCCGGGATGGGCGGCGCCGAGCCGGCGGGCCAGCGCGCAGATCACGTCGTGGTTGGAGCGGCATTCCCCCGGTGGCTCCACCAGCTTGGGACCCAGCAGAATGTGCTGGTGGCCGCCGCTCTGGTAGAGGTCGTCATGCTCCGTGAACATGGTGGCGGGCAGGACAATGTCCGCCTGCCGGGCGGTCTCGGTGAGGAAATGCTCGTGTACGGCCACGAACAGGTCGTTACGGGCAAAGCCGCGCTTCACCCGCTCCTGGTCGGGGGCCACGCTCATGGGATTGGTGTTCTGGATCAGCAGCGCCTTCACCGGGGGGCCGCCACACAGCGCCTCCCGGTCGCCTTCGAGGATGGCGCCGATGCGGGACTGGTCGAGCTGACGGACGGCGGGGTCGAGCCGGTCGAGGCCCTCGATCAGGGTCTTCTTCAGGCGGTAGATGCCCGTGTTGGAATGGAAGGCGCCGCCGCCCTCATGCTGCCAGGCCCCGCTCACCACGGGAATGGAGGCGATGGCATGCATGTTGACCGCGCCGTTGCGGCTGCGGGAGAGGCCATAGCCGATGCGGAAATAGGAGCGCGGGGTCGCGCCCACCAGCGCCGCGAAGGCCTCGATCTCGTCCACCGACAGGCCGGTGATGGCGGACGCCCAGGCCGGATCGCGGCTCTGCAAATGGACTTCGAGCGCCGCCGCGTCCCGGGCGTAGCGGGACAGATAGGCCCGGTCGGCGCGGCCGTCGCGGAACAGGACGTGCATGACGGCGCAGGCCAGTGCCCCATCGGTGCCCGGACGCAGCAGCAGGGGCAGGTCCGCCTGTTCCATGGTGGGGGTGCGATAGACGTCCACCACCGCGATCTTGGCGCCCCGTTCCTTACGGGCACGGACCGCGTGGGTCATCACATTGACCTGGGTGGCCACCGCATTGGTGCCCCAGATGACCACCAGGTCCGAGCGGCCGATCTCGCGGGGATCGGCCCCCGCCAGCCGCCCCGTGCCGGCCATGTAGCCGCTCCAGGCGGGGTTCACGCAGATGGTGGAGAAGAAGCGGGAATAGCCCTTGGTGTGGGTCAGCCGGTTGATGCCGTCCCGCATCACCAGCCCCATGGTGCCGGCATAGAAATAGGGCCACACCGAGGGGGCGCCGAAATGCCGTTCGGCGGCCAGCAGCCCCTCCGCGATGCGGTCGAGGGCCTCGTCCCAGGAAATGGGGGTGAACTGGTCGGAGCCTTTGGGGCCGGTGCGGCGCAGCGGCGTCAGCAGGCGGTCCGGGTGGTGGGCACGCTCGGCATAGCGGGCCACCTTCGCGCAGATCACGCCCGCCGTGTAGGAATTGTCGGCGGCGCCCCGCACGCGGCCGATGCGGCCATCGTCCAGCACCTCCACCTCAAGGGCGCAGGTGGAAGGGCAGTCATGGGGGCAGACCGAGGGGCGGAGGCCGCGGCCGGAGACCGCGCCGGGAGATACGTGGGACGTCATGCGCGAAGCAACTCCTTCGCGCCCTTATAGCATCCCCGCGCCAAGGCGGCGCGGGGATGCGGGCGGGGATCAGGCGGTTTGCGCCCGGTGGCGGGCCCGCAGCACATAGCCGATGGCGACCACGACGATGGCGCCGACGGTGCTTGCCGCATAATGGGGCAGGTCCGCCGGCTTCAGGCCCGTGGGCGCCTCGGCGTCGGCCTTCACAAGGCTCGGGTCGACCCCCTGGAGCCACTGCAGGGCCATCACGTCGCTGACCAGCATTTCGCCCGCGATCCAGCCCAGCAGCGCCGCGCCGGCCCACACCAGGATGGGGAAGCGGGTGAGGAGGGCCATCACCAGCTGCGAGCCGGCGATGATAAGCGGGATGGTGAGCAGCAGGCCGAAGATGAACAGTTCGGGATGGCCGCGGGAGGCCGCCGCGATGGCCACCACATTGTCGAGGCTCATGACCGCGTCGGCGATGGCGATGGTGCGCACGGCCTTCCACAGGCTTTCGGACGCTTCCACCTCATGGGCATCCCCCTCGCTGTCGGTCACCAGCTTCACGGCGATCCACAGCAGGAGCAGGCCGCCCACCACCTTCAGGAAAGGCACGCCCAGAAGGTAGGAGACCACGAGCGCAAAGAGGATACGCAGGCCCACCGCCGCGCCGGCGCCGAGCAGGATGCCCCAGCGCCTCTGTTTCTGCGGCAGGGATCGGCAGGCAAGGGCGATCACCACCGCATTGTCGCCGGAAAGCAGGAGGTCGATCCAGATGATCTGGAGCAGCGAGAGCCAGAAGGTGGGGGAGCTGAAATCCATGCTGTGTCCTCGTGTGACGTGCACCGGGGGAAACGGGCGTGTCGACGACCTCAGGGGGATGGGATATGACGTTGGGGAATACTCAAAGTGCCGTTACGTATTACCTTACGTCACTTCAAGGGTAAAGAAGAAGGGGGCGGACGGGCCCCCTTCCTGACGCGCGGGATCAGGCCCGTTCGGCCTTGGCCTTGCGCAGACGTCCCACGGTGAAAGAGACGGCCACCACCAGCACGGCGCCGATGGCCGCGGCCGGATGCGCCCAGTGCTCGGCCTTCTCCAGACCGCCCAACAGGTCCACCACCGCAGCATCGGACACCAGCATTTCGCCGGCCACCCAGCCCAGCAGCGCCGCGCCGGCCCAGACCAGCAGCGGGAAGCGGTCCAGCACCGCCATTACCAACGAGCTGCCGGCCACGATCAGCGGGATGGAGATGGCAAGGCCGAGACCCAGCAGCAGCCAGTTGCCATTGGCCACCGCCGCCACCGCCACCACATTGTCGAGGCTCATGACGATGTCGGCCACCGCCACGGTGCCCACCGCCTTCCACAGGCTGTCGCTGGCCTGCACATGGTCATCGCCGTCCTCGCCGGGCAGGGCGAGGTCCACCGCGATCCACATGAGGGCGAGCGAGCCCACCAGCTTCAGCCACGGCAGCACCAGGAGGGTGGCCACGATGCCGGTGAACAGGATGCGCAGGCCGACGGCGACGCCGGCCCCCATGATGATGCCCCATTTGCGGGCCCGCTCCGGCAGGCCGCGGCAGGCCATGGCGATGACCACCGCATTGTCGCCGGACAGCAATATGTTGATCCAGATGATCTGAAGCAGCGCCAGCCAGAGCGCCGGTGAATCAATCGACATCTTTCCCCATCCCTGTGATCCGCGTGTCCGAGATCGCCCGGCCCCGGCTGCTGCGCAGGCGGAGCCGTCAGACTTCCCTTCCCAATGTGCGAGGCGGAGTGACGGGGCAGATCCATGTCGTCTGACCCGATCCGGCTCAAGAACATGCGCCGATCAGCCTGCGCGGGGTCTGATCGAACTGCCTTTCCCGTCCGTCAACACGAGTGCGGGGCCGGGAGCGGATCACATAAATCCGGCCGGTCCGCCCTCTGCGGTGAATGCGTCTGGTGCGCCGTATTATGCATGCCCGAAGGGAAGCTAACGGACGTGCGAAGGGGTCTCAACCAAAACCGGTGATGACGCAACGGTAAAAGATGATGCGGTGCATCTAATGCACCATTTGCGCTGCGGCGCACGCGCCTCCAATGGGGCGACAAGGCCGGCGCCGAAGCTCCGAAGGGCATCGCGGCCCCAAGGTGGGGAAAGCCCCTTTGATCCGTCTCGCTGGCGGCAGGCGCCAACCGCGTGCCGGGGTGACCGCAGCAGGCCGCAGGAGGGAAGCGCTCCCGCCCGGACGAGGCTCGTCCGAGGCGGGAACACCTTTGAGATGCCGGGCGCCGCCGACGGACGGCCGGGGCGCCCCCTCAGCTGGAGCTCAGCCGACGATCTCGTTGCCGGCGAAGAACTGGGCGATCTCCACCTGGGCGTTCTCGACGCTGTCGGAGCCGTGGGCCGAATTGGCCTCGATGGATTCCGCGAACAGCTTGCGGATGGTGCCCTCGGCCGCATTGGCCGGGTTGGTGGCGCCCATCACTTCGCGATACTTGGCCACTGCGTCCTCGCCTTCCAGGACCTGCACCACCACGGGGCCGGAGGTCATGAAGGACACGAGGTCCTTGAAGAAGGGACGCTCGCGGTGCACGCCGTAGAAGGTCTCGGCCTGGGCCTGCGTCATCAGCACGCGCTTCTGCGCCACGATCCGAAGGCCGGCCTTTTCGATCACCGCATTGATCGCGCCGGTAAGATTGCGACGCGTCGCGTCGGGTTTGATGATCGAGAAGGTGCGCTCGATCGCCATGATGACCGTCCTGTCTGTAAATTCCAAGGAATGCCCGCGCCCATGCGCGGACGGGCGCTCTTAGCAGTCAGGACCCCGCGCGGCAAGCAGCGCCGCCGGTCAGCCCGGCTGGCGCTGGAGGAAGACCATGCTCTCGAAATCAAAGACCAGCGTGCCGTCCTGGTTGGTGGCGCTGTTATAGGCGGTGAGCAGGCCGAACTGCGGGCGCGACCGCGACACGGCCTTCTCCCGCGCCTCGGTGGCATAGGTCAGCGTGTCGCCCACATAGACGGGCTTCAGCCAGCGCATCTTGCGAAAGCCGGGGGAGGGGCCGAGCTCGGGCACCGGCAGGCCCTGGGCGAGCCGCTCGGCCACGTTGCGCTCGTTGAAGGCCACGAACAGCTTCATCCACACCGCCGCCGTCTGCCAGCCGGAGGCCACCAGGGCGCCGAAGTGCGTGCGCTTGGCCGCCTCCGGGTCCAGATGGAAGGGCTGGGGGTCGTATTTGCGGGCGAAGGCGAGGATGTCGTCCTGCTCGAACCGGTAGGAGCCTAGCTCCTGCCGCTCGCCGATTTCGATCTCGTCGAGGAATTTCATGCGAGGCGCGCTCCCGGATTGCGGCGGGCGAACAGGATGACGCAGGTCTGCTCGCAAGCGACCGCCCCCTTGGCCTTCACCAGTTCCAGCTTGAACGTCACGAGGCCCATGTCGGGCCGGCTCTTGGAGGTGCGGCTTTCCATGACAGTGCGACGCAGCCGCAATTCGTCGTCCGGGAACACCGGCTCCTTCCAGCGCGTCTCCTCGATCCCCGGCGAGCCGAGGCCGGCGGCCCGGCTGAGGAAGCTGTCGAACAGGAGGCGCATCATGATGGCGCAGGTGTGCCAGCCGGAGGCGGCCAGGCCGCCCAGCATGGAGGCCTGCCCGGCGGCGGGGTCCAGATGCATGGGCTGCGGGTCATATTCCCGCGCAAAATCGAGAATCTCGTCCCGGGTGACGACGTAGGGGGCGGACGTTTTCACGTCGCCCTCCACAAGGTCTTCCCAAAAAATATCGGGCAAATCCGCCTCCCGTTTCTCCCTTGCGTCATAGGGGAGGAAGCCGGGAGGCGGGTCAAGGCGTCAGAGGGTCCACCGCCTTCTGTCCATCCGGATGCGTGCGCTGGCCCGTGCCCGGCGATCAGCCGGGGCGCGATCCGCCGCAGCCCTCAATTGGCGAAGCGGAAGTGCAGCACGTCGCCGTCCTGCACCACATACTCCTTGCCTTCCAGGCGCAGCCGGCCCGCCTCGCGGGCGCCGGCCTCGC
Organism: Aquabacter sp. DMC10; assembly: GCF_056314145.1. Taxonomy (NCBI): domain Bacteria; kingdom Pseudomonadati; phylum Pseudomonadota; class Alphaproteobacteria; order Hyphomicrobiales; family Xanthobacteraceae; genus Aquabacter; species Aquabacter sp. DMC10. The sequence continues at coordinate 330,896 of NZ_JBQUYX010000008.1, read as the reverse complement.
CCTTATTCGTCACATAATCCTGGAAGGCGATGGTCTCGGCGCGGATGAAGCCCTTCTCGAAATCCGAGTGGATCACGCCCGCCGCCGCCGGCGCGCGGGTGCCGCGGGTGATGGTCCAGGCGCGGGCTTCCTTGGGGCCGACGGTGAAATAGGTGACGAGGTGCAAGAGGTCGTAGCCGGCGCGGATCACGCGGTTGAGGCCGGGTTCCTCGAGGCCGATGGCGTCCAGATAGTCCTTCTGGTCGTCCGGGGGCAGGACGGCGATCTCGCTCTCGATCTTCGCGGACACCACCACCGCCTTGGCGCCCTCGGCCGCGGCGCGGGCGAAGACGGCGGCCGACAGCGAATTGCCGTCATGCGCCGAGGCTTCCTCCACATTGCACACATAGAGGACGGGCTTGGCGGTCATCAGGCCGAGCATGCCGAAGGCGCGCTCTTCCTCGGGCTTGCGCTCCACGAGGCGGGCTGGCTTGCCCTCGCGCAGCAGCACAAGGGCGCGCTGCATGAGGTCAAGGCTTTCCTTGGCCTCCTTGTCGCCGCCCTTGGCCTTCTTCTCCTGGGCCGCGGCGCGCTTTTCCAGGCTCTCCAGGTCGGCGAGCATGAGCTCGGTCTCGATGGTCTCGATGTCGTCCACGGGAGAGATCTTGCCCTCCACATGGGTCACGTCGCCGTCCTCGAAGCAGCGCACCACATGGGCGATGGCGTCGCATTCGCGGATATTGGCCAGGAACTGGTTGCCCAGCCCTTCGCCCTTGGAGGCGCCGCGCACCAGGCCGGCAATGTCCACGAAGGTGAGGCGGGTGGGGATGATCTGGCCCGAGCCGGCGATGGCCGCCAGCGTGTCCAGGCGCGGATCGGGCACGGCCACTTCGCCCACATTGGGCTCGATGGTGCAGAAGGGATAATTGGCCGCCTGCGCCGCCGCGGTCTGGGTGAGCGCATTAAAGAGCGTCGACTTGCCGACGTTCGGCAGGCCCACGATGCCGCATTTGAAGCCCATGCTCTGCAATCTCTCAAGGACAGGAGGCCGGCGCGCGGCTCCGGCGCGGGACCGGAAGCGACGCGGCAGCAGGTTGGGGGCTCCCTATCACATCGCAGCGGGCGACGGGACAGGGGGATGGGAAAAAGCATGCGGGCGCGCGGGGCGCGGTGCCGCCGTCAGTCCTTCGCGCCCAGCACCTTCTGCGCCCCGAAGCCCTGGGCCTCGAGGAAAAGGTGGGCGCGGTTCTGGAATTCCTCGGGCTTGCCGGCGGCGAACTGGTCGGCAAAATCGGCGCTGGCGGTGCACACCGCCTCCACCCAGGCCCGTTCCGCCTTGCCGAAATCGTTCAGCACATAGGCATGCACCAGCGCCTTGTCGCCGGGATGGCCGATGCCGAGCCGCACCCGCCAATAGTCGTTGCCGCAGAGCGCCGTGATGGATTTCAGGCCGTTATGGCCGGCATTGCCGCCGCCCTTCTTCACCCGCACCTTGGCGGGGGGTAGATCCAGTTCGTCATGGAAGACGACGACCTTGTCGAGGGGGATCTTATAGAAGCGCATGGCCTCGGCCACGGCGCGCCCGCTCTCGTTCATGAAGGTCTCGGGCAGGAGGGCGATGGCCTTCTCGCCGCCCAGCTCACCCTCGCAGGCCGCGCCCTGGAAGCGCCGGCGCCAGGGGGAGAAGCGATGGCGGCGGACAATCGCGTCCACCGCCATGAAGCCGATATTATGCCGGTTGCCGGCATATTTCGGGCCGGGATTGCCGAGCCCCACGAAGAGGAGCATGGGTCAACTCCGGCCCGGTTCCGCTCACGCCGTCGCGGCGGCGGCAGCGGCTTCCTCGGCCTCGAGGGCCGCGGGCGCCACGATGGTGGCGAGGGTGTCGTCGCCGTGCAGCGCGGACACCACGCCCTCGGGCAGGGTCACGCCGGACAGGTGGATGCTGTCGCCGATCTCAAGGCCGGTGACGTCCACATTGATGGCCTCGGGGATGGCTTCGGCGGGGGCATCCAGCGTCACCGCATGGTGCACCACGTTGAGCACGCCGCCGGCCTTCAGGCCCGGGGAGGCTTCCTGATTGACGAAGTGCACGGGCACTTCGACGGTCACATGAGCGCCAGCGGAAACCCGCAGGAAGTCCACGTGCAGGGGCAGGTCCTTGACCACGTCGAGCTGGTAGTCCCGGGGGATCACGCGCAGCTTCTTGCCGTCCACGTCGATGAGAAAGAGCGTGGTCAGAAAGTGGCCGGCATAGATCGTCCGGGTGATCTCCTTGTGGTCCAGGGAGATGGTGATCGGTTCCTGCTTCTCGCCGTAAATCACGGCGGGCACGCGTCCAGCGCGGCGCTCGGCACGGGCGGCCCCCTTGCCGGCCCGCGGGCGCGCCACAGCCTTCAGTTCCTTGATGGCGGTCATGGCACTTGTCCTAGGTTAAAGGGTTCTCTAACGGCCGACGGCCGCTCGCGCGGCCGTCCGGCTTTCGCTCGCGGCACGCCTCCAGGGGGGCGCATGCCTCGGCGAAGGCGCGCTTATAGCTGCGCAGCCCTTCAATTGCAACGGGCCGCCGCGCATGGGAGGGCGGCGCGCGCAGGCCTCGTGGCCGGGCGGGTGGGTTTACTGCGCCACCGGCTCGCCGCCGCAGGTCTTGGGCGGCGTGTATTTGAACCAGTTGCCGCACTTGTCACAGGCGGACAGGGAGAATCCCACAGCCACGACGAGGGCGATACGAACCAAGCTGCGCACCGGCAGACCCCTTACGCATTTGCGCCCCCAGGATAGAGGCAATGGGCGCTTATGACCATCACCACAGCGGACATAAAATACAAAATTTTAATGTTATATAAATCATAGCACGATTGAAATTGACTTTATCGATTATGTGGAGATTATTTACGCAACGTTCCTGTGGAGACCTTCCATGCGCAAAGCCGGGCTTTTTGCCCTCGCGGCCCTTGTGCTGCCGTCCCTCGCCCTCGGTACTTCCGCCCCGGTGCGGGCCGAGACCGACCAACTGCGGATCGCCCAGCAGTTCGGCATCGCCTATCTCCCGCTCATCGTCGCCAAGGAGCGCAAGCTCATCGAGGCGCGGGCGGTGGCGGACGGGGTTCCCAACCTGAAGGTGGAATGGCTGCGCCTCTCGGGGGCGGCGGCCATGAACGATTCCCTCATTTCCGGTGGCCTCGACTTCGCCACCGCCGGGATCGCGCCGGCGATCCTCACCTGGGACAAGACGCGCGGGAAGGTGGACATCTCGCTGGTGGCCTCCCTCGGCTCCATGCCCAACGTGCTGACCACCAACAATCCCAATGTGAAGACCATCAAGGACTTCACCGCCTCTGACCGGATTGCGCTGCCGTCGGTGAAGGTGGGCTTCCAGCCCATCGTGCTGCAGATCGCCGTCGAGAAGACCTTCGGCAAATATGACAAGCTGGACGACCTCACCGTCAGCCTGCCCCATCCCGACGCCACCACGGCGCTTCTGTCCGGCACCGGCGGCATCAGCGCCCACTTCACCTCGCCGCCCTTCTACGAGCAGCAGCTCGCCAGCGGAAAAGTGCACGAGGTGCTCAACAGCTATGACGTGCTGGGCGGGCCACACACCTTCAACGTGGTCTATGCCACCAAGAAGTTCGTGACCGACAATCCCAAGGTCATCCAGGCCTTCGTGGAGGCGCTCGATGAAGCCAATGCCTGGATCAAGGCCAACCCGGCCGAGGCCGCCAAGCTCTATATCGCCGCCGAGAATTCCAAGCTGGACCCGGCCTTCGTGGAGAGCATCATCCGCGATCCGCAGATCAACTTCACCACCACGCCCGAACGGGTCGAAGCCTTCGTGGACTTCGAGTATCGGGTCGGCCTCATCAAGCAGAAGCCCTCCTGGAAGGAGCTGTTCCAGGCCGGCCTCCATGCCAAGAGCGGGAGCTGAGGCCGTGCTCAGTCCCTTGGGGGAAGGCGCGTCCAGCGCGGTGCCGCTCGCCGTGTCCGGCGTCACCTTGCGCTATCGCTCCCAGGCTGGCCTCGTCACGGCGGTGGAGGATGTCTCCTTCTCCATCGGCCGGGGCGAGCGGCTGGCGCTGCTCGGCCCCTCGGGCTGCGGCAAGTCGAGCCTGTTGCGGGCGGTGGGCGGCTTCCTGAAGCCGGAGGCCGGCACCATCCGCCTGAATGGCGCACCGGTGCGCGGCCCCGGCCCCGATCGCATGGTGGTCTTCCAGGAATTCGATCAGCTCATGCCCTGGCTGACGGTGATGGGCAATGTGGCGTTCGCCTTGCGCAAGGCCCGGCGCATGGGCAAGGACGAAGCCCGCCGCGTGGCCCTGGAGTGGGTGGGCCGCGTCGGGCTCGGCTCGTTTGCCCATGCCTTTCCCCATACTCTGTCGGGCGGCATGAAGCAGCGGGTGGCCATCGCCCGCGCCTTCGCCGTGCAGCCGGCCATCCTGCTCATGGACGAGCCGTTTGCCGCCCTCGACGCCCTCTCCCGCCGGCGCATGCAGGATGAATTGCTGGCGCTGTGCGAGGAGACGGGCGCGACCACCCTGTTCGTCACCCACGCCATCGAGGAAGCCGTGCATGTGGGCACGCGCATCCTGGTGCTCTCCCCCCATCCCGGCCGCATCGCCGCCGAATATGATGTGGCGGGGGAGGCGGGGCGTCGCGGCACGGCCCAGTTCGCTGCCCTCGAAGCGGAAATCCAGTCTCGCATCTTCGCCGGCAATGTCCCGCGCGAAGGGAAGGCCGACCATGTCCTCGCGCACGCTTGAAGCCGCCGCCCCCGCCGGGCGGGCGCCCCTGGCCCTCGGCCCGGGCGCGCGGCAGGCCATTCTCCTGGTGGTGCTGGCCGCCATCTGGGAGGCCTATGCCCGCTATCTCAACAATTCCCTGCTGCTGCCCAGCTTCACCGAGACCCTCCAGGCCCTGGTGACGGCGACGCTGAACGGCGAACTGCCCGGGCGGACCGTGGCGTCCCTGTCGGTGCTCTTGTCGGGCTATGGTATCGGCATCGTGCTGGCGGCCGTCATCACCGGGCTCGCGGCCTTGAGCAAATGGGGGGAGAGCCTTCTGAGCCTCCTCACCTCCATGTTCAATCCGCTGCCGGCCATCGCCTTGCTGCCCATCGCCTTGCTGTGGTTCGGCGTCGGCTCGTCCAGCCTCATCTTCGTGACCGTCCATGCGGTGCTCTGGCCGCTGGCCCTGTCCTGCCATGCCGGCTTCCGGGCGGTGCCGCAGACCTTGCGCATGGCCGGGCGAAACCTGGGCCTCGCCGGACCGTCTTATGTCTTCACCTTGCTGGTGCCGGCGGCGCTGCCCTCCATCCTGTCCGGCCTGCGGCTCGGCTGGGCGTTTGCCTGGCGCACCCTGATCGCGGCCGAGATGGTGTTCGGCGCCAGCGCGCGCTCGGGTGGGCTCGGCTGGTTCATATTCACCAACCGGGCGCAGCTCGACACGGCCAATGTCTTTGCCGGCCTGCTGGCGGTGATCCTGATCGGCCTCGTGGTGGAAACCGTCATCTTCGCCACCCTGGCCCGCCTCACCGTGCGGCGCTGGGGGCAAGAGAGTTGAAGGTAGGAGAGCTGAGAGGCGCCCCCTACAAGAAGGTCATCGGGTCCACGTCGATGGCCACCTTCACATTGCCGGTGGGCTTGGGCGCCACCGCCCGCCAGGCGCGCAGATAGGCCGAGAGGTCGTAGCCGCGCGGCGAGCGGGCGAGAAGCCGCCAGCGGTGGCGCCCGCGCAGGATCGCCAAGGGCGCTTCCGCCGGGCCCAGCACACGCACGTCCCGGTCGCGCGGGGCGCTGGCCAGCAGCGCCCGGGCATGGGCTTCCGCCGCCTGGGCCTCGCTCGCCGAGACGATGAGGCTGGCGAGCCGTCCGAAGGGGGGCAGCTGGGCCTCTTCCCGCGCCGCGATCTCGTTTTCGTAGAAGGCGGCCCGGTCGCCCTTCACCAGCGCCTGCATCACCGGATGCTCGGGCATATGGGTCTGGATGAAGCCGCGTCCCTCCGCCGCGCCGCGCCCCGCCCGCCCCGCCACCTGATGCACCAGTTGGAAGGTGCGCTCGGCCGCGCGGGGGTCGCCATGGCCGAGGCCCACATCCGCATCCACCACCCCCACCAGGGCAAGGCCGGGGAAATTGTGCCCCTTTGCCACCAATTGGGTGCCGACGATCACATCGACTTCGCCGTTCGCCACCGCATCCAGCTCCGCCCGCATGCGCTCGATGCCGCCGGTGAGGTCGGAGGAGAGCACCAGAGAGCGCGCGTCCGGGAACAGTGCCGCCACCTCCTCCTGGAGGCGCTCCACCCCAGGGCCGCAGGGAATGAGGCTGTCCTTGGCCTGGCAGCTTGGGCAGGTGTCCGGCACCGGGGCCTGGTAGCCGCAATGGTGGCAGGTCAGACGGCGGCGGAAGCGGTGCTCCACCAGCCAGGCCGAGCAGGAGGGGCAGCGCATGCGATGCCCGCAGCTGCGGCACAAGGTGAGCGGAGCATAGCCGCGCCGGTTGAGGAACAGAAGTGCCTGCCCGCCATCCTCCAGGGTCTGGTTGATCTCGCTTTCCAGGCGCGGGGCGATCCAGCGGCCGCGCGGCGGGCCTTCGCGCCTGAGATCAATGGGCGCAAGGCCCGGCACCTTGGCGCCGCCGAACCGCTCCGGCAAAGGCAGCCGGCGATAGCGCCCGCGCCTTGCATTCACCTCGGTCTCGATAGAGGGGGTCGCGGAAGTGAGCACGATGGGCGCCCCGGCTAGGCGCGCCCGCACCACTGCCATGTCGCGGGCATGATAGGCGACGCCATCATCCTGCTTGTAGGCGGGATCGTGCTCCTCATCGACGATGATGAGGGCGAGGTCCTTGAAGGGCAGGAACAAAGCCGAGCGCGCGCCCGCCACCACCTGCGCCTCGCCCCGCGCCACCGCCGAGAGCAGACGCGCGCGGCGGCGGGTGGAGACGCCCGAATGCCATTCCGCCGGCTTCACCCCGAAGCGGCGGGTGAAGCGGTCGAGGAAGGCCTGGGTGAGGGCGATTTCCGGCAGCAGGATGAGGCATTGCCGCCCTTGCCGCACCGCTTCCGCCACCGCCTCGAAATAGACCTCTGTCTTGCCGGAGCCGGTGACGCCGTCCAGCAGGTGCGGCGCGAAGGCGCGGGCCTCCACCGCTTCTTTCAGGATCTGCGCCACGCCCGCCTGCTCGGGCGAGAGGGTGGGGGCGGCATGGTCGGGATCGGGAGGATAGGCGGCAGGCTCGGGGGGCAGGACCAGGGATTCCAGCACCCCTTCATCCACCAGCCCGTCCACCACGGAGGGCGAGACCCCCGCTTCCCGCGCCGCCTCGCTTTTGCCGCGCACGAAGCCGTCGGCGAGCAGAGCCAGCAGCTTCTCCCGCGCCGCCGAGCGGCGGACCGGGTCCTTGCCGGTGGGCCGTACGCCCACCCGCTCGCGCGCCTCGCCGGGGCTTTCCCCATGGCGCAGCGCCATGCGCAGCACCATGCCGCGGGGGGCCAGGGTATAGTCCGCCATCCAGTCGATGAGGCGCAGAAGGTCGGGGGGCAACGGCTCATAGGCGAGCTTGGCCTTCACCGCCTTCAGCTTGGCCGAGGGCACCACTTGGCTTCCGCCCGCGCGCGGCCAGACGCAGCCGATCATGCCGCGTGATCCCAGCGGCACATGGACGAGATCGCCGGGCGCAAGGTCCAGCCCGTCGGGGACGGCATAGGAATAGGGGGTATCGAGGCCCAGCGGGAGCAGGACATCGACGGTGCGGGCGCTCATGTTCCTCTTTTGATCCGGCGACGCGAAAAGGTCAAAGGCGCCGGCTGCCTCGTCCACCGCTGCAAGAGGGCGTGCCGCCTCGGCTCCCGCACCAAGCGGAAGGGCGGCCATGCGCAGGACACCCTTGCGTCGCGGGCCGCGCGCGTCTACCTCCAGGCCATGAAATTCCTCGATCAAGCCAAGGTCTATGTCCGGTCCGGAGACGGGGGCGCAGGGTGCGTCTCGTTCCGGCGCGAAAAGTTCATCGAGTTCGGCGGCCCCAATGGCGGGGACGGCGGACGCGGCGGCGACGTATGGATCGAATGCGTCGACGGGCTCAACACGCTCATCGACTACCGCTACCAGCAGCACTTCAAGGCCAAGAAGGGCGAGCACGGCATGGGCGCCAACCGCACCGGCGCCAAGGGCGCCGATGTGGTGCTGAAAGTGCCCGCCGGCACCCAGATCCTGGACGAGGACGAGGAGACGGTGCTCGCCGACCTCACCGAGGTCGGCCAGAGGATCAAGCTGCTGGAAGGCGGCAATGGCGGCTTCGGCAATGCCTATTTCAAGACCTCCACCAACCAGGCGCCCCGCCGGGCCAATCCGGGCCTGGAAGGCCAGGAGCGCTGGATCTGGCTTCGCCTGAAGCTGATCGCCGATGCTGGCCTCGTCGGCCTGCCCAATGCCGGCAAGAGCACGTTCTTGGCCGCCACCACGGCAGCCAAGCCCAAGATCGCCGACTATCCCTTCACCACCTTGCATCCCGGCCTCGGCGTAGTGCGGGTGGACGGGCGCGAATTCGTGCTGGCCGACATTCCCGGCCTCATCGAGGGCGCCCACGAAGGGGTCGGCATTGGCGACCGGTTCCTGGCCCATATCGAGCGCTGCCGGGCGCTGCTCCATCTGGTGGATGGCACCAGCGAGCATGCGGGCAAGGCCTACAAGACCGTGCGCGCCGAGCTTCTCGCCTATGGGGCGGGGCTGGAGGACAAGCCGGAGATCGTGGCCCTGTCCAAGATCGACGCGCTCTCGCCCGAGCTGCTGAAGCAGCAGAAGGAACGCCTGCAGCGCGCGGCGAAGAAGAAGCCGCTTTTGCTCTCCGCCCAGTCCGGCGCCGGCGTGGAGGCGGCCCTGCGCGCCCTTCTCTCCACGGTGGAGACCGCCCGCGCCGAGGAAGAGGCCGCCGCCCGACCGAAGGCGGAATGGCGGCCGTGAGGCCGGAGCAGCCTTCCGACCGCGAGACCTTGCAACAAGCTGAACCCGCGTCCGAGCCCATGACGCCCGAGCAGACGGCGCGGTTCGACGCGCTCTTGCGCATGTCGGATGACGCCGCGCGCCAAGCGCGTCCGGCCGCCACGTCCGACCACCGCGACATGTACGACGCGGATGGACTGCCTCTTTGACGGGGCGGCTTCAGTGTGCCCATTCTTGATGGCGCGGGGCCCAGGGTGTACCCTTTAGGGGTACATAAGGAGCCTTGCCATGCCGGAGCGCAGCGCCGTGCGGGTGGGCGTGAAGGCCTTTCGCGCCAACCTTGCCGCCTATTTGCGGGATGTGGAGCAGGGGGCGTCCCTTATCCTGGTCTCTCGCGGGCGGGATGTGGCGCGGATCGAGCCCGCGGTGGCACCAGCGGAACGTCGCGCCGGCACCATGGCCGGTGTCATCCGCATGGCCGAGGATTTCGACCGTCTGCCCGATGATCTGCTGGACGAGATGGAGCGCGGCCTGTGAGGGTGCTGCTCGACACCCATGCGGTGCTGTGGTTCCTGGCGGGGGATCCCCGCTTGTCCGCCTCAGTCCAGCACGTGATCGCCGATCCGCAGAATGAGGTTTTCGTCAGCGCGGTCTCGGCCTGGGAAGTGGCGGTCAAGCTGCGCATCGGCAAGCTTGAGCTGGACTTTGATCGCTTCCTTCTCGAGCTCGAAGCCTTTGACTGGCTCGGTGTGGAGCAGAGGCACCTGCGGCGGCTGGCGGGCCTGCCTGTGCACCATCGCGACCCCTTCGACCATCTCCTGGTTGCCCAGGCGCTGGAGGAGGACCTGGCCTTTGTCACCGCGGACACCCGCGCCCCCGCCTATGGCCTGCGCATCCTCCCCTGTTCCTGACGCCCGGCTTGGAGTATCGAGACGGCCCCTGTTCCTGCCGTGAAGCTCCCACCGTGACCGTCAAGACGCCCGCCCTCACCGATTTCCGCCGCATCGTCATCAAGGTGGGGTCGGCCCTCCTGGTGGATTCCACCCGTGGCAAGGTGCGCCTGGCCTGGCTGTCCTCGCTGGTGGAGGACATCAGCGCCCTCCATGCCAAGGGCAAGGAGGTGATGGTGGTCTCCTCCGGCGCCATCGCGCTGGGGCGCACGGTGCTTGGCCTGCCGCGCGGCATCCTGAAGCTGGAGGACAGCCAGGCCGCCGCCGCCGTCGGGCAGATTGCGCTCGCCCGCACCTGGGCGGAGGCGCTGGCTCATGAGGACATCACCGCCGGTCAGATCCTCTTGACGCTGGGCGACACCGAGGAGCGCCGCCGCTACCTGAACGCCCGCTCCACCCTGGCGCGGCTGATGGAGCACCGGGCGGTGCCGGTCATCAACGAGAACGATACGGTGGCCACCTCCGAGATCCGCTATGGCGACAATGATCGCCTCGCGGCCCGCGTCGCCACCATGGCGAGCGCCGATCTCCTGGTGCTGCTCTCCGACATCGATGGCCTCTATACGGCCCCGCCGGCCCACAATCCCGATGCCGAATTCCTGCCCGTGGTGCCCCGCATCACCGCCGAGATCGAGGCCATGGCGGGGGCGGCGGGCTCCGAGCTGTCGCGCGGCGGCATGCGCACCAAGATCGAGGCGGGCAAGATCGCCACCTCCGCCGGCACCCATATGGTGATCGCCTCCGGCCACCGGAAAAACCCGCTGCGCGCCATCTCCGAGGGCGCCCGCTGCACTTGGTTCCTCACCGGCGCCACCCCCGCCCGCGCCCGCAAGGCCTGGATCGCCGGGGCGCTGGAGCCCCGCGGGGTGCTGCATCTGGACGAGGGCGCCGTGGCCGCGCTGCGGCGGGGGGCGAGCCTTCTGCCGGCGGGCGTCAAGCGCATCGAGGGCACCTTCGAGCGCGGCGACGCCGTGCTGCTGCGGGGCCCCGACGGGGCGGAGATCGGGCGCGGTCTGGTGGCCTATGACAGCGACCACGCGGACCGCATCATGGGGCGTGGCACGGACGAGATCGAGGCGCTCCTCGGCATTGTCGGCCGGGCCGAGATGATCCACCGTGACGATATGGTTGTCGGCGGAAAGTAGCCGGCTTACGAACTTTTTTGCCGCTCTCGGGAGCTCAGATGTGGGTGCGGGGCACCGCGCTGGGTTGCAATCCATGCATGGCCGTGCCCGAGGGTTCCGCCTGCGCCCCTGTCACGCCGGGTAACCCGATGCTATGTATGGCGCCCCGCCGCGTCAGGCGGGCCAGAAATCAGCCGTGAGCAAAGCCATGTCCGTCTCGTCCGCTGCCCGTGCGATGGTCCCCTCCCTTGAGGGTTCCGCCAAGCCGCCGGCGGATGTGAACGCTTATATGCTCGACCTCGGGCGCAAGGCGCGGGCTGCCGGACGCACCCTCTCCGTGGCCGATGCAGGCCAGAAGACCGCGGCCCTGAAAGCCGCCGCCGCCGCCATCCGCGCCGCCGCGCCCGCCATCCTGGAGGCCAATGCCCGGGACCTGGAGCGCGCCAGGGCGGACGGCATGAGCGCCGCATTCCAGGATCGCCTGGCCCTGACTCCCGCGCGGGTGGAGGCCATCGCCGCCGGCGTGGACATGGTCGCGGCGCTGCCCGATCCCGTTGGTGCCGTCACCGAGAGCTGGACGCGGCCCAATGGCCTGAAGATTGAGCGGGTGCGCACGCCGCTCGGCGTCATCGGCGTCATCTATGAGAGCCGGCCCAATGTGACGGCGGACGCGGCGGCCCTGTGCCTGCGCGCCGGCAATGCGGTGATCCTGCGCGGCGGTTCCGACAGCCTGAATTCCTCCGGCGCCATTCATGCCGCATTCGTCCAGGGCCTGCGGCAGGCGGGGCTGCCCGAGGATGCCGTGCAGTTCGTGCCCTTCGCGGACCGCGCGGCCGTAGGCGCCATGCTGGCCGGGCTTGGCGGCAATCTGGACGTGATCGTGCCGCGCGGCGGCAAGGGCTTGGTGGGCCGCGTGCAGACCGAGGCCCGCGTGCCGGTCTTCGCGCACCTGGACGGCATCGTGCATGTCTATGTGCATGCGGCCGCCGATCTCGACATGGCCAAGACCGTGCTTCTCAACGCCAAGATGCGGCGGACCGGCATTTGCGGCGCGGCGGAAACGCTGCTGGTGGACGCGGCCTGTGCCTCCACCCATCTGGCGCCGCTGGTGACCATGCTTCTGGATGCCGGCTGCGAGGTGCGCGGCGATGCGGCGGCCCAGGCGGTCGATCCCCGGGTGAAGCCGGCGGTGGAGGCGGACTGGGACACCGAATATGAGGATGCCATCATCTCCGCCAAGGTGATTGAGGGCATCGACGCGGCCATCGCCCATATCGAAGGGCACGGCTCCCACCACACCGATTCCATCATCACGGCGGACGCGGCGGCGGCCGCCAAGTTTCTCTCCGAGGTGGATTCGGCCATCGTGGTGCACAATGCCTCCACCCAGTTCGCCGATGGCGGCGAGTTCGGGTTCGGGGCCGAGATCGGCATTGCCACCGGCCGCATGCATGCGCGTGGCCCGGTGGGTGCCGAGCAGCTCACCACCTTCAAATATCGCGTGCACGGCGCCGGCCAGATCCGTCCGTGATGCCGGGGAATCGGCCCGTGCGGGTGACGCAGGCCGAGGCCGAGCGCCTGCCCATGGCCGTGCCCGGCCTTCGGGTGGGGCTGTTCGGCGGCACCTTCAATCCTGCCCATGAGGCGCACCGGGCGGCGAGCCTTCTGGCCTTGCGGCGGCTGGGTCTCGACCGGGTGTGGTGGCTGGTCACGCCCGGCAATCCCCTGAAGGACAATCATCGCTTGCCTTCGCTGGCCCATCGCGTGGCGGCCGCGCGCAGGGTGGCGCGCCATCCGCTCATCGATGTGACTGGCGGCGAGGCCATGCTGGGCACCCGCTACAGCTGCGAGACGGTGGAGCGGCTGAAGCGGCGCATGCCCCGCCTGCGCTTCGTGTGGATCATGGGGGCGGACAATCTGGCCTCCTTCCACAAATGGCAGAGCTGGCGGGAACTGGCCGATCTCGTGCCCTTGGCGGTGGTGGACCGCATGGGTTCCTCGCTGGCCGCCACCGCCTCCATCGCCGGCCGGGCGCTGGCCAAATATCGCATTGATGAAAGCGACGCGGCCATCCTGCCGACCCTCTCCGCGCCGGCCTGGGTGTTCCTGCACGGCATGAAATCCCCCGTCTCCTCCACGCGCATTCGCGCTGCACAAGAAGCGGGGCAGGGGAGCGCGGCGGGGGAGGGGATGCGGAACCCTTGATGTTTGCTGGATTTTAAGGCATTGTTAGCGATGCGGCTTCAGGGATCGGCTTCGTCGGTTCCCAGGGGGCCGTTGATTTGATCGAGAGGATCTGGACCCCTGTCAACGACGGCTCTTCTGGCGGCCGCCCCCACCCCGGCGCCCGCTTCAGTCTCCGAAGCGCAGCTTGATGCGGAGGAGATTCTCGCCTTCGTCACTGCCAGCCTCGATGACGACAAGTCGGAAGACATCGTCTCCATCGACCTGCGGGGCAAGACATCCATCGCCGATTACATGGTGATCGCGTCCGGCCGCTCGCAGCGGCATGTGGGCGCTGTTGCCGACCACCTGATCGAGGGGCTGAAGGCCAAGGGCGTGCGCAATGTGCGCGTCGAAGGCCAGCCGGCCTGCGACTGGGTGCTCATCGACGCGGGCGACGTGATTATCCACGTCTTCCAGCCGGAGGTCCGCAGCTTCTACAATATCGAGAAGATGTGGTCCGGCACCGCGCGCGCCTGAGCGTCTGACGGCCGCGCCGCGCGGAGGAGGTGCGGTGCGCCTGCAACTTGTGTGTGTCGGCCGCCTGAAAGCAGGCGCCGAGCGGGAACTGGTCGGCCGCTACCTGGACCGGGCGAAAGCCACCGGACGTGCGCTGGGGCTCGCCGGTTTCGACGTGGCCGAACTCTCCGAATCCGCCGCCCGCCGCGCGGAAGACCGCATGGCCGAGGAAGGCGGGGCGATCTTGACTGCGCTGGCCCCCGGCGCCCGCATCGTGGCGTTGGACCCGCGCGGCAAGCCTTTGAGCAGCGAAGATTTTTCCACCCGTGTCGCGACCGTGCGCGATGCCGGCGCGCCGGCCATGGCCTTCGTCATCGGCGGCGCGGACGGCCTGAGCCCCGCCGTGCGCGACAAGGCCGACCTTCTGCTCGCCTTCGGCGCCGCCACCTTTCCCCATCAGCTGGTGCGCGTCATGCTGGCCGAACAGCTCTATCGGGCCACCACCATCCTGTCCGGCCATCCCTATCATCGGGCCTGAGCGCGCCGCTCACCGTCCCGGCAGGCTGGCGCCGCCATCCACGCCGATGAGCTGGCCGGTGATGAAGCTCGCGTCTTCCGAAAGCAGGAAGGCGATGGCCGCGGCCACTTCCGCCGGCTCGCCCACCCGGCCCATGGGCACCGCCCGCAGCGCGCGGGCTTCCGATTCACTGCCCGGCGGGCGGGCCTTGCGAAAAAGCTCGGTGCCGATGGGGCCGGGCGCCACCGCATTGCAGGTGATGGCGAAGGGCGCCAGCTCCAGGGCCCAGGTGCCGGTGCAGCCGAGCAGCGCGGCCTTGGCGGCCGAATAGGCGGTGCGGTCGATGCTGCCATGGAGGGCGCGGCTGACCACATTGACGATGCGGCCATAGCGGCGCGCCTTCAGCCCTTCCAAGAAGAACTGTGTCACCTGCACGGCGACCCGCAAGTTGAGGTCCAGCACGGCGTGGAGCGTGGCCAGGTCCACCGCGCCGAAAGGCTGGGGCATGACAGCGCCCACATTATTGACGATGCCGCTCACCGTGAAGCGGTCCGCCACGGCCTTGAGGCCTGCCGCGGTGGCGGCGACGTCCGAGAGGTCGCACGAGATGAGCGTGCCGGGAAAGTCCACGTGGTCCACGCCCCGTGCAAGGCCCACCACCGTCCGGCCCTGGGCGGCGAGCCGCTGCGCGGTGGCCAGGCCAATGCCCTTGGAGGCGCCGGTAATGAGGATTGCCGTCTCGTCCATCTCGCCCCCCGGGCCGGCGTGGCAACCGGCCTGTCTTGCGCCCGACCGCCATTTGGCCGGTCATGGTTTACGTCTCCTAAACCCGCGCCGGTTAAGGCTGCGTTCATGACCGCTCATCCGCGCCGGCACGTCCGCATCCTGATGCTCGGGGGCTTCGTCCTCGCGGGCGCGGCGCTGCTGCCGGTGGCGCTGGAGGCGCAGAACACCCCGAAGCCGGCGCCATCAGCCGCGGGGAGCCCCCCTGCGGCGGCCTCCCCCTCCCCCCTGCCGAAGCCCCGTCCAGGTGGCAGGGCCAATCTGGGCGCGGCCGATCTCGACACCGAGGCCATTCGGGCGGAGATTGCCCGCAATGCCACGTTCCAGGCGGGCCTGCGGCAGGATCTGGAGGCCGCGCGCAATGATCGCGGCAAGCTCAACCGGCTGCTGGTGGACGCCACCACGCGCATCCGCACGGTCGAGCAGCAATTGCTCGACCTGGAACCGCGCCTGGCCGCCCTCGACCGCTCGGCCGCGGATCTGCGCCAGTCGCTGATGCAGCGTCGGGACCTCCTGGCGGAGGTGCTGGCCGCGCTGGTGCGCATGGGACGCAACCCGCCGCCAGCCCTCCTCATGCGCCCGGACGATGCCCTCGATTCGGTGCGCTCTGCCATTCTGCTGGGTGCGCTCCTGCCGGAATTGCGCGTGGAGGCGGAGACGCTGGCCGCTGACCTTGCGGAACTGTCCCGGGTGCGCACCGAAATGGTCGCCGCCCAGGACGCCCTGAAGGCCCTGCGCACATCTCTGGAAGAGGACCGGGTGCGCATCGCCGTGCTGGTGGAGGAGCGCCAGAAGCGCGAGGCGGAGGCGCAGATCGCCCAGCCCGGCGACCGCGCCCAGGCGGAACTGGTGGCCCGGAACACCCCGGACGTGCACGATCTCGTGACAAGGCTGGAGACCGAGGTGCCCCCCGCCAGCCGTGCCGCCGATGCCGCCAAGGCAGGCGCGGGCCCCGCGCGCCCCGACGGCCCCCCGGTCAGCACCGAGCTGGCCGCCCTGTCCAACCCCGCGCGCCTGTCGCCGGCGATGCCCTTTGCGCAGGCTAAAGGCTTGCTGCCGCTGCCGGTTGCCGGGGTGCGGGTGCGTGAATTCGGCGCCCCCGACCCGGTGGGTGGCACCGAGAAGGGCATGACGCTGGCCACCCGATCCGGCGCACAAGTGGCCTCGCCCGTGGATGGCTGGGTGGTGTATGCAGGACCGTTCCGCAGCTACGGGCAACTCTTGATCATCAATGCCGGCGGCGGGTACCATATCTTGATGGCGGGGATGGAACGAATTTCGGTCGACCTCGGCCAATTCGTCCTGACGGGGGAGCCGGTGGCGGTGATGGGCGGCGGATCAAGATCTGCCGGTTCAGCCTCGGGACAGCCGCAATTGTATGTCGAGTTCCGAAAAGACGGAGTCTCGATCGATCCCGCCCCATGGTGGGCGGCAACGGACAGTCAGAAGGTGCGCGGATGATGCGTCGTACGTCTTTCTTTGTTGTCGGCGTCGCGGCCGGCGCCTTGGGGGCGGTTCTCGCCACCCAGCCGGGCATGCTGTCCAGCATGGCGGCGCAGGCGGCATCGTCCGACACCTACCGCCAGTTGAACCTTTTTGGTGACGTGTTCGAGAAGGTGCGCTCCGACTACGTGGAGAAGCCCGACGACGCCAAGCTGGTGGAAGCGGCCATCAACGGCATGCTCGCCGGCCTCGATCCGCATTCCTCCTACATGGACGCGAAGAGCTTCCGCGACATGCAGGTGCAGACCCGCGGCGAGTTCGGCGGCCTCGGCATCGAGGTCACCATGGAGGATGGCCTTGTGAAGGTCATCTCGCCCATCGACGACACCCCGGCGTCCAAGGCGGGCGTGCAGGCCGGCGACATCATCACCAAGCTCGACGGCGAGCAGGTGCAGGGCATGACCCTGAACCAGGCGGTCGAGAAGATGCGCGGCGCGGTCAACACGCCCATCATCCTCACCGTGGTGCGCAAGGGGCAGGACAAGCCCATCGAGATCAAGGTGGTCCGCGACACCATCCGCATCAAGTCGGTGCGCTCGCGCATCGAGAATGGCGACATCGCCTATCTGCGGGTGACCTCGTTCAACGAGCAGACCTACGAGAATCTCAAGAAGGCGGTGGAAGACCTGACCGCCCAGATCGGGCCCGATAAGATCAAGGGCTATATCCTCGACCTGCGCAACAATCCCGGCGGCCTGCTCGACCAGGCGATCGCGGTGTCCGACGCCTTCCTGGATCGCGGCGAGATCGTCTCCACCCGCGGCCGCAATGCGGAAGAGACCCAGCGCTTCAATGCCCGCAATGGCGACCTGACCAAGGGCAAGCCGATCATCGTGCTGACCAATGGCGGCTCCGCCTCGGCCTCGGAGATCGTCGCCGGCGCCCTGCAGGACCATAAGCGCGCCACCATCCTGGGCTCGCGCACCTTCGGCAAGGGCTCGGTGCAGACCATCATTCCGCTCGGCGGCAACGGCGCCCTGCGCCTGACCACCGCGCGTTACTACACCCCCTCGGGCCGCTCCATCCAGGCCAAGGGCATCGAGCCGGACATCGTCCTCATCCAGGACCTGCCCGACGAGCAGAAGGCCAAGATCGCGGCGGCCGGTGGCGACACCACCCGCGGCGAGGCCTCGCTCAAGGGCCACCTGAAGAATGGCGACGACGAGCAGGCGGGCTCGCCCTCCTACGTGCCGCCGGACCCCAAGGACGACACCCAGCTCAAGATGGCCGTGGAGTTGCTGGAAGGCACCACCAAGAACGCGGCCTTCCCGCCCAATCCCACCAAGAGCTCCGTCGCCAACTGATCGACGGCTTGCAGGTTTGGAGGCCCGCCGGGGAAACCCGGCGGGCATTTTCTTTTTTGGCTGTCCTGCGCCTTTCGATTCAGATCAATGCACAGGAGGCGCCATCAAGGGCGAATCGCTCTTTTTCGCGCCGGCGGCGGCGCACGCGCCCTCGGGCCGCCTAAAATGGCGCGCACACAGGGAAATCTGCGCCTTGAACGCGGCCGTCCGGGCGTCACGGACGGCGGAATTATGCCCTTGCGTCAGCGAAAAATGTGCCTTTGCGGCCTCCGGTGCGGCAATGCGGCACGAATGCGGGGGATCGGTCATGTTGCCGCGTCGCAAAGCCTGTGTTAGGCAACCCCCGCAAATCGGGAACCGGCTCTGCCGTGTTTCCGGGGGCGCACATCGATATTCCCAACAGATCAAGGGTTTGGGCCTTGGAGGGCGTGCTGGGCGCCGTCAGGTCACAAGATCCGAGAGAGGCGCGGGTGGCGGAGACGATCGTGTCAGGCATGGCGGGGCGCTATGCGACCGCACTGTTCGAGCTGGCTGATGAGGCCGGATCCATCGATGCCGTGAAGGCGGATCTCGACACCCTGGGGTTGCTGATCCAGGAGAGCCCCGATTTCGCGCGTCTGGTTCGCAGTCCGGTGTTCACGGCTGACGAGCAGCTCAAGGCTGTGGTCGCGGTGCTGGACAAGCTGGGCATCGGCGGTCTCGCCGGAAATTTCGTGAAGCTCGCGGCGCAGAATCGTCGCCTGTTCGCGCTTCCCGCCATGGTCTCGGCCTATGGCGCGCTGGTCGCCGCCCGCCGGGGCGAAGTGACCGCGCAGGTCACCGCCGCCGAGCCCCTGAGCGACACCCATATTGCCGCGCTGAAGGAAGCGCTGGCTGAAAAGACCGGCAAGGACGTGAGCCTCGACGTGACCGTCGATCCGTCCATCCTCGGTGGTCTGATCGTGAAGCTCGGCTCGCGCATGGTCGATGCTTCGCTCAAGACCAAACTCAATTCTATCCGGCATGCGATGAAAGAGGTCCGCTGATGGACATTCGAGCCGCTGAAATTTCTGCCATCCTGAAAGAGCAGATCCAGAATTTCGGCCAGGAGGCGGAAGTCTCGGAGGTCGGCCAGGTTCTGTCCGTCGGCGACGGCATCGCTCGCGTCTATGGCCTCGACAATGTCCAGGCCGGCGAGATGGTCGAATTCGAGAACGGCACGCGCGGCATGGCGCTGAACCTCGAAATCGACAATGTCGGTATCGTGATCTTCGGCTCCGACCGTGAGATCAAGGAAGGCCAGACCGTCAAGCGCACCGGCGCCATCGTGGACGTGCCGGTGGGCAAGGGCCTGCTCGGCCGCGTCGTCGACGCGCTCGGCAATCCCATCGACGGCAAGGGCCCGATCCAGTTCACCGAGCGTCGCCGCGTGGACGTGAAGGCGCCGGGCATCATCCCGCGCAAGTCCGTGCACGAGCCCATGCAGACCGGCCTCAAGGCGATCGACGCCCTGATCCCGATCGGCCGCGGCCAGCGCGAGCTCATCATCGGCGACCGCCAGACCGGCAAGACCGCCGTGGCGCTCGACAGCATTCTCAACCAGAAGCCCATCAACCAGGGCACGGACGAGAAGGCCAAGCTGTATTGCGTGTACGTCGCGGTGGGCCAGAAGCGCTCCACCGTCGCCCAGTTCGTGAAGGTGCTGGAAGAGCAGGGCGCGCTGGAATATTCCATCGTGGTTGCAGCCACCGCCTCCGACGCGGCCCCCATGCAGTTCCTGGCGCCGTTCGCCGGCACCGCCATGGGCGAGTTCTTCCGCGACAACGGCATGCACGCGCTCATCATCCATGACGACCTGTCCAAGCAGGCGGTCGCCTATCGTCAGATGTCGCTGCTGCTGCGTCGTCCTCCGGGCCGCGAAGCCTATCCCGGCGACGTGTTCTACCTCCACTCCCGCCTGCTCGAGCGCGCCGCCAAGCTCAATGACGAGAACGGCGCCGGCTCCCTGACCGCCCTGCCGGTCATCGAGACCCAGGCCAACGACGTGTCGGCCTATATCCCGACCAACGTCATCTCCATCACCGACGGCCAGATCTTCCTGGAGTCGGACCTGTTCTACCAGGGCATCCGCCCGGCGGTGAACGTCGGCCTGTCCGTGTCGCGCGTGGGCTCCTCGGCCCAGATCAAGGCGATGAAGCAGGTGGCGGGCAAGATCAAGGGCGAGCTGGCCCAGTATCGCGAGCTGGCGGCCTTCGCCCAGTTCGGCTCGGACCTCGACGCCGCCACCCAGAAGCTGCTGAACCGCGGCGCCCGCCTCACCGAGCTCCTCAAGCAGGGTCAGTTCTCCCCGCTGAAGGTCGAGGAGCAGGTGGTGGTGATCTTCGCCGGCACCAACGGCTATCTGGACGCCCTGCCGGTCAGCAAGGTGCGCGAGTTCGAGCAGGGTCTCCTGCTGGCCCTGCGCTCCCAGCACCCCGAAATCCTCGACACCATCCGCACCTCCAAGGAGCTCTCCAAGGACACCCAGGAGAAGCTGGTGAAGGCCCTCGACGCCTTCGCCAAGAGCTTCGCCTGAGCCCTGACGGACGCTCTTCGGCTTCCGATGGAAAGTGACGCAAAGGGACGGGTGCGATGGCGAGCCTGAAAGACCTAAGAAACCGCATCGCCTCGGTGAAGGCGACGCAGAAGATCACCAAGGCGATGCAGATGGTCGCCGCGGCGAAGCTGCGTCGTGCTCAGATGGCAGCGGAAGCCGCCCGTCCGTTTGCGGAGCGCATGGATACCGTGCTCGGCAATCTGGCCGGCGGCATGACCACCAGTGCGGACACCCCGCTCCTCCTCGCGGGCACCGGCTCCGACCAGCGGCACCTGCTGCTGGTCTGCACCGGTGAGCGCGGCCTGTGCGGCGCCTTCAACACCTCGATCGTGCGCCTGGCGCGCGAGCGGGCCCAGGCGCTGATGGCCCAGGGCAAGGACGTGAAGTTCTTTTGCGTCGGCCGCAAGGGCTATGACCAGATCCGCCGGCAGTTCCCGACTCAGATCGTGGAACTGGTGGACCTGCGGTCCGTGCGCACGCTCAGCTTCACCAATGCCCAGGACATCGCCCACAAGGTGATTTCCCTGTTCGATCAGGGCAGCTTCGATGTCTGCACCCTGTTCTATTCCCACTTCAAGACGGTGATCGCGCAGGTCCCCACGGCCCAGCAGATCATTCCCGCCACCTTCGAGGCGAAGGCCGGCGAGGCGGTGGTCTATGATTATGAGCCCGAGGAAAGCGAGATCCTGGCGGACCTCCTGCCTCGCAACATCGCGGTGCAGATCTTCCGCGCCCTGCTCGAGAATCAGGCCTCCTTCTACGGCGCCCAGATGAGCGCCATGGACAATGCGACCCGCAATGCGGGCGACATGATCAAGAAGCAGACGCTGGTCTACAACCGGACCCGTCAGGCCATGATCACGAAGGAACTCATCGAAATCATCTCCGGCGCCGAAGCGCTCTGACGGCAGCGGGACGGATAAAGGACGACGAAAATGGCGAACCCCACCGGACGCATCACCCAGGTCATCGGCGCCGTCGTCGACGTGCAGTTCGACGGCCACCTGCCGGAAATCCTCAACGCGCTCGAGACCACCAACCAGGGCAATCGCCTGGTGCTCGAGGTTGCCCAGCATCTGGGCGAGAACACGGTCCGCACCATCGCCATGGACTCCTCCGAGGGTCTGGTGCGCGGCCAGGCGGTGACCGACACCGGCGGCCCCATCATGGTTCCGGTGGGTGATGCCACCCTCGGCCGCATCATGAACGTCATCGGCGAGGCCGTGGACGAGCTCGGCCCGGTGGTCGGCGAGACCAAGCGCGCCATCCACCAGCCGGCGCCTTCCTATGCCGAGCAGTCCACCGAGGCCGAGATCCTGGTCACCGGCATCAAGGTGGTGGACCTGCTGGCCCCCTATTCCAAGGGCGGCAAGATCGGCCTGTTCGGCGGCGCGGGCGTGGGCAAGACCGTGCTCATCATGGAGCTCATCAACAACATCGCGAAGGCGCACGGCGGCTATTCCGTGTTCGCCGGCGTGGGTGAGCGCACCCGTGAGGGCAACGACCTCTATCACGAGATGATCGAGTCCAAGGTGAACGTGGACCCGCACGAGCACAATGGCTCGTCCGCCGGCTCCAAGTGCGCCCTGGTCTATGGCCAGATGAACGAGCCTCCGGGCGCCCGTGCCCGCGTGGCGCTCACCGGCCTGACCGTCGCCGAGCACTTCCGCGACCAGGGCCAGGACGTGCTGTTCTTCGTGGACAACATCTTCCGCTTCACCCAGGCCGGCTCGGAAGTGTCCGCTCTGCTGGGCCGCATCCCCTCCGCGGTGGGCTATCAGCCGACGCTGGCCACCGACATGGGCGCCCTGCAGGAGCGCATCACCACCACCACCAAGGGCTCCATCACCTCGGTGCAGGCCATCTACGTGCCGGCGGACGACCTGACCGACCCGGCGCCGGCCGCCTCGTTCGCCCATCTGGACGCCACCACCGTGCTCTCGCGCTCCATCGCCGAGAAGGGCATCTATCCGGCGGTGGATCCGCTCGACAGCACCTCGCGCATCCTCTCGCCCATGATCCTGGGCGAGGAGCACTACAATGTGGCCCGTCAGGTTCAGCAGACCCTGCAGCGCTACAAGGCGCTCCAGGACATCATCGCGATCCTGGGCATGGACGAGCTGTCCGAAGAGGACAAGCTGGTGGTGGCCCGCGCCCGCAAGATCGAGCGCTTCCTGAGCCAGCCCTTCCACGTGGCGGAAGTCTTCACCGGCTCGCCCGGCAAGCTCGTCGACCTCGCCGACACCATCAAGGGCTTCAAGGGCCTGGTGGAAGGCAAGTACGACCACCTGCCCGAGCAGGCCTTCTACATGGTGGGTTCCATCGAGGAAGCCATCGAGAAGGGCAAGAAGATGGCCGCCGAGGCGGCCTGATCGATCCGGGAACCCCGAATGGGGGTTCCGGTTCTAGGACAAGGACGGCCGCGCCTGCCGCGCGGCCGCGTCCGGTGCCAGGGGCGGATCGATCCGTTGGAGATCGGCGCCCGGCCCGGCAAGGTGACGGCGGATTGAGAGGCAGACATGGCCAACTTCACGTTTGAGCTCGTTTCGCCCGAGCGGCTGATCTTCTCCGGCCAGGTGGACAGCGTCGATGTCCCCGGCTCCGAGGGTGATTTCGGCGTGGGCGCGGGTCATGCGCCCTTCATCGCCACGCTGCGGCCGGGCATCCTGACCATTCACGGCCAGGGCGCGGCCAAGCGCATGTTCGTGCGCGGCGGCTTTGCCGAGGTGAACGGCGCCGGCCTCACCGTTCTGGCCGAGCGCGCCACACCCGTGGAAGAGATCCACCTCGACCAGCTGCGCCAGCTCATCAAGGACGCCCAGGAAGACCTGGCGGACGCCCGCTCCGATGAGGCCAAGACCAAGGCCCAGACCCAGCTCTCCGACCTCCAGCAGGTCCTGGACGTGCTGACCCTGCAGGGCGGCACCGCCCACTGAGGCGCACCCGCCGGGGCTTTTCGGCCCAGATACGAAAAGGGGAAGGCCTGCGCCTTCCCCTTTTTGCGTTTCAGGACCCCGCACCGCCCCTCGCCGGTGGCTGGGCGGAGGCGCGACAGGGATCGCTTGAGCGCTTCATGCAACATGCGCCAGCGATCCAACTCTTTGTTCGAGAGCACGTCCCTCCCGCGAACCGGGGGCCGGTTCGCTCACAAGGGCTCCGGACGCAAAGCGTCCTTTCCCGGGGCGCGCCCCGTCCGGTGTCACAGGTCCGAGGTCACACGGAGAAGCGGCGGAACTCGTTGGCCACGCGCTCATAGACCGGCCGCTTGAAGGGCACCACCAGCTCCGGTGCCCGGTCCAGGCTCTCCCACCGCCAGGCCATGAACTCAGCCTTGTGGTGGCCGCCGCCGGGCTTGAGGATCTCGATCTCGCCCTCGTCGCCGGTGAAGGCGAAGGCGAACCATTTCTGGGTCTGGCCGCGAAACTTGCCGCGCCAGGCCTGGCCGACGATGCGGCCGGGGATGTCATAGGTCAGCCAGTCCTCGATCTCGCCCAGCTTCTTCACGGAGCGGATGGATGTCTCCTCGTAAAGCTCGCGCAAGGCGGCCTCATAGGGATCCTCGCCCTTGTCGATGCCGCCCTGGGGCAATTGCCAGGAATAGGTCATGTCCACATGCTCGGGGCCACCGGCCCGCTGGCCCATGAAGACGTGCCCGGCGCGATCGAAGACAGCGATGCCCACGCAGGGGCGATAGGGGAGGTCATCGGGCGAGCGCATGGCGGGGGATCCTCAGATGAAGCACTTGGGCTCCAGATAGCAGATCCCGCCGGCGCGCGCGCGGGGCGTGCGCCCCGCGCGGCCGGTCTTGCCCGTCATGGCCTCAATGGGTGAGGGCGCGATGGTGGGGGAGGGCGGTGGAGCCCCAGGCGCGCAGCGAGGCCCAGGTGCGCCGCTCCAGCTGGAAGCGGTCCACCGGCACCGAGGCGCCCAGCGCCTTCACCCGGCACAGGCCCACGCCGCACCACTGGAAGGCGCACTTCTCAAGCACACGCCGGGAGGCCGGATTGACCACGCGGGCGGCGCCGAGAATGCGGTCGTGATCGGTCTCGGAGAAGACGAAATCGATGATGGCGCGCACCGCCTCGGTGGCGATGCCGCGCCCCCAATGGGGCTCGCCGATCCAATAGCCGATCTCGGGCGCGCTCTCGCCCTTGCGCTGGCCGAAGCCGCACATGCCGGCGAAGGCGAAGCCGCCTTCCTGCTTGAGGAAAATGGCGAAGGTGATGCCGTTGGCGGTGGCGGCCAGCGTGTCGACGAAGGCGCGGGCGTCCGATGGGCGATAGGGATGGGGCAGGTTCGCGGTCATTTCCGCGATCCGGACATTATTGGCAAGGGCAGCAATGGCGGGCACGTCCTCGACCCGGGGCATGCGGAGCACGAGCCGCTCGGTTTCGAGGACGGGGATACTGCTCTCCTGGAGCAGGACCTGCGACGGGCATTCGACGATGGTCATGGCTGGCTCCTTGCCTCAAGGGTCGTGGGACCGTGCGGACAAAACAAAACCGGGGAGACTGCCCGTCTCCCCGGTTTCATTCAGGAGCCAATGACACCCATGTCAGGCTCCCACCGGTTCGACGAGACCGGCGGGACCCTGCATTTTCAGGTCTCGCCGCTTATTCGGCCGCCTCAAGGGCGGGGACAACGGATACGAAGGTTCGGTCGTTGGCTTTGGTGCGGAACTCGACTTTGCCCGGAATGAGGGCAAACAGGGTATGGTCCTTGCCCATGCCCACATTGCTGCCGGGATGCCATTTGGTGCCGCGCTGGCGCACGATGATGTTGCCGGCAATGACCTCTTGGCCGCCGAACTTCTTCACGCCAAGGCGGCGGCCGTCGGAGTCGCGACCGTTGCGGGACGAGCCGCCTGCTTTCTTATGAGCCATCTGAGCTCTCCAATCCTAAGATCAGGCGTCGGCAGCGGCCTCGACGGCCGGCGCGTCCTGGGTGGTCTGGGCAGCCTTGGCGCTTTCGCCGCCGGGGCCGGTGATCTCGGTGATGCGCACCACGGTCTGCTCCGCGCGGAAGCCCCGCTTGCGGCGCGAATTCTGGCGGCGGCGCTTCTTGAAGGCGATCACCTTGTCGCCGCGGGTCTGTTCCACCACCTCGGCGGTGACGGTGGCACCGTCAACGAGGGGGGCACCAATGACCGTGGCCGCGCCGGCCACCATGAGAACCGGGAAGGACACGCTCGCGCCGGCTTCGGCCTCGATCTTGTCCACCGTGATGACGTCGTCGGCGGCGACGCGATACTGCTTACCGCCTGTCTTGATGACCGCGAACATCTTGTCTCGCTTTCGTGTTCAGCCAAGCCTCGAAGGGCCGGCTTCTTTCGGTCGGGCTGGGATATGGGGCGCATGTCCCCACGCGAAGGGTGTCCCCTATCTGCGGGAGGCCTTTTTGTCAATGCGAAAAGGCCGGGGCTGCCTTGCGTCAATGCCGGCAAATCCTGCCCGCCTGCGGCTTCCGGTCTCACTTTGGCATCGCTAAAAGGAGTCCAACACAGGGGGATATCATGCGTGACAAAGAGGCCGGCATGCCGGACGAGGTGCCGTCCATCCGCACCATCGCCATGCCGGCGGACACCAATCCCAATGGCGACATCTTCGGCGGCTGGCTCATGTCGCAGATGGACCTGGCCGCCGGCAATGTGGCCACCCGCCGCGCGCGGGGCCGCGCGGCCACCGTGGCGGTGGAGGCCATCACCTTCCTTGGCCCGGTGGCGGTGGGCGACGAGGTGAGCCTGTTCGCCAAGCTGACCAAGATCGGCCGCACCTCCATGCGCATCGAGGTGGAGGCCTGGCGCCGCGAACGGGCGAGCGAGGAGACCTTCAAGGTCACCGAGGCCACCTTCACCTTCGTGGCCATCGACGAGGTCGGCCGACCCCGCGCCATTCCGGTGGAGTGAGCGTCAGGCCGGCTCCGGGGCCGCGGCGGCTTCGGCGATGGCCTGCGTGATCTGGCGCAGGGTGCCCGCATGGGCGGCGATGGCTTCGTCCAGCGACAAGGCGGAGCGGATCCAGATCATGGACACCACCGCCGCCAGCCGCCCCTCCATCAGGACGGGCGCGGCGATGCTGGAGGTCTTGGGGCGGAACTCGCCGCCATCGCGCACGCCGAGGCACCGGCGGCGCACATCCTCGATCATGCGCGTGAGCCAGGCCTCCTCCAGGAAGGGCTTGTCCTCCGGCTCGTCGAGCCGCCGCAGATGGTCGAGAATCATCGCCCGCTCCTCGGGCGCGCAGAGCGCCAGATAGGTGCGCCCGGCGGAGGTGCGCAGCATGGGCAGGCGATAGCCGATCATGCCCCGGTCGATGGAGAGCGGCGAGCGGGTGTGGGTGGTCTCCTGGATCACCATGGCCGCGTTTTCATAGACGGTCAGGTCCAGCGGCCAGACGAGCTTCGGGCCGAACGTGCCGAAGACGGGGCCGGCGGCTTGGCAGACCCGCGAATGGGCCGCATAGCCGTCCCCAAGGCTCGCCGCGAGGCGCGTCACCCGCACCTGGGCGGAGGAGGCGGAGAAGGAGAGATAGCCCTCTTCCTCCAGCGTCTGGATCAGCCGGTAGACGGTAGGCCGGGGAATGTTGAGCGCCCGCGCGATGGACGAGGCGCCGGCGCTGCCCACCGCATTCACATAGCGCAGCACCGCGAGGCCGCGGCTCAGCGCCCGCACGCTCTCGCTTTTGTCCTGCGGCTCCTTGTGCAGGCCCGCCGGGCGGGGCGCCGCGTCGGTCTCGTCCATGGCTGGTCCGTTCGGCCGAGGGGATCGACCCATGCGATGAACCGCCCCCGTCGGCCGAACGTCAAGCCCGGTGCCGTGGCGACAGGGATTCGGGCGCCCTCCGGCGTTCCGCCATCCCAAGATGCGCACCGGCCGGGAGCGACACGCCCCGGGCTGGTGCCGTCGCCGCCAGTGAAGGCCGCGACCGTTTCGGGTGAGTGGCCCCGGCGACCGTTGGATCAGGCGGCCGAGGCGTGGGTCGGCCGATAGGGGGCAAGGGCCTGGGAGAGGGCGGCCAGGTCCGCCGCATCATCGGCCGCGCCGGCCACATAACGATCCGGCCGCACCAGGAGCGCGGAGGCGTCCGCCTCGTCCAGCAATGTGGCGAGGGCCGGCCCATCGGTCTCGGTGAGGACGGCGATGCCCGCCTCGGTGAAGCCGCGCCGCACGCCTTCGCTGGCGGCCCGCCACAGGCTCTCGCGCACCAGCAGCGCGAAGCCATAACCCACGGCATCGTCGAGCCGCCGGCCATCGGCGAGACGCGGCTGGGGAATGCGCTGGCCGGCGCGCTCCGCCCGCCCGGCGGCAAGGCCCGCGCCCAGTTGCGGCACCCGGCTTTTCAGGCGGGCCACCCCGTCTTCGTCGCGGAAGGCGCTGGCGAGTGCCGCCTCGGTGTTGCAGGTGTTGATGAGGCCGCCGAGGCGCATGGCGGTCTCAATATAGGCGCGGGCGTCGGGCGCGCGCTCGCTCTGATAGGTGTCGAGCAGGGCATCGGCCGCATGGCCGTTCACCACCGCCTCCAGCTTCCAGGCAAGGTTCGCCGCGTCCCGCACCCCCGAGCACATGCCCTGGCCCATGAAGGGCGGAGTGAGGTGGGCGGCATCGCCCGCCACCAGCAGTCGCCCGGCGCGCCACTGGCGGGCCACGGCGGAATGGAAGGTATAGACGGCGGCGCGCTCCACCTCCGCCTCCTCCGGCTTGAGCCAGGGGGCGAGCAGCTCCCACACCTTGCGGGGCGTGGTCATGGTGGCGGCGTCCTCGTGCGGGTGCACGGTGATCTCCCAACGCCTGCGGTCGCCGGGGCCGCGCACATAGGTGGCGGGGCGGGCGGGGTCGCAATATTGGATGGTGTGGTCGCCCAGCTCCGGCTTGTCCCGTCGCAGCATCACGTCCAGCACCAGCCAGCGCTCATGGAAGCCGAGATCCTCCAGGGACGATCCCATGAAGCGGCGCACCAGCGAGCGGCCGCCATCGCAGCCCACCACATAGCGGGCGCGGACCTTGCGGGGCGTGCCGGTGCCCAATTCCTCGTAGCGCACCTCGACGCCCGCGCCGTCATCGGTGAAGGCGAACACATCGCAGCGGGTGCGCACCTCAACAGAGGGGAAGCGCGCCAGCCCGGCGCGCAGGATGCGCTCCAGGTCCGGCTGGTGAAAGCGGTAGCTGGCCTGCCAGCCGAGCGGGCTCTCGCCCTGCGGGCGGGGCCAGTCCAAAAGCAGGGCGCCCTGCGCATCCACGAAGCGCATGCCGGGATTGCAGCGTGTGGTGGGCTCGATCTCATCCGCGAGGCCGATGGCCTGGAAAACGCGCATCACCTCGTCGTCGAAATGCACGGCGCGGGGCAGATGATAGGCGTTGGTCTCGCGCTCCAGCACCAAGGTGGAGACGCCCTTCTGCCCCAGCAGATTGGCCAGGCACGCCCCCACCGGGCCGAGGCCCACGATGGCAACGTCGAAGATGTGGTCGGTATCGGTGAGCGTGGACATTTGGTCCCTCGCGGATGTGACGGGAAAAAAGGGGGCTCAGCCGGGGACGTGGCCGTAGAGCCAGGGGCAATCCACCACCGCCGGGGCGCGGACGCCGTTGGCAGCGGCGTCGAGCCGCATCTGGCGCAGCCGCGCGCGGGGCTCTTCCGGCAGATAGAGCCGCTCATGGCCCCAGAAGCTCGGCCCTGCAAAGGTCTCGTGGGGCTCCCAGGTGGCCGGATCGATCACCCGTCCGCCCCAGCCATTCTCCACGAAGAAGCCGGAGGGCGAATGGGCGTAGAAGGAGGTCATGTAGTCGTTGGTGTGCCGGCCCAGCGTGTAGGCGACACGGCCCTCCTGCAACTGGGCAAGGTCATAGCCCTGGCCCACGTCGTCCAGGTTCTTGAACTCCACCATGAAGTGGTGGAAGCCGGTCTGGCCCGAGCCCACCATGGCGAAGGAATGGTGGCGGCCATTCACATGGAAGAAATAGAGCGGATAGGGGGTCAGGCCGTAATCGGAGACGTGGAAGCCCAAGAGGTCCCGATAGAAGGGCAGCAGCGCCTCGATGCGCACGGCGTGCAGCACCGCATGGCCCATGCCCAGGGCGCCGGTGTTGAAGCCGGAAATGGGCCGGCCGGGCACGAAGGGATCTTGCGCCCGCATGGGGTTGAAGAACAATTCCACCCGGTTGCCGTCGGGATCGTCGAAGACGATGAGGTCGTCCACGAAGCGCTGGTCGGCGAGGGAGCGCGTGCCGCGCCTGACGGCGACGCCGGTCGCCTCCAGGCGGGCGCCGAAGAGGTCGAGATCATCCTGGGCCTCCACCTCCCAGCCGATGGCGGCCAGCGTCGAGCCCGGCTCATTGGCGACGAACAGGCGCTGGCGCTGGTCGTCCATGCGGAAGGTGGCGTGGCCGGAGGTGACGTCCACCGCCTGCATGGCGAGGAGGCCGGAGGCGAAATCGCGCCAGTCCCTCATCTTGTCGGAGCGGATGCCGAGATAGCCCAGTGCGATGACGCCCACGGGTGGGTCCTCCAAAAGCAGGAAGTCGGGTGCGGGGTGAGGGGCGCGCGGGCCATTGGCCGGTCCGCGCGCAAGGGGGTCAGGGATGCGGGGCGCCAGCGGCGGGCAGTTCGGTGCCCAGGGTCTCGGAGGCCGGCACGCTGTCGCGCCTTGTGATGTGGAAGCTCGCCCAGAAGCTCAAGGCGGCGCACAGCGCGATATAGAGCGAGGGCGCGGCAGGCATCTGGGTGCGCTCGATGAGCATGGTGGCGGCCAGCGGCGCGAAGCCGGACAGGATCGTCACGCTCACATTGTAGGACAAGGCGATGCCGGAAAAGCGCACCTTGGTGGGGAAGAGGTTGGCCAGAAGCGAGGGCCAGATGCCGCTCGCCAGCGAGAAGACCAGCGACAGGAGGCTGAGCACCAGCACCACGCTGGCATGATTGGCCAGCATCATGAACAGCGGCACCACGCTCACCACCATCAGCGCCGAGCCGACGCGCAGGATCTGCTTGCCGGGCACATGGTCCCCGGCCCAGCCGGCGATGATGAGGCCGATGGAGGACACCACCAGCGCCGAGGTCATGCCCAGCGCCACTTCGGGCGCCGCATAGCCCAGCGAACGCACCAGGAAGGCGGGCATGAAGCCATAGAGCAGGCCGTTGAAGCCCGCGATGATGGCGGCGATGCCGGCGGCCACGATCAGCGAGCGGCCATGGTCGCGCACCAGCTCGCGCAGGGGATGGCGGGAGGCCTTGCCGTGCAGGTTCACGAATTCCGGGGATTCCTCCAGCTTGCGGCGCAGCGCGAAGGAGACAATGCCGATGACGCCGCCGAACAGGAAGGCGATGCGCCAGCCATAGGCCGCAACGTCCTGGGGCGGCAGGGCATATTGGATGCCGAGATTGACCAGGGTGGCGATCAGCACGCCCACATTCACGCAGAAGATGATGAAGCCGCAGGCAAGGCCCGCCCGACGGGGCGCCGCCTCCACCGCATAGGTCACCGCCCCCGGCAATTCGCCGCCAAGGCAGATGCCCTGCACCAGGCGGAACGCCACCAAGAGGAGCGGCGCCGCAAGGCCCCAGGTGGCATAGGAGGGCAGGAGGCCGATGGCAATGGTGGCCAGCGTCGTCAGGCCCAGGGAGGCGATGAAGACCGGGCGGCGGCCATAGCGGTCACCCAGGCCCCCGAGCAGCACGCCGCCGAGCGGCCGCGCCAAGAACCCCAGCGCCAGCACCGAGAAGGACAGGATGAGCGACACATAGGGGTCGCTGGTGGGGAAGAATTGGGCCGAGATGTATTGGACGAAGATGCCGTAGATGATGAAGTCATAGAATTCCAGCGAGCCGCCGAGGCTGGCCAGCATGATGATGCGCCACTGCGCGCGGCTGAGCCGGGGCGCGGGAGCGGCGGATGGGGTGGCGATGGCGCTCATGGTCCTCAGGCCCTCCGTAAGCCTTCTTGATGGGCGGGGAATCGGCAATGGGGGATCGTTCGCCCGGCGGGTCCGCGCCGGACGGGGAGACAGGGACCCGTCGGGGCGCCGGGAGTGACCCGGAGCGCGCGACTGGCATGGAACCCGCCGGCGGCGCGCGTCGCGGTGAAGACGGCGCCGGGGCGTGGCGGGCGGGATCTGGGCGTCGGGAATGCGATCGGGCGTCCGGCGCGCCTCTCCTGACGGGCGGGCACGCGGGCGCCGGGGGCGCGAGGTCGGCTCGGGTGGGGATCTGCCGGTGCAGGGCGACCGCCCCACGCGGCCACGTCAGGTCACCGTGACCTTAAGGGACCCCAGCGCCGTCAGGGCCAGATGGGCGTGGGGGCTTGGCCGCCATCAGGGCGCGGAGTGGATGTGCCTCGGTCTCATGGGTTCCTCCCGTGTTTCTTATCTGTCCGAGATAGGCCCCTGCGACCGCATGCAACAGCGGAAAACCCCTCCTGTCCGCCTGGCGGACAGGAGCCTGCGTCATTCCGTACACGCCAGCGGCCGCGGGACCTGCCAAGGCGAGGCTTGATCCAGGGCGCCGCCACGGCCAAGGTCCGCCGTCTTCTGTTTCGTGCCCGAGCCCCCTCGCGATGCGCCTGCCCGTTCCGTCCGCCGTCCTGTCCGCTGCGCTGCTTCTCACGGCTGCGGCAGCCCCAGCCTTTTCGCCCGCTCTTGCCGCCGATCTTTCCACCCCTGCCGCCGCTGTCACCGTGCCTCCGCCCATGGTGGATGCGGCCAAGTACCAGCTGACCCTTTATGGCTGGGCGACAGCACTGAACGGCCATACGGGCGCGCGCGGCTGGCCGGCCGCCAATGTGGACATTTCCGCCATCGACGCTTTGTCCAATCTGGACGGGGCCGTCATGGGCTCGTTCATGGTGAAGAAATCCGACTTCACCTTCCTGATGGACGTGGTCTACGCGAACCTCTCCACCAGCTCGACGGTGGGGCGCGACGGGGCGAGCTATGCCAGCGTCGGCATCAAGCAGGCCATCATCTCCGGCCTCCTGGGCTATCGCCTGCCGGTGGGCCTGCCGCAGAATGTGGATCTGAGCGCCACGGTGGGCTTCCGCTACCAGCATCTGTCCGGCGACTTCCAGCTCCAGACGCCGTTCTTCGGCCTGCCGCTCAGCACCAGCGGCAACCAGGACTGGGTGGACCCCACCATTGGCCTGATGCTGAACTATGCCATCACGGACAAGTGGTACATCAATGTCATCGGCGATGTGGGCGGCTTCGGGCTGGGCTCGAAGATCACCGCCCAGGGCTTTGCGTCCGTGGGCTATATGTGGACGCCCAATCTGTCCACGGCGGTGGGCTACCGGGCCATCTATACGGACTATGTGAACAACGGCTTCGTCTATGACATGACGCAGCACGGCGTCTTCCTGTCCGTCGGCTATCATTTCTGAGGCGAACGGCAGGCCGCCTCACCAGCGCAGCAGGCGCCCGCCCAGGAGGGCGCCGAGGCCGGCCACGGCCAGGATGGCGAGGCCGTACCAGGTCAGCACGAAGAAGGCGGAATCGTCCGGGCAGTGGAAGGCATAGACGGCGGCGCCGAGCCCTCCGGCCAGGAAGCCCGCGGCCGCGCCCGCCTCCACGGGCCGCGCCGGGGCGCCGCGGCGCAGCGCCACCAGGGCCGCGCCCAGCACGGGCAGGGAAAGCAGCGGCACAAAGGCCAGGCAATAGGGCGCGAAGCGGCCGATGAGGCCGGGCATCCAGGTGCGCTCCGGCGTCGCCAGCATTTCCCCCGCGCAGCCGAAAAGCGCCAGGGCCAGCGGCAGCAGGATGACGGCCCAGGAGGGCCGCCGCGCGCCGGGTCGGGCAAGGCGCAGCGCGAGCGCGCCGGCCGAGGCCGCCATGGCCAGCGCCACGGCGAATTTCAGCGCGATGCGGGGCTCCATCACCAGTCCGGCGAGGCCCGGCCGCACATTGAGCGTGAGCGCGAACAGGGCGGCGGCGCCCGCCAGCCCGGCCACGAGCGCGCCCGCGAGCCCGGCTTCGAGGCTCGGCCCGGGGCGGGGATCGGCGGCAAGGGCTCGGATCAGGTCGTCGGTCTTCACACGCGTCATCCTATTCTTTTTCTTCGCCGCGCAGGCGTTCGGCCAGGCGGGCGAAGGCGCGGTGCAAGTTCACCCGCACGGCGCCGGGCGTGAGCCCGAGGCGGCTCGCCGTCTCGCCCACGGAGGCGCCCTCCACCGCGATGGACGTGAGCACATCGCGTTGGCGCGGCGGCAGCATGGCGAGATGGCGCTGCACGTCGCGGTCGTCGGTGCCGGGTCGGTCCTCCTGCGCGGGGAGGGTCTCGGCGAAATCCTCGATGGGCACTTCCACCCGCCGCCCGCGCCGCCGCAGATGGTCCACGAACTTGTTGCGGGCGATGGTCCACAGCCAAGGGCCCAGCGGATCGGACGACCGCCAGGTGTGTCGCTTCAGATGAACCGCCAGCAGGATCTCCTGCACCACATCCTCGCTCTCGCCCACCCCCAGTCCGATGCTGGAAAAGCGTCGGCGGACGGCCGCGCGCAACGCCGGCGCCAGTTCGCGCAGGAGCTGCTCATAGGCTTGCTGGTTGCCGGCAAGCGCATCCCGCATGCCCTGCGCCCAGCGCCGCTCGCGATCGTCCATCCAGCTTTCCCAAACGTCAATTCGCGCGACGAGGCCCCGGCGTTACATCCGCCCGCCCCCCTCTTGTTCGTACCGCACGGCCCGCGAATGGCAACGGCAAAGCCGCAGCCCCGGAAGGCGTCGCCCTCCGGCCGGTCAGGAGGCGTCGGCTGCCCCCGCCTTGCGTGCCCTGAAGCGGCTCACCTTGTCGCGGTTTCCGCACACGCTCATGGTGCACCAGCGGCGGCGGCCGTTGCGGCCCTGGTCATAGAAGACCATGGAGCAGGCCGGGTTGGCGCAGTGCTTCAGGCGCTCCGGCTCGAAGTCGCAGAGGAAGCGGGCGAAGTCGAGGGCAATGGCGGCTTCGATGCCGCCGGCCTCCTCGGCCAGGGCATAGCGGTCTCCCGCCACGGCGACGCGCGGGCGCACATGCACATGGGCGAGCGCCCGGTTGGCGGCGTCCGCAATGTCGGCGCGCGGCGCGCCGTCCTGTGCCAGATCATCGAACAGGCGGCGCAAATCCGCGCGCAGGCCGAGCACGGCCGTGTGAGTCTTGCCAAGCGCGGGCGGCGCCGGCGGCTGCAGGCGGGCCAGCACGGCCCAGAGCGCCAGGTCGTCGGGCGTGGCGATGAGGTCGCGTGGGCCGTCCTCGGTCACCGGCGTGGTGTTCAGAAGGTCGATCCACAGCCGCCCGCCCAGGAACGGCACGCCATCGCGAAAATCCCCCTCCGCAGGGGATGGGGACGGGGTGGGGGTGATGGGCGGCGGGGCTTTGGGCATGGGGGCTCCGGCGGCGGGCGGGCGCCTTCCGCATCTAGGATGCGCCCCGCCCCGGCGCAAGCTCGGCCGGCG
This sequence comes from Aquabacter sp. DMC10, assembly GCF_056314145.1. Classification (NCBI taxonomy): domain Bacteria; kingdom Pseudomonadati; phylum Pseudomonadota; class Alphaproteobacteria; order Hyphomicrobiales; family Xanthobacteraceae; genus Aquabacter; species Aquabacter sp. DMC10. The sequence goes on along the minus strand of NZ_JBQUYX010000008.1, from coordinate 296,131 downwards.
GGGCCAAGCCCCCGCCGGCCGGTCCTTGCTTCAGCGCACGGTACGATCGAGGAAGGCAAGCGTGGCGGCGCCGATCTCGTCCACATGGGTCTCAAGGGCGAAGTGCCCGGCCTCAAACAGATGTACCTCGGTGTCGGGGATGCAGGCCTTCACGTGATCGACGCCCGCGAGCGTAAAGAAGGGGTCATTCTTCCCCCACACCACCAAGGTGGGCGGCCGGCGGGCGCGCAGATATTCGGCGAAGGCGGGATAGAGGGCCACATTGTCCTGGTAGGCGTGCAGCAATTCCAACTGGATGGCGTCATTGCCGGGCCGGTCGAGGCCCGCCTGGTCGACGACATAGCTTTCCGGGGCCACCCGCTCGGGCCGGGAGGCGCCGTGCAGATATTGGAAGCGCGTGGTGTCGGCCGTCAGCAGGTTGCGCACGGGGGCCTCGGTCTCGGCGGTGCGGTTCTCCCAGAAGGGGGCGATCTGGGCCACCACGTCGGGGTTCCAGCCCTCCACATTGGCCACCGCATTCTGGAAGATGAGCCCGCGCACCCGCTCGGGGCGGCGCAGCGCCAGGCGCAGGCCGACCGGGCCACCATAATCCTGCATGAACAGCGCGTAGTGCGCCGCGCCCACCGCCTGGGTGAAGCCCTCGATCACCTCGGCGAGGCTGGCGAAGGAATAGGGAAAGGCGTCCGGCGCCGGCGCGGACGAGGCCCCAAAGCCCGGATAATCGGGCGCCAGCACCCGGTAGCGGCCAGCCAGAAGGGGAATGAGCTCCCGGTACATGTGGGAGGATGAGGGGAAGCCGTGAAGCAGCAGCACCACGGGGGCATCGGCGGGGCCGGCCTCCCGATAGGCGATGGTCAGGCCGTTTACGGTCACGGTGCGGTGGAGGGCGCGCGTCGACGCTCCCGCGGGAGAGGCAGGCATTGGAAAATCTCCTCGTGTGGCAGAGGGGCGCCCGGCCGTTTGCGGCCGGGCATCAGCCCAGTGATGGAGCAGGGATAGGGGTGAAGGGGGTAACCTGTCAATTATAATTTTATTGGTTACTCTCGACCTCCTACACCAACGCCTCCAGTCGCACCCGCAGGCGCGGCACGGCGAAATCCACGAAGCTGCGCACCTTGGCGGCGGCAAGGCGCGCCTCGGGATGCACCACATGCACCGGCATGGGCGGCGGCTCGAAGTCCTCCAGAAGAAGCCGCAACCGCCCGTCTTTCACCGCGTCCGCCACCTGGTAGGACAGGACGCAGGTGATGCCCCGTCCCTCGATGGCGGAATCGATGGCCGCTTCCGCGCCCGTCACCGCAAGGCGCGGGCGGATCTCCACCGGCCCCCGCCCCCGGCCGGTGGGAAAGGCCCAGCCCTGGCCTTCCGAAATCTGGCCGAAGGTGATGCAGGGCAGGCCCGACAGGTCGTCGGGCGTCGCGATGGGGGGCAGGCGCTCCAGCAGCGCAGGGCTGGCGCAGACCACCCGGCGCACCTCGCCCACGCGGCGCGCGATGAGCCCGGAATCCGGCAAGCGGCCGATGCGGATGGCCACGTCCATGCCCTCGTCTACCAGGTGGACCATCCGGTCGAGCAGCAGGAGACGCCCTTGCACCTCGCCGTGGGCATCGAGGAAATCATCCAGGATGGGGCGCACATGGCGGCGCCCGAACACCGCCGGCGCGGTGAGGGTGAGCACGCCGCGCGGGGCGAGGTGCTCGCCCGAGGCCTGGGCGAAGGCTTCGTCGTAATCCGCCAGCAGCCGCCGGCAGGCGATGAGGTGGCGTTCGCCCGCCTCGGTGAGATGGAGCGCGCGGGTGGTGCGCCGCAGGAGGCGCGTGCCCACCTGCTCCTCCAGGTCCGAGAGGGCACGGGAGACGGCGGTAGGCGAGCGCCCCAGGCGCCGGGCGGCGGCGGCGAGGCCACCCGCATCCACGGCCAGCACAAAGGCCCGCATGGCGTCGATCCGGTCCATCTCCGTTTCCCTTCGTGCGAGATCCGCAAGAATGTCTTGCGGCTTATGTTCATTCTACGCAGCAATGGGCGCGGATATTTCATGGCGCACCGGCCAAATCGGCCGCTCCATGAAAGGAATGAAGCCATGACCCGCATCCCCGGCGTCGACCCCGCCACCGCCACGGGCCGCAGCGCGGAGCTGCTCGGCGCCATCAAGGCCAAGCTCGGTGTGGTGCCCAACCTTTATCGCGTGGTCGCCCATTCGCCCGCCGTGCTGGAGGCGACTTTGGCCTCCGGCGAGACGCTCAATGGCGGCGTGCTCACCGCCCGCCAGCGCGAGGCCATCGCCATCGCCACCGCCGAGGCCAATGGCTGCGATTATTGCCTCTCCGCCCATGTGCTGCTGGGCCGGGGCGCGGGCCTGACCGAGCCGCAGATCGCTGCCGCCCGCCGCGGCGCGAGCGGCGATGCCACCTTCGACGCGATCATCGCCTTCACCCGCGCCGTGCTGGAGACGAAGGGTCATGTGAGCGATGTCGAGATCGCGGCCGTGCGCGCCGCCGGCCTTGGCGACGCTGCGCTGGTGGAGATCGTGGCGCAGGTGACGCGAAACATCTTCACCAATTATCTCAACCATGTGGCCGGCACCGAGATCGATTTCCCGGTGGTGCGCACTGCCGCCTGAGCGGCGTTCGACCCAACGGGGCGGCCAGGATGCCGCCCCGCATCCCCCGTGGGAGACCTGTCATGACGCAAAGCACATGCGACATCGCGTTCACGCCCACCGTCCGCGCCGAGCAGGAGCGGCGAGGCTCGCGCGCCCGCTATGCGGCGGTGGAGGCGCAGGGCGGCTTCCGCAGCGATCTGTCGGAATTTCCGCGCGGCTTTCTTGCCCGCGTGGACACGGCCTTCCTCGGCACCGCCAATCTGGACGGCCAGCCCTATGTCCAGCATCGCGGCGGGCCGCCCGGCTTCATCCGCATCGCCGACGACCATCATCTGGTGATGGCGGACTTCCGGGGCAATCGGCAATACATCTCCACCGGCAACCTTGCGGATAATCCGAAGGCCTTTCTCTTCCTGATGGATTACGAGAACCGCCACCGCATCAAGCTGTGGGGCCGCGCCCGCATGAGCGCCGACATCGCCACTTATGCTGAGGTGCTCGGCATCGATCCCGCCGACCGGAAGGTGGAGCAGGTGCTCGTCTTCGAGGTGGAGGCCTGGGACGTGAATTGCCAGGCCCACATCCCCCAGAAGGTGGACGCCGCCGCCGCCGCCCGCGTGGTGCTGGCGCTGCGTGCGCGCCTTGAGGCGGTGGAAGCCGAGAATGCGGAATTGCGCGAGCTTCTGAAGCCGGGACCCGGCGCCTGAGAGGCGAAACGTCTCGAAGGCCCGGACCCCGTGGCGTCTCTGGTCGCCTCAGAACGGGGCGATCGCCAGGGTGCGCCGCGCATAATAGGCGAAGGCGGCGCTGTTGCGCTTGGGGGTGTTGATCCAATCGCGCGCCTCGCGGGCAAGCTTGGAATCGATGGGCTGGATCGCGCCCGCCGCCATCGCCGCCAGTTGCATCTTCGCCGCGCGCTCGAAAGCCAAGGCGATGATGCAGGCTTCCTCCACCGTGCGCCCTGCCACCAGCAGGCCGTGATGGGCAAGCAGCAGCGCGCGCTTGGTGCCGAGCGCCGCGGAGATCAACTCTCCCTCGTCATTGCCCACCGGAACGCCCGGCCACTTCGGCACGAAGGCCACATCCTCATAGAGGATGCATGTGTCCATGTGAGAGACCTGGAGCGGCACCTCCAGCATGCTGAGCGCGGCGGTGTGGAAGGCGTGGCTGTGAACGATGCAGTTCACGTCCGGCCGCGCCCGATACACCCAGGAATGGAAGCGGTTGGCGGGGTTGGCCATGCCCGCGCCGTCCAGCACGCGCAGATGCTCGTCCACCAGCAGGAGATTGTCCGGGCTGATCTCGTCGAAGCCGAGGCCGAGGCGTTGCGTCAGGAAGGTGCCCGCCGTCTCGCCGCGCGTGGTGATCTGTCCCGCAAGTCCTGAATCATGGCCGTTGTGGAACAGGATGCGGCAGGTGAGGGCCACCTTCTCCCGCTTGCTGTAGGCGCCGTCGTCCAGGTGGGCGCGCATGTCTTCCTGCGACTTGGCCATCAGACTGGTCTTGTCGAGGCTGAAGCTGTCGGTGAGCCCCATATTCATATCTCCTGTCGGGATTCGGTCAGGTCGGGCCGCCCGGGGAAAAGGGGCTCGTAGCCCGGCAGGGCCTCCATGCGCCGGAGCCAGTGGGTGATGGCGGGGAACCGCCCCGTGTCCAGGCCGCCCATGGCGGCAAGGCGGGTGTAGGGATAGAGGGCGACGTCGGCGATGCTGGGATGGGAGGGCGTCGCCACCCACCCGCTCTCTCCCGCCGCCGCCAATTGGGCCTCCAACTGCCGCAGCGCTTCATTCGCCTGATGGCGCCAGTCCGCCAACTGATCGGGGGCCAAGGGCCAGTCGGGATGAAGCGCCAGATGCAATCGCAATTGGGCCAGCGGATGCATGTGCTGGGACTGCTCGAAGGACAGCCAGCGCAGCACTTCCGCCTGCGCGAGCCGCCCCTCGGGCCACCACGGCGTGCCCTCGGCCAGATAGAACAGGATCGCCAGGGATTCCGACAGGCTCCGTCCGTCCGGCAGCTGGAGGACGGGCACCTGGCGCAGGGCATTCAGAGCTGCGAAGGCGTCGGTCTTCAGGTCGCCGCGGTCGATGGACAGCGACGTGCGCTCCAGCCGGAGGCCCAGGAAGCCCGCCAGCAACCGCACCTTCCAGGCATTGCCCGAGCGCTGTGTGTCGTAGATGCGCATGGGGGCCTCACTGGATGCTGATGTGGGCGGCTTCAACCACCTTCGACCAGCGCTCGGTCTCGGTCGCGATGTGCCGGGCATAGGCTTCGCTGCCGATGGGCATCGGCTCGATCCCCAGCTCCTGGAACCGCGCCAGGACGGTGGGATCAGCAAGCACTTTTGCGAGTGCGTCCCGGAGCACCGTCACGCGGCTGCCGGGCGTTCCCGCCGGGGCGAGAAGGGCATTCCAGGAACTGACCACCATGCCCTCCACGCCCTGCTCGGCGGTGGTGGGCACATCGGGCAGCGCGGCATTGCGCGTGGTGGCCGTGATGGCCAGCGCCTTCAGACGTCCGCTGGCCTGATGGGGCATCACCACCGGGATGGCGTCGCACACGATCTGGATCTGGCCGCTCAGCGCACCATTGACGGCGTCGCCGCCACTCTTGAAGGGGATGTGCTCGATCTTCGTCCCGGTGAGGAGTTCAAGCAGTTCCAGCGCCAGATGGGGGGAGGAGCCGTTGCCGGCCGAGCCGAAATTCAGCTTGCCCGGTTCGGCCTTCGCCCGCTCCACCAGCGCTTTGAGGCTGTTCACATCGAGCGAGGTGGAGACGGCGATGACATAAGGCGAATTGCTGACCAGGGAAATCGGCACAAAGCTGGCCGGGTCATAAGACAGGCGCGGATAGATCATCTTGTTGACGACCTGCGTGCCCACTGTTCCCAGAAGAAGCGTGTAGCCATCTGGCGTCGCGGTGGCCACCGACTGGGCGGCCGTGGCGCCGCCGGCGCCCGGGCGGTTCACCACCACCACCGGCTGCCCCAGCCGGTCCGACAGGCCTTGGGCCACCAGCCGCGCCACCACATCGGTGATGCCTCCGGCGCCGAACGGGACCACCAGCTTAATGGCCCGCGTTGGAAACTCCTCCTGCGCCCGCAGCGGCCCCACGCCGCCCGCGACAGCCCATGCCACCAAGAGGCCGAGGCCGGCCAGCAGCCCCCTGGTACGATGCCTCAACATCCGTTCCCTCCCTCGTTATTGTCGGCGTTGTGGGGGAGCAAAATCCGTTTCATAGATCGAGTCAACAAGTTTCTTGTAGGAAACAATGTCTCTCAATTTCAAGCTGCTGCGCCTGCGCGCCAATCTCACGCTGGAAGAGGTCGCCCAGGCCACGGGCGTCACCCGGGGCTATCTGTCCAAGATCGAGCGGGGTCTGGTGAAGCCGTCCGTGGGCTCCGCGCTGAAGCTCGCGAAGGTGCTGAACGTCTCGGTGGACGAGCTGTTCGGCGATGCCGAAACCGGCGATGCGGTCATCGTCACCCGCGCCAAGGAGGGCACGCCGCAGGACACGCTGCGCGGCACCCCCCGGCTGGTGGCCAGCACCCGGGGCGGACATCGCATGGTCGCTTTCGTCATGAGGCCGGGCGAAGCGCGGGAGCAAAGCCACCCCATGAGCCACCATGAAGGGGACGAGCTGCTCTTTGTCCTGGCCGGTCGCATCCGCCTGGAACTGCCGAGCCGGGTGGAGGATCTCGAACCGGGGGATGCCGTCCAGTTCAACGGCGTGGTCCCGCACAAGATCACATCGCTCAGCGGCGACGCGGCCGAGGTCCTGATCGTCATCCGGGTCGACTGACCGCCCGACGGTCTCTTGCGCGCAGGGGGCGGCAAGGCGCCCCCATGCTGGCGGGATATTCGCAGCCCCGTCTCCATCACAGCGCCGTGACGCATGTAACGGCCAAGCCGTCTCCGTCGAATGGGTCATCGGAACCCGGCCTCGCCCGTCGCCCTGGGCGGCCGGGCGGACCGCCCGCACCATGGAGACCGGCATGCTCGAAAGACTGCCCGCCTATCGGCCGCTCACGGGCGCCGATTTGCCGCTGCGCCTCGCCGGCCGCAGCGAGATGACCGATGCCCTCGGCCCCATCAGCGGCTGGCGCGTGCGGGAGATTGGCGATGGCAATCTCAATCTCGTCTTCGTGGTGGAGGGCCCGCGCGGCTCGCTCATCGTCAAGCAGGCGCTGCCCTATGTGCGGGTGGTGGGGGAGGGCTGGCCGCTTTCGCTGGCCCGCGCCACCTTCGAGTTTCATGCCCTGACGCGGCTCGGCGCCCGCGACCCCGGGCGCATGCCCAAGGTGATCGCCTTCGATGAGACGCAGGCGCTGATCGTGATGGAGCACCTGACGCCGCACCTGATCCTGCGGCGGGGGGTGATCGCGGGGGAACAGTATGGCGATCTTGGCCGGCATCTCGGCGCATATCTCGCCCGCACGCTGTTTCGCGGCTCCGACCTTCATCTTAATCCGGCGCAGCGCAAGGCGGACACGGCCTTGTTCTGCGCCAATGTGGAACTGACGGGGATCACCGAGGATCTGGTCTTCACCGATCCCTTCCGTGACCACCCCCGCAACCGCCACACGCCGGGCCTGGAGCGGGAGGCGGCGCATGTGCGCGCGGACCGGGCGCTGAAGCTGGCCGCCTGCGAGATGAAGGCGCGCTTCGCCACCCGGTCGGAGACGCTGCTGCACGGCGATCTCCACACCGGATCGGTGATGGCCACCGCCACCGACACGCGGGTGATCGACCCGGAATTCGCGCTCTATGGCCCCATGGGCTTCGATGTGGGCGCGCTCTTGGGCAACCTCTTCCTCGCCTTCTTCGCCCAGCCCGGCTTGCCGGCGGGGCGCGTCGACCGCGCCGCCTATGGGGCGATCATCCTGGACCTCGCCGCCCAGGTCTGGACCACCTTCACGGAGGAGTTTTCGATCCTCTGGCAGTCCGAGCGCACGGGGCTGCTGGGCGGGCGGGACGTGTTCGAGGGGCAAGGCGATCCGCGCGGCGCGGACCTCCTGCTGAAGGCGCGCCTTGCCGAAATCTGGCAGGACACGCTCGGCTTTGCCGGCATCGAGATGCACCGTCGCATCCTGGGTCTGGCCCATGCGGCGGAGTTGGAAGCCGTGGCCGATGAGACCGTGCGCGCCGCCTGCGAGCGCCGGGCGCTCCAGGCGGGGCGGGCGCTGGCGGTGGGCCGGATGGGCTTCTCGCGCATGGCGGATGTCTGCGCCTTGATGCGGGACGTGGCCGGCGGGGCGCGGCCGTGAGGGCCGCCCCCGCCCTCGCCCCGTCAGCGCCGCGAAATGGCGATGCGGATGGTCTCGTTCGCCGCCAGGGGGGTGCCGTCCTTTCCCGTCCAGTCGGGCAAGGCGGCAAGGTCCGCCCGGTCGAGATCGAGCAGATTGATGTGTTTCCCGAGGCTCGCCACCGCCTCCAGCGGCACGCCGACCGGGCGCCCGCCGCGGCCGAACCAGCCGCCATAGGGCATCACCAGCACGAGCCCGCCCTCCGGCGTGCGCACCACCTCGGTGACGAACCCGAGCGTGCGGTCGTCAAAGTCGAGCACCGCCTGGCCGATCAGGTCGCCCACGCGCGCCTTCTGGGGAAAGCGGCGCTCCATGCGCTGCTGCGGGGTGAGCCCGTCCTCCTGCGTAACGGGCTGGGTGTGCGCCCCGCCCTCGCGGCGGGTGACCTGCGGGGTGACCTGCGACCCGTCATCGGCGCGGGCGGGGCCGGCGAGCGGCGCGGCGAGCAGCAGGGCGGCGAGCGTGGAGGGGAGAAGAAGTTGGGGCTTCATTTGGATGAATGTCCGAATTGAAGGAGTGAATATAAAATATAGCTGAAATTGAATTTCGTAAATCGAAATAAAGGTGGGGTCATAAAATGTCAGATCTATCTATTTCTATGGAACGAGTTGGAGGTCGCGCACGTCGTTTGCATCCACTTCCCTTGCGGGTCATGCATTGGGTCAATGCAGTCACCATGGTCGTTATGATTATGAGCGGATGGAAGATCTATAATGACGAAGTGATCTTCGGCTTTCTCCACTTTCCCGAAGAGATCGTCCTGGGCGTTTGGGCGCAGCACGGGCTGCAATGGCATTTCCTCGGCATGTGGGTGCTGGTGCTGAACGGCCTGGCTTATCTTGCCTACGGCCTCCTCTCCGGCCGCTTCCGCCGCATGCTCCTACCGATCTGGCCCCGCGAGGTGGTCGCGGAGGTGATCGCCGCGCTCACCTTCCGCCTGAAGCATGACGATCTCACCCACTACAACGCCGTGCAGAAGTGCCTTTATGTGGGCGTGATCGGGGCCATCATCTTCCAGGTCGTCACCGGGCTGGCGCTTTGGAAGCCCGTGCAATTTCAGGGTCTTGTGAGCCTGTTCGGCGATTTCCAGGGCGTGCGCCTCGCCCATTTTCTCGGCATGGCGGCCATCGTCCTATTCCTGGTGGTGCATGTGAGCCTCGCGCTTCTCGTGCCGCGCACCATCCTCGCCATGCTCACCGGCGGCCCCCGTCTGCCCGCCTCCCCTCCCTCCGACCACTGAAGGCGTGCCATGTCGCTGCGCAGACGTCCCCTGTCCCTGTTCCGCCCGCAAAGCGTGCCCGATCGCGGCGTGCTGGTGGAGAACCGCAAGCTGGTGGAGGCCATCGACCGCCGCAAGGTGCTGCGCGGCGCACTGAGCCTTGGCGCGCTCACCTTGCTCACCGGCTGCAACGTCTCGCAAGACGAGAGCGTGCAGACCGTTCTGCGGGCGGTGTCCGATTTCAATGACGGCGCGCAGGCGGCCCTGTTCGACCCCAAGAAGCTGGCGCCCACCTATGACGTCTCGCAAGTGGTAAAGCCGCCGCGCTTCAATGCCTATTACGAGATCGAGGATGTGCGCTCGGTGGACCTGACCACCTGGAAGCTGGAGCTGGCGGGCCTCGTGAAGGACAAGCGCCCCTGGACGCTGGACGCCATCAACGCCTTGCCGCAGCAGGAGGAAATCATCCGCCACATCTGCGTGGAAGGCTGGGACTATATCGGCCAATGGTCCGGCCCCAACCTGAAGGACTTTCTGACCCGCGTCGGGGCGGACCTGTCCGCCCGTTACGTGGCCTTCCATGGCGCCGATGATTACATGGAGAGCATCGACATGGCCTCGGCGCTCCATCCGCAGACCATCCTGGCCACCCATTATGCGGGCGAGCCCATCACCGATCCCTATGGCGCTCCGCTGCGCCTGCGCACGGCGGTGAAGTTGGGCTTCAAGAATCCCAAATGGGTGCGGGCCATCGAGGTGACCAACACCTACCAGCAGGGCTTCTGGGAGAAGCAGGGCTTCAACTGGTTCTCCGGCCTGTGAAAGGCCGCTCTGCGGCCCGCTACGGCCTCACGCCATGCTGAGCTTGCCTTCCGTCCTCGCCTGCGCCGCCGTCGCGCTCATCCTGTGGGGCGGGCCGGGATGGCTCCTCGCCACGCGCCTGCGGCTGGGGCTCGGGGGAAGTCTGGCGCTGGCGCCCGTGCTCGGCTGGGCGGTGCAGAATGCGCTGGCCTTGCCGCTGGCGCAGATGTTCGGCTTTTCCCCGGTCGCGAGCCTTGCCGCCTCGGGGCTTGCCGGCGCGCTGGCGCTGCTTGCCGCGCCGCAGCCGAGAGAGCGGGGACGGGTGGGGCCAATGCTGCTCTTCGCCGGGGCGGCGGCCCTCATTGCCCTGGTGCCGGCGGCGGTGGTGTGGCCGAAGGCGGGGGGCGGCGGCGTGCTGCTCTCCGCGCCCCTCTTCGACCATTCCAAGGTGGCGCTCATCGATGCCATCCTGCGGGAGGGCGTGCCCCCCGAGGACCCCGTCTATGGCGGCGGGCCGCTGAGTGTATCCTATTATTACCTCTGGCATTTCGGCGCCGCGCAGTTGGCAGCCCTCACCGGCGCCACGGGCTGGGCGGCGGATGCGGCGGCCAGCTGGTTCACCGCCTTCGCCGCGCTCTGCCTCATGGGCGGACTGGCGGCGCGCCTGCGCCCGGGACGGCTGGCACCGGCCCTGGTGCTGGTCGCTGCGCTGTCCGGCTCGCTGCGGCCCGCGCTCGCGGTCCTGGTGGGGCAGGCGCGACTGGATCAGGTGCTTGAACCGGCAAGTGGCCTTGCGGGCTGGCTGTTCCAGGTGAGCTGGAGCCCCCATCATGTGATGGCCGCCTGTTGCGCGGTGCTCGTGCTCGGCCTGTTCCAGCGCCTCGCCGGCCGCGCCGGCCGGCCGGAGGCCCTTCTGGTGGGTCTTGTGCTCGCGCTGGTGTTGGCGGCTGGGTTCCAGGCTTCGCTGTGGGTGGGCGGCATCACGCTGGCGCTGGCCGGAGGCGCGGTGGTGCTGGTGCTTCTGGGCGGATTGACGCCTCGGCGGCGGCTGGCTTTTCTGGCGCTGTGCCTCGGCGCGGCGCTGCTTGCTTTGGGGCTGAGCGCGCCGCTTCTGCAGGCCCAGGCCGAAGCGGCGGCCGCGCGCGGGGGCGGGGTGCCGCTGGCGCTCGGCCTTTATCCCGTGCTGGCGCCCGATCTGTCGCATGTCCTGCGCCTGCTGCTCGACCCGTTTTTCTATTGGCTGGTCTTCCTGCCGCTGGAACTGCCTTTGGTCTTCTTGCCCGGCGCCCTCTGGCTGCTGCGCGGCCGGGGGGAGGATGCGCGGTTCACCCGCCTGCTTGCCCTGTTCGCCTTCGTCAGTCTTGCGGGCGGCTGGGTGCTGGTGAGCACGGCTGGGGAGAATAATGATCTGGGCTGGCGCGCCGTGCTGCCGGGGCTTCTCATCCTTATCCCGGCCGCTGCCGCGCAGGCGGCGGACTGGATCGGGAGGGAAGCCCGCGCGCCGTGGTTGGCGCTTGCCCTGGTCGCGGTTGGGGGCCTTGGGGGCGGGGCCGTGATCGCGGCGGGAAATTTGCGCGGGGTGCCCTCCCCTTCGGCGGAGGATTTCGCGCGCGCTCCCGACCTCTGGGCGGCGGTGCGCCGTCATGCGGGGCCGCGGGACCGGGTGGCCAACAATCCCGCCTTGTTCGCGGACATGACCCCCTGGCCCGTGAACATCTCCTGGGCGCTGCTGGCGAACCGACCCTCCTGCTTTGCGGGCAACGAACTGGCGCTCGCCTTCGCGCCTTTGTCGCCGCAGGCCCGGGCGGAGCTGACGGAGCTGTTCGCCCGCGTCTTCGACGGCACGCCGCAGGGGGGCGACGTGGCGGCGATGGTCCAGCGCCTCAATTGCCGGGTGTTCGTGGTGACGCCGCAGGATGGCGCTTGGGCGCGCGATCCGTTCCGCTCCGTTCCGGGCCTGCACCTGGCGGAGGAGACCACCGGCCGCTGGCGCATCTATGTGGCTGAGGGCTCAGGACAGTGACAGCACCACCACGCCGGCGACGATGAGCGCCGTTCCAGCGATCCGAGCTGGCGGCATGGGTTCGCCCAGGAGAAAGGTCCCCGCCAGCGCCACCATCACGAAGCCGAGGCCGAGGAACGGATAGGCGAAGGAGACATCCACCTCCCGCAGCACCCGCAGCCAGATGAGCAGGCTGAAGCCGTAGCAGGCGAGCCCCGCCAGGATGCCCGGCCGCAACACGAACAAGGCCAGCGCGGCAAGCCCGCTCTCGGCCTGCGGCACGCGCGCACCCCAGCGCAGGAGCACCTGCGCCGAGGCGTTGAGCACCACGCTCGAAAGGATCAGCGCCAGCGCGCTCGGCAGGCTCACGAGGCGCGCCGGGCGGGCGCCGCGCGCGCGCGGGCCTCCGCCGCGAAGGCGGCGATGCCCGCGGCGAAATCCTCCTGCGGCCGCCAGCCCAGATCCTCCCGCAGCCGGCGGGAATCGGCGGTGATGTGGCGGACGTCGCCGAGCCGGAAGCCGCCGGTGATGACTGGGCGCGGGCCGGCAAGGGCGGTGGCGAGGGCGTCCGCCATCTCGCCCACGGTGCGCGGTGTGCCCGATCCCACATTGAAGGCGGCGACCCCCGCACGGTGGCGCTCCAGGGCCGCCACCGTGGCGGAGGCCACGTCGCGCACATGCACGAAGTCGCGCCTCTGCCCGCCATCCTCGAACACGCGCGGCGCCTCGCCCTTCAGCAGCGCGGAGGCGAACAGCGAGGCCACCCCCGCATAGGGCGTGTCCTGCGGCATGCCCGGCCCATAGACATTGTGATAGCGCAGCGCCGCCACGCTGCCTTGGGTCATGCGCGCCCAATTGGCGGCATAAAGCTCCTGCGCCATCTTGGAGGTGGCATAGGCGTTGCGCGGATCAAACGGCGTCGCCTCATCCACCAGGCGATGCGCCAGCGGACGGCCGCAATGGGGGCAGCGGGGTTCGAACCGGCCGGCGGCAAGGTCTTCCGCCCGGCGGGGCGCCGGGGTGACGGCGCCATGTTCGGCGCAGTCCGCCTGCCCCTCGCCATAGACAACCATGGAACTGGCCAGCACCAGCCGGGGCACCTCCTGCCGGGCCATGGCCGCGAGCAGGATGGCGGTGCCCGTATCGTTGGTGCCGGCATAATCGGGCATGTCGTCGAGGCTCACCCCGAGCCCCACCTTCGCGGCCAGATGCACCACCGCCTTGACCCCCTCCAGGGCCTCCGTGAGCAGCGCGGAATTGCGCACATCGCCCCGGATGAAGGCGACGCCGGCGGGCGGACGCCAGTCGCCGGTGCGATGCACGTCGGCGCGCAGGCTGTCGAGGACGCGCACCTCGTGCCCGTTGCGCAGCAGCGCGGCGAGCACATGGGTGCCGATAAAGCCGGCGCCGCCGGTGAGCAGGATCGTCATGGCGAGGTCCTCGGACGGGGAGCGGAGGGCGCGGGCGTGCGGCGCAAGGTGAGGGCCAGCCGCAGGAAGGTGAGGGTGATGCGCATGGCGGCGTTCAGGCCCGCCACCAGATTGCCGGACACCTTGGAGACTCCGCCCCGCCGGCAGCGATGGTCCACCGGCACCTCCAGGCAGGTCAGGCCGAAGGCGGCGGCGCGCATCTGCATTTCCAGGTTCCAGCCATAGGTTTCCTCACCCATGCCCAAGGCGGCGAGGCGGTCGGCGCGGATGGCGCGCAGCGGCGACATGTCGGTGAAGCGCACCCCATAGGTGGCCCGGAGCAGCACGCCCGCCAGGCGTCCCGCCACCAGCTGCTGGGGCGTCAGGCTGCCCGCCTCCCGATGGCCGCGCAGGCGCGAGCCCATGACGAAGTCAGCCGCGCCGGAGAGCACCGGCCCCGCCACGTCCCCGAGGAAAGCGGGAACGTCGCTGCCGTCGCCATCCAGGAAGCACAGGACGGGCGTGGCGGCGGGCGCCGCCTTCGCCCCCGCCGCGCAGGCCCGGCCATAGCCGCGTTCCGGCGCCGCCACCACCTGCGCGCCCGCCGCGCGGGCATTGCGCGCCGTTTGGTCGGTGGAGCCGTTGTCCACCACGATCACAGCACCGACCCCCTGTGCGCGCACGTCGTGCACCACGTCGGCGATGGCCTCTTCCTCGTTCAGGCAGGGAATGATGACAGCCACGGAAGACAGATCCACCTGCGTCATCATGCGGCCTCCCGGCCCGGCCGGCGGGCGGCGAGGAAGGCCGTGGTGGCGGGGGCCGGCGCGCCGGCATGGCGCAGCGCCTCGGGCAGGGGGCGGCCGGCGAGGTCGTTCTCCAGCAGGGCATAGGTCGCCGCATCGTCCACGTCGTACCAGGGTGCGAGGACGCGCACCGGCAGGCCGATCGCTTCCGCGCGGGCGAGCGTCTCCGCCAGCACCGTCTCGGTGCTCCAGGCGATGTCGGCGAACAGGCGCGGCTCGCGATAACTCAGGCCGATGAAGGTGTAGCCGCCATCGAGGGCCGGCCCCACTACCACCGGCGCGCCCTCCTCCAGCGCCGCCATCGCCTCCCGCAGCAAAGCCGGTGGCAAGGTCGGGCTGTCGGAATTGATGAGGATCGCACCCCCATGGCCGGCGGCGAGAAGATCGGCCACGCCCTGGTCGAGGCGGGCGCCCAGGTCGCCCTCGCCTTGCGGCACGAGGCCTACCCCCGCCGGCAACAAGGCGCGCAAGGCCGCCTCGCTGCCCACCGGCGTATAGACCGCATAGGCCCGCGCCGGTCCTTCCGCCGCCAGGCCGACGAGGGTCCGGGAGAGGTCGTGGATGAAGCAGGCGGAGAGCGCCGCGCAGTCCTCCGGCGCCAGAGGCGGGGAAAGGCGGGTCTTGGAGGCGCCCGGCCGGGGCGTCTTGCAGAGGATGGCGAGAGCGATGGTGGACATGGCGTCACCTCATCGGGTCGGGCGGGAGGGGAGGTCGGGAAGCAGGTTGTCGAGGGCCTGGGCCAAGTCGTGAAAGAGGTCGTCGGGGTCTTCGAGGCCCACGGAAAGGCGCAAGAGGTCGTCGGGACAGGGCGAGCCCGGCCCCTCGATGGAGGCGCGGTGCTCGATCAGGCTTTCCGAGCCGCCAAAGGACGTAGCGCGATGCCAGAGCCGCACGCGCCCCGCCGCCGCGATGGCCGCGGCCGCCCCCTCTTTCACCCGCACCGAGATCATGCCGCCGTAGCCCCCCACCATCTGCCGGGCGGCGATGGCATGGCCGGGATGTTCGGGAAGGCCGGGATAGAGCACCTCCGACAAGGCGGGATGGAAGGTGAGGCGCACGGCGAGGCGGGCGGCGCTGCGGCTCTGCTCGCGCACCCGCAGGTCCAGCGTGCGCAGGCCGCGCATGAGAAGCCACGCCTCGAACGGGCCGAGCACCGCGCCATGATGCTCCCGCACCTGGCGGATGCGGCGCCACAGATCGCTCTCGCCGGCGGTCGCGAGCACGCCGGCGATCACGTCCGAATGGCCGTTCAGATATTTGGTGGCCGAATGCATGACGAGGTCGGCGCCAAAGTCCAGGGGGCGGCTCAGCACCGGGGTGGCCACCGTGGAATCCGCGCACAAAAGCGCGCCCGCCTGATGGGCGATATCCGCCACGGCGGCGATGTCGGTGAGGGTCCACAGCGGATTGCTCGGCGTCTCGATCCACACCAGCCCCGTCGTCCCCGGCCGCACGGCAGCGCGCACCGCGTCGAGGTCGGCCATGTCCACGAAGGTGACGCGATGGCCATAGCGCGCGGCCTCGGTGAGCCATTGCTTGAAGCCGAAATACATGTCGCGGGGCGCCACCACATGGGTGGGGGCAAGGGCGAGGAAGACGGTGGTGGCCGCCGCCATGCCGGAGGTGAAAAGCAGGGCTTCGCTCGCCCCTTCCAGCTCCGCCAGCTCGTCCTCGGCCTGCTGGACCGTGGCATTGTCCTTGCGGCCATAGACATGGCCGGTGCGATAGCCGTTGTCGGCATCGCGGACATAGGTGGCGGAGACATCGATGGCCGGCGCCAGCGCGGTGGCCGGCGAGCGGCGGGGGAGGCGGGCGCGGGCGGCCAGCGTCCGCGGCTTGGGGAGGAATTGGGGCCGGTCGTCCATGGTCCGCTTTTGGCTGTGGCGCCCCGCCGGCCGGCCGGGGGAGCCGGCGGCCGTCAGGGGTCACAGGGCCATACGCGGGGGGTGTGCGGCGCGTTACGTGGCGGCGGGGCCGTCGCGGTTTCGTGAACGGGGGAGGGGATGACGGTCAGGACCGCCGGGGTTTTCCCGGCGCCTTGGCGGATGCGGTCTTGGCGCCGGCCTTCCCGGTGGGTTCTGCGGCCAACGAGGCTTCCAATTGGGCCTTGGTGGCGGCGATGTGCCGGCGCATGAGGCGCTCGGCATCATCCGGGCGGCGCTCGGCGATGGCGGCGAGGATCTCCCTGTGCTCCTGGAGTGCGCGGGCGCGCTGGTCCATGTCGCCGGACACGCGCTTCAGGCCCACCCGCATCTGCCCTTCCAGCGTCTGGAGCAGGTCATAGAGGCGGCCATTGCCCGATTGCTGGCCGATCACCGCATGGAATTCCGCATTGGTGGCGAAATAGGCGTCGGCGTCATTGTCCTCCACCGCGCGGGCCTGCCGCTCCAGGATCTCGTCCAGCAGCGCCATATGGGCATCGTCGATGCGCTCGGCGCACAGGCGGGCGGAGAGCGCCTCGGCGAATTCGCGCACCTCGTGGATTTCCAGCAGGTCGCGCGGCTCGATGGTGACCACCACCACGCCCTTGCGCGGCTGCTCCACCGCCAGGCCGTTGGCGACGAGGTTCAGCACCGCCTCGCGCACGGGGCTGCGGGAGACGTCCAGCTGGCGGGAGAGCTCGGGCACGGAGAGTTGCTGGCCGGGCTTCAGTCCGCCCTCGAAAATGGCTTCCTTCAACGATTCACTCACCGCATCCACCAGCCGCATGGCGGGCCGCAGCTTGGGCAACTTGTCCATTCGTCCCTCAGATCCCTTGCCCGTGAAGCCGGTTTGTCCGTCCGATATAGACCGTCCCGCCGGGGCTTGTCCTCCCGGCGGGATGGCGCGCGGCCTACTTGAACGTCACCTCGCCGATGCCGGTGACGGCGGTACGCAGGAAGCCGGTCTGCTTCATGAAATCGGCGAGGCCCTCGATGCCGGCGGTGCTGTCGGTGAAGTCGGTGTCGGGGTCCTTCAAGAGGGCCATGGCCTCCTCGGCGGTCTGGCGGCCGCCCATCTCCTGCGCCACGATCCGCCCTGCCTCCAGCGGGTCCTTGGCGATGAGGGCGATGGCGGTGGCGATGGCCCCTTGCAGGGCCGCGATGATGTCGGGTCGTGCCGTGCCGAACTTCTCGGTGGCGAAGGCGATGGCGAAGGGCAAGGGGCCGAAGGCCTCCTTGCTGTCGGCGATGCGCCGCGCTCCGCGCGCCACCGCCTGGGACTGGAAGGGCGGCGAGGACATGTAGCCCGCGATCTGGTTGGTCACCACCGCCTGCAAGGCGTCGGGATGGGGCATGGCGAGCATGTTGGTGTCCAGCGCCTTGGCATCGCCGAAGGCCTGGAGGGCGAGCTTGCGCAGCACGAAGGCCTGGTTGGTGTCGGGGGCGGGCACCGCGATCTTCTGCCCGGGCTTGAAGTCCTTCACCGACTGGATGGCGGGATCATTGGTGACCAGCCACAAATTGGTGCGGTTGAGCACGGAGACCGCTTTCACCTTGAAGCCCCGGTCGCGGCCCACCAGGAACGGGGCGACGGAGCCCGCGCCCACCTGCACGTCGCCGGCCAGCATGGCCTCGCGAATGGCGGCGGAGGAGGCGATGGTCTTCCAGTCCATCTCCACCCCGCCCACCTTCGCCTCCACCAGGCGATTGGCCTTGGCGATGAGGAGCGGGGCATAGGACAGGCCCGGCAGCATGGCGATCGTGACCTTGGTGGCCTCAGCCCGCACCAGAGCGGGGGCGCACAGGGTGCCGGCGGCGCTGAGCAGGAGGGTTCGGCGCGTGATCATGGAGCTGTTCCCTTATCTGGTGGTTTGGGTCGAGGATTGCTGCTTCATGCCCCAGCGCACGATGGTGCGGCGCTCGATGGCGGCGAGGACGAGTTCCAGCGTGATGCCGATGAGGGCCACCGAGATGATCCCGGCAAAAACCTCGTCGGTGCGCAGGAAGTAGCGGGCGTCATTGAGGAAATTGCCGAGCCCGCTCTTGGCGCCGGAGACCCCGAACACCAGCTCGGCGGCGATGATGGTGCGCCAGCCATAGCCAAGGCCGGTCTTGATGCCGGTCATGGTGTGGGGCAAGGCGGCGGGAAAGAGCACGTCGGTGATCATCCGCCACCAGCTCAAACCGATGTTGCGGCCCACATTCACCAGCGTCTGGTTCACCGTGCGAAAGCCGGTGGAAAGGGCCAGCGTCACCGGCCAGAGCACGGCGTTAACAACCACGAAGATCAGCGCATTCACGTTGAGCCCGAACCAGATGAGCGCGATGGGCAGCATGGCCACCGAGGGCAGCGGGTTCAGCATGGAGGTGAACAGCTCCACCGCATCATCCGCGAAGGTGGAGACGCGGGAGAGCACGGTGAAGATGAGCGCCAGCCCCATGCCGATGGCCAGCGACAAGGCCAGCAATTGCAGCGTGGTGAGGGTCGCCTGGGCCAGGCGCCCGGAGGTCCAGCCTTCCACCAGCGCCTGCCCCACCTGGAGCGGAGGCGGGAAGATGAGAGGGTCGACGCCCGAATAGCGCGTATAGGCTTCCCACGCCGCGATGAGCATGAGGAATTGCAGCGCCCGGCGCAGGGCCACGGGCAAGGCGGCCCAGCGCAACTTGAGGCGCGGCCGGGGCGCGGGGGCGGCTTCAGTCGCCATGGACATGGCTGGCTCCTTCTCCCATCACGCCCGCCACATGGCGGCCGATCTCCAGCGCGCGCGGGGAGGAGGGCTCCCGCGCCGCCCGCGCGTCCACGATCTCCTTGATGCCGGAGGGGTGGCCGTCGAGGATGATGATGTCGTCGCCCAGCAGCACCGCCTCGGCGATGGAATGGGTGACGAAGAGAACGGTCGCCTGCGAGCGGCGCACGATCTCCAGCAATTCCAGTTGCAGGCGTAGGCGGGTCTGCGGATCAAGGGCGCCGAAGGGCTCGTCCATGAGCAGCATGGCGGGGTCCATCGCCAGGGCACGGGCGATGGCCACGCGCTGCTTCATGCCCCCCGAAAGCTGGTGGGGGAAGCGGTCCGCCGCATGCTCCAGCTTCATCAGCGCCAGCAAATCACGGGCGCGGGCATCGGCGGCAGCGCGGCTGCGGCCGATGCGGCGCTGGGGATAGGCGATGTTGTCGAGCACCGTGCGCCAGGGAAAGAGCTGGTCGAATTCCTGGAACACCACCGCCCGGTCGGGGCCGGGGCGGTCCACCGCGCGGCCATTCACCTGGAGCGTGCCCTTCAAGGGCGAGAGGAAGCCCGCCACGGCTTTGAGGATGGTGGACTTGCCGCAGCCGGAGGGGCCGAGCAGGATGGCCGTCTCGCCGCGCGCCACGGTGAAGGTGACATCTTTCACCGCCGTCACGGTCCCCGCCGGCCCGCCATAGCCCAGATGCAGGCCGGTGACGGCCAGCATGGGGCGTTCAGCGTCCGGCACGGTCTGTGCCTGAACCTGTCGCATCGTTGGTTCCTGTCTGGTCGGTTGCTCCGGCCTCTGCGGGCCGGTTTGGGTCCTGGTGGGTTGGACGCGGTCAGATCACGGCGATGGCCTCGATCTCCACTTTGGCACCGAAATGCAGGGGCCCGGTGGGCACCACCGAGCGGGCGGGGCGATGGTCGCCGAAGAAGTCCGCATAGGCGGCATTCACCTCGTCCCAGCCGGCAATGTCGGAAATGTAGAGGGTGGTCTTGGCCACCCGCGTGCGGTCGCAGCCGGCGGGCTTGAGGATGGCCTCGATGCTGGCGAGGGCGAACAGGGTCTGCTCACGCAGAGAGCGGGCAGGATCCTGCCCGCGCAGCACGCCCAATTGGCCGGACACATAGACCGTGCCGCCGGCCACGATGGCCTGGGAATAATGCCCGCCGGGGGCGGGAGCCTCGCGGCTCATGACGCGGGTGAGGGGCGGTTGGGTGGGGTTCGTCGTGGGGCTCGTCATGGGGATCACCAGCCGGAAATGCGGGGCCAGAGGGAGCTGACCTTGCCGTCGGCGATGACCGCATACTGGTCATAGGCCGCGCAGGTCAGGCAGGCATGATTGGGCAGGATGCGCACGGTCGTGCCCACGGGCAGGCGGGCGAACCAGGCTTCGTCGTCCACGGGCACATGGCCGTGTTCCTGGTGGACGGCGGTGACCGACAGGGCGCCGAGGCGTTCGCCGGTAACGGCATCGCACACATAGCCATAGCCAGCATCGGGCAGGAATTTGTTGGCACCGATGTCCTTGGTGAGGGCCAGCGCCCCCGCATCCAGGATCAGCGCGCGGGCGGCATGGTTGTGGCCGATGACGGTGGAGAGGACGCTAACCGCAATGTCCTCCAGCGTGCACATGTGGCGGGAGAACTGGGCGAGGTCCCAGAACATATAGATGCCCGCCCGCGCCTCGGTGACGCCCTCCAGGTGGTCCGCATGAAGCACGGTGGGCGTCGAGCCGATGGAGACGATCTTCACCGGGATGCCCGCCGCGCGGATGGCCTCCGCCGCTCCGACCGCCGCGTCCCGCTCGAGCGCGGCGAGCTTCACCACGTCGGGAATCTGGTCGCTGCCATAGGAATGGCCCGCATGGGTCATGACCCCTCGGAAATCCAGGTGCGGCGCGTCGTGGATGGCGCGGGCCAGCGTCACCACATCCGGCGCGTCGGGCAGGAGGCCCGAGCGGTGCTCGCCGCAATCGATCTCCACCAGGAAGGAAAGGCGCGTGTGCGCCTCTGCGCAGAACGCCTCCGCCGCCTCGATGACGGACAAAGCGTCGGTAACGAGGAGCAGGTCCACCCCCGATGCGCCGATGCGGGCGGCGCGGGCGAACTTGCCGGGCGCGACGGCGGTGGCGAGCAGGATGTCCTTATAGCCGGCGGCGGCGAAATACTCGGCTTCCTTCAGCGTGGAGACGGTGATGGCCCCAGGCCCGTCGGGCAGCGCCACGCGGGCCACGTCCACGGATTTGGCCGTCTTCAGATGGGGCCGCAGGAGCACGCCGAGATCCGCGCAGCGCGCCCGCATGCGGGCGGCATTGGCTTCGAGCTTCGCGCGGTCCAGCAGCAGAGCCGGGGTTTCGAGATCCTGCGCGGCAAAGCCGAGAGGGGAGGGGGCCGCTTCCATGTCACACCAGCTTCAGGAGAGGGTCGAGGGAATCGGCAATATAGTCCGGCCGCGCTGCATCCACCGGCCTCAAGCCCATGCGATTGTGCCAATAGACGGACATGCCCACCCCGCGCGCGCCCGGCACGTCGGAGGCCGATCCCGCCACGAAGAGGGTGCGGGCGGGGTCGACGCCCAGTTTCTCCAGCACCGCGCGATAGGGCTCGGGGCGGGGCTTGTAATAGCCGGCATCCTCCGCCGTCACCACGGCGGCAAAGTCGGTGCCGGTGCAGGAAACGGCGATGGCCCCGAGCGTGCGGGAGCAATTGGTGGCGATGCCCAGCGGCACCTTGCGGGAGAGTTCCGCGAGCACGGCCTGTGCCTCCGGCCAGCAGGCAAGTTCCGCCTGACGGTCGGCCAGCGCCTGCGCCCAGTCCACCGGGAAGCCGCAAGCCTGCGCGGCCTGCGCCACCAATTCCTCATAGGGCCGGTAGCTGCCGCAGCCATAGGTGAGTTCAAGATATTTCCGCCGCCAGCGCAGCCCCGCCTCGGGCGAGCCGGCAATGTCGTTCCACAGCGACCAGGAATCGATCAGCGCGGTCAGAAGATCGAACACCACCGCGTCATAGCGGGCCGCGCCCGTCGTGTTTGCCCCGTCCATCATTCGTCCTCCTGCATGTTACATGTAGCATGTAGAGGTGAGAGTCAATCGCTTGCCATCTGCAAGGGACGCCGGCGCGAGAAAAATGCGAGGGCGCGGCAACCTTCGGCGTGGCCGGGCGTTATGCCCGCGGCTCGCGTGCGGGCCGGATGCTGCGTGGGCGCCATCGTCCGCCGGCCCGGCCACTGGCCGCGCGCCCGGTCCGCCATCCCCGGCGGGCGCGCGAGAAGCGAAGAAGAGGTTCTCCATGGCCATTTCCAAGAGCAACCGGACCGGCACTCCCTCCAACCTTCCCTCGAAGGCCCCTGCCAAGAGCGCGCCCAAGGCGGCCACGGCCAAGGCGGCGCCCGGAAAGTCGGTGTCCGCGAAGGCCCCGCCGGCCAAATCCGCCCCGGCGAGCAAGCCCGCCCCCCTGTCGGACACCGCCGCTGCCGCCGCCAAGGAGCGCCGCCTCGGCCCGCTGCGCACCCCCACCGATCTCGGCGCCGAGGCGACCCAGGACATCGCCGCCGCCCTCACCCGGCTGCTGGCGGACATGTTCGCGCTCTATGTGAAGACCAAGAATTTCCACTGGCACGTCTCCGGCCCGCACTTCCGCGACTATCATCTGATGCTGGACGAGCAGGGCGCGCAGATCTTCGCCACCACCGACGATCTGGCCGAGCGCGTGCGCAAGGTGGGTGGCACGACGCTGCGCTCCATCGGCCACATCGCGCGCCTCCAGCGCATCCCGGACAATGAGGCTGATTATGTGACCGCCCCCGACATGCTGGCGGAACTGGCGCAGGACAACATCGCCCTCACCACCTATCTGCGCGAGGCCCATGCGGTGTGCGAGGACCATAACGACATCGCCTCCACCAGCCTCATTGAGAACTGGATCGACGAGGCCGAGCGGCGCACCTGGTTCCTCTACGAGGCCACCCGCTCCAACCATTGACGGGGGATTTTGCCGCCGCCTCACCGCGCGGTGAGGCGGTGGACACCTCATGACGAATGAGGTGCAAAGTCGTTTGAAATCAATGCTGTCCCTTCGGGCGTTTTCGCCCCGTTTGGCCGCCCGATTTCACCCCGTCCCCTCCACTCCCGCCGGATGCTCCGGCAGCAGCAGTGCCGCGCGGAAGGCGCCCTCGCCGCCCGAGAGCACAAGCGCGCCGCCATGGGCGCGGGCGACTTCCGCCGCGATGGCAAGGCCGAGCCCCGAGCCGTGGGAGGCCGCGCCCTTCTGGAACGGCTCGCACAAGTGCGCCCGCGCCTCCGGCGGAATTCCCGGCCCGTCATCGGTGACGGCGAGGGCAAAGCCCGAGGGAATATCCTCCACCGCCACGGTGAGGCGCGTGCGGGCGCCATGGGCGAGCGCGTTGTGGATGAGGTTGGCGAGCGCCTCCCGCACGCTGATGGGGTCCGCCCAGATGGTGGCTGGGTCCATTTGCGGCAGGAAGGCGATGGAGACCTCCCGGTCGAGGCTGAGTGGCACGGCCTGGGAGAGCACGGATTTGGCCAGCGCGTTGAGATCCACTTCGGTGAAGCGCGGCGACTGGGCGCGGTGCAGGATCATGGCATGGTCCAGCAACTGGCTGGTCAGCCGGCCAAGATCGGA
This sequence comes from Aquabacter sp. DMC10, assembly GCF_056314145.1. Classification (NCBI taxonomy): domain Bacteria; kingdom Pseudomonadati; phylum Pseudomonadota; class Alphaproteobacteria; order Hyphomicrobiales; family Xanthobacteraceae; genus Aquabacter; species Aquabacter sp. DMC10. The sequence goes on along the minus strand of NZ_JBQUYX010000008.1, from coordinate 272,692 downwards.
GACCCGGTTCCGCAGACGCTCCAATTCGTCCGGATTGACGCTCCCCGCCGCCAGCAATTCGGCCTCCGCATCGATGGCGGCGAGCGGCGTGCGGATCTGGTGGGCGGCGTCGGCGATGAAGCGCTGCATCATCCGCACGCGCGTGTCGAGCCGCTGCATGAAGCCGTCGATGGCGCCCACCAGCGCCCGCACCTCCGGCGGCGCGACCACCGAAATGGGGCGCAAGTCGTCCGGCTGCCGGCCGGCAATCTCCGCCTCGATGCGGGTCAGCGGGGCGAAGACCAGGCCGAGGCACAGAGCGGTCGCCACCAGAGCCAGCGTGTTCATGGCCGCGATCAGCGCCAGGGCCTTCAAAGTGAGGTCGAAGGCGAGCGCATTGCGGGCGTCCAGGGTCTGGGCAAGCACGATCTCGATCCAGCCATCGCCCGGCGCGTTTTCAAGCTTGCGGGCGAGCACGGCGATGCGCACCTTGTGGCCGCGAAAGGTGCCGTCGGCGAGCACGACGCCGGAGCGGGCGGCGCTCGGTGCCACGTCGGCGGCAAGGTCGTCATGGCCGGCCACCACCACGCCGCGCCCATCCGTGACCTTGTAGAAGACGAGGTCATAGGCCGAGAGGGTCGAGAAGGCGGCGGCGGGTGGCTCCAGCGCCACCACCCCGCCCTGGAGATAGATGTTCTCCGCGATCTGGATGGCCCCACCAATCAGCAGCTTGTCATAGGCATCGCGGGCGGCGAGCGCCGCATATTGCCAGGCGGCGATGGACAGGATGAGCGAGCCCACCGCCAGCAGCGCGCCGACGATGAACAGGACGCGGGCGCGCAGCGAGGCGCGCAGCTCACGAAGCGAGGAGCTGATAGCCAAGGCCGCGCTCGGTGCGAATTTCCACGGGGGTGCCGGCGAGCTTGCGCCGCAGGCGGGCGACGAACTGCTCCACCGCATTGGGGCTCGGATCCTGGTCGAAGCCGAACAATTGCTCCACCAATTCTTCCTTCGAGACGTAGCGCCCCGATTTGGAGGCGAGGATTTCCAGCACGGTCAGTTCGCGCCGGGTGAGATCGAGCGGCCGGCCCGCCACCGCCGCCGTGCGCCCCGCCCGATCGATGGCCAGTGGCCCCACCTTGAGGGTGTTGTCCGACAGCCCGGCGGCCCGGCGCAGCAGGGCGCGGGCGCGGGCCTCCAGCTCGCGATAGTCGAACGGCTTGGTCAGGTAGTCGTCGGCGCCGAGATCCAGCGCGCTGATGCGGTCATCCACCGCCGAGCGGGCGGTGAGCACCAGCACGGGGGTGCGCAGGCCACGACCGCGCAGATTCTTCAGCACCGTGAAGCCGTCCATGTTGGGCAGCATCACGTCGAGGACCACGAGGTCATAGACCTGGACTTCGATGAGTTCGCTTGCGGTGCGCCCGTCCGTCTCCCAGTCCACCGCATAGCCGATGCGCTCGAAGCGGCTCACCACGGCGCGGCCGATCTCCTCCGTGTCCTCCACCAGCAGGATGCGCACGATTGTCAGTCCCGGTCAGGTTCGTGTCAGCGATGCCGGCTATGATCCTAAGCAAGGTTGCCTGAGTGCACCAAGAAAAAAGAACGCGCCTTGTGGCACGGGAGGGACGATGACGCTGCATCCATCTGAGACTCAATTTGCGCCCCTGCTTTCGGTTGAAGGCGTGACGCTGCAATACAAGACGCCCGACACGCTGGTGACGGCGACATATCGCGTCGATTTCAAGGTCTATAATTCGGACCGCTTCGTTCTTCTTGGTCCGTCTGGTTGCGGCAAGTCCACTCTGCTGAAGGCCATTGGCGGATACTTGCGCCCCACCGAAGGCAAGATCCGCCTGAAGGGCAACGAGGTGCGCGAGCCCGGTCCCGACCGCATGATGGTGTTCCAGGAGTTCGACCAGCTCCTGCCCTGGAAGACCGTGGGCGAGAACGTCATCTTCGCGCTCACCGCCTCCGGCCGCGCCACCGAGGCGGAGGCTCGCGAGCGCGCCCGCTCCTATATCGACAAGGTCGGCCTGACCAAGTTCATCGACAGCTATCCCCACATGCTGTCCGGCGGCATGAAGCAGCGCGTGGCCATTGCCCGTGGCATGGCCATGGAGCCGGATGTGCTCCTCATGGATGAGCCCTTCGCGGCGCTCGACGCGCTCACCCGCCGCAAGATGCAGGACGAGCTGCTCCAATTGTGGGAGGACACGCACTTCACCGTGCTGTTCGTCACCCATTCCATCGAGGAGGCGATCAAGATCGGCACGCGCATCCTCCTGCTCTCTCCCCATCCCGGACGGGTGCGGGCCGAGCTGAACAGCGTGCCGGCCGAACAGATGGGCACCACGCCCGCCGTGGAGCTGGAAGCCCGCATCAACGACATGCTGTTCGGGCACCACTGAGGAGACGCCAAGATGAGCGAGACGCTTGTTCTGCGTCCGGAGATCGTCAATCCGGACACCCCCCTCGGCCATGTGGAAGTGGAAGCCTCCCTTTCCCTGTTCGAGCGGGTCTATCGCATCGGCGCGGTGCGCAAGGCCTTCATCCTGATCGTGCTGGCCTTGATCTGGGAAGGCTATGGCCGCTGGCTGGGCAACCCGCTGCTCTTTCCCACCTTCACCGAGACGCTCAGCGCCTTCTTCGAGAATATCCGCAACGGCGTCATTCCCGCCCGCACTTTGGTGTCGCTGGAAACGCTGCTGATCGGCTATGGCATCGGCGTGGCACTCGCCGCCGTGCTCACCACTTTGGCCATCGGCTCGCGGCTCGGGGCGGATCTGTTGGAGGCGCTGACCTCCATGTTCAACCCGCTGCCGGCCATCGCGCTTCTGCCGCTGGCGCTCATCTGGTTCGGCCTCGGCAAGGGTTCGGTGATCTTCGTTCTCGTGCATTCGGTGCTGTGGGCCATCGCGCTCAACACCCATTCGGGCTTCCGGGCGGTGTCCAACACGCTGCGCATGGTGGGCCTGAACTACGGCCTGCGGGGCCTGAAGCTGGTGCGCCTCATCCTCATCCCCGCCGCCTTCCCGGCCATTCTCACGGGCCTGAAAGTGGGCTGGGCCTTTGCCTGGCGCACGCTGATTGCCGCCGAGCTGGTGTTCGGTGTCTCCTCCGGCAATGGCGGGCTCGGCTGGTTCATCTTCGAGAACCGCAACCAACTGGAAACCGCCAATGTGTTCGCCGGCCTGTTCACCGTGATCCTGATCGGTCTCGTGGTGGAGAATGTCGGCTTCGCCACCATTGAGCGCAAGACCGTGCGCCGCTGGGGCATGCAGCACTGACGCCTCAAACCCTAAGGGCGCCCCACGCCAAAACCGGGGCGCCCGTCTAACATCGCAATTTCGGGGAGGAAAAAATGAGCTTCTTCAAGCATGTGACCGCAGCCGCCCTCGGCCTTGCCCTGGTGGCGGGCGGAATGGGCGCCGCCCGCGCCGAGGTCAAGGAAGTCCGCATCTCCAAGGGATACGGCATCCTCTATCTGCCGCTCATCGTCATGGAAGACCAGAAGCTGCTGGAAAAGCACGCCGAGAAGGCGGGCCTTGGGGCGGTGAAGGTCAATTGGCTGATGCTGGATGGCGGCAATGTCATCAATGACGCCATGATGGCCGGCTCCCTCGACATTGCCGGCACGGGCGCGCCGGGCTTCATCACGCTCTGGGCCAAGGCCAAGGGCATTCCCAATGTGGAAGTCATCGGGGTCAGCGGCCTCAGCTCCACCGCGCTATGGATGAATTCCAACAACCCGGCCATCCAGTCGCTGAAGGACTTCAAGTCTTCCGACAAGATCGCCCTGCCGGGCATCAAGACCTCGCTGTCCGCCGTCATTCTCCAGATGATGGCCGCGCACGAATTCGGCCCCGCCAATTATGCCAAGCTCGACCCGCTCACCGTGGGCCTGCCCCATCCCGAGGCGCTCGCCGCGCTGGTGGGCGGCAAGACCGAGATCACCGCCCACTTCACCTCCCCGCCCTTCGCCTATCTGGAACTGAAGGACCCCAAGGTGCACCGGGTGGCCAGCTCCGTGGACGTGATCGGCCGCCTGACCATGGACGTGACCTTCGCGCCCAAGCGCTTCGTGGATGCCAATCCGAAGATGGTGCAGGCCTTCATCGACGCCCTCGACGAGGCCAACGCCCTGATCGAGCGCGACAAGCCGCTGGCGGCGGAAATCTATGTGCGCAATTCCAAGGTGAAGACCACCAAGGAGGAATTCCTGGAGATGCTCCAGGACAAGGACACCTGGTTCTCCACCACCCCCGAAGGCATCATGAAGATCGCCGACTTCATGTACCAGGCGGGCTCCATCAAGGTGAAGCCGGCCGGCTGGAGCGACCTGTTCGTGCCCCAGCTGAAGGACCGCTCGGGCAGCTGAGGCCTTTCCCTCGCACAAGAAGGCCGCCACCGGGGAACCGGGGCGGCCTTTTTGCCGTCTTGGGCGGAGCGAAGGCTGGGCCGCCTGCGCTCAGGCGCCCAGATACTGCGCCTCGGTGACCTGCTCCAGCCAGTCCACCGCCCGCCCATCCAGGCGCTCCTGGATGGCGATGTGGCTCATGGCGGTGTCGGGGGCAGCGCCGTGCCAGTGCTTCTCGCCGGGCGGGAACCACACCACGTCGCCGGGCCGCAATTCCACGATGGGTCCGCCCTCCCGCTGCGCCCGCCCGAAGCCGGTGGTGATGATGAGCGTCTGGCCCAGCGGATGGGTGTGCCAGGCGGTGCGGGCGCCGGGCTCGAAGGTCACCAGCGTCCCCGCCACGCGGGCCGGCGCGTCCGGCTGGAACAGCGGATCCTGGCGCACCGTGCCGGTGAAATAGTCCGCGGACGGCGTGAGCGAGGGCCGCTCGCCCGCATGTGTGATGTCCATCCCGCAATCTCCTCCATTTTGCCTCCCCCCACACATAGGCGCGAACCGTCCTCCCGGGCAGGGGGCAGAGCGGATGGCTTGGTGTAAGGTGCGGCGAAAAATTGGAGGACCCCATGCCCGCCGATCGCCGCATCACCGATCTCCTCGGCATCGACCTGCCCGTCATCCAGGCCCCCATGGCCGGCTCTTCCACCCCCGACATGGCGGTGGCCGTGGCGGAGGCGGGCGGGCTCGGCTCGCTACCCTCCGCCCAATACAGCGTGCCCCAGCTGCGCGAGGCGATCCTGGGCATCAAGGCGCGCACAAGCCGCCCGCTGAACGTCAACTTCTTTTGCCACGTCCCGCCCGCTGATGATCCGGCCGGCCAGGCCGCCTGGCGGGCGCGGCTCCAGCCTTTTTATGAGGAAGCGGGCCTTGCCGACTTGGTGCCCCCGGCCGGTCCCGGCCGCGCGCCGTTCGACGATGCCTTCTGCGCCGTGGTGGAGGAGTTGCGGCCGGAGGTGGTGAGCTTCCATTTCGGCCTGCCGGCGCCCGACCTCCTGGAGCGGGTGCGGCGGACCGGGGCGCGGATCTTGTCCTCCGCCACCACGGTGCGCGAGGCCCTCTGGCTGGAGAGCCAAGGCGTCGATGCCATCATCGCCATGGGCGCCGAGGCGGGCGGGCACCGGGGCAATTTCCTCACCCACGACATGGCCGGCCAGGTGGGGACGATGGCGCTGGTGCCGCAGGTGGTGGATGCGGTCTCAGTGCCCGTCATCGCCGCTGGCGGCATCGCCGATCGGCGCGGCGTCGCGGCGGCCTTCGCGCTGGGGGCCTGCGCTGTGCAGGTGGGCACCGCCTATCTCTTCACCCGCGAGGCCAATGTGAGCGCGCTCTATCGCGCGGCGCTGGAGGGCGCGGCGGGGGATGAGACGGCGCTCACCAATCTTTTCACTGGCCGCCCGGCGCGGGGCATCCTCAACCGCCTCATGCGCGAGGTGGGGCCGCTGAGTGCCCTGGCGCCCGCCTTCCCCACAGCCGGCGGCATGCTGGCGCCCCTGCGCCAGACGGCGGAGGCCAAGGGCGCGGCGGATTTCACCAATCTGTGGGCGGGGCAGGCGGTGGCGGTGAGCCGCATCTCCAGCGCGGCGGATCTGACGCGGGAACTGGCCGCCGGCGTGCCCGGCTGATCCTCAGGCGGGGACCCCGGCCGCAAAGCCTTCCAGCTGCCGCACCAGCAGGTCGGGCACCTCGATGATGCCGGCCGCGCGGCGTTCCGCCCGCAGGCGCCGCGAGCCGTCGAAGGGCATGCGCACGGTGCCCCCGCCCGCCACCGGGCGGGTGGCGCGCACCGCGTCTCCATAAGCCGAGGCGTTGCGGCGGAACGTGTCCGCATCGCCCAACAGGTCGGGCTTGAGGGTGATGATGACCATGCCGAAATCGGCCAGCTCCGGCGGGATGGTCGGCGAGCCCGCGAGCATGCCAAGCAGATGCACCACGATGGCGAGGCCCGATCCCTTCGGCCCGCCCCAGGCGGCAAACGCGCCAGCGAGCGCGGCAGCGGGATCGCGGGTGGGTGCGCCATCCGGGCCATAGGCCACGCCCTCGGGGAGTTCGTGGCCGAGGCGCTTCGCCAGCGTCACCTCCGCATGGATGATGGCGGAGGTGCCGATGTCCCAGATCACCGGCGCGTCCGCCGTGGGAAAGCCGAAGCACATGGGATTGGTGCCGAACCGCCCTTCCGTGCCGCCATAGGGCGCCACCCAAGGCGAGGCGTTTGACGCGATCATGCTCACAAGGCCACGGGCGGCGGCCATTTCGGCATAATAAGAGAGCATGCCCGTGTACCAGGTGCGGCAGGCGCCGACCACCGCGATGCCGGAGGCGTCCGCCTTCTCGATGGCCATCTCCATGGCCCGATGCGCCACCAGATAGCCGATCTGGTCGCCGCCATCGAGGCGGGCGGAGACGGGCGTCTCATGGAGCACGCGCATGGGCTCGCGCGGCGTGGTGGTGCGCTGGAAGCGCTCGGCCACGGACACGGCGCGGGCAAGGCCGCCATAATCCAGGCCCCGCAATTCGCAATCCATCAGATGGTCGGCAATGAGCGCCGCCTCCGCCGGGCTGTGGCCGAAGGCTTCCATGACCCGCTCCGCGAGGCGCCGGGCTTCGTCGAGGGTGAGGCGCATGGCGGTGGCTCCTGGTTGGGTGGGGGGCGGATGGAAGGCGGCGGGCGCGCGGCGGCCGGCGCGGACACCCGGACGCATGGCTGTCGCGCCCCCTCCGCTCGTCAGGCCCGGCCTTGTGCCGGGCATCCACGGGGTGGGGCCGGGCGGGCCGCAGTCGGTTCCGCGAACGGAGGGGTGTGGATGGCCGGAACCCGCATGCTTGCGGGTTCCGACAGGAGAGCCGCAAGTCGTCAACAGACGACTTGCGGGATAAACCCGGCCATGACGGCGGCCTCAGGTGCAATGGAGGCGCTTAACATGCAGCCTTGGCCGCCGCGGCGTGGCCGCTCAACCGCCCGCCGCTTCCTTTTCCACCTCGTTGAAGGCTTCCTGCGCGGTGCGGAAGGAATCCACGCCGGCCGGGATGCCGCAATAGATGGCCACCTGGAGCAGCACCTCGCGGATCTCCGCCTTGGACACGCCGTTCTTCAGTGCGCCCTTCACATGCATCTTCAGCTCGTGATTGCGGTTGATGGCGCCGAGAATGGCAAGGTTCAGCATGGAGCGCGTCTTGCGCGGCAGCTGGTCCTCGCGGCCCCACAGCCAGCCCCAGCAATATTCGGTCGTCAGCTCCTGCATGGGGCGGTTGAATTCGGTGGCGTTGTTGAGCGAGCGCTCCACGAACTCCTTGCCGAGCACGTCCTTGCGGATGGAGAGGCCGCGCTCGAAGACATCGTTGGTCATGATGGTCCTTCCTGGTCTTTCAAGGGTGAAAAGCGGCCCGGCGCGCTCGCGCCGGGCCGGAGGGGGAGCGGGGCCGGCGCGAGGGCGGATCCGCTCGGGAAAGGCCGGGTCTTCTGGTCCTGGCCTGGTGTGTCGGCGGCGCGTTGAGGCGCCTCAAAAAGGTGTCCGTCATGCCCGGGCTTGTCCCGGGCATCCACGCGGCGCCGCCTGGAGGGGCGCAGCAAACCTGTTCTTTTTCTTCTTGGTTGTTTCTTGTGACACGCCCCGTGGATGGCCGGGACAGGCCCGGCCATGACGGCTCTGAAGCGTGCATCCGCCTGGCGAAGTCTTGAGCTTACGTCTCGTCGTACGTCCTGCCCTTATTTCTTCGGCCAGAAGGGCTCGGCCACCGCCAAATCCTTCGGGAAGACGGTGACGGGGATGCCGTTCTGCCACTGCACAACGGTCATCTGCGCATCCACGCGCCGGCCCTTCTCGTCGAACTTGATGATGCCGCCGGGGTAATATTTGGACGGCCCGCCATCCATGGTGCGCAGGGCCTCGGCCACCGCCACCTTGTCGGCCTTGCCGGCCTTTTCCAGCGCGTCCTTGATGACCCACATGTCGCCATAGGTGGAGATGGCGTTCTGCGTCATCCAGGGCTCCTTGTAGCGGGCGTTCAGCTCCTTCACGAGCCCTTCATGGCCCTTGGTGGCCCACGAGCCGACGCAGGTCAGAAGCCCCTGGAGAAGCTGAGGCGAGATGGTCTGGAGAATGTCCGGCTCGGCAATGGCGATGCCGAAGGAGATGGTGGGAATGCGGCCCTGTCCGAGGCCGAATTCGTTCATCTTCTCCAGCACCAGCTTGGCGTCGGAAATGACGGTGGGCAGGAAGAAGAGCAGGTCCGGCCGGGTGGAGCGCACCTTCTGGATCAGGGGGGTCGCGTCCGACAAGGGAGGCGTGAAGGTCTCGTCCATGACGAGTTCCAGGCCCAGTTCCTTGAGCAGGCCCTCGCGCATGGGCTTCACGGAGGCGATGGAGGCGCCGGTATTGTCGGTGATGATGGCCACCGTCTTCGGCCGCTTGCCGGAGGCATCCTCGGCCAGCTTCATGATGAGCGGCAAGGCCTGGCGCGCCTGCGAGGCGGCGGTCGCCGAGGTCTGGAACACATAATGGAAGCCGCGGTCGGTGATGAGGTCGGAATAGGAGAGCGTCAGCATGGGAAGCTGGGCGCGCTCGGTGACTTCGGTGGCCGCCAGCGTGAAGGAGGACAGGTAGGCGCCGGTGGCGGCGACGAGATCCGGCTCCTGCGCCACCATGCGCTGGGCGGCATTCTTGGCCTTCTCCGTGGTGTCGCCGGAATCCAACACCACCAGCTTCAGCTTCGCACCGCCCAAGGCCTTGATGCCGCCGGCGGCATTGATGTGGTCCACCGCCATTTCGGCGCCCATCTTCATGACATTGCCGGGGCGGGCATAAAGGCCCGACAGCGGCACCAGCAGGCCCACCTTCACCTCCTGCGGCTGGCCGGCCGCCGGGGCGGCGGCGCTGCCTTGCGCGGGAGCGGCGGGAGCGGGGCTCGCGCCCTGTGCCAGCGCACCGCCCGCCGCCAGCGTCGAGGCCACCGCCGCGAGCATGGTCCGGCGCGTCAGCGCGCGCGTCCAGGTCTCTTTCATGGTTGTTCCTCCCTTATATTTGTTAAGACTTATTTTGTTCTTGTTTTCTGGCTTTTTGTCTTCAGATGTTCAGTGTTCATTGCGATGTCTTCGCAAGGTCTGAAAAGCTGGCGTCATGCCCGGGCTTGTTCCGGGCATGACGGTCCAAAGGCGCGCGCGCCGGCCGGTCACTTCTTGGGCCAGAAGGGCGGGGCGACGGCCAGCGCCTCGGGGAAGACGGTGACGGGGATGCCGTTCTGCCACTGCACCACCACCACGCCCGCGCCGATGCGCCGGCCCTTCTCGTCGAACTTCAGGATGCCGCCGGGATAGTATTTGGAGGGGCCGCCATCCATGGTGTGGAGGGCATTGGCCACAGCTTCCTTGTCGGCCTTGCCGGATTGTTCCAGCGCATCCTTGATGAGCCACATGTCGCCATAGGTGGAGACCACGTTCTGCGTCATCCAGGGCTCGTTATACTTGGCCTTCAACTCGGCCATGAGCTTTTCCTGGCCCTTGACGCCCCAATTGGCGACGATGGTCATGATGCCCTGCACCACTTCCGGGCTCACCGACTGGAGCATGTCCGGCTCGGCGATGGTGATGGAGAAGGAGATGGTGGGCACCTTGCCCTGGCCGAGGCCGAATTCGTTCAGCTTTTCAAGGCCGAGCTTGGCATCCGAAATGGCGTTCGGCATGAAGAAGAAGAGGTCCGGCCGCGTGGAGCGGACCTTCTGGATGATGGGGGTGGCATCCGCCAGCGGCGGGGTCCACACCTCGTCCATCACCAGCTCCAGGCCGAGCTGGGGAAACAGCTTTTCCTTCAGCGCCTTGGCGGTGGCGATGGAGGTTCCGGTATTGTCCATGGCGATGGCCACGGTCTTCGGCTTCTTGCCGGAGGCCTTCTCCGCCAGCTTCATCAATTCCGGCAGGCCCTGCATGGACTGGGAGGAAGCGGTGGCGGCGGTCTGGAAGATATACTTGAACCCACGATCCGTGAGCAGGTCAGAATAGGACAAAGTCAGTAAGGGGAGTCCCGCCCGCTCGGTGACTTCGCTCACCGCCAAGGTGAACGAGGACAAATACGAGCCGGTGGCGGCGACGAGATCCGTCTCCTGCGCCACCATGCGCTGGGCGGCGTTCTTGGCCTTCTCCACCGTGTCGCCGCAATCGATGGGAACGAGCTTCAGCTTCGCCCCGCCCAGCGACTTGACGCCCCCCGCCGCATTGATGTCGGCGATGCCCAGCTCGGCCCCCATCTTCATCACCGCGCCGGGCCGGGCATAGAGGCCGGAAAGCGGCACGATGAGCCCGACCTTGACCTCGGCCGGCGACCCCTGCGCCATGGCGCGGGTGGAGAGCGCAAGTCCCGTGGCCGCCGCCCCGCCGACGAAGGCGCGGCGGGTCAGCGCGGAAATGAAGTCCTCGTCCATGTTATTCCTCCCTAGATCCGTAATTCCTCGGCCTTGTTCCGACCGTGTTCGGAGCGTGTTCGCTACATGCCGAGATAGGCTTGGCGCACCCGGTCGTCGGCCCGGAGCGTGGCGTTGGAGCCGGAGAGCACCACCCGTCCCGCTTCCAGAACATAGCCCTGGTCTGCCGACTCCAGCGCCTCAGCAACCCGTTGTTCCACCAGGAGAATTGTAAGCTTCGTCTCGCGGCGGATCTCGATCAGCTTGTCGAAGATGAAGTCCGCAATGGCCGGCGCGAGGCCCATGGAGGGCTCGTCCAGCATCAAAAGCTTTGGCGCCGAGGCGATGCCCCGGCCGATGGCCACCATCTGCTGCTCGCCGCCCGAAAGGGTGCCCGCAAACTGCTCTGATCTTTCCTTAAGCACTGGCATCAAAGAGAAAATCAGGTCGAGATTGCGCTTGAAACTGCGTCTTCCGGCCTCGGTAAAGGCCCCCATTTCGAGATTCTCCATCACCGAAAGGGACGGGAAGACCTGCCGGCCCTCCGGCACATGGGCGATGCCCAGGTGCGGCCGCTCGTGGGGGGGAACCTTGGCAAGGTCCTTCCCCTCGAAGCGGATGGCGCCGGCGCTGGGCGCCACCACTCCCGATATGGTCTTGAAAAGCGTGGACTTTCCCGCGCCGTTGGGGCCGACGATGGCGACGAACTGGTCCGCCTCCACGCTGATCGAGACATCCTTCAGGACCGGGACCACGGAATATCCCGCGCAGACCCCCTCAAGCGTGAGCATGAGCCACCCATTTCTTGCCGAGATAAGCCTCGATGACCCGAGGGTTGCGGGTGACGGCCTCGGGCTCGCCATCCACCAGGACGGCGCCGTGGTCCAGCACCAGGAAGTGATCCACCAGGCGCACCATGGCCTGCATGGTGTGCTCGATGATGACGATGGTAACTCCTTCTCTTGCAAGGCGTTGCACCACCGTCACCACCTCGTCCGCCTCGCCGTGGCCGAGGCCGGCAAGGGTCTCGTCCAGCAGCAGAAGGCGGGGCTTTCCGGCCAGCGCGCGGGCGATTTCCATCAGCCGCAGCTCCTTGGTGGTCAGCTCCGCCGCCACCTTGTCGGCCACCGCAGAGAGCCCGGCGCGGGCCACCGCGTCATCGGCAAAGCGCAGGGCCTCGTCCTCGCTTTTCGCCCGCACATAGGCGCCCACCCGGACATTCTCGCGCACCGACATGCGGGGGAAGGGGCGCATGACCTGGAAGGTCCGGCCGACGCCCGCCTCGCACAATTCGTGCGGACGGCGGCCCACCATCTCCTTGCCGTCGAACGTCACCGTGCCCGTGTCAGGCTTCAGGAAGCCGTTGAGAAGGTTGAACAAAGTGGTCTTTCCGGCGCCGTTGGGGCCGATGATGCCGAGGATCATGCCCTCATGCACATCGAAGCTGACATCCTGCACGGCCTTCAGTCCGCCGAACGACTTGGAGAGGCCGCGCACCGACAGCAGCACCTTTCCGCCCGGCGCCCGGCGTTGCCGCGCGGGGGAGGGGGTGAAGGCCACCACATGGTCCGGCAGCACGGGGGCGACCGCGGTCGGCGTCCCGGAGCGCTTGCGCCACCAGTCGCGCACCTTCCAATAGACGCCCTCGGGCGCCATGAGGATCACCGCCATGATGGCGATGCCGAAGATGACGCCCTGGATGCCGGGCACCCGCGCGCCCAGTTCCGCGTGCAGGATCTCGGACACCGGGATCAGCACCGCGGCGCCGATCAGCGGTCCCCAGACGGTGCCGATGCCGCCGAACATGGACACGGTGAGCGCCTGGGCGGACACCAGCATGCCGAACACGGAAGGCGGAGTAACCACAAGCAGAACAACCGCATAGAAGGCACCTACCGCACCGGCGATGGCGCCGGACAGGACGATGGCGGAGAGCTTCCAGCGCAGCGTGTTGATGCCCGCCGCCTCCGCCGCCGCCTCGTTCTGCTTGATGGCGAGGAGCGCGACGCCGAACCGGCAGCGCTCCACCCAACGGGTGATGAGCACGACGATGAGCAGCATGGCGAGGGCGACGAAGGTGTACATGCGCGGATCGGAGAATTGCATGTACGCGAACGGCGTCTCCCGCTTGATCGGGATGGTCAGCTCCTGGTAGCCGAGCCACTCGAAAATATAGAGCAACGCCAAGGGGTAAGCCAGCATCGCCAAGGCGAAGTAGTGGCCCTTGAGGCGGAAGGTGGGGAAGCCGATGAGCAGGCCGGCAATGCCACCGATAACCGCCGAGATGGGGATGGAGATCCAGGGCGAGATGTCGAAATAGATCTGCCCCAGCACGGTCGCATAGGCGCCGAGCCCGAAGAAGGAGGCGTGGCCGAAGGAGACAAGGCCCGTATAGCCGGACAAGAGGTTCCACGAGAGGCCGAAGCAGGCCCAGACGAGCACCAGCGTGAGGGTGAGCTGGTAGTAGGAATTGGTGACCACGAGGGTCACTGCCGCGTAGATGGCCGCGACGATCAGCAAGGGGGCGAGGGAGCGAAGGGTCTGCATCACGTCCTCTCCACCATGCGGCCGAAAAAGCCCTGCGGACGCAGGAAGATAATGAGCAGGAAGACGACGAAGATCGCCGCGTTCTGGAGCTGCGTGGGCAGGACCAAGGTGGAGAGCTGCTGCACCAGGCCAATGGTCATGCCGCCCCAGAAGGCGCCGGTGATGGAGCCCATGCCGCCCAGCACCACGCCGGCATACATGACGATCACGTATTCAAGGCCGATGAAGGGATGGAACGGGTAGTTGGTGGCAAGCAGCCCGCCCGCGAGCGCCGTCACCGCCGTGCCAAGGCCGAAGGCGATGCGGTAGGAGCGGTCGATGTCGATGCCCATGTAAGTGGCCGCAACCGGATTGTCAGCGGAGGCGCGCAAGGCCTTTCCGAGGCGGGTGCGGGCGATCAGCAGCCACAGGCCGACCATGGCGACGACCGAGAAGAGGGCCGCTATGCCACGGGACTTGTTCACGAAAATGGAGACGTAATCGCCCCAGAACGGCCCCAGTTCCCAGGCGCTGGATGACAGCGGCGTGCGGATGGAGGCGAGCACCGAGCCGAACACGATCAGCCCGCCATTCTGCAGCACGAGCGCGATGCCGAGCGTCAGGATGAGCTGGGCGAAATGCCCCTCGCCTTCCAGCTGCGCCGTGCGCTGGCCGGTGACGCGGGAGATCAGCAGCTTGTGGATGAAGTAGCCGAACAGGAACAGGAGCGGCGCCGACAGGACGATGGCCACATAGGGGCCGATCACACTGCCGAAGATCGTCTGTATTCCAAAGGTGAGGAACAGATAATAGGCGGCATACATGCCGAGCATCATGAAATCGCCCTGGGCGAAGTTGATGACGCGCATGACGCCGAAGATGAGGCCCAGGCCCACGCACATGAGCCCGTAGATCGCCCCTGCCAGAATGCCGGCGGCCAGCGCCTGGAGAATATTCTCGACCATCTGCGACGTCATGGCTGCGTCCTCGCAGCCAGGGGCGCAGTGCCGCGCGGCACCGTCTTCATTTCCTTGGTCCTCCCAGTTTTCAGCCGGGCTTTGTGCCCGTTGGTCCCATCCCTTCCGCTGAGCGGAAAGGCTCATGCATGCAGTGTGTTGGCCGCCACCACCGTGCGCCCCGCGCCATCGGCGGGGGCGGCGCACAGGGCCGCGATCTGGCCGGTATCGGCGGCGTGTTCGAGCTCGTCCACGCGCTCTTCGATCTCCTCCGCCCGGGCGGCTCCGATCACGGCGCCGGCGGCCGTGCGGAAGCGCTGGCGGATCTCGCTCTCGGTGGCGGGAATGACATCGGCGAGGCGCCGGCTGATGGTGGCGCCGCCGGCGAGCTGCACCACCACTTCCGCCCCTTGGGCGGCGGGGAAGCGGGCGGAGAATTCCGCGTCGCGCTCAAGGCGGATCAGCCCGGCAAGCCGCAGGATCTCGGGCGCGTCCAGGCGACGATAATTCTCTTCCTCCACGGCCTTGCGCACCAAGGCGGCGGCAACGCCGTACTGGATCGACATCTTGGCCTGGAGCGCCCGCTCATAGGGGCCGGCGAAGTCACAGCCGGGATAGCGGATGGCGGCTTCGGGGAGGAGGACGGTGACCTCGCGAATGGTCTCGCGCCCGTCGATCTGCTGCGCCACGCGTAGCGCCGCCTGGGTGGCGGTCTGGGCGAAATTGCAGGCGGGGGCGGGCTTGTTGTAGACGGCGAGCACCTCGGCCTGGCCGCGCGGGAAGAGCGTCACGGGCTGGGAGAGCGCCGCCCGTCGGAACGCCATGGCAAGGCCCGCCTCGCCCTCCAGGATATAGTCCGACCCCATCGCTCCCGCGCGGGCGAGGTCCACCGAGAGGATGGCGGCGCGGGCCGCAAAGCCAGGATGGAAATACATGTCGCTGCTACCCTCATGCGGCCATTGGTTCAGGCCGCTGGAGGCATTGGCGCCGAGCGCCAGGGCGGAGGTGATCTGGTTTTCCGACAGGTCCAGCAGGCGGCTTCCCGCCGCCGCGCCGGCGATGGGGCCCAGCAGGCCCGTGGGGCGGAAGAGGCGGGCAAGATCCGCATTGAACAGCGCCCGTCCCAGCCGCCCGCCCACCTCGTAGCCGACGGCCGCTGCGGTCAGGAACGCCGCGCCCGATACGGGGGCACGCTGGCTGAGGGCCAGGAGGACGGGCCAGATGACTACGCCGTGGTGGCCGATGCTGGCGGCGTGCATGTCCTCGCGCACCAGGCCGTGGCCGGCGGTGGCATTGGCAAAGGCGGCATCGCCCGTGGGTGCGGTGACGGAGGTGCCGATGATGGTCGCGCCTTCGCTGGTGCGCGGCGCGACGGCCACCGCCTCGCGGCTCCAGGGCAGGTCGGCGGCCTCGAAGGCACAGGAGAGGAAGTCGAGAAGGCACACCTTCAGCTTGTCGCGGGTGGCCGACGACAGGTCATCAAGGCGCGTCCCCCGCGCCTGGAGCGCGAGGGTGCGCGAGATGGAAAGCGGGCGCGCGGCCGCGTCCAGCATCGTCATGGATGCGTCTCCTCGACCTGTTGTTCTGTTTGCCGGTCCGCCGCTTCAGCTGGACCGGAGTCTTGCTTGGTCGCCTGCGCGACGTGTGAGGCGCGCCCGGGACTTGGACCCGGACGCGCGAAGATCAGCCGCGGATCTCGACTCCCGCCCATTCCTCGGAGAGGCGGGCGATGCTGGTGAAGTCGGAGTCCGCGCCATATTTGGCCTGGGTCAAGGCCAGGATCTGGCGGACGACCGCGCCCATAATCATGGGAATGCCCATGCCCTCGGCCTCGTCCAGGCACAGGCGCACGTCCTTGTAGGACAGTCCGGTGGCGAAGCCGAAATCGAAGGTCCCGGGCAGGACAGAGCGGGGGAACTTGTCCTGCGTGGCGCTGTTGCGGCCGGACGAGACATTGATGATGTCCAAGAGGATCTTGGGATCAAGTCCCGCCTTCACGCCCATGGCCATGCCCTCGGACGAGATGACCAAGGCGGCGGCGGCAAGCAGGTTGTTCACGAGCTTGGCCGTCTGGGCAAGGCCCGCCTTCTCGCCGGTATAGAACAGCTTGCCGAAATGCTTGAGAATGGGCTGTGCCGTGGTCTCGTAGACCTCGCGCGGACCGGAGATCATCAGCGCCAGCGTGCCGCCCTTGGCCCCCGCAATGCCGCCGGAGACGGGCGCATCAATCAGCGCAATGTCGCGCTCGGCAAGGCCCTTGGAGACGAATTGCGAGGCGCCTGGGCCGGAGGTGGATAGGTCGATGACCGTGCGCACCGCATTGCCACGGGAGATGCCGCCCTCGCCGATGGTCACCGCCTTGACGATGTCGGGGGTCGGCAGGCTGAGCAGGACGGTCTGGGCGGTCGAGGCCACTTCCAGCGGCGAGGCGGCAAGCCGCGCCCCCCGGGCCACCAGCGGCGCGGTGGCGGCCGGCTGCGTGTCGAACACGCACAGATCGTATCCCGCATCCAGAAGGCGGCCCGCCATGGCGCTGCCCATGCGGCCGAGACCCACGAACCCAACAAGTTCACCTGACATGACGCTTCCTCGGCGCTCTCGCGGCGCTCCCTGGCCGCAGGCAGGCCCGCGCCCCTTGGGCACCCTGCCGCGGCTCTTCGATTGCTGAGGGAGGCTAAACCGGAGACTTGCCGAGCGTCATTGCCGTTTCCGACATAACAGATTTCTCACGCCTGATCTTCGCGCTGCAGCGCGCCGGTGGCGACCGGCATATTGGAGGACCAGGCCCCGCGCCGCACCAGTTCCTGCACCTGCCGCCGCACCATTGAGGCGAGCGCGCGCGTGGAGAAGGTGGTGGGGCGCTGGCTGGAGGTGGCGAGGATCAACTGGCGGGTGATGACGGGATCGACAATGGACCAGCTCTTCATGCGGCCAGCCTCGATGAGATGGCGCGCCGGGCCATAGGAGAGCAAGGTGTAGCCGATGCCGTTTTCCACCAGGCTCAAGGTGGAGGGCATGGCATCCACTTCGATGATGACGTTGAGGTCAATCTCCGCCTCGCTCAGCAGCGAATCCACCACCAGCCGCAGGCCGTGGGGCCGCGAGGGAATAATCATCGGGATTTCCGGCAGCCGGCTCGCGGGAATGGGGCCGTCGGGAAGGCCAAGGGGATCGTCGATGGCGCCCAGCAAGTTGATCTCTTCCTGGAGCAGCGGCTCGGCGCGCAGGTTCGACGTGCGGGGCGCGTTGTAGAGCACGGCCACGTCGATCTTGCCGGTGGCGAGCCATTCCAGCAGATGGCCGGAAAAGCCTTCCACCACGCGGATCGCCACCATGGGAAACTCGGCGCGGAAGGTCTTCACCAGCGGCACGGTGAGCACCGCGCCCACGGAGGGCGGCATGCCCAACGCCACCGTGCCACGCGGGGAGGAGCGCAGCGCCGTCACCTCGTCGGTGGCGCGGGTGACGGTGTCCAGCACATTGCCCGCATAGCCGTGCAGCAGCTTGCCGGCCTCGGTCAGCACGATGCCGCGGCCGTTGCGGTAGAAGAGCTCGATGCCCAGCTCCTCCTCCAGCGACTTGATTTGCCGCGACAGGACCGGCTGGGCCACGGAGAGCACGGCGGCCGCGCGCGAGAAGGAGCCGAATTCCGCCAGCGTGGTGAAGGCCTTGAGCTGCTTGAAATCCATCCCGGGTCCGCTTTTCTGTTGCTTGGCTCTATTGCTTGGCCGCCCCTTGTGGCGCGGGCGGCGGCGCCAAATCTGGCATAACAGTTAGCACGCGGGCGAGTGCGGACACAGCGCGCCTCATCTGACAGTGTTCGCGTCCGCAGACGCACATCTCGTCTCAATGCCATTCAAAGGGCGCACGTCTTCCCGCGGGCCGCGCCCGCGCCGGACGGCGCGCGCCCCCGCACGGTCAAGAAAGGCCGGCGTCAGGGAGGACACAAATGCCTGAACAAAGGACCGAAACAGCGCTTCTCACGGGGGCGGCGGGAGGCTTCGGCCGGGCCATCGCCCGCGCCGTGATCGCCTCGGAGCGCAAGGTGGTGCTGGTGGATCGCAACAGGGAGGCGCTCACGGCCTTCGCGGCCGAGCTGGGCGCCAATGCGGTGCCGGTGGTGCTCGACATCTCCGACTATCCGGCGGTGGACCGCCTGCTCGACCAGGTGCCCGAAGCGTTCGGCACGGTCGATATCCTCATCAACAATGCCGGCCACGACATTGGCGGGCGCTTGCCCTTCGTGGAGGGCTCGGCCGATGACTGGACGGGGATCATCCAGACCAATCTCATCGGCACCATGCGGGTGACGCGGGCGGTGCTGCCGCCCATGGTGAAGCGCGATCGCGGCCATGTGGTAAATGTCTCGTCCATCAATGCGGTGCGCCTGGTGCCGGACATGACCGCCTATTCCACCTCCAAGGCGGGCGTGCGCATGTTCACGGAGACCCTGCGGGGCGAATTGACCGAGAGCGCGGTGCGCGTCACCGAGATCCTGCCCGGCCTTGCCCGCACCGGCATCATCCGCACCCGCTACCGGGGGGACGAGGAGAAGGAGAAGGCCTATTTCGATCAGTTCAAGATGGCTCTCGACCCGGAAGACGTGGCCCGCACCATCCTGTTCGCCCTCGACCAGCCGCCCCACGTCCAGATCGCGGAAATCGTGGTGCTGCCGGTGAACCGCTACTGACCGGCTCGGCCCTTACGCCTTGCGGGCGTCCAGGAAACGGCGGACGGCCGCAAGGGTGGTTTCGGAGACATAGTGCTCCATGCCTTCCGCATCGGTCTCGGCGGCCTCCTCGGGCACGCCGATGGCCACCAGAAGGTCCACCACGAGGCGATGACGGGCGCGCACCCGCTCGGCCATGGCCGCGCCCGCCTCGGTCAGGAACACCCCGCGATAGGGACGCGACGTGACCAGCCCCTCCCGCTTCAGGCGTGCCAGGGCCTTGGTTGCGGTGGGGTGGGTGACGCCCATGCGGCGGGCGATGTCGGTGACGCGCGCCTCCCCATGTTCGGCGATGAGGTCGCCGATCATTTCCGTATAGTCCTCCAGGATCTCGGCGGAGCGGGCCGTGCGGGCCCGGTCGAAGCGGCAGCTCTCCTCCGATGGCGTCTCGTCCGACTGCGCGTCCACGGGTTGCTTTTCCTCCCATTGCTTTTTCAAGAGCTTGTCCTCCGGCCGCGCCTGTTCCGGTCGCCATTTTCGCACCCCGGTCTTGCCCGGTTCGTGTGTGACCGGCGTCGTCTGTCTCGCGCCACGCGTTTCCTCGCTGGCCCCAGGGCGGGGCCCGGGCCAAAATGAAATTCCGACCACACTATGAAGCCATGGCTACGGATTGCAACCGCGCGCCTGAGGTCGCGGAAGGCTCTTGCAATAAATGTAGCCTAAGCTACATTCTTTGGCGTCAGCAACAAGATGCCTTCGTGCCATGAGCGACAGCCTGTCTCCCGCCCCCGTCGGTTCGGTTACCGATCGCACGCGCCTTGCCATCGAGGAGGTGCTGTCCGGCCGTCGCCGTGGGCCGCTCTCGGCCCTGTTGTTCGTCGGCCCGGCGGTAATCGCGTCCATCGCCTATATGGACCCCGGCAACTTCGCCACCAACATCCAGGCGGGCGCCGGCTATGGCTATACCCTGCTCTGGGTGGTGGTGATGGCCAATCTGGTGGCCATGCTGTTCCAGTCTCTTTCGGCCAAGCTCGGCATCGTCACCGGACGCAATCTGGCGGAGCTGTGCCGCACCTCCTTCTCCAAGCCCGTGGTTCTGGCCATGTGGGCGGTGAGCGAGGTGGCGGCCATGGCCACGGATCTGGCCGAGTTCCTCGGCGGCGCGGTGGGCCTGTCGCTACTCTTCGGCTTGCCGCTCTTGGTGGGCATGGGCATCACGGCGGTGGTCACCTATGGCATCCTCCTCATCGAGGGGCGCGGCTTCCGCCCCCTGGAGCTTGTGATCGGCGCGCTGGTGGCGCTGATCGGGCTTTGCTATCTCGTTGAAATGCTGATCGCGCCGGTGGATTGGGGCCAGGTGGCGCTCGGCGCCGTCACGCCGCAAATCCCCGATGCGGCCGCGCTCACCATTGCCGTGGGCATCATCGGCGCCACCGTCATGCCCCATGCGCTCTATCTGCATTCCGGCCTGACGCAGGACCGGACCCGGGCGCGCGACATCGGCCAGAAGCGCCTGCTGGTGCGCTTCTCCAATCGCGAGGTGATGGTGGCGCTCTCCGTGGCGGGCCTCGTCAACATGGCCATGGTCATCATGGCCGCCAGTGCCTTCCATCTCGGCCATAGCGATGTGGCGGAGATCGAGACCGCCTATCACACCCTGACGCCGCTGCTGGGCGCTGCCTCCGCCGGGGTATTCCTGGTCTCGCTGATCGCATCCGGCATCTCCAGTTCCGTGGTGGGCACCATGGCCGGGCAGATGATTATGCAGGGCTTCATCGGCATCCGCATTCCCCTGCTGGTGCGCCGCCTCGTCACCATGGTGCCCGCCTTCGTGGTGGTGGCCATGGGCGTGAACGCGACCCACGCGCTTGTGCTGAGCCAGGTGGTGCTTTCCATCGCCTTGCCGGTGCCCATGATCGCCCTTGTGCTCTTCACCGCCCGGCGGGACCTCATGGGCGAGTTCGCCAATTCGCGCCTGATCAACGTGCTCGCCATCGGCGGCAGCATCGTCGTGCTGAGTCTCAACGGCGTTCTGCTGGCCCAGGCCTTCGGCGTGCCCATTCCGGGGCTCGGATAAAAAAAAAAGGCCGGTGCACGAGGGCACCGGCCAGCGGGAGGAACATGTGCAGGGAAGGGCGCACGGCGTCCTCCCCTCGGAACGTTCAGTTGGACGGATAGGGCCGGTGAAGCTGCACCTCGGGATTGAGGGAGACACCGAAGCCCGGCTTGTCCAGCGCGGACGCCTTCAGGCGGCCATTCACCGGTACCGGCTCGTCCAAGAGCAGCGGGTGGAAGGCGGGGCGCACCTCATCGGCATTGGGGGCGCTCATGATGATTTCCGTGAACGGGCTGTTATGGCGCGTGATCACGAAATGGTAGCTGTAGGGGCCCGAGCCGTGGGGCACCATGAGCTTGCCATGGGCGTCCGCGAGGGCCGAGATCTTGATCAGTTCGGTGATGCCACCGCACCAGTTCACGTCGGGCTGGATGATGTCGCAGCAATTCATCTCCAGCAGCATGCGGAAGCCCCAGCGGGTGGCCTCGTGCTCGCCGGTGGTCACCAGCATGCCGGTGGGCGCCTGGCGCTTCAGCTCCGCATAGCCCCAATAATCGTCCGGGGAGAGGCACTCTTCGATCCACTTGAGGCCGAATTCCTGCGCCTTGTGGGCGAGGCGGATCGAATAGTTGAGGTCGAGCGCCATCCAGCAATCATACATCAGCCAGAAGTCGTCGCCGACCTTGCTGCGCATGTCCGCCAGCAGCTCGATATTCTTCTTCAGGCCCTCGTCGCCCTCGGCGGGGCCATGGAGCAAGGGCAGCTTGCCGCCGATGAAGCCCATCTTCTTGGCAAGGTCCGGCCGGGCGCCGGTGGCATAGAAGGACAGTTCGTCCCGCACCGGGCCGCCCAGCAAGGCATGAACCGGTTCGCCGCGGATCTTGCCCAGAAGATCCCACAGAGCGATGTCGACACCGGAAATGGTGTTCACCACCACGCCCTTGCGGCCATAGAACTGGGTGCCGAAATACATCTGGTCCCAGATCTTCTCGATCTCGGTCACCTGCCGGCCGATCAGGAAGCGGGAGAGGTGCTTCTCCACGATGAAGGCACCGATCTCGCCGGCTGTGGTGACCCCGATGCCCACGGTGCCGTCGGAGGCTTCCACCTCGACCACCAGGGTGCCGAGGACATTGATGCCGAAGGAACGGCGGCTCTGCCGATATTCCTCATAGCGCGCCATGGGGGTGGCGATGTGATCGTCGATCCAGTGATAGCCCTGGGTGTCGTGATAGTCGGCGCCGCCGCCGCGCACGGTGAACGCGCGGACCGCCTTGATGGTCGGCATGGCCATGGTCTTGTCTCCTCATCGCCCCGCGCGCGGCGCGGGGCGTCCGGTGGTCGAAACAGGGGTCAGGCGCGCTTGGCGTTGGCGGGAATGGGACCTGCCTTGGCCCGGCCGAGCGCCAGGATCAGGAGGGCGCCCAGCAAGGTGGTGCCCGCCAGCAGGTAAAGGCCGGCGGACGTGGAGGCGAAGGTGGCCTCGGCCCAGGTCTTCACATTGGGCGCCACGAAGCCGCCCAGCGCGCCCAGTGAATTGATGAGGGCGATGCCGCCCGCAGCCGCCACGCCGCCGAGATAGTCGGTGGGGAAGGTCCAGAAGATGGGCTGCACGGAGATGAAGCCCGCCGCCGCGAAGCACAGGGCGATCAGCGCCAAAGCCGGCGAGGTGGTGGCCACCGAGGCGGCGATGCCGAGGCCGGAGACGGCGAGGATGACCGCCGCATAGCCGCGACGGTTGCCGGAGGCATCCGACATGCGCGGCAGCACATAGGCCGCAACCAGGGCGCAGACCCACGGAATGGCCGAGACGAAGCCCACCTGGAGGCCCACCTTCGTGCCGAGCAGGTTCGCCACCTGCGTCGGCAGGTAGAAGACCACGCCATAAACGCTCATCTGGATGAGGAAATAGATGAGCGCGAAGTGCAGCACCTTCATGTTGCGCATGGCGGCGAACAGGTGCGCGGGGCCGTGGGCGGTCTTGTGGCTGTCCTCGGCGGCAATGGCCCGGCCAAGCTCCGCCTTTTCCGCCTGGCTCAGCCATTTGGCGTCGGCCGGCTTGTTGTCCAGGTAGAAATAGGCCCACACGCCGACGATGACCGCCAGCAGGCCTTCCACCATGAACATCCACTGCCAGCCATGCAGGCCGCCGAGGCCGTGCCAGTCCAGCAGCAGGCCGGAGAGGGGCGAGCCGAAGATGAAGGCCAGCGGGGCGCCGAAATAGAACAGGCCCATGGCCCGGCCGCGGGCGAAAGAGGGGAACCAATAGGTCAGATAGAGGATCACGCCCGGGAAGAAGCCGGCCTCGGCAGCGCCGAGCAGGACGCGCAGCACATAGAAGGTGAACTCATTGTGCGCGAACATCATGGCGGCCGAGATCAGGCCCCAGGTAATCATGATGCGCGCCATCCAGATCTTGGCGCCCACCCGGTGCATGATGATGTTCGAGGGCACCTCGAACAGTGCGTAGCTCAGGAAGAAGATGGAGGCGCCGAGCGCGAAGGCGGCGTCCGAAATGCCGGTATCGGCCTGGAATGCCTTCTTGGCGAAGCCCACATTGGCCCGGTCCAGGAAGGCCAGCACATACATGAGCAACAGGAACGGCAGCAGCCGCTTGGTAACCTTGGAAATCGTCGCCTGAAGCGACGGGGACGGGGCAGGCATCAGCCTCTCCATAGATGAACGTTGCCTCCGACCGTCTCGGGGTCATTCCCGGACGATTCTGTTCTTGGCGCGCCGGGTCATGCCCGGGCGCGCGGGAGACGGCGGCCTTACGCCGCCAGGATCTGTCAGGAATTGGGGATCAGTAGACCGCCCGGCCGCCGGAAATGTCGAAGACGGCGCCGGTGGAGAAGGCGCATTCGGCCGATGACAGCCAGGCGATGAGGGCGGCCGCCTCGTCCACTTCCAGGAAGCGGCCCATGGGGATCTTCGACAGCATGAAGTCGATATGCTCCTGCTTCATCTGGTTGAAGATCTCGGTGCGGGCGGCGGCCGGCGTGATGCAGTTCACCAGGATGTTCGCCTGCGCCAGTTCCTTGCCCAGCGATTTGGTGAGGCCGATGAGGCCCGCCTTGGACGCGGAATAATGGGAGGCGTTGGGATTGCCTTCCTTGCCAGCGATGGACGCGACATTGACGATGCGCCCCCAGCCATTGGCGATCAGGTGCGGCACCACCACCTTGCAGGTGATGAAGGGGCCGACGAGATTGACGTCGATCACCCGCCGCCACACCTCGGTGTCCAGCTCCCAGAGCTTGGCATTGCCGCCGGTGATGCCGGCATTGTTGACGAGGATGTCGATCTTGCCGTGGGTGGCGAGAACGCCCTGCGTGGCCGCGACCACGGAGGCTTCGTCGGTCAATTCCACGGTCTGGGTGCTCACCGTGCCGAGCTTGGCAAGCTCGGCGGCCGCATCCGCGAGGCGGGCGGCGTCGATGTCCCACAGGCTCACCTGGGCGCCCGAGGCGAGCATGCGCTGGGCGGTCGCATAGCCGATGCCGCGGGCGCCGCCGGTGATGATGGCGACGCGGTCCTGAAGGTCGATCTTGGTCATGATTTCCTGCTCCTTCAGGCCTGGACGGTGGTCTGGCGCTGCTCGCCCAGCCCCTGGATGCCGAGCCGCATGACTTGGCCTGCCTTCAGATAGACAGGGGGCTTCTGGCCGAGGCCGACGCCGGGCGGCGTGCCGGTGGAGATGATGTCGCCGGGCTGGAGGCTCATGAACTGGCTGATATAGCTCACCACATGGGCGACGCCGAAGATCATGGTGCGGGTGGAGCCGTCCTGGTAGCGGTGGCCGTCCACCTCCAGCCACATGTGCAGGTCCTGCGGGTCCTTCACCTCGTCGGCGGTGACCAGCCAGGGGCCGATGGGGCCGAACGTGTCGCAGCCCTTGCCCTTGTCCCACTGGCCGCCGCGCTCGATCTGGAAGGCGCGCTCGGAGACATCGTTGACGATGCAATAGCCGGCCACATGGGCGAGCGCGTCGGCTTCGCTGACATATTTGGCGGTCTTGCCGATGACGATGCCCAGCTCCACTTCCCAGTCGGTCTTCTGCGAGCCGCGGGGAATCTCCACATCGTCATTGGGTCCGACGATGGAGCTGGTGGCCTTCATGAAGAGCACCGGCTCTTCGGGCACCGGCAGGCCGCTCTCGGCCGCATGGTCGGAATAATTGAGGCCCACGCACACGAACTTGCCCACCTGGCCCACGCAAGCGCCGAGGCGGGGATTGCCGTCCACCAGCGGCAAGGTGGCAGTGTCCACCGCCTTCAGGCGCTCGAGGCTGTCGGGGAGCAGCGCGGGGCCGGCAATGTCGGGCACGAGGGCGGAGAGGTCGCGCAGGCGGCCTTCGGCGTCAATCAGACCAGGGCGCTCCTGCCCCGACGCGCCATAGCGAACGAGCTTCATTCTAGTCCTCCCATGCGGTTGGCCGTTGCTTCGGTCACGGCCGGACCGGTTCGAGCCATTTCGCGCGGGACGCTAGCCGACTGATCGATAACGCGATAATGAGAAGTTCTGTTCAGTCCATTCCATTTGGTTATCGCCATGCGCGACCTCGGCCCGCCCGCCCTTCTCTCGCGCCTGCGCTTCAAGCAGCTTCGTCTCGTGGATGTGCTGGGGCGCACGGGCAACCTGCGCCGCACGGCTGTTGAGCTGAACATGACCCAGCCCGCCGCCACCAAGATCCTGCAGGACCTGGAGGAGATGCTGGGCGTGCGCCTGTTCGAGCGCACGCCGCGCGCCATGGTGGCCACCG
Source organism: Aquabacter sp. DMC10 (assembly GCF_056314145.1). Classification (NCBI taxonomy): domain Bacteria; kingdom Pseudomonadati; phylum Pseudomonadota; class Alphaproteobacteria; order Hyphomicrobiales; family Xanthobacteraceae; genus Aquabacter; species Aquabacter sp. DMC10. Next base: position 246,937 of record NZ_JBQUYX010000008.1, on the reverse strand, counting down.
AGATCGGCGCCCATGTGGTGGACTATGCGAGGCGGGCGCTCACCGACGGGGAGCGCTTCGCCACTGGCCTCGCCAATCTCAAGCGCGGTGGCTATGGCGCGCTGGCGCTCGGCGCCATCATGGCCACCGCTTCGGACCTCTTGCCGCGCACCATCGCCGAGCTGAAGCGCCAGAGGCCGCTGATGACCATCCAGGTGCTGGCCACCACATCCGACCAACTGATCGCCGCCCTTGATCGCGGGGAGCTGGACCTCGTCATCGGCCGCATCCCCTCGGTTCAGGACCGGGCGAAGTTCGATTTCGAACCATTGTCGAAGGAGGAACTCTGGGCTTTCGCCGCCACCTCCCATCCGCTGGCGGGACGGGAGCACCTGGACCTTGCCGATATGGGCGACATGCCCTGGGTGCTCCAGCCGGCGCCGAGCCCCATGCGTCTGCTCATCGATACCGCCTTCGCGGCGGCGGGCCTGCGCACGCTGGACAATCTGGTGGAGACCTCCTCCATCTTCGCCACCCTCAATCTGGTGCGGCATGCGGGCATGATTTCCATGCTGCCGAGCACCATTGTGGCCCAGGAAGTGGCAAGCGGCGGCTTCGTGCGCCTGCCGCTGGAGGTGGAGGGCCGCCTGGACCCCTATGGCATTGTCACCCCCAAGGGCGTCGCCATGACCCCCAATGCGGCGGAATTTCTCAGCATCCTGAAATCGTTGGTGGCGCGGGACGCGGCGTCCGCCCCGACCCGCGCGCCGGCCCTGCGCAAAGCCCGCGCCACGAAGGCGACGCGCGCGGCACCGGCCTGACCCGGCACCGCGCGGTTCATCCGCGCCTCAAAGGCCGGCGCCTGGTCGCTCAAGCCGCCGTGGCGATCTGGGCGAGCGGCGTTTCCACGTCCCGCACCAGGCTCTCGCGGGAGATGCCGGCCAGCGTTTTGGCGCCAGTGAGGGTCATGGCCACCCGCATCTCCTTGGCGATGAGGTCGAGCACATTCTCCACGCCCTTGCCGCCGGCGGTGGCCAGGGCATAGACGAAGGCCCGGCCCAGCAGCACGCCATCCGCCCCCTGTGCCACCATGCGCACCACATCAAGGCCGTTGCGGACGCCGGAATCCGCCAGCAGCGTGAGCTTGCCCTTCACCTTGTCGGCAATAGCGGGCAGCGCCCGGGCCGAGGAGAGCACGCCGTCCAATTGCCGTCCGCCATGGTTGGACACCACGATGCCGTCGGCGCCGAAACGCACCGCATCTTCCGCATCCTCCGGGTCCAGGATGCCCTTGATCACCATGGGCCCCTTCCAGAATTCGCGGATCCATTCCAGGTCGCTCCAGCCGATGGAAGGGTCGAAGTTCGCCCCCAGCCAGCCCACATAGTCCTCCAGCGTGGTCTTGTGCCCGCGATAGGCCGAGACATTGCCAAGGTCATGCGGCCGGCCCATCAGTCCCACATCGAACGCCCAGGACGGATGCGTCATGGCCTGGAGGATCCGGCGGATCGCCGCATTGGGGCCAGACATGCCCGAATGAGCGTCCCGATAGCGCGCGCCGGGCACCGGCATGTCCACGGTGAAGACCAGGGTGCGGATGCCCGCCGCCCACGCCCGCTCCAGCGCATTCTTCATGAAGCCCCGGTCCTTCAGCACATAAAGCTGGAACCACATGGGCCGCGCCAATTGGCTCTGCACCTCCTCGATGGGGCACACCGAGACGGTGGACAGGGTGAATTGCACGCCGCGGCTGAAGGCGGCTTTCGCCGCCTGCACTTCGCCCCGCCGCGCGAACATGCCGGTCAGCCCAACGGGGGCCAGCGCCAGGGGCATGGACAGATGCTCGCCGAACAGGGTGGCCGAGAGGTCGACCTCGCCGACACTCTTCAGCACCCGCTGGCGCAAGGCCAGCAACGAGAGGTCCGAGACGTTGCGCCCCAGCGTATATTCAGAATAGGCGCCACCGTCGATGTAGTGGAACAGGAAGGGCGGCAAGCGGCGGCGGGCGGCTTCGCGATAATCCGCGGACGAGGAGATAATCACGGCGTGGCGTCTTTCTGTGGGCGGGTCTGGGACAAGGCGCGGGAGGAGCGGTGCCGCCGGGCCGCATCCTCCTCGATCTGGCGAAGGGTCTGTTCGACGAAGTCCAGGTGCTGGACGGCCGCGCGGCGCGCGTCCTCCGCCCGGCGCGCGGTGATGGCGGCGGCAATGGCGCGATGCTGGTCGTCCAAGGCGTGCGCCGTGCTGGGCAAAAGGTACAGCCGTTCAAGACTCTGGGAGATGCTTTGCCGCAGGAGGTCGAACAGGCCCGCCATGACCTGCCGCAGGACCGCATTATGGGAGGCCTCGGCGATCGCCATGTGGAATGCGGCGTCCGCACGGGCCTGGGTGGCCGCGTCGGCGCCGGATGATGCGGCGAGCCGGTTCAGCGCCTCCTCCAAGCGGACGAGATCGTCCGGCTCCGCCCGCAGCGCCGCGTGATAGGCCATGTCCGCGTCCAGCGACTTTCTGATCTCCATCACGTCGCGCCAATAGCCGGGCTCTGTGTCCGCGCTGGAGGCAAGGGGCATGAGGGCCCGGGCCAGGGCCTCGGCGGTGTCAGCCACGAAGCTGCCGCCGCCCGGCCGCGTCACAAGGCGCCCGCGGCTCGCCAGATGCCGGATGGCCTCCCGAAGGCTGGACCGGGAGACCTGAAGCTCGGCGGCCAGGACCCGTTCGGCCGGCAGGCGCGCGCCGGGCTCCAAGTGCCGCTCCGCGATGAGGGCTTCGATGGCGTCGGCAACATCCGCCATGGTAGGGGTGGCCCTTGTGTACGTCTGGTCCGACCAATTTGATCGGGGATTCCAATTCTTGCCTCATACAGCCATTGTCGAAATGAAGAAAGAGAAAATTGGTCGGACCAATTCCGCTCTGTCCCGCGCAGGCGCTCCGCCGGGGAATCTGCCCGGCCCCGTGCGGCCGAGCGGGACCATCTGGCTCTTTCTTTCACCAATTTTGCCTGTGAAAAGTCAAAATCGAAGCTAAGCTGACGGGACCCTTCCGTTCCCGGCTCATTGGCACGCGCCCTTGCCGGGTCCCTTCAGGACAGATCATGACCGACGCTTCCTTCGGCCTGCCATGCCCCCCGCTGTCCCCCTTGCCCCCCAGCCCCGATCGGGATTGGACGCGCAAGGCCCTTGCGCTGTTGCGCGGGGACGGGCGGCGTTCGGCGGACACCCATCTGGTGAAGCCCGTGTTCAAGGGCCTGACGGGCATTTCGGTCTATCTGAAGGACGAATCCACCCACCCCACCGGCAGCCTCAAGCATCGGCTCGCCCGCTCCCTGTTCCTCTATGGCATCTGCAACGGCTTGATCCGCAAGGGTACCACCCTGGTGGAAGCCTCGTCCGGCTCCACGGCGGTCTCCGAAGCCTATTTCGCCCACCTGCTCGACCTGCCCTTCATTGCCGTCATGCCGCGCACCACCAGCCGGCAGAAGATTTCGGCCATCGAGCATTTCGGCGGCCGCTGCCATTTCGTCGACCATTCTTCGGAGGTCTATGTGGTGGCCGAGCGCCTCGCCGCCGCGCATGGCGGGCATTATCTCGACCAGTTCACCAATGCGGAGCGCGCCACCGACTGGCGGGGCAACAACAATATTGCCGAATCCATCTTCGAGCAGATGAAGGGCGAACCTCATCCCGAGCCGGAATGGGTGGTCATGAGCGCCGGGACCGGCGGCACCTCGGCAACACTCGGGCGCTACATGCGCTATCACTCCATGCCCACCCGCCTGTGCGTCGTCGACGTGGAGCATTCGGCCTTTTATGCCAGCTACATGTCCGGTGACCGGGAGGTGACGTGCCCCACGCCCTCCCGCATCGAAGGGGTCGGCCGGCCGCGGGTGGAGCCCTCCTTCCTGCCGGGCGTGATCGACCACATGATCAAGATCCCCGACGCCGCGTCCATTGCCGCCATGCATGTGCTCTCCGAGCGGCTGTTCCGGCGGGTGGGCGGATCGACGGGTACGAATTTCTACGGCCTGTGCTGGATCGCGGCGTCCATGATGGCGGAGGGGCGGCAGGGATCGCTGGTCTCGCTGATCTGCGACAGCGGTGACCGCTATGCCGCCACCTATTATGACCCCGAATGGCTCGTCCGCGCCGGCATCGACATTGCCCCGCACCGGGCGCGGCTGGAGGCCTTTCTCGACACCGGCGACCCTGCCCTCATGAATGTGGCCTGAGGCCTATGGTGTGATCTCCGGCTCCACCAGCCGGGCGAGATTGCGCAGCGACTCCTGCCAGCCGAGCGTGCAGGCTTCCACCGGGATGAGATCGGGAATGCCGGCCTGCTCGATCTCCACCTGCGTACCGACGGAGACCGCCGTGAGCTTCACCGTCACTTCCATCTCGCCCGGCAGGTTGGGGTCGTCGAAGCGGTCCGTGTACTGGATCAGGGCCCCGGGCAGGAGGGTCCGGTAGGTGCCGCCAAACGCATGGGCTTGCCCGGTGGTAAAATTGCGGAAGGACATGCGGAAGCTGCCGCCCTCGCGGGCGTCCAGGTGATCGACGGAGCAGGTGAAGCCGTTCGGCGGCAGCCATTTGGCGAGGGCATCGGCCTTGATGAAGGCGCGATAGACCTTTTCCGGGCGCGCGGTCAGCACGCGGTGGAAGCGGACGGTGCCGGGCATGTTCGATCCTCCTTGGCCAAGTGGGACACCCCGCGGTGCCACGCATTGCGCGGGATTTGTCCCAGGACGATGCCGGGGCGGCGGCTCCGACATCCGGCGGAAATATTTGTGGGACGCGCCTGCCGCTGGCGCCGGCGGCGAAAAATCCCATTGCCTTTCCGGCCGCGCCGCGCTGATGATCTCCCGGACGGGGACAGGATGCAGGGATCAAGGGGGCGCGATTCCAAGCACGGGGCCGGCGGCCAAGGTTGCCAGCGCCGTGTGCCACGTGCGAGAGCCTGAGCTGCTTGGGTGTGCCACCCGAACGGCGCGATGGTCTCGCAGACATGGATGGAGGCGGCTTGCCGATCTGGTTGCTCTGCAATCCCTTCGGCGCTCTCTCCTCGGACGCCGGTCAGGCGGCCCTTGTCAGGCCTCTGGCGGCTCCCCCGCGCCCTTCTCGCCTTCGCATCTCTGCTCGACCGATCCCTAGCCCCTCGCGCCGCGTGACGCCGAGGTCAGTCATGGAGATGATGGCATGATCCGCCTCGCCCGCCTGCTGCCGGCCCTGGCTGTTGCTGGCTTTACCGGAGCCCTCGGTGTTTCCCAAGCGCAGGCTCAGCCCTACCAGACCGCTCCCGGCGGCTTCTACCGCCAGGCCAATATGGCGGCGGTGATGTATCAATATGCCCCCGACCGCTACTGCCAGGTGCAGAACGAGGCGCAGATGGCCGCCTATGGCGGTTTCGGCCGCGTGCGGGTGGTGCCCTATCTCCAGATGTGGGGCCGGCCCACCGGCGCGTGCGGCTGGCCGAACGGCTTCTATCGCCGCGCCAACGAAACCGCCGTCTGGCAATTGGGCGGCGGCGCCGGAGGCCAAGTGGGCAACATGATCTGCCACGTGCGCGACGAGCGCCAGATGATGCGCTTCGGCGGCTTCGGGCAGGTGTGGGTGGTGCCGCCGGGCTCCGATCTCGTGCGCGGCCGGCGCATGATCGGCGGTTGCCCGGGCTGACGTTCGCCCCGCCTCAAGAGGCTTGAAGCTCCGGGGGCAGTTCGTCTGCCCTTGCATCATTGTGCGGACGGGAAGATGTCGGTTGGCCGGTGCCTCCCCCATCCCGCGCGGGGGATTGCCCGCGGTGCTCCCGCGCCTCCGCCTGAAGCAGGGCCAGGAGGTCCGGGAAGCGGCGGCGCAGATCGTCCCAGCGCAGCCGGTTGGTCCGGGCATTGCCGCAATCCACCTGACGGATGAGCCCGGATTCCCGCAGCACGCGGAAATGATGGGTCCGCGTCGCCTTGGTCACCGCCAGATCGAAGGCGCTGCAATGGCGTACCGTCTCCTCCGATGCCGCGAGGGTCAGGACCACCTGCCGGCGCAGCGGATCGGCCAGGGCGGCAAAGATCGCCCCCAGCTCCATTTCCTCCAGGTGCGGATGGCCCGTCTCGTCCGGCATCGGTCTCCTGCTTTCACGTCCACGTCAGCCCGCGTGCGGCGGCGCCGTCGGAGTAAGGTACGACTTGTATCATACCTTACCCCATGCATGATGGCACCACGAAACGGGAGTCCTTTACCATGACTGAAAGTCGGACTGTCCAATTGGAAGGCTTCGGGGGGCCGGAGGTGATGACCCTGGTGACGCGCGCGGTGCCCGCGCCCGGACCCGGCGAGCTGCAGGTGCGCCACACCGCCATCGGCTTCAACTTCATCGACATCTACCAGCGCCAGGGCATCTATCCCCTGCCGCTGCCCACTGGCCTCGGCTTCGAGGCGGCGGGCGTGGTGGAGGCGGTGGGGCCGGGGGTGGATGGCCTCGCCGGGGGCGATCGCGTCGCCTATATGAATGCCGGGGTGGGCGCCTATTCCGAACGCCGCACCGTGCCCGCCGACAAGCTGGTGAAGCTGCCGGACACGGTCTCCGACGAAGCCGCCGCCACTCTGCTGTTCAAGGGCATGACCGCCCAGTATCTGGTCCGCCATACCCACAAGGTGGTGCCCGGCGACGTGCTGCTGGTGCATTCGGCGGCCGGTGGCGTCGGGCAGATCCTTGCCCGCTGGGCGACCGCCCTGGGTGCGCGGGTCTATGGCACCACCGGCTCGCCGAAGAAGCGGGAGGCGGCGCTGGCGGCCGGATGCCTGGAGGTGGTCGACCTCAATGATCCCAACTGGCCGGAGGCCTTCGTGGCGGCGGCGGGCACCAAGGCCCGCGTGGTCTATGACGCGGTGGGCAAGGATACGCTGCTGCGTTCGCTGGATTGCGCCGCGCCGTTCGGGCTGGTGGTCAGCTATGGCGCCGCCTCCGGCAAGGCGCCGGCCATCGCGCCCGACCTGCTCGGCAGCAAGGGCGGCCTGTTCCTGACCCGGCCCTCGGTCTTCCCGCACAATGCGGACCCCGCCACCTTCCGGGCCAATGCCGCCGATCTGTTCGACGCCATCGCCAAGGGCCATGTGAAGGTGGATATCGGCGCCCGCTACAGGCTCGATGACATCGCCGAGGTGCATCGGGCCGCGGAAGCGCGCGCGGTGACCGGTGCCTTCCTCATCACGCCCTGACAGCGTGCGCGGAGCCGGTATCCGGCTCCGCGCTTGGCATCAGCTGACGTTGCGATCTTCGCTGAGGTAGCGGAGGTAGGTGGCACGATCCAGCGGACGGCGGACCGCGAAGTAGAGGATCGCCAGCGAGAAGATAATCAGCAGAAGCGTGTCCAGGCCGCGCGGAAGAACACCGATGCCGCCATAGGTGCCAAGATAGGACGCAAGCCCGATCCCGCCGCAATATGGCAGCAGCCACTTGGCCTGATCCATGTCCAGATCGGACGTGCCGATGCGAATGGCGTTCAAGGTGAACAGAACGCCGCCCACCATCAGGCAGACGCCCAGCTGCCACACGCTCTCCCAGCCGCCCCAGAAGATGACGAGGGTGGCGATCACGAAGCCGGCGCTCGCCACAAAGCCGGCGAAGGGCACTCGGAAGGGGCGGGGCCGATCGGGATCAAGCCGGCGCATGGACAGAAGCACAACCGGCCCCACCGCGAAGGACAGGGTGATGGCCGAGCCGCACAATTGCAGGATCTCCTCGAACGAGAAGAAGAAGAACATGAGGATGGCCACCACCAGATTGAGCAGCAAGGCCATGTCCGGCACGCCGCGTTCGGAGATGGTGGCCACCTTTTTCGGGAAGAAGCCGTTTTCGCCGAGCGCGAAGGCGAGGCGGGCGGTGGAGCCCACCGACACCAGGGCGGCGCCCATGGGACCCACCAGGGCGCCGAAGTTGAGAACCCGCGCCAGCCATCCAATGCCGGCCGCCGAGGCCACCGCGCCGATGGGGCCATAGGCGCCCGAAATGTCCAGGTGCGCCCACCCGTTGGTCAGGTAGGAGGGCTGGAGTGCGCCGATGAAGGCGATCTGCAGGCCGCTATAGATCAGGAAGCAGATGAGAACCGACAACAGCAACGCCACCGGGACGGTGACGCCGGGATTGCGGGTTTCACCGGCCAGATCAATGACGTGGCGGAAACCGATATAAGAGACGATGACGCCGCCCGCCGACACTGCGCTCAGGATGCCTTGGGGCCCCATGGGGGCGAAGCCGCCCGCGGCGGTGAAGTTGGCGGGCTGGAAGCTCGTGCCGATGAGCACCACGATCACCAGGACGGGAATGACGAGCTTCACCCAGGTGATGGCCGAATTGATGCGGGTGAAGAATTTCACGCCGTAGAAATTGATGACGGTGAAGGCGACGATCAGAAGGCTCGCCAGGCTCAGTCCGATCCAGGACAGGTTTGCCGTGCCCGGGTTGTGCAAGGCGGGAAAGTGGGGGCCGAGATAACGCAGCGCGGCTTCCACCTCCACGGGGGCGGTGGCACTGTAGCCGACCCAGGCGCTCCAGCCCATCACCATGGCCACGGTCTTGCCATGGCTGAACTGGGGCAGGCGCCCGAGGCCGCCGGCCACCGGCAGCATGCCCGACACCTCCGCAAAGGAAAGGGCCAGCAGGAGCATGCAGATTGCCCCTATGACCCAGGAGATGACCGCCGCGGGTCCCGCAATTTGGGCCGACTGGAGAGGGGCGAAGAGCCACCCAGAGCCGACGACGCCACTCACCCCGATGAAGGTCAGGCCGATAAGCCCGATCTCTCGCCGCATCCCTTGCATGCTTCACGCCCGCATCTTCGAGCGGCGACGGTCCGTGACGGATCGCCCGCGCGCTGCCCAAGCCCCGCTGGAGCGCACTCCGACAGAACGGTGTCTGCCCCAGGGTCGTGCCCAGCCCTTGAGGGCTCGACCAATGTCACCGGCCGCCAAAAGACGGCCGTTTGCGGAAAGCTAATACGGGACCGCGCCTTCGTCCCTGGCGTTTTTTGTTTTTTTGCGGTGCGGTGTAGCCGGCCAGCGTGGCTCAGGCGGAAAAGGGGAAATCCTTCAGCTGGCGCGCGGCAGCGCCTGCGAGCAGGCCCACATCTGTCCCGATGGCGATGAAGGTGGCCCCCGCCGCATGGTAGCGCTGCGCCAAGGCCGGGTCCGAGGTGAGCACGCCCGCGGGCTTGCCATTGGCGCGGATGCGGGCGATGGCACCCTCCACCGCCGCCACCACCTCCGGCGCGCCGGGACGGCCGAGGAAGCCGAGGTCGGCGGCAAGGTCGGCCGGCCCCACGAACACGCCATCCACCCCGTCCACGGCGCAGATGTCGTCGATGGCGGCCACCCCCGCCCGGCTCTCCACCTGGAGCAGCAGGCAGATTTCGGCATCGGCGGTGACGAGATAGTCGGTGAGCCGGTTGAAGTCGGACGCCCGCGCCAGCGCCGCGCCGATGCCGCGCACGCCGTGCGGGGGATAGCGCACCGCCTTCACCAGCGTCTGCGCCTGCGCGCCGCTTTCCACCATGGGGATGAGGAGGGTCTGGGCGCCGATGTCCAGCAATTGCTTGATCATCCAGGTCTCGCCCACCGGCGGGCGGACGATGGCGGCGGAGGGGCCGCCTTCGAGCACCTGGAGCTGGGCGACGAGGCTCTGAATGTGGTTGGGCGCATGCTCGCCATCCACCAGCAGCCAGTCATAGCCGGCGCCGGCGCAGATTTCGGCCGTATAGGCATTGGCGAGGGCGAGCCACAGGCCGGTGAGGGTCCGGCCCTCCGCAAGGGCGGCCTTGAAGCGGTTGATGGGGGCGGGCATGGGAGGTCTCCGAACGCGCGGCGCTCAGGCAAAATGGCAGGACAGGGTGCCGGCTGTGCCGAAATCGGCGGTGATGGTGTCGCCGTGCCGGGCCTCGATGGGACGGATGAAGGAGCCGGCCAGCACCACCTGCCCGGCCTCGATCCGCTGGCCATATTGGGCGAGGCGATTGGCGAGCCAGGCAATGCCGCGGGCGGGATGGTTGAGGACGCCCGCGCCAAGCCCGGTCTCCTCCACCTCCGCATTGCGCGAGACGATGGCGCCCATCCAGCGCATGTCCGTGGTGTCGGGGGCAAGCGCCTTTCCGCCCAACAGAATGCCCGCATTGGCCGCATTGTCCGACACCGTGTCGACGATGGTGCGGGCCTTCTTGGTTTGCGGGTCCACCCGCAGGATGCGGGTGTCGAGGATTTCCAGCGCCGGGGTCACGAACTCCGTCGCCCGCAGCACATCGAACACGCCGATGCCCGGCCCCTCCAGCGGCGCCTTCATGACAAAGGCCACTTCCGCCTCGATGCGCGGCTGGATGAAGCGGTCGGGGGCGATGACGGCGCCGTCATCGAAGGCCATGTCGTCCAGCAGCACGCCGGAATCCGGCACGTTGATGTTGAGCGCCGCCTGCATTGCCTTGGAGGTGAGGCCGATCTTCCAGCCGATGATGCGCCGCCCGGCGGCCAGCTTGCGCTTCACCCAGGCGTCCTGGATGGCATAGGCCTCGTCCAGCGTGATGCCGGGATGCTTCAGGGAGATGAGCCCCGTCTGCACCCGCGTGCGCTCGGCGGCATCCAGCAGGTCCGCCTCGGCGGCGATCTCATCAGCGCTCAGCATGGACGTCCTCCCGCGAGACTTTGTTCACCAGCGTGCCGATGCCCTCCGCTTCCACCTCGATCACGTCGCCCGGCTTCAGCCAGACGGGCGGGTCGAGCCGGGCGCCGGCGCCCGTGGGGGTGCCGGTGAGGATGATGTCGCCGGGCACCAGGGTGGTGAAGGTGGAGATGTAGGAGATGATCCGCCGGAACGGGAACATCATGCGCCCCGTCCGGTCCTGCTGGCGCACCTCGCCATTGACGCGGGTGGTCAGCGCGATGTCGGCGATCTGCGCCTCGTCCTCGAACGGGATAAGCACGGGACCGATGCTGCCCGTGGCGTCGAAATTCTTGCCCTGGGTCACGTTGAACTTGGCGTGCCGCACCCAGTCGCGAATGGTGCCCTCATTGGCAAGCGTGATCCCCGCCACATGGTCGAGGGCATCCGCCTCGCTGATGCGCCGCCCGCCTTTGCCGATGACGAGCACCACCTCGCCCTCATAGTCCAATTGCTCGGATTCGGGGGGCAGGATGAGGGGCTCGTTATGCCCCACGAAGGAGCGCGGGAAGCGCACGAACAAGGAGGGATAGGTGGGCAGGGCTTGCCCATCCTTATATTCGGCATTGCGGTCGGGATAGTTCACGCCCACGCACAGGATCTTTTCCGGCGCCGGCACGGGGATCTCATAGCGCACGGACGCCGGATCGAGATCCGCCTTCAGCCCCGCCGCCTCCGCCGCGAGGGACAGGAGGGCGCCGTCCGCGATCACTTCGCGCAAGCTGGGCCAGCGGGTGCCGAAACGGCCGGAGAGGTCGATGATGCCCTCAGGGGTGAGCAGGCCGTAGCCGGCGCGCCCCTGGTGGGTAAAGCTGACGAAATGCGGCCGCATGGCCCATCCTTCCGATAACCGGCGCCGCCACGCGGCGTCGCAAGACGAGGTCAGGGGGCGATGATGGGCTGGGCCTTCAGGATCGCCTCGGTGGTGGGCGTGCCGGCAAACAGGCTGCCATGCTCGAACCAGGAGCGCGGCGCGGGCGCGCCCCAGAGCGTCTGGCGCTGCGGATCCTTGAGATCCCACTTGATGGGCTCAAGATCGGGATCAACCGTCAGGTAGTCCGAGCAATAGATCTCGATGCGGTGGCCGTCGGGATCGAGAATATAGAGGAAGAAGGCGTTGGAAATGCCGTGCCGGCCCGGGCCGCGCTCGATATTGGCGAGATAGCCGGTGGTCGACATGAGGTCCAAGAGGTCGATGATGTTCAGCGGGGTCGGCACCCAGAAGGCGGTATGGTGCAAACGCGGGCCGCGGCCATTGGTGAAGGCGATGTCGTGCACGCCCCCCTTGCGGTGCATCCAGGCCGCCCACAGCCGCTTGCTCTCCTCGTCTTCTGTATATTCGGTGACGCGGAAACCCATCTCATTATAGAAGGCGACCGAGGCATCCACGTCCTGCGTGAAGCAGTTGAAATGGTCGATGCGCAGCGGCTTTACGCCGCGATAGAGCGCGTATTTCTGGTGGATGGGCTCCAGGCGCTTCATCTCGTAATAGAATTCGAGCGGCGTGCCGAAGATGTCGCGGGTGGCGAGCGTGCGGCCCTGATAGGGGCGCTCCACGAAGTCCGCCGGCAGGCCCTTATTGGCGAACCAGGTCCGCGCCGTGTCCAGGTCCTCTTCCGCATAGACCTTCATGCTAAGGGCCGAGACTTCCGCCACGGGGGCCTTGCGCAGCACCAGGCAATGGTGGCCGCGTTCTTCCATGGCCCGCAGATAGATGGTCTCTTCATCCTCGTCGGTGACCTGGAGGCCCAGCGTATCCACATAGAAGGCGCGGCTGCGGGCCAGGTCCGTGACGGCGAATTCAACATGGCTGAGGCGCACGATGTTGAAGGCCGGATAAAGGTTCGGCTTGGGAATGGGCACTTTGATCCTCCCCCGTATGCCCGCCCGCCTCCCGCGGCACGGACGGATGGCGCGGGCGCCTTGGCGCCCGCTGGCGTTTTCGTTCGTTGAGGCCCGCTTTTTTGGCGCGGGCTATTTGGCGAGTTTGGGCACCTTGTGGCCGGCGGTGGCGAAGGCGACGTTGCGGGTTTCCATGTAGAAATCGAACGACCAGTCGCCGCCGTCACGGCCGATGCCGGAATTCTTCACCCCGCCGAACGGGGTGGGCAGATGGCGGACATTCTCCGAATTCACCCAGGTCATGCCCGCTTCCAGGCCGTCCGTGAGGCGCAGCGCCCGGTTGAGATCATTGGTCCACACATAGGCGGTCAGGCCATAGGGCACGTCATTGGCAAGCGCGAGCGCCTCGGTCTCGTCGGCGAACGGAATGGCCGTGAGAACGGGGCCGAAAATCTCTTCCTGGGCGATGCGCATGCCATTGTGGGCGCCGGTAAACAGGGTGGGGGCCACATAGCAGCCGCCGCCCGGCCCCTCCACCTTCTCGCCGCCCGCCGCCACCGTCGCGCCCTCGGAGCGGCCGATCTCGAAATAGGACAGCACCTTCTTCTCGTGCACCGGGTGGATCAGCGGGCCGACCACCGTGTCCGGGTCGAGCGGATGGCCCACCTTGATGGACTTGGCGCGCTCGGCCACCGCCGCGGTGAAGCGGTCATAGATGGAATGCTCCACCAGCAGGCGGGAGGAAGAGGTGCAGCGCTCGCCGTTCAGCGAATAGATCATGAAGGCGGCGGCGTCCGCCGCCTGATCCAGGTCCGCATCGGCGAAGACGATGACCGGGTTCTTGCCGCCCAGCTCGAAATGCACGCGCTTCAGCGTGTCGGCGCCCTGGCGCATGATGTGGGAGCCGGTGCGGCTCTCGCCTACGAAGCCGATGGCCTTGATGTCGCGATGCTCGGTGAGCGCCTTGCCGGCATCCTCGCCGAGCCCGTTGACGAGGTTCCACACGCCCTTGGGCAGGCCCGCGCTCTCGGCGATCTCCACCAGGAGGCGGGCGGTGAGCGGCGAGAATTCCGCCGGCTTGTGCACCACCGTGCAGCCGGCGGCGAGCGCCGGCGCGATCTTCCAGGTGGAGAGCATGAAGGGCGTGTTCCAGGGCGTGATGATGCCCACCGGGCCGATGGGCACCCGGTTGGTGAGGTTCATCTGCCCGTCCGCGCGCATGACCCGGCCGTCCCGCGCCTCAGGCGCCCGATCGGCGAAGAAGCGGAAGTTCTCGGCCCCACGCAGCGCCGCCTTCGCCATGAATTTCAAGGACTGGCCGGTGTCCATGCACTCGATGAGGGCGATTTCCTCGGCGCGCGCCACAATGGCATCGGCGATCTTGTGGAGCAGCGCCTTGCGCTTCTCGCCCGAAAGCGCAGCCCAGGCGGGAAAGGCGGCCTTCGCGGCCTTGGCGGCGCGGTCAATGTCCGCCGCCTTGCCATGGGCGACCTTGGCCAGCGGCTGAAGGTCGATGGGGGAAATGGAGGCGAACGTCTCCCCGTCGGCCGCCGGCACGGCCTGGCCATTGATGTGGTTCAGCACGCCATCGCGCCGGAAGCGGGCAAGATAAGCCTCGGCCTTGGCGACATTCTCTTCAAAGGTGGGCATCAGGCTCTCCCTTCCGGCCGCGCGCGCTCGCGCGCCGGCCGGTGGTGACGGCGCGCGAGCGCCGTCGGCATTAGGATTGGGCGGCCGCCCGCAGGCGGGGATGGATGGCGTTGCGCTTCCAGCTGAGCGCGGAATGGATCTCCCGCACCTCCAGCGACAGCGCGAAATGGGGCTCCGCCAGAAGCGGGGCGAGGTGCCGGCTGGCAGCCGCGAAGATCAACTCGCCCGCCCGCTGTCGCTCTTCTTCCGAGCGCCCCTCGCCGATGCGGAAGGACATGTCCAGGAAGGCGTTCTGGGGCAAGAGGTCGGCAATGGCATAGTGGCGCGCCGAGAAGGCACGCACGCGCACGGCTCCCTCCTCGAACAGGCCGCTCGACAGGATGGCGGCGTGCAGGTCCCTGCACAGGGTGCCCATGTCCGTCCGACCTTCAAGGTTGGCGGAATATTCCAAGGTCAAGTGCGGCATGCATCCTCCCGGCCGCGGTTTCTTATAATTAACACGTTAAGTATTTTGCGACGGGTGTCAACTGCGGCATGTGGGACGGGGGCGTTCGGGGCACCTTCTGTCCTGGCATTTGCGTGTGGCGAGGCTGTCCGCTGGCGCTGCAGACGACGTGTTGCGCCCGGCCCGACCCCGTGGATGACCGGGACAAGCCCGGTCATGCCGAGGGGAGAGGGATCGCCCGGAGTCACCAGGGCGTTCAGCCCCCGAAGCTGCCCACGGGCGAGGGCAGGTTGACGAAGGTGCGGTCGAAATAGAGCAGCGCCTCGCCATCGGCCCGCTGGCGCAGGCCCTCCACCCGGCCGATCAGCACATGGTGGGTGCCCACCTTGTGCTGGGCGGTGAGCGTGCAGTCGAAGGCGACGATGGCCCCCTCCAGCATGGCATTGCCCGAGGGTTGCTCATGCCAGCCCGCCGCCGCATAGCGGGCCGCCATGTCCGGCTCGCGGCCGGCAAAATGGTGGGCGAGCTCCTGATGCTCCCGCCCCAGCACGTTCACGCAGAAGCGGCCATTCTCCAGGAAGGTGCCGCACTGGGCCGATCCGGCATTCATGCACACCAGGAGGCTCGGCGGATCGTCCGTCACCGAGCACATGGCGGTGGCGGTGAAGCCGCCCTGCCCCGCCGGCCCGTTGGTGGTGACGATGGTCACCGGCGCGCACACCCGCGCCATGGCATTGCGGAAATCGCTTCGGGAGACGGGAGGCACGGGGGCTTCCGTGGCCGTGTCCATGGCCTCAGGCCTCGTAGGGCGGGAACCAGGTGTCCCCGGTCCAGCCCGCCTCGTCATAATCGTCC
The DNA here is from genome assembly GCF_056314145.1 of Aquabacter sp. DMC10. Taxonomy (NCBI): domain Bacteria; kingdom Pseudomonadati; phylum Pseudomonadota; class Alphaproteobacteria; order Hyphomicrobiales; family Xanthobacteraceae; genus Aquabacter; species Aquabacter sp. DMC10. The sequence goes on along the minus strand of NZ_JBQUYX010000008.1, from coordinate 231,480 downwards.
ATGCAGGTGTCCACGAGCGCTTCCATCTGCTTCAGCAGCCCGCCACGCTCGGCACCCTTGAGCACCTGGAGGCGCACTTCCTCCGGCGCGCCGGCATAATTGAGCTCATAGAGCGCATGGCGGCCGCCGAACTCGGTGCCGGTGGCATCCCACAGGAGTTTCAGGATCTTGATCCGCTCCTTATGCCCCATGCCGTTGGAGCCGCGCACATATTGGCTGAGATACTTGTCGATCTCGGGATTGGCGAAGTCCTTGGCGGAGGAGGGCAGGTAGATGAGGCCCGAGGCCACGGTCCGCCGCACCAGGTCGATCACCTTCGGATAGGCCTCCGACATGAAGGTGCGATAGGAGAGCGCCGCTTCCATGTTGGGCAGCACCGCGCCATTCGCCCATTGCACCGGATTGCGCGCCATGGCGTGGGAGAAGGACCAGAACATGTGGCGCAGCGCGATCACCTCGCCGAGCGCCGCCTGGTTGCCGCGGAAGGCATCGCCCCCGGTGCAGCGCAGGGCCTTCGCCAAGAGCCCCGCCAGGAAGTCGAGCTTCACCGCAAAGCGCGTGCAGCCCTGGAAGCAATAGCCGTGCATGAAGCCGGAGGCGGGGTGGAAGGACAGGATCTTCTGCGCATCCCGCAGCACCAGAACGTCTTCCCAGGGCACGAAGACATTGTCGAGGATGAGGATGGCGTCATTCTCGTCGAAGCGGGAGGAGAGCGGATAATCGAAGGGCTGGGCGGTGCGGTTGGCGGTCTCCTCATAGGAGACGCGGCAGATCATCTTCAGGCCCGGCGCGTTCATGGGCACGATGAACATCACCGACATGGACGGGTCCTCGGTGATGGTCACCGAGCTCTGCGCCAGGAAATTATAGTGGGTCAGCGCCGAAGAGGTGGCCACCACCTTGGCGCCGGACACATAGATGCCGGCGTCCGTCTCCTTGGTGATGTGCACGAACACGTCCTTCACCGCCTCCGCCGGCTTGTGCCGGTCGATGGGCGGGTTGACGATGGCGTGGTTCATGAACAGCACGCTTTCCTGCGCGCGCTTGTGCCAGGCCAGCGCATTGTCGCGGAAGGGGCCGTACCAGTCCGCATTGGCGCCCAGCGTGTTCATGAGCGCCGCCTTGTAGTCGGCGGTGCGGCCCATCCAGCCATAGGACAGGCGCGCCCATTCGGCGATAGCGCCCTGCTGGGCGACGAGATCCTCGCTGGAGCGGGCGATGCGGAAATATTTGTGGGTGTAGCCGCCCGAGCCTGTGTCGGTGGGGGAGGTGAGCAGGTCGTGCCGCTTGGGATCGTGGAGCGCATCATAGAGCCGCGCCAGCGAGCGGGCGGAATTGCGCATGGAGGGGTGGGCGGTGACGTCTGAAATCCGCTCGCCATTGATATAGACCTCCCGGCCATCCCGCAGCGAGGCGAGATATTCGGCGCCGGTGAAGGGGCGCTTGGCGTCGGCGCGCAGGGTCTCGGCGCGCGGCAGCTCGCCGGTGGCGGGGCTGACGGGCGCGGCGGTGGCGGCGCTGGGGCTCATTGTTTTCCTCCCGTGATCTTGGACCAAAGTCTAGGCCTTGCCCCTCCGCCGCGCCATGGACAGAATGATCATATGACTTGGACTTTTGCGAAAATCATTGATCGGCGAGCGTTGCACTATGACTGATCCGGTGCCGCGCTTCGCCCTTTATGGCGAGCCCGATCAGGGCGTCGCCGTTGGTTTCCTACACGTGGAACGGGTGATGACCCGCGGCCATCTTCACCAGGGGCAGGTGGAGGCCCACACCCACGACCAGATCGGTCAGATCACCTATTGGGTGAGCGGCGGTGGACGCTATTTCATCGAGGATGACAGCTTGGACTTTTTTGCGCCGGCCATCAGCTTTGTGCCGAGCCGGGTCGTGCACGGTTTCAAGGTGGCGCCGGGCTCCGACGCCATTGTCCTGTCCATCGCCGACGGCGCCCTCTCGGCGGTCGGCGCGCTCACGCCGTTCAGCCTCGCCGCGCCGGTTTTTCTCACCGGACTGGCGGAGGATCCCGCCTGGGCGCGCCTTGCCCGCCTGATGGCGGCGGTGGAGGAGAGCCATGCCCTCGCCGCCGGCGGGGCGCAGGACGTGACCGCCGGCCTTGCGGTGGCGGTGCTGGGCGAGATGCGCCAGCTGGCCGCCGGCGCCGATGCTGCCCGTCCGGTTCCCCCGCTCGCCGCCGCCCTGAGGCAGATGGTGGAGCGGCAGTTCCGGTCCGACTGGGGTGTCCGGCACTATGCCCAGGCGCTCGGCACCACGCCCTATCTTCTCGGCGCCGCCAGCAAGGCCGCCTTCGGCCTCACCGTGAAGGATCTCATCAGCGCCCGCCGGCTGCTGGAAGCCAAGCGCCTTCTCCTCTTCACCATCCGCCCTTTGGAAGACATCGCCGCCGAGGTGGGGCTGCCGGACCCGGCCTATTTCTCCCGCTTCTTCCGCGCCCGCACCGGGGAAGCCCCCACTGTCTGGCGTCGCCGCCACAGGGCGGAGGGGTGAGGCGCGGACGGCGCGCGAGGGGCGGCGGCCTCAAATGCCAGCCAAGGGAAAAGCCACCCGCCCACCGCGTTACCGCGCTAGACGTCGGGCGCCGTTGAGGCACAGGGCGGCACACTGGTCGGCTGAAACCGCGTCGGGGGCTCTCCCTAGGCGCATCGCATGCTCAAAGTGTCATCGATCGGACCAAAATATTACACAAAGTTCATCTTTAACAACAGCGTGATGATTTGTTTCCGAATACATGACGTAACTCGACAGCCAAAGCAGGCGGGTGTAAACGAGCCGCGCTCAAGGCTGAGCTGTTTTCCGAGCGCGGCTTTGGGTGTTCCGCACTTAGGGGGTGTTCAAATGTCCGATCAGATTCAGGTGGCTGGCGAAACCGGAACCGCGGCCAGCATTGCCCTGCTCCAGCGGATTGCGACCGACGCGGCCGAGATGAAACACTTCATTGCGGCGGCACAGAGCCCGCACGCGCTGGCCGCCTACTTGGCGGGCAAAGGCATCGAAGTGTCCCTTCAGGATGCAGAGGCCCTGCGCAAGGTCCTCGCCGCCGAGCTGGTGCGCCAGGATGAGACGGGCGGCGCCACGCGGCTTGAGGATGCCGAATTGGATGCCGTCGCGGGCGGTTTCGGCATGGGCAGCGGAGCGATTCAAAATTCGAGCGCCGAGAAGTGGGGCAAGGCGCTCCTCTCCTTGGCGGGCTTCCTGGTGAGCACCGTTCAGTCCGGCGGTCCTCTCGGAGCGATCCTCACATCGGCCCTGACGGATGACGTCACGAGGATCGCCAAGTCCTGATTTGGTCGGTCCAGGATAGTCCAGGGGCCTCGCGTCTTTTCGAGCGAAGGGCGTTTTCTTCGCGGGAGAAGATGCGCAAGCCAAAATGTTGCGCCGGTGCGGTGAAGCAGTCTCGCCGACAGCGCTTGAGAGGCATAGGTGGCAAATATGTCTAATGAGAGCCATGGATTCGAGGCGTCGCGCCTGGCGGATCTGCAGTCGCTTTTCACCAAGGTCGCGTCCGACCCCATGGAGGTCCAGCGTTTTGCTGGCTCGGTGAACGGCGCCCCGGCGCTGGCCGCCTTCACCGCGGAACGGGGCGTCGTCCTGACCGCGTCCGAGGCCGAGGCGGCTTATGAGGCGCTGGCGAAGATCGCGGCGGCAAAGGCCGGTGCAGCAGGCGCCCCGGGCGTGATCGAGGACGCGGAACTGGCCGGGGTGGTCGGCGGGGTGAATTGGGGATCTGCTCTTCTGACCTTCGTGGAGATTGCCATCCCCGGCGCCGGCAAGGCCCGCATGCTCGGCGAGTTCATCTACAACAAGATCAAGTCGTGACGCCTTTCCGTCATGGTCCCCGACGCCGGGGGCCATGACGGGGAAGATCAGGTGCGCGATCTCCAGGGCGCAGGTCTCGTCCGGCTCCGCAGGGGCCGGTTAGGTGCGAAAATCCTTGGATTGCTTCAGGGGTTCATGGAAACACTGAAGTACTCTAAGTGTTTGAGAGAGAATGCGAGTTCAGATCAGCCGGCAGTGCAGGCTGATCGGTGCCTGCTCTAGGCCCGCAGCCGCTGCGGCCCGCCGCCCAGCGCCGCGTCCTGCGGCGGTGCGTCCTTGTGGGACGCCGCCGGCTTGTGGCCGAGGCCGATATAAGTCTCGGTCACTTTGGGGTCGGCGGCGACCGCCTTGGCGGGGCCTTCCAGCGCCACGGCACCCATTTCCAGCACATATGCATAATCGGCGACGTTCAGCGCGGCGCGGGCGTTCTGTTCCACCAGCAGGACCGACATGCCCCGGTCCCGCAACGCCGCCACCGCGTCCAAAACCTCGCGCACGATGCGCGGGGCAAGGCCAAGGCTCGGCTCGTCCAGCATCAGCAGCTTGGGGCGGGCCATCAGCGCGCGGGCCAGCGCCAGCATCTGCCGCTCGCCGCCCGAAAGCGTGCCGGCCGCCTGGGCGCGCCGTTCTTTCAGGCGGGGGAAGAGGCCATAGAGGGTCTCCAGATCCTGCGCGCGGCTGTCGTCGCGCACATGGCGCCGGCTGTAGCCACCCAGCAGGAGATTGTCGGACACGCTCATCTGGGCGAACAGCTCGCGCCGCTCCGGCACGAGGCAGAGCCCGGCGCAGACCCGCGCCTCCACCCCTTCCGCGCTCACCTCCGTCCCGCCATAGCGGATGGTCCCCCGGCTCGGCAGTAGGCCCATCAAGGCATTGAGAAGGGTGGATTTTCCGGCGCCATTGGGGCCGATGACCGTGACGATCTGGCCGCGGGGAACCTTGAGGTCGATGCCGCACACCGCCTCCACCTTGCCATAGGCGACGGTGAGGCCCTTCACGTCCAAGAGCAGGTCCGGGGCGCTCATGCGGTGCCTCCCAGATAGGCTTCCAGAACCGCAGGGTCCGCCTGCACCTCAACCGGGGCACCCGCCGCGATGGGGCGGCCGAAATCCATCACCACCAGCCGGTCCACCAGGTTCATGACGAAGTCCATGTCGTGCTCGACGATGAGGATGCTCATGCCTTCCGCCCGCAGGCGGTCCAGCAATTGGCCGAGCGCCTGCTTCTCGTGATAGCGCAGGCCCGCCGCCGGCTCGTCGAGCAGCAGCACGAGAGGATCGGAGGCGAGCGCCCGGGCGATCTCCACGATGCGCTGCTGGCCGAGGGCGAGGGACCCCGCCGGCTGGTCGCGATAGTCGGCAAGGCCTACCCGCTCCAGCTGCTTCAGCGCCTCTGCCCGCAAGGCGCCTTCCTCGCGCCGGTCGAGACCGAAGATGGCGGAGAGCACGCCCTTGGAGCTGCGCCAATGGGCGCCGATGGCGACGTTTTCCAGCACGCTCATGTCGCCGCGCAATTGCACATGCTGGAAGGTGCGGGACAGGCCGAGCGCGGCGATGGCGCGGGCGGACAGGCCCGAGGCCGGCTTGCCCATCACCGTCAGCGCGCCCTCGGAGGGGGCGAGCACGCCGGACAAAAGATTGAAGAGCGTGCTCTTGCCCGCTCCGTTGGGCCCGATGACGCCCAAAATCTCGCCCGCCTGGAGGCGGAAGGAGACGCCGTTCACCGCCACCAGGCCGCCGAACCGGCGCACCAGCTTTTCCGCCACCAGCACCGTCTCGCCGCGCGGCGGACGGGGACGGGCGGGAAGGGCAGGGGCATCGGCGGGGATGGCGAGCGGGGGCTTGGCCGGCAGGCGGCGGGTGACGAAGGGCACGAGGCCGGTGCGGGCATTCTGCAGCAGGAGGATGATGAGCAGGCCATAGGCCACGGTCTCCACAGCCCCGGACACGCCGAGGAAGCGGGAGGCCACATCCTGGAGGCCGTCGCGCAGCACCACCATGACGCCGGCGCCCACCACCGCACCCCAGAGCTGGCCGATGCCGCCCACCACCGCCATGAACAGATATTCGATGCCCACATTCAGGCCGAAGGGAGTGGGGTTCACGAACCGCACCAGGTGGGCATAGAGCCAGCCCGACACCGCCGCCAGCAGCGCCGCATGGATGAAGATGGCCACCTTCAGCCGCGTGGTGTCGACGCCGAAGGCTTCCGCCATGGTGGCCCGGCCACGAAGGCAGCGTATGGCCCGGCCCGCCCGCGAGCCCAAGAGATTGTGCACCGAGAGCAGGCCCAGCAACACGAAGGCCCAGATGAGATAGGAGAAGCGCCGGGCATCGTCGAACACGAAGCCGAACAGCGACACCGCCGGCAGGCCGGAAATGCCGTCATGGGCGCCGAGCACCGCGATATTGCCCACCAGGAAGTAGAGCGCCAGGCTCCAGGCGATGGTGCTCAGCGGCAGATAATGGCCGGACAGGCGCAGCGTCACCGCACCGATGGCAAAGGCGCACAGGCCCGCCACCAGGAGGCCCAGCGGCAAGGTGAGCCAGGGGGAAAGGCCGAGCGCGGTGGTGGCATAGGCGGTGGTATAGGCGCCGATGCCCACGAAGGCCGCCTGCCCGAAGGAGGTGAGCCCGCCAATGCCGGTGAGCAGGATCAGGCCGAGGCTGGCAAGGCTGCCGAGGCCCACATAGTTCATCAGCGTCACATAATAGTCCGGCAGCAGCAGCGGGCCGGCGGCGCAGAACAGGAGGAAGGCGCCGAGCAGAGCGTGGCGGGCGGTCATTCCTCTTCCTCCTCCATATGGACGGCGGACAGGCTGCGCCACATCAGGATGGGGATGATGAGCGAGAAGACGAGCACATCCTTGAAGGCCGAGGCCCAGAAGGAGGAGCCGGCTTCCAGGAGCCCCACCATCACGGCACCCAGCGCCGCCAGCGGATAGGAGACGAGCCCGCCCAGGATGGCGGCGACGAAGCCCTTCAGGCCGATGACGAAGCCGGTGTCGTAATAGATGGTCACCAGCGAGCCGATGAGGATGCCCGAGACCGCGCCGATGAGGGCGGCGAGCGTGAAGGCGAGCACGCCGGAGCCGGTCGCGGAAATGCCCACGAGCCGCGCGCCCACCCGGTTGAAGGCGGTGGCGCGCAGGGCCTTGCCCTGGAGCGTGTTGCCGAAGAAGGCGAACAGCGCGCAGATGAGCGCCAGGGTGATGGCGATGGCGAACAAAGACTGGGCCGAAAGCGGAAAGGCGCCCAGGAAGAAGGTGCCGTCCACCAGCGGCGTCACGCGCACCCCTTCCGCCCCGAAGGCGATGAGGCCGAGGCCCGTGAGCACGAAATGCAGCGCCACGGCAACGATGAGCAGCACCAGCACGGAACTCCCCGCCAGCGGCTGGAAGGCGGTGCGGTAAAGAATGGGGCCGAGGGGGACGACAATGGCGAGCGTCAGGGCCACATTGACCAGCTGTCCGCCGCCGAGCGGCGCGGCCAAGGCGGCAAGGCCGCAGGCGGCGAGCGGCACGCCGGCATAAAGCGCGGCGGAGAGAAGCTGGCCGCGATGGCGCGGGCCACGGGCATAGGCCCAAAGGTCCATGCCGGCCGCGATCAGCCCGCCGGCCACGACGATGAAGGCGGTGCCCGGCAGATGGCCGGCCTGGAGGCTCGCCAAGGTGAGCGCGCCATAGCTGACGATTTCGCCCTGGGCCACGAACATGACCCGGGTGACGGAGAAGACCATGACCAGCACGAGGGCCAGCAGCGCATAGATGGCGCCGGTGGTCAGCCCGTCCTGCAGAAGAAGCACGGCGATGACGGAATTCATGAAGGCTCCCGGCGCGAAGGGGAGGAGCTGCCGGCGGCGGTTGCCGCCGGCCTGGATCTCTTGGGATCAGTCGAGGGGCACGTAGACCCACTTGCCGCCGGCGATCTTCACGATCACTTCCGAGCGGATGTCGGTGCCATTGTGGTTGGTGGGGGTCAGGTTGAACACCGCCTCCGCGCCCACCACGTCCTTGGCCGTCTCCATGGCATCCCGCACGGCGGCGCGGAAGGCCTCGTTACCGGGCTTGCCGCCGGCCTTCAGGGCCGCTTCGATGCCATAGCGGGCGACGAGATAGGCATCCCAGGCGGTGGCGCCGAAGAGCGAACGGCTGTTGGCGCCATAGGCCTTCTCGTAGGTGGCGAGATAATCCACGGCCACCTTCTTGATGGGATTGTCGTCGGGCAGCTGCTCGGCCACCAGCACCGGCGGGGTGGCGAGGAAGACGCCGTCCAGCGTCGCGCCGCCCACCCGCAACACGTCCGCATTGGCCATGCCCTGGTTGATATAGATGACGCCCTTATAGCCGAGCTTGCGCAGCTCCAGGATGGGGGTCACGCCCGGCGTGCCCGCCGCGCCGATGATGACCGCGCCGGGATTGGCGGCCAGGATCTTCAAGGCTTGCGCCGTCACCGAGGTGTCGGTCTTGCTGTAGCGCTCGTCGCCCAGCACCGGCACATTGTGGGCGGCGGCCACCTTCTTGTAGGCGCCGATGAAGCTGTCGCCGAAGCTGTCATTGAAGCCGATGAAGGCCACCGACTTGATGCCGGTCTTGGCGATGTGCTGGAACACCCGCTCGCCCTGCATGGTCTCTTCGGGGGCAAGCTTGAAGGACCAGCGCTTGTTGCCCTCCACGGGGCTGGCGATGACGGAGGAGCCGGCAAGGCTGATGCCCGGCGTCTTGGAGCCGCCCAGCACTTCCAGGATGGCCAGCGACGTGGGGGTGATGGACGGGCCGATGATGACGTCCACATTGTGCTCGTCCACCAGCTTGCGGGCGGCGCGCACGGCCGCGCTCGGGTCGCTGGCATCGTCGAGCACGACGTAGCGCACGGTCTCCCCGCCGATCTGCTTCGGCATCAGGTCCACCGTGTTCTTCTCGGGGATGCCGAGCGAAGCGGCCGGCCCGGTGAGCGAGAGCACCGCGCCCACCACCACATCCGCCTGTGCCTGCGAGGCAGCGGCAAGGAACAGGGCGCAACTGGCAATCCGTGCGATGGCTTTCACGTGTCGTCCTCCCATATCGTGGCGCGCTGGCTTCTCGCGACCGGGCCCTCATTTTTCGAGGTGCAGGAAGACCATTAACAAGTTAATTATCTCGACGCAATGGCGTTGTGGGGCACCATGGCACAACCGCGCGCACAAGCAATTGTTGCCGGCGCATAATATGTTTAATACCGGATGCCGGCCGCCCGCAGCCCGGCCTTGTTCTCATCTTGGCGCCCGCCGCTTTGCCCGGCGTGCGCCGCTTTCACGGGCCTTCTAAGGCCGTCTACCCCCGGTTTCACGGAGCCGCCATGACCAGCCGCGCCCGCCCCGAACAGTTGGACCCGGAAGGGGCCGTGCCGGCGACGCGGGTGCGCCTGCGTGACTTTTCCAAGTCGCTGCCCATGTCGCTCTTGCGGGCGCGGGAAGGGGTGATGCGGCACTTCCGGTCCAGCCTGCGCCATTTCGGCATCACCGAGCAGCAATGGCGCATCCTGCGCGCGCTCACGACGGTGGAAAGCCTGGAGATTACGGCCCTGGCGGAGGTCACGTTCCTGCTGCCGCCCAGCCTCTCGCGCATCCTGAAGGATCTGGATGAGCGGGACCTCATCATTCGCCGCAGCTCCGACACCGACATGCGGCGCGGCCTCGTCTCCATCTCGCCCAAGGGCCTCGCCTTGATCGAGCAGGCGGGCATGTATTCGGAAATCATCTATCGCGACATCACCGGCCGCTTCGGGGCCGAGCGCCTCGCCTTGCTCCAGTCGTTGCTGCGGGAGCTGGAGGAGTGCCTGGACGGGCCGGCCATCGGCGATGCCTTGAACATTGCCGAAAGTGTGAACCTGCCCGCCCCCCGCCGCCGCGGCCGTCCGCCCAAGGCGCGCGCGGCCGAAGAGGCGGAAGAGGAATAGACGATGGCGCCTCAGACCTGCGTTTCCGGCACCCGCACGCGCAGACCGTCCATGTCCAGGGTCACGGTCACCTGACAGCCCAGGCGGCTGCCGGCCTCACGGGGGCTGGCGGCGAAGTCCAGCATGTCGCTTTCCCCGGGCTCCATGGGCGGCACGAGGGCGAGGTCCGCCGGGTCCAGATAGACATGGCAGGTGGCGCAGGAGCACGAGCCACCGCATTCGCCGATAATGCCCGGTACGCCGGCAGCAGTGGCGACCTGCATGAGCGACTGGCCAGTGGGGGCGGCGACCGCATGTTCGGCGCCGTCGGCTTCGATGAAGATGATCTGGGGCATAAGAACCGTCCGACGCGTCGCGCGCCTGTTGAGAGGGAAGAGTCCGGCGCGTCACGCGCCTTTTGGGAGGGAAGATCAGGCGGCCGGCGCCACGGCAGCCTTGGACAGAGCCTCTTTGGCATAGGCCTTCAGGTCGAAGCCTTCGCCCACGTCCTGCGGGGAAAGGGGAATGCCGCGCGCCAGCATCTGCCGGGCCGCCATATGGTCGGCGGGGCGGTTGGCGCTCTCGACGCCCAGGAAGCGCCCGTCGCGGAAGCACAGCACCGAGCCGGTGCCGGGCGCCTCGCCCCGCTGCACGATGGCCGTGTCATGGCCCTGGGTGAGGCCGGCGATCTGCAATTTCAGCGGGCCCTGGTCGCTCCAGAACCACGGCACGGCGTCATAGGGGGCCACGGTCTCGCCCATGATGCGCTTGGCCACGAGGCGTGCCTGATCGGTGGCGTTCTGCACCGATTCCACCCGGATGGGCCGGCTGGCGAAGGGGTTGGGATGCACGGCGCAATCGCCGATGGCAGAGATGGCGGGGTCCGATGTGCCGAGCCGGTCATCCACCAGGATGCCGCCTTCCACCGCAAGGCCTGCCGCCTGCGCCAATTCGGCATTGGGCTCGACGCCGATGCCGATGAGGACGAGGTCCGCCGGCAGAAGCGTGCCATCCTGGAGCACCACGCCGCTCACCTGTTCGTCGCCCACGATCTCCCGCACGCCGGCGCCGAACCGAAGCTCAGTCCCGAGGCCGCGCTGCACCTCTTCAACGAGAGCCGACATGGCCGGCGACAAGGCGCGGGAGAGCACCCGGTCCTCCCGTTCCAGGACCGTCACCTCCAGCCCTCGGGCGCGCGCGACGGCGGCGACTTCCAGGCCGATGAAGCCCGCGCCAACCACCACGAGGCGCTGCGCGGCCGGCATCAGGGCCTGGAGTTTCAAGGCTTCATCCGCTGTGCGCAGATAGAGGACGCCGGTCTTCTCCGCGCCCGGCACGGTCAGGCGGCGGTTGCGCGCGCCGGTGGCGAGCACGAGGGCGTCATAGGGCAGGCGTTCGCCGCCTTGAAGCTTCAGCTGCCGGTGCGCGCGGTCGATGGCTTCCACCCGCGCGCCCATGCGCAAGGTGATGCCTTCTTTCTCGTAATAATCCGGCGGCCGGTGCCAGAGCGCGGACGTCTGCGCCCCAGCCGCCAGCGCCGCCTTGGAGAGCGGCGGACGCTGATAGGGCAGATCGGGCTCGTCGCCGATGAGGGTGATGGCACCGGCATAGCGGGCCTGGCGCAAGGCGAGTGCCAGGTTGAAGCCGCCATGCCCGGCGCCGACAATCACCACCGAGGCGGGGAGGGGAGGCGCACCGTCCGTCATGCCCTGGCGGTTCCAGATTTGGCGTCCCAGGCGCAGGGCAGGTTGAGCGGTCCGCGAAACACCCAGCCCCCGAAGCGCGTCGGCTCGGTGGCGCTGAGGCGCAGGCCCTTGAGGGACGCGAACAGCTTCGGCAGGGCCACTTCCCCCACCAAAGCCCGCGCCGCCCAGGCGCCGAGGCAGAAGTGCGGACCGCCGCCAAAGGCGATGTGGGGTTTCTTGGGCCGGTTGATGTCGAAGGCGTCCGCCCGCTCGAACACGCTCTCGTCCCGGTTGCCGGAGGCCAGCACCACGCCGATGCGCGCGCCCTTGGGGATGAGCGCGCCGCCCAGTTCCGTCTCGCAGGTGGTCTGGCGCGGATACATGCCGATGGGCGAGATCCAGCGCACGGTTTCCTCGAACACGGCTTTCCAGAGGGCCGGGTCCGCTTCCACCTGCGCCCGCTGGTCGGGATGGGCGAGCAGGGCATAGGCGGCCGTGCCGATGGCGTCGCGCGGCTCATTGAGGCCGCCGCCGATGATGACCTTCACATTGGCCCCGATCTCGTCCCGGTTCAGCGGGTCGGCCGCGTGCAGCATGCAGGAGATGAGGGAGGAATCGGGCGTCGCGGTCAAGCGGCGGATGGCCGCGTCCACCGCCTCGTCGACACCCGCCGCCGCCGCTTCCGCCCGCCGCCAGATGGCGGGGTCGTCGCCATAATTGCCGGTGCCGTCCATCATGGCCTGCGACCATTCCCGCAAATCCTCCTGCGGGGTGTCGGTCAAGCCCAGCAGCAGGCCGAGCGCGCGTGCGGCACAGGGGGCGGCGAAGCGGTCGAACAGGTCCGCTTCCCCGCTCTCAGGCAAAGCGGAGATGAGATCGTCCACAATGGCATGGAAGGCGGGCATCCAGTGAGTCTTGATGAGGGCCGGCTTCAGCGCCGGCTCGCAGGCCACCCGCTCGCGCTTGTGGGTGGCGCCGTCCTTGCGCAGCATGGTGTGGCCCATGACGCGGATCATCAGCGAATTCTGCTCGGAGGCGGAGAACACCTCCGGATTGCGCTCCAGCGCCACGATGTCCGCATAGCGCGTCACCAGATAGCGATTGGCGGCGGGCACGAAGCAGGGCGGCTCTGCGCGCAGGCGCGCATAGATGGGATAGGGATCGTCCCACAATTGATCGAGGCGCACATGCGCGCCCGCGGACACGGTCCGGTCGTCCATTGGCGTCTCCTCCCGCCGCGTTGCGCGGCTCCGGCCCTTCGGGGCTCCATGGTGGCAGGGTGCCGGACTTTGCCTTGTTTTGCAAAATGGATAATTTGTTTATCAAATCCCGGTTTTTCCGGACAAGCCCCGCAAGGCCCCAGGGAAGAGCCCATGCAGATCCCCCGCTTCTCGCTCCGCCAGCTGGCCTATTTCGTCGCCGTGGCGGAGGCGGGCTCGATCCGCGCGGCCTGCACGCGGCTCAACATTTCCCACGCGGCGCTGAGCGCGGCGGTGGAGGAATTGGAGGCGGTGCTGGGCACGTGCCTCCTCATCCGCCGGCGGGCGCGGGGCATCAGCCTGACACCGGCGGGCACGGACCTGCTGCGCGAGGCCCGCGCCCTGCTGGAGGTGGCCGAGCAACTGCCCGGCCAGGTGATGGCGGGGGAGGCGCGCCTCGCCGGCCGGCTGGGGGTGGGGTGCTACACCACGCTCGCGCCCTTCCTCATTCCCCGCCTGTTCAGCGCCTTCGGCGATCTCCATCCGGGCATCCAGCTGGACCTGACCGAGGGCTCCATCCACGACATCACCGCCCTCTTGCGCACCGGTCGGTGTGAGGTGGCCATCGTCTATGATTTCGGGCTGGGCGAGGAATTCCGGCTCGACCGGCTCTATGCGGTGGCGCCCCATGTGGTGCTCTCCGCCGCCCACCGCCTCGCGGATCGGGAGAGCGTGGACCTGCGGGACCTCATAGACGAGCCGCTCATCGTCTTCGACGTGCCCCAGTCGGGGGCGAACACGCAGGATGTGTTCGCCCAGCTCGGCCTCGTGCCCCGCATCGCCTATCGCTCGACCTCCTTTGAACTGGTGCGGGGACTTGCGGCGCGGGGGCTGGGCTATGCGCTGATGCTGCAAAGGCCGGCGGCGGCGGTCAGCTATGACGGCGCCCCCCTTGTGACCTTGCCGGTGGAGGGCTATGGCCGGCGGGTTCATGTGGCGGTGGCCACCTCCCATGCGGTGCGCCCGACGCTGCGCGCCGAGGCCTTCCGCCGCCATTGCCTGGAGGCCTTCGCGGCAGCCGCTGTGTGAGGCGGCCTTACCGAGCCACGGGCGCGGCCGTCGATTCTCGCAGGACGGGGGTCGGGGGCAGCACCACCCGCACCGGCGGGCCGTCGGGCGCATGGATGGCGGCCAGCAAATGGTCCGCTGCCTCATAGCCCATGCGGTAATGGGGGATGCGGACCGTGGTCAGAGGCGGGCGCATGCGGTCCACGAACGGCATGTCGTTGAAGCCGGTGACGGAGACGTCCTGCGGACAGGTCAGGCTCAGATCTTCAAGCGCGCGGATCGCCCCGATCGCCAGCCAGTCATTGGCGGCGAGGACGGCGCTCGGGCGTTCCCCGGTCTCCAGCATGAGGCGCGCGCAGCGATAGCCTTCGGCCTCCGTGAAAGCGCCGGCGGTGATGTCGAGGCGGGCCTCCGGGGCAAGGCCCGCCGCATGGGCAAGCGCCTGAAAAGCGGCCCGGCGTGCCCGCCCTGTGGAGGTGCCCTGCGGCCCGCCGATATGGGCGATGCGGCGATGGCCGAGGCCGAGAAGGTGCTCGAACATCTGCCGCACGCCCGCGCCGTCATCGCTGATGACGGCCGTGATGGGCGCCCCGCTCTCCCGATTCATGAGCACCAGCGGCACCTTGCGTGCAAGGGCCGTCAGTCGCGCCGCATCCTCCAGATGGGCGGAGGCGAGGATGATGCCGTCCACCCGCCGGTCGAGATAGGTGTCGATGATGGCCTGTTCCTTGGCACCCCTGACATCGGAATTGGCCAGCATGGCCTGATAGCCGTCCTTGGCGAGGCGGTCCTCGATGCCCCGGAACATGGGGGGAAACATGGTGTTGGTGAGATCGGGCACGATCACCCCCACCATGCGGCTCGCCTGCGTGCGCAGGCTGGCGGCGATGGCGTTGCGGCTGTAGCCCAGCGTCTCAGCCACCTGGCGGACCCGGTCCACCACCTCCGCCGAGAGGCGGCCGGCGAGGGCCGGGTTGAGCGCGCGGGAGGCGGTGGAGGGGTGCACCTGGGCAGCGGCGGCCACCTCGCTCAATGTGGGACGCCTCATCCCCTGTCCCCCCTGCACCCGGCGTCCCTCATTCTCCCTCCAAGGGGCGCGGACCCTGGGCCGCTGCCCCGTTTCCAACCTCCGCCCATTGTGCAATCGATTGCATTGACCGTCCAGAGGCACTAGGCTGAGAAAAATCCCCTCTTGCATGGGTGCAGCCGGCGACCTCACGCAGCGGCGCCAGTGCGGATCGTGCTGCGGAGCATCGCGCCCATGGCTGCCCATTCCTCCGGTCCCGCTGCCCTGGACGCGGGTGCCCAGCGCTATCGCCGCCTGTTCCTGCCATTGTGGGTGGCCATGGTGGCGCTCCAGAGCGGATTGCTGGTGCACGATGTGGCGGCGGGCTGGCTCCTGGCCACGGGCGGTGCCAGCCGGAGCCTTGTGGCGCTGGCGCAGACAGCCTCCTCGCTGCCCTTCTTTCTGTGTGCGCTGCCCGCCGGGGCCCTGGCGGATCTGGTGGAGCGGCGGCGTGTGTTGCAGGCGACCGCGTTCCTGCTGTCCGGCGCTTCCGTTCTGGTGGCGCTGGCGGTGGGCCTGGATGCCGCGCCACCCGCTTTGTTGCTGGCGGCGTCCTTCCTGAATGGCTGCGCCAATGCTGCGTTCGCGCCCACCTGGCAGGCGATCACGCCCGAACTGGTGGACCTGCCGCGCTTGCCCGGCGCGCTGGCGCTGAACAGCCTGGGCATCAATGTGGCGCGGTCCATCGGGCCGCTCCTGTCAGGCGTTATCCTGGCCGTGGCCGGAGCGCCGGCGGCCTTCCTTTTCAACGCCGTGCTGTTCGCGGCGGTGGGCGGCACGTTCGTTCTTCTCGCGCCACGCCATCCCGTGACGCTGAAGGAGAGCCTGGGCTCCGCGGTGCGCGCGGGCGTGGCCTATGCGCTCCATGATGGTTCCTTGCAGCGCGTGGCGCTCCGCGGTGTCGCCTTCTTCCTGTTTGCAAGCACCTTCTGGGCCCTGGCTCCCGTGGTGGTGCATGAATGGTTCGCCGGCACCGGCCTGCTGCTGGGCTTCCTGGTGGGCGCGGCGGGGCTTGGCGCGGTGCTGGCGGCCGTGGTGCTGAAGCGTCTGCGCGCGCGCTTCGACCTGGACGCCCTGATGCTGGGGGCCGGACTTGCGGCGGCGGTGGCCCTGGCGCTGGTGCCCCTGGTGCCGGCCTTCCTCGGCCTGACGGCGCTTTACGGCATTCTGGGCTTTTGCTGGCTCATCTCCTTCTCGTCCATCCATCTGGCCGCGCAATTGCGTCTGGCGCCGTGGATCCGGGCGCGCGGGAGTGCCGTCTATCTCATCGCGGTGTTCGGCTCCATCGCGGTCGGCAGCTTGATGGCGGGGCTATGGGCCGACCGGCTGGGCGTCGGGCCGGCCTATGGGGTAGCCGCCGCCTGCATGTTCGTTGCGACGCTGGCCGCCTACCGCCTGCGCATCACCGCCAAGGTGCCGGTGGTGCTGGAGCGCTCGCGCCTCCTGCCATCTTCCACCGACGACAAGGGGCCGGTGGAGGTGCGCCTTGTCTATGCCCTGCCGGCGGGTGTGGACCGCGCCGCCGTCCGCGCAGCGCTGGATGCCCTGCGGCCGGTGCGCCTGCGGTCAGGCGCGCGGGCCTGGTCGGTCTGGGACAACCCCTCCGCCCTGGAGGAGCGCATCCGCTATCCCGACGGCGCGGCCCTGGAGCGCGCCGCCGCGCGGCAGACGGTGGCGGACGGCCTGCTGGAACAACGCCTGCTGGACCTCGCCCCCCACCCCTCCGCCTCTGTCGTGGCCGCCTGACGGCGGCGTCCGCCCTGAAGGCGGGGGCGAGAACGCCGTCGCTTCTGCCTCGCGGGATGGGGCGACAGCCATTGCCGACACACATCAAAGCCCGCAGCCATGGCAGCCGCGGGCTTTCCTGATGACGGGCCGTCGCGGCGGGGGCCCCGCGCCCTGGCTTCGGGCGCCGCGCCTTACTTCTTTTCGGCAACCATGGGGCAGTTGCCCTCGGCCAGCGGACGGAAGGCTTCCTTGGCGGGGATGGTTTCGATCAGGTTGTAATAGTCCCACGGGCCCTTGGATTCGGCGGGGGTCTTCACCTGGAACAGGTACATGTTGTGGATGTGCCGGCCATCGGCGCGCACCTCGCCCTTGCCGAACAGCGGGTCATCGGAGGGCATTTCCTTCATCTTGGCCACCACCACCTGGCCATCGGTAGAATTGGCGGCAGCGGCGGCGCGCAGATAGTGGAGCGCGCCGGAATAGACGCCGGCCTGATTGGCGGTGGGGCGGCGGCCATTCATCTGCGCCGCGAAGCGGTCGGCGAAGGCGCGCGTGCCGTCATTCATGTTCCAGTAGAAGCCTTCCGTGAGGAACAGGCCCTTGGCGGTGGCAAGGCCCACCGAATGCACGTCGGTGAGCTGCATCAGAAGGGCGGCGAGGCTCTGCCCACCGGAGGTGAGGCCGAACTCGGAAGCCTGCTTCACCGAATTGATGGTGTCGCCCACCGCATTGGCCAGCGCCACCACCTTGGCGCCGCTCGCCTGTGCCTGCACCAGGAAGGAGGAGAAGTCCGAGGTATTTGTGGGGTGGCGCACCTGCCCCAGCACCTTGCCGCCCTCCGCCTTCACCACCGCCATGGCGTCGGCCTCCAGCGCATGGCCGAAGGCATAGTCGGCGGTGATGAAGAACCAGGTGTCCTTCTTCTGCTTCAGCAGCGCCAAAGCGGTGCCATGGGCCAGCGCCCAGGTGTCATAGGTCCAGTGGACCGTATTGGGCGAGCACTTCTCGCCAGTCAGCAGCGCGGTGCCGGGGCCTGAGGCGATGAAGGCCACCTTCGAGCCACGCACCGCTTCCTGCACCGCCAGCGCGACGGAGGAGAAGGGCACGTCGAGGATGGCATCCACCTGGCCTTCCGTGACCCATTTGCGGGCGGTGGCCGAGCCGATGTCCGGCTTGTTCTGGTGATCCTGCGAGATCACCTCCACGTCGAGGCCCGGCTTTTCCTTCTTGAAATCCTCGGCCGCCAGGCGCGCCGCCACCACCGAGCCCATGCCCGTGGAATCGGAGGCAAAGCCCGACAGATCGGTGAGCACGCCGAGGCGGATCTTGTTGTTGGGGATCTCCGCTCCCGCCGGCGCGGCGGCAGCGGCGAGGAGGGCGGCGCCCGCGGCGAGCGCGAGCGTGGTCTTCCTGAGCATGGTCTTCTCCCTTGTGTGTTCTTGTTGACAGTCTCGCGCGGCTCAGGCGCCGCGCACGTCCTTGAGCACTTTCTCGGCCACGTCCATGCGCACGCTCGCGCGCTCCACCAGGATGCGGGCGACGGTGTCGATCTCCTCGCCCACGGCCCCCGCCATCATGGCGATGTTCTGGGCGTGGAGCGCCATGTGGCCCTTCTGGATGCCGGTGGTGGCCAGCGCTTTGAGCGCCGAGAAATTCTGCGCGAGGCCCACCGCCGCGATGATGCGGGCGAGCCGCTCGGCGGTGGTCACGCCGAGAATGGCAAGGCTGGCGCGGGCGGTGGGATGCACCTTGGTGGCCCCGCCGATGAGGCCCACCGCCAGCGGCAGCTCGATGGCGGCGGAGAGGTCGCCGTCCGCATTCACCTCATAGGTGGTCAGAGAGGTGTAGCGGCCGGAGCGGGCGGCATAGGCATGGGCGCCGGCTTCCACCGCGCGGGTGTCGTTGCCGGTGGCCAGCACCACGGCGGAAATGCCGTTCATGATGCCCTTATTGTGGGTGGCGGCGCGATAGGGATCGGCGGCGGCGAACTGGTAGGCGCTGATGATCCCGTCGCGCACCTCTTCCCCGCCAATGTCGGCGGTGCGCCACACCGCATGGGCGCGGGCGAGGCGCCGGTCGGCGAGGTTGGAGAGGATGCGCAGATAGACCTTGCCGCGCGCCCAGCTCGCAATGGCGGGAGCGAGCTTCTCGGCCATGGTGTTCACCGCATTGGCGCCCATGGCGTCGCGGGTGTCCACGATGAGATGCGTCACCACCATGGTGCCCGTGGGGGTGTCGAGCAGGCGCACCTCCAGGTCGCGGAAGCCGCCGCCCAGATTGACCAGGACGGGGTCGCAGGCATCGCACGCGGCCTTGATCTCCTCGCGCTTCTCCAGGATGCGCAGGCGCGCCGCATAGGGGTCCTTCACATCCACCGCCTGGACCTGGGCGATCATGAGGTTGCCGGAGACGGAGGTGGCAAAGCCGGTCTCGTAATTCTGCCGGGCGGCATTGCACACGGCGGCCACCACGGAGGATTCCTCGGTGGCCATGGGGATGAGCACGTCCTCCCCGTCCACCTTCATGTTGGTGGCGACGCCCACCGGCACGTTCATGGTGCCGATGACATTCTCGATCAGCTTGTCGGCCAGCACCGGGTCCAGATTGCCCATATTCTCCAGGTGCGCCACCTGGGTGTCGGACAGGCCGGCGAAGGCGGCCACCAGGTCGAGCCGCTCGCGGGGGGACTTCTTGTGGAAACCGGCGATGCGGGAGGAGCGGTTGGAGCCGGTGGCGGACGTCATTCTGGGGCCTTCCTTATGATCCGTGCGGGCGCGGGGCGGCGGACATGCGGGCGCGCGACAACACGGTGCGCGCCGGAGGCGGCGCGTCGCGAGCGTTCCATCCCTGATCCTTGTCCGGCCGCTCCAGGGCGACCCGTTGCCGCGACTTTCCGCTGACCCCGCCGGTACGGCAAGGAACACTTTGCGTCGGAAACGCCGGCGCCGTACCCTTCAGATCATGGGTACGGTTGCCGAGACAGACGCACAGACTGCAGAGGCGCCCTCGCGGGTCGGGGCCATCGTGCGGGCGCTCACCGAGCGCATCGACCGGGGGCAGATGCGGCCGGGGGAGCGCCTGCCCTCCATCCGCTCCGCCTTCTCAGCCTTCGGCGTGTCGCGCAACACGCTTGTTGAGGCCTATGAAAGGCTTGCCGCATCAGGCCGCATCGAGGCCCGCCCCGGCTCCGGCTTCTATGTGCTGGGCACCCCTCGTCCTGCCCCCGCCGTGCCCACCCGCCCCGCCGTGGTGGAGGCGGTGGACAGCGTCTGGCTGCTGCGCGAGCAGCTGGAGCAGCACTATGATGTGCGCGTGGGCGATGGCCGCCCGCCGCCCTCCTGGATGGAGGGCTCGGAGGTCGGGCGGTATCTCAAACCCATCAACCGTCCCGGCAGCCGTCCCTTTCCGGCAAGCTATGGCAGCCCGTTCGGATTTCCTTTGCTGCGCGAGGCCATCGCTGCGCTGCTCACCGAGCGGGCGATCGCGGGCGATCCGGCGCAGGTCTTGATGACGCAGGGCGCCAACCACGCCCTCGACCTCATCATCCGCACCCTGGTGGAGCCGGGCGACGCGGTGCTGGTGGACAGCCCCGGCTATTATCCGCTCTTCGGCAAGCTGCGCCTCGCCAAGGCGCGCATGATCGGCGTGCCCCGCACCCCCGAAGGCCCGGACGTGGAGGCGCTGGAGCGGGCCATCCTGGAGAGCGGGGCGAAGCTCTTCTTCACCCAGTCGCTGGCCCACAACCCCACCGGCTGCTCGCTCACCCCCGCCATCGCCTTCCGGGTGCTCCAGGTGGCGGCGCGCCATGATGTGGTGATCGTGGAGAGCGATCCTTTCGCCGACATCCTGCCCGCCGCCCGCCCGCGCCTCGCCGCGCTCGATCAGCTGGAGCGGGTGATCTATGTGGGCACGCTGGCGAAAACCCTCTCGGCCAGCCTGCGCTGCGGCTATGTGGTGGCCGCGCCCCGGCTCATCGAGCGGCTCGGCGCGCTCAAGATGGTCACCTCGGTGAACAGTTCCGGCTATGTGGAGCGCATCGTCCACGACCTCATCACGTCCGGCCAGTATCGCCGCCATCTGAAGCGCCTGCGTTGGCGGGTGGATGCCGCCACCGCCGCCGCCCAGGCGACCTTGGGCCGGCTCGGCCTGCCCATGTTCGGCCCGCCGGGCGGGGGCTTCTATCTGTGGTGCGAACTGCCGGACCGGCTCGACGACGCGGCCCTGTCCCGCGCGGCGGCCAAGCGCGGCATTCTTCTGGCGCCGGGCGCGGTGTTTCATCCCCAAGGAGGCGCGCATCACGGGGGTGCGCATCAGGGCGGCGCCCACCGGCCGGCCATGCGCATCAATGTGGCCTATGCGGACGATCCCCGCTTCGAGCGCTTCATGGCCGAGCATTTGCCGGGGGCGGCCGCGCGGTGAGGGCGGGCGGAGGGCTGGTCCCCGAAGCGCCGAACGCGCTATGGATGGCGCTGTGACGACAGGCGGTGACGGACCATTGTCCAGAGGGCAGAGCACTGAGGCGGGCGCACCCCGCCGCACCGAGACAGACCCCCGGCTCTCCCGGCGCATCCCCTTCGCGCGCCAGGTGGCCGACCGGCTGCGGGACCGCATCATTCGCGGCGAGCTGCCCCCCGGCGGGCGCATCGTGGAGCGCAGCCTGTGCGAGGCCATGGCGGTGTCGCGCACGCCGCTGCGGGAGGCGCTGAAGCTGCTCGAGGCCGAGGGGCTGGTGGAGATTTCCCAGAACAAGGGCGCGCGGATCATGTCCTTCACGCCGGCCGAGGCCTCGAACCTGTTCGAGGTCATTGCCGGGCTGGAGAGCCTTGCGGCGGAGCTGGCGGTGACACGCATGACGCCCGCCGATCTCGCCGAACTCGATGACCTGCATGCGCGCATGCTCGACCATTACCAGCGGCAGGAAAAAGACCCATATTTCGCCCTCAACAGCGCCATCCATGACACGGTGGTGCGCCTGTCCGCCAATCCCATCCTCATTTCCACCCATGCGAGCCTGATGCTGCGCGCCCGGCGCGGGCGCTACATGGCCATCATCGATCCCGACCGCTGGGTGGAATCCGTGGGCGAGCACGAGGCGCTCATGTCGGCCCTCCATGCCCGCGACGGCCTCACCGCCGGTCGCGTGTGGCGACGCCACCTGATGCGCACGGGCGAGACGGTGTGCGCGGTGCTGGCGGCCGTGGTGCAGGAGGAGACGGCGGACGCGAGCGACGGCGAGGACGCGTTTTCCGCCGATTGAGTGCCCATCTGCACAAATAACAGGCGCCTCCAGGCGCCTTCCCGCGTCCGGCTGCCTGCCGCGCGGCCGCGGCGCTGCGCGTGGCCGCGCGCCTAAGCCGTGGCTGGCAAGATGAAATTCGCGCGTTCCTTTGGGTCTGGGCCCGTGCCGCACCGGCGCGTCCGGCGGCGCATGGCGCGCCCTTGGGCGCTTATATGCCTAATCAATCGGCAGGTCGGATCTGGTCATTGATGGCTAATGCGCTGTATATATTAAATTAAATCGGATGGAATGCAATCTAATCAGGTGTTTAGCCGCCCTCCGGGGTCTTCAGGAAAGTGAGAGCCGCATGTTCTTCCCCCGTTCCGGGACCGCCGTCTCCCGCCGCCGCCTCTTCCAGATGTCGGGCCTGCTGCTCGCGGCCGCCACGCTGTTGCACGCCGCGCCGAGCCCCGCCAAAGCCGGGCCGCTGACCCTTGAGGACATCAAGAAGGCGGGTGTTGTCCGCGTGGGCGTCGAGGCCGCCTACCGGCCCTTCACCTTCCGCGACAAGGGCGAGATCGTCGGTTACGACGTGGACCTGGCCAAGGAGATCTTCGCGCCGCTGGGCGTGAAGGTGGAGTTCATCGACACCGCTTGGGCCGGCGTCATCCCCGCCCTCTATGCGGGCAATTTCGATGTCATCATGACCTCGCTGACCTACACCAAGGAGCGCGTGGCCAAGGTCGGCTATTCCATCCCCTATGCCGAGGCGACGCAGGAAATGCTCATCCGCGCCTCGGATGCGGGCACCATCAAGAATCTCGACGGCATGGCCGGCAAGATCC
This sequence comes from Aquabacter sp. DMC10, assembly GCF_056314145.1. Lineage (NCBI taxonomy): Bacteria > Pseudomonadati > Pseudomonadota > Alphaproteobacteria > Hyphomicrobiales > Xanthobacteraceae > Aquabacter > Aquabacter sp. DMC10. The sequence continues at coordinate 208,919 of NZ_JBQUYX010000008.1, read as the reverse complement.
TGGGCGTGAAGCTGGGTTCGGCCGGCGACACCATGAAGACCAAGCTGGAAGAGAAGCTGAAGGCCGACACCGGCAAGGGCTTCTCCGAAGTGAAGACCTATGACGACCACCCCGCCGCCTATCTGGCGCTGGCGCAGGGTTCCGTGGACGGGGTCATCAATTCGCTGGCCACCCTCACCCAGGTGGTGAAGGACGCCCCCGGCAAGTACACCATCGTGCGCGACATCGGCCCGCGCAACTGGGCGGGCATCGGCACCCGCAAGGAAGACACCCAGCTCATCGATTTCCTGAACGAGCGCATCACCGCGCTCAAGGCCAATGGCGACATCTACAAGCTCCAGGAAAAGTGGTTCGGGACGCAGATGAAGCTCTCGGACAAGATCCCCGATTTCTCCTGACCCGTGCTGATCGGGACGGGCACCGCGCCCGTCCCCGCCGCCCCTGTGATGCGGATAGATGCCTATGACCATTGACTGGGCCGTCGTCGAGATGGCCATTCCCCTGCTCGCCGTGGGCACGGTGATGACGTTGAAGATCGCTTCGCTCGCCGCGATCTTCGGCCTTGCCGGCGGCATCGCGCTCGGCCTCATCGCGCTCGGCGGCTGGACCTGGGCGCGCTGGCTTGTGCGGGCCTATGTGGACTTCATCCGCGGCACGCCATTGCTGATCCAGATCTTCATCTTCTTCTTCGGCCTGCCGCTCATGGGGCTTCGGCTCGGCGAATTCTGGGCCGGCGTCATCGCCTTGTCCTTCAATTGCGCGGCCTATGTCTCGGAGATCGTGCGCGGCACGGTGGGCGCGGTGGAGAAGGGCCAGACCGAGGCGGCCAAATCCATCGGCATGACGCAGGACAAGATCCTGCTCTACATCCTCCTGCCCCAGTCCATCCGCCCCATGGTGCCGGCGCTCACCAATGACGTGATCACGCTGTTGAAGAATACGTCGCTGCTCTCCGTCATCTCGGTCTATGAGCTGACCCGCTCGGGGCAGGCCATCATCGCCTCCCATTTCGCGCCGCTCGAAATCTTCGCGCTGCTTGCCATCTATTATTACGCCATCATCTCCGTGCTCTCCTACATTTCGCGGGTGATCGAGCGGCGCTTGCCGGCCTGGTGAGGGTCATGATCGACATTCAAGACATCGCCCCCACGATCACTGTTCAGGAAAAGCCGCTTCTGTCCGTGCGCGGCCTGCGTAAGACCTTCGGCGAGCGGGAGATCCTGAAGGGCATCTCGTTCGACGTGATGGCCGGCCAGACCCTGGTGCTCATCGGCCCCTCCGGCTCGGGCAAGACCACGGTTCTGCGCTGCCTGAACTATCTGGAGACGCCCAGCGCCGGGCAGATCGAGCTTCAGGGCGAGCCCATTGGCGGGGCCTATGTGGGCGAGGCGGCCCGCTGGCAGCCTTTGCCGGAGGCCCGCCTGGCGCTTCAGCGCAGCCGCTTCGGCTTCGTGTTCCAGCGCTTCAACCTGTTTCCCCATCTCACCGCGCTGGAGAACGTGGCCATCGGCCCGCGCAAGGTGCTGGGCGTGTCCGCCACCGTCGCCAGGGCCCGCGCCGCCGAGCAACTGGCGCGCGTGAGCCTCTCCGACCATCTCCACAAGCGCCCGTCTCAACTCTCCGGCGGCCAGCAGCAGCGCGTGGCCATTGCTCGCGCGCTGGCCATGGAGCCGCGCCTCATCCTGTTCGACGAGCCCACCTCGGCCCTCGATCCCGAACTGGTGCATGAGGTGCTGGACGTGATGGGGACCCTCGCCAAGGAGGGCATGACCATGGTGGTGGTCACCCACGAAATGGGCTTCGCCCGCCGCGTCGCAGATCGCCTCATCTTCATGGCCGATGGCCATATCGTGGAGGAGGGCACGCCGGAGGCGGTCTTCACCGCGCCGCGCGAGGAAAAGACCCAGCGCTTCCTCGCCCATGTGCTGAACCGCTAATCCGCATCGGGGTCCCCATGTCCGAAATGCTCTCTAGCTCCGAGCCGCTCTACGACCTGGTCGTCACCGGCGCCACCGTTCTCACCGGCGCTCCGGCGGGCCACGCCATCGAAAATGCCGTCATCGGCATCACCAATGGCCGCTTCGCTCTGGTGGAGGAGGCCAATCCCGGCGCGCCGCCGCCGGCGGCTCGGCGCACCCTGGACCTGCCGGGGCGGGTGATCACGCCCGGCCTCGTGAACGTGCACACCCACGCCAATCTCTCCATGGTGCGGGGCGTGGCCGAGGATCTGGGCTTCGCGCCGGCCTATACGCCGGGCATCCCTCAGGGCCACATGGTGAGCGAGGAAGAGGCCTATGCCATCGCCCGCCTCGGGGCGCTGGAGGCGCTGCTGTTCGGCTCCACCCTCATCAACGACACCTTCGTGCACGCCCATGTGGTGACCCCCGCCATGGCCGATATCGGCCTGCGGGTCTGGTCGTGCGGGCGCATCCATGACGTGGATTTCTCGGGCGTCTCGGTGGGCCGCTGGGAGCATGTGGACGCCATCGGCGACCGCACCTTGCAGGCCGCGCTGGATCTCGCCGACCGCTACGAGGGCAAGAGCTTCGGCCGCATCGGCGTGCAACTGGCGGCGCACGCTCCCGACACCTGCTCGACCCCCTTCCTGCGGCGCATCGGCGAAGCCGCGCGCGAAAAGGGCCTGCGCGTCACCACGCACCTGTCCCAGAGCAAGGTGGAGGTGGCGCGCATTCGCGAGCGCGACGGCATCAGCCCTCCGGAATTGCTGGAGGAGGTGGGCCTCCTGAACGACCGCCTCACCGCCGCCCATTGCATCCATGTGAGCGAGAGCGACATTGCCCGCATCGGGCGTGCCGGCATCCATGTAGCCCATATCGCCAAGGGCAATGCGACGGGCGCCACCATCGCCCCCACCCACAAGCTGCGGGCCGCTGGCGCCAAGCTCACGCTGGGCACCGACAACATGCACGCCGACATGGTGGAAGTGATGCGCTGGGCGCTGGCCGTGGGCCGCATCCAGATCGGCTCCGTGACCGAGGATTGGCAGCCCGCCACCGTGTTCGAGATGGCCACCATGGCGGGGGCCCGCGCCATGGGCCTGGAGGAGGAGATCGGCTCCATCGAACTGGGCAAGAAGGCGGATTTCGTCGCCTTCGACTTCCGCCGGCCCCACCTGACGCCGCGCACCAATGCGCTCGGCAATCTCGTCCATGTGGCGCAGGGGCGGGATGTGGAACTGGTGGCGGTGGATGGCGAGGTGGTGGTGGAGGACGGTCGACCCACGCGGGTGGATGCGGACGCCATCCGGCGCGAGGCCGCCATCGCCATCGAAGATCTGTGGCAGCGGGCACGGGCGGGCTGACCCATGCGCATCCTTCTCATCAATCCCAACACCTCCGTCGGCATGACCGAGAAGATGGCCGCGAGCGCCCGCCGCGCGCTCGCGCCCGACGTGGAGCTGATCCCGCTCACGGCGGAGGAGGGCGTGCCCTATATCGCCAGCCGGGGCGAGGCGCAGGTGGCCGGCACCACCACGCTCGACCTCATCGCCCGCCACAAGACGGGCATGGACGCCATCGTCATCGGCGCCTATGGCGATCCCGGCCTCATCCCGGCGCGGGAATTGTTCGATCTGCCCATCACCGCCATGGCGGAAGCGGCCATGCTCACCGCCTGCATGCTGGGGCCGCGCTTTGCCATCGTCACCTTCTCCCACGCGCTGACCGCCTGGTACGAGGATTCCGTCGCCCTCTCGCGCCTGGAGGCCCGCTGCGCCGGCATCTTGGTGCCCGACGTGCCGTTCCGCTCGGTGGACAATGTGCAGCACGAGTTGGAGGACGAACTGGTGGCGCTCGCCTGCCGGGCGGTGCACGAGAACAAGGCGGATGCGGTGATCCTCGCCGGTGCTCCGCTCACGGGCCTGGCCTCGCGGGTCGCCGACCGGGTGCCCGTGCCGCTGGTGGACCCGCTCGACGCGGCCGTGGGGCAGGCCACCTTGCTCGCCCGGCTCAATCCGCGTCCGGCCTCCGCCGGCCGCTTCGCCCGCCCCGGCGCCAAGCCCGCGCGCGGCGTGCCGCCCGCCCTTGCCGCCTGGATCGAGCATCGGCCGGTGGCGGAGGGCGTTGCCTCCTGATCCCGGCGCGGCGAGGAAACGCCTGCACCCGCTCCGGCGTTGGTGCAGGATGGTTCCGCGCGATCCGGGAGAGGCACATGGGCCGAAAGACACCACAGGCAGCCGGCATTCTCCTTGCGGCTGGCCTTTTCTGCGGCCCGGCGCTGGCGCAGGATTTCAACGCCGCCCCGCCCAACGCCCCCAGCCAGACGCCCGCCTTTCCCGGCCAGACCCGCGCGCCGGTGATGGCCGACCCCGTCCAGCTTCGCACCGCCGTGGTGGCGCAAGGGCTCGACCATCCCTGGGGCATGGCTGAGCTTCCGGACGGGTCCTGGCTCGTCACGGAGCGCGTCGGCCGCCTGCGCCTCATCCGAGCGGATGGCGCGGTCTCCCCGCCCATTTCCGGCCTGCCGGCGGTGGATGCGCGCGGCCAAGGCGGGCTGCTGGACGTGGCGGTGCGCGCTGATTTCGACCGCACCCGGCGGGTGTGGTGGAGCTTCGCCGAGCCCCGCGGGGAGGGCGCCAATGCCACGGCGGTGGCCACCGGCACGCTTTCAGCGGATGGCACGGCCCTGTCCGACGTGAAAGTCATCTTCCAGCAGCAGCCCGCCTGGCGTTCCACCCTGCATTTCGGCTCGCGGCTGGTGTTCGACCGGGAGGGCGCGCTCTTCGTCACCACGGGCGAACGCTCGCTGCCGCAGCCGCGCCAGCTGGCGCAGGATGTCACCACGGATCTCGGCAAGGTGTTGCGCATCAATCCCGATGGCGGACCGGCGCCGGGCAATCCGAAGCTGTCCAATGGCCGGCCGGAAATCTGGTCCTACGGCCACCGCAACCTCCAGTCCGCCGCCCTCGGCCCGGACGGCGCGCTCTGGACGGTGGAGCATGGCCCGCGCGGCGGCGACGAGCTGAACCGTCCCGAAGCGGGCCGCAATTATGGCTGGCCGGTTATCACCTATGGCGAGGATTATAGCGGCCAGCCCATCGGCGAGGGTCTCACCGCCAAGGCCGGCATGGAGCAGCCGCTTTATTACTGGGACCCGGTGATCGCCCCGAGCGGCATGGCCTTCTATGAGGGCGACATGTTCCCTGCATGGCGCGGCAGCATCCTCATCGGGGCGCTGGCCGGCAAGGCGCTGGTGCGCCTCACCCTCGATGGGCAGAAGGTGACGGGCGAGGCCCGCTACCTGCAAGGCCGCTGGCGCATCCGCGACGTGGCGGTGGGCCGGGACGGGGCGGTCTATGTGCTGACCGACGCCACGGACGGCGCTTTGGTCCGGCTGACGCCGGAGAAATAGGCCTCAGCGGGCATCCTCCAGGATCAGCTGCGCGCCCCGTTCCGCGATCATGGCCGTGGGGGTGTTGGTGTTGCCCGAGGTGATGGTGGGCATGATGGAAGCATCCACCACCCGCAGCCCCTCCACGCCGAACACCTTCAGCCGCGCATCCACCACCGCCATCGGATCGGAGGCGAGGCCCATCTTCGCCGTGCCCACGGGATGGAAGATGGTGGTGCCGATATCGCCGGCAGCCTTGGCGAGCGATGCATCGTCGTCGCCCACGGCGGGGCCGGGCAGGTATTCCTCGGGCGCGTAGGGTGTGAGCGCGCTCTGGCGCATGAGGCGGCGGGTGACGCGGATGGCGTCGGCCGCCACCTGCCGGTCCTCGTCGGTGGAGAGATAATTGGGGGCGATCACCGGCGCCGCGTCCATCTCCGCCGAGGGGATGCGCACCGTCCCGCGCGAGGTGGGCCGCAGGTTGCAAGCGGCCACCGTGATGGCGGGGAAGCGGTGCAGCGGCTCGCCGAACTTGTCCAGCGACAGCGGCTGCACGTGGAACTGGATGTTCGCCCGCTCCTGGTGCGGGTCGGAGCGGGTGAAGATGCCCAGTTGCGACGGCGCCATGGTCAAGGGCCCACGCCGGCGCAGGGCATAGTCCAGCCCCATGAGGGCGCGCCGGGGCAGGGAATAATAGGTCTCGTTGAGGGTGCGGATGCCCTGGACCTTGTAGATGGCGCGCTGCTGGAGATGATCCTGCAGATTGCGCCCCACCCCCGGCCGGTCCGCCTTCACCTCGATGCCCAGCGGGGCCAGCCATTCGCCCGGGCCGATGCCCGAGCGCTGGAGCACTTGGGGCGAACCGATGGCGCCCGCGCACAGGATCACCTCGCCCTTGGTCCGCGCCTCCATCACCGCGCCATTGGCCCGGTAGCGCACGCCCACCGCGCGGCCATTTTCGAGGATGAGGCGGTTCACCGTCACTCCGGTCTCAAGCCGCAGGTTCGGGCGGGATAAAGCGGGCTTGAGGAAGCCGCGCGCCGAGGACCAGCGCCGGCCGCGCTTCTGGTTGACGTGGAAATAGCCCACGCCCTCATTGTCGCCGGTGTTGAAGTCCGGCACGGAGCGGATGCCCAGTTCGCCCGCCGCCCGCGCCACCGCATCCAGCACCGCCCAGCTGATGCGCGGCGCCTCGATGCGCCAGCCGCCGCCCGCGCCGTGGATGTCGCTCGCGCCGAGAAAATGATCCTCCAGGTTCTTGAAGGCGGCAAGCGCCTCGTCCCAGCCCCAGCCGGGCAGGCCCAGCTGACGCCAATGGTCATAATCGGCCGCCTGGCCGCGCATGGAGATCATGGCATTGATGGCCGAGCAGCCGCCGATCACCTTGCCGCGCGGATAGGCCAGCGAGCGGCCGTTCAGCCCCGGTTCTGCCACGGTCCGAAACATCCAGTCGGCGCGGGGATTGCCGATGGCGAAGAGATAGCCCACCGGGATGTGGAACCAGATCCAATTGTCGTCGCCGCCGGCTTCCAGCAGCAGCACGCGGTGGCGGCCATCGGCGGAGAGGCGGTTGGCCATGATGCAGCCGGCGGTGCCGGCGCCCACCACGATATAGTCGAAATCCCCATCTGCCTGCATGCCGCATTCCTCCCGCGCGCCGTTGCCCCGGTTGCGCTTGAGGGTGAGGTGCCAGCCTGGAGTTCTGCATTCAAGAACGATAATCTCCGCACCGATCTGCAAATTTGCAGGAATGAGCCTCATGGATTGGGACGACCTGCGCATCTTCCTCCATCTGGCGCGCACCGGCCGCATGTCCGGCGCCGGGCGTGCGCTGGGCATGGACGACACCACGGTGGGTCGGCGGGTGGCGCGGCTGGAACAGGAGGTGGGGGCGCCGCTGGTGGCCCGTGCCGGCCGGCGCACCGTCATCACCGAGCAGGGCCAGCGCCTCGCCCAGGCCGCCGAGGAGATGGAGGCGGTGGTCCTGCGCAAGATTTCCGGCCTCGGCGAGGACGAGATGCAGGTGGCCGGTCGGGTGCGCATCGGCGCGCCGGAGGGGCTGGGGGTGGGCTATCTCGCCGCGCGCCTCGCCACCCTCACCGCCGCCAATCCGCGCCTCCAGACCGAGTTGGTGGCCCTGCCGCGCGCCTATTCGCTGGCAAGCCGCGAGGTGGACATCGCCCTGACCCTCGACCGCCCCCGGGCGGGACAATTGAGTGTGCGCAAGTTCACCGATTATGGGCTGGGGCTCTATGGCACGCGGGCCTATCTCGCCGTACGCCCAGCGCCGGTTTCGGTGCACGATCTGAAGGCCCATGTGCTGGCGGGCTATATCCCCGATCTGCTCTTCACCACTGCGCTCGACTTCTCATTGCTCGCGGATCACGTGGAGGTCACGCCCGCCGTGCGCTCCACCAGCGTGATGGCGCAGGTGAATGCGGTGTTGAGCGGCGCCGCGGTGGGCGTGCTGCCCCATTTCCTCGCCGCCGCCCATGGGGCGCTGATCCCCCTGTTGCCGAAGGAGCTCACCTTCACCCGCAGCTATTGGATCTCGGTGCATGATGATCTGCGGCGGCTGAACCGCGTGCGGGCGGTGGTCGATGCCCTTCAGGCCGCCGTGCGGGAGGATCGCGCGCTTTTCGCCGGCCGGCGGCCCGGTCCTACAGATTGTTCAGCCTGAGCTGGCGGAGCAGCGGCACCAGTTCGTCACGCGCGTGCCGGCGGTGGGTGCGCGCCGCGTCCGCCGCCGCCTCGGGATCGCCGGCCCGGATGGCCTGCGTGATCGCGCCATGGGCCTGCGCCGAGCGGGTGGGCAGCGGCCGCAGATGGAGGGTGAACAGGCGGGCCCGGTGGAGCTGGTCGGTCACCGTGCCCACCATGCGGCCGAGCCGCTCGTTGCCGCTCGCCTGCGCCAGTGCATCGTGGAAGGCCTTGTCGGCCTGCGCCCAGGCCGGCCGGTCGGCGGAGGCAAGTGCGGCGTCCATCGCGGCCGTATGGCACTCCAGAAGCGTGGCGCTGGCCATCCGCTCCACCTCGGGCAGGCGGGCAAGGCGCTCCGCAGCGGCGCCTTCGAGGGCGATGATGACGTCGTAAATGTCCGCGATGTCGTCCGGCGAAAGGCCCAGCACCAGGATGCCCCGCTTGGGCAGGATGCGGACCAGGCCCTCCTCCTGGAGGCGCGCCATGGCCTCGTGGACGGGGGTGCGGCTCATCTCCAGCTGGCGGGCGATTTCCACCTCGCCGGCCTGGTAGCCGGGCGGATAGATGTTTTCCAGGACCGCGCGCTTGATGGCCTCATAGGCCTGGTCGGCCAGATTTGGCTTTTGCACCGCTGCGGGCGCGCGCAGGCGCAAGGGCGGGGCGTCGGCGCCCATGCGCGCGCCGTCCCTGCCGTCCACCTCTGCCTCCGCGTCCGCCATGGCCGTTCCGCTTCGCCGCGCCTGTCCTTCTTCTAGAGCGCCCCCCGCCCAAGCGAAAGCGCTCGGTGACGGTCTCCCCCGTGCACCCTTGGCGCCCTCGGGTTCCATCCTTGACACCTCACAGCATCGATGCAAACTTGCATGCAACAAAAAATTCATGGGAGGGGCGGGTGCATTCAAGGCTTCTTGCGATGGCGGCGGCTGCTGCCTTTGGTCTTTTCGCGACAGAGGGGCACGCGCAGTCCCGCTATCCGGAGCGGCCCATCACCATCGTCGTGCCCGCCGCCGCGGGTGGGCCGAGCGACACGGTCGCCCGCCTTGTCGCCCAGGCCATGACGCCCACGCTGGGCCAGCAGATCGTGATCGAGAACAAGGGTGGCGCCGGCGGCTCGCTGGGCGCGGGCGACGTGGCGAAGGCCGCGCCCGATGGCTACACGCTGCTGCTCTACCATATCGGGGTGGCCACCTTCGCCCCGCTCTATCCCAAGCTGCCCTACAAGCCGGAGGAATTCTCCCCCGTCGGCCTCGTCACCGAGGTGCCCATGGTGCTGGTGGGGCGCTCCGACCTGAAAGCCAACACCATGCCGGAGCTGCTGGCGCTGCTGAAGGAGAAGGACACCTCGCTCACCATCGGCACGGCGGGGGTGGGCTCGGTCTCCCATCTGTGCGCGCTGGTGCTGGCCAAGGAGACGGGCGCCAAGTTCGTGGACGTGCCCTATAAGGGCTCGGGCCCGGCCATGCTGGACCTGGTGGGCAAGCGCATCGACCTCATGTGCGACCAGACCACCAACACCGTGAACCAGATCAAGGCCGGCGACATCAAGGCCTTCGGTGTCACCACCCGCGCGCCCATTGCCGCGCTTCCCAACGTGCCGACCCTCGACCAGAGCGGCCTCAAGGGCTTTGAAATCACCGCCTGGCATGCGCTCTGGGCGCCAAAGGGGACGCTGGAGGCGATCCGGCTGAAGCTGTCGGAGGCGCTGAAGACGGCGCTGAAGGACCCCACCGTCATCGACCGCATGGCCTCGCTCGGCACCGTTCCCGTGCCGGACGACCTCGCCACCCCGGCCGCCCTCGACCGGCAGTTCCGTGCGGAGATCGAACGGCTCGGCAAGCTGCTGGCGGCCGTCGCCCCCAATTGAGCTTCACACCCCTTGAAACCTGAGACCCGGATCGTTTCGGAGACCCTGATGAAGACCTATAAGATTGCTGCCATTCCCGGCGACGGCATTGGCGGCGAGGTGATCTCGGCCGGCGTGGAGGTGCTCCACGCCTTGGCGGCGCGGGCGGGCACCTTCTCCTTCGCGGTGGATGAGTTCGACTGGGGCGGGGACTATTACAAGCGCCACGGCCGCATGATGCCGGAGAATGGCCGCGACCAGATCCGCGCCCATGACGCCATCCTCTTCGGCTCCGCCGGCCATCCGGACATTCCCGACCACATCACCTTGTGGGGCCTGCGCCTCGCCATCTGCCAGCCCTTCGACCAGTATGCCAACGTCCGCCCCACCCGCATCCTGCCCGGCATCACCTCGCCACTGCGGGGCGTTCAGGCGGGGACGCTCGACTGGGTGATCGTGCGGGAGAATTCGGAAGGCGAATATGCCGGCGTCGGCGGGCGCGTCCACCAGGGCTCGCCGCTGGAGGCGGCCACCGATGTCTCCATGTTCACCCGCGCGGGGGTGGAGCGCATCCTGCGCTTTGCCTTCCGCCTCGCCCAGTCCCGGCCCCGCAAGCTGCTCACCGTGGTGACCAAGTCCAACGCCCAGCGCCACGCCATGGTCATGTGGGACGAGATCGCCAACCAGGTGGCCGGCGAATTTCCGGATGTCACCTGGGACAAGATGCTGGTGGATGCCATGACCGTGCGCATGGTGATGAAGCCGGAAAGCCTCGACACCATCGTCGCCACCAATCTGCACGCCGACATTCTTTCCGATCTTGCCGCCGCGCTGGCCGGCTCGCTGGGCATCGCGCCGACCGCCAACTTGAACCCCGAGCGCGCCTTCCCCTCCATGTTCGAGCCCATTCACGGCTCCGCCTTCGACATCACCGGCAAGGGCATCGCCAATCCGGTGGGCACCTTCTGGTCGGCGGTGATGATGCTGGAGCATCTGGGAGAGGGGGAAGCGGCCACGCGGCTGATGGCGGCCATCGAGCGCGTCACCGGCGATGCGCGCTTCCACACGCCCGATCTCGGCGGCACCGCCCGCACCGCGGATGTGACCGCCGCCGTCATCGACGCCATCGCAGGCGCCAACGCCTGACACCGCAGCGGGGGGCCTCGCGATCCGCCTCCGGGCGGGTCGCGGGGCTTTTATGCGCCGGCGACATTCATTTGAATGTCATCCAACTGACGTCTCCCCTTCAATGACCATCCATAGGGTGCGCGCCATGTTCAAATGAACGTGGCGATGGATTGGTATGAACATAACGCCCCGGCAGCATGACATCGTGGACCGGGCCAAGCGCGGCGGCTTCCTCAATATCGAGGAGCTGGCCGCCCTCTTCGGTGTCACGCCCCAGACCATCCGCCGGGACATCAATCTCCTGTGCGATGCCAATCTGCTGCGCCGCCGGCGCGGCGGGGCGGAATATCTGGAGGCGCCACGGGTCAACCTGCCCTACGAATCCCGTCGCATCATCCATCCCGCCGCCAAGGAAGCCATCGGCGCCCATGTGGCCGGGCTCATTCCCAATGGCGCCTCGGTCTCCTTCGGCATCGGCACCACGCCGGAATTCGTCGCCCTGGCTATGCGCGGCCATGAGGACCTGACCGTCATCACCAACAACCTCAACGTCGCCATGGCGCTGAGCGGGCAGCCCTCCAACCGCATCGTGCTGCCGGGTGGGGCCGTGCGCCTGCCGGACCGGGATTTCCTCGGGCCGCAGGTGGAGGCCATGTATCGCGACTACCGGGTGGATTTCGGTATTTTCGGCGTCGCCGGCATCGAGCCGGACGGCACGCTCGTCGATTTCGACCGGGCCGAGGTGCTGGCGCGGCAAGCCATGCGCGAGAGTTGCCGGCGCTCCATCCTGGTGGCTGATGTCAGCAAGCTCGGCCGCCCCGCCCCCGCGCGCGGCGGACGGCTGGAAGAGGCGGACCTGCTGGTGCTGGATGCCCCGCCGCCGCCTGCCTTCACAGCCCTGTTCGCGGAGGAGGGCATCCGCGCGCGCCTGCGCATCGCGCAGATGGGTGCAGAGGGCGCGGGGAGCACGTCATGAGCTCGCTCGCCCCGCCCGCCGATTTCGTCCGCCTCGACCATGTCACCCGCACCTTTCCCGGCGGCGGCGGGGTGGAGGATCTTTCCCTGGCCGTGCCGCGCGGCAGCTTCACCGTGCTGCTCGGCCCCTCCGGCTGCGGCAAGTCCACCACCTTGCGCCTCATCGCGGGCCTTGAGACGCCCGATCGCGGCCGCGTCGAGATCGGCGGGCGCGACGTGACCGCCCTGCCGCCGGCCGCGCGCGGGCTATCGGTGGTGTTCCAGTCCTATGCCCTCTTTCCCCATCTCACCGTCGCCGAGAACATCATCTTCGGCCTCAAGGTGCGGCGGGTGGCGCGGGCGGAGCGGGACCGCAAGCTAAAGGAGGCGCTTCATCTGACGGGGCTTGAGGGCCTGGAGGATCGCCGCCCCGCCGCCTTGTCCGGCGGCCAGCGGCAGCGCGTGGCGCTGGCGCGCGCCATCGTGGCCGATCATCCGCTGTGCCTGATGGACGAGCCGCTCTCCAACCTGGACGCCAAGCTCCGCCATGCGGTCCGCCAGGACATCCGCGCCCTGCAGCGGCGCCTCGGCATGACCGTGATCTATGTCACCCACGACCAGACCGAGGCCATGGGCATGGCCGACCAGGTGATCTTGATGCGCAACGGGCGCATCGAACAGCAGGGCACGCCGGCCGAGCTGTATATGACCCCCGCCACGGCGTTTGCCGCCGGTTTCGTCGGCTCACCGCCCATGGCGCTCATTCCGGCCGCCCGCCTGTTGCCGGGCGTGCCGGCAGATCCGGCCTGGATGGCCGGTGTGCGGGCGGAGGACCTGCGGGTCGGCCGCCCCGGCGAAGGGCCGCTGGCGGCCCGGGTCTCCGCCGCCGAGTTCCTGGGCGCGGAGACCTTCCTCTACCTCACCCTTGCCAGTGGCGAGGACATGGTGGCCCGCGCGCCCGGCCGGCTGGAGCCGGCTCACGGCACCGAGGTCTCGCTGGCCTGGGACCCGGGCGCTGTCCACCTCTTCGACGGCGAGAGCGGCCGCCGGGTCCCATCCCCGCCGGCCCTGCCGGCCTGAGCCTTTCCCTTCACCCCCTGTACGCGTTCCTCCAACCCCCCGAAGGACACGAACATGAGACGCTTCCTCACCGCCGCCGCCACTGCGGCCGGCCTTCTTGCCGCCACCGTCTCGGCTTTCGCCAAGACCGAATTGACCATGTATTACCCGATCGCCGTCGGCGGCCCGCTCACCAAGGTGATCGACGGCATGATCGAGGGCTTCCAGAAGGACAATCCCGACGTCGCCGTCACCGCCGTCTATGCCGGCAATTATGACGACACCCGCGTCCGCGCGCTCGCCGCCATCAAGAGCGGCAAGCCGGCCCAGCTCTCGGTTCTGTTCTCCATCGATGCCTATGACCTCGTGGAGCAGGGCCTCGTGGTGCCCTTCGAGGACGTGGTGAAGACCGATGACGAGAAGGCCTGGCTGAATGGCTTCTACCCCGCGCTGATGGCCAATAGCCGCGTCGAGGGCAAGACCTGGGGCATTCCGTTCCAGCGCTCCACCATCGTCATGTACTACAACAAGGACATGTTCAAGGAAGCTGGCCTCGACCCCAACAAGCCGCCGAAGACCTGGGACGAGATGGTGGCCATGGGCAAGACCCTCACCAAGGAGGGCCGCTACGGCCTGATGGTGCCCTCCACCGGCTATCCCTATTGGATGTTCCAGTGCTTCGCGATCCAGAACGGCAAGGAGCTCATGAGCAAGGACGGCGCCGCCGTTCATTTCGATGATCCGGCCGTGATTGAGGCCCTCCAGTTCTGGAAGTCGCTCTCCACCGAGCACAAGATCTCGCCCACCGGCCTCGTGGAATGGGGCACGCTGCGCCAAGCCTTCGTGCAGGGCCAGACCGCCATGATGTGGCACACCACCGGCAACCTGACTGCGGTGAAGAACGAGGCCAAGTTCGACTTCGGCGTCGCCGAACTGCCCGCCCACAAGCAGCCGGGCTCGCCCACGGGCGGTGGCAATTTCTACCTGTTCAAGAGCGCCACCGAGGCCGAGCGCGCCGCCGCCCTCAAGCTCATCCGCTACATGACCGCGCCCGAGCGCGCCGCCGAATGGTCCATCGCCACCGGCTATGTGGGGGTGAGCCCCGCCGCCTATGAGACGCCCCAGCTGAAGGCCTATGGCGAAACCTTCCCGCAGGCGCTGGTCGCCCGCGACCAGCTCAAGGTGGCCATCGCCGAATTCTCCACCTGGGATACGGCCCGTGTCCGCGAGGCGCTGAACAACGCCATCCAGGCGGCGCTCACCGGCACCAAGAGCCCCGCCGAGGCGCTCAAGGCCGCGCAGACCACCGCCACCCAGCTGCTGAAGCCCTACAGCCACTGAGCATGAAGCGGGCGGACGCGGGTTTGGGAAACACCGCGCCCCGGCCGTAAGCGACACCGTCATGCTCGGGCTTGACCCGAGCATCTACGGCCAACCGCTTGGATGACCGTCGCACGGCTCGTCCAGGCCGATCCCCGTGGATGGCCGGGACGAGCCCGGCCATGACGGAACCGGCAGGTGCCCGCGGTTTTCAAGCGGGCTCTGACCGCCTCAATCGAAACCCGCCGGGGGAGGGCCTCTCGCGCTCCCCCGGTTTTTCGGATGATCCCATGCCCCTGTCCCGCGCTTCAGACACTCCCGCACCCGACGCGCTCGCGCGCCGCCAGCGGCAGCTTCTGGCCCTCTATGGCTGGATGCTGGTGACGCCGGCTTTGGTGCTGCTGAGCCTGTTCGCGGTGTGGCCGACGCTTGCCACCTTCTGGGGCAGCCTGTTCTCGCGCGGCACGGCGCGGCGGCCGGCAGTGTTCAACGGCATCGAGAATTATGCCGATCTCATCGCCGATCCCACCTTCTGGACGGTGCTTGGCAACACCCTCATCTATGCGGGCGTGACCATCCCCGCCTCCATCTTCCTGGCACTGGCCATGGCGCTGTGGGCCGATGCCAAGATCCCGCTGCGCAGCTTCGTGCGCGGCGCCTATTTCACCCCCACCATCCTGCCCATGGTGGCCGCCGCCAATCTCTGGCTGTTCTTCTATACGCCCGGCCTCGGTGTCATCGACACGCTCACTGGCCTCTTTGGCCTGCCGCCCGTCAACTGGCTCGGCCAGCCGCAGACGGCGCTGGGCGCGGTGATTGTCGTGACCGTGTGGAAGGAGGCGGGCTTCTTCATGATCTTCTATCTCGCCGCCCTCCAGACCATCCCGCCGGACCTGAAGGAGGCGGCGCGCGTGGAGGGGGCGGGGCGGCTGACCTATCTTCGGCGCGTGCTGCTGCCGCTCCTCATGCCCACCACCGCCTTCATCTTCATCAATGCGCTCATCAATTCGGTGAAGCTCATCGATCACCTGTTCATCCTCACCAAGGGCGGGCCGAACAACGCCACCAAGCTGGTGCTCTACTGGATCTGGGAAATGGCCTTCTCCTATTTCGACCGGCCCCACGCGGCCGCGCTCACCGTGATGGTGCTGGCGGTGCTGGGCGCGGTGGCGGTGTTCCAGTTCGCCGTGCTCGACAAGCGGATCCATTATCGATGAGCGTCGCCTTTCTCCCCCGCATCCGCCTCGTTCCGACGCTCGACGCCGCCGGCGCGCTGCTGCTCGCGCTCATCTGGATCGCGCCGCTCCTGTTCGCCGCCTGGGCTTCGGTTCATCCCGCCGGGCAGGCGCTGGATTTTTCCGGCAACGCGCCCTTCACCCTGGACAATTACCGCGCCGCCTGGGCCGCCGCGCCCTGGTTCACCTATGCGCTGAACACCCTCGCCTTGGTGAGCTTCACGCTTGCCGGCCAGCTCCTCTTGTGCACGCTCGCCGGCTTTGCCTTTGCCCGCTTTCATTTTCCCGGGCGCGAGGCACTGTTCGTGCTCGTCCTCCTGCAACTCTTCATCCTGCCGGAGGTGCTGATCGTGGAGAATTATTCCATGGTCTCGCGCCTGGCGCTCATCGACACCATCGCCGGCATGGGCCTGCCTTATGTGGCGAGCGCCTTCGGCATCTTCCTGCTGCGCCAGGCCTTCAAGTCGGTGCCGATGGAATTGGAGGAAGCGGCGCGGGTGGAGGGCTGTTCCTGGCTCGGCGTGCTCTGGCGCGTCTATGTGCCCGCCGCGCAGCCGGTCTACCTTGCCTATGCCCTCGTCTCCGTGGCCACCCACTGGAACAACTTCCTGTGGCCGCTCGTGGTGACCAACACGCCGGACACCCGTCCGCTGACGGTGGGCCTGTCGCTTTTCGGCGCGCCGGAGAGCGGGGTGAACATCTCCATCATCTCCGCCGCCACGTTGATGGTGGTGGCGCCTTTGATGGTGGCCTTCCTGATCTTCCAGCGCCAGTTCATCCAGGCCTTCCTGCGCGCCGGCATCCGCTGACGGCCGCGCCCCTATCGCTGCGACCAAATACAGCTCCGCCTAAGTAAAGCGTCGATTTCTGGTCAAGCTGCGAGGGGAATTACCACACGCACAATGTAGAGCTGAAGGTGTCTCCTCGGCCGGGGCAGATTTTGCGACGTAGGGGAACCTGGGCGCGTGCGGGCCGTTTCCTTGTGGTCCGCGAACGGCGGCGCCGCGCAGCGCCTGTGCGGGGCAGCCGAGGGCCAGCTTCCTCAGCCGCTCGCCCGCCGTCGCCGGACGCATCCGCCCCATTCAAGGACATGCTCCCATGGCTCAGCAGAAATCAATGAAGCAGGACAACGGTCAGGACAGCTCGCTGAACGAATTGTTCCTGGAGACCCTGAAAGACATCTATTACGCCGAAAAGCAGATCCTGCGCGCGCTGCCCAAGATGGCCAAGGCCGCCCGCTCCGAGGAGCTGAGGAACGCCTTCAAGCAGCACCAGGAGCAGACCGAAGGCCAGATCGATCGCCTGGAGCAGGTGTTCGAGATGCTCGGCAAGGCCGCCCGTGGCAAGCACTGCCCGGCCATCGTCGGCATCATCGATGAGGGCAAGGAGATCATCGAGGACTTCTCCGGCAAGGACGCGCTGGATGCCGGCCTCCTGGCGGGCGCGCAGGCGGTGGAGCATTACGAGATCTCCCGCTACGGTACGCTGAAAACCTGGGCCCGGCAGCTCGGCATGATGGATGCCGTGCCCCTCTTCGAGGCCACCTTGAAGGAGGAGAAGGAGACCGACGCGCTCCTGACCCGCCTCGCCGGTGCAGAGGTCAACGCCAAGGCGGCGTGAGGACGCGCGCAGCGGCGAATGCCGGCCCGAAGCGGATCGGCGCCGCGTGCGGCGGTCCGCGGCCCTCTGACCATGGGAGGTCACCATGTGGCTCAAGCCGAAGCTGATCGCAGAACAGGAAGCCGATGGGCATGACGTGATGCCCGGCTGGTGGGCGGTGGCCGAAGACGGCACGCCGGTCTCCGGCCCCTATCCCAGCCGCGAGGCGGCGGTGGTGGGCATCGGCAAGCGCGGCGCGGACCAGCCTACTGGCCGCCCCGGCGAGGCCGGGCCGCCGCCGGAGGAATGAGGGCCGGCCATGGGGCAGGGCCTCACCAACGGCCCGCTCGGCGCGGGCACGGCGCATCTGTGCATCGACATGCAGCGCCTGTTCGCACCGGGGGGACCCTGGCCGACGCCATGGGCGCCCCGCATCCTGCCCGCCGTGCTGGGGCTGGTGCAGCGGGCCCCGGGGCGAACGGTGTTTTCCCGCTTCCTGCCGCCGGACAAGCCCCGGGACATGCCGGGCGCCTGGCAACGCTTCTATGAGCGCTGGCGCCATCTGACGGGCGAGAGGATCGCGCCGGACCTGCTGGACCTTGTGCCGGAGCTTGCCGCCTTCACGCCGCCCGCTCAGGTGGTGGACAAGTCGCGATATTACGTCTTTTCCGGCCCGCGCTGCTTCCCTGTCCTGCGGCGGATGCAGGCCGACACGCTGGTCCTGTCGGGAGCCGAGACGGACGTGTGCGTCCTCGCCACCGTGTTTGACGCGGTGGACCTGGGCTTTCGCACCATCATCGCGCGGGACGCCATGTGCTCGTCCTCGGACACCGGCCACGATGCGGTGGTGACGATGCTGCGCGCCCGCCTGCCGCAGCAGGTGGAACTGGCCGAAACACAAGACATCCTCGCGGCCTGGAACCCCGTCGGCGTCCCCTGAGGCCGAGGGCCGGGGCCGCGCAACACGGGAGATCCCCCATGAACGCATCCACCCGCCCGCCGCTGCCGCCCCAGCAGCAGCCCATGCCGGGCGACACCAACGCCATGTCCCCGCGCCCCGATCATGGCGAGACCAGCTATGAGGGCTCCGGCCGTCTCAAGGGCATGAAGGCGCTCGTCACCGGCGGCGACAGCGGCATCGGCCGCGCGGTGTGCCTTGCCTTTGCTCGCGAGGGGGCGGATGTGTGCATCGCCTATCTGGAGGAGCACGAGGATGCGGAAGAGACCCGCCGCCTGGTGGAGGAGGCCGGGCGCACCGCCATCCTGTCCGCCGGCGACATCTCCGACCCCGCCTTCTGCAAACGCCTGGTGGATGACGCCGCCGAGGCCCTCGGCGGCCTCGACATCCTCGTCAACAATGCCGCCCATCAGGCGAGCTTCGAGAGGCCGGAAGATATTTCCGACGAGGAATGGGCGCACACCTTCGCGGTGAACGTCCATGCCATGTTCTACCTCAGCAAGGCCGCGCTGAAGCACATGAAGGCGGGCAGCTCCATCATCAACACCGCCTCCATCAATTCCGACCAGCCCAGCCCGTCCCTGCTGGCTTATGCCACCACAAAGGGGGCCATCCACAATTTCACCGCCGGCCTCGCCCAGGCCTTGGGCGAACGCAACATCCGGGTGAATGCGGTGGCGCCGGGGCCCATCTGGACGCCGCACATCCCCTCCACCATGCCGGAGGAGGCGGTGCGCACTTTCGGCGCGTCCGTGCCCATGGGCCGTCCGGGCCAGCCGGCGGAGCTCGCGACCGCTTATGTGATGCTGGCCGATCCCCGCTCCAGCTATGTGTCGGGCGCCACCATCGCGGTCACCGGTGGGCGTCCCTTCCTGTGAGCGCAAAGGCGCGGGCGCTCCGGGCGCCCGCGCATCCCTTGAGGTGAGATTTCCCTAACGGGCGCCGATCACCATCTCCTTGATCCAGCTTACCAGCAGGCGGGTGTAGGCGGCGCGGCTGCGCTCGTCCGAGAGCCCATGGTCGGCGCCGGAAATCACCCGGTAGGTGAGGGAGCGCACCTTCCGGCAGGCGGAGATGTAATTGGCGATGGTGGGGTGGGGGATATAGTCGTCACTCTCGGATTCGATAATCAGCACGTCGCCGCGAAACTTCGCGCAGGCGCCCAGCGCGCGGTTCTCGCGGGGCGCGATCTCCTGCGAGCGGAACAGGTTGAGATCGATGCGGTCGATCTTGCCCTTGGGCCGCTCCCAATGCTTGTCGCGATAGATGGCGGGCACCCGCAGCGACATCCAGCGCACCGGGCGCACCTCGGACAAGAGCGGGGCGAGATAGGCGCCATAGCTGGAGCCGATCACCGCGATGGCGCGCTGGTCGACGCCGGGCTGGGAGACGAGGAGGTCATAAGCGGCGAGCGCATCCTCGAAATTCTGCCGCGGCGTCACCGTATCGCGCATTTCTCGGGTGGCGGCGTGGCCGCGCAGGTCGAAGGTCAGGCACATGCAGCCCAGCGCCGAGATTTCGGCGGCGCGCCGGAGGTCGCTCTCCTGGCTGCCGGACCAGCCGTGCAGGAACAGGATGCCGGGAACGCCGGTGGCCGGCACCGCGAAGGTGCCGTCCACCAGTTCTTCCCCGGCCATGAACTGGACTTTCTCACTCCGCATGGGATCGGGATTCGACGAGCGCGTATTTTGCGAGGGGTCCGACTTCGGAGTCGTCAGCATCGTAATAGACATAGGCCTCTTCAGGCGGGCTTTCGGCGCGCCCATAGACTTCATGGCAGGAGGCGACGACAAAGCGCAGCTCGTCATCGCCGGCGAAGGCCCGCAGCGCAGCGATCTCCGCGCCGCTGGCGCCGCCGATACGCCAGCTCTGCTCCAGCACGCCTGACCGCAGGGTGCCGCGCGCGTCGCGGCCGATGGCCACGTCATAGTTGCGCCGCGAGGCGAAGAAGCCCGCGAAATGGCGATCGGCCGCCGCGTCGAACGCGCGGGCCTGTTCCAGGGCCTGGCTCATTTGCGGGGAAAGGGTGGTGCGGGAAAAGGCGGAGAAGCCGCCCCGTGCGCACAGGAGGCGCGACCCGCCATAGACCTGCTGGCCTTCATTATCCGTGGTGGCGTGCTGGGTGCCCACATAGGCAATGGAATGATCGCCCACCCTCACACGGCCGACCGAGAAGGTGGTGACCTCCGAGAGGTTGGTTTCAAGGACGAGGCCGCAGGCGGACAGGCAGTCTTCCGGCATGCGGGCGATGGCCGCCTCGGCATCCCCGGCATCCCCCGCCACATGCTGCTGATGGCCACCGTCCGCCCAGGCGGGCTTCAGCCGCACCGGGCCGTGCGGCAGCAGCCGATAGAGGGCGGTGCGGGCATCGGCCTTGGTGAAGGCGGAAAATCCCGGCAGGGCATGGGCCATCATGTCCTGCGCGAAGGCCAGGCTCCAGCCTTCCGGACGGGGGGACCCGGGGCTCGGGAGGGGATGGACAATGGCCTTCCCGCCCACCACCAATTGCGGCACCACGCCGCCGAACAAATCGTCGTCCGTCGTGATCTTCAGCGGCTGCGCATCCGCTTGGAGCAGGGTGAGGTCGGGGACCACATAGGGGCGCGCGGCTGAACCCTCGCGCGTCGTTGTGAAGGGAGCCAGGGCCTGGGCGAGCGCGGCAACGCTCCGGCTGCGATGGCCCGCATGGTCCAGCCCCGGCGCGGGGTGGTGCACGATGCGGCGGCCCCCGGCTGCAAGGTCAGAAGCCGGGCGGGAGGCGGTGCGGCTGGGCATGGAAGGGCTCGTCAGGGGGTGAGGGCGCATGGCGCGGTCTCCTATCGCAAGGTCAACGCGGGATTTTCCTCCCGCGTTCCCTGCGGCCATCCCGCCTACTGGCGCACGGGCGCGTTACCGGGCTCCGCGGGCGCCGTGGGCTGGGCTGGCGTTGCCGGGTCGGACGGCGCGGGGGCCTGGGCCGGGTCCGGCGTGATGGTGCGGGTGGTGGGAATGAGGGCCATTACCATGCCGATGATGAAGACCAGGAAGGCCACGGCGATGATCGCATTCTTCATGTTCATGGGCTTTGCCTTTCCATGGGCGGATGGGATCAGGACGGGTCTTCCCCAGGCAGGCGCCGTCCCGTCTCCTGGCGGCGGCGCCGGCGCTGCCAGGTGCCGTAGATGATGAAGCCAAGCAGGAGGGCGGCGCCGCCCACCACGGCGAAGAAGTACAAGCCTGCGGCGGCGTCGCTCGCTGCGGCCCAGTTCATGGCGCATTCCTCCAGCGTTCGGGCCCGTGAGGCCCTTCCGTAAGGTCGTCATCGGGGCAACGGGTGGGAGGCGCCTTGGTTCCTGGGGTGCGGCGTAGGGTCCGGGCGGGGCGCGTCAGCGGCCTTCCCGAATGAGGGTGGCCAGCAGGGTGGCGCGGCGCATGGGCGAGCGGTAGCGCTTCAGGAGCTGGGAGAAGCGGCTCAGCGTGCCGTCCTCGAACGCTTCCACCACGGCCGGCAGAACATAGCTCTTGCGGCAGATGGCGGGGGTGTTGTGGAGCGTCTCGGCGGCGATGCGCACCGCCTCCAGGATCTGTGCATTGCGCCGCCGATCGCTGGCGGCGGGCGCGCGGCCCGCCAGTTCTTCCAACACCCGGGCGGAGGCCACCAGGGTGCGAAAATCCTTGAGCGAAACGGGAATGCCCGCCACCTGCTTGAGATAGGCATTCACATCGCCGGCTCGCACGGCGCGGACCTCGCCCTCCCCGTTGCGGTACTGGAACAGGCGCCGGCCCGGCAATTGGCGCAGACCCGCCACCAGAGCGCGGAAGCGGGGATCGGAAATGGCGCACACCACCTGGCGTCCGCCCTTGGCCTGGAAGCTCAGCTGCAGCCCCTCCGGCTTCTCGCGCAAGTTCGACTTGAGCAGCGTCGCCGCACCCCGTGTGCCCCGCGCCTTCGCATAGGCCTCCTCGCCCGGGCGGATGGCGGTGAGCGTCACCAGTTCCACCACCCCGGCCAGCGCCAGCACCCGCGACCCCAGCGGCGCGGCCAGGTCGCGCGCCACCCGCCGGCGGATGCGGGGCAGGGCCTCGGCAAAGCGGGCGAGGCGTTCGGCCTTGAGCTGGCCCCGCACCTCCTCCCAGTCAGGGTGGTAGCGATACTGCACGCGCCCCGCCGCATCCCGCCCCACCGCCTGGAGATGGGCGCGGGGATGGGCGGAGAAGCGCACCTCCTGATAGGCGGGCGGCACCGCGAGCGCGGCCAGGCGCGCAATGACGGCCTTGTCGGTGAGGGGCGCCCCGGCGCCGTCGAAATAGCGATAGCCACGGCCATAGCGGCGCCGGGTGATGTCGAGCGTATCGCGCTGGACCATGACGAGCCCGGCGGCCCGGGCCAGCTTAGCCGTCGTGCGGGTCCGCGCCGTGCGGCCCGATGCCTTGGCGGTGGCACGGGGCAGCTTCGGGTGCGGGGGCGACGGGACGGCCGTGGCCTTGCGCGACGGGAGAGGCGAGGGTGTGGTTTGCAGGGGCATGGGAGGGTGTCATCCTTCGGGATGGAGGGCGCGCCGACGGGCGTGACGCCCGGTCGGCCGGTCCTCTCCCGTTGGGAAAACGCGCACCAAGAGGGCCTGTTCCTACCGGCGCGGGGGGAACGGAAGGAGCGAGCGGACATTCCCCTCTTGTCCCACACGGAGGGAGACTGCCCATGACCGAGACCCCCCACAATGCCGCGCGCGTGCGCCATGCGGTGGATAGCGGCGCCACGCGGGACAAGATCCGCTACCCCGACCCAGCTGCCGCGCCGCTCGGCACCGATGACGAAGCCGCCGGCCAGCCGCCCCGTGCGGGCGGGCCGCCCCAGAAAGGCGATCGCATTGCCGATGGCGACACCGCGCTGGGCGAGCTCTACGCCCCGGCCGGCGAGGAGGACAACCGCGCCCATGCCACCGCCCCGCCCAGCTGGCGCACCTGGGCTTTCATCGCCGCCGGCCTGGTGGTGCTTGGCCTGGTGGTGGCGACGTTCGCCAGCTAGGTGCGGCGAGGGGCCCCCACCCGCCGTATGGGGTGGTCGATGAGGGCTTGGAACAGCAGGGGGGGCCGAGGTCGTTGACCGCCACCGGGCGGAGGCCGTGGGGAAACCCTTTTGCCGGCGGCGGCGTTGACAGGTGACACACCCGCGTGCGGCAGGAGCGGAAAATGGACGAAAGAACAACAGCCTACCCGGACGACGCCCGGCAGAACCTGGAAGACCAGCACAATCCCCCCCTGTTTCAGCACGCAGCGATGCGCGGCGATCTCGACCAGGCCCTCGTCCATCAGGGTGGCGGCACCACGGGCGAGGTGGGGGGAGATCGGCCCGCCGAAGTCTTCGACAGCCCGCTTGCCGCCCGGAACGGGCGGGATGTGATTGGCGGTGCCGATGCGCCGGAGCCCCATTGGGACGCCCCACTGCCGGTGCGCATCCTCGTTGCCTCCGCCGGCAACCTGGAAATCCGCACCTTGCGGGATGCGGGGGCTCTCGTCTCGGGACGCCATTTCACCTTGTCCCACTCGGCGGCCCTGCAGGAGTGCGCCGACCTCTTGGGGCAGGCCGCCCGCAGTGGCGACCCCGATGACGTGGCGAGGGCTGCCATGCAGCTTCAAGGCTATCTGCGCGTGCTGGCCCTGGCGTAAGGCCGTGCGCGGCTGCGCCATCCGCTCGCGCGCGGGGCGGCTGGATCTTCACCGCGGCGGCAGGCGTTGACCTGTCATGCAGCCCGACGCTCCCACCCCGCCCCTTGCCGCCAAAGACCGCCCGCGCCTGCGTGTGCTCACCTATAATGTGCGCAGGTGCCTGGGCCTTGACGGGCTTTACGCACCGGAGCGCATTGCGCGGGTGATCGCGCAAACCCGCCCGGACGTGGTCGCGCTCCAGGAATTGGACGTGAACCGGCTGCGCAGCGGGGCGGTGGACCAGGCCCGCGCCATCGCCGCCCAATTGCGCATGGGCCACCATTTCCATCCGGCCATCCGGGTGCTTGAGGAGCTTTATGGCGACGCCATCTTGTCCGTCCACCCCATGCGCCTCGTGAAGGCCGCCGCCTTGCCGGGGCCGGTGGGACGGCGCTGGATCGAGCCGCGCGGGGCGCTCTGGGTGGAGGTGGAAGTGGCTGGCCGGCCGGTCCAGGTGCTGAACGCCCATTTTGGCCTTCTCCCGCGCGAGCGGCTCGACCAGGCTGGCGCCCTGCTGGGGCCGGACTGGCTCGGCCATCCCCACTGCCAGGGCCCCGCCGTGCTGCTGGGCGATTTCAACGCCCGCCCCGCCTCCTCTGCCTACCGCTTGCTCGCCACCCATTTGCAGGACGCCCAGCGCGCCCAGGGCCGTCCGCCCGCCGCCACCTTTCCCGGCCGCTGGCCGCTGCTGCGCATCGACCATGTGTTCGTGCGCGGGGGGCTGGAGGTGGAGGGGTGCGAAGTGGTCAGCGGGCGGGAGGCGCGCCTTGCTTCCGACCACCTGCCCCTCCTGGCGGATCTGCGCCTTCCCGCTCTGTCGCCGCCCTCCCGGGGGCAGGATCTGTCCGTCCCCGTCGGCCCTCTTCCCGTCAGCGAGACCACCCTATGAGCGGCGCCCTTTCTGGGACCGCCCGGCGGGGCGCGGCATTCCTCGGGCGGCTGCGCGCCCTCGGGACCAGCCGGACGGTCCAGCTGGGCGCCTTCCTTGCCGCCGTGGCGCTTGGTGCCAGCCTGCTCTGGCATGCGTTGAGCCGCTACAGCCTGGAGGAGTTGAGCGCGGCGGTCAGCGCCGTTCCGGGCCTGCGCCTGGCCGGAGCCGCGGGCTTCGCGGCGCTCAGCTACCTCTGCCTGACGGGCTTCGATTATCTCGGACTGCGCTGGATCGGGCGGCCGCTACCTTATGGGCGGGTGGCGCTGGCGTCCTTCACCAGCCTCTCCCTTGGCCATTCCATCGGGTTTGCAGGCTTGAGCTCGGGCGCCATCCGCTATCGCTTCTATTCCCGATGGGGGCTCAGCGCGGCGGAGGTGGCCCAACTGGTTCTGTTCTGCGGCGTCACCGTGGGACTCGGCCTGTCCATGCTGGCGGGCATCACTCTGGTGGTGGACCCGGCCACGGCGCAGAGCCTTCTGCGCCTCCCCGTGGAGACCATCATCACCCTCGGCGGGGCGGGCATCCTCGTGCCGCTGGCCTATCTCGCCTGGGCCATGCTGCCTGAGCGGTTCGCGCGGCGCACCCTCTGGCGCCTGCGGCGACCCACGGCCGGGCTCGCGCTGGCGCAGATCGCGGTGGGCACGGCGAACTTCGCGCTGGTGGCCGCCTGCCTGCACCAGGCGCTGACCTCCGTGGCTGAGGTTGCCTATCCCGCCGTGGCCTCCGCCTATGTGGCCGCCAACACCGCGACCTTGCTCACCCATGTGCCGGGAGGCCTTGGGGTGGTGGAGACCGTGGTCCAGCATGTGCTGCCGGGCGAGAATCTGATCGGCCCGCTGCTGGTCTTCCGCTTTGTCTATTTCCTGGCGCCCCTGGTGCTCGGCCTCTTGCTGCTCGCCGTCACCGAGCTGGCCAGCCGCCGCAGCTCACCCTAGGGCGCTGTGCGGCTCATGGCGCGCCACAGACACGCCTGCGCGTGGAACGGAGGGCCGCTTCAGCGCCAGAGCTTGTCCCACAGCCGCGAGAGGGAGAAGGGCTCCACCGGGTCGAGGAGCGCGGTGCCGGGGATGGGGTGCGTCGGCCCCTCCCGATAGGGCGCCTGGAACGGGCGCAGGCGACGCGACCCGCCGTTCAGCAGCTCCACCGAGGCAATGAGCGAGCCTGAGGCCTGGAGCTCCGCCGCCATCCGCGCGGGGCTGATGCCCAGATGCTCGGCCAGGAGCCCGTTCCGCACATGGGCGACGGCAGTGCCCGGATCGTCGGCGCCCGCGTCCAGCGTCACGTCGAACTCGCTGTCGAGCCCCACGGAGCGGTTGTTCAGGTTGGAGGAGCCGACCCAGAGATAGCGATCATCCGCCACCAATAGTTTGGCATGGACGAGAATGGAGCAGGGGCCGTCGCGACCCTCCACCACGGGGTGGAACACCCGCATGCGCCGGAACCGGTCCGCCCGCGCCAGGCGCCGCAGCAGGCGGTTGCGGTTGGCGCCCATGATGGCGCGCTCGAACCAGGAATGGGTGGTGTCGCTGACCACCGCGACGATTTCAGGCCCGTCCGGCTCCTGGAGGCGCCGCTCCAGGATCTCGCCCACATGATGAGCGGTCAGATATTGCGCCTCCAGATAGATGGACCGGCGGGCCGCGCGCAGAACGTCGGTGAGGAGGCGGGGCGCCTCAGCGATGCGGGGGCGGTCCTTCCAGGCGGGGAGGGAGCGGGCAAGGGCGATGGGCGTCTGGGCAAAGGCGGGTGCCACCGCGTCGGGCCAGACCATGGGATCGCCGGCGCGGCAGGGCAGGGCGATCACTTCGCCCGTGCAGCCGGTCCAGCGCTCCTGGGCGAGGGCGCAGATGTCGGCCGCCGCCGGCCCGTCCAGCATCAGCATGGCATCATGGACGGGGCCGTAGGGCGTGCCATTGGGCAGGCGGCGATGGGGATTGTCGGGGCAGTGGTCGCTGGTGTCCCAGCGATCCACGGTGAGGTCCATGCCGCCGGTGAAGGCGAGCGCGCCGTCGATGCAGACGATCTTCTGGTGATGGGCCGAATAGGCGAAGTGGGTGGGGTCGAGGCGCACCTGGATGCGCGGATGATCCTGCCAGGCCTCGCCCAGGAGAAGGCCCACCGGGGCGCTCGGCCCGTGGACCACGGCCGAGCTCCATACCAGCACCCGCACATTCAGGTCGGCATGGCGCTCCACTTGCCGGCGCAGCAGATCGCCCAGAGTCTCATCGCGGGCGGGGTCGTCGGGGCACAGGCGGATGCGACCGTCAAAGTCCCAGCCCACCACCAGGATGGAATGGCGGGCCTCCAGGATGGCCGCGTGCAGGGCGGCGAAATAGGCGCGGCCATCCACCAGCAGCCGGGCCCGGCGGGAGGTGGTGATGCGCGAGCAATTCTGGCCCTCGCGGAACAGGGCATTGGACGGGGGGGCGGCGAGCGCTGTTCGCGCCGACGGGGCGGCAGGATCGGCGGCAGGGCCAATGCCTTGGCGTGCCAGGTCGAAGGGCGTGTTCCACGCATTCAGGGAGGACGACGCAACCACGGACATCCGCTCCGTTCATGTGGGCTGTCCTGCCTCAATGCCGGCGGCCCGCGTTCGTTCCTGATCGGCCGGCACGCCCGCCGGACGGCACATGCCGGCCGCGCGCCGGGCGCCCGCGCGGGAACTTAAACCGGGCCTTTGGTCTTTCTCCCCCGATGCCGGTCCCATCCGCCGGGGGCTGGCGAGGCGGAGATGGACGTGATCGATCGCAGAAGCCTGATGCTGGGAGGCCTTCTTCTCCCGGCCCTGGATGTGCTGGCCGCAAGCGCCGCCCCGGCCGAGGAGAGCGCCCGGTTCGATGCCGGAACGGTGCGCACGATCGCCCGCACTCTGGCGGCCAATCCCTACAAGGCGCCGGACACCGCCTTGCCGGGGGAGCTGGACAAGCTCAGCTATGACGACTACCGCAACATCCGCTTCAATGCCGAGCGCGCCATCTGGCGGGGCGAGGGGCTGCCGTTCGAGGTGCAGCTCCTGCATCGCGGCTTCCTGTTCCGCGACCGCGTGGACCTTCATCTGGTGGCCGACGGCAAGGCCACCCGGCTGCGCTATGACCCCGCCTTCTTCCGCTTCGAGCATGGCTTGAAGGCGCCGCAGGGCAATGCGGACCTCGGGTTTTCCGGCTTTCGTCTTCATGGTCCGCTGAACCGCCCGGACTATTTCGACGAGATCGCGGTGTTTCAGGGCGCGAGCTATTTCCGTGCGGTGGCCAAGGGGCAGGTCTATGGCTCCTCGGCGCGCGGGCTGGCCGTGCGCACGGGCCATCCCTCGGGCGAGGAATTCCCCATCTTCAAGGCCTTCTGGATCGAGACGCCGCGGCCCGGCGTGCCCTCCGTGGTGCTGCACGGCCTGCTGGACAGCCCGAGCGCGGCGGCCGCCTTGCGCTTCACGTTGCGTCCCGGCGAGACCACGGTGATGACGGTGGAGATGGCGCTCTATCCCCGCGAGGACGTGGCCGAGGCCGGCCTTGGGCCGCAGACCTCCATGTTCCTGTTCGATCCCGGCGACCGCAGCGGCTTCGATGATTTCCGCCCCGCCGTGCGCGATGCCCAGGGGCTGGGCATCATCGACGGGCGCGGCGAATATCTCTGGCGGCCGCTGTCCAATCCCTCGCGGCTCCAGATCAGCGAATTCGGCGGCGCCAATGTGCGCGGCTTCGGGCTGATGCAGCGCCAGCGCTCCTTCTTCGATTATCAGGACCTGGAAGCGCGCTATGAGCGCCGCCCGAGCCTGTGGGTGGAGCCCATCGGCGACTGGGGCGAAGGCGCCGTGCAATTGGTGGAGATCCCCACCGACCAGGAGATCCACGACAACATCGTCGCCTTCTGGCGGCCCAAGGAGCCGCTGCGCAAGGGCGGCGAATATAATTATACCTATCGTCTGCACTGGACCTGGGACATGCCCACGCCCGCCAGTCTGGCCCGCTTCGCCGATCTGCGCGTGGGCGGGGAGG
The DNA here is from genome assembly GCF_056314145.1 of Aquabacter sp. DMC10. Taxonomy (NCBI): domain Bacteria; kingdom Pseudomonadati; phylum Pseudomonadota; class Alphaproteobacteria; order Hyphomicrobiales; family Xanthobacteraceae; genus Aquabacter; species Aquabacter sp. DMC10. The sequence goes on along the minus strand of NZ_JBQUYX010000008.1, from coordinate 180,169 downwards.
CCGGCCGGCGGCTGATGGTGCTGGACCTGGTGGACGGGCCGTTGCGGGACGTGAAGCTTGAAGACGTGGAGGCGCGCGTCTCCGCCAGCGCCGGTGCCATTTCCACCGTCGTCCTCCAGCCCAATCCCGACATTTCCGGCGCGCGCCTGTCCTTCGTGTTCGAGCCCAAGGGGGTGGACCTGTCCGAATTGCGGGCCGGCCTCTTTGCCGGCGGCAATCCCGTCAGCGAAACCTGGCTTTACCGATGGACCGCCTAGCTGCCCCCCGCCGCCGGCCCCGCCCGGCCGTCCAGGTGACGGGGGAGGCCCCGGCCACCCGCGAAGGGACCACCCCCGCGCCGGCCCTGCCGCCGGACGCTCCCCTCGCCATGCCGGCCCAGCCCTTGCACCGGCATGGCGAACCCATGCGGACCGGCCGCGCCGAGGCGCTGCGCCTCATGGGGCGGCGGCTGTTCGTCTTCGGGGGCGCCGTCCTGCTCACCGCCTTTGCGGCCTATGAGATGTACCGCGTGCTCGACGTGGGCGGGCTCACCGGGCTGGAAATGCTGGTCCTCGTCCTGTTCGTGGTGCTGTTTGCCTGGATCGGCCTGTCCTTCATGACGGTGCTGGGCGGGCTCATCGCCCCCCGCTATGCCATGGGCGTCCGTCCCGACGGCCCGCTGCCGGACCTCTCCTTGCGCACGGCCATCCTGCTGCCGGTCTATAATGAGGAACCGGCGCGGGTGTTCGCGGGGCTGGAGGCCACCTGCCAGTCCCTCCTGGAGACGGGGCGCGGCGATCTCTTTGATGTGTTCGTGCTAAGCGACACCACAAATGCGGACGTCTGGGTGGCGGAGGAAGCCGCGTATCTGGCCCTGCGCGCCCGCATGCCGGACATCAAACTCTATTATCGCCGCCGGCCGGAGAATGTGGACCGCAAGGCGGGCAATATCGGCGCGTGGGTGACGCGCTTCGGCGCGGCGTACGAGGCCATGCTGGTGCTGGACGCGGACAGCGTCATGTCCGGTGATTGCGTGGTGCGGGCCACCGCCGCCTTGGAGGTCGATCCCGGGCTTGGGCTGGTGCAGACCTTACCGGTGATCGTGGGCGGGCGCACGCCGCTGGCGCGGCTCCAGCAATTTGCCGGGCGCCTCTATGGACCGCTGATCGCGCGCGGGCTGGCCTGGTGGCATGGGCCCCATTCCAATTATTGGGGCCACAACGCCGTCATCCGCACCCGCGCCTTCGCCGAGAGCGCGGGCCTGCCCCATCTGAAGGGCCGCAAGCCCTTCGGCGGCCATGTGCTGAGTCACGACTTCATCGAGGCCGCCTTCCTGCTGCGGGCGGGCTGGGGCGTGCGCATGCTCACGCAACTCACCGGCAGCTATGAGGAAGGCCCGCCCTCCTTGTCGGACCTCACCACGCGCGACCGGCGCTGGTGCCAGGGCAATCTCCAGCATCTGGCGATCCTGCCTGCGCGCGGCCTGCGCTTGCCGAGCCGCATCCATCTCTTGACCGGCATCGGCTCCTATGTGACAGCCCCGCTCTGGCTGTTGCTGCTGGTGGCGGGGCTCCTGACCGCCCTCCAGGCCCGCTTCGTGCCGCCCACCTATTTTCCGTCCGGCTTTGCGCTCTTCCCCACCTGGCCGGCGCAGGACCCCATCCGGGCGGCCTGGGTGTTCGGCGGCACCATGGCCGTGCTGCTGGTGCCCAAGCTCTTCGCCTATGGCGCGATGCTGTTCGACCGGGAGGCGCGGCAGGGCTTTGGCGGGGCGGGGTGGGCCTTCCTGAACCTGTTGTGGGAATGCCTGCTCTCGGCCCTGTGCGCGCCGGTCATCATGGTCTCTCAGTCGCTCCATGTGCTGAGCATTCTGTCCGGCCGCGATGGCGGCTGGCAGCCGCAGCAACGGGACGATGGCTCCATCGGCTGGCGGGCGGCCTTCTGGCAGTTTTTGCCGCAGACGGTGCTCGGCCTCCTCTTCACCGCCGCCACCGCCGCCATTTCCTGGCCGCTGCTGGCCTGGATGTCGCCGGTCATCCTCGGCCTGCTGCTGGCGGTGCCCTTGGCCGTGCTGACCGGACGGGCCCGTGGCCGGGCGGTCTGGCTGGGCATCCCGGAGGACCGCGATCCCCCCGAAGTGCTGCGGCGGGCCATGGATTTGCGCGCCCGCGTGCGGCCGGCCCCCGAGGAGGCGGTGGCCCGCCTCGCCACCGATCCCGCGCTGCTGGCCTTCCACCGCGCCAGCCTGCCGGAGGGTGGGCGGCGGCGGCCTGGCGACGTGCGCGCCGAACGTCTCATCGCCCGCGCCAAGGTGGAGGATGCGTCCAGCCGCGCCGAGGCCTTGTCCCGCCTCAGCCCGCGCGAGAAGGCGGCGGCGCTCGGCGACGACGTGGCCCTGGCGGGGCTTCTCGCCTTGCCCGATGCGGCCGTCCCGGTGAATGGGTGAGGCGCCTCCTCGGGTCCCAGGCATTCGCCCCCGCTCTGTTCCGGTACCCTCAGCGCACGCATGAGGGGTCTCACCTGCCTTGCGTCAAGGGAACCTCGAAACCGGCGCGGGCCGTGCTAGGTTGCGCGCCGATTCAGCGGACGACCGTCCTGCGGCCGCCGCAATCCCATAAGCTCAGAGGCATCCATGTATCGCGACGTTCTGCTCCACATTGACGGCCAGTGGCGCGCGGCCGAGGGTGGCCGCACCATCGAGGTGCTCAATCCCGCCACCGAAGAGGTGATCGGCACGGTGGCCCATGCCTCGCGCGGGGATCTCGACGCGGCGCTGGCGGCGGCCGAGAAGGGCTTCCGGCAGTGGTCGAAGGTCTCCGCCTATGACCGCGCCAAGGTGATGCGCAAGGCCGCCGACCTGCTGCGCGAGCGCGTCGCCGACATCATGCCCCTGATGACCCAGGAGCAGGGCAAGCCGCTGGGCGAGGCCAAGGTGGAGACGCTCGCCGCGGCGGATATCATCGACTGGTTCGCCGAGGAGGCCCGCCGCGCCTATGGCCGCGTGGTGCCGGCCCGCGCGCCCGGCATCTACCAGCTGGTCATCAAGGAGCCGGTCGGCCCCGTAGCCGCCTTCACCCCCTGGAACTTCCCCATCAACCAGGTGGTGCGCAAGGTCTCGGCGGCGCTGGCGGCGGGCTGCTCCATCATCGTGAAGGCCCCGGAAGAGACCCCGGCCTCCCCGGCCGAGCTCATCCGCGCCTTCGTGGATGCGGGCGTGCCGGCGGGGGTCGTCAACCTCGTCTATGGCGTGCCGGCCGAGATCAGCGAATATCTCATCCCCCATCCGGTCATCCGCAAGGTGACCTTCACCGGCTCCACCCCCGTGGGCAAACAGCTGGCGGCGCTCGCCGGCCTGCACATGAAGCGGGTGACCATGGAGCTGGGCGGCCATTCCCCCGTCATCGTGTTCGAGGATGCGGACATCGAGGCGGCGGCCAAGCAGATCGCGGCGGCCAAGTTCCGCAATGCCGGCCAGGTGTGCGTGTCTCCCACCCGCTTCATGGTGCAGGAGAAGGCCTACGACCAGTTCGTGGAGCGCTTCGTCGCCTATGCCAAATCGCTGAAGGTGGGCAATGGCCTGGAGGCCGGCACCCAGATGGGTCCGCTCGCCAATCCCCGCCGCGTGCCGGCCCTTGAGGCGCTGCTCGCGGATGCCACCCAGAAGGGCGCGGAGATCGCCACCGGCGGCAACCGTATCGGCAACAAGGGCTATTTCTTCGAGCCCACCGTTGTCACGGGCGTCAACCGCGAGATGCGGATGATGAACGAGGAGCCCTTCGGCCCGCTGGCCATGATCTTCCCCTTCTCTGACTTCGACGAGGCGGTGGAAGAGGCGAACCGGCTCCCCTATGGCCTTGCCTCCTACGCCTATACCCGCTCGGCCAAGACCGCCAACGCCATCGCCAACTCGGTGGAAGCGGGCATGATGACCATCAATCATCTGGGTCTTGCGCTGCCGGAAGTGCCGTTCGGCGGCGTGAAGGATTCCGGCTTCGGCTCGGAAGGCGGCCTGGAGGCCATCGAGGCCTATCTGAACCCCAAGTTCGTCTCCCAGGCGGGCCTCTGAGGTTTCAGGCAAAAGGGCCGGGCGGCGTTGCGCCCGGCCCCTCCTCTCAAAGCGACGTCACCACTTTCTGGCGCTGGCGGCCGAGCCCGGCAATGCCCAGCTCCACCACGTCACCCGGATTGAGGAACACCGGCTGCGGCTTGATGCCCATGCCGACACCCGGCGGCGTGCCGGTGGCGATGATGTCGCCCGGCTCCAACGTCATGTACCGGCTGCAATAGGAAACCAGGGTCTTCACGTCGAAGATCATGGTGGCGGTGCTGCCCGCCTGCATGCGCCGGCCGTTCACGTCCAGCCACATGTCCAGCGCCTGCGGGTCGGGCACCTCGTCCTTGGTCACGAGCCAGGGGCCGATGGGGCCGAACGTGTCGCAACCCTTGCCTTTGTCCCATTGCGAGGACTGCATCTGGAAGGCGCGCTCGGACACGTCATTGACCACGCAATAGCCCGCCACATAGTCGAGGGCGTCAGCCTGCTCCACATAGGCGGCGCGGGTGCCGATCACGACGCCCAGTTCCACTTCCCAATCGAGCTTGGTGGAGTGGCGCGGCTTCAAGATCGGATCGTCCGGCCCGGAAATGGCGTTGTTGGCCTTCAGGAAGATGATGGGCTCGCTGGGGGCGGCGAGGCCCGATTCGGCGGCATGGTCGGAATAATTGAGGCCGATGCACACGAACTTGGAAATGCCGGTCCATGGCACGCCGAGGCGCGGGGTGCCCTCCACCTTGGGCAAGCTGGCGGCATCGAGGCCGGCCAGCGGCGCAAGGCCCTTTGCGATCAGGGCGGCGTCGATGTCGGGCACCACGCCGGAAAGGTCACGGAGCGTGCCATCGGCGGCCAAGAGGCCGGGCTTCTCGGCGCCGGGGGCGCCGTAGCGGACGAGTTTCATAAAATGTCTCTTTCAAGTGGGACGGTCAGGCGGCTTCGGTGAGATAGGGCTCCACATCGTGCATGTGGCGGCCCTGTTCGATGGGCACGCAATCGGCCGGGAAATCCTGCTGGAAGATGGCGCCGGCCGCCTTGGCGCTGGCGATGAAGCGGTCGAGATGGACCATGGCGCCGGTGGGCAGGTCGTGCAGCACCATCAGGGCATGGTCCTGGGCAAAGCAAAGCTCCAGCGCCCGCTCCACCCAGCCGGCCGGATAGGCCCAGTCCTCGGGGATCACGTTCCACAGGACGAGGGTGTAGCGATGGGCCTCCAGATGGGCGAGGGCCTCGCGGTTCAGCAAGCGCTGGTCCAGGAGCCCGCCGCCGCCGAAGGGCCGGAAGAAGCGGCGGGGATGGGCGAGGTCGCCGATGGCCGCCTCCGTGCGGGCGATCTCGCCCGCTGACATGCCTTGCTCGGGGCTGAGGCCCAGCGGCACCAGGTGGTTGTAGGTGTGGTTGCCGATCCAATGGCCTTCCGCGTGCGCACGCTCGCTGAGGGCACGGCGGTCGCGCAGCTTGTCGCCGACCACGAAGAAGGTGGACTTCAGATCGTGCCGGCGCAGCGTGTCCAGCACCTGCGGGGTGACATCGGGGTCGGGACCATTGTCGAAGGACAAGGTGATGCGGGTCATCACGGGCTCCGGGGAGGAAACGTCAGGGCGAGGCGCGGCGATCAGCCGGCGCCTTCGGCAGAGCGGGTGGCAAGGCGCCAGTGGCGGGTGCGGCGCTCCAGCAGGCGCACCAATTGGTCGAAGGCGAAGACCAGGGCCACCACCACCAGGATGGCGGCGAACACGCGGGGGCTGTCCAGCATGGTGCGGTAGCGGGTGATGAGATAGCCGATGCCCTCCGACGAGGTGAGCATCTCCGCCACCACGATGCCCACGATCACCAGCGCCCCGCCCACGCGGAAGGAGGACAGAACGGTGGGAATGGCGGCGGGCAGGAGCACCCGCGTCACCGTCTGCAGGCGGCTCGCCTTCAGGCTGCGCGCCACCACCAGATATTGCCGGTCGATGGTCTGCACGCCGGCCATGGTGCCGAGCAGGCAAGGGAGCACGCCATAGAGGCTGGCGAAGGCGATCTTGGCCTGCGGGCCGATGCCGAACCAGGCGGTGAAGAGCGGATAGAGGATGACGAGCGGCACCGCATAGAGCCCCGAGGCGAGCGGCTGCGCCACCTTCCGCAGCCTCGGCACGGAGCCGGCCAGCAGCCCGAGGCCGATGCCGCCGCCGCAGGCGAGCACCATGGAAATGCCCATGGCCTGGAGCGAGAAGGCCAGGTGCTTCAGGTAATCCGGCGCGCCGCTGACGAGCGCGGCCAGCGTCTGGGTGAGCGGCGGCAGAAAGAGCGAGGGCACCAGCCCCAGGCGCGGCAGAGCCTCCCACAGCACCAGCAGGGCCAGCCAGATGAGGCGGCGGGTGGTGTCCGGGGAGAGGCGCGGGGCGCGGGCGGTGGCCGGGCCACCTTCGGCGCGGGTTTCGGCGAGGGCCATGTCAGCCCCCCGCCTGGGTCTTGATCTGGCTCCAGATGCGCTCGCGCAATTGCGCGAACCGCTCGGTGGCCATCATGGCATAGGTGCGGGGCCGCGGCAGGTCCACTTCCACCCGGTCGACGATGCGGCCGGGCCGGGCGGACATGACGATGATCTCGTCGGCCAAATAGGCCGCCTCGGTGAGGGAATGGGTGACGAACACCACCGTCTTGCCGGTCTCTTCCCAGATGCGCAGCAATTCGTCGCCCATGGCGATGCGGGTCTGCTCGTCCAGCGCCGCGAAGGGCTCGTCCAGCATCAGGATGGGCGGGTTCTGCACCAGCCCCCGGGCGATGGACACGCGCTGCTTCATGCCGCCCGACAATTCGTGGGGATAGCGGTCCTCGAAGCCCTTCAGGCCCACCAGGGCCAGCTTTTCGCGGGCGCGGGCCTTCCGCTCGGCCTTGGGCATGCCGCGCAGCGAGAGCGGGAATTCCACATTGTCCAGCGCCGTGAGCCAGGGATAGAGGCTTGCCTCCTGGAACACCACGCCCACCCGGTCCGGGTCTGGCTGGCGCATGGGGGCGCCGCCGCACAGGATGGTGCCGGAGGTGGGCGCGAGCAGCCCTGTCATCATCATGAGCAGGGAGGACTTGCCGCACCCGCTCGGGCCCACGATGACCACGAACCGGCCGGGCTTCACATCCAGCGCGATGTCGGAAAGGGCCTGCGTTACCCGTCCGCCGGCATCGTAGGTGTGGTTCAGGCCGGCGATATGGATGGCGCCGGCGTCGCGGTCGGTGCCCTTGGAGGAGGGCGTGCCGGGGGCGGATCGGAGGGCCGTGTTCGCGGTCAGGGACATCAGCTTCTCCAATGCTCGCAGCGGGCCTCGAACCAGCGGACCGTCTCGTTGAACAGGATGGCGGCGGCGGAAATGATGAGGATGGCGGCCAGCAATTCCTTCAGCTGGAAGTTCTCGCCCCAATTGGCCACCAATTGCCCGAGCCCGGCGCGCGAGGCGTACATCTCGGCGAGCAGGATGCCGGTCAGGTTGAAGATCATGGCGAGCCGCACCGCCTCCAGCAGCACCGGCGCCATGGCCGGCAGATAGACGCGCAGCGCGATCTGGAGCGGGGTCGCCCCATAGACGCGGGCGACGCGGACCTGGTCGGCCTTCACCGATTCCAGGGCCGAGAAGGCACAGATGAGAACGATGAAGATGGTGGAGAAAACGCCGAAGCCCACCTTCTGTGCGAAGTTGATCCCGAAGGCCAGGATGAACATGGGAAGGAAAATGGTCTTCGGAATCGAGAAGAGCGTGAAGATGATGGGCTGGAGCACGCGGCGCCAATAGGGGCTCTCGCCGATGGCGATGCCCAGCACCACCCCGAGCGGGGCGGCGATGAGGAAGGCGACCATCACCTCCGCCACCGTCACCCCCGCCTGGGCGAGGAAAGCGGGGCTGACAATGAGCGTGCCGGCCGTGGCCAGCACCTCGCCCACCGGGGGGAGCAGCATGGGCTGGACAAGGCCCAGCGAGAGCACGGCCTGCCAAACGGCGAACAGGACGGCCAGCGTGCCGGCCCAGAGCAGGAGCCGCCCGCCGCCCCGCCAGCGCCGCGCGGGCGCGGGTGTCGGCGGGGCGGCGGCAGCGGGATGGGCGAGGGCGGGAGAGCCGGTGGGGGCGGCCACGCTCACGCCCCGAGGGTGACGGGGGTGAAGGCGGTGCTGACGATCTGGTCCGCCGGGGCGAGGTTGGTGAAGCCGCCAATGCGGGCCAGCTCCATCGCCACCTTGATGTCGTCCGGCGTCATGCGCCCGTCGGTGGACAGGGCGAGGAAGGTTTCCTCATATTCCTGCTTGGCCACCGCCTCGGGAACGTTGTTGGTCTCGGCGATGATCTTGATGGCCTGGTCGCGATTCTTGCGGATATAGTCCACCGCGCCATAAAGCGCCTTCAGCGTATTGGTGAGCAGCTGCGGCTTCTTGGCGATGATCGCGTCGGTGGATGCCCAGCCCACCGCCAGGTGCTTGGGAATGGCGGTGGCGAAGTCCAGCAGCGAGCGGGCCTGGTTGTTCTGGAGCAATTGGAAGCTCAGCGGCGAATAGACGATGGCCGCGTCCACATTGCCCGACAAGAGGTTGGGCACGAGGCCGCCGCCGCCCAGGGGCACGCTGGTGAAATCGATCTTGCGATCGGAGCGCATCCACAGCGCCATGAAATCGGAGAGCGAGCCGGAGGTGGTGATGCCCACTTTCTTGCCCGCAATGCCCGCCACATCCTTGATGGGCGAGGCGGTGGGCACCAGCAGGCGCCAGCCCGTATTGGTGTCGGCGCCGAGCGCGATGATGCGCGTCTCCACCCCACGCAGGCGGCCGGCGCCCACTTGCGCGACGAGGCCGATGGTGAGGTCGGACGATCCCGCCGCCAGCGCCTCGAAGCCTTCGCCGCCGCTGCGATAGACGGTGAGGTCCGGGGTGAGGCCGTAGCGGGTGAACAGGCCCTGCTTCACCGCCACGTCGGCGACGATGGAGGGCCACCAGGTCTTGGTGGGCAGGCCGATGCGCACCGTCTCGGCGGCAAGGACGGGGCGTCCGCCGACGGCCAAGGCCGCGGCTCCAGCGGCGAGCGCTAGGGCGCCGCGGCGGGTGAAGGCGGGGGTGGCGTGATGATTGTTCATTGTCTTTTTCCCTCCCAGGAGCGTTTTCGCGCCAAGCGGCACCCACCAAGCGGCACCGGTCCACGTGACACAAACGCGTTGAATCTGTCGGTGGTGCCGTCAGGCGGCGCGTTCGTCCGTCGTTTTGCCGGCCAGCTGGCGGATGATCTCGTCCACGCTGAGCACGTCGCCATATTTCAGGTCGATGTCGGCAAGGCTTTGGAGATGGGCATCGGCGAGACGGTCGGCGGTGGCTTCGCGGGCCACGATGGTGCGGAACCCGTGCTGGCAGGCATCCACGGCGGAGGCGCGCACGCAGCCGCTGGTGGTGCATCCGGCGATCACCAGCGTGTCCACCTGAAGCGCCCTCAGGCGATCGGCGAGATCGGTGGCGAAGAAGCAGCTGGCGAAGGGCTTGGCGAACACATGGTCGCCGGGCGCCACATGAAGGCGCGGGTCCTGCGCCACGCCCGGGCTGCCGGTGACGAGGGCGTGGAGCCCCTGGATCTTCTTCGCCCACACGCCCGCCTCGCGGGCGGGATCGTCATAGGCGATGGTGGAGAAGAAGACCGGCGCGCCGCGTGTGCGGGCGGCGGCGATGAGGCGGTTGGCTTCGTCGATTTCCTGCTCCATGGCGGCGCCCAAGGGCGCGGCAGGGTCTGTGAAGGCGCAGGTGAAATCCACCACCAGCAAGGCTGGAGCCTGGCCAAAGCCAACGGGGGAGCCGAAGCCGCGCGCGTGCACGGCGGCGAGTTCAGACGTCATGGCGTCTCCTTCCCTCACCGGGGATCTGACGTCCCCGTATCATTGCCGCGATCATGGGCCCATTCCCCGCTCTTGATTATCGGGAATTAAAAAAAGATATTATTTCCCATTCCTCGATAATCGCGGAGGACGGCAGTGGTTGCTTTGCCCGACGGCCCGCTGAACGAGGCGAGCATCCTTTCTTTGCGCTGCTTCGTGGCGGTGGTGGAAACGCAGAGCTTCTCCTCGGCCGCCCGCCAATTGCGCCTTGCCGCCTCCTCGGTCACCAAGCATGTGCAGGTGCTGGAGCATGCTCTGAAGGTGGCGCTGGTTCATCGCAGCACGCGGCGCATCTCCGTCACCGATGCGGGCGAGCGCTTCTACGACCAGTGCGTGGGCATCCTCGCCCAGGTGGATGCCGCCGCCACCGTCATGAGCACGGAGCGGGAATTGAGCGGGCATTTGCGGGTCACCGCCCCGCCCTCTTTCGTCGCTTCCTCGCTGGGGCCGAACCTCTACGCTTTCCTCGCCGAGCATCCGGGCATCACGCTGGACCTGATGGTCTCCAGCGCCACGCCGGACCTGATCCGCGACCGCATCGACGTGGCCATCACGCTGCAGGAAGAGCCCATCTCCAAGCTCGCCCATGTGCTGCTGGCATCCTGCGGCCGCATCCTGTGCGCGGCGCCAGCCTATGTGGCGCGGGCGGGCCTGCCGCGCACGCCGGAAGACCTCGCGCACCATGATTGCCTCGCCAGCCGCTTCTCCGATCTCGCCGAGACCTGGCTGCTGCGGGACGGGCCGGACGAGGAATGGCGGCCGGTCCATACCCGCAGCCGCCTGCTCTCCGACAATGGCGACCTCCTGCGGCTGGCCTGCCTGTCGGGCGCGGGCATCGCCAATTTCTACGCCTTCCACGCCCGGCAGGACCTGGCGGCGGGTCGCCTCATCGCGGTGCTGCCGCAGGTGCAGATGAAGCCGAAGAACATCTATGCGGTGATCCCTCATCGCCAGATCGTGCGGCCGCCCACCCGCGCCTTCATCGACTTCGCCCGCCGCCTCGCCACCGCCGCGCCGGCGTCGTGAAAGGCTAGGCGGCTCCGCTGATGCGGGCGACAAGGTCTTCCGGCCGGTCGGGCAGGGCATCGCCCCGCCAGGCCACGTGCTGGTCGGGGCGCACCAGGACCGCCTTGCGATCATAGACGGCGGCCTCGGGAGTCGGTTCGACGTCCAGCACCGCCAGCGGCACGCCGCGCGCCTGCGCGGCTGTCACGAGGCCGCTCACGTCGAGCGACGGGTCGAAGCGCAGCAAGGTGTAGTCGGGACCGAGCGCGTCATAAAGGGAGCGGCCATCGGAGAGCCAGAAGTGCGGCGCGCGGCAGCCGGGGACGGTGGAGGGCTCGAACGTGCCCATGCCATAGGCCGGTTGGGCCTCGCCGTCATAGGCGATGAGCGGCGAGCGGTCGTAGAAATAGCCGAAGTTCAGGCCGGCGCAGCAATATTGCTGGACGTTGAGGTCATACACATCCTGCCCGAAGGCCGCGCGCAGGGCATCTCCCTCGGGGCCGGGGGCCTCGATGTCCGCCGGCACCGCGCGGCGGCGCTTGGCCATCTCTTCCGCATGGCGCATGGCGAAGTGGGAGACCTGCTGGGTGATGGGTTGGCGCTCGGCCTCGTGGGCGTCGAGAATGGCCGGGCTCCCCCAGCCGTTCAGATGCGCCGCCAGCAGCCAGGACAGGTTGGTGGCGTCCGCAATGCCCGCATTCATGCCATAGCCCGCATAGGGCACCCAGATATGGGCGGCATCGCCGCAGATGAAGACGCGGCGATCGCGGAAGCGGTTGGCCACAAGGCGGCGGCCGAACCAGTCCTCCTTGCTCACGACGTTATAGGAAAAGTCCGGGCCGACGCCGAGAATGGTGCGGATGGCCCAGTCGCGGTCCACCGCGTCGAAGTCCGCTTCTTCGTCGCGCAGATAATTGTGCACCAGCCAAAGCTCTTTCCCGTCAATGGCATAGATGTTCCCGCTGCGGCGGGGATTGAGGGTGAACATGGACCAGGCGGGCGGCAGCTGCATGCGCGCGATGAGGTCAGGCGCGCGGATCAGCGTCGACTGGACGCGCTGAACCACCGCGTCGCCCTCCAGCCGCGCGCCCATCTGGCGGCGGATCTCCGATTTGCCGCCGTCGCAGCCCACCAGATAGGCGGCCTTGATCTCGAAGGGTGCGCCGGTTTCCAGGTCGCGGGCGGTGGCGGTGACGCCCGCCTCATCCTGGGTGAAATGCTCCACCTGCGTGCGGTTGAGGATGCGGATGTTGGGCTGGCGCGCCGCATGGGCGAACAGGATGGGTTCGAGGTAAATCTGGTTGATGCGGTGGGGCGGCTCGGGGGTGGGCCACCAGGTGTCCGGTCCCTCCTTTGAGGTGTAGCGGTCCCGCCGGCAGGGGATGGGGATGCGGGTGATCTCCGCGCCTACCGTGGCGGTGCGGTAGGATACGTCATTGGCATAGTCCTCCGGCAGCCCGGCATTGCGCAGAGCGCTGGCGATGCCGAGGCGACGGAAGATTTCCATGGAGCGCGCCGAGACGTGGTTGCACTTCACGTTCGGCGGCTCGCCGGCGGCGCGCACTTCCACCACCGTGACCGCAATGCCCCGCGCGGCGAGGTCGAGGGCGAGGGTGAGGCCGACGGGGCCGGCGCCGACGACGAGCACGGAGGGCGCGAGGGGGCGGGACGGAGTGGTCGAGGGGGTGGTCATGGCGTGGTCTCTGTCGGCAGCGCATGCGGAAGGGGGCCGCGCCGGAGCACGGCCGCACCACGGGAAGGCGGGTGGGCGGGAGGCGTCAGTCCGCCGTGGCGCCGCTGGCGCGCACCACTGGCCCCCATTTGGCGATTTCATCGCGGATGTAGGCCGCGAACTCCGTCGGCGTGTCGGAGACGGGCTGGAGGCCCACCCGCGCGAAGGCCTCGGCCGTCGCCGGGTCCGCCACGAAGGCGCGCAACTGGGTGCTCAAGGTTGAGACCACTTCGGGCGGAAGCCCGGCGGGGCCGACAATGCCTTGCCAGGCGGAGGCCTCGTAGCCGGCGATGCCCGCCTCCGCCAAGGTCGGCACGTCCGGCAGGCCGGGCAGGCGCTGGGCCGTGGTGACGCCCAGCGGGATGATCTTGCCCGCCTGGATCTGGCCGAGCGCGGGGGCAAGGTCCGACACCATGAGGGAGGTCTGCCCGCCCACCAGATCGTTCATGGCCGGCGCGCTGCCCTTGTAGGGCACATGGATGATGTCGATCCCGGTGCTGGCCTTCAGCAATTCCATGAACAGGTGCTGGGGCGAGCCGTTGCCGGCGGAGCCATAGGTGAGGCTGCCGGGCTTGGCCTTGGCCAGGGCGACCAGCTCCCTCACCGTCTTCACGCCAAGGGCGGGATTGGCCACCAGCACGAAGGGCACGTTGGCCACCAGGCCCACCGGCGTGAAGGCGGCCACCGGGTCATAGGGCAGCTTCTTGTAGAGCGCCGGATTGATGGCCAGCGTGGTGCTGGTGGCCAGCAGGAGCGTGTAGCCGTCCGGCGTCGCCCGCGCCACGAAATCGGCGCCCACCGCCGAGCCTGCGCCCGGGCGGTTTTCCACCACGAAGGGCTGGCCGAGCTTGTCCTGCAGCCATTTGGCCACCAGGCGCCCGAGCGCATCGCTGGCGCCGCCGGGGGCATAGGGCACCACCAGGGTCACGGGGCGGGTGGGATAGGTCTGGGAAAAGGCGGGTGTCGCCGCGACGAGGCCAGAGGCCAGAAGCCCGGCGGCGAGAAGCCCGGCTCCGCCGCGCAACAGGGCACGGCGGCAGATGGGCGCGCGGGTGATGTCCATGCAAAGGCCTGCGCGGCCGCGCGAGGCGGGGCGTGTGTCGACCATGGCGTCCTCCCTTTCGGAAACGTCCTTCCACCCCATGGGCGGCGGCGCCTCTCGCATGTCGTCCGTTTATTGGACAAAGACAGTCTGTCCCGACTGTGTGCATGTGCTTAACATATTAAATTCATCCGCAGCAAGAGCCGTTTGCCGTCGACAATCACCACCAGGCGTGGCAGAAACGGCGTCCAATTATCGGACGGAAGGTTGGGCATGAGCGGGGAAAGCATGGCGGCGGCCGGCAGTTTCGCGCGGGCGCAGCTGCTGTTGCGGGCCATTGCCCAGGCGGGGATGGAGGGGGCCGCCTTGCGGGACCTGATCCGCGCCACCGGCCTGCCGCGCCCCACCGTGCATCGGGTGCTGGCCATGCTGGAGAGCGCCGGCTGGGTGACCCGCTCCGGCGAGGGCCAGGCCTTCCGGCTGGGGCTGGAATTGCTGGCGCTGGGCGCGGGCGCCGCGGCCTGCCATCCGCTGGAAACCGTGGCGGGGGCGGCCATGGCGCGGCTTGCCCTGGCCATCGCCCAGCCCGTCTATCTGGTGGTGCGCGCGGGGCCGGATTCGGTCTGCATCGCCCGCGAGGAGAGCGGCCGGCGCATCCAGACCCTGGTGCTCCAGGTGGGCAGCCGCGAGCCGCTGGGCATCGGCGCCGGGTCCATGGCCCTGCTCGCGGCTCTGCCTGAGGCGGAGATGCAGGAGTTCATCGCCGCCAACCGCGCGCGCTATCACCAGCGCCCCGATTTCGACGAGGCTGCCTTTCTCGCGGCGGTGGAGCGCACGCGCCGGCTCGGGTTCGCCGAGCATGACGACCTGTTCACGCCGGGGGTGAGCGGTGTCGGGGTGGCGGTGCGCAACGGCCGGGGGGAGGCCATCGCCGGAATCAGCACCGCCTTTGTCGGCGTCTGGCTGTCGGCCGAGGCGCGGGCGGGCATTGTCCCCCGCATCCGGGAGGCGGCGCAGGACATTTCCGCCCGCCTGGCCGGCGCTCCGGCCGGTTCGCCCGCCTGAGAGAGAGCCGCTTCAGGCGCCGATCCAGCCGGCCAGCACCGTCAGCACCAGGGGAATGACCGCGGCCGCGCCCACCGTCTGCGCGGCGGTGATGCCGGCCATAAGCGGGGCATCGCCGCCCAATTGCCGGGCCATGATATAGGCGGAGGAGGCGGTGGGCAGCACCTGGAACAGGAGGGCGGTGGTGAGCGCCGGGCCGGTCAGGCCGAAGGGCACGGCCAGCAGCAAGGTGGCCAACGGCATCACCAGGAACTTCACCGTGGAGGAGGAGACCACCGGCCCCACCCATTGGCGGGCGGTGGAGAAATCCAGCGCCGCGCCCACGCACAACAGGCCAATGGGCAGCGAGGCCGCCCCCAGCGCCTTCAACGCCGGCTCGATGCCGGGCGGCACATGCAGGCCCAGCACCTGGAGCCCGATGCCGCCGAGGCACGCCAGCACCAGCGGATTGGTGGCGAGCTGCCGCGCCACGCCGCGCGCCGTCAGCCGCGCCGCGCCGTGGCGGGCGAAGACGAGCACGCACAGCACATTGACGGTGGGCACGATGGCCGCGTTGCAGATGGCCGCGAGCGCAATGCCCTTGGCGCCGAACAGGCCCGCCGCCAGCGTGACGCCCACATAATTGTTGAACCGCACGCTGCCCTGGAACACCGAGGTGAAGGCCGGTCCATCCACACCCAGCAACGGCCGCGCGGCCACCACCAGGCCGGCCACCAGCAAGGTGGAGGCGACGAGCGTCGTCACCAATTCCCAGACCGGCAACTGGTCGAGCGTGGCGGTGGCAAGGCCGTGGAAGAACAGCGCCGGCAGCAGCACGAAATAGCCGAGCCGCTCGGCCTGCGGCCAGAAGCCCTCGGCCAGGAATTTGCGCTGCTTCAGGAACAGCCCGAGGGCGATGAGCAGCACCACCGGCGCCAGCGCCAGCAGGACGGCGCCCGTCATGGCCGGCCCTCCAGCATCGCCGGCGCGCCTGAGCGGCGCGCCGCAACGGCCGAAGCGCGCGAGCGGGAGGGCGGTGACGTGCAGGTCATGACAGGGGCGCCGGAACGGAGGGAAGGGCACATTAGGGCGCGGCTGGGCGCGCGAAAAATTCATAATTCTCGTCCCACCGACGAGATATAGTCATGGGTGGCCACGGCCTGCCCCCGCGGAGGGCATCCGGCCACCGGAGATCCCCATGTCGCTTCGCGCGCTGCGCAGCCTGAAGGCCATTGCTCATCACGGCTCCTTTGCCCGGGCGGGGGAGGCGGTGGGGCTCACCCAGTCGGCCATCAGCCTTCAGGTGCGGGGCCTGGAGGAGGAGTTCGGGGTCCAGCTGTTCGACCGCTCCCGCCGCCTTCCCGTCCTCACCGAGGCCGGCCGCATCGTGCTGGCGCGCGCCGAGGAGGTGCTGGCGCTTTATGATCGCATTCCCGAGGCACTCAGCGACGAGCGCTCCCTCACCGGCCGGCTGAAGGTGGGGGCGATCCAGACCGCCCTTTCCGGGCCCATGCCCGGCGCCCTGGCGGACCTGCGCCGGGCCCATCCGCGCCTGCGGGTCCATGTGGGGGCGGGCATGTCGGTGGAACTGGCGGCGCGGGTGGCCAACGGGGAACTGGATGCCGCCGTCACCACCGAGCCGGTGCGACCCCACCCGCCCGATCTGTCCTGGACCGAGCTTTATGCCGATCGCTTCTGGATCATCGCACCGCCCGGCCTTGGCGCGGCGGACGGGGCGCGGCTCCTGGCCGAGATGCCGTTCATCCGCTTCGATGCCCGGGCCTGGGCGGGGCGCATGATCGCGCGGGAATTGCGGCGGCTGGGGCTGAAGGTGCGCGAGGAGATGGTGCTCGACAGCCAGGAGGTCATCCTGCGCATGGTCGAGCGCGGCCTCGGCGTGGCCGTCCTGCCCTTGCCCGACGCCGTGCTGGCGGACGCGGCCCTGACGTGCCTGCCGTTCGGCGAACCGCAGATGAGCCGCCGCGTGGTGCTTCTGGAGCGTCAGGACCGGCCCAGCCGGCGGCTGTGCCTGGCCCTGGCCGCGGCCATCCGCGCCGCCATGGCGCCGCCCCGTGCAGCCGCCTCCACCGCTGCGAAGAAGGCGCGGCGCCGCCCCGCCGTCGGCCCGCCAGATCCCGCCGGATAGGGCCGGCGGGGCAGGCGGAAGCGGAACAATATGAGGCAGGTCGCGTTGAGGGGTCCCGAGGGCCTTTGCCCTTACCCCCTTCCCGCGCCGGCCCCCGTGTCCGGCGCCTTCACGGACCTGGATATGACCCTCAGAGGCATTCTGAAGCAAGAGACGGAAGGCCACCACGCCCGGCTCGACGGCGCCCTTTCCGCCTTGAACCTCGCGGACGCCTCCGATTATGGCCGGTTCCTGCAGATCCATGCGGCGGCGCTGCACCCCCTTGAGCAGCGGCTGGAGCTGGCCGGCGTCGCCGCCCTCCTGGACGATTGGCCGAGCCGGGTGCGCCGGCACTCCGTTGATGCGGACCTCCGCGTCCTCGGTCTGTCGCGGCCCGCCCCGGTCGCTGTCGGGCCCCTGCTGGGCACCGACGAGATGCTGGGCGCCCTTTATGTGCTGGAAGGCTCGCGACTCGGCCATGCCATGCTGCTGCGCCAGCTCCCCTCGGCGGCGCCGACGCGCGCGGCCGTGGCCTTCCTCGCGCATGGCGCGGGCGCGCGCCTGTGGGGCGGCCTCCTCGCCGCGCTGGCGGAGCGGGAGGCGCAGGCGGTGGACCTCGCCCGCCTGGTGGGCGCCGCACACCGCGCCTTCGGGGCCTATCTGGAGGCGGCCGCGCGGATCCTTCCCGCCGCGCCCGCATCCCTGTCCGCCACCCCGCCGCCCTGCCTGGACCCCGTGTCATGAGGGAGGCATCCCGTCCCGACCTTCTGGAGGCCTGCGCCCAGGAGCCCATCCGCATCCCCGGCGGCGTGCAGCCCCATGGTGCCCTGCTGGTCCTGCGCCCCGCTGACCTGGCGGTGGTGCAGGCGAGCGCCAATGCGGCTTATGTGCTGGGCTTTCCGGTGGCCCCCGACGCGACCCCCCGCCTTTGCGACCTGCCGTTCGGCGGCGGCGCTTTCGTGGACGACATCGCCCGCTGGGCCGCTGGCGGGGAAGGCTTCTATCTGAGGGCCCACGCCCTGGCTGGGCGCATGTTCGAGGTCTCCGCCCATCGCACGGCCCAAGGGCTGGTGGTGGAGTTCGAGCCCGCGCCCGACCTCGGCGAGACGGCTGAGAGCTTCTACCCGCTCCTGCGCGATTTTCTGGAAGAGAGCGAGGCCCTGCCGGATACGCTGAGCCTCGCGCGGGCGGTGGCGGGGCGGGTGCGGCGGCTCACCGGCTTCAACCGGGTCATGATCTATCGCTTCGACGGGGATTGGAACGGCACCGTCATTGCCGAGGATGGCGATGGCACGTTGCCCTCCTATCTCGACCTGCGCTTTCCCGCATCGGACATCCCGGCCCAGGCGCGCGCGCTTTATCGCCTCAACCGGCTGCGCCTCATTCCCACCTGCGATTATGAGCCGGTGCCGCTGGTGCCGGACCTGAGCCCGCTGGACGGGGCGCCGCTGGACCTGAGCTTTTGCGCCCTGCGCAGCGTGTCTCCGGTGCACTTGGAATATATGCGCAACATGGGCACGACGGCGTCCATGTCCATTTCCCTCATGGTCGCCGGCAAGCTGTGGGGCCTCATCTCCTGCCATCACGGGCAGGAGCGCCGGGTGGGCGCGCAGGTGCGCGCGGCGTGCGACTTTCTCGGCCGCATGGTGGCCCAGCAGATCGACGCCCGCGAGCGCGGCGGCGAGATCACCGAGCGCCTGCGCCTCCACCAGGTGGAGACGGAACTGGTCGCCCATCTCGCCCGCGCGCCCGCCTTCCAGGCGGGGCTGGTGGAGCGGGCGGCCCAATGGCTGGAGATCGTCAACGCCCAGGGCGCGGCGGTGCTCACCGAGGGCACCCTGCTGACCGCCGGCGCCACCCCGCCCACCGAGCGGGTGGCGGAACTGGCGGAATGGCTGCGGACACAGAACATCGAGCAGGCCTTCGCCACCGACTGCCTCTCCCGCCACTGGCCGCAGGGCCTCGACATGGCGGATGTGGCGAGCGGCATCCTGGCCGTTCCCATTTCCCGCCTCCATGCCAGCTTCATCATCTGGTTCCGGCCGGAAGTCGTCCGCACGGTCACCTGGGGCGGCGATCCCGGCGCGGCCAAGCTACAGGATGCAGCCGGCCGCCTTCATCCCCGCCGCTCGTTCGAGAGCTGGAAGGAACAGGTGCGCCATCGCTCCGCCCCCTGGCGGGAGGCCGAATTGCTGTCGGCGGCGGATTTTCGCGTGGCCGTGGTCAATTTCGTGCTCCAGCGGGCGGAGGAACGGGCGCAATTGTCCGAGGAATTGCAGCGCTCCAACAAGGAGCTGGAGGCCTTCTCCTATTCCATCTCCCACGACTTGCGCGCACCCTTCCGCCACATCGCCGGCTATGCCCAATTGCTGGCGGAGGAGGAGCCGGGCTTGAAGCCGCTCTCCCACCATTATCTGGAAGGCATTTCCCGCGCCGCGCTCTCGGCCGGGCAATTGGTGGATGATCTGCTTCACTTCTCGCAGCTCGGCCGCGCCAGCCTGAAGACCTCGCGCATCGACATGGCCAAGGTGATGGAGGAGGTGCGCCACAGCCTGGACGCCACCGAGACCGGGCGGGTGATCGAATGGCAGGTGGGCGACTTGCCGCCGTGCTGGGGCGATCCCTCCCTGGTGCGCCAGGCCTTGTTCAACCTCGTTGAGAATGCGGTGAAATACACCCGCGGCCGCGATCCCGCGCGCATCCGCGTGGAGGGCCGGTTGGCGGGCGACCGGGTGGTCTACTCCGTCGCCGACAACGGCATCGGCTTCGACATGGCCTATGGCGGCAAGCTGTTCCAGGTGTTCCAGCGCCTGCACCGGCCGGAGGAGTTCGAGGGGACGGGCATCGGCCTCGCGCTGACCAAGCGCATCGTCGACCGTCATGGGGGAAGCGTGGAGGCCAAGGGCGCCGTGGGACAGGGCGCGACCTTCAGCTTCTCCCTGCCCGCAAACGCGAAAGGAAAAGGACGTGGCGACGCTTAGGCCCATCCTCCTGGTGGAGGACAATCCGGCGGACGTGGAACTCACCCTGGCCGCCCTCAAGAAGACCAAGCTGGCGAACGACATCATCGTCGCCCGCGACGGGGTTGAAGCCCTCGACTTCATCTTCTCGCAGGGCAAGCATGCCGACCGCGATACCGGTCATCCGGCCGTGGTGCTGCTCGACCTGAAGCTGCCCAAGGTGGACGGGCTGGAGGTGCTGGAGCGCGTGAAGCGCCATCCGCGCCTGCGCGCCATTCCCATCGTGATGCTGACCTCCTCCCGCGAGGAGAGCGACATCGTTCGTTCCTATCAGTTCGGCGTCAATTCCTTCGTGGTCAAGCCCGTGGAATTTACCGCCTTCTTCAAGGCCATTCGGGATCTCGGCGTGTTCTGGGCGGTCCTGAACGAGCCCCCACCCGGAGACATCTGACGGCAATGGCGACCCCGCTCCAGTTCCTCCTGCTTGAGGACAGCCCCGTCGATGCCGAGCTCATCTCCCACCAATTGCGCAAGGTGGACGGCGCGCCCGAGGTGTCCCTTGTGAGCATCCGCCCCGATTACGAGGCGGCGCTGGCGCGCCGGACCTATGACCTCGTCCTGTCCGACTATTCCATTCCCGATTTCCTCGGCCTCGACGCGCTGTCCATCGCCCGGCAAATCCAGCCGCAGACGCCGTTTATCTTCATTTCCGGGGTGCTGGGCGAGGAGCGGGCCACCGAGGCCATGCGGGCCGGCGCCACCGACTATGTGACCAAGCGCGACCTTGCCCGCGTGCCCATGGTGGTGGAGCGGGCGCTGCGGGAAGCGCGCGACCGCCGCGCCGCCCGCGAGGCGGCCACTGCGCTTGCGCTGAGCGAGGAGCGTTATCGCAGCCTGTTCAATTCCATCGAATCCGGCTTCTGCATCTTCGAGGTGGAGTTCGAACACAAGGGCCGGGCCTGTGATTATCTGTTCCTGGAGGTCAATCCCGCCTTCGAGCGTCAGACGGGCCTGCGCGACGCGGTGGGGCGGCGCATGCGGGAGCTGGCGCCGGCCCACGAGCCGCACTGGTTCGAGGTCTATGGCGAGGTGGCGCGCACCGGCGAGCCGCGCCGCTTCGAGCAGAAGGCCAGTGCCCTGGACGGCCGCTGGTTCGATGTCTTCGCCTATCGGGTGGGGCGGCCGGAAGAACGGCGCGTGGCCGTGCTGTTCAACGACATCACCCAGCGCCGGCTCAATGACGAGGCGCTGAAGGAGAGCGAGGCCCATTACCGTTTCGCCGTCGAGCTGAACCCCCAGGTGGCCTGGACCGCCACCCCCGACGGCCAGTTCGACCGCGTGGCCGAGCGCTGGTCCGCCTGGACCGGGACCAGTGGGCTCTGCGAAAGCTGGACGCACGGTATCCACGAGGAGGATCGCGCCCGGTGCCTTGCCGCCTGGCGCAAGGCGGTGGAAACCGGGGAGCCCTTCGACGTGGAGCTGCGCATCCTGCGCAAGACGGGCGAAGTGCGCTGGGCGCGCTCGCGTGCCTTTCCCCGCCGCGACGAGAGCGGCGCCATCGTCAAATGGTACGGCACCACCGAGGACACGCACGAGCGCAAGCTCGCCGAGGAAGGCTTGAAGCGCCTCAACGAGACGCTGGAGCAGCGCATCATGGAACGCACTGCCGAACTGGTGCGCGCCCAGGAGGCCCTGCGCCAGTCGCAGAAGCTGGAGGCCATGGGCCAGCTCACCGGTGGCGTGGCCCATGACTTCAACAATCTGCTCACCCCCATCATCGGCTCCCTCGACCTGCTCCAGCGCCGCAATGTGGGCGACGCGCGCACCAAGCCGCTCATCGAGGGCGCGCTCCAGGCCGCCGAGCGGGCAAAAACCCTGGTGCAGCGCCTGCTCGCCTTCGCCCGCCGCCAGCCGCTCCAGCCCACTTCGGTGGATCTGGCGGCCCTGGTGAAGGGCATGGGGGAGCTGGTGGCCTCCACCTCCGGTCCCCGCATCAAGGTGACCGCGCAGGCGCCCGACACCTTGCCGCCCGCCCACGCCGACGCCAACCAGGTGGAAATGGCCATTCTCAATCTGGCGGTCAACGCGCGGGACGCCATGCCCGATGGCGGCGAACTGCACATTTCCGCGCAGGAGGAGGAGGTCGGCGCCGACCATGCCGCCAAGCTGCCGCCGGGCCGCTATTTGCGCCTCTCGGTGGCCGACACCGGCACCGGAATGGATGCGGAGACGTTGGCCCGCGCGGTGGAGCCCTTTTTCAGCACCAAGGGCATCGGCAAGGGCACGGGCCTCGGCCTGTCCATGGTTCACGGGCTCGCCGCCCAGCTCGGTGGCGGGCTGACCTTGCAGAGCAGGCTGGGGCTCGGCACCCGCGCCGATCTCTGGCTGCCGGTGGCGCGAGAACCCGCCAGCGAGCCGGCCCGGCCCCACGATGGCGATGTGACGGCGGGGCGGGGCACCATCCTGCTGGTGGAGGACGAGCAATTGGTGCGCATCTCCACCGCCGAGATGCTCAATGATCTCGGCTATCAGGTAGCGGCGGTCGCCTCCGCCGAGCAGGCGCTGCATCTCCTGGCGCAGGGGCTGAAGCCCACGCTTCTGGTCACCGATCATCTCATGTCCGGAATGACCGGGGCAGAGCTGGCCCATTCCGACGCGGTGAAGGCGGCGGGCCTGCCGGTGGTGCTGGTGACCGGCTATGCGGATGATCCGCGCGTGGCAGAGAACCTCGTGCGCCTCAACAAGCCCTTCCGCCGGGCGGAACTGGCGCGGGCGCTGGTGGATGCCGGCCAGAAGCTGCCGGGCGCCCCGGCGGCATGACCTACCCCGCCACGTCGCGCAGCACGTCCGAGCGGGCGGCGATCTGGGAGATGGCGGTGCGGATGGCGCTCTGGAAGGCCAGCGCCAGCTGCGACTGGGGCAGGTCCCGCCGGTTCACCAGGACGGGTCGGATGGCCAGTTCCGGCACGAAGCGCACCATGGCGAGCGCGCCATAGGCCCCCGCCAGCACCGGGAAGGGATCGATGATGGCCACCCCCAGCCCCCGCGCCACCATGGCGCAGGCGGCGGTGGACTGGTTCACCGTGCTGGCGATCTGGAAGCGCGGATGGGTCTCGTGAAAGGCGCTGCGCACCGCCCGCCCGAGGGTCGTGGTATCGGAAAAGGTGATGATGGACTCGCCCGCCAGCGCCTTCGCGCTCAAGTGGGCGGCGCCGGCCAGGGGATGGTCGCGGGGCAGCACGCACACCATGTCCGCCTCGCACAGAACCGAAGCCTCAAGGCCGGGATCGCGCACCGCCACATCTGCGATGGCCAAGTCCGCCTCGTTGCGGCTCACCTGCTCGATGGCATCCTTGGTGGCATAGGCCATCACGTCCACGGACAGGCTCGGCCAGTCCTTGCGCAACAGGGCGACCGCGTCGGGCACGATGGAATTGGCGATGGAGGAGGAGGTGGCCAGCCGGATGCGCCCGGACCGGCCGTCGCGGATCTGGTCGGCCAGATCCCGCAGGTTTTCCACGAAGCCCGCCAGGCGCTTGACCTCCGGCAGGAGAAGCTGGGCCTCAGGCGTGGGCTGGAGGCGCCCGCCCACGCGGCGGAACAGCGGGATGCCCAGTTCCTGCTCCGCCAGGTGCACGGTCTTGGTGATGGAGGGCTGCGACACCCGCAGCCGCCGGGCCGCCGCGCTCACGGAGCCGAGGTCCATCACCAAATCGACGATCAGCAGGTGACGGATGTTCATGGCGAAACCGGGCTGGCTCCCCCCGCGCGGCGCCAGCGGGTGCGCGGAAATCCCGCTTTGCGGCGAAGGTAGTAGCCTTGAGGGTAGCCTTGCGCCTTCCGGGTGTCGAGCCATGGCGGCGGTGTCGCTCACAGCCCCAGGAAGGCGGCGGCGTTGTGGTATTTCCATCGGGCGCGCACATGGTCGGGAATGGGGAGCGCGTCAAGCTCTGCCACCGTGCGGGCCACCGGCAGCATGGGAAAGCCGGTGCCGAAGATGATCTGGTCTTTCAGCACCTTGGCGCCATAGACGAGGAGCGCCTCATAGCCCGCATGGGGGCGCTCCAGGAGGCTCGGGCGCACCGAGACGATGCCGATATTCAGGTTCTTGTGCCGCCAGGCCACCGCGATCAGTTCCTGCACCCAGGGCCAGCCGGGCGGGGAGGCGCAGATGCGCAGGTCCGGGAAGGTGCCGGCCACTTCGTCGAGATACGCGGGGCGGCCATAATCCAGGAGGCTGGCGGTGGAAAAGTTGATGCCGCAATGGATGTTGACGGGGATATTGAGCTCCAGGCACGCCTCATAGAGCGGGAACAGCAGCGGGTCGTTGGGCTTCAGGCGCAGTTCGAAGCATTGCAGGTTGAGGCCCTTCAGGCCGAGGTCGCGCACCGCATGGCGCAACTCGTCCACCGCCGCCGGACCCTTGTGCGGGTCCACCCCGGCAAAGCCGATGAAGCGGCCGCCCTGTCCGGCACAGAACTCAGCTACGTCCTCATTGGCGATCTTGAAGCCGAAGGTGGTGGTGAGATCCCGCGCCTTGATGACGATGTGGCGGGCGTCCACGCCGTCATAGGAGGCCAGATAATCGGCGAAGGCGTCGGGGCCGATCTCGGCGGCGCTGGCGGTCTCGCTGGATTTGTAGACGCGGCGATAATTGGCGAGGTGTCCGGCCGTCTTCTGGAATTGCGGCAGCGGCGGGCGGCTCGAAAAATCGATGAGCATGGCGGCCTCCCGGGATCAGTCGACGGGCAGGAGTTGGGCGGCATCCGCCGGCCAGCCCACAAAGACGGTGGAGCCCAGCACCGGCCGGGTGCGCAGGCGGTGGTTCAGCTCCTGCACCAGGAAGGTGTCGCCATTCTCCAGCCGCACCACATGCTTGATGCAGCTGCCCACCACCATGGAGGTCTCCAGCACGCCCTTCAGCGCGTGGGTCTCGTCCGGCGCGGCGGCGATGTTGGCGCTCTCCGGGCGCACATGGAGCATGGCGGCACATCCCTGCGTCGCGGCGAAGGCCGGGCGCGGCACCTGGCGGGAGGACCCGTTGCCGAGCGCGATCACCAGCCGCTCGGCCGCCTCGCCCGCCACGGTGCAGGGCAATTGGTTGGAATGGCCGATGAAATCAGCCACATAGGAAGAGGCGGGGTTGAAGTAAAGCTCGTCCGCCGTGCCCACCTGCACGCACCGCCCCTCCCGCATCAGCACGATGCGATCGGACATGGAGAGCGCTTCCTCCTGGTCGTGGGTGACGCACAGCATGGTGATGCCGGATTCCCGGTGCAGCCGGCTGATCTCGATCTGCATCTCCTCGCGCAGCTTCTTGTCGAGGGCGCCGAGCGGCTCGTCCATGAGGATCAGAGCGGGGCGATAGACCATGCAGCGGGCGAGCGAGATGCGCTGCTGCTGGCCGCCCGACAATTCACGCGGCATGCGCGCGGCCACATGGGGCATGCGAATGAGGTCCAGCGCCTCCGCCACCCGCCGCTTGATCTCGGCCTTGGGCACCCGGCGCACGCGCAGCGGAAAGGCGATGTTCTCGAACACGCTCATGTGGGGCATGAGGGCGTAGTTCTGGAAGACCATGCCGAGGTCGCGCTTGCTGGGCGGCAGATTGGTGACATCCACGCCATCGATGCGGATGGTGCCGGAGGAGGGCCGCGTCATGCCGGCGATGAGGTTGAGCAGCGTCGTCTTGCCCGATCCGCTCGGGCCCAGCAGGCTGACAAACTCGCCCTTTGCCACGGTGAGGTTGAACTCGGCGACCGCGAGGAAGTCGCCATAGCTCTTGGTCAGCCGTTCAATCTCGATCATCGACACCGGGGAAACTCCTGAAAACGGCAAGCCGGGCCGCAAAGGCGGCGGGCGATCGCAAGGGGCTCAACGACGCGATCAACGACGTTTGGCATCGCGCAGGATCTCGCGGGCGGCATTGTGGCCGGGCACACCGGTCACCCCGCCGCCGGGATGCACCGAGGCGCCGCACAGATAGAGGCCGGGCACCGGCGTGCGATAATCCGCATAGCCCGGCGCCGGGCGGCGCATGAACATCTGGTCGGCGCTGATTTCCGCATGGTGCACATGGCCGCCCGGCAGGTCGAACACGCGCTCCAGGTCCGCCGGGGAATAGATGTGGCGCTCGCGGACGAGGGCCTTGAAGCCGGGGGCGTAGGTTTCCAGCGTGTCCACCACCGCGTCCCCGATGGCCGCGCGGGCGGCGTCGGTCCAGCCGCCCTTCAGGTCATAGGGCGCATGGCCCGCCATGATGCTCATGAAGTGCTGACCGGGCGGGGCCAGTGTCTCGTCCAGCACGGTGGGCGTCATGGCCACCATGAAGGGATGGGGGGCATAGTCGCCATATTTGGCGGGATCGAAGCTCTGCTCCAGATAATCCACGCTCGGGCCGATGCGCACCTGGGCGGGATAAGGGAAGCCGGCGGCGGCGGGATCGAACGCGCTGAAGCGGGGCAGGGCGTCCAGCGCCAGATGCACCTTGTAGACCGAGCCCCGCGCGCGCAGATTCTGCACCGATTGCGTCACCTCCGCCGGCACATGACGGGCATCCAGAAGCCGCGTGAAGGTGGTGCGGGCGCTGGCATTGGCGGCGACGCGCCCCGCCCGCAGCGTCTCGCCGGAAGCGAGCACCACGCCGGCGGCGCGGCCATTCTCCACCAGGATGGAGGCCACCTCCGCATCGGTGCGCACCTCCATGCCATGGGCCTTGCCGGAGGCCGCGATGGCGCCGCTGATGGCGCCCATGCCGCCGCGCACGAAGCCCCAGCCGCCCGCCGCCGTCTCATGGTCGCGCACCAGGGGGCGTAGCAGCACATAGCCGGTGCCGGGGGAGCGCAGGCTCGCGCTGCCGCCGCCGCCGGTGGCGTAGAAGCCCAGCGCCGCGCGGATGGCGTCGTTCTCGAACCAGTGGCTGAGCACATCATGGGCGCTCAGCGTCAGCAGGTCATAGAGCTGGTAGAAATCCCCCACATAGCCGCGCTTGCCCCACAGGAAGCGGGCGGCGGAGAGCAGGTCGCGCGGGTTGGAGGACACGTTGAAGGGCGTGTCCCAGATGATCTCGCGCATGATGGGCGCAAGGCGCCGCATATAGCGCCGATATTCGGGATAGGCGGCCGCATCCTTCTTGGAGAATTTGGCGATCTCCGCGCAGGTGCGGTCCTCCTCGTCGAAGAAGGTGAGCGAGCGCCCGTCCGGGAAGGGCTGGAACATGGGCGGGGGCTTGAGGATCTCATAGCCATAGCGCGCCAGCTCCAGGTCCAGGATCACCTTGGGCTGGAGGAGCGCCATCACATAGGAGGCGGTGGAGACCTTGTAGCCGGGCCACACCTCCTCGGTGACGCAGGCGCCGCCGATGAGGGGCCGGCGCTCCAGCACCAGCACCTTCTGCCCGGCGCGGGCGAGATAGGCGCCGCAGACGAGGCCGTTATGGCCGGCGCCGATGATGATGACGTCGTAGCGGGCATCACGCATTTGCGGTGTCCTTCCGGGCTGAGTCCTTCAGGTGCCAGCCGGCGGTCACCCGGTCATAGGAATTGACCCGCAGGTCCGCCTGCTCGGCTTTGAGCACGTGCTTGGCCACCTTCAGCGAGGGCGTCTTGGGCAGGGCGGTACGGAACTCGTAGAAGCGCGGCACCTTGAAGGGGGCAAGGTTGCGCTGGCAATGGGCGATGACGGCCTCCAGCGTCGCCGCGTCCGGCGCCTCGCCTTCCTCCAGCACCAGATAGGCCTTGATCTCCTCGCCGCGGGTCTCGTCGGGCACGCCGACGACGGCCGCCTCCATCACCACGCCGGAGGCTTGCAGCACCCCTTCCACCTCGCGGGCGGCGATGTTCTCGGCGGAGCGGCGGATCATGTCCTTGGTGCGGCCCACGATGGTGAAATAGCCGCGCTCATCCACCCGGAACACGTCGCCGGTGCGGAACCAGCCGTCCAGGAAGGCCTCGCGTGTCGCATCCGGGCGCTTGTAATAGCCGCGGAAGATGCCCTTGCCGCGCACCACCATTTCCCCGTCCTCGCCCGGCTTCACCGGCCGGCCCTCGGCGTCCACCACCTTGCATTCGCGGAAGGGGCCGGGCTGGCCGCAGGCGCCCGAGCCCACCATGTCGGTGGCCTCGATGGGCATGAAGAGGGTGGGCCCCAGCTCCGTCATGCCGAAGGCTTCCCGCGCCACCAGGTTGAAGCGCTCCTCCACCGCCGCATGCATGGCTTTCGGCAAGCCATAGACATTGGCGCGGACGATGGCGTTGCGGCCATCATCGGGATGGGGCGGCTGCTTGAAGGCGAGGAAGGGGAGCAGGCAGAAATTGATATTGTAGGCCCGCACCCAGGACATGAAGCGCGAGGCGCTTTGCTTGGCCGCCACATAGAGCGTGCCGCGCTGATAGAAGGTCATCAGCAGCAGCCACTGGGGGTCCATGTAGAAAAAGGGCGTGGAGGCCAGGATCCGCCGATAGACGCGCCCGTCGCGGGTGGCATTCACCTTGCCGGCCACCAGCCAATAATCCTGCGCCAGCAGGCACCCCTTGGGATAGCCGGTGGTGCCGGACGTGTATTGGATGTTCAGAAGATCATCGTGCCCGACGGGCTCGGCGGGCACATAGGGCCCGGCCCCCTCCACTCGGCAGGCCTCCCAGGACGGATGACCCGCCGCCATGCCATCCACCAGGAAGGCCCGTTCCGCCGGCACGGTGATGGCCCCTTCAGCGCGGGCGGCCTCAAAGATGGGGCGCACGCTCTCGTGCAGCACCAGGAATTCCGCCTCGCTGTCATTGACCACATAGGCCAATTCGCGCTCGCGATAATTCACGTTCACCGGCACCATCACCGCGCCCATGACGCCCAGCGCCAGCCAGGTGAGCGGGAAGGCGGAGATATTGGGCAGCATCACCGCCACCCGCGTGCCCTTGCGCACGCCATGGCGGGCGAAGCCGTGGGCGAGCGCATGGACGGCGGCCTTCATTTCCCCGTAAGTGGCGCGCTCGTCGCTCTCGAAGAAGTGCCAGGCCAGCTGGTCCGGCACGTCGGCGGCGACCATCTCGATGAGGGCGGCGATATTGTCCGGCAGGGGCTCCGCCTCGATGGCGGCGCGCCGCTCGGCGACGGGGCGCACGGGCGCGGACAGGACTTCAACCTTGGACATCAGTGACCTCGGGGAGACTTGCGCAGGGCTATCAGGGCGATGCTGAAGACGAGCGAGAGCACGGTCAGCATGGCGGACACGGCGGCGATGACGGGGGAGATTTCCCAGCGCAGGGCGCTGTACATCTTCACCGGCAGCGTCGTTGTTGCGGGGCCGGCGACGAAATAGGACGCCACCACTTCGTCGAAGGAGATGAGGAAGGCCAGCAGCGCCCCCACCACCAGGGAATCCTTGATCTGCGGCACCACCACCTGGAAGAAGACCCGGGCCCGGGAGGCGCCCATGATGATGGCGACGCTCTCCAGCGCCGGATCGATCTGGCGCAGGCCCGCGCTCACCGACACCACCACGAAGGGGGCGATCAGGATGGTGTGGGCGAGCACCAAGGCCAGATCCGTGCCGCCGATGCGGAAGGTGTTGAAGTTCAAATAGAAGCCCAAGCCCAGCACCACCACCGGCACCAGGATGGGGCTCATGAGGAAGAGGTTCAGCGCCCGTCGGCCGAAGAAGTCGCCCCGCACCAGCGCATAGGCGGCGGGCACCGCCAAAGCGAGGGTGAGGAGGGTGGAGGCCACCGCGATCTTCAAGCTCTGCAATGCCGCGCCCCACCAGGAGGGATCGGCGAAGAATTGCGCGAACAAAGCCAGCGAGAGCCGTTCGGGCGGGAAGGTGAGGTTCTGCGAGCCGTTGAGCGACACCGGGATGATGATGAGCGTCGGCATCAGCAGGAAGAGATAGCCGGCCCAGGCGACAAAGCCCCCGGTGGCCCGCCAGAAGCGCGTGGTGCGGTCGACCAGTTCGTTCATGGCGCCCTCACAGCACTTCCGCCTGCCCGCCCCGCACGCGGGTGAGCAAGGCGACGATGGCGCCGGTGATGACCAGCAGGATCACGGCGATGGCGGAGGCGGCGGGCCAGTCCAGCGTCTGGCGGGTGTAGAAGTCCACGAGGTTGGCCAGCATCATGTCCGTGCGCCCGCCCAGCAGAGCCGGCGTGATGTAGGAGCCGATGGCCAGCGACAGGCACATGAGCACGCCCGAGAGCACGCCCGGCAGGCTCAGCGGCAAGGTGATGCGCAGGAAGATGCGCAGCGGCCCCGCCCCCATGGTCTGCGCCGCCCGCGCCAAGGCCGGGTCCTGCGCCATCAGGTTGCTCAGGATGGGCAGCACCATGAAGGGCAGCAGGAAGTTCAGCATGCCCAAGAGCACGCCGGTGCGGTTGAACAGCATCTGGATCGGCTCTTTGTTGCCGAACACGAAGGCGATGGCGCGGTTCATGAGGCCCGCATCGCCCAGCACGATGGTGAAGGCGAAGCTCTTCACCAGGATGGAGGTCCAGAAGGGCAGCATGACGAAGATCATCATCACCGCCCGATGACGGGGCGACAGCCGGGCCAGATGCATGGCGATGGCATAGCCCACCACCAGGGTCACCGCGGTGGCCTCGATGCCGATTTCCAGCGTGGTGGTGAGCACCTTGCGGAACAGGGTGCTGGTCAGCAGGTCCAGATAGGTGGAGGGGGCGAGCTTGGCGCCGTTGAGGCTGGTCCAGAGGATGGAGCCGGCGGGCAGCAGGAAGAAGAGCAGCATCACCACCATCAGCGGCGCCAGCAGCAGCGCCACGAAGCGGGTTTCCAGGGCATGGTTCATGGCGCGGCACCGGGCATGCGGGGGGCCTTTCGGAACGGCCTTCGGGAACGGGCCTTCGAGAGGCCGCCCGTAAGAGTGCCTCGGGTGCGGCCGCAAGGCACGGGGCATCACGCCTTGCGGCGCGCGGGAGGTCAGGCAGAAAGGGGGCGCGGGCGTTTTGGAAACCCGCGCCCGCCTTCCGTCAGATCAGCAGCCACTCCGTGAAGCGCTTCTGCAGCTTGGCGTAATTGTCGGACCACCACTCGTCATTGACCACCGCATTGGCGGGGTTCTTGAGGTCCGGCATGTATTGGCGCGCGGCGGGGCTTGCGGCGGCAAGGCCCGCCTTGGAGTTCGGGCTGAAGAACAGCATCTCCGCGAACGCCGTCTGCCGGTCGGGTTTCAGGACGAAGTTCACATAGCGCATGGCCGCCTCGCGATTAGGCGTGCCCTTGGGCACGGCCAGATATTCCAGCGAGTTCAGCGTCTGCTTGGTGGAGATGGCGATGGAGGCGCCGCCGATCTCGGCGGGCCGCACGCGGCTGATATAGGAATAGGTGAAGTCCAGCTCGTTGGCGGTGACGAGGGTCACCGTCTGCGGCGTGGTCTCGATCCATTTCTTGATGTGGGGCTTGATCTTGTCGAGGGCGGCAAAGCCGCGCTCCACGTCCAGCGGATAGAGCTTGGCGGGCTCCACGCCGCTGGCGATCAGCGCCATTTCCAGCGTCTCGGAAATGCGCGGGCGCAGGCCCCGGCGGCCGGGATAGGTCTTCACGTCCCAGAAGGCGGCGAAATCGGCGGGGGCCTTCTCCGCCGGGGTGCGCTTGGGATCGAAGGCGAGGCCCCCGGCGAACATGTAGGTGCCCACATAAGTGGGGCCACCGGGCACGAACAGGTCCGAGCGGTCGACGATCTTGGTGTCCACCGGCTCCCACAGATTGTCCTTGGCGCCGGCGGTGATCTGGGGGCCGACGCTGTCGAACACGTCCCATTCCACGCGCCCGCTCTCAACTTGCGCCTTCATGCGGGCAAGGTCCGCATTGTCCACCAGGCGCACGGCGATGCCGGTGGCCTCGGTGAAGGGTTTGGCGAAGCACCGTTCCACGCCGGCGCGGTAGTCGCCGCCCCAGCAGGTGACGGTGAGCGTGGTGTCCGCGCGGGCGCGGCCCGTAATGACCAAAGGCGCCGCCAGCGCGGCGGATGCACCGATGAGCAGCGACCGGCGATTGAGGCCGTGCGCGCCCGTTCCCCTCTTTTGTTGTGTCATGTTCTGTGCCTTCCCCTCACCAACCGGTTGTTTCCGGATCAGGTCGCGAACCAGACCGCTTTCAGGTCCATGTATTTCTCGATGGCGTGCAGGGACTTGTCGCGGCCGAAGCCGGACTGCTTGAAGCCGCCGAAGGGCACCGACATGGTGCCGCGATCAAAGCAGTTCACCCACACGACGCCGGCCCGGATGGCGCGCGCCGCGCGGTGGGCCTTCTTCACGTCCCGCGTCCAGATGGAGGCGGCGAGCCCATAGATGGTGTCGTTGGCGACCGCAAGGGCTTCCTCGAAGCCCTTCACGGGGATGGTGGCGAGCACCGGCCCGAACACCTCTTCCTGGGCGATGGCCATGCGGTTGTCGACGCCGTCGAAAATGGTGGGCTCGACGAAATAGCCCCCGGTCTCGGTGAGCACCCGCCCGCCGCCGGTGACGATGCGCGCGCCGGCCGCGGCGGCACCTTCCACATA
Organism: Aquabacter sp. DMC10; assembly: GCF_056314145.1. Classification (NCBI taxonomy): domain Bacteria; kingdom Pseudomonadati; phylum Pseudomonadota; class Alphaproteobacteria; order Hyphomicrobiales; family Xanthobacteraceae; genus Aquabacter; species Aquabacter sp. DMC10. The sequence goes on along the minus strand of NZ_JBQUYX010000008.1, from coordinate 147,843 downwards.
GCCCATGACCCGGCTCATCTGCGGGGCGCTCACCAGCGGGCCGAGGCGGGTGTCGGCGTTGAGCGGATCGCCGGGCCGCAGGGACTTGGCGATGGCCGCGACGCGCTCCAGCAGGTCCTCGCGGATGGCCTCTTCCACCACCAGGCGCGAGCCGGCGTTACACACCTGGCCGGCATTGGTGAAGATGCCGGCGGCCACGGCGCGGGCGGCGGCGTCCAGGTCATCGCAATCGGCCAGCACGATCTGGGGCGACTTGCCGCCCAGTTCCAGGCTCACGCGCTTGGCGTTGGAGCGGCCGGCATATTGCAGGAACAGCTTGCCCACCTCGGTGGAGCCGGTGAAGGTGATGCAGTCCACATCCATGTGCAGGCCGAGCGCCTGTCCGGCGGTCTCGCCATAGCCCGGCAGCACGTTGAGCACGCCCGGCGGCACGCCCGCCTCGGTGGCCAGTTCCGCCATGCGCAGCGCCGTGAAGGGGGATTGTTCCGCCGGCTTCACGATCACTGAATTGCCGGCGGCGAGCGCGGGGCCCACTTTCCAGGCGGTCATGGAGAGCGGATAATTCCAGGGCACCACCGCGGCCACGACCCCCAGCGGCTCGCGCATGACGAGGGTGGTGAGGTCCGAAGAGGTGGGGGCCACCTCGCCATAAATCTTGTCGATGGCCTCGCCATAGAAGGCGATGCAATTGGCGGCGCTGGGAATGTCGCCGTTGAAGGCGCTGGTGATGGGCTTGCCCACGTTCAGCGTCTCAAGCAGCGCCAGCTCCTCGCGATGGGCCAGCAGCAGCTCGGAGAAGCGCAGCATGATGCGCTTGCGGTCGGCGGGCGCCATGCGCGACCAGGTGCCGGCCTCGAAGGCGGCGCGGGCGACGCGCACCGCACGGTTCACATCCTCCGCCTCGCAGGCGGCGACCTGGGCGATCTCCTGGCCGGTGCCGGGAAACACGCAGGGAAAGGTCTTGCCGGACGCGGCCGGGACGGACGTGCCGTCAATAAAGGCCTTGGTCGGCAGCGCCACAGCCTTTGCCCGCGCCGCCCAGTCCGTCGTCAAAATCTGAGACATCCCAATACCACCCGAATTCCGCCGTCATCCGTGTTGACGGGGGAAGTGTCGAGGCGGCTACCCATATAGTCAAATATATAGTTTTACGTCATAAAGTGCGATAAAGTTATATGTAAGCAAATAAATTTCCGGTTGTCTGCGGCACGCGTCTTCCCTCACCCCGCCTGCGTGCAAGCGATGAGGAAAGGCGCGGCGGCGGGGAGGGTGATCTCCCCGTCCGGCACAGGGAGAAAGGCGCCGTCGAGCCCCCGCCAGTCCGCTTGCGGCCAGGGGTCGAGGAAGCGCACGTTCGCCGCCTCGCCCGCATCCTCCGGCAGGCGGGTGGCCACCACCACGCGGAGCTTCGCGCCGTCCGCCTCCCGCTCGAAGCCGAACCAGCCCCAGGGGGAGGGGGCGAGCCGCAAGGGACGATAAAGCCCGCCCTGCAAGGCCGGCGTCGCGCGGCGTAGCGCCAGGAGGCGGCGGGTGAGGTTGAACTTCTCGCGGTCGGCGGGGTCCAGCTCTCCACCGCCCTGAAGGGCGGCTGCGCGGGCGTCCCAGTCCACGGGGCGGCGATTGTCCGGGTCCACCAGGGAGAAATCGCGGAATTCCGTGCCTTGATAGAGGTCGGGCGTGCCGGGCAGGGTGTGCTGGAGGATCACCTGGGCAAGACCTACGAGCCGTCCCGCCGGCTCCAGCCGTGCCGCCAGCCGGGCGAGCGCGTCGCGCACGCTGGCGCCGTCCTCCCCTTCGATCACCGCCGCGCTGAAGGCTTGCGCATGGGCCTCATAGGCTTCGTTGGGGGTCTCCCAATTGGTGTGGCGCTTGGCTTCGCGCAGCGCCTTGGTGAGATATGCGCCCATGCGCGCGACGCTCACGGGCCAGACCGAGACGAGGGTTTGCAGGATCAGAACCTGATCCAGGAGGTCCGGCTGAAGCACGCCGTCCTCCTCCCGCGCCAAGGCGGTGCAGGCTTCCCGCGTCTCTTCCATGAGGTCGAGCCAGGCCTGGGGCATGGTGCTCAAGGCGGCCAGGCGCGCGCGGGTGTCGGGGCCGCGCTTGGTGTCGTGGGTGGCGAGGGGCGTGAGGTCGCGGGCGCCGGCCGCCGCACGCACCATCTGGAGGTCGTGCATCTGCCCTCCGTCCCGCGCGGGATGGAGGAGGCTGCCGCCCACCTCATTGACGCACAGGAGCACGGGATGGCGGTAAAGCTCGGTGTCCTCGAACCCCTTGGCCATGGCCGGCCCGCTCAATTGCTGGAAGCGCTGGCGGAAGCGGCGGTCGCTGTCGATGCGGGGATTGCGCAGCCGGTCCAGGAGCACGGCGGCGGCAGCGGCGGTGAGCGGGTCTTCGGCGGCGACGAGCGCCTCGCCGATGGCATCCCAGATGGCCTCGTCCTCCGGCGCGTGGCGGTCCCAGGTGGCGTAGGAGCGATAGACCGGGCAATGCACCAGCAGCGCTTCCACCGCCTGCCGGATGGCGCCGTCGGTGAGGTCGCCTTCCTGCATGTCGCGGTCGAGCCCGTCGCGGGCCAGCGCGGTGAGCGCGTCTAACTCGGCGGCGAGGCTCGCTTGGAGCACCTGGCGCTTGGCGTCCACGAGGCGGGCGGCGGGGGTGCCGGTGAGGAGGTTGTGGGTGCGCAGGTCCCGCTCCAGGGTGGCATAGCCCTCCTCATCCACGAACAGGCCGTTGATGTCGTTGAGGCGCTCATAGCCGGTGGTCCCGGTGATGGGCCAGGCGCGCAGCGCCTCCCCCGGTTCCAGGATCTTCTCCACCAGAAGCGGCACGCCCGTCCCCACCGCCGCCCGCAGCCGGGCGCAATAGCCGGCGGGGTCGGCGAGGCCGTCCACATGGTCGATGCGCAGGCCATCCACGAGACCGCGCTCCACGAGATCCAGGGGCAGGCGGTGAAGGAAGGCGAACACCTCCGGGTCTTCCACCCGCGTGCCCACGAGGTCCGTGATGTTGAAGAAGCGGCGGTAATTCAGGTCATGGGCCGCCGCGCGCCACCAGGCGAGGCGCCAGTGCTGGTCTTCCAGAAGGGCGGCGATGTCCGCCTCCGCCAGCACGGCCTCCAGCGCCGCGCGGCTGTCCTGCGTCAGCGCCTCCCCCTCGTGAAGGCCGGCTGCGGCGCGCAGCGTCTCGACGCTTTCGTGGCGCAGGGGATAGGCATGATCGGCATAGCACAGCACGATCGCCCCGCTCTCCTTGAGGCTCAAGGAGAGCGCGCCCGCCTCCAGCGTCGCCTTCAGCGGATCGCCCAGCACGGGCAGCATGAGCTTGCCGGTCTCCCAGAACACGTCGAACAGCCGCGCGGCGGGGGCGTCGGGGCCCTGCTCCAGCATCTCCACCCAGAACGGATTGTGGCTGGAGGCGGCCATGTGGTTGGGCACGATGTCGAGGATCACCCCCATGCCATGGGCGTTGAGCAAGGCGGCAAGCCGCTCGAAGCCTTCCGCGCCGCCCAGTTCGGGATTGATGCGGGTGGGGTCGGCCACGTCATAGCCATGGGTGGAGCCGGGCACCGCCGTGGTGATGGGGGAGGCATAGAGGTGGCTGACGCCGAGGCCGGCGAGATAGGGAACGAGAGCCTCGGCATGGGCGAAGGTGAAGCCGGCGTGGAATTGCAGGCGATAGGTGGCGATGAGATCGCGCGTCATGCGGTGGCAAGGCTCCCGGCGGCAAGGTTCCCGGCTTCAAGGCTCCACAGGGCGGCGGAGAAGGGGGCGAGGGCGAGGTGTCCGTCCGCGCGGTCGGCTACCGCGCCAAGGGCCGCATCGGGCGCGCGCCCGGCGCATCCCTTCGGCCGGGCGAGGGAGGCGTGATGCGCGCCGGCATTGAGCACCAGCACGAGATCGCCGGCCTCGAAGCGCCAGGTGACGGCGAGCACATCGCCCGCCCGCTCCAGTCGGCTGTCCCGATAGGGGCTCGCCGTGAGCGGCCAGACAAGAGACCGACGCAAGGCGGCCAGGTCGCGGAAGGCGCGCAGGTGCGCCCGGGCGTCCTCGGTGGCGAAACCGGCGGGGGTGAGCTTGGCGGACTGGAAGGTCTGGTCCGCCAAAGGGTCGGGAAAAAGGGCCGTTCCATGGGCGGCGAAGAAGTCGGCGAATTCGCCCCGCCGGCCCTTGCGCACCGCATCCGCCAAATCGCCCTGGAAATCGCAGAAGAAGGGGAAGGGGGTGGCCAGCAGCGCCTCTTCCCCCTGGAAGAGAAGGGGAATGGCGGGCGAGAGCATCACCACGAAACGCAGCAGGGCGAGGCGCTCGGGGGGCTGGGTGCCGGCGAGGCGATCGCCCAGCGGACGGTTGCCGATATGGTCGTGGTTCTGTGTGAACACCACGAAGGCGTCGGGCGGCAGATGGGTGGAGGGCGCGCCGCGCGGAGGACCGTTCGCATCGGGATAGGGCTCGCCCTGGAAGACGAAGCCTTCGGCCAGCGCCCGGCCGGCGGCGGCCACCGGATCGGCGGCATAGGGGGCGTAATAGCCGGTGCCCTCGCCTGTGGCGAGGACGTGGAAGGCATGGTGCCAGTCGTCGTTCCATTGGGCGGTGAAGAGCCCGCGATCGCCCTCCATCCAGTGGGCGGCATTGTCGTGGTTTTCCAGCACCAGATAGGCGTCGGGCCGCACCGTGCGGCAGGCTTGCGCGATCTCTTCCAGCAGGCGGCCGGCGCTGGAGGTGGCCAGCGCATGGACCGCATCCAGGCGCAGCCCGTCAAAGCCGAACTCTGAGAGCCAATAGGCGGCGTTCTCCGAAAAGAAGGCGCGCACCCGGGCGTCGTCCAGATTGATGGCGGCGCCCCAGGGCGTGGCGATGTCCTCCCGGAAGAAGGACTTCGCGTAAAACGGCAAGTAATTCCCGCTCGGCCCGAAATGGTTGTAGACCACGTCCAGCATCATGGAGAGGCCGCGCCCATGGGCGGCGTCGATGAGGGCGCGCAGGTCGTTGGGGGTGCCATAGGCGCGGTCGGGCGCATAGAGCAGCACGCCGTCATAGCCCCAGTTGCGGCGGCCGGGAAAATCCGCCACCGGCATCAGTTCCAGCACGGTGAAGCCGGCATCGCGATAATGGTCGAGGCGATCGATGAGGGCGCGGAAGGTGCCCTCCGGAGTCGCCGTGCCCACATGGATCTCGGCGATCACCGCCTCGGTCCAGGGCCGGACCAGCGGGGCGGGCACGGTGGGTGGGGCGGTAAGCACGCTCCAGCCGTCGGCATCCTCCGCCTGCATGCGCGAGGCGGGGTCCGGCACCGCCCGTCCCTGGACCTCGAAGCGATAGCGCGTGCCGGGCCGTACATCTGGCACGAAGCGCTCGAACATGCCGTGCGGCCCGTGGGCCATGGGCAGGAAGCCTGCTCCGTCCAGCTCCAGCATCACCTCCGCCGCATCGGGCGCGAACAGGCGAAAGCGCGCGCCGGTGGCGGCCCATTCCGGTCCGAAGGTCCAGGCGGGAGCGGGGGACGGGGGGACGGCCGGGCGTTCCCCGCCCGAGGACATGGCCGGAACGGCGGCGGGGGCGCTGGGGAGGGGGGGCATGGGGCTGGGGACCGTCCTCTTCAAATGCAGTCGGACAACGGCCCCGGCCTCGCCGCGTTCCGCCCACGCCGGAGATTTCGCCCCCAAGCCCGGCCCAAGGCCGGCCCAAGCCCGGCCCAAGTCCGGCCCAAGCCCTGTCGCCCGGCCCCCCTTGCCTTTGCCCTTGCCCGGTCCCGGGCGATACGGGCGCCAGCAACGAAAAAGAAGCGGCATGGCGGACGGAAAGGGACTAGAACATCCCCGGTCAGCGGCGGCACCGACGGGGCGAGCCTTATGCGACGCAAGACGGGAGATCCGGCCGAAGCCGCGCCTCTGGCGCAGCGGGTGTCCGTGGGCCATGGCGCATTCGGCGCCCGCCTGCGGACCTGGCGGCGGCTCAACGGCATCAAGCAGGCGGCGCTGGCCGAGAGGATGGGCGTCTCCCAGACCACCATTTCCATCTGGGAGAACGGCCACGACCTGCCCTCCGCAGAGCGGCTGGGGCAGTTGGAAAGCCTGATGGCGCAGACCGTCAGCTCCGAATTGGCGGTGGAGCGCCTGTTTATCGAACGTCAGGGGGGCGTGCGGGCTCTGTTCGACGTGGATGGGACCCGCCTTCTGGCCGTCTCGGAGGGATATCGGGCCCTCTGGCCGCAGACCGCTGCCCTGCAAGGCTCCTTCTTTGTGGAATATCTGGTGAACGAGGCGCTGCAGATCACCACCGACCCCGCCCTGGCCCAGGCCATCCTGTCCGGCGAGCTGGTGCTGGCCAGCGGCTACAGCCTGCGCATGACCAATCTGGAACTGGACGCGATGGCTCCCCATCGCTGGCATGCCTGCTTCCGCCGCTATGGGGCGCGGATCATTGTGGATGTGGTCAGCGAAGTGGGCACACCGCCGCGCGAGCCCGGCATCGACGACATCGTCTATCTCGATGAGATCAAGCCCGAGTAACGGGCATCCGGCCCGGCCGCGTGCCGTCAATTCCGCCAGTCCATCATTGGAAAAGTGCGGCGAGGCTGGCAGAACCGTTATAGACTTGGGCGATCAAGCCTGAGCATCGACACCATGCAGATCAAGATGCGACCTCCGATCGGAAAGCCGGGCGACGGTCCCGTGATGGATCGGCCTCACGCGGTCGGGCAGGGCGCGTTTGCGGCCCGCCTGCGGACCTGGCGGCGGGTCAATGGCATCAAGCAGGCGACGCTGGCGGAAATGCTGGGCGTGTCGCAGACGGCGGTCTCCATCTGGGAGAATGGCCATGACCTGCCCTCCGCCGAGCGGATCGCGCGCCTGGAAACCCTGATGGCCGACACCGCGCGGGATGAACTGGCCCTGGAGCGCCTGTTCGTGGAGCGCCAGGGCGGCATCCGCGCCCTGTTCGACGTGGATGGGGTGCGGCTCCTGGCCGTCTCGCGCGGCTTCCACGAGGTGTGGCCCCTCACCAGCGAACTGACCGGCAGCTTCTTCATCGAATATCTGGTGGACGAGGCGCGGCGGCTGGCGTCGGACCAGAAATATGCCCAGGCGATCCTGTCCGGGGAACTGGTGCTGGCCAGCGGCTTCAGCGAGCGCATGACCAATCTGGGCATCGACCAGATCATCCCCCACAACTGGCATATGTGCTTCCGCCGCTATGGCGCGCGCACGGTGGTGGATGTGGTCTATGAGCCCGGCTCCGGCGAGCAGGGATCGGGCATCGACGACCTCATCTATCTCGATGACCTCAAGTCGGAGTGACCTAACGGTAGGCGACGTGGGGCAACGGGCCTGTTAGGGTCCCCTCCCACAGTCCGTTCGGTCAGGGGGCGCCGTGTTCTATCCATCCGGTAAGCCGTTCACCCGCTGGTGGTGGTTCGCCAGCGAGATCCGCCGGGCCGACATCACCACCCAATTGGAATGGCTGGAGGCCAATGGTTTCGGCGGGGTTGAGATCGCCTGGATCTTTCCTCCCCGGGGCGAGCGGCCCTGGCGGCGGCTGTTTCCCGACATCACCCCGCAGGAGGAGGCGCTGCGGGCCAAGGCCGCGCCGTGGCTCTCGCCGGAATGGACCGAGGACGTGGTGTTCGCCAAGGCGGAGGCGAACCGGTTGGGCCTTGGCTGCGACTTCACCTTCGGCACTTTGTGGCCGTTCGGCGACAGCCGCGTGCCGCTGGAGGATGCCAGCCGGCAAATTCGCATCGACGCCACCGGCGCCGTCGGCTTCCAGGTGCAGGAGATCGACCAGTCCTGGGAGATGCCCGTCAAGGGGCGGGTGATCGACCACCTCAACCGTGACGCCTTCGCCCGCTATGCCGCGCGCATGACCGCCGCCCTGGCGCCGGCCCTGGGCGGGGCGCCCTCCGCCCTGTTCTGCGAAAGCTGGGAGGTGCGCTCAGAGACCTTGTGGACGGAAGGGTTCGAGCAGGACTTCATGGACCGCTACGGCTATGATGTCCGGCCCTATCTGCCGGTGCTGTGGGCACCGGGCAGCGACCCGGATACCCGCTACGACTATCTGGCGCTGCTGTCGGACCGCATCATCGCCCATTTCTACCAGCCCTTCGCCGACCATGCCCGCGCCGTCGGCGCCTTCTCGCGCGCCCAGGTGGCGGGGGCGCCCGTGGACATGCTGCACGCTTATGCCCTGCTCGACGTGCCCGAGACCGAGGCCATGCTGTTCGAGCCGGCCTTCGGGCGCATCGTCGCCTCGGCGGCGGTGCTGGGCGGGCGGCCGGAGGTGAGCTGCGAGGCGTTCACCTGCCTTTACGGCTTTCCCCGCTGGGTGCCTGACACCCACCAGTTCCGCGAGGAGGTGGGCGATCTCAAGCTGGTGGCCGATGCCCTGCTCGCCCATGGGGTGAACCATTTCGTCTGGCACGGCACCCCCTTCACGCCGGACGGGGCGCAGCGCGATTTCCATTTTTACGCCTCCGTCCATCTGGGCCGGACCGAGGGCGCCCTCAGCGCCCACGCGAAGGGGCTGAACGCCTATCTGGAGCGGGTCTGCCAGTTCATGAAGCGCGGCCGCACCTACTCCGACGTGGCGGTCTGGCTGCCTCTGGAGGACGGCCGGATGGAGCTGGACTATCCGCCCGAGCGCCAGATCCCCGGCTCCAGCCACCCCTATGAACTGCGTTATGTGCGGGCGCCGGACGAGTTGGACGGCCACCATCCGCTTTATGTGTCCAACGCCCTGCTGCGGGGCGTGCCGGTGGTCAATGGCACGCTGACGGTGGGCGATGCGGTGTTTCGCGCCCTCTATGTGGATGTGAAATACCTGGCGATCGAGGCCCTGGAAACTCTCGTGCGGCTGGCCCAGGAGGGCCTGCCGGTGGTCCTGAAGCAGATCCCCCTCCAGCCGGGCCGGGCCAAGTCGCCCCGCTATGCCGCCCTCATCGCGCAACTGCGGCGGGCCGGCGCCCATGGCGACCTGCGCCAGATCATCCCCTGGGCGCCGCTGGTGCGCGCCGACGACGGGAAGCGCCTGCCCGACCATTGGGCCCGCCAGCTGGGACCGGACGATGTGCTCATCTTCTTCGCCCATCCTCAGGCGCAGGGCCTGTCCATCCCGGTGGAGCACGGCCTTGCCGCCCGCTGCGGGCGGCAGGAGCGGCGGGTGATCCTGTCGCTGGGGCCGGATGTGCAGCACAAGGTGCGCCTGCCCTTCGCGCCCGGCCAGTCCCTCCTGGTGCGGGTGCGGCCGGCGGGCGTTGAATTCGTGGAGATCGTCTCGCCCCGCCCGGCCTGAGGGCGCGGCGACTCCCGCCTGCAAAGGCGGTCTGACGGGGGGCGCTCTTACCTTACGTAAGGGAACATAAGGGGCGCGCGCATCATTCCCCCCAGGAGCCTGATCCGATCGGGCCAAATCGCCGATCGGGGAGACAGTCTCTAAGTTATTGCCGGAGAACGTATTTCCGTGCGGCGTGCGATGCCGTCCGCGCGGGCGTTGCTCTGGACAGCCCAAGGGAGACGCAGATGGCGGAGCGCGCGCGCCACGCAACCTATGACCAACCCGTGGGGGGCTGGGGGTCCGCCAAATCGCTCCTGAAGCACGCCACCGAGCAAAGCGCCGTCTCCGCCTTCCCGGGCCTGTTCTCCGATCACAACAAGACCGGCGGCTACATGTGCACCAGTTGCGCCTGGGCCAAGCCCGCCGTGCCCCATGCGGCTGAATTCTGCGAGAATGGCGCCAAGGCCACCTTCTGGGACCTGACCTCCAACCGCACCACGCCGGACTTCTTCGCCGCCCACCCGGTGCGCGAGCTTCTGGACTGGTCGGACTTCGCGCTGGAAAACCAGGGCCGCCTCACCCATCCCCTGCGCTATGACGCCGACACCGACCGCTATGTGGAGGTGACCTGGGAGGCGGCATTCGCGGGCATTGGCGAGCGGCTGCGCGCGACCGCGCCCGACGCGGCGGTCTTCTATGCCTCGGGCCGGGCCTCCCTGGAGACCTCCTATATGTATCAGCTGCTGGCGCGGCTCTACGGCACCAACAATCTGCCGGACAGCTCCAACATGTGCCACGAGACCACCTCCGTGGCCCTGCCGCCCAGCATCGGCACGCCGGTGGGGACCGTGCTGCTGGACGATTTCGAGAAGACGGACTGCATCTTCGCCTTCGGCCAGAATGTGGGGTCCAACGCGCCCCGCCTGCTCCATTCGCTCCAGGAGGCGCGGGAGCGGGACGTTCCGGTGGTGGTCTTCAATCCCTTGCGGGAGAAGGGCTGGGAGGAGTTCGTCAATCCCCAGCGCCCGGGCCAGATGGTGGCCAACAGCCCCACCCCCATCGCCACCCAATATTACCAGGTGCGCGCCGGCGGCGACATTGCCGCCATGATGGGCATGGCCAAGGCGCTTCTGGCTTTGGACGACGAGGCGCGCCGGTCCGGCGGCGCGCCGGTCCTGGACCATGGCTTTATGGCGGAGCACACCGCCGGCTTTTCCGCCTTCGAGCTTCTGGTGCGGGAGACCGGCTGGGACGAGATCCAGCGGGCCTCCGGCCTTCCCCGCGCCGCGCTGGAGGCGGCGGCTCACACCTTCTCCAAGGCGCGGGCGGTGATCGCCATCTATGGCATGGGCCTCACCCAGCATCGCCTGGGGGTCGACAGCGTGCAGATGCTGGTGAATTTGCTCCTGCTGGGCGGCCATATGGGCAAGCCCGGCGCGGGCATCTGCCCCGTGCGCGGCCATTCCAATGTCCAGGGCCAGCGCACGGTTGGCATTGCCGAGAAGGCGGAACTGGTGCCGCTGGATCGCCTCGCCCGGCAATTCGGCTTCGAGCCGCCGCGCCAGGACGGCATGGCGACGGTGGAGGTGTGCGAGGCGGTGATCGCCGGGCAGGTGCGGGCCTTCATCGGGCTCGGCGGCAATTTCCTGCGCGCCATCCCCGAGCGGGACCTGATGGAGCGGCACTGGCGGGACCTGGACCTGTCCGTCCATGTGGCCACCAAGCTCAACCGCTCCCATCTCATCACCACCCGCCACACCTATCTCTTGCCGACCCTGGTGCGCTCCGAGATCGACCGGCAGGCCAGCGGGCCGCAGATCGTCACCATGGAGGATTCCACCACCTGCATCCACGCCTCGCGCGGCAAGCACGCCCCCGCCGCGCAGACCTTGCTGTCGGAGCCGCGGATCGTGGCGGAGATCGCCAAGGCCACCTTGCCGCCCAATCCCCGCGTGCCGTGGGATCGCTGGGTGGACGATTATGGCCTGGTGCGCGAGGCCATCGCAGAGACTTTCCCCGACGATTTCCGCGACTTCAACGCCCGCCTCGACATCCCCGGCGGCTTCCCCCGGCCGGTGGGCGCCCGCGAGCGGCAGTGGGAGACGCCCAACGGCAAGGCCAATTTCCAGATTCCGCAAGGGCTCTGCGCCAGCTTCGACGACGACGCCGATGCCCGGGTCCTGCGCCTCATCACGTTGCGCTCCAACGACCAGTTCAACACCACCGTCTATGGCGACGTGGACCGGCTGCGCGGCATCAGCGGATCGCGCATGGTGCTGATGATGAACCGCGACGACCGCCTGCGCCTGGGTCTTGAGGAGAATGGCCGGGCGCGGATGGTGACGGCGGTGAATGACGGCGTGTCCCGCGTCATGGGCGGCTTCCAGCTGATCGACTACGACCTGCCGCCGGGCACCTGCGCCGCCTATTTCCCCGAATGCAACGCGCTGATTCCGCTGTGGCATTATGCCAAGGGCAGCAAGACGCCCGCCGCCAAGTCGGTGCCGGTGCGCGTCCTGCCCGAGTGAGGCGGGGCATGTCCACCCCGTCCATGCCCGACCCCTCCATGCCCGCTCCCTCCATGCCCGCGCCGCCGGAGCTGGCACAGGAGGTCTTCCGGGCGCTGGAAGACAAGGCGGCGCTCCCGTTCGGCGCCCGCCTGGTGCTCGGCATCCTCGCCGGCCTCTATATCGGCCTCGGCGGCCTGTTCGCCACCGTGGTGCTGGCGGGCGCGAACGACCTGCCTTATGGCGTCGGGCAGGGGCTGGCGGGGCTTGTCTTCTCGGTGGGCCTCGCCTTGGTGCTGATCGCCGGTGCCGAGCTGTTCACCGGCAATGTGCTGATGGTCGGTCCGCTGGCGGTCCGGCGCCTGTCGCCGGGCCGGGTGTGCGGGGCGCTCGCCACGGTTTATGGCGCCAATTTCATCGGCGCGCTCGGCCTCGGCGTGCTGGTGCTGGCGGCGGGCGTGCACGAGGCCGGCGACGGCGCGGTGGGGCAGGCGGCCCTCGACCTGGGCGCCAGCAAGACGGGCAACGGCTTTGCCGCCACGCTGGCCAGCGCCACCCTTGCCAACATGCTGGTGTGCCTTGCGGTGTGGCTCGGCTATGCCGGCCGCACGGTGACGCAGAAGATCGCCGGCGTGGCCCTGCCCATCGCGGCCTTCGTGGCCGCGGGCCTCGAGCATTCGGTGGCCAACATGTACCTGCTGCCCTATGCGCTGATGGTGCAGACCGTCACTGGCGTGCCGGAGGCGGGGATCTCGGTGGCGGCCATCGCCGCCAATCTGGTGCCGGCGACCCTCGGCAATATGGTGGGCGGGGCGGCGGTGGCGCTCGCCTATGGGGCCGTCTATGTGCCGCCGCGCCCCGCCTCCTGAGGCGGCGTGTCGCCCGCTGCCGTCCCCTTTCTGCGGAACCACGGCGCGGACTTGACGTTAGGGCAAGTGATCTGCCCGGCGGCGCGTGATGGCGGGTCCGACGCGCGCCGGCCGGGCCTGCCCGCGTTTGCCCTTTCGCCACGGAGACCGGCATGGACCCGATCATCCCCTATTGCGGTCCCGCGCCCGCCCCCGAGACGGTGCTGGCCGCCTGGACCTTCGCCCCCCTGCCGCTCGCCCTGACGCTGGCCCCGCTCGCCGCCCTTGTCCTGCCGGGCGCCCGGACGGGTCCGGCCTGGCTTGCCGCCGCCGCGCTCGGCCTGGCTTTCGTTTCGCCGCTCTGTGCGCTGACGGTGGCGCTGTTCACCGCCCGCGGGCTGCATCACCTGCTGGTGGTCCTGGTGGCGGCCCCCGCCCTGGCGCTGGCCTTCCCCCGCCGCCTGCCCCTGCCGGGGGCCCTGGGCTTCCTCGGCCTGTCGGTGACCCTGTGGCTGTGGCACCTGCCCGCCGCCTATCGCCTCGCCTTCGAGAACCATGGGGTCTATTGGGCGATGCAGGCGGCGCTTCTGGGCTTTGCCTTCGCCTTCTGGTCGCAGCTGCTCCATGCCCGGCCGGCGGAGCGGGTGGCCGGCGTCGGCCTGGTTCTGGCGCTGGCCGGCCAGATGGGGCTGATCGCGGCACTCCTGACCTTCGCGCCCCGGGTGCTTTATGCCGAGCACCTCGCCACCGCGCCCGCCTTCGGCCTGGAGGCGCAGGCCGACCAGCAACTGGCCGGGCTTGTCATGTGGGGGCCGGGCATGCTGCCGCTGGCGCTTCTGGGCGGTCTGCTGCTGCGCCGGTCCTGGCGGGAAGCGATGCCCGCATGATCGCGCTGTTCAAGGCCCTCCACATCGCCGCCTTAAGCCTGTGGTGCGCGGGGCTTCTGGCCTTGCCGCTGGTGCTGCAGCTCTACGGCCGGCGGGCGGAGGTGCGCACCCAGGCGGGCTTTTCCGAATTCCGCCTGCTGGTGCACGCCGCCTATACGCGCATCGTGACGCCCGCCGCCGTCATCGCCATTGCCGCCGGCACCGTCCTGATCTTCGCGGCGGAGCTGACGGACATCTGGCTCGTGGCAAAGCTGGTGGCCGTGGTGGGCCTGGTGCTCGTTCATGTCTGGCTCGGCCATCTCTCGGTGGAGGCCTCGGCGGGCCGGGGCTCCTATGAGATGCCGCCGGCCCTCCTGGCCGTCCCGCCCGCCCTCCTGTGCATGGGGGCGGTGCTCTATCTCGTCCTCGCCAAGCCCGACCTCCTGCCCCTCGTCGAGGCCCTGCCGCGGGTGCTCACAACCCCTCAGGGCCGGTCGCTCCCCTCCGATTTGGTGCCGATTTGATAGTCGAAGACCAGCTTCCCGCCATGCCAGCCCGTGAGCGCCGTCATGCCCGCCGCCACCAGCGACAGAGTGAGGCCCACCGGCAGCACCGCCCCTTGGGGGTCGCCGATCCGCACCATCCAATTGGCGCCGAGGAGGGAGAGCAGCATCACCGCGAGGATGAAGTGGCTCCAGCTGGCGGAGCGGTTGCGGATGCCCCGCACCAGCAGCAGTTCCGCCGTCCCGGTGAGCCCCGCCAGCACGCCCATGGCGAAGGCGCCGAACACCCCATAGCCCGCCACATGGGACCAGAAGGCGGCGCCCGTCCACCAATAGAGCAGGTCCGCGCCCAGGGTGCAGAACGACAGGGCGATGGGAAAGGCCACCAGCATGGCATGGAGGGGATGGCCGGCAATGGCGATCCGGGACTCCGTGTCCTCCAGGGCCCGGCGCTCCTCCAGGGGGTCGAGCAGGGTGGGGCGCGTGTCCATGGGCTCTCCTTTGCGTGGTCTGCGACCTCTGCGGTGAAGTGCGCGGCCTTGGGCGCGGTTCCCGTGCTGCTCGCCGGATGCCGGGGGCCGCTCTCCACCCTGACGCCGGCCGGCCCGATCGCGCAGGACATGGCCTGGCTCTGGTGGGCGCTGCTCACCGGGGCGGGCGCGCTGACCGGGCTGGTGCTGGGGCTCCTGGTGCTGTCCTTCGGTCCGCCGCGGCCGGTGCGGGAGGCGCGCTGGACCTTCGGCCTCGGCGTGTGGTTTCCCCTGGGCGTGCTGACCCTGACGCTGGGCGCCGCCATGGTCGTGGGGGAGCGCATCCTGCCCCATGGCCCCGCGCTGGAGGTGCGCGCCCACGCCCGCCAATGGTCCTGGACCTTCACCCACCCCGGCCCCGACGGCCCCGTTGAGAGCGAGGGCGTGCTGCATATTCCGGCGGGCCGGCCGGTGGACGTGCTCATCACGTCGCAGGATGTGATCCATTCCTTCTGGGTGCCGCAGCTGGGCGGCAAGATGGATGCCATCCCCGGCCGGCAGAACCGCCTGCGGATCGAGGCCACCCGGCCGGGAACCCATGAGGGCCTGTGCGCCGAATTCTGCGGCCTCGAGCATGCCTCCATGCGCTTCGAGGTGATCGCCCATGACGCCGCCAACTGGCCGCCCGGTGCGTCCTCCATCGTCACGCCCGCATCACCGGAGGCCGCCCGATGACCGTCCGCGCGGAAGCCGCCATCGCCATCCCGCCCAATCCACCCCGCCGGGCGCTTGCCCTGCACCGCGAGCTCAACCGGGTGTGGGCCAATGATCGCGGGCTGTGGGGCCAGCTCACCAGCGTGAGCCACTCCACGCTCGGCCTGCGCTTCATGCTGACGGCCTTCGTCTTCTTCGCCATCGGCGGGCTGCTGGCCATGCTCATCCGGGCGCAGCTGGCCACCCCCAAGGGGGCCTTCCTGGACAATGGCCTCTACAACCAGATCTTCACGATGCACGGCAGCATCATGATGTTTCTGTTCGCCATTCCCCTGCTGGAGGGGCTGGCCATGTATCTCCTGCCCAAGATGCTGGGCACCCGCGACCTCGCCTTTCCCCGCCTCTCGGCGCTCGGCTACTGGTGCTATGCCTTGGGCGGCACCATCCTCATCGTCGCGCTGCTGGCGGGGGTGGCGCCGGCCGAGGGCTGGTTCATGTACACCCCCCTGTCGGGGCGCGCCTATGCGCCGGGCATCAATGCCGATGTCTGGCTGCTGGGCATCACCTTCGTGGAGATTTCCGCGCTCTCGGCGGCCATCGAGCTGATGGTCTCCATCCTGCGCCTGCGGGCGCCGGGCATGAGGCTCACGCAGATGCCGCTGTTTGCCTGGTACATGCTGGGCACGGCGGCCATGATGCTGGCGGGCTTTCCCCCGCTTATCCTCGGCTCGGTGCTGCTGGAGCTGGAACGGGCCTTCGACTGGCCCTTCTTCGATCCCGCGCGGGGCGGCGACCCTTTGTTGTGGCAGCATCTGTTCTGGCTGTTCGGGCACCCGGAAGTCTACATCATCTTCCTGCCGGCGGCGGGGGTGCTCTCCACGCTCATTCCGGTGCTCTCCCGCACCCCCATCGTCGGCTATGGCGCCATCGTGGCGGCCATATTGGGCATGGTTTTCCTGAGCTTCGGCCTGTGGGTGCACCACATGTTCACGGTGGGCATTCCCCATCTGGCGCTCGCCTTCTTCTCCGCCGCCTCCATGTTGGTGGCGGTGCCCACCGCCGTGCAGATCTTCTCCTGGATCGCCACCTTGTGGCGCGGGCGGCCGGAACTGAAGCTGCCCATGTTCTATATTCTCGGCTTCTTCCTCACCTTCGTCATGGGCGGGCTGACCGGCGTGATGCTGGCGGTGGTGCCGTTCAACTGGCAGGCCCACGACACCGCCTTTGTCACCGCCCACCTGCATTATGTGCTGATCGGCGGCTTCGTCTTTCCCATGCTGGCGGGCATCACCTGGTGGACGCCCATGATGAGCGGGCGGCGCCCCATCAAGGGCCTGGGCGAGGCCGCCTTCTTCATTATCCTCATCGGTTTCCACGGCACCTTCTTCATCATGCACCTGACCGGCCTCATGGGCATGCCCCGGCGCATCCCCACCTATGGGGACAACCCGGAATGGATGGCGCTGAACCTGGTTTCCTCCATCTTCGGCTTCGTGATGACCATCGGCTTTGCCCTGTTCGTCATCGACATCGCGCTGCAGGCGGTGCTGGGGCGGCGGTCGGTGCGCAATCCCTGGCACGCGCCTTCGCTGGACTGGGCCCTGGCCCTGCCGCCGCCCAATTACAATTTCGCCTCGCTGCCCGGTCCCGCCCTTCAGGCGGCGGGGGCGCAGGGCGCCACCTTGCCCCTGGCGCGGGGCGAGGGGCTTCTGGCAGGGGCCCCGCGCGGGCGCCGCGAGATCCTGGTGACGACGGTGGGCGGGGCGCGGCCCGAGCATGTGGCGGTGCTGCCGCCCAACACCCTCCTGCCGCTCCTGGTGGCGCTGGCCCTGTGCGCCTTCGTGCTGCTCATGCTGGCGGGCTTTTATGCCGTCGCCCCGGTGGCGCTGGTGCCGGTGGTGGCCCTCGTCTGGATCTGGGCGCGGCGCGCGCCCGGCGGCGCGGCGGGGGAGAGGGTCGAGGTGGCGCCGGGCCTGTCCCTGCCGGTCGGGGCGGGGCGCGAGCCGAGCCTGGCCTTGAGCGGCCTCCACGCCTTCCTGTTCGCCGATGGCGCCTTTTTCGCCGCGCTGCTGTTCGGCCTGGCCTTCCTGGGCCTGGTCTCGCCCGGGCCGGCCCTGCCGGCCTGGGCGGAGGCGACGGGCGCGACCGCCACGGGCGCCCTCGTGCTGCTGGCGGGCCTGGCCCTGGCCACGGCGGGCGCCCGGTCTGCCCTTGCCCGCACGCAAGCCGGGCGCGGGGCGGGCGGGCGCCTCGCCCTGACCTGCGCCGCCAGCCTTGTGGCGCTTCTCGCCTTGGCGTCGATCGCGCTTGGCCCCTTGCCCGATCCCACCCGCCATGCGGGCGACGCGGTGCGCGCGGCCCTTGTGGCCTATGTGGGGCTGCATGGGGCCATCGCTGTCCTCATGGGTGCCTTCGCTGTGGATGCCGCCCTCCGGGGCGTGCCGGCGCGCATGGGCGGGCTGCGCTGCCTGTGCGCCTGGCAGGGCTACACGCTGGCCACCACGGCCGTGGCCGTCGCGGCCCTCTGGGCGCAAGGGGCGGCGGCATGAACGGGCACGGCGGAATGGGCGGCGACGGCCCGCACGGGCGCGGCGCGATGGGGCATGGCGCGATGGGGCATGGCGTGATTGGCCATGGGAGATTGGGCGGTGCCAAGAAGGGGCGCGCCGAGATCCAACATGGCGACGGATCGGGCGACGATGACATGGGCGACGATGACATGGGCGACGATGACTTGGGCGGCGGCGGGCTTCGGTGGCTCGCCTGGCTCCTGGCCGGGCCCACCCTGTGGGCGCTTGCCTTTTCCGCCGCCTATGGCCTGCACGGCCTCGGCTGCGCCTGGGGCTGGCCGGCGGTGCCGATCGGCCCCGTTTCCCTCCACCGCCTGGTCCTGATCGCCGTCTGGCTCGCCGGCCTGGTGGTCTGCGGTCTATTGGCCTGCGGTCTGCGGCTCCCCAGCCTCCGCCCTGCCCTCGGCCCCGCCGCCCGCCTGCCCCGCCTTGGTCTCTGGATCGGCTTCGTCGCCATCCTCTTCACCCTGGCGCCGGTCTGGGTGGCGTCGAGCTGCTAAGGGATCATCTCAAAGCAACGCGACAGTAATCGCGCGACATCATCCACCCGGGGAAGTTCCGGAATGGAAGGATCTGGCTGACCTTCAGATCAGATCGGAAGCGACACCACATGTCCCGCCAAGGTGGCGATGTTAGAAAAGGGCGATCCGCCGGAATTGCGCCATTCCAAGCGTGTGCGCCTGCGGAAAACCATCACCGCCCGGTCTTGCGCCGCGTCAGGGAGTAGGAACGCAACCATGTCCTTCAAGAACTTGCCAGTCATGGCGAAGATCAGCTCGCTCGTCATTCTGCTCGGATTGTGCGCCGTTGGCGGCAGTCTTTTCTCCGCGCGCATGATGGGCCAGATGTCCGAGGCCCTGAAGGTGACCATGAAGGAGGATGCCGGCTTCATCCAGCTGGCGCGCATGAACCGGCAGCTGGTGGACATGCAGCGCGCCGCCTATAAGCTCGTGGTGGCCGACACCGACGAGGCGATCCGCATCGCCGACCAGGAAATGGACCGCATCCGCAAGCTTGTCGACGAGCGCGCGGCCCAGGTGGTCACTGCGATCCCGCGCCTTGAGGCGCCAATGGCCGACATTCGCAAGCGCGTCGACACGGTCCTGTCTGTGACGTGTGGCCCAACGTTCGATTACGCCCGCAGCTCGACCGATGCGGAGAGCATCATCAAGGCGGGCAAGATGATGGTGAAGGATTGCGAGCCGGCCATTGGTGAGGTCGTGGCGCTGAACGCCAAGCTCATCGACGAGGCTGTTGTCCAGAACAAGAAGAGTGCTGCGGTACTCGAAGACGACATCACCACCAAGACCTACACGATCCTGTTCGGCATGGCCGGCGTGGTGGTCGTGGTGCTCGCGATTGCCTTCCTGGTCTCGCGCTATGCCATCGCCCTGCCCATTTCCCGCCAGATCAGCGTGATGGGCGACCTGTCCAACGATCGGCTCAACATCACCGTTCCCGATGCCGACCGCACGGACGAGGTGGGTCAGATCGCCAAGGCCCTGGAGATCCTGCGCCAGGCGCTTGTCGCGGCCGAGGAGGCCCGCAAGGAGGCCGCCCTTCAGGAGATCCGTACCGCCCAGCGCCTGAAGGAGGAGCGCGAGGCCATCGCGTCGGACTTTGAATCCAACATGGGCGCGCTCGCCAACGCCTTCGCCTCCTCCTCGCAGGAAGTGTCGGACGCGGCGCGGGGGCTGTCTGCCTCGGCCGAGGAGACCTCGCGGCAGGCGGAGGCCGTTTCCCACGCCGCCAGCAATGCCTCCACCAATGTGCAGACGGTGGCCGCCTCCACGGAGGAGATGAACGCCTCGGTGCAGGAAATCGGCCAGCAGGTGGAGCACGCCGCCTCCATCGCCAATCAGGCCTCCGAGGCGACCGACACCACTTATTCGGAAATCCGTGAGCTGTCCCGGGCCGCCGCCCAGATCGGCGAGGTGGTGGAGCTCATCACCACCATCGCCGGCCAGACCAACCTCCTGGCGCTGAATGCCACCATCGAGGCGGCGCGCGCCGGCGAGATGGGCAAGGGGTTCGCGGTGGTGGCCTCCGAGGTGAAGGAGCTGGCCTCGCAGACCGCCAAGGCCACCGAGGTGATCGCCAGCAAGGTCACGGAAATCCAGGGCGCCACCCAGCGGACTGTGGGCTCCATCGAGAATATCGTGACGATCATCTCCAACATTCGCAAGGCGACCGCCACCATTGCCTCCGCCGTCGAGGAACAGGGCGCCGCCACCCGCGAGATCGCCTTCAGCACCCAGCACGCGGCCCAGGGCACCCAGGGCGTGAACGACAATATTGCCGGCGTGGGACGGGCCGCCGAACTGACCGGCGCGGCGTCCACCCAGATGATGGCCCTCTCCGGCTCCCTGTCGGATCAGGCCGCCAATCTGCAGGAAGAGGTGCGCCGCTTCGTCAGCAACCTGCGGGCCGGCTGATCCGGCGCGGCCCCCGCTGGCGGACGACCGCCATCGGGGTGGCCTCCCGCCACCATCAAGGCAAAGGGCGCGCGGCTCCAGGGCGGCGCGCCTTTTCGTTTGGACCTGATGCCGTGTCGCCGATCCGCGGGACGGGGACGGATCGAGGCCGGATGGGGGGCGGGCGCGTGGGGCGGGGGAGAAACACGTTCGCACGTGCTGGGTCTCATCGTGCCTGCGATGCTCGGCCGATACATTGATTTTTCAGGAAAAGTGGCGCTCCCAAGGGGACTCGAACCCCTGTTTTCGCCGTGAGAGGGCGACGTCCTAGACCGCTAGACGATGGGAGCCGGCCGGGAAGGCGCTTCGTATATCCGCGAACGGGGGGCGCATCAAGCCCTCTTTCGCGTGTCCGGCATATTCGCCGGGCGGGCGGGGGCGGGCTGTGGATAAGCGCCGGCGGATCCGCTGCGCCGCCGGGCCTCCGCCGCCGCGATCCTCCGGGCCGGGCGGCCTCCGCCGTCAGCCTTCCCTCGGGTCGGGCGAGCGGCGGGTGTCCGCTGAGGCCCGCGCCCCCTTGGCGGGGCGCGGGGCCGTTTGGCGGATCAGTCCAGCTTCACGCCGGTGGCCGCCGCCACCTTCTTCCAGCGGGCCACGTCGTCCGAGATCTGGGTGGCGAAGGCGGCGGGTGTGTTGGCGACGGGCTCGGCGCCCACGTCCAGCAATTGCTTCTTCACCTCGGGCTTGGCCACGGCTGCCGCCACCGCCTTCTGGAGGGCGTCCACGATGGCCGGCGGGGTGCCGGCGGGGGCGAGCAAGCCGAACCAGCCGGAGACCTCATAGCCCGGCACCGTCTCGGCCACGGTGGGGATGTCCGGCGTGCCCGGCCAGCGCTGGGCGGTGGTCACCGCCAGCGCCCGCACCTTGCCGGACTGGATGGCGGAGACCGAGGAAGGCAGATTGTCGAAGCCCACCGGAATATGGCCGCCGATCACATCGGTGAGCATGGGCGCCGCGCCCTTATAGGGCACGTGGGTCATCTTGATGTCCGCCATCATCTGGAGCAGCTCCGCGCTCATGTGCGGCGAGCCGCCGGCGCTGGTGGAGCCATAATTGATCTTGCCCGGATCGGCCTTGGCGAGCGCGATCAGCTCGCCCACGGTTTTCGCCGGGAAATCCGGGTTGACGATGATGACATTGGGCGTGCTCGCCACCACGGTGATGGGGGCGAAATCCTTCACCGCGTCGTAGTTCAGGTCCGCCTTCACGGCCGAATTGATGCCGTGGGTGTTGGCGGTGCCCATGAGCAGGGTGTAGCCGTCCGGCGTCGCGCGCCCAACGGCCGAAGTGCCGATGGCCCCGCCGGCGCCGGGGCGATTGTCCACCACGAAGGGCTGCTTGAAGGTCTCGGCCAGTTGCTGGGCGATGATGCGGGCGATGATGTCCGTGGTGCCGCCGGCCGGATAGGGCACCACCAGCTTCACGGGCTTGGACGGATAGGTCTCGGCGACGGCCGGCAAGGCGGCGAAGGCGGTGAGCGCGAGGCCGGCGGCCAGCGCCGTGCGCAGGACGGCGCGGCGGGGCATGTGGGTGCGATCCATGAGGTTTCTTCCCGATTGTTTATGAACGAAAGCGCCGGGCTCTTGTGGGCCCGGTCGCGGACGTTGGGTGGGGCGGCTCAGGCGGCGTTCAGGCCCTTCAGGCGGGGCATGAGGGCCTCGGGCACCTCGATCTCGAAGCCCAGCACGGCGGCGGAGAGCGCCTTGCCGTAATTGTCCAGCGCCAGGCTGCGGGAGACCCCACCGCCCAACGCCCCATGGGCGACGAAGTTCAGGGCGTCGATATTATCAACCTCATAGCGCAGCACCTCGCCGGTGATGGCCGCGCCATAGAAGGCCTTGAAGGCCTCCGCCGTGAGCTGGTCCTTCAGGAGCGGATAGAAATCCGGCTCATAGGCGAAGACGGAGATGTTGGAGGTGTTGCCCTTGTCGCCGGAGCGGGCATGGGCGAGGTGCTGGAGCTTCACGCGCGGCATGGGTGCCTCTCCTCAGCTGACGAAATAGGACACGGACGGCGTCACCGCCGTGCGCGGCACGAGGGTGGACCACACGCCGATCACCTCGCGGGTGCGATCCTGGTGGGGCACGCGCTTGCCCGTATGGGCGATGCCCGACACCGCCATGCCGTCCACCTCGCGGCCGACCTTGGCGGCCTCCTCGCGGGTGCGGGTGCGGGCGGCGACGCGCACCGCGATCTCATAGGGCTCGGGCGCATCGGCCGGGGTGGCGGCACCATGCACCGCATTGAGCCCCAGGAAGTCGATGCGCATGTCCTCGGCCTTCAGATCGACGATCTTGAAGCGCTCGGTGAGGATGGTCTTGGCCAATTGCGCGCGGCGCAGCGCGCCGGGGCCGGCATAGAAGAACATGTCCTCGCCGATAAAGCCCTCGGTGCAGCCCATGGAGACTTTCAGGGTGGGCGTGCGCGGCTTGCCGGTAAGGCCGGTGACGCGCACCCGGTCGGGGCCGACCTGTTCGAGCTTGGCCTGGGTGAAGTCCACCACCACGTCGGGGGTGATGTAATTGGCGGGGTCGTGCACCTCGTAGAGCATCTGCTCCTTGACGGTGGCGAGCGAGACCGTGCCGCCCGTGCCCGGCGTCTTGGTGATGACGACGGAGCCGTCCGCCTCCACCTCGGCGATGGGGAAGCCGAAATTCCAGGGCTCGGGCACGTCCTTGAAGCCGGGATCGGTGAAATAGCCGCCGGTCACCTGGGCCCCGCATTCCATCAGATGGCCGATGCCATTGCCGGCGCCCAGACGCTCATAATCATCCGCCGCCCAGCCGAACTCATGCATCATGGGGGCGAGGAACAAGGAGGGGTCCGCCACCCGCCCGGTGAGGACGATCTGCGCCCCCCGCCGGAGCGCCTCCACGATGGGCTCGGCGCCCTGATAGGCTTCCGCCGAGATCAGGGTGTTGCCGAGCGTGGCGGTGGGGGCGCCGTTTTCCAGGATGGTGTCGGTCAGTTCGATCACCCGCTCGGTGATGAGCGAGCCGTTGACGGACGCCACCTTCACGCCCGTGGCGCCCAGCTCCCGCAGCAGCTCCACCACGCGCTGGGCGGCGCCGTCCGGATTGATCCAGCCCTGGTTGGAGATGATCTTGGTGCCCCGCTTCAACGCCGCCGGCAGCACGGCGCGCATGCGGTCGTCCAGATAGGTGTCATAGCCCGGGAAGGTGGGGTCGCGGCGCGCGCGCACCTGGGCGGCGGAGATGGTGGCCTCCGCCATGGTCTCGAAGCAGAGATAATCCAGATCGCCCCGCTCCGCATTGAGCCGCGCCGGCTCCACCCGATCGCCCCACCAGGCCGAGCCGGAGCCGATCCGCACGGTTTTGGTCATGGCTGTCCTCCCGTCGTCATTCTCGTTGCGGCCATTCTTCATCCGGGGTGAAATGGCGCAATGCCTCGCGCGGCAAAGGGGTTGTGACCCTGCTTCACAGGGCGGTGCAGCATGAAGGGGAGGGGCCGTGGACAAATATGGCGAGATGACCGTCTTCCTGGCGGTGGTGGCGGAAGGCTCCTTTTCCGCCGCCGGGCGCAAGCTCGGGCTCTCCCCGTCTGCGGTGTCGAAGCTCATCGGCCGGCTGGAGGCGCGGCTCAAGGTGGCGCTGTTCGAGCGCGTGGCGGGCACCCTGCGCCTGACGCAGGAAGGCGACACCTTCCGCGCCGCCGGGGAGCGGGTGGTGGAGGCCATGGCGGCGGCGGAGGATGCGGTCAGCGCCGGCAGCGGGGAAGTCTCGGGCCTGGTGCGCATCCACACGGCGCTGACCACGGCCAAATATCTCATCGCCCCCCATCTGCCGGAGCTCATCGACCGCCATCCCGGCCTTCGGCTGGAATTCGTGCTGGGCACGGAGCGGGCGAACTTCGCCCGGCAGGGCGTGGATGTGGCCATCCATTCCGGCCGGCCGACCGAACTCTCCCTCATCGGCCGCCCGCTCATGCGCCGGCCCTGGACCATCGCCGCCGCCCCCTCTTATCTCGCCCGCCATGGCGTGCCGGCGCGGCCGGATGACCTCCTCTCCCACCGCTGCCTCAACTTCACCATCCGCACCCAGTGGAATTCCTGGACCTTCCACGAGGAGGAGGAGGGGCTGAAGACCATCGACATTCCCAGCCATATGGGCGCCGACCAGGGGGAATTGCTGCGCACCTTCGCGCTGGTGGGGCTCGGCATCGTGCGCCTCGCTCATTTCCACATCGCCCATGACCTGGCCGCCGGGCGCCTCGTGCCGCTGCTCACCGATTTCCAGGAGCGCACCGACGATGACCGCTTCTATCTGCTCTATCTGCGCGGCCGCGCCCGCGCGCCACGGGTCAAAGCGGTGATCGACTTCCTGGCGCGCAAGCTGAGGTGAGGCCCTTTGCCTCTGGTCAAATCCCGCCGTGGCGTGCACGGCTAAGCTGTGCCTCAGATCCGCCACGCGGGCGGCGGAGCGGGGCGGCGACAATAAAGTGGGGTGTGGACATGCTCATCGATCGGCGCAACCTGTTGCGGGCAACGGCCCTTGGCGCGCTCACGGCTCCCTTTGCGACGGGTGGCGTCCTCGGTTCCGCGGCACGCGCCCAGACGGCGGGCGGCGACGCGCGCCCCGGCTTCTTCAAGGCCAAGGACATTGCCGAGGCCGCCTATGTGTTCGGCCTGCCCATCGTGATGAATTACGGCGTGATGTACGAATACATCATCGACCGCAACAGCGGGCAGTGGAAGGCGCCGTTCAACACCATCTATAACGAGGCGCGGGTCTTCACCTGGCAGGACACCACCATCGTCACGCCCAATTCCGACACGCCCTATTCTTTGCTGTGGCTGGATCTGCGCGCCGAGCCCCTGGTCATTTCCGTACCGGACGTGGACCCCAAGCGCTATTATTCGGTCCAATTCTGCGACGGCAACACCTATAATTACGGCTATATTGGCAGCCGCGCCACCGGCAGCAAGGCGGGGAAATATCTCGCCGTGGGGCCGGACTGGCAGGGCGAGACGCCCGCCGGCATCAACGGCGTGTTCCGCTCCACCACCCAATTCTCGCTGGCCATCTTCCGCACCCAGCTCTTTTCCCCCTCCGACATGGACCATGTGAAGGCCGTGCAGGCGGGCTATCAGGTTCAGCCCCTCTCCGCCTTCCTGGGCAAGCCCGCGCCCGCCGCGCCCGCCGAGGTCTCCTTCCCCGCCTTCTCCAAGGAAAAGGCGAAGACGGACTTCCTGGACTATCTCGACTTCGCGCTCACCTTTGCCCCCGCCCGGCCGGAGGAGGCCGAGATCCGCGCGGGGCTCGCCCGCATTGGGGTGGGGCCGGGCAAGACCTTCAATTTCAAAACCCTGTCGCTGGAGGACAAGGCCGAGGTGCTGCTGGGCCTTGCCGAGGGCAAGCGCAAGGTGGATGAGAAGGCCGCCTCCATCGGCACCGATGTGAATGGCTGGCGCCTGTCCTCCACTTTCGGCGATGCCGCCTTCTTCAACGGCGACTGGCTGCTGCGCGCGGCGGCCGCACAGCTCGGCATCTATGGCAATGACGCGGTGGAGGCGGCCTATCCCGTCACCCGCGTGGATGCCAAGGGCGAGACGCTGGATGGCGCGAAGAAGGCCTACACCATCACCTTCCCCGCCGATGCCCTGCCGCCGGTGAACGCCTTCTGGTCGATCACCATGTATGACGGCAAGACGCAGCTGCTCATCAAGAACCCCATCGACCGCTATCTCATCAACTCGCCCATGCTGCCGAACCTGAAGCGCAATGGGGACGGCTCGCTGACCCTCTATATCCAGGCCACCTCCCCCGGCCCGGACAAGGAAGCCAACTGGCTACCGGCCCCCGCCGGCCCCATGTACATCGCCATGCGCCTCTATTGGCCGAAGGAAACCCCACCCTCCATCCTGCCCCTCGGCCAGGGCACCTGGCAGCCGCCGGGGATCGTGGCGGGGTGAGGGGACACGGGGCGGCGGGGGGTGACCTGCGCCGCCTTGGTGGGGGGAGGAAGCGGAGAAGAGGGGTCAGAGGGGAGGTTTCGAGCGTGGGGCGGCTGAACCCAACATTGTATGTCCGTGCGTGAAAATCGCTACGCTTCGCTAAGACACAGCAGCTATTTTGCGTTTGGGCTACCGATGCTTTACGAACCTCTGACCCGTTTTTGGATTTGATTATGCCGGTTGTAAACAAGCCTCCGCACGAACTCTCGCTCGATCAGGTCAATCCACGTTTTGGCCTGGCGCATGCTGATTCCGAAGCGGAGGCGTTAGAGATCCTCGCCGAAACCGCAAATTTAAAGGAGTTGTGGGATTCGATCGCAGAGCGCGGCTACGAGCCCTTCGAGCCGTTGGTGGCAATGGAAGAGGGTGGTCGACTTATTGTTCTAGAAGGTAATCGGCGCCTTGCGGCGGTCAAGCTTCTGCTGGACCCCAATCTGCTGAGCAAGGAAGCTTTGCGTCGTCGCATACCGCGGCTACCGGACGATAAGCTCGATACGTGCGGGCAATTGCCCGTGATTATGGTTCGTAGCCGCGAGGAAGCTGCGGGATACATTGGATTCAAGCACGTTAACGGGCCGGCGCGCTGGTCTTCTCTCGCCAAAGCAAAGTTTGGCGTGGATTTCTATGAGTCGCTGAGCGCGCAGCAATCCCCACATGAGCGGATGAAGTCTCTAACAAAGCAGCTTGGTGATAGTCGTGGCCTGATCGTCCGACTTTTGGTAGCATACAAAATAGTTCTTCAGTGCAGTCGTCTTGGAATATTCGAAAAATTAAATATAGATGAATCAAATATTGAGTTTTCTCATCTTTATACGCTAATCAACAATCCGGACAGCAGGGCTTTTATTGGGCTTTCGCGTGCTCCGCTCAGTGAAAGCATGATCCGCGATAACCCCGTCCCGGACACTCACTATGTCGAATTGACGCAGCTGATGTCGTGGTTGTACGGGGAGAGGTCTGTCATCAAAGCGCAGGGTACGGATCGCCCTCGTCTGCAACGGGTGTTGGCAAGCGATGCCGGGCTCAGGGAGCTAAAGGCCACAGGGGACCTGGGTTCGGCGGAAGCCGTCGCTGGACTAAAGAGCGACGATTGGCTTGAGATGCTAGCAAAGGCAACTACGATTCTTACGAAAGCTACCACCGACGCTGCAGTGGTTTCCGTCGAGCTTCCGGAGGAGAGTGCCGAACAAGCGCGTTCCCTTATCAGGCGCATCGAACTTCAAACTAGGCAAATCAAGTCCGTGTTGGAGTAGTGGCGGTGTTTAAGTTCGGCCTTTCCGTTTTAAACTCTCCCCAGGTCACGTCCGACGTCTTGGCGTACTGGGAAGTCACGGCATTCTTCATAAAATCGGCATCTACGCAACTAATTGAACTCGACGTTGATGAGGCAACCGAATGGTACATAAACAACGTAGTAGACGAAAAGTCTAGGGACGATTACAGATCCGAGCGGCAAACTGCAGAAACCGAGATGATAGAGAGTTTTACGCAGGCCTTGACGAAGGCCGCGCGACAGAGATCTGCGGACTTGGGAGACCACTATCCGTTCGAGTTGGCCGATGCCGAATTGCGGCGCAAGGATCTGTCTGCGCTATCTAGTGTTGCGCTAAATTACATATCGCTTCAGTTCTATCGCTTAATAAAATCCGGATTTGTTGAATTTTATGGAGAAGAATTATCTGATTCAAAAATTAAAAAACAATCATTTCTTCGGAAATTTACTAGAATATTTGAGAATATAGCTGCGTATGCCGTTGCTGGCCACGCTTCTGGTTCGGCATTTATGACGTCAAGCTGCAGAAGTTCAGAAACACTTCATGCATTACTCTCGTCAATCTGCACGGCAATGGGTGCTGGAAAGGTTCTGGCTTACGATCAATGGAGCCAAGTGCAGAAGGAAGCAAACGACGGCGGCGTCGACTGCCTAGTGCGTGTTGGATCGCCGAAGGACAGGGGGAATTCGTTTCTCCGACTTGTGGGGGCCAGTATTCAGGAGTCCCAGATAGATAATAAGATCATGGGTGTAGACGCTCGCGAGCGTTTCAGCCGATTCTTCGTGGAGAAACCCGCCGCCTTTCAAAGTGCTTTCGCTAGGCCCCAAGATGAGACGTCGCTCATTAGAATCAAATGCCACGA
Source organism: Aquabacter sp. DMC10 (assembly GCF_056314145.1). Classification (NCBI taxonomy): domain Bacteria; kingdom Pseudomonadati; phylum Pseudomonadota; class Alphaproteobacteria; order Hyphomicrobiales; family Xanthobacteraceae; genus Aquabacter; species Aquabacter sp. DMC10. Next base: position 119,512 of record NZ_JBQUYX010000008.1, on the reverse strand, counting down.
AAAAGATTGTCTTCTTTATTGTTATGATGAAATTATTCGTGGATTCGGGATGTTGCAGTTTCCGATACGTTCGATGAATTTAAGAAGGGTTGGTGTCAAGTCGAGGTTTGAGTTAAAAGAATTGCGTTCGGCTACGCTCGTGCATGAATTCGAGGAGCATTCGCTCAACTAAAAGAGCTTCGATAAAGGAGCTCTTTTTCTGACCGCTTTCGACTAAGACTATAAGAGACCTCAATTAGGCTTTTTTGAATGTGCCTGTAATTCTCCCTGACAAGCGGGTGATCGTCGTAAGTTAGAAGCCAATGCGGAGCGTTGCCCGTGCTAAGCCAGTTAGCGAGATCGCGATGCCTATCCTCGCTCATGCCGTCGTAATACAGTCGCCCTCCGGCCCCGACGTATGGTGGATCGATGAAGAGGAATGTGCTGGCGAGCCTATTCTGCTTACCAAGCTCTCGGCAAAATTCGAGGCCGTCTTGGCACGATAGGGTAATCTGATCGCGAAGTGCTCCAAGCGCGACAACCCGCTTGGCAAGCGTCTCTCTATTGAACCGCACGTCAATCTTCCACCTCCCCTCTTGGGAGTACCCCCCGATAGGCCCGGATCCAATAATCACGCCCGAGCGACTGGTGCGATTGACGAAGAAGGCGGCAAAGCCGAGCTCAAAATCGTAATCTGGCAGCGAGGTCTCATAGAGACGAATGAGGGCGTCGTCCCAAGTGGTCAAATTGACTTCGACCGACGCGATCTTCTCTACGAAGCGGTCGGTTTCTGTCAGCATCGCCCGCCAAGCCGAATAAATCCGTCGGTCAGCGTCATTCAGGAACAGTTGCTCAACTTTACCCGCGATCAGCAAATTCGTGGCAGCCCCTGCTCCGCCGCAGTATGGCTCCGCAAAGTTGGGGCGCGACATGTCAAACCGTTTAGCAAGTTCCGCAGCCAATAAGGGGGTCAGGAAACCCTTACCACCGGGATAGCGGAACGGCGAGGCGGCGTTGCCAACGTACGGCCGACCAAAATCATTCAAATCGATAAACTTAGTTTCTAAATTTCGCACGTCTCGACTCGCGATGATGGTTCATCGCACCATGGTCATCGAGTGTGGGATTGCCAAGGGGGGGGAAGAAATGCGAGAACCCCATTCGCCGATCTGCCACATTTGAACAAATCATGAACTTATCCTCCTGGCGCAATCCAAACGGCACCCGTGGAGGGCCGGACACGACCGGCCCTGACGTCGCCTCTTCCTGGCAGGCGGTGGTACTTGGCCCCTCCCGCCCGCCACCCCCCGCCCCCCCTCAATCCACCTTCGCCCCCGAGGCCTTCACCACCGCCCCCCATTTGGTGATCTCCGCCGCCACATAGGCCCGGAAGCTCTCGGGCGTCGAGGGCGGGCAGACGGCGCCCAGGTCTGCGAAGCGGGTCTTCACCTCCGGCAGGGCCAGCACCTTTTCCACCTCGGCATTCAGGCGGGTGACGATCTCGGCCGGCGTGCCCTTGGGGGCGACGAGGCCGTTCCAAGCGGTGGCCTCATAGCCCGGCAGGCCGGCCTCCGCGATGGTGGGCACGTCGGGGGCGAGCGGGATGCGCGCGGTGGAGGTCACCCCCAGCGCCCGCAGCCGCCCCTCCTTCACATAGGGAAGGGCGGACTGGGTGGTGTCGAAGATCAATTGCACATGGCCGGCAATGACATCGGCGATGGCCGGCGCGCTGCCCTTATAGGGCACATGGGTCATCTTGATGCCGGCCATGGTGGCGAACAGCTCGGCTGCCAGATGCGTGGACTGGCCCACCCCGGAGGTGGCGAAATTGATCTTGCCCGGCTCGGCCTTCGCCGCCGCGATCAGGTCCTTCACCGTCTTGAAGGGCGAGGAGGTGGGCACCACCAGCATCAGCGGGTTCTCGGTGAGCAGCGCCACCGGCGTGAAGTTGTCGAGGATGTGGTAGGTCAGGTTGGTGAAGAGGGTCATGTTGATGGCATGGGCGGTAGTGGCCACCGCGAAGGTATAGCCATCGGGCGCCGAGCGGGCCGCCGCGTCCATGCCCAGATTCCCGCCCGCCCCGGCCCGGTTGTCGATGACCACCGGCTGGCCGATGAGGGGGGCCACCTTCTCCATGACGAGGCGCGCCGTGATGTCGGTGGAGCCCCCCGGCGGATAGGGCACGATGACCTTCACCGGGCGGCTCGGCCAGGTGTCCGCACGGGCGATTTCGGACAGGACGGGGAGGGCGCCGGCGGCGCCGGCGGCGAGCAAAAACGTGCGACGGTTGATCATGGGTTTTTCCTCCGGGAATTGGTCTTGTTCTGTTGGGGCTAAGCCGAGATCACAGGCCCGTTCCGGCCACTGCGAACACCACGGCATCGAGGGCCACATCGGCGCCTTCGCCCACCATGAAGGGGTTGATGTCCAGCGAAACGATGCGGTCATCCGCCCGCATGAGCGCGCCCACGGCCACGGCGGCATCGCAGTAAGTGTCTAGATTTACAGGGCTTTCTCCCCGCGTGCCGGCGAGCACCGGGGCGATGCGGAGCCTGGAGAGGGCCTCGCGCACATCCCTCTGGTCGAAGGGCGGCAGCAGGAGGGCGACGTCCGGCAGCGCCTCCACATATTTCCCCCCCTCTCCCACCACCACGACCGGCCCGAAGACGGTATCCCGATGTGCTCCCAGCAGCATCTCCCGGCGTCCCCGGACCATGCGGGAGACGATCACCCCATCGAAGGAAGCGTTCGCGTTTTCAATGGCTTGGCGGCAGGCGGCGAAGGCATTTTCGACCTCTTCCGGGGTGGTGAGGCCGAGATGCACAAGCCCCAGCTCCGACTTATGCGCCACATCCCGCGAGCAGCCCTTTACCGCCACCGGACCCTTCAACTCGGCGAGCGCCGCCAGGGCCTCCGCGGGCGTCCGGCAGAGCCGGTGCGGCACCACGGGGATGCCGGAAGATTGAAGGAAATCAAGGCTTTCCGCCTCGTTGAGAAGCATCGTCTCGCCCGCGCGGGCCGGCACGTTCGCCACCGGCCCCACCTTTCGGCGCTCCGCCCGGGCGATCAGCTCGTGATGCCCGATCAACTGGCTAAGCGCTTGAATCGCCTCGGCTTCTCCGGTGAACACGGGGGCGCCATGGGCCTTGAACCGCGCGGCCACCGAGGGCTGGGGGGCGGCCACCACCACTGGCTTTCCGGTCGCCTCCGCAAAGGCCGCCGTATCCCGGGCAAAGGCATCCACATCATAGCCGGCGCCCGCCACGGGCACTCCGACAAAGAAGGCGTCCGCCGCCTTATCCTTTGCAATCACAGGCAAAATTTCGCTGAAGAGGCGGCTGTTGGTGAGCAAGGCGGCGGTGATATCAACCGGATTCCGGGTCGCCGCAAAGCTCGGCAGGATGGCCCCCAGCGCCTCCCGCGTCTCCTGCGCCAAGGGCTCCAGGCTCAGCCCCCGGGCGGTCGCCGCATCCGCCGCCAGAACGCAGGTCGCCCCGGAATTGGAAATGGCCACCAGGCGCCGCCCCTCCGGCTTCCAGCCCTTCAGATAGACCTCGGCCGCCATCACTAAGTCACTGGTATCCTTGGCTCGCCAGATGCCGTGCTCCTCCAGGAACGCGTCCACCACAGTGTCTTCATTGGCCAAAGCGCCGGTGTGGGAGCGCGCCGCCGCCTGTCCCGCAGCGGTGCGCCCGGACTTCAGCGCGATCACCGGCACGCCGCGCTTCCGCGCGATGCGGGCGGCTTCGGCGAGGTGCTCGGGGTCGGGAATGCTCTCCAGATAGAGCAGCAGCAGCTGGACGCCGGGGTCCTCCGCCACCGCCATGGCAAGCTCGCAAACCGTTACGTCGCAATCGTTTCCGGTCGCATGGGCATGGCGCACGCCGATCCCGCGCCCCCGCAGCAGGCCATAGGGCACCACGCTCATGGCGCCGCTCTGGCTGACAATGCCCACCGGCCCGTCCTTCGGCTCCGCCTCGATGAACATGGTGGAGAAGGAGGCGATGGCGCCGGTGCCGAAATTGGCCAGCCCTTGGGAATTGGGCCCCACCACGCGCATGCCCCGCGCCCGCGCCCGCGCCACCATGTCCTTCTGGCGCGCTACGCCGTCCTCGCCCTCGGTCTCGCCGAAGCCGGAACTCATCATCAAGGCCAGCTTCACCCCGCTCTTGCCGCAGGCATCGAGCGCCTCCACCGCCGCCGCGCCGGGCACCGCGATGATGGCCATCTCCGGCGCCTCGGGGAGATCAAGCAGCGAGGCAGAAGTTGCAAGCCCTTGGACTTCCGTGCGTTTCGGGTTGATGGGATAGACCTTGCCCTGGTAGCCGAAGCGCGACAGATAGAGCAGCGGCCGCCCGCCAATCTTATTAGGGTTCTCCGAAGCGCCGATCACGGCGATGGACTTCGGGTTGAGGGCGACATCCAGGCCGCTGCGCATCGGGTTACTCCACGCGTTCAAAATAGGGAACAAGCCCGGCGCCGAAGGGCCGGAAGCTGGCGGCAACCGCATCGCCAATGGCGACGCCGGGGGCCGCGTGGGCCATCAGGCGGAAGCCCTCCTCGGCATCGACGAGGACGATGCAATAGGGCGCATGGGCCCGCAGCTCCTCGGATGGGGCGCGGACCACAAGGGTGGCCGCATGCACGGTCCCGCGCCCGCTGGCGGGACGGGTTTCCACGCCCTTGGCGCCGCAGCTCGGGCAGAAGCTGCGGGCGAACAGCCAGCGATGTCCGCAGGGCCGGCAGGCTTGGAAGGCAAGGGCTGGCTGGCCCTTGGTCCAGTCGCCGGAGAATGGGGTTTCATCGCTCATGCGGCGCGCTCCAGGACCAGCGAGACGTGGGAGGACAGGACACCGCCATCGCCATGAAGCAGCGCCAGGGGGGCGTCCCCGGTGATCTGGCGGTCCCCGGCGCGGCCCAGCATCTGCAGGCGAGCCTCCACCAGGTGCGCCATGGCCCCGCCCACCCCGCAATGGCCGTAGCTCAGGAGCCCGCCATGGGTGTTGAGGGGCAGGGCCCCGTCGCTGCCGAAATGACCCTCGCGAGCCAGCCGCCCGGACTGCCCGCGCGGGGCAAGGCCGATCTCCTCCAGGAGGATGGCAAGCGTGATGGTGAAGCTGTCATAGATCGCGGCATAGCCGATGTCGGAAAGCGAAACATCGGCCTCCGCCAAGGCCTTGGTGGTGCTCGCCTGGGCGCCGAAATGGGTCAGGCTCGGCGCGGCGGTGATGTGCTGGTGGGTGTGGGCCTGGGCGGCACCGATCACCCGCACGGCGGGCCCGCTCAGCGCATCCCGGCTGACGATGATCGCCGCGCCGCCGTCGGAAACGGGGCAGCAATCCAGGAACTTCAGTGGCGTGGCGATGGGCTTGGAGGCCATCACGTCGGCGACTGTGATCGGCGTGCGCAATTGCGCACCGGGATGGCGGACCGCATTGCGGCGCATGAGGACGGAGAGTTCCGCCAGATCCTCTTCCCTCAGGCCGAATTCGTGCATGTATCGGGAGGCGACGAGGCCGTAATAGGCGGGAATGGTCGGCCCCAGCGGCACTTCGTAGATCGGGTGACCCACCTGGGCGAGGGTCTGCACGGCTGCATCCCGGGTCTGGCCGGTGAGCCGGTTTTCGCCCGCCACCACCAGGATGTTGCGCGCCGCGCCCGATTGCACCAGCCGGTGAGCCAGCATCACCATGGCAAAGCCGGTGGCACCGCCCAATTGAATGGCATGGGCATAGTCCGGCGTCAGGCCGAAATGCTCGGCAAAGACGGTGGACAGCATGAGGTGAGGCAAGGTGGTGGAATAGCCGGTGATGAGGCCGTCAATGTCGGCGCGCACCAGTCCGGCATCGTCGAGGGCGGTCTGCGCGGCCTCGCTCATCAGCGCGAGCGTGTCGCAGCCCTCGCGCCGGCCGTAGGCGGTGTGGCCGGCGCCGGTGATAAAGCTCATGAGGTGGATTTCCTGCGTTTTCCGGCGACAGGCGGCGTCGCCATGCCAGACATCAATTCCCGTTTCATCAGGTCCGCTTCCCGCTGGAGGGCCTGGGCGAGCGCCTCCTCGCGGTCGCGGATGCGCTCGGTGAGGCCAGCAATGGAGAGGGCCGCGATGGGCCGGCCATGGGCATCGAAGACCGGCACGCCGATGGCGCCCATCTTGTCGATGACGAAGTCGAGCAGCATCACATAACCGCGCCGGCGGGCATGGGTCGCCGCCTCCTTCAGGCGCTCGATGGTAACTTGCGGATAAGGCTGGAGCCTCGGCCCCAAGACATCGAGCACCGCTTCCGCCTCCCGCTCCGGCAGGAAGGCCAGAAGCGCCATGCTGCCGGCGCCGACACCGAGCGGCCGCCGACTACCGATGTTCAAGTAATTGGCACGGATGGGGAACGAGCCTTCCTGGCGCTCCACGCAGACGGATTCAACCCCGCTGCGGATGGACAAGAGCGCGGTGTCGCCCGAATGCTCTGCCAGCCGCACGAGGCTTGCCCGCGCCAGCTCGCGCACATCGTCGGAGCGCTTCTGGGACGCGGAAAAGGCCAGCGCTTCCTGGCCGGGCACATAGGCTTTCCCATCCGGCGTCCGTTGAACGAAATTCTCCTGCACCAGCGTGTCGAGGATGCGCAGCGCGGTGACCTTGTTGAGCCCGGCCGAAGCGGCAAGCTCGGTGAGGCGTTGGGGCGCGTGGGCGCCGAGCGCACGCAGGAGCGCGCACACCTTCTGGATGGAGTTGCTGTCGTTCTGCGCGCCCGCGGCGCGGGGGGCGCGGGGGGCAGCAGGAGTGTTGGCTTCGTCCGTGTTCAGGGGCATGTCAGTCGACCTCGACGCCGCCGAGATAGACGCGGCGCAGGAGGGCGCTGTCCTGCAATTCGGCGGCGCTGCCCGCGCCACCGATGCGTCCCGTCTCCAGCAGATAGCCGAACGAGGCGTGGCGCAGGGCCTTTTCTACCAATTGCTCTACCAGCAGCACGGCAATGCCAGTGCGGCAAAGGGCGCTCGCCACATCGAGGATGCGGTCCACCACAAGGGGCGCGAGGCCGCCCGAGGGTTCATCCAGGATCAGCAGCGCCGGCTTGGCCGCCATGCCCTGGCCCACGGCGAGGATCTGCTGCTGGCCGCCGGATAGCCGCGAAGCCTGCTGGTGGCGCCGCTCCGCCAGCTCCGGGAAGGTCTCGTAGATGGGCTCCAGCACCGCGCGGTCGGCGACCGCGCCTGCATAGGCGCCGATCAGGAGGTTGTCCTCCACCGAGAGCGAGGTGAAGACCCGATGCCCCTCCAGCACCTGCACCATGCCGGTCCGCACGACATCCCGCGCGTTGGCCCGCGAGATGTCGGTCCCGGCAAAGGTAACGCGGCCCGCGCGCTTGGGAATGAGGCCCGAAATGGCGTGGAGGATGGTGCTCTTGCCGGCACCGTTGCGGCCGAGCAGCACCACGAATTCCCCCCGGTGCACGGTGAAGGAGACACCGTGCACCACCTCGGCCTTGCCATAGGCCACGTGGAGATCGTCCACCTCGAGAAGCGGCGTGCCGGGACGATTGGAGGCGAGCATGCTCAGGCTCCCAGATAGACCCGGACCACGTCCGCGTCGGTGCGGACCTCGTCGGGGGTGCCGTGCTTTATGATGCGTCCGCGGTCGAGCGTGGTGACGCGATCGGAAATGCGGAACACGAAGTCGGTGTGATGTTCCACCAGGAGGATGCCCACGCCGCTGTCGCGCACCACCATCAGGATGCGGCGCAGATGGTCGATCTCGGCGCCGGTGAGGCCGCCCGCCGGCTCATCCAGGAGCAGGAAGCGCGGGCGCAGCACAAGCGCCCGGGCGATCTCCAGGAAGCGCTGCTCGGCATGCTCTAGGAGGTTTGCGCGCCGCTCGATCACCTGGCCGAGGCCGACGCCATGGAGCATCTCGGTGGCCCGCGCGCGCATCTCCCGCTCCTCGCGGCCGGAGCGCGACAAGGCCAGGGCGGTGGCGATGAAGCCCGAGGCCACGTCCCGCCAGCCCCCGAGCATGGCATTGTCCAGGACGCTCAGGGAGCCGAGCAGGCGCGGCTTCTGGAAGGTGCGGGCGATGCCGAGGCGCGGGCGCTTCTGCACCGGCTGGCCGCCCAGGCTCGCCCCGTCCAGCAGGATGTCGCCGGCATCAGGGCGGTAATAGCCGCACAGCAGGTTGAGGAGCGTGGTCTTGCCGGAGCCATTGGGGCCGATGAGGCCATGGACCTCACCCCCCTTCAGGTCGAGCGCCACATGGTCGAGTGCCACCACGCCGCCGAAATGCTTGCCCACGTCACGGGCGACAAGGCCGGTCATGACGCACCTGCCTGCCCGTCCAGGGCGCGGGAGAGGCGGGGCAGGTCGGGCTCGATGGCAAAGCTCTCCTGCGCCTTGCGGCGGCCGAGCGAGACGATGCGTTCCAGGAGGCGCCCGATGCCGTCGGGCACCAGCAGGACCACCAGCAGCAAGGTCAGGCCGTAGAAGAAGTGGCCAAGCTTGGCCAGCGGCGCCACCAGCTCCGGCAAGGCGGTGAGGATCACCACGCCCACGAACGGCCCGATGATGCTGCCCCGCCCGCCGATGATGATGCAGACGAAGAAGAACAGGCCCATCTCGAACACGAAGGTGTCCGGCGTGATGTAGCTCTGGAGCGAGGCGAAGAGGGCGCCCGCAACCCCGGCGGTGACCCCGGAGAAGATGAAGACGGTGAGCTTCAGCCGGAAGATGCCGATGCCCAGCGAGGCCGCAGCCACCTCGCTGTCGCGCACCGCGATGAGGGCGCGCCCCCACATGCGGCTCGCCACGTTCCAGGTGAGCCAGGTCACGATGAGGCCCACGATGAGCACCAGCCAATATTGCCCCCAGGGCGTATCGAAAGGTGACGAGAAGAAGGGCACGGGAAGGCCGGTGCCGCCGCCGGTGAGGTCGCCGTGGGCCAGCGTCATCTCCGCGACGATGAGCGCAAAGGCCATGGTGGCCATGGCGAAATAAAAGCCCGGCAGCCGCAGAGAGGGCAGGCCCAGCAGCGCACCGGCAAGCCCGCCCAAGGCACCGCAGGCGATCATGGCCAGTTCCGGGTTCCAGCCCAGGGTGCCCGCCAGGATGGCGAAGGCATAGGCGCCCACCGCCAGCAGGCCCACATGGCCGATGGAGAGCTGGCCGGCATAGCCGACCACCAGATTGAGGCCGGACACCAGCACCCAATAGGCGCCGATGAGGGCGGCCAGATGAAGCTGGTAGAGGTCGGAGGTCCAATAGGGCAGGGCGGCCAAGAGGGCGATGCCACCCACGAGCGCGGGAAGGCGAAGAGACGTGCGCATCACACGGGCCTCACGCGCTTGGCGCCGAGGAGGCCCTCGGGACGCACGATCAGGACGAGGAGGAGGAGGCCCACCGCGATGGTCTGCTGGTATTCGCCGCCGAAGAAATAGGTGGCGAAGGCGCCCAGCAGCCCCAGCGCTATGCCGCCGAAAAGCGCCCCAAGATTGCTGCCGAGGCCGCCCACCGCCAGGGCGATGAAGCCGTTGAGCGTCAAGGTGAGGCCGAGGGCGAAATAGGCGAAGGTCAGCTGCCCGGCGGCAAATCCCGCCAAGCCGCCGATGACACCGGCCAGCGCATAAGAGAGGGCGCGCACCCGGTCCGTGGCGATGCCCCGGGCGCGGGCGGCGAAGGCATCCTCGGAGGTGGCGATGAACAGCTTGCCCCACAGAGTGCGCCGGTAGAACAGCTCCAGCGCCGCCACCAGGATCAGGACCAAACCGATGGGCAGCCAATATTTCTGGTCTAGCACGCCGGCCGAGAAATCCTGCGGGAAGAGGCGCGGGAAGGGGCGGGGCTCGGTGCCCCACCACAGGCCCACCGCCTGCTGCACCATGGTGGCGAGCGCCAGGGTGGAGAGCAGCCACAGATGCTCGTCGGAGAGCGCAAGTACGCGCCGCACGGCGATGACCTCGGTGAGCAGCCCGAACACCGCGCCGAGGACGATGACGCCCAGCAGCGCGAGCCAGATCGGCCAGCCCAGACCGGTGATGAACCAGGCGCCGAAGACGCCGCCCAGCATGCACAATTGCCCGGTGGAGACGCTCAGCACCTTGGAGGTGGAGAACATCACATTGTAGGCGAGGGCGACCGACGCATAGAGCGCGCCGATCGCAAGCCCGGAAACGATCACGGCCAGCATGATCTGATCACTTCATCGGAGCTGCGTCGTAGCAGCCGTCCTTGAAGCTGTCGGCGACATTGGCGACGATGTTGCTGTCCGGGAAGCCGTTATGGTTCTCTGCGGACCAAGAATAGGTGGCGTAGACACCAGGCAGGTCCTTGGTGCCTTCGAGGGCCGTCTTGATCTTGGCGGGCTCAAGCGAATTGGCCGTCTTGGCGGCGTGCTCGATGATCTTGACCGTGTCGTAACCGAGCGCCACCCACCAGAAGGTGAAGTCGATCTTGCCGCCGAACTCCGGCTTGATCTTGTCGATCAGGGCCTGGGTGCGCGGCGGAAGCTTGCCGTCGACGAAGGTGGTGCTGGTATAGCCGGCGGCGAAGGCGTTTTTCCAATAGTCCGGCTTGTTCAGCAGGCCCTTGATGGGCAGGGCCATGATGGCGGGATGGCCCACCACCGGCACGTCCCAGCCCATGTCGCCGCGCGTGTTGAGAATGCGGGCCATGAGGCCGGTTGCGGCGGTCCAGGGCATCACCACGTCGGCGCCGGCAGCCTTGGCTTTGGCCATTTCGTCGGTCAGGTCGGTCTTGTTGGGGTCGACCAGGACGGAATAGACGGGCTTGATGCCCTGCTTTTCCAGCAGTGCGGCGGCGGTCTTCGCGCTCGATGTGCCATAGCCGGAGGTGTCGCCGATGACGGCCACGTTCTTCTTCTTCAGGACATCGATGGCATAGGCATTCCCGCCCTCGATCCATTGGGTATTGGTGTTGATGGCGCGAAAGGCGAGGGGATATTTCTTGGGATCGATCAGCTCATCGATGGAGCCGATCACGATATTGGGGATGCCCGCGCGGGCCACGATGGGGATGGTCGCCAGCGACTCGCCGGAATTGACCGGGCCGATGACGAATTGAACTTTGTCGCTGAATACCAGTTGCTGGGCGAGGTTCACGGCCTTGGTGGGATCGCCTGCCGTGTCGCGGGTCAAGAGCTCGATCTTCTTGCCGAGGATGCCGCCGGACTTGTTGATCTCCTCCACGGCGAACTGCACGCCCTGGTTTTCCGCAATGGCGGCGGAAGACAGCGGGCCGGTCAAAGAAGACAGCCAGCCGATCTTGATTGTTTCCTGGGCATGAGCAGAAAAAGGCAAAGCAAAGATCATCGCGCCCATGAAAAGGGCGCGTGAGCGTGAAAGCACGCACATTGGATGTTCCTCCCGACCGAGTCCTTATGGATCTTCTGTCCTCCAGACGTTACGGCGTGGCCGATATCTGTCAAACAAAAATTCGGAATGCAGGAACAAAATTGGCGTGTTAGTGTGGAAAATCATCAAATTCAGCGAGTTTCGTTCCGAATGGCGGAACATAATAATGCGGTCGCGAACAGGTTCGTTTCGGTGAGTGAAACTTTTTGCGACTGCTAAATATCACCCCGAACGGTCATGGATGCTTTCGCACATCTTGGTCGGCAAAGAGGGCTGGGAGGACGGAAATGCAGGTTGAAATGAAGGATGTGGCCGTAGGGTTGCGGTTTCCGGAGGGGCCTGTGGCGCTTCCGGATGGTTCGGTTCTGGTGGTTCAGATCGCGTCTGGAACGCTCGATCGCGTCCGGCCCGACGGCACTGTCCAAGTGGTGGCAAACCTTGGCGGCGGGCCGAATGGCGCGGCCATTGGGCCGGATGGCGCGTGCTACGTCTGCAACAATGGCGGCTTCCGCTGGACACCAGAAGGAGACGAAACCGGCCTCAGGCCCATTGGCCAGGCGGAGGACTATTCGGGCGGCCGCATCGAGCGTGTCGACCTCGCCTCAGGCGCGGTCGAATGCCTGTATCGCGAGAGTGACAAGGGGCCGCTGAAGGGGCCAAACGACATCGTCTTCGACGGCCAGGGCGGCTTCTATTTCACCGATCTCGGCAAGACGCGCTCCCGCGACCATGATCGGGGCGCCATCTATTATGCCCGTGCCGATGGCAGCCACATCCATGAACTGGCTTTCCCTCTCTTCACGCCCAACGGCATCGGCCTGTCTCCCGACGGATCGGTGCTCTATGTGGCCGAGACCGAGACGGCGCGGCTCTGGGCGTTCGACCTGGAGGCGCCGGGTGTCATCCGTCGCGCGCCCTGGCCATCGCCCCATGGCGGGCGGCTGGTGATCGGGCTCGGCGGTTATCAGCGCTTTGATTCCCTGGCGGTGGAGGCTGGCGGCAATATCTGCGTCGCCACGCTGGTGACGGGCGCCATCTCGGTGATCTCGCCACAAGGCGAACTGGTGCGATCGGTGCCGTTCCCTGAGCGCTGGGTGACCAATATCTGTTTCGGCGGGCCGGACCTGCGGACCGCCTATGTCACCTTGTCCAGCACCGGCCGCCTGGTGAGCCTGCCCTGGCCCGAGCCGGGCCTTCCCCTGGCCAATCTCAATATCTGAACGCGCCAAGACGCCCGAAAACCAAGAATATGGGAGGAAACATGAAGCACGCCCTTGTGGTTGGCGGCCTTGGGGTGGCCGGCGCCGGCATCGTCCATGCCTTGTCGGACAAGCCGGACTGGAAGGTGACCATTCTTTCACGCCGGAAGCCGGAGGACGAGAGCGTCCCCTGCGTGTCCGTCGATCTGCTCGACAAGGCCGATGCGGAAGAAAGGCTCGCGACCCTCACCGATGTCAGCCACATCTTCTACACTGCCTATCAGGAGCGCCCCACCTTCGCGGAGGAGGTGGCCCCCAACCTTGCCATGCTGGTGAACGTGGTGGAGGCGGTGGAGCGCGCCTCGCCCGTCCTGGAACATGTCAGCCTGATGCAGGGCACCAAGGCCTATGGCACGCATCTCGGCCCCTATCCGACCCCGGCGCGGGAGAGCGATCCCCGCCACATGCCGCCCAATTTCTACTACGACCAGGAGGATTATCTGCGCGCCCGTGCGCCGAAGGCCCGCTGGTCCTGGTCAGCGCTGCGCCCGCGCACCATCTACGGCCATGCGGTCAACAGCCCCATGAACATGACCTCGGTCATCGGCATCTATGCGGCCATGTCCAAGGAGTTCGGGCTGCCGCTGCGCTTTCCCGGCACCCAGGCCTGCTATCGCACCATCCAGCAGACGGTGGATACCAACCTCCTTGGCCAGGCGGCGGTGTGGGCGGCCACCACGCCCAAATGCGCGGGCGAAGTCTTCAATGTGACCAATGGCGGGCTCTTCCGCTGGGAGCAGATGTGGCCGCGCATCGCCGCGATGTTCGACATGCCCTGTGGCCCGGTGATGACCATTCGCCTCGCCAACGTGATGGCGGACAAGGAAGCGCTGTGGAACCGGATGGTCGAGCAATACGGCCTCGTACCGCGCAGCTACCGGCAGGCGGTCGCCTGGACCTTCGGCGATTTCCAGTGGCACATGGACTATGACAGCCTGGTGGAGACCACCAAGATCCGCCGCTTCGGCTTCCATGAGATCGTCGACGACGAGGAGATGTTCGCCCGCCAGATTCGCGAGATGAAGGACATGCGGCTCATCCCGGACCATTGAGGGCGTCGGGGCGCGGGAGGCGCCCGCGCCTTAGCTGCCTTTGCCCTCCAGCGCCGCAAGCCGCATGTAAAGGGTGGAGCGCGCGATTCCGAGGCGGCGGGCGGCACGGGAGAGATTGCCGCCACAGGCCTCCACCGCGGCGCGGATCGCCGCCTCCTCCACCGCCTTGAGGTCGCCAGCGCTCGAGGTCCGGGCGGGTTCTTCGCGCACTTCCGGCGGCAGGTCCGCCATTTCCACCGGGCCCTCGCCCCGCTTCATGGCCACCAACATGTCCACCATGTTGCGCAATTCGCGCACATTGCCGGGCCAGCCATAGGCCGCCAAGGCGGCGCGGGCCTCTGGGGTGAAGTGTGGGCGGGGCAGTCCGGCGCGGGCCGCCGCGAGGGCGCCGAAATGGTCCAGCAGGAGGAGGGCATCCCCCTCCCGCTCCCGCAGCGGGGGAATGCGCAGGCGGAGCGCGGCGATGCGATAGAACAGGTCCTTTCGGAACCGTCCGGCCGCCACTTCCCCGGTCAGGTCGCGATTGGTCATGGACACCAGGCGCAGGTCCACCCGGCGCCCCTGGTGGCCCCCCACCCGATAGACCACGCCATCCTCCAGGACCCGCAGCAGATAGGACTGCAGTTCCAGCGGCATCTCGCCGATTTCGTCCAGACACAGGAGGCCGCCATCGGCCGCTTCCACCTTGCCTTGCTTGCCCGCCGCATCGGCGCCGGTGAAGGCGCCCTTCTCATAACCGAACAATTCACTGGCGATGAGCTCGCGCGGAAGCCCGCCGCAATTGAGCGGCACGAAGGGGCCGCAGGGCAGGCGGGCGCCGTGGATGGCGCGGGCAAACACCTCCTTGCCCACGCCGGTCTCACCTTCCAGGAGAATGGGCAGGCCGCTCTCCGCCATCCGGCGGGCTTTCTCCCGCGCCTCCCGCATCACCGCGCTTTCGCCGATGATGGCGTCAAAGGCCACGGGCTCCGGCTCGCGCGAAGTATCCTTGGCGGCGGGACGCAGCCGGCGCGGGGCGTGAAGCACCAGGACGCCGCCAATCTCCTCGCCATCTTCCCGCACCACTTCCACGCTGGCGCCCGGCAGGAGCGTCGCCACACGCGCCGGCCAGTCCTCAGGGCGCGTGTCCCGCAGGGCCGCGAGGCGCCCGTCCTCAACGAACCGGTCGGAACGGCGAGCAACCTCTTTCAGGGCCCGGTCGGTGGAATAGATCAGCGTTCCCGAGCGGCCGAAGGCGATGATCTCCTCGGACAGCCACAACGCGCGCTTGGAAAGGAAGTGGCGGAGAACCTGCTCGTTTTCCATCTCCAGCCGGCGGCCCAACACGGCCTCGATCTGGTGCGCCAGCGCCACCGCATGGGCCAGATTCTGCGGATTGAAGGTGTCGGTGGAGCCTGAAATGTCCACCGCGCCAATGACGCCTCCCTCAAGGGGGTGGCGCACAGGCGCGGCGGCGCAGGTCCAGCGCTGCACCGGCGCGCAGAAGTGCTCGGTCGCGTGGATCTGGACAGGGCGACCGGAGGCCAGCGCCGTGCCGATGGCATTGGTGCCGATCTCCGCCTCGCACCACAGGCCGCCCCGCTGAAGCTTGACCTCATGTCCGGTATCCACGGCACGGGCGTCACCCTCCGTCTCCAGGATGGTGCCGGCGGGGTCGGTCAGGATCAGCATGGAACTGGCGTCGGCGAGCAGATTGCGCGCTTCTTCCATGGCTGGCCGGGCCGCGGCCAGCAGGCGCATGTTCTGGCGGCGTCGGCGAAACAGCTCCGCCTCGCTCAGCAGGGGGGCCGCCGAGCGGTCGGCGGCGATGGCGTGCTGCCGCGACCGCTGCCAGGAGGCGAGCACGGCGGGCCGCACGACGGGGGATGTGACGCCGTCCCGGTGGAAAGCCTCCCAGGCACGGGCGATCTCGCGATAAGGCACCAGCACTGCCCTCCGGGCCGGGCGGCGCGGCGTTCCCGCTGGCGCCGCCTTAGCCGTTGGCCTCGCCTTCGGCCCGCGCGCTGCGTGCCTCCGGCGATGGCGGTTCACTCCCACTGTGCCGCTTTCGGTGTGGCGAAGTCATCCCGCCATGGCGGCTTGGTGCTCAGGATAGACGCTTGGGCAGGTTTATCGCAAGGCCTCACTGCCATTCCGGTCAGTCGTCGTCCGGGGCGTTGGAGGCTCGGACAACAAGTGTCCGAAAACCGGACAATCAAGCGCTTTGTGATTACATATTGCATTGCGAAAATTCGTTGGAACAACACGATGTCGCAAGTTTTTCAGTGGTTGGCACGGGATCTGCTCTTTGAAGGTCGAGCCGGCGCACACAAGCACGACCGGCACAACAGGGAGGACCCGAGCGTGAATATACCCGTGGGAAACCTGCGCAACGTCCAGGTGCTCGGCATCGATGCCGGCGGCACCATGACGGACACCTTCTTCGTGGATGCAGATGGCGACTTCGTGGTCGGCAAGGCCCAGTCCACGCCCCAGAACGAGGCCCTCGGCCTCATCGCCTCGTCGGAAGACGGGCTCGCCAATTGGGGCATGTCGCTGCATGACGCGCTCGCCCAGCTGCAGACCGGTGTCTATTCCGGCACCGCCATGCTCAACCGCGTGGTCCAGCGCAAGGGTCTGAAATGCGGCCTCATCGTCAATCGCGGCATGGAGGACTTCCACCGCATGGGCCGGGCCATCCAGTGCTATCTGGGCTATGCCTATGAGGATCGGATCCACCTCAACACGCATCGCTTCGACCCCCCCCTGGTGCCCCGCCAGCTGACCCGTGGCGTCGTCGAGCGCACCGACATGATGGGCGTGGAGGTGATCCCGCTGCGCGAGGACAGCGCCCGTGCCGCGGCGCGCGAGCTGATCGCCTCCGGGGTGGAGGGCATCGTCATCTCGCTGCTCCACTCCTACAAGAATCCGAAGAATGAGCGCCGGGTGCGCGACATCGTGCTGGAAGAGGTGGAGAAGAGCGGTCGCAAGGTGCCTGTCTTTGCCTCCGCCGACTATTATCCGGTGCGCAAGGAAACCCACCGCACCAACACCACCATCCTGGAAGGCTATGCGGCCGAGCCGTCCCGCCAGACGCTGTCCAAGATCTCGGAAGCCTTCAAGGAGCGCGGCACCAAGTTCGACTTCCGCGTGATGGCGACCCATGGCGGCACCATTTCCTGGAAGGCCAAGGAACTGGCGCGCACCATCGTGTCCGGCCCCATCGGCGGTGTCATCGGGGCGAAGTATCTGGGCGAGGTGCTCGGCTACAAGAACATCGCCTGCTCGGACATCGGCGGCACTTCGTTCGACGTGGCCCTCATCACCCAGGGCGAGATGACCATCAAGAACGACCCGGACATGGCCCGGCTCGTCCTCTCCCTGCCGCTGGTGGCCATGGATTCCGTGGGCGCTGGCGCCGGCTCCTTCATCCGGCTTGATCCCTACACCAAGGCCATCAAGCTCGGCCCGGACAGTGCCGGCTACCGGGTGGGCGTGTGCTGGAAGGAAAGCGGCATCGAGACGGTGACCATTTCCGACTGCCATATGGTGCTCGGCTATCTCAACCCCGACAACTTCCTCGGCGGGGCGGTGAAGCTCGACCGGCAGCGCTCGGTGGATGCCATCAAGACCCAGATCGCCGATCCGCTTGGCCTTTCGGTGGAAGATGCGGCCGCGGGCGTCATCGAACTGCTCGACAGCGACCTGCGCGATTACTTGCGCTCCATGATCTCCGGCAAGGGCTATTCGCCGGCGAGCTTCGTCTGCTTCTCCTATGGTGGGGCAGGTCCCGTGCACACCTATGGCTATACGGAGGGCCTCGGCTTCGAGGACGTCATCGTGCCCGCCTGGGCGGCCGGCTTCTCGGCGTTTGGCTGCGCGGCGGCGGACTTCGAGTATCGCTACGACAAGTCCCTCGACATCAACATGCCCCCGGATGCCCCCGAAGCGGACAAGGTGAAGGCGGCGGAAACCCTTCAGGCGGCCTGGGAAGAGCTGACCCACAACGTGCTGGAGGAGTTCAAGCTCAACGGCTATGCGCCCGAGCAGGTGACGCTCCAGCCCGGCTACCGCATGCAGTATCGCGGTCAGCTAAACGACCTGGAGATCGAGAGCCCGCTGAAGCAGGCGGGCACGGCCGAGGACTGGGACCAGCTCACCGACGCCTTCAACGCCACCTATGGCCGCGTCTATGCCGCCTCGGCGCGCTCGCCGGAACTCGGCTACTCGGTCACGGGCGCCATCATGCGCGGCATGGTGCCGATCCCCAAGCCCAAGATTCCGAAGGAGGCCGAGGAAGGCGAGACGCCGCCGGAGGAGGCCAAGATCGGCACCCGCAAGTTCTACCGCAAGAAGAAGTGGGTGGATGCGCAGCTCTACCGGATGGAGTCCCTGCGCCCCGGCAATCGCGTGATGGGGCCGGCCATCATCGAATCCGACGCCACCACCTTCGTGGTGCCCGGCGGCTTCGAGACCTGGCTCGACGGCCACCGCCTGTTCCACCTGCGCGAGGTGTGAGCGGTCGTTCCCCCTCCCGGAGACGGGAGGGGTCCGCGGCCGCCGCCGACCCAGGCGGCGCGCCGGAATTGCCAAGCCAATAAATGCGAAGGAAACGACCCGATGAACGTCAACGTCAATAAGACCAGTCTTCAGGGTGCGACCCGCGGCATCGTGCGCGGCGGTGAGACGCTGAAGGAGCACCGCGACCGCCTGATGGCGGCCACCAAGGCCACCGGCCGCTATGCCGGCCTTGAGAAGCTGGAGCTGCGCGAGAAGGAGCCCATCCTCTACAACAAGCTGTTCTCGCGTCTGCGGGCCGGTGTGGTGGATGCCCGCGAGACGGCCAAGAAGATCGCGGCCTCGCCCATCGTCGAGCAGGAGGGCGAGCTGTGCTTCACCCTCTATAATGCGGCGGGCGACAGTCTCCTGACCTCCACCGGCATCATCATCCATGTGGGAACCATGGGTGCGGCCATCAAATACATGATCGAGAACAATTGGGAGGCCAATCCCGGTGTTCGCGACAAGGACATCTTCTGCAACAACGATTCTCTGATCGGGAACGTCCATCCCTGCGACATCCACACCATCGTCCCCATCTTCTGGGAAGGGGAACTGATCGGCTGGGTGGGCGGCGTCACCCACGTCATCGACACCGGCGCGGTGGGGCCGGGCTCCATGGCCACGGGCCAGGTGCAGCGCTTCGGCGACGGCTATTCCATCACCTGCCGCAAGGTGGGCGAGAATGACACGCTGTTCCGTGACTGGCTGCATGAGAGCCAGCGCATGGTGCGCACCACCCGCTACTGGATGCTGGACGAGCGCACCCGCATCGCCGGCTGCCACATGATCCGCAAGCTGGTGGAAGAGGTGGTCGCGGAGGAGGGCATCGAGGCCTATTGGAAGTTCGCCTATGAGGCGGTGGAGCATGGACGCCTCGGCCTCCAGGCCCGCATCAAGGCCATGACCATTCCCGGCACCTATCGCCAGGTGGGCTTCGTGGACGTGCCCTATGCCCATGAGGACGTGCGGGTGCCCTCGGACTTTGCCAAGCTCGACACCATCATGCACGCGCCCTGCGAGATGACCATCCGCAAGGACGGCACATGGCGGCTCGACTTTGAGGGCTCAAGCCGCTGGGGCTGGCACACCTACAACGCCCATCAGGTGAGCTTCACCTCCGGCATCTGGGTGATGATGACCCAGACCCTCATCCCCTCCGAAATGATCAATGACGGCGCCGCCTATGGCACCGAGTTCCGCCTGCCCAAGGGCACCTGGATGAACCCGGACGACCGGCGGGTGGCCTTCTCCTACAGCTGGCACTTCCTGGTGTCCGCCTGGACGGCCTTGTGGCGCGGCCTGTCGCGCTCCTATTTCGGGCGCGGCTATCTGGAGGAGGTGAATGCAGGCAATGCCAACACCTCCAACTGGCTCCAGGGTGGCGGCTTCAACCAGTATGACGAGATCCATGCGGTGAACTCGTTCGAGTGCGCCGCCAACGGCACCGGCGCCACCGCCGTGCAGGACGGTCTCTCCCATGCGGCCGCCATCTGGAATCCGGAAGGCGACATGGGCGACATGGAGATCTGGGAGCTGGCCGAGCCGCTGGTCTATCTCGGCCGCCAGATCAAGGCGTCCTCGGGCGGGTCGGGCAAGTATCGGGGCGGGTGCGGCTTCGAGAGCCTGCGCATGGTCTGGAACGCCAAGGACTGGACCATGTTCTTCATGGGTAATGGCCACATCTCCTCCGACTGGGGGCTGATGGGCGGCTATCCGGCGGCTTCGGGCTATCGCTTTGCGGCCCACAAGACCAACCTGAAGGCGCTCATCGCCGAAGGCGCGGAAATCCCGTTCGGTGGCGACACCGATCCGGAAAACCCCACCTGGGATGCCATGCTGCCGGCCGCCCAGATCAAGCGCGACAAGCAGGCGATCACCACGGAGGAGATGTTCTCCGACTATGATCTCTACCTGAACTACATGCGCGGTGGCCCCGGCTTCGGCGATCCGTTGGACCGCCTTCCCCAGTCGGTCGCCGATGACCTCAACGGCGGTTACATCCTCGAGCGCTTCGCCGCCCAGGTCTATGGTGTGGTGGTGACCAAGGGCGATGACGGCCTCTATACGGTGGACGGGACGGCCACCGACGCCCTGCGGGCGCAGATCCGCAAGGACCGGATCGCCAAGTCCGTTCCCACCAAGGAATGGATGAAGGGCGAGCGGGAGAAGATCCTCGCCAAGGACGCGGCCACCCAGGTGCGGCAGATGTTCGCCGCCTCCTTCCACTTGGGTCCGCGCTTCGAGCAGCAGTTCAAGGCCTTCTGGGACCTGCCCGAAAGCTGGTCGCTGCCCGAGAGCGAGATCGGCGTGCCGGCCTATGGCTCGCGCTACTCCATGGACATCTCCGAACTGCCGGACGTGAAGACCGTGCAGTTCGTGGAGGAGTGAGCGCCTGCCGCCAATCCGCCCCTTCCCGTCTCCGGGGAGGGGCGCTGAACAACCCAGACATCAGGAGGAAACCCCCATGGCCTATACCCGCACCAAGATCGCCGATCTCGTCGACGGCAAGATCGATCCCGATACCCTGCACCAGATGCTCTCCACGCCGAAGGACCCGGAACGCTTCGTCACCTATGTGGACATTCTTCAGGAGCGCATGCCCTGGGATGACAAGATCATCCTGCCGCTGGGTCCCAAGCTCTTCGTGGTTCAGCAGAAGGTGTCCAAGCGCTGGACCGTGCGCTGCGAATGCGGCCACGATTTCTGCGACTGGAAGGACAATTGGAAGTTGCACGCCCGCATCCATGTGCGCGACACGCCCCAGAAGATGGAGGAGATCTACCCCCGCCTGATGGCGCCGACGCCCAGCTGGCAAGTGGTGCGGGAGTATTTCTGCCCGGAATGCGGTACCTTGCATGATGTGGAGGCGCCCACCCCCTGGTATCCGGTGATCCATGACTTCGAGCCGGACATCGATGCCTTCTACACCGAGTGGCTCGGCCTGCCGGTGCCGGAACGGGCGAACGCCTGAGACCTTCTGAACCGCAGACGCCAACAAGATCGGGGCGCTCCGCCGCGCGGAGCGCCCCCTTCATGCCTGGAAGAGGCGGTGGAAGCTGGGGGCGCCGATCTCGCTGCCCGTGAGGCTCTATGCCTCGTCCCACGCCATGGGGGCGAGCCGGGCGCCGGACTTGGTGGATTGCTTCACCTCATACATGGCGCGGTCGGCGATCCGGATGAGTTCCGCCGTGTCCCGGCTATGGTCGGGATAGACGGCGACGCCGATGGACGCACTGACCTGCACCGTGTTGGTCTGGCCTTCGCTGGAGACCGCATAGGGCTTGGCGAGATGGTGCACGAGCTCATGTGCCTTCGCCGCCGCCACCTCCCGCCCCGGCACGGGGGCGATGATGACCGCAAACTCGTCGCCGCTGAGGCGGGCGGTGATGTCCTCCTGGCGCACCGTCGCGCGCAGCCGCTGCGCGATGGCGGTGAGGACCAGGTCCCCCGCCGCATGGCCATGCCGGTCGTTGACCGCCTTGAAGCCGTCAATGTCGATATAGAGCAGCGCGAACTGCCCGCCGTGGCGGTCGGCGAAGGCGGCTTCCCGCCCCAGATGCTCCAGGAACAAGATGCGATTGCCGAGGCCGGTCAGCGCGTCATGGGTGGCCATGTGCCGGATCTGCTTCTCGATCCGCTTGCGCTCGTCGATCTCAGCTTCCAACTGGCGGTTCCGGCGCTCCAATTCTTCCAAGGCTGCCGTCAGGCGCAGTTTGCTGGTGTGGAGGTCCAAGAATACCGTCACCTTGGAAAGGAGAACGGCGTCGTTGATGGGCTTGGCGATGTAGTCCACGGCCCCGAATGTATAGCCCTTAAGTCGATTGAGGTCATCGATATAGGCGGCCGTAACAAAGATCACCGGGATGGTGCAGGTTCTGGGGTCGTCCGCCAGATGCTTTGCCACCTCGAACCCGTCCATGTCGGGCATGTGCGCGTCGAGCAGGATGAGGGCGAAGTCATGGTCGAGGCACAGGGCCAGCGCCTCATTGCCCGAACTGGCCTCGAACAGTTCGGCATTGACGCTGGCGAGCAGGCGCTGCATCGCCTTCAAGTTGGCTGCGATGTCGTCGACGATCAGGATCTTCGGCCTGTCGGTGCCATCGGAAAGGGCGGAGTGCAGCAGTGTCATCTCTCAAATAAGCCGTTCAAATAAGCCGCCAGATCCACCACCGGTGCGCATAGATCTGCCCCCGCCCGATCTAACGCCATGCGTGGCATGGTCTCTACACCTGCTTCGGCGGGGTCCTGGATCAAAGCTCTTCCGCCGTTCTGCCGGATCAGGCGCAGGCCTTCGGCCCCGTCCCCGTTTGCCCCGCTCAGAACGATGCCCACCAGACCCTGTCTATAGACCCTTGCTGCGCTCGCGAACAATACATCAATGCAAGGTCGTGAGAAGCGGACGCGGGGGTCGACCGACAGGGCCAGGCGGGCGGGGCTTTCGACCAGCAGGTGGTAATCGTCCGGTGCGACATAGGCGTGACCCGGCTCAAGGGGCGAACGCTCGGCGGCCACATGGACAGGAAGGGCGGAATGAAGGGCAAGTCCCTGCGCCAGAAGCGCCCCGCCGCCCCGTCCCACATGACTGACAATCATCACCGGCGCGGGCAGGTGGGGCGAAAGGTGCGCCAGCAAATGGTGGAGCGCCGGAGGCCCGCCTGCCGAGCTGCCGATCACCACAGCCTGCATCAGCCCTCCATCGCGCGTCTGAGCTTGTAGAGCTGCACATCCCCGTCCAGACGCTGGAACGGGGCTGCCGCTGCCAGCAGCAGGTTCTCCTTCTGACCCACGCACAGGAAACCGCCTCGGACCAGGGTTTGCGCGAACAGGCCCAAGGCCCGCGCCTGCAGGCGGTCGTTGAAATAGATCATGACGTTACGGCACAAGATGAGATGGGCTTCGCAGAACACCCCGTCGGTGGCGAGGTTGTGTTCGGCAAAGGTCACGTTCTCGGTGAGGCTGCTGTCCAGCTTCGCCAGGTCATAGCGGGCGTGATAGTGCACCGATAGGCTTTCGCTGCCCCCGCTTTGCAGGTAGCGGCGGCTGGCCTCCCGCATCTCGGCGGCGGGATAGATGCCTTCGGCAGCGGTGGTGAGGGAGGACTTCGAGATGTCGGTGGCAAAGATCCGGCATCGGGAATAAAGCCCGGCTTCCTTCAGCAGGATGGCGAGGGAATAGACTTCCTCCCCCCGGGCGCAGCCCGCCTGCCAGATGGTGATCTGCGGATAGGAGGCGAGCACCGGAAACACTTGGGTGCGCAGGGCATGAAACGTCTCGGGGTCGCGGAAGAATTCCGACACCGGCACCGACAGCGCGCCGATAACCTCACCGATACGGTCGGGCGCATGCAGCACCCGGGCTGTGAGATCGGTGATGCTGTCGGCCTTGAAGCGGCCCACCAGATTGTGGATGCGGCGGCACAGCGAAGCCCGGCCATAATCCCGGAAATCATAGCCATAGCGCCGCAGCAGCGCCTCGATGAACAGGTCCACCTCAAGGGTTTCGAGGTCGTTCGTTTCGCCTTCCGTCCTCATGTGTGCGGCAGCCATGCCCGGATCATGGAGATGAGACGAGGCACGTCAATGGGTTTGGCCATATAGTCGTTGGCACCAGCAGCCAGGCACTTTTCCCGGTCGTCTTTCATGGCCTTGGCGGTGAGCGCGATGATCGGCAGGCGGGCCCACGCCCCGCCCTTTGCGCGGATTTTGGCCATGGCTTCATAGCCGTCCATGACCGGCATCATGATGTCCATGAGGACCATTTCCACGTCCGAATGGGCCTCAAGCTGTGCCAGGGCCTTTGCCCCATCCTGGGCGAGCGTGACGGTCATGCCCTTGCCGCGCAGCACTTTGGCGAGCGCGTAAATATTGCGCATGTCGTCATCGACAACAAGAACGTGCCGCCCGGCCAGATCGCCGTCGGGACGGTCCGGCACCGTCCCCGTCTCGCCGCGGACGGAATGCAGGAAAAGGCTGACCTCGTCCAGAAGACGCTCCGGCGACAGCGCGCCCTTGATGACGATGCTGTCGGTATAACTGCGCAGCTTCAGGCTTTCCTCGCTGGTCACCTCGCGTCCGGAATAGATGACCACGGGCAGATGGCGCGACCTTGCTGCCAGATGCTCCAGCACGTCGAAGCCCGACATTCCGGGCAGACCGAGGTCGAGCACCAGGCAGTCGAACTCCGTCTCGTCCATGCGGGCGATGGCCTCCTCGCCGGAGCCGGTGGCGATCACCTCCACCCCTTCCCGCGACAGCAGCTTGTGAACGGCGCGCCGCGCCGCCTCGTCATCATCCACCACGAGGACCCGCCGCTGGCGTCCGGGGGCGAAATGGGCGAGGGCGGAGAGCGCCTCCACCAATTGCTCGGAGCGCACAGGCTTGGTCAGGAAGCCGATGGCGCCCATCTGCCGACCCCGGGGCGCCTCCTCCAGGGCGGAAACGATGTGCACGGGAATGTGGCGGGTCGCCGGATCCTGCTTCAGCTTCTCAATGACTGTCCAGCCATCCATGCCGGGCAGCATGATGTCGAGCAGAATGCCAGTGGGATTGTGGGCGCGGGCGAGGGCGAGGCCGGTTTCACCGTCGCCGGCGGCCAGGGCCTGGTAGCCGCTGCGGCGCACGATATTGACCAGGGTCCGGGCGAAGACTTGGTCGTCCTCCACCACGAGGATGCGGGGCTTGCCGTCCTCCAGACGGTCGCGATCATCCTCAACCGTGACCACGGCGCGCGGGGTGAAGCGAGGAGCGGGTGCGGGATCGTGAGAAATGGGCTTTGCCACGGAAGGCTTGGCACCCTCGCCACCCGCGAAGGCGAGGGGCAGGCGCAGCCGGAAGGTTGCGCCTGCATCCAAGACTGATTGCACCGTCAAGCTGCCGCCGAGCAGTTGGGCCAGAGAGCGGGAGATGGCCAGGCCGAGGCCTGTGCCGCCATATTGCCGCCGGCTGCTCGCGTCCACCTGCTCGAACGCCTCGAAGATGGCGTCCAGCTTGTCGGCCGGAATGCCGATGCCGGTATCGGTGACCTCGATCACGAGGCCGCGCCCCTCGTCCTCGGTGGCGAAAGTGACCTGGACGCCGCCTTGGTGTGTGAACTTGAAGGCATTGCCGAGGAGATTGTTGGTGATCTGCTCCAGCTTGCCTTCGTCGCAGATGAAGGTGGCTGGCAGATCGGCGGCGCAGTTCACGGAAAAATCGAGCCCCTTGTCCTGCGCCACATGTCGGAAATTGCGCTCCATGCGCTGGGTGAAGGCCGCCACCGATACCGGCTCGCGCAGCACGTCCATCTTGCCGGCCTCGACCTTGGACAGATCGAGGATCTCATTGATGAGGCGCAGCAGATTGGAGCCGCTGGAGTGGATGATGCTGGCCGATTCCACCTGCTCGGCATCCAGATTGCCGGAGCGGTTCTCCGCCAGATCCTGGGACAGGATGAGCATGCTGTTCAGCGGCGTGCGCAATTCATGGGACATGTTGGCCAGGAATTGGGACTTGTATTGATTGGCCCGCTCCAGGTCCGCCGCCTTGGCTTCGGTCTCCTGTTGCAGCGACAGCAGCCGGTCCTTCTGCTCGCTGACGGCTTCCGAATGCCGGCGCAGGTCGGCATTGGTCTTCTGCAGTTCTTCAGCCTGCACGCGCAGCTCTTCTTCTGAGGCAATCAGGCGTTGTGATTGCTGCTGGAGCTGGTCGTTGGTGGTGCGCAATTCCTCCTGCTGGACCCGCAACTCCTCCTCGGCCACCTGAAGCTCCTGGGCCTGCCGCTGGCTCTGTTCCAGAAGTTCGGCCGTGCGCAGAACGCGCAGCAGGTTGTCGAGGGACAGGCCGATCACGTCGGCGGCATCGTCCACCAGACGCTGGCGCATGCCGTCGAAAGGCTCGAAGCTGGCCAGTTCAAGGACGCCCAACAGGCGGCCCTTGGCCTGGATGGGCACCACCATGACGCAGCGCGGGCTTGCCTCTCCGGTGCCGGAATGAATGCGGATATAGTCCTCGGGCACGGGGCTGAGGAGGATCGGCTTGCGCTCCAGCCCGCACTGGCCCACGAGGCCCTCGCCCAGCCTGTAGGTGCTGGTCATATGGCGCCGCTCGCGAAAGCCGTAGCTCCCGGCGAGGGCCAGTTCCTCTTTGTCCTCGTCGAAGGCGAAGAAGACTCCCACGCCGGCATTCAGGCGGGGCGCAAGATCCTTGAGCAGCGTATCGGCAAATGTGCGCAGGTCCGCGCATTGCTGGATCTTTGCTGAGACGTCCCCCACGCCGGACTTCACCCAGTCGTTCTGAAAGGTGGCAATGGACATGGCCTTGAAGACTTCCAGGGCCTTGCCAATGGTGCCGACCTCGTCGCGCCGTCCCTGGTAGGGGATTTCGATGGAATGGTCATGCCGGGCGAGGCGCTCCATCAGCTCCGCCAGATGGCGCAAGGGGCGCGCGATGGACCGGGCCGCCATCAGGAACACACCGGCGCCCGCTGCGATCACAAGCAACAGTGCCGTGAGGTTGACATAGCCAAGGAGGGTCTCGCGCTCCTGGAGCAGGTCGCGGGTCTCGTCGAGCTTGGCGCTGGCCGCCTTGATGACAGCGTCGAGGCCGGAGACGATCATCCGGCTGCCCCCCTCCTGGGCTTCGGCGGCCAGGAAGTCGACCATTTTGCCGTCGCGTTCGGCCGGGGTGACGGTGCCCGCGCGTAGGTTTCGCGCCAGCTGAACCATGGGCAGCCCGCTGGAGCGGGCCCACTGGTCGTTCAGCACCATGGCACTCTGGATCAGCGCGCGCAGCTTGGGGGCATCGTCCACCAGTTCGGAGAGGGTGCGGAACTCGCTCGTCACTCCGCTGTTGGCGGCATCATAGGTCGCCTCGGATGCGTCATTGCCGCCAAAGACGAGGCGGATCAGCGCGATCTGCCGCCGGGCGAGCGACCGGGCGGTGACATTGCTCTGGTTGATGATCTGCGCCAGTTCGTCCGCCTCCCGCTGCGCCTGGGTGGCGTTGCGGACGGCGTAGGTATTCACGGCGAGGACCGCCATCATCATCGCGATGAGGGCGGCGATCACGGTCACGAGCTTCCAGTGAACGGGAAGATGGGCGAGCATGAAGCCATCGGACCGTGTCTTGCTCATTGCCGCTCTCCGTCCCATCCCCTTGTGCGGTCCCCGAGGGAAAAGGGGCCGCCGCCATCGCGCCGGGGCAGGCCCCGCGCAGTGCCTCGTCATGCTATGTGTCAGGAAAGGGTTGAGGAACCGTCAGCAGTCGCTTCTCCTCTCTGTGGGCGGCATGCCGTCCGCGCGCAGCGCTACACCGCGCGCCGCAGGCACGATAATCTGCCTTATCGGGTGCTCCGGCGTCATGCCGGATCGGACGGGAAGGGGGCGTGGCGTGGCCGGCAACATGCGTTTGACGGTGCCGCTCAATGCGCTGCGCGCGTTCGAGGCCGCGGCGCGGCATTTGTCCATCAAGGAGGCGGCCGCCGAGATCGGGGTGACGCCGTCGGCGGTCAGCCACCAGTTGCGTATCCTGGAGGACATGCTCGGGGTCGACCTGATGCGGCGCTCGGGGCCACGGCTTGAGCTGACGGAGGCGGGGCGGGCGCTGGCCCCAGATCTGACCGCCGGCTTCACGCTCATCATCTCCGCGGTGGGCACCCTGACGGCGGGACGGCGGGTGGGACCCTTGCGGCTGTCCATCCTGCCCACTTTCGCCGCCCATTGGCTGTCACCGCGCCTGGCGGCCTATCCGTTCGCGCGACCAGGGTTCGAGCTTGCCATCACCACGTCGCAGGCGGTTGTGGATCTCAGCGCCGGGGCGGCCGATGCGGCTGTCCGCCATGGCGCGGGGGCATGGCCGGGCCTCATGGGCGATCTCTTGTTCCAGGAGACCGTCGGCCTCCTCGGGCGCCCGCAGATGGGCGGGGGGAGCGAGGCGGATCTGCGCGGGGTCATCGCCCGGTCCAACCTGTTCCTGTCAGAACATCGCCGGCACCATTTCGACCGCTGGAACGCCAGCCTGCCGGGCGGGCCGGTGGTGCCCGGCGCCATCACGCTGGTGGATTCCGTCGGCCTCGGCCTGCAAGCGGCCATAGACGGTGCGGGAGTGACGCTGGCGGGCACGGAAATCGTCGCGTGCGACCTTGCCGCCGGGCGCCTGACCTTGCTGTTCCCGCACCGTATTCCCGCCGATGCCGGCTATTACCTAGTCTATCCCGAGGCCCTGGCACGGGATCGGCGCGTGCGCAACCTGCGCAGCTGGCTGCTGGCGCAGGTGGATCCGGCCGCGGACCCCTGTGCCTGCCATTGACGGGCTGCCCGTTCTTGCCCTCCAGCTTTCCGCGCCTGCTGCCCGTGCGCCTTGAGAAACCCTCACGGGTTGGGGAGAGATGCTCATTCGACACGCCCTGTCCGCTGCGGGAGGCTCGGCACCGATCCAATGACGGTGGACGGCATGCGCGTAATGGAAGGACGTGGCGAGCGGGGTTCGGCAGCGGGGCAGCCATTCCGCATCCGCACGGCGGATCGGGTGGACATCGGCGGCTTTATCTGGCGGCATCCGGCGGGGCGCAATGACCGCCCGGTGGTGGTCATTGCGACGGCCACCAGCGTGCGGTGCCGCTATTACAGCCGCTTCGCCGATTACCTGCATGCCAATGGCCTGAATGTGGTGACCTTCGATTACCGTGGCATCGGGGAATCCCGTCCGGCGTCCCTGCGCGGCCTGAAGGGGGATTGGGTGGATTGGGGCGAACATGACCTGGAGGGGGTCCTCCAGCATGTGCTGCGCATGTTCCCGGACCAGCCGGTTGACATGGTTGCCCATTCCATCGGCGGCTTCGCCATCGGCGCGGCACCTGCGGCGCGGCATCTCCGGCGCATCTTCACGGTGGGAGCGCAATATGCCCACTGGCGCGATTATGGCGCGGACCAGCGCCTGCGCATGCTGCTGAAATGGCACGTGGTGATGCCGGCCCTGACGGGCCTGTTCGGCTATTTCCCGGCCAAGCGCCTGGGCTGGATGGAAGATACGCCCGCGGGCGTGGTGCGCGATTGGAGCCGCATGACGGCCCGCTTCGAGGACACGGTTCGGCGAGGGGCATTCATTGCCGGCGAGCGGGAAGGGGACCTGATCCGCCGGCGCTTCGCCGAGGTCCGGGCGCCCATCCTGGCGGTGGGGCTGGAGGACGACCCGCACGGCACCGCGCCGGCGCTGGATCGCCTTCTCGACTATTTCACCGCCAGTTGCCGCCTGCATCTGCGCATCGACCCGGTGGAGATCGGGCACGAGGCGATCGGCCACTTTGCCTTTTTCCATGATCGCTTCAAGACGACGCTATGGCCAACCGCGCTGCACTGGCTGCGGACCGGCACCGTGCTGCCGGATGGGCCCGGCCGCGTCACGCGCCAGTCTCCCCCCTGCCGGCCGCACGCCCTTGCCCCGCCTTGAGAGCGGGAGGGCGCGTCGGGTGCCCCCTCACACGGGCTGCCACGGCTCCATCCGCAGCAGGGTGCCGCCCAACTGCGCAAAGGCACGCTGGCGGCAGGTGAAGACGATCACCTGCTGGCTGCCGGCTTGGTCGTGCAAGGCGTCGAACATCCGCTCGATCCGCGCATCATCCGAATAGACCAAGGCATCGTCCAGGATGACCGGCACAGCCTCTCCGGTGCGGGACAGGAGACGGGCAAAGGCCAGGCGCGTCAGGATGGCCAATTGCTCCCGCATCCCGCCGCTCAGGCCGCTGACGTCCTCGTCGAGGCCTTCCCGCCGCATGGTGCGGGGCAGCAGCGTGTCTGCGTCGAAGGTGACGGTGGCGTCCTCGAACAGAAGTCCCAGCAATGGCCGCAATTCCCGCAGAAGGGGTGCGAAATAATGATCCCGCGCCGTTGTGCGTGCGTCCTCAAGGGCGCTGCGCAGGCGCGTCAGGATGGCCACCTCACGGGCGAATGCGGCGACCTTCTTCTCCGCCGCGTCGAGCTGTTCGCGGGTTTCCTCCAGCGCCTCCTCCACCGCACTTTCCGCGCGGGTCTGGATGCGCCCATCAAGGGCCGCGGCCTGTTCCCGGGCCTCGGCGATCTCCTCGCGGGCGGCTTGGGCGACCGAGCGCAGGCGCTTGAACCGCGCTTCCAGTGCGCCAACGTCGGGCGCGTCCCGGGACAGGTCAGATATCCGCGCGGTGATGGTCTCAAGCGCCTGTTCGGCGGCGGCGGCCTCGGCCGCGAGCCGGGTTTCCCGTCCGCTGCGCTCGCCCTCCGGGCCGAGGCTTTCCGCGAGGCTTTCGAGGCTTGAGGCAAGGCTCGCGGCCCGGCGCTCCGTCTCCACCACCGCCTCGCCGGCCACGTCCTGCCGGGCCTGCAACGCCCGCACGTCTTCGCGGCCCTTGCGGATCTCCGCCTCCAGGATCAGCAGGCGGGCCCGGACACGCTCAGGATCGTCCATCACTTCCGAACCGCCCTGGGCCTTCGCCTCCCACTGCGCAATCTGCTCGCGCAGCGCGGCAAAGCCGTTGGGGGCGAGCATGGCGAGCCGTTGACGGGCCAGCTTCACCTCGCCTTCAAGGGCGCGGCATCGCGCCTCCCGCAGCCGCGCGGCCGCGAGGTCCGCCACACCCAGCTCCGCCAGCAGTGCGCGTTGTCGGGCTTGTGCCTTGCGGGTTTCCTCGGCTTCATCCGCCCGGGTTGGGAAGGACAAGGTCAGGTGGCCCACGCCATCGATCTCAAGGCGGGCGGTGTCCGCCAGGGCCCGTTCCTCGTGCTGGCCGAGGGGCGCGCCGTCGATCCGCACGCTGCCGCTGGCATCGGCCAGATAATCCATCCGCAGAAGAGGCGCCCTGGCGGCTGCGGACGCGCGCAGGGCGGCCAGCTGGGCTTCCACCTTTTCCAGCTCGGCGAGCTTGCTGGCGGGAATGGCCTGGCTCTTCTGTGCCGCCTCCGCGCTTTCCAGCTCCGCCCGGGCCGCCTCCGCCTGTCGCAGGGCGCCATGGGCGCTCGCCAAGGCCTGCCGGGCCGCGTGCGCGGCGAGTGCCCGCTCCAGAGTGGCGAGGAGGTCCCGCTGCGCCCTTTCCTGGCTCTCGGCCGCCGCCAGGCTTGCCGTCGCTCGCCGCACGTTTTCAACAGCCTGCCTCTGACGTTCGCGCGCCTGATCGCGCAGTGCGATGGCCTGGGCGGCCTCGCGGCTTACCTGGGCGTGGCGGGCGAGCGTCTCGCGGAAGCGTGTGAGAGCGCCCAGCGCTCCCTGGCTGCGGCTCTGGGCCGAAGCCGCCTCCGTACGTGCCGCCTTGAGCGCCTCCGCTTGGGCTTGGGCGGCGGCGAGGGCAGCTGCCGCCTGCGCCACTGCCTCTTCCCTTTCACGTACCAGGTCCGGGCTGTCGATCTCGGCGAGCCGGGCGCGCAGCGCGCGGCGGCGATCGAGCGCGTGGCGCAGGTCCGCCACTTCGCTCATTTGATGCCGCGCCAACTCGGCCAGCCGGTCGCGGGTCTTCAGGGCGGCATCATAGGGACCGTTGGCCTTGGGCTTTCCCGTGGCGGGGGTGACGAGCCGCCCGAGCTCGGCCTCGCACGCGGCGAGGGCCTGGGTCATGCGGCGGCCGCCGGTGAGCGCCTCCACTTCCCCCTGTACCAGGCCGAGCACGGTCTCTCGCGCCCGCTTCTCGGCCTCGTCCTCCGACTTGACGCGCCGCTCCATGCCGGTGAGCCCCTGGCGGACCCAGAGGAGACCGGCCGGGCCGGCGGCGCCGTCGCTGATGAGGCTGGTGATGAAGCGTTCCGCCTCGTCCGCCTGGGCAAGGATCCGGCCGCTGGCCTGCTCGCGCACTTGGGCGCGCTTGCCGGCGAAGAACTGCTTGGTCAGCCGGAAGGCGCCGGCGCTGGTGACGATGTCCGCCTCCACCAGGGGGCCGCCGCCGCTATAAGGCCGCAGCGCCTGGACCGCGCCTGCGGTGCTGGTATGGGCCTGGAAGAAGAGGGCATGAAGCGCATCGAAGCAGGTGGACTTGCCTTGCTCATTGGCCGCGCACAGCACATTGACGCCCTCGCCGATGCCCTCGATGCGGACGCCGGCACCGGCAAAGCGGCGGACATTGTGCAGACGCAGGGCGGTCAGCTTCATGAGGGCAGGGCCGCGCAATAGGAGAAGAGGCGCATGAGGGCTTCCCGCGCCACCTCACGCTCGGCGGTTGGACGATCGGGGTCCCGGCTCTCGCCGAGCAGGGCATCCGCTGCCTGCCGCAATGCCCCGGATCGGTCGATCAGCTCCAGATCTGTGGTGTCGCAGGTGATGGCGAGCCCTTGGGCGTCCAGCTCCAGCAGGGCAAATTCCGGCGCCGCCGCCGTGATCGCGCCCTCCAGGACGCCGCGCGCCTCCGGGCGGGCATGGCCGGTGGCCGCGATGCGCAGCAAGGTCTGCCGGCGCGCGGGGCCTGCCGGCAGGAGCGCGGCGAGGGTGTGGGCCAGGTCCTCGTCCGGCAGGGCTTCGAGCGAGGCGGTGCGCCAGGTGAAGAGGCCGGTCTCCACCGGCTCCACTAGGGGCGGAGCGCCGGCGCCCGTCAGGGTGACGCGCAAGGCGCGACCGGGCGCGTCATGCTTGAAGCGATCGGGTTCCGGCGTGCCGGCATACCAGGTCCGCGTGCCAAGGCTGATCTGTCCGTGCCAATCCCCCAGGGCGAGATAGTCGAGGCCCGCCCGCGCCGCGCGATCGGGGGCGATCACATCGTCGGCGTTTCCATCCTCGGAAAAGGTCTGCACCGGCCCGTGGGCAAGGCCGATGCGCGCCACCCCTTGCTCCGTTGCGGCCTCATTCATCCAGGCGGTGAGGTCGCGCCCTGGCCGCCTGGCGATGCAGGGGGCGGGGAGCACCACGGCATCGGGGCCGAGGGACAGGGGCGTGGCCGTGAGCGCGAGCGTGACATTGTCGGGCCGGGCCCGGGCCGCGCTCGCCCACAGCTCCTCGGCGACGAGCGAATCATGATTGCCCGGGAGGATGAGCCAGCGCAGGTCTGCGTGATGGGCCATGGCCGCCAGCGCCTGGCGGAGCACGGCCGGGCTCGGCGTCTCGGTGTCGAACACGTCACCCGCGAGCAGGATGACAGGCGCTCCCCCCTCGCGGGCGCATGCCGCCAGCCGGTCGAGCACGGAGTGGCGGGCCTCCCGGAGCCGTCCGCGCACCTCCTCCGGCATGGAGCCGTAGGGCTTTCCCAGATGCAGGTCGGCGCTGTGCAGAAATCGGATCATGTCCGCTCTATAGCAGCAAGGGCGGCGCCCCGCATTGGCAGGTCAGAAGCGGCTCAGAAGATCGGAGCGGAAGGAGGCGTCCAGGCGCCGCATGAAGCCTTCGGCGCAGCACATGTGCTCATGCATGATCTGCCCGGCCTTCTGCGCGTCATTGGCCCTGAGCGCGGCCAGGAGCTGCCTGTGGCTGGCGATGTTCTCGTCCCCGAACCGCTCGTGCTCCGTCATGCTGGAGGAGCGGAAGCTCACGAGGTCCCGCAGCATGGCGTTCAGGAAGCGGCACATGAAGACGAGGATGACATTGTCGCACGCCTCGCACAGGATGTCGTGAAACTCGGTCTCCGCGGCGCGAACAAGCGACCGTGCGGCGCGTTGATTGGCCTCCTCGCACAGGGTGATGTTCTCTTCCAACCGCCGGTACTGGTCCTCGGTCAGCTTGCCGATGACATTTTCGACCAGGATGACTTCCAGCACCTTGCGCAATTCATAGACGTGCTTGAAATCCACGGTCTGGAAATGGAGATACTGGCGCAGCTGCTGCATTACGATGTCGATGGACGAGCTCTGCACCTCCGGCCCGCCATTGGGGCCGGAGACCATGCGCACCAGCCCTTCCACCTCCAGGGCCTTGAGCGCCTCGCGAATGGTGCCCTTGGAGCAGGCATAGCGCTCCATGAGGGCGCGCTCATTGGGCAGACGATCGCCGGGCTGGAGGCTGTCGCGGGCGATCTGCCGGCGCACGTCTTCGGCAACCTGGTCGGACAGTTTGATGCGCGGCAGTTTCCTGACATCCGTGCCGGATGAAGTGCGCCCGCCGCTCATCTGTTCATGCTTCCCAATTCAAGTCCCCGTCGAGGGGATATATGGGGCGCTTCACCTTTTTGAAAGCAAACAAACCATAGTCGGATGCGGTGACCCCGTTACCGGCGCATTCCACCACCTCCGCACACAGCGGCTCGAAGACCGGCCGGCAATACATGCGTGACTTCAACAGAAGGAAGCGTGCGGGGAGCGGGTCGATGCCGAGGCAGGAGAATACCCCGAGGTCCAGGGGCTCGTGAGGCTGCTCGCACACCACGATGATGGCCTGCTCGGTCTCGAAGGCCGCCGCGCGGCCCATGGAGAGCATCTGGCCCGTATAGATGGGGCCGGTGACGGTGTAGCTGCCGGCGCTCAGCGCCCGAACGCGGCCGGTGAGGCGCAAGGGCGGCCGGGGGGCGGGCAGGCCTTCGGCCGGCGTCTTGTTGCCCAGCTCCAGGGTAAGGGTTGCGCCCTCTCCCGCCGCGAAGAGGGTGGCCACCGCCTGCCGGTCTGCGATGGGGCCCACCGCGATGCCGGTTTCCCCGGTGGCGAGCAGGGCCTCCAGCACGTCCATGGAATCGCACGGGCCGCCGGAGTTGCAATTGTCGCTGTGGTCGAGGAGGAGGACCGGCTGGCCGTGCCCTGCCGCCTCCCGCGCGCGCGCCACCGAAGCGGGGAGCGGCTCCTGGTCATAGACGAAGGCCGCCCGCTTCTCCCAGGCCGCGCGGCCGATCTCGTCGGCGACCGTCCGGGCAAGGTCCGGCGTATCCGCCACCGTGACAATCGACACGCCCGTCTCCGCCAGATCCGCGATGGGGAAACCGCCGAACACGGTGACCGCCTGCACGCCCGGTCGCGCTTCGGCCGCGCGGGCGAGGGCGATGAGGTCCGCCATGGCCCCGGGCACCGTGGTGTTCATGCACAAGGTGGCGGCGAGCATGGGCGGGTGGCACAGCGCCATGGCGGGGCGGGGCGCCCCGTTCAGCAGCGGCGCCATCAGCCGCACCACATGTTCGCCGGTCTCCACCATGTCCACGTGGGGATAGGTCTTGAAGCCGACGATGACGTCGCAGTGGTCCAGCAGGCGCTGGGTGATGTTGCCGTGCAGGTCCAGGGCGACGCCGATGGGCGTATGGGGGGCCGCGCGCCGCACGCGGGCGACCAGCTCGCCTTCCGCGTCATCATGGCCACGCGTGACCATGGCGCCATGCAGGTCCAGAAGGATACCGTCGCACCCCTCAGCCACCGCAGCCAGGATGGCGTCCGCCATGGCATCGAAGGTGGCGTCGTCGGCGGGGCCAGAGGGGTC
Organism: Aquabacter sp. DMC10; assembly: GCF_056314145.1. NCBI lineage: Bacteria > Pseudomonadati > Pseudomonadota > Alphaproteobacteria > Hyphomicrobiales > Xanthobacteraceae > Aquabacter > Aquabacter sp. DMC10. The sequence goes on along the minus strand of NZ_JBQUYX010000008.1, from coordinate 84,020 downwards.
CGCATGGGCGATCAGCGGCACGCGCGTCTCGGCGCCCAGGCGACGTGCGAAGGCGGCGAAGGCGCCGAGGGCCGTCGGGTGGCCCTGCGCGGCAGTGCGGGCCGCCTCTCCCCAGAGCGGCCGGAAGGCCGAAAGCGGCGTCGGGACCGGGGAGAAGGTGTTGGTCTCGTGATTGAGCCGGGCCAGGACGAGGCGCATCAGGCGGCTCCCTTGACCGGCTGGGCGGCAGCGGTGCGGCGGTCATAGTCGAGCACCGCGCCGAGCAGCACCTGCGCCCCCGCGTGGCACTGCGCCTTAGAGGTGAACTCGGCGGGATTGTGGCTCAGCCCCTTTTCCGAGGGCACGAAGATCATGGTGGTGGGTGCCACCGCCGCCACATGGGCGGCGTCATGCCCGGCACCAGAGATGATGTCGCGCATGGGCAGGCCCGCCGCCTGCGCCGCGCGCCGCACGCTGGCGATGAGATCAGGATGGAAAGCCACCGCCGGCACCCGCGAAATGGGGCGCAGGTCGAAGGTGAGGTCGAGCTCGGCCACCACTTTCTCGATCAGCGCCTTGACCTCCGCCTCCAGGGGATCAAGCACGGCGTCGTCATGATGCCGCAGGTCCACGGTGGCGCGTACCTTGCTGGCGATGACATTGTGCGAATTGGGCGTGATGTCCAGGAAGCCGATGCTGCCCACCGCGTCGGGATAGGTCTTGGCGATGCGGTCGATGCCGTCGATGATGCGCGCCATGCCCAGCAGCGCGTTGCGGCGCATGCCCATGGGGGTGGACCCGGTATGGGCGGCGGTGCCGTTCACCTCCAGGTCGAACCAGCGCATGCCCTGCACGCCCTTCACCACGCCGATGGCGGCGCCTTCCGCCTCCAGGATCGGGCCTTGTTCGATGTGAAGCTCGAACATGGCGCCGATCTTCACCGCGCCAGCCTTTTCCTGGCCGCGATAGCCGATGGCCTCCAACGCGGCGGCGAAGCTCTCACCGGTCACGTCCTCCCGGCTGTCGCAATATTCGCGGCTATAGGCGCCGGCATAGCAGCCCGAGCCCAGCATGGCCGGTGCAAAGCGGGAGCCTTCCTCATTGGTCCAGTTGGCGATCATCAAGGGCGCCTCGGTGCGGTAGTCCGCTTCATCCAGCGTGCGCACCACTTCCAGCGCGGCGAGGACGCCGAGCACGCCGTCGAACTTTCCGCCCGTGGGCTGGGTGTCCAGGTGGCTGCCCATGGCGATGGGGGCAAGATCGGCCCGGCGGCCGGGGCGGGTGGCGAACATGTTGCCCACCTCGTCCACGAGGATGGTCATGCCGAGGCTTTGGCACTCACCTGAAAACCAGTCGCGCGCAGCCTTGTCTTCGTCGCTCAAGGTCAGCCGGGCAATGCCGCCATCCGGTGTGCCACCCATGCGGGCGGTGTCCATCAGGGCTTCCCAGAGGCGGTCGCCGTTCACATTCAGGTTGGACATTCTCTTCTCGCTTCCCGCTCAGGCGGCCTTGACGCCCAGATAGCGGTCGATGATGGACGTATCGGTGCGGAATTCCCGGGCGCTGGCCTCGTGCGCGATGCGGCCCAGTTCCAGGATGTAGTGCCGGTCTGCCAGCTGACCGCAGACCGCCAGGTTCTGCTCCACGAGGAGGATGGGCACGCCGGCGTCGCGGATCTTGCGGATCTGGTCGACGATCTCCTCCACGATGATGGGCGCAAGGCCCTCCACGGGCTCGTCCAGCATCAGCACTTTCGGCCCGCCGAGCAGCGCGCGGGCGATGGACAGCATCTGCTGTTCGCCGCCGGACAGCTGGCCGCCGCCATTGCGGGACCGCTCTTTCAGGCGGGGGAAGATGCGATAGATGTCAGCCAGCCCCCAGCGGGCGCCCTTGCGCTGGGCGATGCGCAGGTTTTCCTCCACCGAGAGCAGGTGGAAGATGCCGCGGTCCTCCGGCACCAAAGACAGGCCGGCGTTGGCGATCCTGTAGGCGGGTCGTCCGGTGACATCCTGGCCCCCCAGCTCCACCCGTCCGCGTGCAGGGGTGATGAGGCCCACGATGGATTTCAGCGTGGTGCTCTTGCCCGCCCCGTTGCGCCCGAGCAGCGTGACGATTTCGCCCTCGCGCACCTCCAGGGAGACGCCGTGCAGAATGTGGCTCTTGCCGTAGAAGGAATGGATCTCGTCGACCCTCAGGGCCGGTGTCATGCCATGTCCCCCGTAATCATGTTGCCGAGATAGGCGCGCTGCACTTCCGGGTCGGCACGGACCACGGCCGGCGGCCCCTCCACCAGCTTGCGGCCGAGGCGCATGACGGTGACGGTGTCCGAGATGTTCATGACGATGCCCATATTGTGCTCGATGAACAGCACCGTATGGTCGCGGCCCAAATCCCGGATCAGCGCCTTCATGTCCTCGATGTCGTCGATGCCCATGCCGGACGTGGGCTCGTCCAGGAGGATGAGCTTGGGACGGGCCGCCATGGCCATGCCCACTTCCAGACGCCGCTGCTGGCCGTGGGAGAGCTCGCCAGCCAGTCGGTTCGCGACGCCGGTCAGCGCAAGGCGGCCGAGCACATAGTCCACCGTTTCCAGGGCTGCGGCGTTGGCCTCGGCCCGCCCCCAGGGCAGCAAGGCCGGCCAGGGGGTGCGGCCCTGGCTGGCGAGACGCAGGTTCTCGCGCACGGCGAGGTTCGGGAACAGGCTGGTAACTTGGAAGGAGCGGGCAATTCCGGCGCGCACCCGGTCATCGTCCGAGGTATCGGTGATGTCCCGGCCTTCCATCAGGATGCGTCCGGCGGACGCCCGCACCCGGCCGGTGAGGGCATGGAAGAGGGTGGTCTTCCCCGCCCCGTTGGGGCCGATGATGGAGTGGACGGAGTTCTTTCGGATGGTCAGGTCCACCCCGGCGAGCGCCACGAACTTGCCATAGGTGATGCCGAGGCCCCGGGTCTCCAGGGTGATGTCCGGGCTGGCATTCGAGGTCTCAGACATGACCACCCTCCCGCGCGTCCTTGTCCGCCGTCTTGCGGCTCGTGAGGGCGGCGCTGGCCTTCTCAACCAAGCCCCAGAGGCCGCGCTGCATGAACAGCGCCACCACGATGAGCGCGAGACCCAGCAGCAGGAGCCAGCGTGGCCAGATGGTGGAGAGCGCATCTGCCATCAGCAGGAAGAAGCCCGCCCCCAGCACCGAGCCGAACAGGCTCGACGTGCCGCCGATGATGGTCATGATGAGGATCTGCTCGCTGGTGTGGTACTCGATGTTGGACAAGGGGGCGACGCCGATCAGCATGGCGTGGAGCGCACCGCCGAAGGCGGTCACCGCGCCGGAAATGGCGAAGGCCTGGGTCTTGAAGACCTTGGTGGGAAAGCCGATGGCGGCGGCGCGCGGCTCGTTCTCGCGGATGGCCAGCAAGGTCCGCCCGAAGGTGGATTGGGTGACCACCAGCAGCAGGCCGAACACGGCCACGAAACACACCGCCACGAAGGCATAATAGGACCAGGGATCGTTCAGCACGCCGCCTATGTTCGGGCGCGGCACATCGAGGATGCCATTGTCGCCGCCGGTCAGGTCACTGAACGTATAGGCCAGGAAGTAGAAGAGCTGGGAGAAGGCCAGCGTCAACATCACGAAATAGACGCCCTGCCGGCGGATGGAGAGCCAGCCCACAGCGGCGGCCAGGACGGCCCCGAGCACCGTGGCGCCCACCAGCACGACCGGCACCGCAAGGCCGTAACGCGTCAGTCCCACGCCGGCGAAATAGGTGCCCAGCCCGAAGAAGATGCCCTGGCCGAAGGACAGGAGCCCGGTATAGCCGAGCAGCAGATTGCAGGCGGCCACCACGATGGCGAAGATGAGCACTTCGCTCGCCAATATGCCGGAGGACAGGCAGAGGGGAAGGGCGAGGGCCACCGCGACGGCGAGGCCGAATTGAACGAGAGGGCGATCGACCACGTTCATCTCATGCCCTCCCCAGGAGGCCACGGGGACGCAGGGCAATGACCAGCGCCATGGCCACATAGATCATCAGCCGCGCGCCTTCGGGCCACAGCGTCGTCATGAGGCTCTGGATGACGCCCACGAGGATGCCGGCCACCAGTGCGCCCGTGTAGCTGCCCATGCCGCCGATCACGACCACCACGAAGGCAATGGCCAGCGCCTCCGCGCCCATGAAGGGCTCGACGCCGCGGATGGGCGCAGCGAGCGCTCCGGCCAAGCCTGCCAAGCCCGCGCCGAAGCCGAACACCGCGGTGTTGATGCGCAGCGTGTCATAGCCGAGCAGGGCCATGTTGGAATGGGATTCAGACCCGGCCCGCACGACGGCGCCGAGGCGCGTGCCTTCCAGCAGCCACCACAGCAGGCCCGCCAGGACGGCGGTGAAGCCGATGGTGAAGAGGCGGTATTCCGGATAGACGAAATTGCCCAGGATCACCACGCCCTGAAGGCCTTCGGGCGCCGGCACGCTTCCCCCGAGCGGACCCCACAAGATGATCGTGACCTCCTGCACCACCAGCGCGAGGCCCACCGTCACCAGGATGTGGAAGGAGTGGGGGAGGTTGTAGATGCGCCGCAGGAGCAGCACTTCCACCAGGGCCGCAAGGCCCGCGACGATGAGCGTCGCAATGGGCATGGCGAGCCAGAAATCGAACCCGCGCGAGACCAGGTCATAGGTGAGATAGGCGCCCAGCAAATAGAAGGCGCCGTGGGCGAAGTTGACGAACTGGAGCAGCCCGAAAATGACGCTCAATCCCACCGCCAGCAGGAAGTAGAGCATCCCGAGGCCGACGCCGTTCAGGATCTGGAACAGATAGATCAAGCGACACTCCCGATCGCCAGGGACAGCCCGCCGCAGGCGCGTCACTACCGCCCCGGCGCCGGCTAGGCGGTCCAGGAGACCTTGCCGGCGTGTCGGCCCATGACGCGAAATGCGGAGCGGGATCCGCCCGGCGTGCGGGCGGATCAATGGCTGGAGGACGGGCGTCCCCGTCCGGACAGCGTCAGGCGGGCATCTTGCAGCCGGCCTGCTCGGGCGAGAGGAAGGATTTGCCAGAGCTCAGGATCTCGGCGAAATCGTCCTTGTCCGTCATGGCGCTCTTCGCCTTGCCCTTCAGCAGATAATAGTCCTTGATCACCTGGTGATCTGCGGCGCGGATTTCCTCGGGGCCTGTCGGGCCTTCGTAGCTCAGCCCCTCCAGCGCCTTGGCCACCGCCGGGCCGTCGGTGGATCCCGCCTTCACGGCGCCGTCCAGCAGCAGCTTTGAGCAGATATAGGAGCCCACGAACGAGTAGTTCGGGCTCGAGCCATACTTCTCGCGCACCTTCGGCACGATGTCGCGATTAAAGGCGGTGTCGGCCGTGTGCCAATACTGGGCACCGAAATAGATGCCCTCGCATAGGTCCGCGCCCAGCGCCTCGAACTGCTCGAGACCGGAGGCCCAGGCCACCAGGATCGCCATGCGCTTCTTCATCCCAAAGCTCAGGGCCTGGCGCAGCGTGTCGGAAGACTGCGAGCCGAAGTTCAAAAGAAGGAGAACATCCGGCTGGGCGGCCATGGCGTTGGTGAGATAGCCGGAGAATTCCTTGTCGGTCAGCGAGTGGTAGCTGTTGCCCACATGCTGGATGCCCTTCTCGGCGAAGATGTCCTTGGCGGCCTTCAGGAGGCCCTCGCCGAAGACATATTGGGGCGTGATCGTGTACCACTTCTTGGCATTGGGCAGCAGGTTGATGAGCGGCCGCACGGTCTGGTTGATGGCGCCATAGGTGGGCACGGACCAGCGGAAGGTGGCGCGGTTGCAATCGACGCCCGTGATCTCGTCCGCCCCGGCCGTGGTCATGAACGCGCCCTGACCGCGATCCACTTCCTTGCCCATGGCGAGGGACTCGGAGGACAGGATGCCGCCGGCGAACAGCTTCACGCCATTCTGCGCCATGGCGTCCTGCACCTTGCGTACGGCGACCGCCGGCTTGCCCTCGGTGTCGAGATCGAGCGTGGAGACCTGCTTGCCGCTCGCCTTGGAGACAGCTTCGGCCGCCATCTGGGCGCCCATGGTGGCGTACTTGCCGTTGGCGGCATAGGCGCCAGAGATTGGCACGGGAACGCCGATGCGCAAGGGCTCGTCCGCCGCTAAGACGCGGCGCGACAAGCCCGGCGCGGCAACCGCCGCCGCCGCCAGACCCGTGGTGACAAGGAATTGCCTGCGATCCATCTCCGGTCCCTTTCTGTGAAGGTTCATTCTTCTATTCATCATATTTATGCGTATAGATCGGATAGAGGCAAGCGCATTCTGGCGCGCACTCATCGCCCCCTCGCCTGGGCGAGATGCAGGCCGGATCAGGGGAGAAGGCGTGCAAACGGCGGGGGTGAAGGGCCGAGGCGGCGCCTCGGTTGGTGCCGCGAGCGCCTGCGTCGCGCCGTGTCAGGCGCGGGGCGGCGGAAAGCCGTAGAGCTCCGCAGGGTTTGTGACGAGGATGCGGTGCCGGTCTTCAGGGGAGACAAAATCGAGCCCGTCCGCCAGATCCACGTCATCCGGCATGCCGCTCCACAATTCCGTATGCGGCCAGTCGGTGGCCCACAGAAGGCGATCGGAGCGGCAGGCGAGAAGGGCGGCCATGAAGGGTTTGAGATCCGCATAAGGCGGCCCCTGCCGCGACACCCGATAGGGCGCCGACATCTTCACCCAAAAGGCGCCGGTCTCCATGAGTCGGAGCACGGCGTGGAAGCGCGGGTCGTCGATGGGCCAGCGTGGGTCGAGAAAGCCGAAATGGTCGAGCACCAGGGGCACGGGGCATGTCGCGGCCAGCTGCTTCAGTTCGAGGCCGCCACGCAGTTCGATCTGCAGCTGAATGTGCCAGCCGAGCGGGGCGATGCGCCGGGCGAGGCGCACGGCATCCTCCAGCGAAAGGCCACCAGGATTGCGCCGGTTGATGCGGATGCCACGCACGCCTGCGCCATCCATGTCCCGCAAGGTGGCGTCGCATGTTTCGGGATCAACCACCACAATTCCGCGCAAGCGGTCCGGCCGCCGGGCGAGGGCGTGCAGAAGCGCGGCATTGTCGGTGCCATAGACACTGGGCTGAACCACAACCGCCCGCTCGATGCCCAGCGCCTGCATCACCTTTTCATAATCCTCCAGCGTCACCGGCACGGGCGTGTAGCCACGCTGCGGGCTGAGCGGGAAGCGCTCCGCCGGCCCGAACACATGCATGTGGGTGTCGCAAGTGCCGGCCGGGAGCTTGCGCCCGCCGGCCCCGCGCGGGGCGAGCGGGGGCAAGCACAGGCGCGGTTCTGCCGTCATTCCTTCGCGCCGGGGTGGCGCACCAGGAAGTCGAAATCGCATCCTTCGTCCGCCTGGAGAACGCTCTGCTGGAAGAGCCGCGCATAGCCCCGTTCCGGCAAGGCGCGGGGCGGTATCAGGGCAAGCCCCGCGCGGCGGCGCTCCAGCTCGTCCTCCTGCACCAGCAGGTCGATGCTGCGTCCTTTCACGTCGAGCCGGATCATGTCGCCGCTTTGCACCAGGGCGAGCGGGCCGCCAATGGCGGACTCAGGGGTGATGTGCAGAACGATTGTGCCGAAGGCGGTGCCGCTCATGCGGGCATCCGAGATGCGCACCATGTCCTTCACGCCCTGCCGGCCGAGCTTTTTCGGGATCGGCAGATAGCCCGCCTCCGGCATGCCGGGCGCCCCCTTGGGGCCAGTGTTGCGCAGGACAAGGACGTCGTCCGCGGTCACGTCCAGATCGGGATCATCGATGCGGGCGGCCATGTCCACCACCGATTCAAACACCACCGCGCGGCCCGTGTGCTGGAGCAGCCGCTCGGTGGCTGCCGCCTGCTTCAGGATGGCGCCGCCGGGGGCCAGGTTCCCCCGCAGCACCACCATGGAGCCTTCCCGCTTGATGGGGGCGGAGCGATCGCGGATGACATCTTGCCCGGGCACGTCCTCAGCCTTGGCAACCACGTCCCGCAGCGTGCCGCCGGCCACGGTTGGGGTGTCGAGGTCGATCAGTTCTCCCAACTGCTTCAATAGCTTGGGGACGCCACCCGCATGGTGGAAGTGCTCCATGTAATGGGCGCCGGAGGGCTTGAGATCCACCAGCACCGGGACATCGCGGCCGATCTCGTCCAGGGTCGCCAGTGACAAGGCGTGGGGCGTCCGGTTGGCGATGGCGGAGAGATGGATGATGCCATTGGTGGAGCCTCCGATGGCCTGCATGACCACCATGGCATTGCGGAAGGCGGCGGGGGTGAGCAGCTCGCTCGGGCGTGGGCCGTCTTCCACCGCAAGCCGCGCCGCCACCTTCCCGCTCGCCTCGGCAAGGCGCACGCGCTCCGCATGGGGGGCGGGAATGGTGGCACTCATGGGCAAGGACAGGCCGAGCGTCTCGGTGATGCAGGCCATGGTGCTGGCGGTGCCCATGACCATGCAGGTGCCCACCGAAGGCGCGAGCCGGCCGTTGACGGTGTCAATCTCGGCCTCGTCGATCTCCCCCGCCCGGTGCGCGCTCCAGAGCCGCCGACAATCGGTGCAGGCGCCCAGCACCTCGCCGCGATGGTGGCCCACCACCATGGGCCCGACCGGTACGACAACCGTCGGCAGGTCCACGCTCGCCGCCGCCATGATCTGCGCCGGCAAGGTCTTGTCGCAGCCGCCGATCACCACCACCGCGTCCATGGGCTGGGCGCGGATCATCTCTTCCGTATCCATGGCCATGAGGTTGCGCAGGAACATGGAGGTGGGGTGCGCGAAGCTCTCATGGATGGAGATGGTGGGGAACACCATGGGCATGGCGCCCGCCAGCATCACGCCGCGCTTCACCGCCTCGATGAGCTGGGGCGCGTTGCCGTGGCAGGGATTGTAGTCGGAATAGGTGTTGGTGATGCCGACGATGGGCCGGTCGAGGGCATCATCGGAATAGCCCATGGCCTTGATGAATGCCTTGCGCAGGAACAGCGCGAAGCCGTCGTCGCCATAACTCGTCAAGCCTTTTCGCAGTCCTCGGGCCATTCGCGCCTTCCTCGTGTCGATCATCGCCGACCTGGAGGGGAACAATCCGCGTGCATGGGAAAATTGTCAATAATGAATGGCCGGGTATCAGGATCTGCCGCCAAAAAATGCGCATGATCCGGAATCATTATTGACAATTTAGGCCTCCATCCTCAGTCTCCCGGCAAAGCCCAGACATAACGGGCAAGACGGGAGCGACGCGGATGAGGAGCATTCAAGGCGTGGGTGCGGCGGTCATTCTGGCCACTGCCATGGGCTGGGCGGGCCATGCCGCCGCCGAGCCGACCGAAATCACCATGTGGAGCAACTGGCCGGACGAGCCCGCCAAGAAGGAATGGGTGACGGCGCGCGTCAAGGATTTCGAGGCCGCAAACAAACAGTGCACGGTGAAGCTGAGTTTCATCCCCAAGGCCGACATCTACACCCAGGCCAAGTCCGCCGTGCGCACCGGGCAGGCGCCCGACATCTTCTACATGGAGCCGGACCAGCCGGAATTCCTGGCCGGCGGCTTCCTTGAGCCCCTCGACGGTTACATCGACCTCAATGGTCTTGAAGACTGGGCAAAACCGGCCTGGACCTCAAAGGGCAAGGTCTATGGCGTGCCGGTGGAGGCTTATACGGTCGAGCTTTACTATAACAGGGACCTTGTCAAGAAAGTCGGCGTGGACGTGCCGGCTTCCTTCCAGCTCACGCAGGCCCAGTTCCTGGATCTCGTGAAGAAGGGCGTCGCTGCGGGCATCACTCCGGTGTCGCAAGGCGTGGGCGATCGCCCCTTTCCCGGTGGTCAGCTGCTGTTCGAGTCGCTGCTGCGCAAGCTCGGGCCGGACGATTATAAGAAGCTCTTGAGTGGCGAATTGTCCTTCAAGGATCCCCGGGTCCAGGAGGTGATGACCTGGGTGAAGGAACTGGTGGATGCCGGCGCCTATCCCAAGAGCTTCTCGACCCTGAAGCTCGGCGAGTCCCACTTCTACTTCTACAATACGCCGGGCGCGCTGACCTTCCCCGATCCCAGCTGGTTCACGGGGCGCGCCTTTGCGCCGCCGGAGAAAGGCGGCATGCCCGCGGGCTTTCCGCTCGGCATCATGAAGTTCCCCGCCATGGACAAGGGCGATTGCCCGAACTGCAAGACGCTGGCGGTGGCCGGCAGTTTCGTGATGTATTCCAAGGGCAAGAACAAGGATTGTGCCGGCGCCCTACTGAAGTCCATGGCCACGGCCGAGAATGGCACGAAGTGGATCAGCGAAGTCTCGCTCCAGAGCGGCCTCAAGTCCGATCCCACCAAGATCGTCAGCCCGCACAAGGCCTATTTCGACGAGCTGAACGCGCGAAACAAGGACGTGACCTACTTCTTCGGCACGCCGCTGCTCTATTACAGGGCCAAGTGCGCCGAAACCTATGTGCAGGTCATGAACAATGCCTTCCCCGCCGGCCTCATCAGCGTCGCCGATGCGGCGGACAAGATGGATGCCGCCTGCCTGAAGAAGTGAGCGATGCCCGACGTTCTCTCCTTGCAGACCTCGGCCAAGAGCGGGGAGGCGAAAGCCTCCTCGCGGGCCACCCTCGCCGATCCCCGGCGCGCCACGCGGCTTGTTCTGGCCATCTTTCTCGGACCGGGGCTCCTGGTCTATTGCGGGCTGACGGCCTATCCGGCGTTCCGCACCATCTATGACAGCTTCTTCACCATCGAAGGGCTGGACGCCACTTTCGTGGGACTTGCAAATTATCGTGACCTGATGGGCGACGAGACCTTCTGGGTCGCGGTGCGCAATACGTTCATCTGGTCTTTCGTGGCGCCAATACTGGACGTTGCGACCGGCCTTCTGCTGGCGCTTGCCCTTTATGCCGGCGTGCCGTTTGCCCGTTTCCTGCGGGTGGCGTGGTTCACGCCCGTGCTCCTGTCCTATGTGGTGGTCGCGATCCTGTGGATGTGGATCTACAATTATGACTGGGGCATCCTGAATGTGATGCTGCGGGCTGTGGGCCTCGGCGCGCTTGCCTCGTCCTGGCTGGGCGATCCCAACCTCGCGCTCGGCTCGGTCATCGTGACCCATGCCTGGAAATGGGCCGGCTTCAACATGGTGGTGTGCCTCGCCGCCATCCACTCCCTGCCCAAGGAAGTGCTGGAGGCCGCCGACCTCGACAATTGCGGCTGGGGCGCGAAGCTGCGCTACATCATCATTCCCATGCTGCGGCCCACACTGCTGAGCCTCTACATCCTCTCTTTCATCGGCAAGATGAAGGTGTTCGACCTGGTCTGGATCATGACGCAGGGCGGGCCGCTCTGGGCCACCGAGACCGTCTCCACCTACGTCTACAAGCGCGCCTTCAACTGGAACACCTTCGACCTCGGCTATCCCTCGGCCATTGCGACGGTGTGGTTCCTGGTGGTGTGCGCCTCGGTCATCATCCTCAACCGCGTGCTCGGCTCGCGTGAGCGCCTGGAGTATTGAGATGTCCGCATCCCACGCCGTCCGGGAGGGCAGGGCGCCCCTGCCGCGCCTGTTCTCGCGGGGCATTCTCGGCCTCGTGCTGGCGATCTACACCATCTACCAGCTCGGCCCCTTCCTGTGGCTCGCCACCATGTCCGTGCGCACCACGGCGGAGATCAGCGCCGATCCTTATGCCTTTCCGACCCGCTTCCATTTCGACCAGTTCCGCACCGCCTGGGTGGATTCCGCCTTCGCGACCTATTTCTGGAATTCAGCCCTTGTGGTGGTGGGCGCGGTGGCCGTGGTGACCCTCATCGGCGCGGCGGCGGCCCATGCGCTCGCGCGCTATCGATTCCGGGGCAACCGGCTGATCTATGGGGTGCTGTTCTCCTCCATCATCTTCCCACCGCAGATCACGCTGATCTCGCTCTACCAGATCCTGGTCGAGTATAATCTCTACAATAGCCTGTTCGGGCTGGCGCTGGTCTATGTCTCCCTTCAATTGCCGCTGACGGTCTACCTGCTGGAAGGCTTCTTCGCCCGCATCCCGCAGGACCTGTTCGACGCCGCCAAGATGGATGGCTATGGTGACCTGGAGATCTTCTGGCGCATCGTCCTGCCCGTGGGCATGCCGGCCATCGCCACGACCTTGATCTTGAACTTCATCCAGCTTTGGAATGAGTTCCTGTTTGCGGTGGTGCTCATCACCGATCCCGACAAGCGCACCTTGCCCATCGGCATCCGCGCTTTCATGGGCGACCATTTCCAGGACATCGGCATGATCGCCACGGGCGTCATGATCTCGGTCATCCCGGTCATCGTCGCCTACGTCTTCTTCTCCGAAAAGCTGATCCGCGGCATGACCGCCGGCGCGATCAAGTGAGGCTGCCATGGCCGTCGTGAAACTGGACAAGATCGTCAAGCGCTATGGGCTGGTTGGCCCGACCGTGGTGGAGAATGTGGACCTGACCATCGCGGATGGCGAGTTCATGGTGCTGCTGGGCCCCTCCGGCTGCGGCAAGTCCACGACGCTGCGCATGATTGCGGGGCTGGAGACCATTTCGGGGGGCACCCTCTCCATCAATGACAGGGTGGTCAATGACGTGCCGGCCAAGGATCGGGACATCGCCATGGTGTTCCAGTCCTATGCGCTCTATCCGCATATGAGCGTCGCCGAGAACCTCGCCTTCGGCCTGCGCCGACGCTCCTTTCCCGCGGCCGAGGTGGAGCGGCGGGTGGCGGAGGTGGCGACCTTGCTCGGCCTGTCGCCGCTGCTTTCCCGCAAGCCCAGCGCCCTTTCCGGCGGTCAACGCCAGCGCGTGGCGCTGGGGCGGGCCATGGTGCGCGAGCCGCAGGTGTTCCTGTTCGACGAGCCGCTCTCCAACTTGGACGCGGCCCTGCGCGTGAACACCCGCAGCGAGATCATCAAGCAGCATCATCGCCTGGGCTCCACCATGATCTATGTTACCCACGACCAGGTGGAAGCCATGACCATGGGCACGCGCATCTGCGTCATGAATGCCGGCAAGGTGGCGCAGATTGGCGCGCCGCTGGAGGTCTATTGGCAGCCGACCAACACCTTCGTCGCCCGCTTCCTCGGCTCGCCGCCCATGAATCTGATGACCGCCCGCATCGCCGCCAGCACGGGCCGGGCGCAAAGCGCGGCCCTCAATGTTCCGCTCATCCGTTGGAGCGATGCCACCCTTAATGTCCACGAAGGGCGCGAGGGCGTCATTGGCGTGCGCGCCGAGGACATGATGATCGATCCGGCGGGACTGGAAGGTGCGCCCTACGGCACGGTGAGTGGGCGCACCATCGCCGTGGAGCCGTTGGGCGCCGAGACCTTGCTGCTGCTGGAGCTGCCCGGCGGTGGCGAGATCACCGCCCGCCTGCCGCGCCATGTGACTTCCGTGCCTGACGAAGCGGTCACCCTCTACTTCCGCGCCGATGCTGCCTATCTCTTCGACGGCCAGACCGGCGATGCCGTTCCCATGCGGGAGGGCGGAGCGGCCGCGGTGCGCGCGGCAGTGCAGCGGAGGACCCATTGATGAGCGAGCCCCTGAAGGTCGGCCTCATCGGCGCGGGCTGGGTGACGCAGCACCATCTGAAGGGCTGGGCGACCATGCCGGAGGCCGCGCAGGTGGTGGCCATCGCCGATCCCTCCCTGGAGCGGGCCCGCGAACGCGCGGCTGCCTTCGGCATTCCCGCCGTGTTCGAGAGCGCCGAGGCGATGCTGGCCGCCGGCGGGATCGATGCGGTGGATATCGCCGCGCCCAGGGCGGTGCATGCGGATCTGGTGCGGCTCGCGGCGGACCATGGCCTGCCCATCCTGTGCCAGAAGCCATTGGCGCCGACGCTGGCGGAAGCCGAAGTGCTGATTGCCCATATCGGCGGTCGCGTGCGCCTCATGGTGCATGAGAACTGGCGCTTCCGAGCCTATTACCGCCAGGCCGCCGAATGGCTCCACGCGGGCCGCCTCGGCACCGTGCGCGCGGCGCATCTCTCCCTCGTCACCTCCGGCACCGTGCCGGATGCAGAGGGCCGGCTCATGGCGCTGGAGCGCCAGCCCTTCATGCGCACGGAGCGGCGCATGCTGGTGGCGGAGGTGCTCATCCACCATCTCGATACGCTGCGCATGCTGCTGGGTCCCCTTCAGGTGAAAGCCGCGGCGCTCAGCCGCACGTGCCCGGACATGGCCGGCGAGGATGGCGCTGTGATCCAGATGGAGACCGCCTCCGGCGCTGGCGTGTCCATCTTCGCCACCTTCGCCGCCTATGGCGCGCCAGCCCAGCAGGCCGACCGGCTCCTGGTGATCGGCGACGAGGGAACGCTGCGCCTGGAGGGAACGGATCTCGCCCTCATCGGCCCTCGGCCCGAACAGCGCGGCTATGACCATGAGGCCACCTATGCCGGCTCCTACGCCGCCGCCATCGCCCATTTCATCACGGGCCTGAAGAGCGGTGCGCCTTTTGAGACCGGGGCCCTGGACAATCTTGAAACCTTGCGGCTGGTGGAGGATTGCTACCGCCTTTCGGGATTCGAGACGCGCAACGGATCTGCCACATGAGCGAGCCATCCCTCTCTCCGTCGCGGGCGGACGAGCAGGCGGACGTCCTGCGCCGCCTGGAGGACGACATCATTTTCGGCCGCCTCGCGCCGGGTGCGCGCCTGGTCGAGGACAATCTGATGGCCCGCTATGGCGCCTCGCGCCATTATATCCGCCAGGCCCTGGTGCAGCTGGAGCGCACCGGCGTCGTGCGGCGCGAGAAGAATGTGGGCGCCACCGTCTGCTCCTATTCCGCGCAGGAAGTCGCCCAGATCTACCAGGTGCGGGAGATGCTGACGCGCCAGGCGGCGCTGTCCATTCCGCTGCCGGCGCCGCCGGACTTCATCGCCCGCCTCAAGGCCATCCAGGCGGATTATTGCCGGCACGCGGAAGCCGGCAATCTGCGCGGCATCCACGAAACCAACGACTTGTTCCACCTGACCCTGTTCTCCGGCTGCGGAAACCCCTATCTGGTGCGCACCCTGCAGGACTATATGGGATTGACCCTGCCCATGCGCGCCAAGAACCTCGCCGACCGGGACGGCCTCGAACTTTCCCGCCGCCAGCACGACATCATGATCGAGCTGCTGCAGGGCACGGACCATTGGGCGCTGGCGCAGCTGTGCGTCGACCACATGCAATACAGCAAGGCGGATTATTTGGAGCGCACGGCGAGCGGACCCGCCAATGGTCCGCTCCGGCCCGCCGATTGAGGCGGGGCGCCGCCCACTCTTTTCACGAAGGACGTGTCTCATGGATCTTGGATTGAACGGCAAGGTGGCGCTGGTGCACGGCGCCGGTGGCGGCCTGGGCGGCGCCATGGCGAAGGCGCTGGCGGCGGAAGGCGCGCGGGTTGCGGTCGCCGGCCGCACGCTGGCCAATGTGGAGCGCACGGTGGCGGCCATCACCGAGGCCGGCGGCACCGCGCTCGCCCTGCAATGGGATCTCGCCGACCTCTCCGTCATCGAGGGCCAGTTCAAGGCCATCGAGGACAAGCTCGGGCCGGTGGACGTGCTGGTCAACAATACCGGCGGCCCGCCGCCGACCACCGCCGCCGGACAGTCGCCGGACCTGTGGGCCAAGAGCTTCCAGCAGATGGTCCTCTCGGTCATCGCCATCACCGACCGCGCCTTGCCCGGCATGCGCGCCCGCAAGTGGGGGCGTGTCATCACCTCCACCTCGTCCGGCGTGGTCTCGCCTATTCCCAATCTCGGCATTTCCAACGCGCTGCGCCTGTCGCTGGTGGGCTGGTCGAAGACGCTGGCCCGCGAAGTGGCGCGGGACGGCATCACGGCCAACATCGTGCTGCCCGGCCGCGTCGCCACCGATCGCATCACCTTCCTGGACGAGCAGAAGGCCAAGCGCGAGGGCCGGACGGTGGAAGAAGTGGCCGCCGAGAGCAATGCCGCCATTCCCATGGGCCGGTATGGCGATCCCACCGAATATGGCGACGTGGTCGCGTTCCTCGCCAGCACCCGCGCCTCGTATCTCACCGGCTCCGTCATCCGCGTGGATGGCGGGCTGATCGCCAGCATCTGAAGGTGACTGCAATGGCTCTGACCGCCGAGGCCGCCGGCCTCTTCCCCATCGCCCCGACGCCCTTCCTGCCGGACGGCCGCATCGATGTGGCCTCCGTCGACACGCTCATGGAGCGCTATCTGGCCGCCGGGGCCACCGGCGTGACCGTGCTCGGCATCATGGGCGAGGCGCCCAAGCTGGAGCCGGACGAGTCCCTCGACATCGCCTCCCGCTTCGTGACCGGAATGGCCGGCTTGCCGGTGATTGTCGGCGTGTCCGCCCCCGGCTTTGCCGCCATGCGCTCGCTCGCCCGGGCGGTGATGGACAAGGGCGCCGCCGGTGTGATGATCGCGCCCGTGCCCTCGCTGCGCACCGACGACCAGATCCTGACCTATTATCGCCAGGCCATCGAAGCCATCGGCGATGACATCCCCTTCGTGATCCAGGATTATCCGCTCACTCTCTCGGTGCAGATGACGCCGAAGGTGATCCGCCAGATCGTTCAGGATCATCCCTCCTGCGTGATGCTGAAGCACGAGGACTGGCCTGGCCTCGACAAGATCTCCACCTTGCGCGGCTTCCAGAAGGACGGGTCGCTGCGGCCCATCTCCATCCTCACCGGCAATGGCGGCCTGTTCCTGGACTTCGAGATGGAGCGCGGCGCCGATGGTGCCATGACCGGCTATGCCTTCCCGGAGATGCTGGCCGATGTGGTCCGCCTCCAGAAGGAAGGCGAGCGGGATGCGGCGCACGATCTGTTCGACGCGCACCTGCCGCTGCTGCGCTACGAGCAGCAGCAGGGCGTTGGCCTTGCCGTGCGCAAATACGTCCTGATGCGGCGCGGCTTCATCGCCTCCGACGCCCAGCGCAAGCCCGGCGGCACGCTCAATGCCGCCGCCCGCGCCGAGGTGGACTATCTGCTGGAGCGACTGGCCCACAAGGACGCCCGCGCCCGGCTGTGACAGGGCAGGGCGGCTCAGCGCCGCCCCGCTTCCTTCGGGGGAAGCGACCGGACGAAAGACAGCGCGGCGACCAGCAGCCGCCGCGCGAAATCCTCATCGGAAAAGGCGTCGGGCGAGACGCGGATCCAGCCCGACATGGGCCGGCCCTGCATCACCATGGGCTGAACGCCCTCGGCCTCCAGCGCCCAGGCCTCATTGCCCTTGCCGAGGCGCAGCAGCACGCCATCGGTTCGCGCGCCGCACAGGAGGTTGCCGTCGATGAGCCAGGCCCAGCCGCCGAACATGGGGCCTTGCGTGAGCCCAGCCTCGCCCGCGACCAGATCCCCCACCACTTCCTCCAGTCCCCTGTCCCGAGCCATTGCCGCCTCCGCACCCCGTCCGGCGCATGGTGACGCATCGACGGCCGGGGATCACGGCGTTCTTTCACCCCGCTGTTGCTACTCAGCCGCGACCGGACCCGGGTTCGGCTATCTTGCGATGCTGCTCGGCCAATGTGCCGGCGGGCATGACATTGGCGAGGGCCGCCTGCATGCGGTTTTTCCACCCCGCCACCACATCGCCCTCGCCAGACATCATGGCGTCGAAGCCGGCGCGGGCGACGTCCTGCGGGCGGTCCTTCTTGTCCTGGCCGACCTGGGTGTCCATGAGGTGCGCCCGCGCGAAGAACTCGGTCTGGGTTGGCCCGGGCATCAGGCAAGTGACGGTGACGCCGCTGTCCTTCAGTTCATTGCGCAAGGCCCAGGAGAAGGAGTCGATGAAGGCTTTGGTGCCATTATAGACCGCCTGGAAGGCGCCCGGCATGAAGCCGGCGATGGAGCCGGTGATGAGGATGCGGCCGAAGCCTTGCGCCCGCATTCCATTGCCGAGGCGATGCAGCAGATAGAGCGTGCCGGTGACATTGGTGTCCACCACATGCCGGGCAGCCGCGAAGTCCTGGTCCAGGAAGGCCTTGCCAAGCCCGTGGCCGGCATTGGCGCACAGGATCGCGACGGGCTTGCCGGTCCGCTCCACGTCGGCGCAGAGCCGGTCGACCCCTTCCGTCGTCGAGAGGTCGACCTGCACAGCATGGACGGCAACGCCCGTGCCCTTCAGTGCCGCCGCCGCGCTCTCGATGCCCGGCTCGTCGGCGGCAATGACGAGATCATGGCCTTGGGCGGCGCAGAGCTGGGCCAGCTCGTAGCCGATGCCGGAGGAGGCGCCGGTGACGACGGCAAGGCCGGGTGCGGCCGGACGCGACTTCGCCATGGAGGTTCCTGTCATGGCTTGAGCACCACCTTGATGCAGCCGTCCGCCTTGTCGCGGAAGGTGCGGTAAAGATCCGGCCCGTCCTCAAGCTTCGCCTCGTGGGTGATGACAAAGGAGGGGTCGAAGGTGCCGTCTTCGATCAGCTTCAGGAGGCGCGGCAGATAGCGCTGCACGGGCGTCTGGGCCATGCGGAAGGTCAGGCCGCGATTGATGGCCGAGCCCATGGGGATCTTGTCCAGGAAGCCGCCATAGACGCCGACGATGGAGACCACGCCGAAGTTCCGGCAGCACTGAATGGCCTGGCGCAGCACATGGGGCCGGTCCGTCCCCGTGAAGGTCGCCACCTTGATCCGGTCGATGCGGGCATAGAGGGAAGAGGAGGCGTCCGCCTCCGTGCCCACCGCATCGATGCAGGCATCCGCGCCGCGCCCGTGGGTGAGGTCGCGGATGCGCTCGTAAATGTCCTCTTCCAGGAAATCGAGGGTCTCCGCGCCGCCGGCCCGTGCCAATGCAAGGCGCTCGGGCACGGTATCGATGGCGATCACCCGCTCGGCGCCCAGCAGGAAGGCGCTGCGGATGGCCATCTGGCCCACAGGTCCGCAGCCCCAGATAGCGATGGTCTCGCCGCCTTTGATGTCGCAGAATTCCGCGCCCATATAGCCGGTGGGGAAGATGTCCGAGAGGAACAGCACCTGCTCGTCGGTGAGGCCCTCCGGCACCTTGATGGGGCCGGAATCGGCGAAGGGCACGCGCAGATATTCCGCCTGCCCGCCCGAATAGCCGCCCAGCATGTGCGAGTAGCCGAACAGGCCGGCGGGCGAATAGCCCCACATCTTCTCGGCCATCTGGTGGTTGGGGTTGGAGCGCTCGCAGCCCGAATAGAAGCCGCGCTGGCAGAAGAAGCAGTGGCCGCAGGCGATGGTGAAGGGCACCACCACCCGGTCGCCCACCTTCAGCGCGCTGTTGCCCGTGCCCACCTCCACCACCTCGCCCATGGTCTCGTGGCCGAGCACGTCGCCATGCTCCATGGAGGGGATGACCCCGTCATAGATGTGCACGTCCGAGCCGCAAATGGCGCAGGCGGTGACCTTGATGATGGCGTCGCGCGGATCCTCGATGCGCGGATCGGGCACCTCCTCGCAGCGGATGTTGCCTTTGCCCTGAAAGGTCAGCGCCTTCATGTGCGTCTCCGAAGCTGCGGGGGTCGCCCGCGCTGCGGCTGCTCGATAGGGCGCGGCGGGGTGCCTCAGGAACCGCCCGTCTCGCCACTTGTTCCTCCGGCCGCGCTTGCCGATCTCTGGTGGGCCGCCAAGGTCAGGCTCGCGGAACGGGCGCCCCGAGCCGAGGTTGTTCTTCAAGGGGTGTTCAGCGGGGCAGCAACCGGATGGGCCAGGCGTGTCTATGGAGACGGGGAGCGTCAGGCGTGCCCGCGCCGTGAGGTGGCTGCCCTGCGTGGCGCCCTGGCGGGCCTGCCGCCGGCGTCCAGCGGGCTGCGGCGCCAGGATGCGCTGACTGTTCTTTTCATCCGCGCCGCGGAGCTTGCCCAGGGCCTTGCGGATGACGCCTTCGCCCGATGGGGCGAGGATCGCGATGACGGGGTGGTTCCGCTTGGCCACGCCTTGGTGCGCGCGCTCGCCCGCCTCGCCCGGGCCTATGCCACCCGCCTCGCCCATGTGCTGGAGGCTGTGGCCGGCCATCCGCCCGCGGTGTGAGCCGTGCGCGGGCGCCGTCCCACGGACCCGGCGACCGGCCAAGCCGAAGCGGCACGTCCCACCCGCTGCCCGCATGGTTCCGGGAGAGGTCAGGGCTTCCGCCGGGAAGGCGAAGCCGTCTGCGGGATGATGAAGTGGCTGGGGGACCTGGATTCGAACCAGGATTAACGGAGTCAGAGGCGGGTTAGTCTCATTGAAAATATTCAACAAATTCTCAAATGGGGCGGAATCCATCTGGTGCCATATCAATGGCTTAGGGGCAAAATGCAAAGCCAGATTAGGCAACCACCCGCACCTTTCCGGCCGCCTTTTGCTTAGAGAAAATTTTCTACCCATACGATTCTTAGGTTGTGTCAAATTATTTTTTGTAACCCGTGATTGCGCGCTGCTGGGGCCGCCCTCATAATTCATTCTGCCAAGTGGGGGCGGACTATGAATAAGCCAGACGCTGCTACGTATATTGCTGATATGGCTGACCAATTGCGCATTATCGCGATGGCTCACCGGCTTGACCTGGAGGCATATCTCCTCGACATGGCAGCAATGTCGGCGAGGGGCTCGGCGGCCGCCTATGAGGATGTGCAGGTCGAGATGACCTCAGGCAACGTCGTGCCGCACGTTATTCACGGCGAGGTGCAGGCCACCGCCGGGTAGGTCCGGCGGGCGGGGCGTGTGCACCAGGTCCGGCAGCATGATGTGACAGACCGCCATCAATTTCGGCACCCGCCGCACCTTCCAGGGGCGCGGGTACCGGCAGCGGCGGCCGGCGATCTGGTCGAGCAGATCCTCCAGGCTGATGTCGGCGCCGAACCGCTCGGCCAAGCGCGCAAGCCGATAGCGGCCGCGCCGGCCGCAGAGGCCGCACTCGATCCGCACGACCACATAGGGATAATCGGCGAGGGTCTTAGGCGCATCCGTCATTGCCGGCGGGATGGCCTCCGGCGGCCCTTCAGGGCGGCCGCCCGCTCGCCGGTGAGGGCGCGTTCCAGTATCGCATTGGCGATGAGCAACGCGCGTATGGTGGCGCGCGCATCCCCGTCGCATGCGGCCAACGCCCGGTCGATGTCGCCAGGCGACACGTCAAAAATCTGGTCTGTCTGTCCCATGGCCTGCCTCCTTCGGCATATGGATTCCATGAGAACGAAAAGAGAACAAGCCGCTACATCTTGTGCGTCAGCGCGTCACGAGATGCAATGGCCGGAAGGCGGGAGGCTGGCACCATGGATATGAGCGAAGAGGATCGGGCCTTCGTCACCGAGACGGTGGAAACGCTTAAGCGGTTGATCCGGGAGGCCCCGGCGGCGACGCTTCACCACCCTCGGCTATCTCCTGGAGATGGCTCTTTTGGAAGCGCGGACGAAGCGCAACCACGACGTCTAAATTGCAGCGTCATGCTACATTTGTTCTTGTGGTTTTGCAGCGTCATGCTACATTCCCGTTGCAAGAAACGGTGAGGCGGCGCGGCGAGTAAGGTGCAAAAATGGAACGCTTGATCACATCAGAACAAGTCGAAACGTTCATGGCTGACATTAAGGCGGCAGTTGCAGCACATGAACTTTGCCTCGCCGCCCTCAATCCGTTGATGGAAACAGAGGCAGCAGATGCTGCAATGCGCATGCACGCTGCGGCAAGTCGGGAACTTGTTGCTTGGTGCCTCCCTGCTGCCCGCGAATTGAACCGCCTAGGCCCGCTCACACAGGCGCAGGCTCAGGCAAAGCTGTATCGCGGCGACCTATTCGACGGGCGATGCGAAACGTACCGCAATGAAGGGTTTGAATTTGAACCCGGAATGAATGAAGTGGACGCGACATCATTTAATGATGAGCAGGTTAGGCGTGTTGCATCTGCGGTGTCAGACCACGTTAAACGCTATGATTTTGCTAGCGCTGCTTTAGAGGTTATCTGCATCATAGTCGGGCGACTAATTGTCGGGCGCGCAGTTGAGACGCAGCGCCTTGGTGACGTGTACTGAGGCGTATAGTAAAATGGCACCAGAAACATTTCGCGCGTGGCGCAAATCAAAATACCGTTCTCAAACAGAGGCGGGGGCAGCGATCGGGAAAAGCAGGCACACAATCGCTCGCTACGAACAAAATGGCGTGCCAGCAGATGAGCACCGAACCATCGCCCTTGCAATGCAGGCCCTCAATCATGGGCTGAGGCCATTTGCAGATGAAGATCACTCCCCCAGCCTCCCCACATAGGGCGTTCCAGCCGGCTCACTCGCCACCGGCTGAATAGGCCGCCGCCCCCGTTGCTTGACCTCGTCGCGCAACGCCGCACTGCCATCCGCCACCAGGGTGGCCAGTTCCCCGAGCGAAAGGGGGAGCACTTCCGGCGGGCCGCCGGGGCGCAGGATGTGGAGGGCGACGCCGTCCGCGTCGGTGATGATCCGCTTGAAGATCACGCCGCCTCCTCCCCTTGCCAGGACACCCAGGTTTCCCCCGCCTGCGCCGGCGGGGCTTCCACCTTCACCGACCAGCGGGACGTGATTCCCCGCCGGGGGTGCACGAACCACAAGGGTTGTGACGGCTCGCTCGGCGGCGCCCGCAGGGCGTTCTTGGCGAACTCGTCGAACCCCTTGAGCGAGTTGGCGACGATGGCGCGCGGGAGCCACAATTCCTGATGCCAGTGGCCCATGATCAAGATGTCATAGTCGCGGCCGGCGCTCGCCGCCTGGCCCCGGGTTTTCACCTCGCCGCGCATGATCGGCCCGATGGAGCCGATGATGCCGTCGCCGCCTTTCACCCCCAGCATGTCGCCATGGAGGGCCAGATAGCGCTGGCCAAAGACGCGGTAGCGCACCTCATTCGCGCTCGGGATGTCGAACCGGATCTCGCGCCGCCCCTCGAAATGCCGGGCCAGGAGCTGATAGATCAGCCAGTCATAATTCTTGTAGACGTAGCGCTTGAACTCGGGCTTCAGGGTCGCGCGCCCATGGTTGCCGGAAGCGCATGGCACATAGACGTGCCCGAACTCGGCAATCATCCGCTCCAGCGCCCACACCAGGAGGTCGCGGCAGCGGAGCGCGGCGGGGATGCTCTCCTCCGCATCGGTCTTCGCCAGTTCCGCATGGAGCCCGCCAGAGACGAAATCCCCCAGCAGATTGACGACGATGCCAGGGTAGCGGCCGGGCCCGTGGTTCCGGCACAGATCGATGACCGAACCCACCAGGCGCTTTACCCGGGCCTCGGCAATCTCCAGGTCATAGCCGCCGAGGCCGGCGGTCTCGGCTGCGGAGACCGTCTCGCCCATATGCCAGTCCGACCAGATGGTGACCGGCACTTCCGCCGTGCGCTGGCCGCGCGGCTTGGAGGGGCGCACCAGCCAGTCGAGCGGTTCGGCCGGCGCCGCGCCCAGCGTGCCGAGAATGGCGCGCACGGCGTCTTCGTCCAGGCTTTCCCGGTGGGCGGCCTTCAGCTCGCGCCGGAGCCGCGCCACCTCGTCTTCCAGCGCCACGATGCGCTTGTCTGCCGCCGAACCGCCCAGGCGGTGCGGGCCGGGTTCGCCTGGTTGCTGAGCCGGCCTTTCGTCCGGGGCCGGGCCGGCGCCCTCCGCCCGCAGCGCCGCAGCGCGCCGGTTGGCGGTCTTGCGGTTGACGCCGACGCGCCGGGCCGCCTCCGCCGCGCTCACACCATCAGCCAACAGCGCGTCCAGCCGGGCCCGCTGGGCGGGCGTCATGTGCTTGCCTGTGCCGCTCATGGCCAAAGCCTCCGGAAGGCCGCGATCACGTCCGCCCAGAACGTGGTCAGCAGATACCAAAGGCCGCCGGCGAGCAGGGTCACGGCCGAGCCGGCGAGCGCCACCACCGCGCCCACCCGGTTGCGAAACAGCTCCAGGCCCTCGACGCGCTTTTCGAGCGTCGCGTCGCGCCCGTCGAGCCGCGCCTCCAGGCCATCGAGCTTGGCGAGCATGCGCCGACGATCATCGGAGGCCGTGTGGCGCTCCTCGGTAATCATGCGCTCGATGCCGTCGAGCCGCTGGGCCTGGGCGTCCTGCCGCGCGCCGATGGCGCCGAGCTTTTCCAGGGCCTGGGCGGTGAGGGAAGGGGGGCGCGTCATGTCATCGTCCTCCATAGGCCGCAGCTTGGGCGTCGTAGAAAGCCAGCAACCGCTTGCCGCAGGCGGAGAGGCGCAGCTCGCTCTGGCGCAGATGCGCGATCACCTCGGCCACCTGCGCCGCGCTCAGCGCGCCCGTGCCGGACGGACGCTCGGTGAGCGTATCGAAGCAGGCGCGCAGATCGGGCGGCACCAGGGCAAGGGCCGGCTCAGGGGCGGGCGGGCCAGAGGTTGCGCAGCCGGTCAGACAGAGCAGCGTCAAGGCAAGGGCCAGTAGGCGGGGTGGAAAGAATCTCACGGATCTGCTCCTGGAGGGCGAGGGCCTCGACCCGCGCGGTGGCGGCGGCGGCCGTATCAGCCGCCGCGGCGGCCTGGTGGGCGGAAAGGGTGCGGCGCAAGGCGTTCACCTCGGCCTCGGCGCGCTCGGCACGGGCGGTGAGCGCGGAATCCGCCTTGCCGGCGGCATAGCCCAGCCCATGGGCCAGAGGCCAAACGAGCGCGGCCGTGACGCAGACAATGGCGGCCGCCGCGACAATGCGGCCGATCTGGGTGCCGAGCACCCAGGCAAGGATGGACGAGATCATGAGGAGCCCTCGGGAGATGAGGTGTCGTCATCCCGGCGCCCGCGCCGGCGGCCGAGCGCCAGGGCGTTGCGGTCATCCCAGACGGCGCCGAACACATAGGTGCCGATCACGGACCCGGCGAGCAGCAGGATGCCGTTCGCGATGCTCTCATGCAGGGCCGTGTCGCGGCCCCACACGGTGAGATAGAGCGTCTCGCCAGCGCAAAACAGCAACGTGGCGATGATGATGCGCCGGCGGATCGCCCAATGGGCGGCAGGCCCGGCAGGCGCCGGGCTCACGCCACGGCCGGTGCGGGCGCGAGGCGCGGGGGCACCTCGCGGGTGCGGGCGGCCTGGAAATGCATGCCGTCCGGCCGCGACCAGTGGCCGCCCCACTCCCAGCCCTCGCGCTCGAATTCCTCGATTACGCGCCGGTCCATGGCCGGGGTGGAATCACCGAGCCCGTTATGGTCCGGGTCGAAATCCACCGCGCAGCCATAGGCGTGCATGGACAGGGTGGCGAGCCCGCGCCCGCGCCGGAAATTGTAGGAGCCGCCATAGGCGGACATGCCGATGCGGTCGATCTCTGCCTGGGCGCGCCCGCAGCGCGCCCAGATGGCATCGAGCACACGCGCCAGCGAGGGCGCGCACCGGCGGTGAATGCGGATGCCCCGCACCGCCTGGCCCTCATAGCGCAGCAGCCAGGGGCAGGGCACCAGCACCAGATTGCCAGATTCCCACTTGTCGGAGGGGCCGCCATCGCCCCCCCGGGGATTGCCATAATAGGAATCGACCTCGCGTTGCAGTGGCCAGGGCGACATGGATGCCTCCAATAAAAAAGCCGCCCGAAGGGGCGGCGTGGGGAAGAAGAAGAGGACGTGGCGGCGCCTGGCCGCGCTATTGCTCGGAGGTGAGGAACTCCAGCCCCGCGGCCGTGCCATTGGCGGTGCCGAGCAGCCGGCGGACAGGATGAGGGAGCACCTCAGATTGGCCAGGCGCGAGGGACAGCGTCACCGGCGTGGCGTCGTCATTGCCCACCGGCACATAGCGCACCACCGGGCTGGCAACCGAGAACGGCGCGAACACCCGCACATAGGCGTAGGGGTCCAGGTCCACATCAGTGGTGGAGAGGGTGATGTTGCGGCCCCGCGTGCCATAGTCGGAGCGGGCAGCCGGCGACGAAGAATAGCGGTCCTTGGTGCGGTCGTACGGCATGGATCTGTCTCCTAATCCTCAATGTCGGGGGCAGGCCACTCGGTGGGCGCGATCTCGCGCTGTGGCAGGTCGGCCAGCAGGTCCCATTTGGGAGCGTGCGCGGGGTCGACCAGCACGCGCGCCGGCAGCACCCATGTGGCCCCATCGGCCAGGCACACCGGCTCCAGCCACGTCCAGGGGGACGTTTGTCCTCGCGCGGCGTCCGCCTGCGCAGACGTGAGGATGATATACAGGTCGCTCATGATGTCGCTCCCAGCGCAATGAGATAGAGCCGCAGGGCGGAATACAGGGCGGCCTGCTGGGAATCCGTGAGGAGGCCGCCAGCTACGACTGCGGAGATCTCCGCATCGGAGTAGAGCGCGCTCGTCGTGCCCAAGACATACAGCTTGTTGGAGAGCGTTGTACTCGGCGCTGCATCGGTCTTCACCACAATGCCGTTTTTATACAGAGTCTTGTTCGCCGCATCCCCGCGCGACACCACAAACAATCCGGCGGTGTCGCCCCCCGGGCCATAGGCCGTCGAGCCGTCATTGAGCCGATAGGCATAATCGCCGTTCGTATTATTCCTCCTACCGAGGCGGCCAGCCTCGGTGAACAGGTCCAGTCCCCCAACCGTTGAGGGCGCGCGCACCCACACGCCTGCGATCGCGGTATTGATCTGCATGTTCGCGGCTGTCGCCGCGGGATTGTAGCCGGGAGAGAACAACACGCCTGTGCCGACGCCCTTGAACCCCGTGCCCGTCCAGGTCGGGCTGTTCGCGGCGGCGAGGTCGTAGGCTGGGGTGATCCAATTGAGCAGCGCAGCCTGCTGGGCATGCGCCGCCAAGGGGGCGAACACATCAAGTTTCGCCCACACCCCGGCCGCCATAAGCGCGGAGATACAGGCATACATCGCCTCCGCCCGGCCAGCCGGCGGCGCCGTGGTCATGCGCGCCACGATAGACGCGACCGCACTCTTGGCCGCATTGGGCATGGTGAAAACGGCCGGCGCGGACGGCGCGCTGGGGGAGCCGGAAATGGTCTGGGTCACCGTCACCGTCCGCGCCCCGTCCGGCAGGCCATAGGGCGGCAACAGGTTGAGAGCGCCGGACGCGTCCAGCGTGCCGGTCAGCGTCGTGACCATGGATCCTCCCACGGATATGGTGGCGGTGACCGGCGCACCGGGCACGCCGAGAACGGTGATGTAAGGCGCCGTGGCGACCACCAGAGGCGCGGACGACGCCGCCAGGCGCCGCGCGCCAGGGGCGAGGGCGAAGCCGAATTTCATCTGAGGCCTCTCAGGAAATCATCGCGGCGCAGAAATAGGTCAGCGTCTCGCCTAGGTAGAGGGACATGGCGCTCTCCACCCGCAGCCCCAGCACGTCCCCTGCGGTCAGCGGCGCCAGGTAGGACGTGCAAAGCAGCAAGCCCGTGGTACCGCCCTGCCCGACCACCGAGAAGGAGGCTGCATTGTTGAGTGTGGTGTAGACGCGCCCCGCCGAGCCGGCGACGATCAACGCCGACATCGACATTTGGTAGAGGCCAGTTTTCGGGACCACCAGCCCAGCGCCAGAGAGGGCTCCAGCGATCGTCGTCGTGGTCCATCCGCCCTGGTTGAGCCCCAAGGTGCCCGCCCAGCCATAATTTCCGGCGGCCAGCGCCGTGATGCCGTCCGTGCGATAGGCCCGCACAGCCGGCTGGCCGAGAATTCGCAACGTCTTCCCGGCGGAGATAGTCACGTTGTCCGTGAATGTGGTCCCGGCCACCTGCAATGACCGGATATTCCAGGCGCTGGCGCCGCGCATGTAGAGCTCGAGCGCCGTGGTATCGATGGCCATGGCCCCCACGCTCGGGGCCGAATAATACCAGGCGCTGCCGGTCCAGCGCGCGAATTGCCCGGCACGCCCCGCCCATGCACCGGTGGGCGACGTGCCAATCACATAGGTGTCGCCGCTCGCGGGCGAGCCCGGAGGGGCGTTGGTGCCCACTGCCACGCAGAGGATGGGGTTCCCGGACGCCGTCAGGAACTGCGCCTGTTTGATGAGATCGGCGATGGAGCTCGCCACCTCCGCCGCTGCCTGCCGCGTCGGTGCCGCCAGCACTGCACGATAGCCCGTCCCGCCGGCCACCGCCGTCTGCAACGGGACGCCGATGGTGAGCGCCGTGTCCGATGCAACAGCCGTGATCGGGTAGACGTAGCCGCCCACGTACAGCTGATCGCCCGCCCGGAGTGGAGACGGCCCACTGGCCCAGGCTGTGCCCGAACCGGTCACAATGGTGCCGCCGGAAGATCCTGAGACCGTTCCGGTGGAAATGATGTCCCCATAAGCCACTGTCAGGCCTCCACAATCACAATGAGCGGCGCGGCGGGGCGCCAGGGCGGGGGCAGCGCGAGCTCATAGGCCCAGCTGCCGGACGCGGTGGGGATGTGCAGGATCTCGCCGGCGGCAGAGAGCGCCGCCGGGCCGCCATTGATGGTCACCAGCGTGCCGGCGGGGAGTGGGGGCGACACCGCCACCGGCGCAGCACCCACCGCCAGCGCCACGGGGCTGGCCAGCGCCAGATTAGGCCGCAGCGCCAGGGCCGGCGGGTCGCCGGTCACGTAATGCTCGGCATCCGCCGCACCGCCACCCACGAGAACGGATTCGCCCTCCTGCGCTTGAAGACGCGCCAGGTCTTCAGTAACGGCAAAGCCCGTCTGCAAGATGAGGCCCGTTGAAGTGCAGTAGACCGCGAAGTCCGGCATTGTTCACCTGCGAAATTCGTTTGTCTTCAGGTAACTATAAAGAACAGTCGCCCCGTAGGAGAACGGGTTCAGCGTGGCGGTCTGCGCGCCGTGGGTCATGGTCGTGCTCACAATTCGCAGGCGGTATGTACAGTTTCCGTTCTGCGCGGGCTTGTCATCAGTAAAGGGAATGGAATAGAAGGGCAGGCTGGCATACACCCAATAGACGTTGTTGAAAGCCAATGCGCCGGTTGTTTGCATGGGCACATCGCGCGACAATACCGTTGTCACAGATCCATCGGGGTTTACACGGTCAACGACGACATTGATCGTCGCCGACTGCCCTGCGGCGGCGCCTGAATAGGCGAAATTCACCGCATATTGCGTGACCTGGAATGAGATCATGATATCCACGGGCGTGTCCGCGAGACGTGGCATCACATTGGATTTAATGAGATTTGTGGTGACCGCACCCTCGGTGTAGGACGCCACATAATTGGTCGCCGCCAGCAGGGCGAGGTTGTCCACCTGCACGCCGCCCAACGTCAGGATGTCGGTGGACACCGACCGCGCCGCAAACATGCGTCCGACGATGGAGCCATCGGCGATCACATCACCCTTGATGTAAACCCGGCTGCCCACCACGTCGAAGACAGCAAACGGCGCTCCACCTGCGGCGCGGAGAAAGAATTTCTCCGTATCGGCTGCAATATAGGCGCCTTCCGTGGTCGAAACGATATAGAGCCCGGAGAGCTTTCCATCGGCGACGGTCTGGAATTGCGCGGCGGAAACGGCCCCGGCCGGGGTGGTGGCGGACGTCAACCGCACATTGACGTTGGCCGCGATGTAGGCGTTGGTGTTTTCCAGGGAGGCCGCGACATTGGCCGCATAGGTCGAGATCGCCGATGTGGTCGTGGTCAGCGTCGAGATCTGAGAGCCAAACGTCGCCAGCGTCCCCTCGGCGGCGCCCAGCCGGCTCTCATGAGCCGTTGTGGTGGCGGTGAGGGCCTCATCCGCGCTGGCCCGCACCAGGGTCTCCTGCAACACCGAGGCCGCCACGGTCTGCGTCGTGGCAACGGCCGCGTCCACCCGCCGCGCCAGCGCGCTGTCGGGGCCGGCTGCCTTGTCGATCTGCGAGGTCACGTCCGCGCGGACTTCGCCGGGCATGGCCCGCAGGCGCTGCGCGGTCTCGCTCTGCGCCAGCGCCACCGCCGCAATGGCCTCGGCCGAGCGCAACTGCGCGGCAGCCAGGGCGGCGTCGAACTGCTGGGAGACCTCCCCCATCTGCCGCAGCGCCTCGGCGAGCGAGCCTGTCACATTGCCCACGTCAACCTTGATGGCGGCCGCGTCGATGGTGGGCGCGTCCAGATCCACCACGCTCCAGGCCCCCTGGCCGGAGCCCACGGCGGCCACGCGCAGGGAGAGGGCGCGCGGCTCCACCACGACGGACAGTGAGGCCGCATAGACCTGCGTGAGCGGCACCCAGGTGGCGCGGCCGTCATAGCTCACCTGGACGATGTAATAGAGCGCCCCAGCCGCGGGCCACCAGGAGGCGGACAGCACCGGCTCCAGCACATTTTGTTCGATGCTCGCCACCAGCCCCGCCACCAGCGGCGCCTTGGGGATGGAGAGCGCGGCCGCCGGCGGCGCGGCGCCGGGGTCGCCGCTGTCGTCATGCACCTCCGGCGCATCCACCACCAGGCTCAGCGCCACCCGGTCCCCGTCCGGCGAGCCGGAGAGCACCTTGGCGCGGCGAATCCAGGCGGTGCCCACGCCAAGGGCGAAGCTGGGCAGGTCGCCGCCTTTGGGCCGGGCCAGCACCTCCTCAAGGGTCAGGCCCTGCTGGCTCTCCACCAGCGCCAGGTCCGCTGCGTCCACAAGGGCCTCGGCGTCGCCAGCGCCGCGCGCTACCTTAACCGGCCCGAATGGCCGGCCGGTGCGGGTGCGCAGCGACATATAATGCTGGCTGCCCGCCGCCCAGCTGGGGGCCGGGTCGAGGGCCAGCGTGCGGCCCACATGCCACGCCACCGCGCCGGACTGGCCCCAGCGCGCGGGGATCTCCGATTGCACGGTGACGGTGGCGCCCAGCGACAGCAACCGTCCGTCATGCTCGGTGGAGAGCGAGGGCCGCACCCGCCGATAGGTGTTCTGTTTCCAGAGAAATGCCCCTTCGCGGAAGGCCTGCGCCCGCTGCACCACCCCCTTCAGCTGGAATCGCATGGGGTTCTGCGCCACCACGTCGGCGGGCACCTGCACCTCCTCGGCGCGCCACGTCTCCTCGTCCAGATATTCGACGATCACCGCATCGGCGGCGGCCTCGCTCTGGAACAGATAGTCCACCGCGAACGAGCCGCGCACGATCTCCCGGTCGGTGAGCATCATGGAGGGCAAGGCCTGCCACTCGTCCCGCACCAGGGACAGCACGTCGCCGAGCCACCGGGTGCGGGCGCGGCAGGCCCCCAGGATGGTGTCCAGCGCGTCGGCGGCGGGCCCCGCGTCCCGGAACTCATAGTCAAAGCAGTCGCCGCGCGCGGTCGCGGTGGCCGCCAGCGTCGCCGCCGCCTGCACATCCACCTTGGTGAGCGGACGGCGGGCGCCATAGGCGGTGTTGGTGGCGGCGTCCAGAAACGCCCAGCCGGGGTTGCGGGTGGGCTGCTCGCTCCAGCCGCTGCCCGTCCACACCGGGAGGATGCGGGTCTCCAGCAGCGCGAACCGGCCGGAGGAGGCCTGCGTCAACTGCGCCGTGGATTTCATGCGCACCGCGAGCACCGAGACATCGGCGAAAGAGCGCGGCCCGGTCAGCGCTGCCCGCAGGCCCGCCCAGAGCACCTGGTCCTGGGCGTTGGAGGCGAAACCCTCCGGCACGTCCCGGCGCGCCCGCACCTCATAGCGGCCGGCCGGCACCTCCACCCGCAGGCTGGCGCGCAAGGGCTTGGTGCTGCTGCCCCACCGCTCATCCACAATGAGGGTGGACCATCCGCCCGTGGGCAGGCCGAGCGTGTTGACAGGCCGGTATTCCACCCGTGTGCGGGCGAGATAGGGGCTATAGGAGCCGTCCGCGTTGCGGAGATAAAGACCCTGCGGCCAGATCAGATCCACCATGAGCGCGGTGGCGCTGGTGCCGGCGGCATTGGCCACATAGCCGCCCACCCAAGTGGAGGTGGAGGCCAGCTCCTGGCCGGACACCTCCACCGAGGCCGCAATGTTGAGCGGAAAGAGGGTCACGTCCTCGCCCGGCTCGCACCATTGCAGCTCGACGCCCTCGAACCCCTCGGCGACGCCGTCCTCGGCGGTCCACAGCACCGTGTCGTCAATGCGGATCTGGTGCGGCTGATAGCGTCCGCAGCCGCGCACCAGCAGCAGGTGCAGATATTGATCGTCCCCGACGAATTCCGACCAGGGCACCGCGGCATAGTCCGGCGTGCTCAGCACGCGGCCATATTTGACCGGGATGGTCTGGAGGGGCCGGGCGGAATTGGTCTGGGCGCCGAACGTGTAGAGGGATTCTTGTTGGGTCTGCTGGGCGCTCGCGACGGTGGGCGAGAGCAGGGTGTTGAGGAGGAAAGCGCCGCCGGCAACGAAGGCCGCGCTGGCGATAGTTGATGCCCCGGCAATTCCCAGCGCGCTTGCAGCGAGGCTTCCAACCCCAGGAGCCAGGGCCGCCAGCGCAATCACACCCACCAGCCCGATCACGCTCTTGGTACTATTGGACGCGCCACCGCCGCGGGGGCGCGACTGGAACACCACCGCATCGCCCTTGCGGATGCGTCGGCGGCGCCACTGGGCGCGCAGCACCGGCGCGCCGTTGATGATGCAGATGGTGGGCAGGGTGGTGGTGCTCCAGCCCACGCGCCGCAGGAAGGAGGCCACGGTCTCGCGGGCACGGCTCTCCGCCTCCCCGATCACTTGGCCGGGGAGCACCACATGGGTCACGGTCGCCATGGTCAGGCCCGAGGCTCGAAAAAGCGCAGCCGGCCCCAGCCCCGGGCGCGCAGAAGCGCCGGGGTCTCGAACACCACTCCGGCGGCCGGGTCCGCGTGGATAATGCCGCCCTCCGGCGCCAGCCAGACGCCCACATGGGCCGGCCGGTCGGCCCGCGCCATCAGCACCAGGGCGCCGTCCTCGGCCGTCACCAGCCCATGGGCAAGGGCGCACTCCGACCAATGGTCCCGCTCGGGATGGCCGGCGAAGCTGTCGATGATCCAGCGCAGGGTCGGGGCCTCAGGCACCGCCACATCGGGCAGGCCCCGGCCCCACAGGCGCGCCTCGATCTCCACCGCGAGCGCCCAGCAGGAATAGCTGTCCGGTCCCTGGCCCTGGGCGGCCCAAGGGCGGCCGATCAGGGCGGAGAGGTAAGAGGTGCGGTCCATGGAGCCTCAATAAAAAAGGCCGCCTCGCGGCGGCCTCTGGGGGTGATTTAGATGGGCTGAACGTCAACAGGACATGTCGCCAGACGCCCAGCGCAGGAGATACGATTTGTATCCCTCCGGGTTGAGCGTGTTGGCGACGAGGACCGACATGGATGATCCGGTCGGAGTTTTTTCAATTTTCACAGACCAGAAGTAATTTTTTATCCCAGATGTTGATGAGGCGAAGTTGACCTCCCCATATCCCAGATCTGGATACAGGTCCGAACCGATGTCTATCGACGCGGGAAATCCTACAATCCCAGGCATGCAGCGTTTGGCGCCGCTGGACACACGGCGGTATATTTCTTGATAATTCTCGCTGAACGTAAATGTCTCACTCTTTGCTTTCGTCCCGAGATCTTCGGGCGTGCTTGAGCACGAGACGAGGAGCAAGGCCAGCGCGGGGGCAACAATATCTGTGCGGTTCATTCTTCTCCTCCTCGCCGCCGCTACGTGATCCCGTAGCGGCGCGAAGAGTGCCCGCAGATGTTTCAAGGCTCAAGCCGCCAGAGCCGTATATTCCGCCCGGCTATAGACCAGGCGCGGGAACTTGGTGTTCACCAAGTCCGCCAACTTGGCCACCCCGTCAATGCGGGTGCCGGTCATGCGAGCCTGGCGCACCTGGAATTCCACCGGCCCGTAGCAGGGTTCCGACACATCATCGGTGCGATACTCGCGATAGATGAGGGTGAGGTCTGCCCGCACCGCCACCGCCGCCTCCATATGCTCGGTCAAATCCTGCCCCACATTGTCGATGGAGACCTTGCATTGCGGCGCCTGGCCCTCCGCCACCTCCGGCCGGGAGGCCGAAAAAGCGATGGGCAGGAACTCCTGGAGGGTGCCGGGATCGAAAGTGGCGCCGGCCTCGATGCCCAACTGGCGGGGCTGTACGTCGAGCACGAACCGCAGCGCTACCGGCACGCCGGCCTCCAGGAAGGCCGGGTGCTGCAACTCCAGCGTCACATAGGTCTCGCCCTCGGAGGGGCAGATGGTTTCCGCCTCTTCCCAGGCGGCGGTCCACGGCTCGGCCATGAGGCGCCCTCAGCTGATGGTGACGGTGACGGGCGCGCCCGGGGCGCCGGTCACGGTGATGTAGGTGTCGATGGCGAGGCTTGGTGCCGGCGGCAGGAGTCCGGCGGGGAGCACCCGCATCTGAAACGTCACCTGCAACCGGCCGCGCACATCGGCATAGGCGAGCGTGCCCGACACCATCTGCACCATGCGGGTCTCATAACTCACATGGTCAATGCAGACCGGCATCACCCAGCGCCAGCCATTGGCCTTGATCTGCGCCAGGAAGGCTTCCCAGGCCGAGGCCTGGTCCGGGGTGAACCGGCGAGACCATGGGAAGACCGCCACATCGTCGCCGGGCCGGGAGCGATTGCGGGTGTTGCCGCCTTCCATGTCGGTGGCGAGCGGCGCCAGCACGGGCGCCCCCTGCCAGGTATCCCGCAACGGCGCATAGGGCAGGTCGGCAGGCCAGGTGGGAATTGCCATGGTCACGTCCGCCGCAGTGGATAAGTGGCTTCCAGGGCCTTCGCGAACCCGCCCCGGCTTTCCAGGTCACTGGCCAACTCGCTCTTGAGCTGCCGCACCACCAGGTCGAGGCTGATGGTCCCGTCCGGCTCCTGTCTCTGGGTCACGTCCGCCGTGGTGCCGGGCAAGGTCTGCACATTGACCGCGACAGCCAAACTCGACGCCTGCGCCCCCATGCGCACGGCATCGCCCACATAGCCGCCCTCTGCATAGCCGCGCGCGGACTGGCGAAGCCGCTCCAGGTTTCCGACACCGAGGGTACGGGTCGCTGCAGCATCGAACACATACTCGCCTCGGTGCACCACGCCGGCCACGTCATATTTGGCGCCTGGGCCGGTATAGCCGCCCTCGGCATAGATGAGGCCAAGGGCGCTGGACGCGCCGCTCATGGTCGACAGACCGGATGATCCGCCGCCGAACAGGCCGGAGAAGACTCCCGCGCCAGACGTGCCCCCCAGCGCCGATTGCAGGCCGGAGGCCAGCGGCCCGGTGATGTTCTGGCGGACAGCGATG
Organism: Aquabacter sp. DMC10; assembly: GCF_056314145.1. Lineage (NCBI taxonomy): Bacteria > Pseudomonadati > Pseudomonadota > Alphaproteobacteria > Hyphomicrobiales > Xanthobacteraceae > Aquabacter > Aquabacter sp. DMC10. Next base: position 49,129 of record NZ_JBQUYX010000008.1, on the reverse strand, counting down.
CGCAGCAGGTCCGCGATGATGGATTGCGCCAGGTCCTTGAACGAGGCCTTGCCCGTGGTCGCGAAGGAGACGAACGCATCTTCCAGGCCGGAGAGGACGCCGGTGGTCAGGCTCTCCACCTGGCTGGCCATGTCCTCGACGCCCTCCAGATAGGACTTGATGGCGTTGGAAAATCCCCTCACCGCGTCGGTGGACTGGCTCTCCAGCTTCTCGCGCGCCTTCTCGGCCGCGCGGTTGAACGTCTCCTGGTCGATGGCGCCGGACTTGAGCAGCTTGCTCAGCCGCTCCATCTCCAGCGCATAGGTCTCGGCCGCCGTGCGGGTGGAATTGTAGACCTGTTCGGCCTCCCGCAGCGTCTTGTTGCGCGCGGAATTGGCCTCGGTGTCGCCCTTCTCGATGGCGGCAACGCGGCGGCGGGTCAGCTCCTCCGCCGCGCGGATCGCATCATTCACCGCGCCATCATTGGAACCATCTGGATTGCGCAGGCGGTTGAGCTCGTCCACCGTCTGGGAGAGCGCCGCCCGCACCGCCGCGATCTTCTCAGCGGGGGTGCCGAGGTCGGCAATCTCCTTCTTCATTTCCTTGAGCCGGCCGAGCGCCTTCTCGGTGCGGGAATCCGCTTCCGCCTGGGCGCGGCCCTGCGAGGCACGGGCCTGGCTTTCCTGTGTCCGCGCCACCAGCGCATCCTGCTGCGCCTGCAGTCGGTCCACTTCCTTCTGCCAGCTGGCGACCGCCTGCCGGTCGATATCCATGCCGGTATTGGCGGCCAGTTCCTGCGCCTGTTTCAGCTGCTCCTGGGCATTGGCCAGCTTCTTGGCGATGTCCCCCGTCGCCGCCAGCGCCGCAGCGCCGGCCTGGGCGCCCTTGGCGATGATCTCATCCATCACATAGGAGAGGCCGGAGGCAATGCCCGTCGCCTTCGCCATCTCCTCCCAGAAATTCCCCACCGCGTCGGCCACGCGTTTGAACGCGCCAGACAGGCCGCTGGCTTCCGCGGCGCCCGCGCCACCCACCTGCTTTTCCAGCGTGTCGAGGATGGTTTTCTGGGCGCCGGCGGTATCACCCATGCGCACCATCTGAAGGATCAAATCCTTCTGCACATCGGAAAACGTCACGCCCACGCGAGACAAAGCGGTCAGGCCCTGCTCGGGATCTTCCAGCGCCTTGCCCAGCTGCGTCGCCGAGGAGGACAGCGACTGCCCGAACACGGCGGAGAGGTCCTGCGCGAGGCTCAAGGTTCGTTTGAATGTATCGCCCGAAATGGAGCGGAAGGTGGCGAGCACGGCGCCCGCTTCCTTCACCTGCTCTGCCGACGCCATGGTGGTTTGCTCCAGGGCATCTGCATAATCGTTCATTTCGTCGGCGGTGACGCCCGCGGCATATCCCGTCGCCTTGAACACCTGCTCCAGCCGCAGCGTGACGCGCTCGGCCTCCTGGGCATCGGAAAGTCCCTTGGTGATGCCCAAAGAAAACACGCCAAAGGCCGACGCCGCAATGGCGCCCGCCGGTCCCAGCGCCCGCAGCGCGGCGCCGGCGAGGCCGGCCCCTTCGCCGAACCCTTCCATCCGCCCGCGCATCTCGCCCGTCACGGCGCCCACGGCCCGCAGGCCCGCCGAGGCCGGCGTCGTGGCCGAGGTGATGCGCTCCAGCGCCTGCTGGCCGACCGAACCAAAATCCTTCAGCTCCGCCTTCGCCTTGCCGCCGTCAATGACGGAGAGGCGGACACCGATCTGTCTCTCAGCCATTGGAGATCACCTGTTCATTGATGCGGCGGGCCGCGATGGCGCCAACGTCGGACAGCACATAGGCGGTGAGGGTGGGGTCGCAGCCGGCGGCCGCCGCCAGGGCCAGCACGGCCCCGGCATCGAGGCCGATCACGACGGGCCCGAGCGTGCGCATCTGCCCCTCGGCGGCCCGCATCACCTCCCACACTTGCGCCCCCTCCAACGTCACGGGGGCGAGCACGCGGTAGGGGCATTCGGGGCATCGGGTGCCGCAGGCATCGCAATAGGCGCCGCCCCCGCCGAAATGCCAGTCGGCGAGGGCGATGATCCGTTTTTTTCCGCATCCATCAGGATTGCGGGTTGCAAGACCTTCTGCTCGAAGGCGGCGGACAGGAGCGGCAGGTCCAGCAGCGCGTCAATGGCCTCGCCACTCACCGGCGCGGGCTGGCCGTCCGCGCCTTCCACGCCCTCCCATTCGCGGATGAGCGCGCGCCCGAGGCCCTTGATGAGCTCGCCGCCGCGCCAGGCGTCGGGCGCGTCCACGCCGACCGGCACGTCCAGGAGACGCACGGCCGCCCGGGCCGCCATGAGGATGGCGGCGGTGACGGGGTCCACCAGGACACGCACGCCATGGCCGAGATCCACCCATTGCGCGGTGCGCGCGAGATTGAGCCGGATCATGCGTAGCTCGCCACGTCATTGGTGAGGACGGCGGTCAACATGCGCGTGGCGCCCTTGGCCGCCTGCCAGGCGAACGGCACCTGCACGCCCGCCGGGCCCTCCAGCGAGATCTTGGGCTTGGGCAGAAAGACCTTGTGCGCGGTGATGACCAACTTCTTGGCCGCCGCGCTGGTGAAGGAAAATTCCAGCTCCACCGGCGTGCCGTTGGTCGCGAGGTTCAGCAGGGTGGTGTCGGCGAACCGGGTCTGCAAATTGCCGGTCAGGGTCGCCGCGCTCGGGTCCAGCCCGTCGATCTTGCCATCGGCGCGGATAACCTCGGCCGGGTCCAGATTGTTGCTATAGGTGAAATCGGCCGACACCACATTGCCCAGCGCCACGGTGTCCCGCTTGATCGCGCCCTGGAACTGGACGAACCGCTCCAGCACCGCCTCGGTGGGCGTGCCCGCAGCCGTGGTGGTGGCCGTGGTCTCGCCCTGGGCGCGGCATCCGATGGTGGCGCTCACCGTGCCCGCCCGCTGCATGGTGAGGGCCAGCGTATTGGCCATAAGGCCCGCCACCAGCGCGTAATGGGGCACCTCGGGGAACCCCACCTCCACCGACATGGAGGGCAAGGTCCAGCTGCCCGAGCCGAAGGTGTGACTGTAATTGCCGGTCGTGCCCGTGGTGGTCGGCGCCCCCAGCAGCAGCTTGAGCCAGTGGCCGAAATTGCGCACGTCCACCGGCACCACAAGGTCGCCCTCCGCCGTGATCACGTCGCGGGACGGGGCGGCGGGGTCGCGGCCGGTGCCCAGCAGATCGTCGGCGATCAGGCCCTGTTCCGCGCCAATGGTCGAGCGCAAAAAGGGAAACTTGATGAAACCGGAGCCGGGCGCGGTGCCGTAGGCGGATTCGAATGCGCCCGCGAGTTGAGCGCGGGCGCCTTGGGCGCGAGCCATGGGGATGTCTCCTGGAAATCAGGCGAGGGGATCGGAGGTGACGTAAGACAGTTCAATTGTGACGGTGGCGCCCAGTAGCGGCGTGGCACCGTCAATGGGCACGGCTTCGATCTGCGGCGCGGACGCCATCACATAGTCGGCGCGGCCGCCCAGGGTCCGGTCGGCGGCGAGCGCCGCCGCGATGCCGGAGAGCAGCGTTTCAAGGGCGGCCTGCCGGGCGGAGTCCGTGGCGGCTGTGACCACCGCTTCCACCACGGCCCGGTGTTGCCAGGCATAGGCCAGCGGCGAGAGCATCACCTCCGGCTCGCCCGGGTCCCCGTCGCGCACGCTCACGCGCCCGCCGGGGCCGAGCCGATCCAGCACGACGCCGTTGCGATCCACCACGGCGGCCGGCAAAGCGGTCGCTATGGCGGCGGTCAGGGCGGTGAGGATGTCGTTGCGCAGGCTCATGGGCGCCCCTTCATGGCCAGTTCTCCAGCACAAGCCCGGGCACCCGGGACTGCCACCGGCGACCAGCCCCCTCGATATCCAGGCGCTTCTTCAGGCGGGCCTGCGGCACCAGGATGAAGATGACGGAACTCGCCACATTGCGCAGGCGCGTATAGGTGGTGCCGTCCTTGCGCTTGCCCATATTGGACACGGCGGCGCCGCGCGAGTTGACGCGCACCCCTTCGGCCACCAGTACCGGCAAGCGGCCGGGGCGCTGCACATAGCGCAGCGGCAATCCCGTGCGCTTCTGCCAGAGCTCGGGCGTCAGGCGCCCACGGGTGGGGGAGCCGGCAACCTTCCCCGCCGCCGATGTGGGGATGGCCAGCAATTGCCGCCCGCCGCCCGGGCGGATGATCGCGCCGCGATTGAACGCGTCCATCAGGAGCGGCGCCTTGCTCCACACCATCGCCGCCGCATTGGTGCTAGGCCGGCCCGGCGGATAGACCTCGGAGCGCCACGTCTTGGACAGGCGCTCGCCGAGGCCCGCGCCCGTGACCTGTCCTCGCAACTCGGCCTTGAGGCCCTCGGCACCGGCGGTAATCCCGCGCGTGACGCCAAGCTGCGCGTCGCGGATCTCCTGCGCCATGTACTCTTCAAGGTTGCCCGTCAGGGCCGCGATAACCCTCACACGGGCACCAGCTGGCACCGCCAGGTGAGGCGGTGTTCGTCCATCTCGGGCGCGCCCTGGATGCGATAGGTGATGCCTGCGAGGGCGAGGGTGTCGCCAGCCGCGGGCGCCGGCACCTCACTCATGCGCAGGTCCAGCAGCTCGCCCGCCGCCTTCAGGCGCATCTCGCCATAGACGGGCGTTTCATCCGGCCGCCGGCGGATGCCGCGCACGGTCACCGGGGCAGCGGTGCCGCCCTGGCAATAGAGGGCGTCGACGCCGAGATGGGGGTCCAGGAAGAACACGTCCATCCCGGCGTCGAAGACGCTCATGGTCAGAACGAGCCGTTCAGCCGCACATTGCCCACGGTGTCGCCGGCGGCGGCCGCCGCCGCCGCCACGCCGATCTTGGTGTTGCCGGACGCCGTGGTGGTGACGTTCTTGGCCGTGTTGTCCCAATATACAGCGGCGCCCTCGGTCCAGGCCGCGCCGGTGGCCTTGGTGAGCGTGAAGACGCCCTCCAGGCGCGCGGCGAAGGTGGCGCCGGCGGCCGCCGTGACAGACGCCACCGCGAACAGGGTGCCGATCAGATAACCGGTGCCGGAGACCACGCCGCCGGCGGGCGCGGTCAGGTCGAGCGTGTGGCCCGGCTGGACATAGTTTTTCATGGGTGAACTCCCATTGCGAAAGGGGGAAGGAAGGAAGAGCCCGGGCGCGGGGCCCGGGCTGACGGCGCCCGGTCAGGCGCCAGCGTTGCGATAGGAGCCGCGGAAGTCGATGGCGCCGCAGCCAAAATCGTGCTCCACAGACACAGACTGTCCCTGGCGCCCGAACGGCTCGTCCATGCGCATGCGCGGTGCGCTGTAGCCGTCCAGAAGGCCCCACTCGAACACGGGGAGCTGGCTGGGATCGGCGAACAGGTACCAGGCATTGCCGGTGATGCGGGCCGTGGTGATCTGGGAGAGCACGCCCGAGAACAGCGGCACGTTGGAGGCCTGCGTCGCCTGCACCGGGGCCAGCACCATCTGGGCCTCGGTCTCCTTGTCCGGCCCCACCAGCAGGATCGCAGGCGCCACGTCGATGGTCTGGCCATCCCCGCGCTTCTGCTTCCGCATCGCCGCACGCCCAAGCGAAATGCTGCTGGTGGTGATGGCCGCCGCAGCGGCGGCCAGGGTGCCATCCGTGGTGTTGTAGACCTGCCGGCCGGTCTCCAGCAGCGTCGGGCCATTGTTGGAGGCCCCCGACAGGAGCATGGCGTAGAAGACCTGCTCCTCGAAGATCACCACATTGGTGGCCTGGGTGGCGAGCACATCGTTGATGGCGCCCAGATTGTCATTCACCAGCATCTGGCGGGTGATGGAGACACTGATGGCGTAGGGCTTGACCGCCGTCTTCTCCTTCGCCTCGGTGAAGGTGCCGGACTTGATTTCGCCCGCCTCGGTCACCGGCTGGAGCATGGGGAAGTCGCCGGGGCGCACGGTGTTGTGGTCCCGGAAGTCGCTATAGGTGCGCTGGCGCGCGAGGCGGCGATAGGTGGGCTGGGCCGCCTGATAGCGCGCACCCAGCGCGGTGTTGAGCGCGCCCTCGAAGATAAGCGGGAAGTCGCTGGTGGTGTGGAACGCGCGGCGGAGCACATCCTCGCGCTGCGCCACATTGGAGAGCCGCCCGCGATGGCCGATGGCGTCCGCCGCCAGCTCCACCAGCGAATGCTCCATATAGGAGCGCGCGCGCTCGGGCACCTGCGGCACGGACGCGCCGGGCGCGGAGAGCGGGGACAGACGGGCCGAGAGCGCCTCGGTCATGGCCAGCCGGCGGGTCTCGGTCTCGTCCATGGAGATGGTCCCCACATGGCTGCGCACGGCCGTAGCGTCGGAGCGGCCAGCCAGCGCGTCGATGGCGATGCGCCGGAACTCCTCCACGCTGGTGCCGCCGTCCACCGCCTGGTCGATGGCCGCCGCCTCCATGCGGGTGGTGGCGCCGATCTGGCGGATCTCGGCGATGCGGCTGCGCTCGGCGCGGCGGATGGCCTCCGCATCCACCGCGGGCGCGGGCGGTGCGGCGCGGGTCTCGGTCGCCACCGGCGCCTGCGGCGCGGCGGGCGGGTTGGCGGGCGGATTGGTGGTTTCGGCGGGGGCGGCGCCCGTCGCCTGCGGCACATTGCGACGCATGGCGTCTTCCTCTTGGCTGGGGATCGCGGACCCGGAACGCACCATCGCGGCAGGGTCCGCAGGGACCGCGACGAGTGAAACCTCAAGGAGCACCCAGCGGTCGGCCCGCCAGATCTCCACGTCGTTTTCGATGCCCGCACGGCCCCACGACGTCACGTCGTAGCCGATTGAGATCCCGGTCAGATCGCCGGAGGACACCATAGCCTCGGCTTTTCGGCCTGCGTCCGTGTCCGCGAACCGAAACGTTCCGACCAACTGGCCGCCCTCGATGCGGGCAGACACAACTGCGCCCAGGACGCGATCTATGGATGAGTCATCATGGCTGTCGAGAAGCCGGACGGCATTGGCCTGGACGCGCGAAAGGTCGATGGCCTCCGGCGTCATGGCTAGCTCTTCCACGATGCCCCACCGCCGCACGCGGGCGCCGGTGGAGAAGACAGCGCTCACCGTGCGGCTGGCGCTGTCATAGGAGGTGGGCGCCAGCCGAGCGGACGCATCCGCCGTGGCGAGGCGCGACATAAGAGAGCCGGGCTGGAAGCCATTCGGCGTCGCCCGCGGCTGCGCGGATCGGGTCATGGTCTATGCTCCAAAGGTCAGGGCGCGGCGGAGGTGGCCGCATCGGCCGGCGCGGGGTCGTGGGCGGCGGGCACCTGCTGCACGCTGCCCGCCTGCGCTGTGCGGCGCGGGTCGATGTCCAGCACCACCCCGCCCGCATCGAACAGGCCGTTGATGCGGATGATCTCTTCCAGATGTTCGTCCGGATCGAACCCCCAGGCGGCGACGAATTGCGGCCAGGTCATGCGGCCGGAGCGCACAGCGAGGATGTCCGCCTGCAAATCCTTCACCGGGTCGATGGGCTCATAGGCCGGGACGATCCATTCCACTGGATAGCCCTCGGCCCGGCGCGGCAGCGCGCCGGAAAGGATGGCCGCGTCGATGAAGCGCCGCCAGGTGGGCGCGCACCACATGGGAATGAGCGTGTGCCACTGCATCTGTTCGATGAGGCGGCGGAACTCGATCTTGCCGGCCCGCAGGCTGGAATAATTGGCCTGCCGCAGGTCGCCGGTCACCTGGTCATAGGTCACGCCCGCGCCGGCGGCGAACGTCATCAAGTTCTGCACCAGGAAGGGGTCATAGGCCCCGAAGGTGCCGGGCTGGGCGAATGAGATGCTCTCGCCCGGCTTCAGATAGGTCAGCATGCCCGGCTCGAAGGACTGGACGCGGTTGCCGTCCTCGTCCCGGCGCTCCGGCCCCACGGGCGCGCGGTCGCCATCCAGTTGCGCCACGAATCCGCCGAAGCAAGCCGCCACATGGGCCTGGGCGAGGGCGGCCTCGTTGAGGTCCGCAATGTCGCGGGCCACGTTCATCACCGGTGCGAAGGGCGTCACGCCCCGCACCTGGCCGGGCCGGAGCTTACGATAGAGGTGCAGCACCTCGTCCGCCGGCACCCGCACCGAGGACAGCGTGCCCACGGTCATCTCACCGGGATGGTCCCGGTAGAGCCAATAGCCCGAGCGGCGGCCGATGCCGTCGAAGGCAACGCCAAGGATGGCCCGCGCCCCGTCCACATTCTCGCCGTGGCGGGAACTGTCCAGATGGTCGGCCTCCAGCAACTGGAGTTGCAGCGGAACAGCAAGCCCGTCCTCGGCCCGGCGCGGCCGGAATCGCTGTAGCACCTCGCCGGATTCGGTCATGGACCGCACCGCCAGGGCCTGAAGCCCGTAATAGTCCAGCTGTCCGTCCGCATCGCAGGTGTCCGCGAAGCGCTTGAACAGGTCATTGACGCGCCGGTCCAGTGCGCGCCGCCCCGTCTTCGAGACCGGACGGATTCCCGTACCCACGAGATTCGACGTGAGGATATCCACCACGCGGGCCGCATGGCCATTGTTGCGCACCAGGTCCCGCGCGCGGTTGCGCAGGCGGGTTCCGGCCGGCCCGATCTCCGCATTGGCGGAGGTGGAGGGCGCCCGGCCATTGCCGCGCCGCCCTACGCGAGCGCCGTCATAGGCACGGGTGGCGGCATCGAGATGGGTGAGAGCCGCCCGGGCGCGCACGCGGGAAAGCCCGGCGGAGGGCGAAACCCAGCCGATGAGACGGTCGAGCGTGTTCATGGCGCTCACCAGTCCCGCCGGCGCTCGACCAGCACCGAGCGCGGCTCGGGCGCGCCGCTGCCCTGGGCGATCTCGTCTTTCATGCTCGCCTTGAGGCGCAGCATCTCGCCAAGCGAGTGATATTCCACCGCCCGCCCGTCGCTATAGGTGACCCTGCGCACCCCCTGGGCAATGGCGGCCGACAGCCGGTCCAGGTCCGTATGCGTCCATGCCATCGTGTTGCATCCTTCAGTTGCGGTCGAACCAGCTCCGGCCTTCCTCCCGCCGGCGGCTCATGAATCCGGACGGTGCAGGCGGAGGCGGCGGTGGGTCGGATTGCTGCGGGGCGGCATGCGCGGGGATCGCGCTCGGCACGCCGGCGGGGTCGAACAGATCGGGCTGGGCGGCGTCGGGCAGGCGCTCCAGCTCGGCGCGCAGGGCGGCCCAATCCTCCGGCGTCCGGTTGTACCAGCCGCACCGGATGGCCGCTGCCTCCGCGTAAATCTCGGTGTCCAGCACCTCGTTGCGGTCCTGGACCTTCTTCCACTTGGGGTGCGGCTGCCCCCAGCGGTCATTCTCCACCACCCGCACCTCGGCGGTGAGCTGGCGATAGAACTCGTCGCCGAGCCCCTGCGGATAGCCGCAATAGCCCCGCGCCAACGGGTCAATGCGCTTCAGCTGCTCATAAAGCGCGGCCTTGAGGCCGCTGGTGCCAACGTTGAAGAAGCGCTTCTGCGTCTTCCGGATCGAGCCGTCATCCTTGCGCTCGTCGCGTGCCAAGGCGATGGGCGGAGCGATGTCGGACTTCGCGCCACGTACCACGATGACACGCAGCCAGGGATGTTCCTTGGCCCACCCGAACACGTCGCGGGTGTAGGCGTTGCCGTCGATGGCGAGCATGTCGATGCGGCGGGTCCGCCCGAACGCATCCGGCCATGTGGCCTTCAGGAGCTTGTCCAGATCGGCCCGCGCCTCCACCGTCGAGATGTGGTGCGGGATCACCAGATAGTCGACAGTCCAGCGGCGCAAGTGCTCGCCATAGGCCTTGATGTGCACTTCCACCCGGTCGCCCTGGCAGTCGACGCCGGCGGTGATGATGAGTCCGCCCGCAGGCACCCGCCCCCGGTCATGACCGGCGGCATTGGCCCGGTCCCGGATCTCCTCCCAAGGCGGCGCCTCGGTGGCCTGTTCATAGGGCAGGCCCAAGATGTCATTGTAAAATGTCTGCTCTGCCTTGGGGTCACCCGAGGCCGACAGCCATTCCCGCGCAATGCTCTCCCAATCGCGTGACGGGCTCAGCGCCCGCCACACATGAAAGCTCGGGTTGGGCGCGGACGGATTGTCCGCCACCCAGCGCCCCGCCGCCAGCATGGCCCGCTTGTGCCGGTGCTCGATGGCGCACCCGCACCCGGTGCAGGTGAAGTGCGCGTCCGCCGGATTCTCCGGGTCCAGATTGGCCAGGAAATTGGGCCATTCCAGCGGCTGGAAATGCCCGCAATGGGGGCACGGCATGTGCCACTTTTCCTGCGTCCCCGCCTTGTACGCCCTCGCGATGCGGCAGGTCTTCTCGAAGAGCGGCGTCGAGATCTTGAGGACCTTGGCCGCGTCGAACGCCGCCGAGCGGCTGTCCGCCTGCTTCTCCGGGTCGCCGCCGCTGTTCGGCTCCCATTTTGACAGGTCATCCTGGACCTGTTTCGGCACCGAGATCATGGACAGCGAGGCCGGCGAATTGGCCCCGGAAATCAGCAGCGAGCCGCGCCCGTCCCGCCGTTCCTGATAGAGCAGATTGTCCGTGGCATCGCGGCTTTTCGAATCCGCGAAGATGCGGCGCAGGGCCGGCGATTGCTGGCGCATCTGGCGCCATTTGCCCCGCGCCCAGCGCTTCGCATTGTCGTGCGAGGGGTGGACATAGAGCATGTCGCACGGGTCGAGATCCATGGAGCCGGCAACGAAGATCTGCGCCAATGTGGTTTTGATGATCTGGGCGGAGCCCATGAGCGTGACCACCCGGGCCGGATGGTCGGCGCCAAGCACCTCGAGCATGCGCTCGGCCGGCGGGAAGGTCTTCCGGCTGTAGGGGCCGGGGAAGGGGCTCTCCCGGCCGAACTTGATGTTGTCCTCCGCCCAGCGGTTGAGGTCGGGCGGCGGCGGCGGACGCAGGACGGACGCGACCACGGACGCTGCGATGCGGGCCGGGTCGGTCAAGAACATGGGTCAGCTTTCGGTTTGCGCCTCCGATGCGCGGGCGGCGGCCTCATCCGCCACCTTGGCGCGGCGCTCGCGCCACAATGCGATGACGTGCGCGGCCACCTCGCGGGGCTCCAAATTGAACTGCTCGCCGATGGCGCGCGGCAGGGTCGATGTGACGAAGGTTTCGATCTCGGTCATGACCTCCGACAATTCCTTGCCCCAGGCGCGCTTGGCCTCGGCGGCGTCCATCCAGCGCCCATGCTCGCGCTCGGTGCGCAGCTTCGCCATCTCCGCCTCGCGCTCGGCGCGGTCGGCATCCGCCTTCCGGCGACGGCGCAGGTCCTCGTCCTCGCTCGTCTCGGGCGGCAGCAGGTCGCCGGCTCCAGGCGTCACGGGCGCTGCCGCCACCGGCGCGGCGCCGATGGGCCGTTCCTGCGAGAGCTGCTGCCCGGGGTCGAGGTTGCGGGCGAGATCGCGCTCGGCTTGCTCCACCCAGATCCTCGCCCGCACCCCGGTGCCCACGATGGCCGCCGGCGTGATCCGGCCGTCCGCGATCCAGTTGGAGATGGCAGACGGCGCCCGCTGCTTGCGCGCCGCGAACTCGCCCTTTGAGACGATAGTCCTCATCGCGCAACCCCTTGAACTTCAATGCCGAATTTCAGCCTTCCCCTGAACTTCAGGCCTCCCCAAACACCCCCCATCGAGCGCCCCCCAACGCCTCGCCCGCCCGTATACGTGCGGCGGGGGGAAGGACCCAGAAGGGGTGGGGGTGGGGCGGAAGGTCTGGAAAGTCAGCAAATACAGGGTCAAAATACGCAAAAACCGCGCATTTCGGTTGACGAATGCGCGGTTTCTGCGTATAAAAAACCTACCAAGCAATCCCGCTTGGCAACGGACTGGAGCTAACCATGAGCATCAAGCTCACCATCCAAGTCCGGTTCGGCAAATGGAGAGTGAAAGTCTCCATAGGCCGGTAAGCCGGGGCCGGGGGGCGTTGCAGCGCTCCCCGGTTCCAGACCCGAATAAGATAAGCAACGGCGAGCCATCTGACAATGACAAGCGAAGAACTCACCAGCCTTCGGAAGGCGTTAGGTCTCACCCAGGCCGAGATGGGCGAACGGATGGGCCTGAAGCTGCGCAGCTATCACGAACTTGAAGCCGGTAAGTCCGACCTGCGGAAGATCCACGAAGAGGCCGCCGCCATGGTGTCTTTGCATGTGGCGGTGGAAAAAGCCGATCCGATGCTTGCTATGCCGCATGTTCGCAAGTTGGCCCTGCGGCTGGCACATCAGATCACCGGGGACGCCACTTGAGCTTCGCGCCAGGACCAACAAAAAACCCGGTGCGCGGGGAGCGAACCGGGTTTCTTTTTATCTGTGACAAGTGATGCACCAAGAAACTGTCGCACGTCAAGCGGCAATTGAATTCTTCTTTCGCCGCGTCGCGCGGGGAATCGGGGAGGGCGTCAGAAGAGAGGGCAGGATGCGCGGGGCCTCGCTCGCCGCCACCTCCCACGGACGGGCGGGGCGGGACGGCGGCACGACCTCATGAGCGGTCAAGCCGGTCTCGGCCAAGTCCTCGGCCAGCACGCTCAAGGCGCCTTGCCACAGCTCATGCTCGGCCCGCGCCGTCACCAGAGGCGCCATGTCCGGCTCCAACACATACTTGCGATAGGCGTCCGCATAGGGACGGCGCCGCTTATAGTCGAACCCGTCCACCTCGACCTCATAGCTCGCAGGCCCGAACGCGCCGTCTTCCGTCCGCGACGCGCGGCGGAACCATGCGGGCCGCCCGAACCGCCGCACCTCCTGCACCTGCGGCACCTCCGACCGCCACTCCGGCGCGACGCCCAGCACGGCCTGGCGGATCACCAGGCGGCTCAGGGGACGGCGGAGGCGGGTGGCGCCGGTTTCGTCGGTGGTGGTGAGCGAGGCGAGGCCCTGCGCCACGGCGGAGGCGCCCAGCGCGCCCAGATCGCCCATATCGGAGAGCGGCGCCCAGCCCTCGGGGATGTCGAACACCAGGGCGTCGAGCCGCTCCACCGCATCCGCCACGGCCAAGGCGTCGGGATGAGGCTCATCGGAGGCGCAGGGCAGGGCGACCACGCCATAGCGGTTCTCCTGGATCACCGTGCCGAGCGTTCCCAGCTTCGCGATGGCGTCCCAGGCCGGGCGCATCGCGGGTGCGAAGGACGCCTCAGCCGCTGCCACCTTGGGCAGTTCGTCCCGATAGGCCCACCGCACCAGCGCCTCAATGTCGATCTGCTTCATGGCCTTCATCCCGGCTTGAGAGGGTTGCGAGGGTTTCGCGATAGTCTGAAAGCAACTATCGCACTCATAAAACGTATTATTTACAATAACTTATCTGATATTTGCGAGGGTCGCGAAGGTTTTAAGGTCTCTATACGCATGAGAAATTCCCCAACATCTGGAATTCCCCTCAACCCCGTTGCGCATTGCTATACGCGCGAAAACCCTCGCAACCCTCGCATAACGCTCATAACCCACTGACACACATCACATATTCGCTGCGCGATAGTCTTGCGAAACCCTCGCGCCACCCTCGCAACCCTCGCAGCACATGGCGCGCGAGGGTTGCGACAAGGCCTCAATCCTCATAGGGGTTGCGGGACATGGGCGGCGGCGGCACGTCGTGCAGGCGGCATCCCACATAGCGGCGGATGCGCCCGTCCTCGCGTCGGAAGCGTGCCTTCATGAGCTTTCCGAACCGCGTCTCGAATATGGGCGATATGGAGTTGCTGTCCGCCCAGGCGCGATAGGCCTGATACATCTCCCGCGCCGTCACCTCGCCGCCTTCGACGGCCTCCACACACTGTTCGATGAATTGGCCGATAGGGTCCATTTCATCGCGATACTCCTTCGTCGCGGCCCGCACCTCCGGCGGCACGATGAGCCCCTCGGTGAGGTAGATCTTCGCCCCCTCGATCAACCAATTGAGGATGCCGGAATATTCCGGGCGGAATTCGTCCACCACGTCATCGAAATTGCGCTGCTCTTCATCGGCCAGGGTCACCGGCCAGTGCACCACGGCCATGCGGCGCCAGATGCCGTGATTATTGCCCTCGATCTTGGGATATCCGTTGCCGGACATGTGCGCCTTGAACAGCGCCTTGAAGTCGAACAACCCCTGGAACAGGTTGCGGACGGCGATTTCCTCGCCGCCTGACAGCCGCTTGACCAGTTCCTCTTGCAGCGGCACACCTTCCGGCAGCTCGGAGACGCGCACGAAGCGCTTGCCATAGAGCCGGGCCAGTTCGGGGCTGGCCTGGTTGCCCTGGCGCTGGTTGGTGCCGGTGATGGCATCGGGTGAAAGCGTGCTGCCAAGCGCGCCCAGCACGTTGGCGATGGTCTGCATAAAGACGGACTTGCCGTTCGCGCCTTCGCCATAGTGGAAGACGAATTTCTGAATCACCAGCCCGAGCAGCGAAAGGCCGGAATAGACCTGCACGAAGCGCCGCACGGGCGAAAGCGGCAGGAATCGCCCGGTGAAGGCATCGAACTTGGGGCAGGTGGCATCGGGGTCATAGGCCACGTCGATGATCTGGGTGATGAGATCCTCGCGCATGTGCCCTTCCACCGCGTCCATGCAGCCAATGAGGCGCTGCACATCCGCATCCGGGCATTCCGGGTCTTCCCGCCGGCTGAAGATGAGCGTGTGCGTGCGCGTGGCCACCCGCAGCGTGTCGGCATTGAAGGCATGGGGCGGGCGCGTCAGGCGTGGCGCGGCGCAACTCAACATGGCATCGAGGCGCGCCTTGTTCTTCGAGCTCACACCGAACTTGCGGCGGGCCGCCTTGCGCTTGTCCAGCGCTGCCCGTGCTTCCTTGCCCGCATCGATCAGCCGGCCGAGGTCACGCGCCCGGATCTTCTCGGCATCGCCCCAGCTTTCGCGCCGGGCCTCCAGCGCCGCGAAGTCGATCTCCGCAGTCTCGCCGTCGCGGATGGCGCGGGCCTCCTGCGGCGTCGAGGCGAGATGGTCCGCCTCAAGGGCGATCAACCCGCCGATGCGCTGGGCGAGAGCGAAAGAGGCATCGTTTCCGGTGTCGAGATCCCAATGGGTGCCCGTCCACACCAGAAAGTCGGAATTGCGCACCCCGGCGCGCTGGAAGACCGCCAGATCGGCCCCGTAATGGGCGATCAGCCGCCGGCCATTGTCCGTGTCGGAATGGTCAAGGCTGGCGCACTCCCGCACGGCGGAAAGGTCCACCCGCCCCAGAACACCGTCCCCGGCGGTCTCGGAAGGCGCATCGGAGCCGTCATCCTCAATATCCTCGCCGCGCGGGGAATCGCGAAGGTCGGCCATGTCGGAAGGGGGCTGCGGGGCAGGTGCGCGCGAAGGGATCGCCTGGGCGAGGATAGCGGCGATGTCCGCCGCGCCATCCGGCTGGCCGGTGGGAAGTGTGGTCATTCCGCCGTCTCCAGTGCAACCTTCAGCGCCTCGACAGCGGCGATGCGCTCGCCGATCCAGCGCATGGGCGGGATGGCCATGGAATTGCCGAGCGACTTGTAGCGCGGGCCGTCCGCCGCCATCTGCCACCACTGCCCATTGATGCATTCCCACATGTCCGCCGGGCGCTTGGCCGCGATGCGTGGCGCCTTCACCTTGCGCATGGGAATGCGCGAGTATCCGTCCGGGAAGCCTTGCAGGCGCTCGCACTCGGTGGGCGTCAGCCTGCGAACCCGGTTGGGATAGATGACGGGGTTTGACAGCCCCGGATTGTTTCCCGCCGTGGCGCCGCCGCTTTCCGCCCACGAGGCCGTCAGGGCCGTCGCCGTCGCAACCAATCCCTCGCGGCCATCATGGCCACCCCCGCTGCTTGAGGTGAGCGTGGGCGCGCAGATGAAAGCCTCGGTCTCAAAATCCAGCCGCCTGGAGCCGCCCCCATGCGCATTGAGCGCCGGGGAGACATCAAGCGCACCGGATGTGCGGTTGCCGCCGAACGCGACGGAGGGCGGATGGCCGTTTGCCGTCAGGGGGTGGCAGGGATCGCCGAAACGGGGCTGACTCCCGTTGATGGGACTGTTGATTTGCGCGGTGTCGAACGGCATGGCGACCAGGTGCGAATGGCCATGATTGGCGTCCTGGCCCGCACAGCCCTGCAGGCGCCCAAAAGAGGCGTCGAGGGTCGCGGCCGTGATGGCGGCGGTCATGGGGACGTCGTCCGCGCTGTAGCCGCCACGGCCTCGAGCGCCTCCCGCAAGGGTGCCGGCAACGCCTTCCCGCGCTTCGCTGCCCGGCGCAGAATGCCCTTGCAGGCTGTGGCGCTCAAAAAGAACCGCTGCGGCAGCGCGCCAGTCTCCAAGATATCCAACAACGAAGACGCGGCGGCGCCGCTGTGGAACTCCGGTGTATTGAGCGTCCAGCACTCGGTAGGCGACGCCATACCCGAGTTGGACCATGCCCCCGAGGATGGCGCCAAAGTCCCGTCCGCCATTTGATGACAGGACGCCGGGCACGTTCTCCCAGACCAGCCAGCGGGGCCGCAGGCGGCGAGCGAGCCTAAGATATTCGAGCGCGAGGTTGCCACGCGCGTCGTCCAATCCGCCTCGCAGCCCGGCGATTGAGAAACTCTGGCAGGGCGTTCCGCCAACAAGAAGGTCGATTGCATGGCAGATCCCCAGGCGCCGCAGGTGGCGCGGCCGGATGGTTGTGAAATCACCCCACAGCGCGGGGCCGCCCACCGGGGCGCCATTCTGGCCAATGCCGCGCGCGCGGCGCGCATCCCATGCCCCATGCCGATGCGCGAGCACGCGGCGGGGAAAGTCCTCGATCTCAGAGACGAGCACCGCGCGCCATCCAAGCGGCGCCCAGGCCACGCTCGCGGCCTCAATGCCGGAACAGACGGATACGAAGTTCATTCCGCCGCTCCAGAGAACAAAGGGCCGAGATCGGCCGGGGTGTCGGCATTGGCGCGGGCGGCGAGGGTGCGGCGGCGCTCTTCGCAGCCCATCCAGTCGGATACGATGCGGCGTCGGGCGATGTCGGCATATTCGGGATTAAGCTCGATCAGCGCGGCGTTCCGCCCGTGGCGCAGCGCCACCAGGGCCGTGGTGCCGGCGCCGCCGAAGGGATCGAGCACCAGGCCGCCGCGCGGGCATCCGGCAAGGATGCAGCGCTCCGCAAGCTCGGGGGGAAAGGTGGCGAAGTGCGCTTCGCTGAAAGGTCGGGTGGCGATGGGCCACACCGTCAGGGGTGCGGGCTCATAGTTGCGCAGGTTGCGCCCGTTGGCGCATTGCTGCGCCTTGTCCATCCCATCCCAGCGCTCGTTGAAACCGGCGTGCCGCCGCGAATGGCCGCGCTGCTTATCGCCCCTCCGCTCCACCTCCGGTTGAGCCTCGCCAAGCGTATGGCGGCCATAGGTCGACCTTCCGCGTTGCTTATCGCTGTTTCCTACTCGCTTGTTTCCTGTCGTTATCCGACCACATGGCTCTCCACCGACGTAAGAGCCACCGCGAAACCCGACTGCATCTTCATCGCTGGCGCGCCCCTGCCGCACGGCTTGCGCGTCATAGAAATAGTCGTGCGCCGCCCATAAGTTGGTGCGTCTCCACAGGTCGATGCGCTTCCACCCTTCGGCGCAAGGATCGGCATCGACTAGGTCGCCAGTCTCTTCATGACGCCACCTGAAATCAGGCGCCGGCTCCAGCGCGACGCACCTCCCATCGGCGTGGTTCCATCTGAAATCAGGCTCTGGGCGTGCCCACACCCACCGCCCATCTATGTGGCGCCAGCAAGATGAAGACCCTGATTTTGCCAGCAGGAACACCTTTTCATGCGCCGTTGCAGGTCGGTCATGGACGCTTTCCGGCATCGGATTGGGCTTGGCCCAAACGATCTCAGAGCGCACCCACCAGCCCGCCTCTTGAAGGGCGATGGCGAGGCGGTTCGGCACCATGCAGAGGTCTTTGGGCTTCAGCACACCGCCGATGGTCGAGAACGGCTTGTCGCGGAACGTCCGGTCATCATTGCCGGACGCCTTGGTGGCGGCGGCGGAACGTCCGTTCGGGGTGGTGGCGTAGCAGTCGCCATAGTTGATCCAGAGCGTGCCGGAGGGCTTCAGCACCCGCCGCACCAGGTCGAACACCTCCACCATCACGGCCAGATGCTCGCCTAAAGTCCGCTCAAGACCGATCTGGCCTTCAACGCCATAGTCACGCAGGCCCCAATATGGCGGACTGCACACGACGCAATCCACGCTCTCCGGCTCCATGACGGCCAGAGCGGACCGCACGTCGCCGAGCCAGAGCAAGAGGCGCCCGTCCAGAAGGCTTTCCGGCTGCATCACACCGCCTCCCTGAACTCGACCCGCAGCTTCTCTTCACCCTCTGAAGAACCGTGGCAGGGGAACGCCATCTGGAGGCCTCCGAACGACACTGCTACGCTTGCTTGCGGGAGGGTGTGGGCATGCATTGGGTGCTGAACGCGGGACTGTGTGTTCTGAGTGGAGTCGTGGGCGGACTGCTCGCAGTCGGCTTTTGCTTCTGGCTTGCTGGAGCAGGAGACCCGTGGGTCGGCTTTGCCGGGTCCATCATTTCCGGCGCTTTGACACTCGTCGCGGCCGCAGCGGCATTCGGCCTCACCAGGAGGCAGGTGGACATGCAGGCAGATGAACTGAAAGGGTTCAAGGAGGAGCATCAGCAACGCGCAAATACCCTTCGCGCGATGAGCCTGAAGGCTGTTTATCATGTCGCATCGACTGCAAAAATTGCAAAGGATGCATTGAATAATCGTAACGTAATCAGCATACCTGCTAACGAATCTCCGAATGTTGGAAAAGTCAGCAGCATAATAAGCGTCGGAGAAGTGTGGCGACTTAATCGTGAAACGGCAGTAAAGATAATAGAAGTTGAAGTTAAGTCCGAGTATTTCAATAGTATTAAGTGGGCGGTATATTCCGCGGGGTCGATTGAGGTGGAATATTTGATTAAGAACCTGCAGGATCTCATTTCTGCGTGCGATGCTGCAAGTAACGTGATCAGAGATGAGATCGAGGCGGCTAGCTAGATACTGGCTCATGCCGCCCTCCCTTCGCGATGCCGCCCCAGCAGCATGTCGTTGAAATCAAACCCTTCCGGCGGCCAGGCCACCGTCACCAGCCGGCCCGGCGCGGCGTGGCGCGCGACGGCGCGGTCCATGGCGCAGCGGGTGGTGAAGGGGTCGCTGTCGCCGTCCCCCAGCAGGATGAGATGGCTGATGCGCGCGGGCACATGCATGGCCGCGCTGCCCTCCGCAGAGACGGGCCCGGGCACGCAGGTGGGCCGGCTGCGGCCGGCCTTGTCCACCGTGCGCACGGTGGGGTGCATCACGCTCGCCACCGCCGCGCCGGCCAGATTGCCGAGGCTGATGCCGGCCACGAAATCAATGCCCGCCGCGCGCCCCTCCCGCGCCATGGCCTCCCAGGCCGAAAGCGTGGTCTCAATCCCCTCACCGGAGATCTGGCGGCTCGCCTGCGCCTCGCCCTTCGGCGCGCCGCGCACCAGCCAGATGCGCCCGCCGCGCAAGCTGCCCCGCACCTTCTTGGCGGGCAGTTCCTTGCCCGTGTCGGGGTCGAACACCTGCGCCTTTCCCTTCGGCTGGGCCAGATCCAGCCAGGTGATGTGCACGCCCGCAAAAGCATCGTCCGCGCCGATAATCGCCGCCAGCATGGCCGGCCCGCGATGGATGATGCGCCCCACCTTCGCGCCGCGCTCATCCTCCACCGAGCCGTGCCAATAGGGCATGTCGGGCAGGTAGCGCAGCGCGCCCCCCGGCGGCAGGCCGATGCCCCGCCGCCCGAGATAGGCTTCCACCGGCGTGCCGGCGGGCGCCACGGCCGCGCTCCAATGCGCCCACAGGGTGCGCCGCTCCCGCTCGCGGAAGGCGTTGTGGGATGCCTCCCGCTTCGCCTCGGCCGCCCGCCGCTCCTGCGCCCGCGCGGCCAATTCCTCGGCACTCAGGCGCTGGCCCTCGCCGCGCGGCGCCGGCAGGCCGGTGAGCGTCTCGCACGCGCCCAGGAAATTGGCGCCGTCCAGGTATTCCACCAGGGCGATGGCATCGCCGCCGCGCCCCGCCTTGCGGCAGCACCAGATATTGCGCCGCAAATTCACGCCGAACCGATCCGTCCCGCCGCACACGGGGCATGGCCCCACCAGCTCGGTGCCCGCCCGGCGCAGCGAGATGCCCCGCCGCTCCAGCACGTCGGCGACGCTGACAGCGCGGGCTTCTTCCACCCAGGCGGCGAAAGCGGCGTCTTGGGCAGTGTCGGCGGCGGTCATCTGGTGTAGCTCCCACGGTGCCCGCATGCGCCATACATTTCGCGGCGCGTCGCCCATGCCCGCGCGCGGATCTCACGAACCTCATCGGCCGGCTTGGGCGCCGGGCGCTTGCGGGCGGGATGAAGCGGGGGGCCATCGTCGAGGCCGGAAAGATCCTCGCGATGATCGTGCTGCCATGTGAGTTTCCCCCCGCAGACAAGGCATTGAGCGGGGCTCATAGCGCGCCCTCACACACCGGCCCATTGGCCAGTTCCAGCAGCACGTCCGCATGGCAGGGCGCGTCCAGCGCGCACCAGCAGGCCAAGTCCTTGCCGTGCAGATGCGCCAGATGAGTCCGGATGCGGGCCCGCGCCTCCATCTGCTCCATCACGCCGATGCCGCAGGTGAGGCAGGCATAGCCGGCCATCAAAGCCCGAAAACGGTCCACCCGCGCCGCCGGGTCAGTCAACTCAAACGGGCTGCCGTAGACTGTGAGGCGGTCCACCCGCACGGCATTGTCCGGCATACGCCAGCCCCAGGCGCAGGACAGGCGAATGCGCTTCGGCTGGCTCATGGCGCGGCCTCGCTCAAGCTGACCGAAAGCGTGTCGATGTTGCCGAGGCGCGGCACGAACGTGTAGGCCACCACCCAGGGGTTCGCCTCCCATGCGCCGGGGCCGTTGATGCGGTCCCAAAGGTCGGCGTACCAGTGCCGCGAAGACGAAAACCAATGCCCAGCTACGGCCATAGTGGCGTAATCGTCAGATATACGGCCGGACCGCTTTGCCACGTAGGCGCCTTCCGCAACCGCATCTTCTTCGCTGATCTCCTGGAGCCTCTGCACCCTCACGTCCGTGACGTAGAGCGTCAGGCGGGATGCCCAGCGGGGCATGTGGATCGATGACCGCCACTTCTGGCCTTTGAACCATTCCCTGGCTCGGTCGCTCTCTCGATAGATCGGCTGAACATCAACACGATACGCCGCATCTTTGATCTCGCGGTATTCACCGGCTGTTGGGATAGTGTTACAGGGCCATGCTTCATCGCCATCTTGCGAGAAGGAAAAGGCATTCCAAGCCTCGCGCACCCATAGGCGGTCGCCTGGGCGGTAAGGCACATATCCAAGGTGGCGGTTATAGCCGCGCGGCCCGCTCTTACGAGCCCAGATGCCGCTTTCAGCCCACTCATTGATGATGCCCTCTTTCGGGACATGGGCCGGCGCAAACCACGTCAGCACCTCGTCGTGGCCCTCAAGCGAATGCTGCCACGCGCCTTTCAAAACGCGCCGCGTCTGCGTCTTCGTGCCGGAAATAAGCGCCCGCACCATGGGGGCGCTGAAAAGAATAGGATGATCGCCCATTCACCCCTCCTTGATACCGGAGAGGTTGCGCCCCGCGCGGGCCACCACGTCTTGCAGGCGGGCCTTGGCCTTGCGGATCTCGGCCTTCTCGCGCGGGGTCACCACGCCATCGGCCAGCGCCGCGCCATAGGTGCCCGAAACGGCTGCCGCGGCGGCGGTGAAATCCGCCATGTCGCGGATATGCGTGGCGGCATCCGTTTCCGGCCCCTCGGTTTCGGTGATGGGCACCAGGCGGTGCCCGGTCAGCGCCGCCAGGGCGCGGGCGAATACCGGCACCTGCGTGGTGAATTCCAGCAGCGCCACCACCTCCAGCGGCATCAGGTCCGCATGCGCATCGCCCTGCCAGCGGCTGATCTGCCCGGCGGAATAGCCGGTCAGCTGCTCCACCCGCTGCGGCCCGGTGGAACCGGGCACCACGGCTGCGGCCACGGCGGCGCGCGCGGTGTGCTTGAGAAGGGGGATGATCCCGTCAGGCAAAAGGGTGGTGTCCACGAAAAAAGCTCCTGTGCTTTTTCGTTCTGAAAGCGGGGGTGAGGTGAGAGAGTGAGCCCGTCAGATCACGGGGGCGGGCGGGGTGGAAAATGATGAGACCGGACGATCATGCAGCCTCCTCGGCCTGGGCCGGAGTGGCCTCCAGATGGAGAGAGGCAACCTCATGATACGAAAGAGCGATCTGCCGCCGTGCAGCGGCGGAGACGACGGACGGCCAACGAGCGGCGGGGATGACGCCGCGCACCTTCATGACATGGGCGTGTTTCAGGCTGACGCCGATGTCCTCGGCGAAGCATCTGACGGTTGGCCACAGGCCGATGATGGTGGCAGCTGCGCTCATAACCGAATTGCTACATCAGGTAGCAATTCTTCGCAACTACCAAATGTAGCAACTCGCCCGCTAGGCTGCCGCCCTATGAAAACACGCGGTGAGCGCCTCAAATATCTGCGGGAAAAGGCCGGCTTCCGTTCCGCGCGCGAATTCGCTCAACTCATGGGCGTGCCCGTGTCCACATATAATGCGCATGAACGAGCGGGGACCCCTGGCGCCAGGGACTTCGATGAAGAGGCTGCCGCGAAATATGCCCGCAAGTTGCAGGCTGACAAAATTTGGCTTCTTTTCGGCGACGGCGTCACACGGGGCTCGGCCTTGATCGAACCAGATGCGCCGCCGGACCCGGATCGCCTTGCAGCGGCTCAGCGCCGCAAGAGACAGAAGCTCTTGCCGGGTGAGGTGATCGAAGTGGACGCATATGGCGGGGCTGGGAATGGAGGCATCGGCACAGAAATCATGGTGGACGGCGAGGTGGCCGATGGTGTGCGCGCCACATGGAGGATGCCGGTCGACTTCCTGCACAGCGAGCTGCGCGCCGCCGAACGCGATGTGGAAATGCTGCCCATCGAGGGCGACTCCATGATTCCGACTTTGCTGCCCGGCGACCGGGTGATGATTAACCGCCGGCAAAACATGGTCTCAGTGGACGGCCTCTATGCAATTGGCAGTCCGTTTGGCGTGCAGGTGAAGCGTTTGGAATGGGTGAAGGGGTCTCGCGACCCCATTGTCATCCGCATCATCTCCGACAACCCCCTGCACGCTCCCGTAGAGCTCAGCGTGGACGAAATGCACGTCATCGGCCGGGTGATATGCCGAGTGACGAAGCTTTAGCCTTATATAGCGGCCGGGAGGTCATCCACTTCGTTCACCATAACGCCTGCGCTCACAAGCACGGCGTGCCGCCGCGCCAGCGTTTCCTGAAACTCCTGCGCCTCAATGTCTTTGATAAAGGGCGCGCCTGGGGCGAGCCTGCGCACCGCATCTTCCACTTCGTCGAGTGAGACCCGGAAGAACTCTTTCCGATAGTTGCTTGTATTCACTCGGCCATGCTCGAATTCCGCGTGAAGGGCTCGCTCCAAGGCGGGCGCATCGTCGCTGTAGATGATGGCATGTGTATCGAAAATGAAGGGAACACTCGCGTCTCCAAGCTCGCGCACCCGATCGGATGGGTCAAGGCGTCGGGTCAGCCCTATCTTGACGACACCGTCCCCGAACGATCCCACATTGGAGATGATATAGACGTATCCTGTGCGCGTGCGCTCTGCCATCGACATGGCCCGCTCGACCTTTGCGTGGGCTTCGGCCAAATCGTTTTCCAGGGTTCGGATCTGTTCTTGAAAGACGGCAAGCCTTTCACCCGTGAAGGACTGCGCTTCGGCTTTCGCCTTGGCCAAGAGCTTTTGATAATGAGCCTCTTCCTCCTCGGCCTTCTCGAGGTCGCGGATAAGCTTCTGCTCTTCGCGTGATAGCCGCGCTGCCTCGGCTCGCTCCTCCTTTTCCTTCTTAAGGCGTTCTCGATACTCGTGAGTGAGGCGCAGTTCCTTTAGCTTCAACGCAAGGTATTCAGACGATATGTGCACATGAGTTGTCTCGTTAAGTTTAGAAATCTGATTGAATGCGGTCTCAATGCGCTTTTCCATTGCTTTTGCATTGTTCCAGCGCACGTTGGATATGGCCGCGTCACACTCGCCATTGAAGGCTCGCAGCGTCAGCCGGATGTTGCGGTCCGCCATCTTTTTGCCGGCGGCGCGGCTGCCGTCGATCTGCCAATCAACAGAACAAGTGACGGCTGTCTTCGCGCTCACCATTCGTTTCTGTTCATCGCTGACCTTCAATATCTCGGCCCTGAATTCTTCTGGATCATCAAATTCAAAGTGCGGCTCGTATAGCCCGACATCGTAAAACGATGTTTTTTCATTGTAAGCGGCAATCATTTGTTTCAATGATTCAAGGTATTTATGCTTGTCTGCATATTCTTGCTTAAGGTTTGCGATGGAGGCCTCTGCGGCCGATGCTGCATCTTGCAATTTGCGGACGTAAGACTGGGCGTCGTCGATGCCCTCATACTTCTTTTCAATTGCCTTGGCCCTTCGGCGGGCGCGCCACCAGAGAATGCCAAGCAGGATCGCCAGAAACGGAGACCCCACCAATACCGTCACGATGATGATATGCGCTACGTTCACGGCATCCCCCGTCCGCCTGAACCGCAACCATAGCATCACTGACCGCTGCTGACGCAACGTGCGCGGTATTGCTACAAATCGTAGTTGACAGTGCTACGAAACGTAGCAATCATGCCCCCCATCAACCCAGATGGGGAGCCACCCGTGACAATCTCCTATTCCCAGCAGGGGCCGGGCGCCCTGCATTTTGCCGTGGGCGACGTGGTGCGCTGCGCGTCCGTCGCCGGCCTGTCGCCCGGCTGCCCGCTCAAAAAGGGGCACATCTACACGGTCCGCGCCGTGGAGGGGGAGGCAGGCGCCCCCGGTGCATTCAAAGGCCCGCTCCTGCATCTGGCGGGCATCCCCGGCGCCTACGCACCCTTCCGCTTCACCCGTGTGGCCGGCGCCGCACCCGCCGCCCAGGCGGACCCCACCGCCTTGCGCATGGCCGATGTCTTCCGCGAGTGGGAGCGCGAGACCGGCGCTTGCGACGTGGATGATCTCGCCCGCGCGGGATTCACGGCCGCCGAGATCATCGAACACGCCGATGCAGCCCGCCGCCTCGCCTGCCCGCCGGCTGGCCTGGTGGCGGCATGAGCACGCTCGCCATCCTCCATCCTCCGCAGGGTCTGGCGCTGGTGACGCTGTTGGTCTGGCAATCCAGCCAGGCCATGCAGGAGGCCATTCGCACAGGCGACCGGAACAAGGCCATTGCCACCGGGATGTGGTTGGCCAATACGCGCGATGCGGTGGGATGCCCGGATAATCTCCGCCGCGTCATCAACGGCATCCTCGAAGACGCCCTCGCCACCTTTGGCGGGAGCGGGCCAACGCTGGAACCGCTTCAGCCCGATGATGGAGAGGCGGCATGACCGCCGCACCTCTCATCTGGTCACAGACTGCCACCGGCCGCGCCGTGGATCTCCTGGCGCCCCAGCCGCACATGATCGACCTGGCGGGCGACGTGGCCGATGCCCTGGCGCGCCAGGCCCGCTTTGCCGGGCAGGTGGCCTCCGGCCCCTATTCCGTGGCGCAGCACAGCGTGCTCGGCACGGACGCCATCCTGGCCGAGACGGGAGACGTGGAGCTTGCCCGCGTCTTCCTCCTCCATGACGGCCATGAATACGTCTTCGGCGATTGGATCACCCCGGCGGTGAATGCCATCGCCTATCGCGTCGGCGCCAGCATGGCCGCGACCTATCCCGCTTCCGCCCCGCGCGCCCGCCTCATGGGCGAGGCATTGGTGCACAACGGCATTGCCGACCAGAAGAAGGCGCTGGACGAAGCCATCTATGCCGCCGCCGGCCTGCCCTGGCCGTTGGCCCCGGCGCGCGCCACCGAGGTCCTGCATTGGGACCTGCGCATGCTGGCCCTGGAGCGCCGCGAGCTGCTGGCGAGGCCGCCTCATTCATGGGGCGTCCACCTCGAAAAGGTGCAGCCCGCCCCCCATCGCGGCCGCATCCGCGTCTGGCCCTGGGTGGAGGCGGCCGACCGCTTCCGCGAGCGCCTCTTCGCCCTTTTCCCCCACCTTGCCCCCCTTCGCTGAACAGGAGCACAGCATGCAGCGCATTCGCGACGCGCAAACCATTCTCGGCGCCCTGGAGGGCGGCGAGCTGGCGCGCGAACTGTCCAACCAGATCACCGGCGCCCTTGCCCAGCTCAAGGAGCAGGCGGGCAACCGGCCCAAGCACAAGGTGAAGGGCAAGGTGGCGCTGGTGCTCGACCTCGAGGTGGAGGCGGGAGCCGCCACTATCACCGGCAACATCGAAACCAAGCTGCCGAAGCCCGCGCGCGGCAGCTCCTTCTTCTGGGTGCTGGATGACGGTGCGCTTTCCACCGAGCACCCCCAGCAGATGAACTTCTTCGCCGGCCCCCGCGCCGCCGACGTGGCTTGAGCTTCCCTCCCACCTGAAAGGACCATTCATGGCCCAAGTGCTTGAAACCGACGCCGTCGCTGTCAAGCTCATTTCCGAGCTTGGCGCCAAGGCCGCCGAGGTGCAGGTGTTCAACCTGCCGACCAAGGACCTCGCCGACCCCGGCCTGCCCGAGACGGTGCCCATGGGGTGGGACCCCAAGGGCAGCCAGATCATCAGCATGGCGCTGGAGTTGGAGAAGTACAGGCGCGCGCCGAAGCGGCGCCTCGGCACCGCCAAGGCGCTCACCCTCGACAGCTTCATTGAGCTGACCAATCGGCACAAAACCGAGCACAGCGTGGTGTTCGCCAACACCGATTGGACGAAGCCCTCTTTCACCGCCGTGATCGATTATCACGAGGTGGAGGCGCAGGGCGCCGCCAACTTCGGCAAGCACCGCGTGCTCTATGATTTCCCTCTTTCCGACGAGTGGAAGGCCTGGGTGGAAAAGGACGGCGAGGACATGAGCCAGATGGAGTTCGCCACCTTCCTGGAAGACCGCATCGCCGATCTGTCCTCCCCCACCGAGGCCGAAAAAATCGAGCTGGAGCGCGTTTTCTCCACCACCGTGGCCACGCCTTCCGAACTGATCCAGCTTTCCCGCAAGCTGCAGGTGCACGTGGAGAACAAGGTGGCCAACGCCCACACCCTCCAGAACGGCACCGGGCAGATCGTTTGGGAAGAACAGC
This sequence comes from Aquabacter sp. DMC10, assembly GCF_056314145.1. NCBI lineage: Bacteria > Pseudomonadati > Pseudomonadota > Alphaproteobacteria > Hyphomicrobiales > Xanthobacteraceae > Aquabacter > Aquabacter sp. DMC10. Next base: position 22,043 of record NZ_JBQUYX010000008.1, on the reverse strand, counting down.
ACAAGGGGGCGGACGGCAAGCCGCTCATCGTGCCCGGCATCTTCCTGCTGTCCATTGCCCCCTTCTTCATGGGCGAGCGCGCGCGCATTCCCGTGCGGCTTCGCTACCGGGTTAACGGGACGATCACCTGGCTCTTCCAGATCTACCGGCCCGACGTGCACGTGACCGACCGCGTGCGCACGGACCTGGACATCGTGCAGAAGCGCGTGGATCGCCCCTGTTACGAGGGCGCGCCCGAGATGGCCGCCTGACATGTGGGTGGCCGTCTTCAACAACCTGCCCGAGATGCTTCTCGGGGCCTGCTGGACGGCGGTCATCTTCGCCGCCGGCCGGCGCTTCGAGCGCTGGCGCGCTCGGTAGCGGGCGGGCGCCCCGCGCCCGCTCTTCCATCCCCTCATCTCATGGAGCCTGCCGTGAAACGCGCAACCTTTCTGCTCTTTGGATTCGTGGTCTTTTGCTTTGCCTTCCTGGTCGGCGCCGTGCTTGCCGCCCGCGCGGCGCCCATGGAGGTGCGCTTGTGCACCGGCGCCGAAGGCGGCCCCTATGCCGAGGCAGGCAAGATGATTGCCACCATGGCCAAGGGCGATCAGAACATCACCATCAAGCTGGTGCCGGACACCGGCGGAACGTGGGGCAACATCCAGCGCACCGCGCTCGGCGCCGAATGCGATGCCATGATCGGCCAGCCCGATGGGGCCGCTCTGCTCAAGCGCCAGAACCCCGGCGCCGCCCAGGCCTTGAAGCCCATCGCCGACCTGCACCGGGAGTATCTGCACGCGCTGTGCAGCAAGGACAGCGGCGTGAAGGACATCGGCGACCTGGAGAGCCACCCCAAGCAGAATGGCTATTCCATCGCGCTCGGCGACGTGGGCAGCGGGGCGTGGCTGATCTGGCAGAACTTCGTGGCGCAGGATTCCGATTACGGGGAGGTGCCCGTCCGGAATGAAAGCGGCGTGGTCGCGCTGGCAAGCGTGGCGGCCAACGAGACCACATGCGTGCTGGTGCCGGCGGCGCTTGGCAATTCCACGGTGCGGCAGGCCGATGAGCAATTCGGCGACGGGCTGCGCCTGGTGGGCGTGAACGATCGGGACTTCGACAACGCCACCGATCCGCAGGGCAAGGCCCTCTATGTCTACGACAAGATCCCCAGCGGCACCTATCCCAAGAGCCTGCAGGGCTGGTGGTCGAGCAAGTCGACGGTGACGTGGATGGCCAAGGTCTACGTGAACACCGAGCGGTTCGCCGACCAGAAGGCTCTGGCCGCCTTCATCACCGCCGTGGCCCGCGCCCGCCCTGCCATCCAGGCGCAATACGGCAAGTGACATGGCCAGCGCCGCCACCCTCCACCGGCGCCGCCGCGAGATGGCGGCCGCCTATGCCACTGCGACGCGGCGCCACGCGCCCCGCACCGCTCTGCACCGCCACCTGGTGCAGGCCACTTGCGAGGCCCTGAAAGCCGAACTGCGCGCCGCCCGCCGGACCGCGCAGCCCCAGGAGCCCGATCTTTTCAGCCAGTCCGGAGCCACCCCATGAAACTCACCCTCGCGCGGGATGCGCTCCTCGCCGCCCTCCAGCACGCCGCCCGCGTGGTGGAGCGGCGCAACACCATCCCCATCCTCGCCAACGTGCTGCTGCGGGTGGCGGAGGGCCGCGCCACGCTCAAGGCCACGGACTTGGACCTGGAGATGAGCCAGACGCTCACCGCCCAGGTGGAAGCGCCCGGCGCCCTCACCGTGCCCGCCCATACCCTGCTCGACATCGCCCGCAAGCTGCCCGCCGGCGCCGACGTGAAGCTGGAGGAGCGCGACGGCACGTTGCGCCTCGCCTGCGGCCGCGCCCGCTTCACCCTCCAGACCTTGCCAGAGGGCGACTTTCCCGACCTCGCGACAGGAGATTTCATCCACACTTTCACGGCGCGCGCCGGCGACCTGCGGCGCCTCATCGACCGCGTGTCGTTCGCCATCTCCACCGAGGAGACGCGCTATTATCTGAACGGCATCTATCTCCACCTCGCCACCAACGAGGAAGGGCCGACCCTGCGGGCCGTGGCGACGGACGGCCACCGCCTCGCCCAGGCCGAGGTGCTCGCGCCGGAAGGCAGCGCCGGCATGGCGGGCGTCATCCTGCCCCGCATATTGGTGGGCGAGCTCGCCAAGGTCTTGGACGAGAAAGCGGGGGAGGCGACCGTCTCACTCTCCCCCACCAAGATCCGCGTGGCCGTGGGCGGGCTGGTGCTCACCTCAAAGCTCATCGACGGCACCTTCCCCGACTATGGCCGCGTCATCCCCGCCGGCAACCGCCAGATCGCCGAGATGGACAAGGCGGACCTCGCCGCCGCCGTCGACCGCGTGGCCACCGTGGCCAGCGAGCGGGGACGGGCGGTGAAGTTCTCCTATGCCGAGGACCGGCTCGTCCTGTCCGTCACCAATACGGACACCGGCCAGGCCACCGAGGAACTGGAAATCAGCTGGGCGGGCGACGCGCTCGATATCGGGTTCAACAGCCAGTACATGGCCGGGATCTTGGCCATTCTTCCGGGCGACACCGCCCGCCTCGCCATGGATGGCCCCGGCGCCCCCTGCCTCATCACCACCCCGAGCGACGCGTCTTTTCTGGCCGTCCTCATGCCCATGAGGGTGTGAACATGAACATCGAGGCAGAAGTGCGCGAGGCTCTCGAAAGCATAGTGGCCCCGCCGTCAGGAGCTTTTAAGCCGGTCACCGCGCGCGCGACGTGACCATCATGAAACGTCGGGTAGCCCAGTTCCTGGAGCAACTCCCGGGAGAATACACAATTGAGGAAGTCCGCGAAGCCCTGGACTCCTCTGGCGTCCATAACCCTGAAAGCGATGAGGAGTAGACCATGGACCTCGCAGAGCACCTCAAGCGCCAGATTGCTTTCTCGCGCGCCACCTTCGGCCCGGGCGCACGCACCGAAGGCGTGATCGACCACATCCGCAAGGAACTGGCCGAGGTGGCGAAGGCCGGCACCAAGGATGAGCGGATTAAGGAGTGGGTGGACGTGGTGATCCTTGCCCTCGACGGGCTCACGCGCTGCCTCGTGTTTGAAACGGGGTACAACACCTCAACTGCAGCCTACATGGCGCAGGCCGCCATTGCAGGAAAGCAGGGGCGGAACGAGGAGCGAATCTGGCCCGACTGGCGGACCGCCGATCCGAACAAGGCCATCGAGCATGACCGAAGCGGGGAGGGCGCCTGACCATGGCCGGCAGCGTCAATAAGGTGATCCTGATCGGCCATCTCGGCCGAGACCCGCAGATCCGCACCTTCCAGAATGGCGGGCGCATCTGCAATCTCAGCCTCGCCACCTCCGAATCCTGGCGCGACAAGGCGACCGGCGAGCGCCATGAGCGCACCCAATGGCACGCCATCACCATCCTCAACGAGACCCTGGTGGGGGTGGCCGAGCGGTTTCTGAAGAAGGGCTCCAAGGTCTACATCGAAGGCCAGTTGGAAACCCGCAAGGCCACCGACGCCCAGGGCCAGGACCGCACTTTCACGGAAGTCGTGCTCCGCCCCTTCCGCGGCGAAGTCACCCTCCTCGACAAGAACGACACCGGCGCCCAGGCCACCCCGGACGACTACGACCGCGCCGACCCGCCCCGCCGCCCGGCCGGCACCGCGCCCACCCCCTCGCAGGACATGGACGATGAAATCCCGTTCTGAGCCGCGCGCGATTGAGCCCCGCTGCCTCACGCGCGAACAGGCCGCCAGCTATTGCGGGCTGACGCCGGAGGGCTTTTCGGCATGGCATCGGGGTGGGATTGTTCCGGGGCCGATCCCGGGCACGAAGCGATGGGATCGCCGCGCGCTGGACGCGGCGCTGGATAAGATGAGCGGGCTGGCCTCGGCTGGTGAGCAAGCGGATGATCCGCTGGAAACCTGGAAGCGCGAACACGGCTATGCGAGTTAGATCGCACCTCAAGGGTATCGCCTCTGCCACTTTCCGTCTGGCCGATGGCACCCGCAAAAAGCACTATTACGCATGGCGTGGCGGGCCAGCCATCAAGGATGGCGACGAGTACCTGCAACCGGACGATCCCCGCTTCGTGACCATCTACACCGAATTGGTCCGCCGGAAATCACCCAGTGCCGCGCCTATCTTCGGCACCTTGATCGACCTCTATCTGGATTCGGACGAGTTCCTCCGATTGGCGGAGCGAACTCGGGCCGATTATCGCAAGCTGATCTTCGACCGACCTGACAATATCGCCGGCAAGTTTGGCAAGCTGCCCTTGTCCGCCTTCAGCCAGAAAAACCGGAACTGGACGCGCGGCGTCTTCAAGGAGTGGCGGGACAAGATCGCCAAGCGCTCGCCCCGCCAGGCGGATTATGCCTGGGTGGTGCTGGCGCGCATCTGCGCGGTTTCCCTGGACCGCGGCAAGATCGAGACGAATCCGTGCGAGCGGGGAGGGCGGGTCTATCGGTCAGACCGGACGGACAAGGTGTGGAGCGACGAGGACGAGGCGAAGTTCCTGGCCGCCGCGCCTGGGCATCTGGTGCTACCCTATTTGCTCGCTGTCTGGACCGGGCAGCGACAGGGCGATCTCCTGCGCCTGGCCTGGACCAACTATGACGGCACCACGCTGCGCTTGCGGCAGGGCAAAACGGGCAAGCGGGTGGTGATCCCGGTGGCCGAACCATTGCGGGCCGCCCTCGACGCGGAACGCGCCCGCAAGCGCGGCGCCCTGATCCTCCTGACCAAGGAAGGCACCCCTTGGACCGATGGCGGCTTCCGCGCCTCATGGAGAAAGGCCTGCGCCAAGGCGGACATAGAGGGCCTGACCTTCCACGACATCCGCGGCACGGCCGTAACCCGCCTCGCCATTTCCAGCAGCACCGTCCCCGAAATTGCCTCTCTCACCGGCCACAGCCTCAAGGACGTGGAGGCCATCCTCGACGCCCATTATCTCAGCCGGGACCGCAGCATGGCCGAAAGCGCCATCGCCAAACTGGAGCGCCATCAACGGCGCAAAGAGCACGTTCCGGGAACGAAAAATGCAAAGTGACCTGCAAAGTGCAGGTCCGTTTCCGCCTGCTTGGCGGTGATTTCTCAAGAAAAATCAAATGGCTGGGGGACCTGGATTCGAACCAGGATTAACGGAGTCAGAGTCCGCGGTTCTACCGTTGAACTATCCCCCAACGGTGCGCTGCTGGCCGCCAGAGAAGCCGTGCGCTGCAAGCGAGGCGCTCCTATACGCAATTCGATGCGGGCGGTCCAGAGGGGGCGCGAACTTTTCCACATGGCCGGGAGGATGGCCGAGCGGTGGTCCCTGGCATACGGCATCCGCAATGGTGCTATGCACAATCGCTCATGTTGCGTTGCACTATCTTCCCCTATGTTAGGGGCAGCAGATGGAGGCACACATGACCACGATGACCGCACAACACCACGGCGCCGATCGTCACTTCGGCCGGTTCGGTGCCATCGTGTCCGACTTCGTCGCCGCGGTGCGCGAGGCGCGCGAGATGAATGCGCGCTACCAGCACCTCACCCGCCTGTCCAATTCTGAGCTCTCCAAGATCGGCCTGACCCGTGAGGAGATCCCCCAGGCGGTGGTTCGCGGCTTCTGAGCCGGATCGACCGTAACGTTTTTTGGCAGCGGGCTGCGTTTCTCGTGCCCGCTTCCGGGGCTGGCCCTCAGGGTCGGCCCCTCGTTCTTCTCCAGTCCGGGAACGCCCCCATGCCGCGCTGCGGCGAGGCTGGCGCGTCCTGACCGCTGGCGCCGTGACCCAAGCGGCGCGGGCCTTGTGGCTCGTCTGGATCGTGGCTCGCCTGGATCCCGGTCCGCCTGCGAACAGGATGGATGCGCCCGGTCGCCGTGTGTCGATCACCGGCATCCTGATCTCCCTTTTCCACGCCCTTTTCTCCCGCCCCTTGCCGAGCTCTCCCCCTTCGGGAGGCGAGCTTTGATCCGTCGGCGCCGGCGGTGCTGCGCCAGCGATGCGATCGGCCTCCTTGCTCTGGTCGCGCACCGCAGGCCTTCGGTGCGGCCCGCCTTGTTCTCCCTCCTCGGTTGGCCGCCTGATCTTCGCCGTCTGTCCCCGGTCCTGCGGCTTTCCGCATGACCCGTGGGAGCGGACGGCGCGTCGCCCTGGGCGCGGCCGGCGGTCCCCCAGTCCAGAGGGCCCTTAAACTTCCGTTTCCGCGCCCTCCCGTGTCCCGCTCCGTTTCCGCTTCACCCACGCCTCACCTTGCCCCTCCCTGACCTTCCGCCGCTTTGCGGGAGAGGGGACTTTGGTGCACTTGGCGGGGCGCTGGCTCTGTCTGTCAGGGCGTCTGTCATCCGGACCTCTTCGCCGGCGGAACCGGCCCCCTCTCCCGCGAAGCGGGGGAGGGTTGGGGAGGGGGAAGACGCAACGCCAACACCCTGCGCGCCCCTCTGACGCCCCCAGCACCTTCATCCCCGCCAATGGCAGGGGTGGAGGGATGCGGGAGCGGCCGGCGCGCGGCGGCGCGCCGTAAACGAGTGGGATGAGGTGGAGCCGGGCTCCGTCCGCTCCCGCGTGGGGATTTATGGCCTCGGCCCCGCGCCGCGTGGGCGACAGGTTCTCCCATCAGCACCGGCCGAACCACTGCCGGATCGGTGCGCCTGGGCCTTCAGCCTCCTCTGCTAACGGTTCGGGGTGCGTTAAGCCCCGTCCCGTCGGACACCCGCCCCCGACACCACCCGTCAGGCCGCTCCGGACGCGCCCCTCCTTGGTGCCAGGTGAGGACACCATAACAGAGGTCCAAGAAAATAGGAATATGATCTAGGATATTTTTCTTATGAACCGTGCGCCCCGCTCCGTCACCCCCGTCACGGCCCGGGCGATTCCCCCGCCATTGGGGGCCGACCTGCCCCCTGAAGTGCCCGGCCTTCGCGGCTTGGCATGCTGTCCTGTGGAAAAGTGATGACGCTCATAAGCTTATGAAAATAATGGAAAAAAGGAGATTTATGGAGCCTGTTCCGGTCAATTTCTTCGCCGCCTTCCGATAAAACCCGAAGAGGGGTGTTGCATTCGCCCCCAGCATTTGGCAATAGAACGCACCGCCGGCCGAGACATCGGGTCGGCAGATGGATGCGGGTGTAGCTCAGGGGTAGAGCACAACCTTGCCAAGGTTGGGGTCGTGGGTTCGAATCCCATCGCCCGCTCCAAATTTTCCCAATAAAATCAGATACTTAGCAAACGCCCTTCGGGGCGTTTTCTGCTTACCGACAACAGCTCTGCCATTTCGGTAAGCACGCGGTAAGCGCGGCAGGGAAAGCCGTGGCGCGCTCCAGCGGAGGCGACCGCCCTGTCCGACCGGTCAGCGAAAGCGCGGAAAAGCGGTGCGGCTGTTCGGCAGGCACCTCTCCCGCGTACGGGATATCCTTTCGCCCACTGAGAGTGAGAGGCCGGATGGGATTTCCGTGACGGGTTGAGGGTCGGGAGAGAGGCTTCCGCCGCCCGTCATGGAGGTTGATCCCCATGAACATGCAGGTTCTGGATGCCGATCGCGACGCCAGTGGCGGCTACAAGGTGGATGTCACGCGCGGCGAGCGGGTCGGCCGCGTGTCTTCGGAGTGGTTCTCCCGGCCGGATGATGAGCGGTTCCTGTCGCTCGGCGAACTGGCCGCGATGGTGCGGGGGCGTGCCGATCACAGTCGGTCGCGCCTGGTGGAGACGTCGCGCATCCATGTGGAGGCGAGCCGCTCCAATGCCGAGCGGTTGGCGCTGGTCATTCCCGGGGCGGATGCCCCCGTCGAGCCGAACCATTGGTCCTTCGGCCAGCTCGCGGCCCAGATCGGGGCCCCGGCCGCCTATCTGCGCCAGCTTCCAGCCGCGCTGGCCGGCATTAATCTGCAATATGGCCTGACCTCGCACCGCGCCGAGCAGATCAAGACGTTCGAAACCGCCAATGGCCGCGTCGAGCTGCGCGCGGTGACCGGCCCGGATTATGGCCGGATCTATGATCATGAGCTGGTCGAGGCGGTGCAGCGCATCGCCGGCAACGGCACCGGCGACACGCGCTGGAAGGTGCCGGGCGTACTCGACTGGTCGACGGGCGTCTACAATCCACGTGTCGACATCACCAAGGATACGACGACGCTTTATGCGTCCGACCGCGACGTCTTCCTGTTCCTGGTCGACGATCTCAATCCGATCGAGGCCGGGCGTTTGCCCGACGGCTCGCCAGACCTCTATTTCCGGGGCTTCTATTGCTGGAACTCGGAGGTCGGGGCCAAAACGCTCGGCATCGCGAGCTTCTATCTGCGTGCCGTGTGCCAGAACCGCAATCTCTGGGGCGTCGAGGATTTCCAGGAGATCACCATCCGCCACTCCAAATACGCCGCCTCGCGCTTCGCGCATGAGGCAGCGCCGGCACTCACCCGCTTCGCCAATTCTTCGCCCATGCCCTTCGTCAACGGCATCAAGGCGGCACGGGAGAAGATCGTCGCGCGCACCGATGAGGACCGCAGCGACTTCCTGCGCAACCGGGGCTTCTCCAAGGCCGAGACCGCCAAGATCATCGACACGGTGCTGGCCGAGGAAGGGCGCAAGCCCGAGAGCATCTTCGACTTCGTGCAGGGCATCACGGCGGTTGCGCGCGACAAGCCCCACCAGGATGCCCGGCTCGATCTCGAGGGCCGGGCCAAGAAGCTACTCGATCGGGCAGCCTGATTTCCGGAAAGCTGGCGATGCGGAGATCCGTGTCTTCGGCTTTGTGTCTTTCCGCTTGTGCGGATCTGCGGTTCTGCGGCGTTGCCCTCCAGAGTGAGAGGGCGGCGCTGCGCTTCGTGACGGGTTGGAGGCCGAGAGAGAGGCTCTTGGCCGCCCGTCGCGGAGGTGCCTTCCATGGCGACCACTGTTCAGAAGATCACGCTCTCGCCCTCGCGTGACATCCCCTTCAACAAGCTCCTGCTCAGCCAGTCGAACGTCCGGCGCATCAAGGCCGGGGTCTCAATCGAGGAACTGGCCGAGGACATCGCCCGCCGTGGCCTGCTGCAGGGCCTCAGCGTTCGGCCCGTCGTTGACGACGCCGGCGTCGAAACCGGCATGTTCGAGATTCCGGCCGGCGGGCGGCGCTATCGGGCGCTGGAGCTGCTGGTGAAGCAGAAGCGCCTCGCCAGGACCGCGCCGGTGCCTTGCGTCATCCGTGAAGGCGGTATCGCCGAGGAGGATTCACTCGCAGAGAATGTCCAGCGCGCGCCGCTGCACCCGCTCGATCAGTTCCGCGCCTTTCTGGCGCTGCGCGAGAAGGGTCAGTCCGAGGAGGAGATCGCCGCTGCCTTCTTCGTCTCCGTTGGCGTGGTGAAGCAGCGCCTCAAGCTCGCCTCGGTCTCGCCGGTGCTGCTGGATGTCTATGCCGAAGACGGCATGACGCTCGACCAACTCATGGCCTTCACCGTCTCCGGCGACCATGCGCGCCAGGAACAGGTCTTCGAGCGGCTGAAGACCTCCTATGACAAGCAGCCCTATGCCATCCGCCGCATGCTGACTGAAGGTGCTGTCCGCGCCTGTGACAAGCGGGCTCAATTCATCGGCCTCGAGGCCTATGTCGAGGCTGGTGGCATCATCCTGCGCGACCTGTTCCAGAGCGACGATGGCGGCTGGCTGCAGGATGTACCGCTGGTCGACCGGCTGGTGGCCGAGAAGCTCAAGGCCGAGGCGGACGCTGTCGCCGGGGAGGGCTGGAAATGGGTCGAGGTGGCCCCTGACTTCGCTTATGGCCACACCTACGGTCTGCGGCAGCTGCGTGGTGAGACGGTCCCGCTCAGCGTCGAAGAGGAGGCCAGCCGCTCCGCCCTGCAGGCGGAATATAATCGCCTCTCGGAGACCTCTACCGAGGCGGATGAACTGCCGGACGAGGTCGACGCGCGGCTCGGCGAGCTCGAGACGGCGATCGAAGCCTTCGAGGCGCGTCCGATCACCTTCGATCCGGCGGAGGTGGCGCACGCCGGCGCCTTCGTCAGCATCGCCCATGACGGCACGGTGCGCATTGAGCGCGGCTACGTGCGGCCGGAGGACGAACTGCCAGTGGAGCCCGAAGTCGTCGCGGAAGACGCCGGGCCGCACCTTAGCCCGGCTGCGGCCATGCGTACCGGTGATGGCGTCATGGCAGACGCGCCGATGGCCGAGCCCGAGGAGGATGAAGGCCTGTCTGCGCTCTCGGACCGCCTGATGACCGAGCTGACCGCGCATCGCACGCTCGGGCTGCGCCAGGCGTTGGGCGAGCGGCCCGACGTCGCCTTCCTCGCGGCCCTGCATGCCCTGACGCTGAAGAGCTTCTATCGCTACGGCTCGGATAGCTGCCTCGAACTCGACCTAAAGAGCGTGGTGTTCAGCGCGCAGGCGCCGGGGCTGAACGACAGCGCCTCGGCCGCGGCGATCCACGCCCGGCATGAAGGCTGGGCAAAGGTCCTGCCGAAGGACACGGCCGATCTCTGGGAGGCTCTGCGGGACTGGGACAGCGACAGCCGCTCCGGCCTATTCGCCCATGTGGTGAGCCTGTCGGTGAACGCCGTTCATGAGGCCTGGAACCGGCGCCCGCGCGCGCTCAACCATGCAGATCAACTCGCCCGCGCCGTCGACCTCGACATGGCGGCCGCGGGGTGGAAGCCGACCGTGGACAATTTCCTCGGGCGGGTCACCAAGGCCCGCATCCTGCAGGCGGTGAGCGAGGCGAAGGGGCCACGTGCCGCGGAGCGCATCGCGCACTTGAAGAAGGGCGACATGGCCCGAGAGGCCGAAGCACTGCTGGCGGATACCGGCTGGCTGCCGGAACCGCTGCGCGGAGCCGAACCCGCCGTTGGCGAAGACACGGCGGCGCAGGACGGCACAACGGCCATGGGCGAAGACGAGAGTCTTGAGGATACTGAAGACACCACGGACATCCCCCCTGCCGTGGCGGCGGAGTAACTCTCAACACGATCCTGAACCTCGGCCCGCCGGCTCTGTCGGCGGGCCTTTGTTTTTGAAAAGCTCGCCATGTCCGGGATTGCTCACGATCTGTCGCGCCGGCTCGCCGATCGGGCCGAAGCCGTGTGCCGTCACTATCTCTCCAATGGGCGCCGGGAGGGCCGCTACTGGCTCGTGGGCGATGTCCGCAACATGCCGGGCCGCTCGCTCTTTGTCCGGCTCCAGGCATCCGCGAAGGGCCCGGCGGGCAAATGGACCGATGCCGCCACCGGCGAACATGGCGATCTTCTCGACGTCATCCGCGGATCGCTGGGGCTCCTCGACTTCGCAGATGTTGCCAAGGAAGCGCGGACGTTTCTCAGCCTGCCGCATCCCGAACCGGAGCCCTCAGCACCACGTCGCCATGTCATGTCGGGTCGATCAGGGGCCATCGAAGCCGCGCGCCGGCTGTTCGCCATGTCGCAGCACCTCGCCGGGACGCTTGCAGAGACGTATCTGCGCCGACGCGGCATTACGTATCTGCACGGAACCGGAAACCTGCGTTTTCACCCGCGCTGCTACTACAAGCCTGACGACGGCCCGACGGAGGCGTGGCCCGCGATGATCGCGGCCGTCACCAATCTCTCCGGCAGGATCACCGGCGTACACCGCACCTGGCTAGCGCCCGACGGCTCGGACAAGGCTCCGGTCGACACGCCGCGCAAGGCGATCGGTGATCTGCTTGGGTCGGCCGTCCGCATCGGCCGGCCCGACAGCGTGATGGCGGCGGGCGAAGGCATAGAGACCATGCTGTCGCTTCGGCAGGTCCTGCCCGACATGGCGATGGCACCGGCGCTCTCGGCCGCGCATCTGGCCGCCATCCTGTTCCCGCCTGCCTTGAGGCGGCTTTATATCGTCCGCGATAACGATCCTGCCGGTGACGCCGCACGGGACATGCTGATCGAGAGGGCGAACGCCGAGGGCATCGAGGCTATTTGCCTATCGCCCGTCTTCGGGGACTTTAACGAGGATCTTCAGCGGCTCGGTTGGGATGCCCTCCGGGCGTGTGTTCGGTTGCAAGTCGCCCCGGAAGATGTCGTGCGCTTCATGAGCCTGACCCCATAGCCGGAACGGGCTGAACCGCGATCCGAGGCTGACACACCCGCAAGGATGCGTCAGTTACGGCAAGAGGACCGCGCCTTGCGCCTTCGAGAGGGCGATCGGCCGTCAGCCGGGCCGGATCGGCAATGGCTGGCGCCGACGATTTTCCGGCGCGGCCTTCAGGCCGCTTTCCATCGCGAAGCAAAATCGCCGGCTTGTCGCCATCCTCCGCTGGCGCTGCGGCCCTGTGCGCTTTTCCGGCATGGTCTCGTCCCGAAACCGGTTCCCACTCTCGGGGACCATGCCCGCGCTCCGGGTGCAGGTCCGTCCCGCCCGACGGCGTCGTCGCCATGAAGGCCGCCACGGCAAGCGGTCCAAGCCGGTGGAGCATCCCATGAGCGCGCATGACGACCACGAGCCGCACCACGTCTCATCCCCGACCGACCACCTGATCCAGGAATTGCAGATCCACGGCTACCGTCCTTCCGAAGACGAACGCGACCAGCGCCCGCCACCGGAGGACCGCCTCATCGAAGGCGCCATCGCCGACATCTTCGATGCCCTGGTCGCGACGATCACCGACACCAGCCTCGATGCCGAGCTTCCCGATCTCCTCTGGTCGACCGTCAACATGTTCCACCGCGCCGTAGACCGGATGGAACAGAGGCTCGACAACAACGAGCAGGCCCAGAAGCAGCTTCAGCGCGAACAGGACGGCTCGGAGGTGAAGTCTCTCGAGCTCGAGCGCCTGATCGACATCGGCATGAACCTGATCGGCCGGCGCGATGGCATGGAAACCTTCCGCGAGGCCGCCGCCGACCGCTACCGCATCGTCACCGGCTCGCCCTGGACGCCACGGGCCGGATCACGGGTCAACCATCGACACCTCACCGCATCGCTGATCGACAGCCGGGATTTCCTCGCCGCCAGGAGGCGTGCCGAGACCGAGGTGCTTGTGCCCGCCGGGCCGAAGATCGCCTTCTCGGGTGGCGACACCGCCGATCACAGGCAGATCTGGGCCAAGCTCGATCAGATCCACGCCAAGCACCCGGACATGGTGCTGCTGCATGGCGGCTCCCCAAAGGGCGCCGAAAAGATCGCGTCCCTCTGGGCCGACAGCCGCAAGGTGCCGCAGGTGGCCTTCAAGCCTGACTGGACGAAGCACGCCAAGGCCGCGCCCTTCAGGCGCAACGACCAGATGCTGAACGTGGTGCCGATCGGGGTCGTGATCTTCCCCGGCACCGGCATTCAGGACAATCTGGCCGACAAGGCCCGTAAGATGGGCATCCCGGTCTATCGCTTCGGCTCCGGCGGCGCATAAGCGCCGCCACACCCGCCATCTTGAATGTGATGGCAAATTCTCTATTTTGCTATCAACGCTATCAGCCTAACTGGAGGCGCCATCATGCCCGCAGTGACGATCCGGAATCTCTCGGAGGCGACGCACCGCGCCCTCAAGGTGCGCGCGGCACAGCATGGCCGCAGCACCGAAGCCGAGATGCGCGACATCCTGGAGACCGCCGTTCGCCCTGACACGCGTCTTCGGCTCGGCACGGCGCTCGCGGAGCGCAGCCGCCGCCTCGGCCTGACCAATGAGGACATCGACGCCCTCAACCCGGCGCGCGACAGGACGCCTGCCGAGCCCATGAGCTTCGAATGATCCTTCTCGACACCAATGTCATCTCGGAGGCGATGAAGCCCACGCCCGACGACACCGTGCGGGCGTGGCTCGACGAGCAGGCGGCCGAGACGCTCTATCTCTCCAGCGTCACCATTGCCGAACTGCTGTTCGGCATCGGTGCGCTGCCCGCGGGCAAGCGCAAGGACCGGCTCACCGAGGCCCTGGACGGGGTGATGGAACTGTTCGCCGACCGTGTCTTGCCTTTCGATATCGCTGCCGCACGACGCTATGCCGACCTCGCCGTGAAGGCGCGTGCGGCCGGCAAGGGCTTTCCGACGCCCGACGGTTACATCGCCGCGATCGCGGCCTCCAGAGGCTTCGTGGTGGCCACGCGGGATACCAGCGCGTTCGACGCCGCTGGTGTGGCGGTCATCAATCCGTGGAACATGCAACGCTGACGGCTTCCCACAGGCAGCACGTGTTGCACCTCGCAACCCGGCGGAAGCGACCTGCACAGCAAACCGCCATCAAGGTCTCCTGACCGGACGACCACCCCCGCTTCACGACGCTGATCCTTGGGTCCAGCCGATGGCCTGACGCCATCAACCCATGAAGGGTCGGACTACGCTGTGCGTGTCGCCGCTCCGGCTGCGCCTGACGCGGTGATCGCGGCCAACGGCCGGCCCTTTCGGGCGCCTGTCAGCGGGGGATGGACCTCCGCTCGCGCAGGAGCCAGGTCGATGTCCGCCCAGATCGCTCACGCCTTCGCCTTCAGCCTCGCCACCACCCTGATGGCCACCGTCGTCATCTTCCGCGCCGGCGACGGCACGCTCTCCGTCACCCCGGCTGCCGAATATGACGGCGACGAAGCCGCAATCGTCCGCGAAATCGACCCCTTCCCATCATGAGCAGCCGAAAAGGCGGCTGTGAATGGTGGCCGGTCGCGTCCACACCGAGACTGCTGCCAACTCTGCCCATCGTGCCGGTGTGACTGAGGTGGTGGAGGCGCATCGATCTGATTTTATGGAGCCGCCCCCATGATCTTCATCGGCATTCTCCTCAGCATGGCGACGATCGCATTCCTCTGCTGGCTGCTCTTCACGCTGGCGGTATTCGCGTTGCCGCTGTTTGCGGGCATCACGGCGGGCACATGGGCCTATGGCACCGGCGCCGGATGGCTCGGCGTTCTTGTTGTCGGCCTTGCCGCCGCTGGCCTGACTTACGGCCTCGGCCAGTTCCTGTTCGCGATCGTCCGCCCGATCTGGGCGCGCCTGCTCATCGCCGCCGCATTCGTCGTCCCGGCCGCGGTGGTGGGCTTCCACGCCACCCATGGCATCGTGAAGCACACCATGCCCTCGCAGACGTGGCAGATGGTGTTTTCGATCCTCGGAGCCGGCGTGGTTGGCATTGTCGCCTTCGTGCGGATCACCGAAAGGAAGGCGTTCCGCCCTTCTGACGGGCACAGCTCCCCTCCCTGACGCCGCGATAGCCGTTCGGCGCACCGGACAGCAAACGGCATATCGTCCGCGTCAACCGGCTGGGCCGGGAGGGAGCGGAGATCCGGCGCGCCGGCTTCGCCCTCTAATGCGGCAAGATTGGTGCGCGTGGAGGACGGCGGCCGCGTCGCAGCCGAAAGACCTCTCGGGGCTGAGCATTCGCGACGTTGGCGCGGGGGTCGGGGAATGCGCAGATTGGCCAAGCTCAGGGTATCGTCCGCCGATGCTCGCCGGTCGGGTCGCTATAGCCGGCGCGAGGGCCACTACCTCTCCGTCATCCATCCGTCCGTGCCCGCTCCAGACGGCCTCTTCAATGGCCTGATCTGGCCGAAGGACGGCTGCGCCTCGAGCGCCTATGCCACAACGGCTGGTCCCGACTTTCTTCCCCTGCCGACGCCCACCCCGCGCGCTACGCGGGGACCCCGGATCGCCGTCATTCCTCGCGCAGCAACAAAGTCGCGCCTGCGCCGTCCTCCGCTGTGCTGCGGTCGCAATCCTCACCCCATCGCGCCAGCGCGACGGGGACCCCGAGGCGATGTGGCGCCGCTCGCCTTCGGCCTCCCGATCGCCATCGAGGCCGCAATGGTGCGGGCTCAGAAGACAGGACGGAGACGGAACATGGCCACCATCGGCACCTTCAAGAAGACCGGCACCAACGAGTTCACCGGCGACATCGTGACCCTCGGCGTGCAGGCCCGGGGCGTGCGCATCGTCCCCGACACCCGCGCCACCGGCGAGAACGCCCCCAGCCACCGGGTCCTGGTCGGCCGCGCCGAGATCGGGGCCGCCTGGTCCAAGCGCTCCACCGAGGGCCGCGACTATCTGGGCCTCAAGCTCGACGATCCGAGCTTCACCGCCGCCATCTACGCCAACCTCTTCGACGACGAGGACGGCGAGAATTTCTCCCTCATCTGGTCCCGCCCCAACGGGCGCCGCAGCGACTGACGTGCGGGCCGCGTCCCCGGCCACCGACGCCGGGGACGCACTCCATCGGCAAGCAGCGAATTTCGCGATGGCTAAAATCGAGCCCTACTTGCCGTCCTCGAGATCGGTCTCGGTCGTGCCTGTCGGCCGACGCAGGAGCAGGTCGGAGGCCTCGACGCCGAGAACCGAAGCGAGCCGCTGCACCACATCGATACTGGCGTTGTAAACGCACCGCTCGAGCGAGCTGATATAGGTGCGATCAATGTCCGCGAGGTGCGCAAGCTCCTCCTGCGACAGCCCCTTGGCCAGCCGCAAGGCCTTCAGATTGCGCGCGAACACCTCTCGGATCTCCATGACCGAGAGAGCAGTCGCTTGATGAGTATTTCACCACGGAGTATTCTCTACATCGCACTCGCCACGGTCAGGCAGCGGTCGCCGAGTGCCTCGCATCGTCAGTGCCAAAGAGACCGTGGATCAGGTGTGCGCACCGGCGACGCAGCGTTCGGCTTTATGAGCACGCATGATAGAATGATCCCAAATTGCAGCCCCACGCCGTCGCCGACGGCTTGGTTTGCGACAGAAGAAACGGCAGCCTGCGGGGGATGGACGTGGCCAAGGCGTTTGATGATAAGGCGCCGTCCGGTCAGGAACTGACCGCCTATGACCGCACCCATATCAAGCTCTATATGCGCCTCCTCGACGCGACCACTGAGGGAGCCGACTGGCAGGAAGTGGTGGTCGTTCTGTTCGGGATTGATCCGGCGCAGGAGCCTGCCCGCGCCCGCGCGGTGCATGACAGCCATCTGGAGCGCGCCCGCTGGCTCGCCCAGACAGGCTATCGCGATCTGCTCCCACATCGCGTGAACTGAAGCGCCGCTGTCCAGGTGATGCGTGCGACGCATCACCTGTTGCCTGTGAGGTGAGTTCTGCCCGGCAATACAATCTTCAATTGATGACCCCACGGCATGCACCGTCTGGGAGTCGCTCATGAAGCCCGATACGTCGCGCTGGCGAGACAGTCGGACCTACGACTATTTCGATGATCTCTCGGTAGAGGGATTGGCCTGGGAGTGCCTGAGGCGGGATCCATCCTACCAGCAGGCGTATCGGGACCTTGTGGGCGCCGAGAGAGCGGATGCACCTCTCCCGGCAGAGGCCGAACGTCTCTGGGGGTTGCGATGTCCCCGCGAAACCCTCGCTCCCCGCGACCCGTCAGCCCGTCCACTGGTCCCCGCGGATCAATCCGGCCGTCACCGTCCTCACCGAGCTTCCCGACCATCTGCTGAGCACGGGCACGGCACCCCACGATGTGCCTGCCGAACCACCTGATCACGCGGCGCCGCCGTACCTTCTGCTTCCCGGCGTTGAACCGGGCGCATCGATCGCCGCCCTGATCCCCTTCGACGACGATATCCCCGGCCGCATCGAGGCTCTGAATCGCCTCTGGCATGCGCAGCGTGGGAAACCCGTGCCACCCGACACCCGACTGACCCGCCAGCAGCGCGGGCGCCTGCGTCTGATGCTTCAAGCCTGCGACGGACGAAACCGGGGCGCGAGCTACCGTGCCATCGCGGAGGCCATCTTCGGCACAGAGCGTGTCGCGGCCGATCCCTGGAAGACGTCTCCCCTGCGCGACCGCGTCATCGGCCTCGTGGAAGGCGGCACCGGCCTGATCGCCGGCGGCTATCTGCGGCTGTTCCGCCACCGTCGCCGGTCGTGAGGGGTGGGGATTTTAGCGCCCCATTCTTCCCCATCCCTCCCGACATTCCTCCTCCGCCACCGTGGTCACCGTCCGCCGCCGCACTCCGGCGGCACCCGCCACGCCCACGGAGGCCCGCTCCATGCGACCCGATCTCGCCACCCTCCCGCCGCGCTACCTGCGCACCAAGGAAGCTGCTGCGTTTCTCAGCCTGTCGGCCCGCACGCTGGAGAAACATCGCACCTACGGCACCGGTCCCGCCTATCGCAAGCTGGGCGGACGCGTCGTCTATTCCATTGACGACCTGCAGGCCTGGACCGATCGCGGGGCGGTCACCTCGACCTCCGATCCGCGCGGCACAGTCCTTCCGGCCAAGCGCCATGCGCTTGCCGCAGGTTCGTTCGCCGGCCGCGCCGCGCGCTGACCGCTCCCCATGGCGGCGCGGCATCACAGCCTCTCGGAGCGCGGACAGCTGGATCTGTTCCGCGCACTGCCAGGCGACTTCGCGCCACGAGATGCGCAGGATCTCATGGCCTATCCCTTCTTCTCCCTCTCCAAGACACCGCGCGTCGCGCCGATCGATTTTCGGACCGGCAGCATCGCCATCCGGGTCGAGGCCGTGCCCGACCACGGCATGGCGACGATCTGGGACGCCGACATTCTCATCTGGGCCGCGAGCCAGATCGTCGAGGCGCGCGACGCGGGGTTGCGCACCTCGCGCCTGATGGCGGCGACGCCGTATGAGATCCTCACCTTTGTCGGGCGCGGCACCTCGCTGCGGGATTATCAGCGCCTCAAGGCCGCGCTCGACCGTCTCCAATCCACGACGGTCTCGACCACCCTCCGCCAGCCGGCAGAGGGACGCCGGCACCGCTTCTCCTGGATCAATGAATGGCAGGAGCGCACCGACCGCAACGGCCGGCCCGATGGCGTCGACCTCATCCTGCCGGACTGGTTCTACCGCGCCGTGCTCGACGACGCGCTCGTGCTCACCATCGACCGGGCCTATTTCGGGCTGACGGGCGGACTGGAGCGCTGGCTCTACCGGCTGGTGCGCAAGCATGGCGGGCGACAACAGGATGGGTGGCGGTTCGATTTCCGGCACCTGCACCAGAAGTCCGGCAGCCTGTCGCCGTTCAAGCGCTTCGCCTTCGAACTCAGGGATCTGATCCGGCGCCAGCCGCTTCCCGGCTACATGCTGTTCGTCGAGGTCGAGGTCAGCGGCCGGCTGCTGCTCGCCTTCGAGCCAGCCGCCCCCTGTGGACAGCCTGTGGATAGCCTCGTGCTATCGGGAACCCGGACTATCGTGCCATCGGGAACCGGTGCCTCGTGCTATCAGGAACCAAAACAGGCCTTAACCCACTGTCCTAAATCAGGAAATCTCGCCCTTAACTTAGAGTCTAACTCAGAATCTAACCTTAAGAGGCGCGCGAGCGCTTTTGCGCGCGCCGTCGATCAGCCCCGACTGGGGGCGAAGTGGCCGGGAAAGACGCCGCCTGACAGCGTCTCACAGACGCCCCCTCGCTCGAGGGGGCATCGATGATCATCGCGCTCCTCAACCAGAAGGGCGGGGTCGGCAAGACGACGCTGGCGCTGCATCTCGCCGGACAATGGGCCCGGCAGGGACAGCGGATCACCCTGATCGACGCTGATCCGCAAGGCTCCAGCCTCGACTGGTCGCAGCAGCGCAGCCGCGAGGGCCTGCCACGGCTGTTCGGTGTCGTCGGGCTTGCACGCGATACGCTGCACCGGGAGGCGCCGGCGCTCGGGCGCGACGCCGATCACATCGTCATCGATGGACCGCCCCGCGTCGCAGGGCTGATGCGCTCGGCGTTGCTCGCCGCCGATCTGGTGCTGATCCCGGTGCAGCCCTCGCCCTTTGACGGTTGGGCATCGGCCGAGATGCTGGCGCTGATCCGCGAGGCGCGGATCTACCGCCCGGAGATGCTGGTCCGGTTCGTCCTGAACCGCTGCGGCGCGCGCACGGTTCTCGCCCGCGAGACGGCGCGGACGCTGGCCGACCACGATCCTCCGGTGCTCGCCAGCACCGTCGGACAGCGCATCGCCTTTGCGGCGGCCGCGCAATCCGGACGTCTCGTCTTCGAGCGCGACGATGCAGGGCCGGCCACGCGGGAGATCGCTGCGGTGACTGCGGAGATCGACGGTCTCGAGGTCGGGAGATCCTCGCCATGAGCGAACGTCCGATCCGCCGCGACTTTACCTCCCGACCGGCCGATCCCGAGCATTGGGTGAAGGCGGCAGATGTCTGCGCCGAACGCCGTCCCGGCGCCGCGTTCACTGCGCGCCTCACCATCGATGTGACGCCCGACCTGCGCGGCCGGATCAAGGTCGCTGCCTTCCGGCGCGGCGTCACCGTCGCCGAGATGCTGCGCGACCTGCTCGCGCGTGCATTCCCTCCCCAATCTGGAGACCAGCCATGAGCGCGGCGTTTGCACCCCGTGCGGCAAGCACGGCATCCCCGTCCAGTCCCCCATCCGATGCCCTGACCCATGTCGAGCTGACCCATATCGACAAGCGGATCGAGAACTGGATCCGCTTCGGCCATCACGCACATGAGCAGGTTCTGGATCGTCGGCGGCGCATCCTCTCTTTCCCTCCCGGCTGCATCTTCGCCTTTGTCCGGTGGGCATCGAACGACTTCGGCACGGTGGCCTCCCGCCTCGACATCGTGCGCTGCGTGGCGCCGGGCGAAGGCTACCAGACGCTGCCCTTCGTTCGGCCCGGCGGCGAGATCCTGCTGCGGGTGGATGGCTGGCCGAAGGTCGAGAAAATCCTGCAGCATATCGACGCCATCGAAGCGATCGGCATCGATGGGGCAACCGTCGCCCCTGATCACTGGGGGCATGTCGCCCACCGCACCAGCGTCGGGTTCGAGCCGCGCGCCTACACGATAGAGCGCCATCAGGCGTGGCTGAAGCGGCGGGAGTGCGGACAATGAACCGCGCCGCCAATGTGATCATGACGACGGTCGCCAGCGTCGGTGTGGCCTATGCCGCCACGCTGCCGACGCCGCTCAAATTGATCTGGAACGTCTCGGAGAGCGTGCCTATCGGGCTCTATGCTCTCGAGCCGGCCGATGCTCTCGAGATCACCGATCTGGTGGCGGTGATGCCACCGCCGCCGCTCGCCGCGTTCCTCATCGCACGTGGCTATATCGGCGAAGGCACACCGCTGCTGAAGCGCGTGATGGGGCTTCCGGGGCAGGTTGTCTGCCGCGTCAGTGACGCCATCACCGTCGATGGCGTGCCGCTTGGTGAAGCCCTTCGGCGCGATCGCTTGGGGCGCGATCTGCCGGTCTGGCAGGGCTGCCGGCGTATTGCTCCCGGTCATCTGTTCCTGATGAACCCGGACGTCGGCGACAGTCTCGACGGCCGTTACTTCGGACCGATACTAGCTACGACCGTCATCGGCCGTGCGATGCCACTCCTCACGGATGAAGCGGGCGACGGCAACTTCATCTGGCGCGCGGCGGTGCGCTGACATGCGTCGCGCCGCGCTCTTCCTCGCATCCGGACTGCTGATCGGCGGTGCGTCGCCTGACCCTACCACCGCGCAAACCACGATGCCGACCGTGGCGTATTCCGTCACATCCTACGCCGCCTTTATCGACGAGGCTGCGCAGCGCTTCGAGCTTCCGGCCAGCTGGATCCGTGCGGTCATGCAAGCCGAGAGCGGCGGCGATCCGCGCGCCGTCTCACCGGCCGGTGCCATGGGTCTGATGCAGATCGTGCCCGTGACCTGGGACGAGCTTCGCATCCATCACGGCCTCGGCGCCGATCCGTTCGACCCGCGCGACAACATCCTCGCCGGCACCGCCTATCTGCGCCAGCTCCATGACCGCTATGGCAGCATCCGCGCCATGCTCGCGGCCTACAATGCCGGGCCTGCGCGCTATGAGGCCTCGCTTGCCGGCAAGCCGCTGCCGCCGGAGACGCGCACATACATCGCGGCTCTGGTGCCGAACCTCGACAAAGAGTCTGCAGCCGGCGCCACCGCATCGGTGCGCCCAATGGCACAAAGCTGGCGCGAGGCGCCGCTGTTCGCCCCGCCGCCCGCGCGCAGCAATACAGCCGATGCCGCGCTCCTCGCGCCGCGCTCCGACGCGCTTTTCGCTGCACCGTTGCCATCGCGGAGGGCGCCATGAGCAGGGTGACCCGCTTTCGCATGGTGTCGGGCTGTGGCGTTCCTTGGCGAGCAAGGAGGCGCAGGACAACAACCACGACCGTATCCGTCCGGGGGCTGCACTGATGTCAGCTCTTGACGGGATTTCCCGCTTTCCACGCCCATGGCAGCAATTC